>CBDDDG010000026.1:0-33773 GCA_965226555.1 Salinispira sp. | reverse complement strand
GGCCGCTATCATGCTCCATAACCTGAAGTCCGAAATTGATACCCGGCACGGCATAAACCACAGTTACAGCTTTTGCGCCCGAACATTGCGCACCCTGCTTGCTAACATTCTCACGGAGCGCGGATATGCCATTGAAGCCTGCGCCGTAGTCAATGAAGCGGAGGCTCATGCGGAAGATAATGCTGATGCTGATGCGGACGGGCAGGCGCGCTGCAATTATTTTGCGGCCTCCCTTGTACGGCTCGCAGACGCGCCCGGCTGTTCTGAATTCCTTCATGAAGCCCGGCAGCGACTTCTGAACATACAGGCGGCAATTCACCAGCATGGCATGCTGCCGCAGCGCAGACTCATGCTCATTGCCCGAAAATCTCCAGCACATTTCTATCCAGTCATACCGCGACCCGTTTAATAATGCAGGTGAATACATTGCCATCGCGATCATCAATAAAATCGATATTTTTGTGCGCCCGTAATGCCCGCCGAATTCCGCTGCCCAGACCACGGTAGGGGAGCAGTTTGGTGGCATAAGATGCGAGGGTCGGGTTTCTCATGTTTGAATTGCCCGCCTTAATATTTTCTATGGTGAGGTTGTTCGGCAGATGCCCGGGGCTTATTATTTCAATGCGAGCAGGTCAATTCTTCATTTTCAGCCAGATTCATGTTCTCAAGAATTTTGATGAGCGGAATTCCCTGCTCATCAACGCTTTCCTTAAACTCATTCTGGAAGAAGGTACTGAAAAGAGTCACATCAATATCGTTTATGGTCGATCTGCGGATAGGACGCTCTTCGGCATACATAAGGTTTGTCCTCACCGCGCTCCAGTATCTGCAATACTTCTCTATTTTCCATATCTGATAAATCTCCAAGAAATTTTTGCAAAATGCAAAAGTTTCTCTATTGTATTCCGTTTTCGTAATATGGCAGAATTATTCGAGGTAGCCAAGTCGGACAGGGTAAGCACGTTGTTTGACGCCTTATGTAACTGTAATTCCCAAACAAAATGTCGCAGATAAAATTCATCTGTTGTCTTGTTCTGAATCTCATTTTTGAACTCAGTGTTGATGATTTCCATTAAGAAAATGTTTTTTGAAAACCAGTCCGATTCTTTGTAATATTTCGGAATAATTTTTTTATTAATAAGCCAGTCGAAAACCTGATTAAATGCGTTCTCAAAAACTGTTGTGGATACCTTATGAGTGCAGGCTGCTGCCACACGGTTAACAAGAAGCGGATTTCTTCTGAATCCGGCAGACCTTGCTTGTTTCGTCCATATTTCACCAAATTTTCGGTAGTTATCTTTGCAGGGATCAAGGATAAGCTGTTCGAGTGACGATATAAAATCAGCATTTCTAATGAACAACTGAAATTTTTCATCTTCCAGATTGGATTGTCCTCCATCAGCAATTCCGTTGGACTTCTTACCAAGAAGTCTCCACAGAAAACACTCATCTTTTTCAGGAGACAAGCCATCCCCCGCTTTAATTCGTTCACGCATTTGTCGGACATCATCAAAAAATTCATAAAAGTTGTGATGCCAGTTATCAAATTCGGATTTCTTGTTATCAATTAGATTCTTATAAAGATTTTTCAGTTTGCTCATGTGCCATCCATGTTATTATCTCTCATCAATTTTTCTTCTTTCAAAGTGGATATGCCAAGGAACCCCCCGCCCGTTCCCGCATGGGCAAGCAAGAACGAAGGGCGGGGCATAATGTTGTCAAAAAAATGGTTGACTACTATTGCCGGATATAGGCATTACCAATCACTAAAGTATTGCCACTAATGGCATACTGATATGTTCCATTGCTCAAGCTTCCAATACTTCCTTCTTTTGTACAATTACTTAACGTAACCGTGTTCCCGTTATTCATGTAATTGCAAGTAGTTGTAGTAGTGAATGTATCACCCAAAATCTGAACCGCCGTTTCTGTGAAGGTATTATCGGCGGCGAATTCTAAAGTGATAGTGGTAGTACTCGTGAAAGTCACTTCCCCATATTCTGCTGATAAAGTAAAAACGTTTTCCCAAACCCCCACAAGGGAATTTTCTCCCTTCTTCCGGGTATAGGCAATGCCAAACACTAAAGTATTTCCATCAATGAAATACCCAAATGTATACTCAAAAGGCCATGTATACTCAAAAGTACCTTCTACGTTTCCGAATTTACAATTACTTGTTGTAACCGAGTCCCCGTTATCCGTGTAATCGCAAATCAACGTAATCTGATCCTGAGTTTGTGTGAAGGTAGTATCGGTGAATGTTATAGTACCAGTCACTGTAACATCATCTGGTGATTGATAAGTCCACGTCCCCACTAAGGGAGAAACATCCGTCTCCGGCATCGGACACCCTGCTAACAGAGTTATCGCGACAACAACTATAAAAATGGCAGTAACTTTTTTCATAAAGTTAATCTCCTCAATTTTTTTGTACAGACATTCCCATCGCATATCTGTCTTTTGAAAATCTACCTGAAAATATCAAAAGGGTCAATGTGGTGGGAAAAGTTCCCCGCAACGCGTAGCCGCGGGGATGCATCTGCGTTACTGCGCCGGACGCGAGCGGGTCGATAGGTTGTAGGCATAGATTTTTCTATCCCTCTCATCAGTTACCCACATTATTGTACCGTCCGACCAGATATAGTCAGCGTTACCATTTTCTGTATTTCTATAGGTTACTGAATCAAAATCTTTGGCAGCGTCACGGGTCTTATCGCGTAAATTATATGCATAGATAGTGTCATTAGGATCAACTACCCATAGTGTTGTACCATTCGACCATATACCCTGAGGGTAATTCAACCAGTCAATTCCAAGGGCATCGGAATCAAAATCTTTGGCAGCGTCACGGGTTTTGTCGTCCATGTTGTAGGCATAAATTTTTTCATCCCTCTGATCGGCTACCCACATTGTTGTGCCGTCAGACCAAATTCCCGCAGGATTATCGTTCTCGGCTTCAGAAAGTGTGTCAAAATCCTTAGAAGAATCGCGAGATGTATCGTCCATGTTGTAGGCATAAATTTTTCTACCCCACCAATCGGCTACCCACATTGTTGTGCCGTCAGACCATATACCGCTAGGATACTTGTTCCCTGATTCAGAAAGTGTGTTAAAATCCTTAGCCGGATCAAGAAGCCCGCTGGAGATATCGTAGGCATAGATTTTGCCGCGACCAGAATCTGCCACCCACATCGTTGTGCCGTCCGACCATATACCTTCAGAGGAAGGACTTCCTGTAGCAGTTTCAAAATCATTGGCAGCGTCATGGGTTTTGTCGTCCATATTGTAGGCATAAATTTTGACATCGCTCCTATCAAGTACCCACATTGTTGTGCCATCGGAATAAATACTACTCGGCCAATAGTTATCGTCAGCAAGCACATTAAAATCTTCATTCGTAGCACGATTACCGCTCAGATCGTAGCCATAAATTTTTCGGGATCCCCCCACCCATAGCGTTCTGCCGTCAGACCAAATTCCCTGAAGAAAAATCTGAGTGGCATCGAATGTATCGAAATCCTTAGACGGATCGTAGGTCTTGTCGCTCATGTTGTAGGCATAAATTTTGACATCGCTCCTATCAGCTACCCACATTGTCGTACCGTCAGACCACATGTCGGAGGGCGCATTGTTCCCTGCTTCGCTGAGTGTGTTAAAATCCTCAGACGGAACGCGGGCACTGTTGCTCATGTTGTAGGCATAGATTTTTCCCATGTTATTGGTGTCATCGCTTACCCACATTGTTGTACCGTTAGACCATATACCGCGAGGGTTCAAATTCCCGGCAGTAAGATCAATATCTTTTTCCAAATCACGTTCCTTGCTGTTCAGATCGTAGGCATAAATAGTATAATCAAAGAAATTGACCACCCACATTGTCGTACCGTCAGTCCAAATACCATACGGATGATTAGCGCCAGTACCAAGAATGATATCTGCCGCAGAGGCAACTGGGTTGTCCATTACAGCAACTGGGTTGTCTATTACAGACGGACAGGCTACAAGAATTGTTATGAAAACAACCAGAACAAACACTTTGAAAGCGTTTTTTGTGTGAAGAGTCATTGTAATACTCCTAGGGTCGTACAAAATTGAGGAATTTGAGATCGTTGCAACTGTCTCATAAGCTAAAAGTATATTGGTGCTCAAAAAATCTGTCAATCATAAAATCTACTAAGGCAGAACTTCCTCAACAAGGTTTTTTCAGACCATTGGTGGAACTCTCATACACATTTAGGATCTGCAATCATCAACACATCACAGAATTCCTGAGTATTTTACTCATTGAGAAACTGTGCGTCAAGCACAATTTCAATCTTACGGTCAATGCAACCATAAGCGCGCCGCCTTCCCGACTTCTGCGATATAGCGAGTATAAGAAAAATCCACCAATACGACCATTTACCGGGAATTGAATTCACCCAGACCTATCCCTACCATATTGCAATTTTAATAAAGTACTATTATGCTGAGTACAATTCTCAGTAATAAGCTTTGTTTGGAGAGACAATGGTAGATATCTATCCCCTAGAATCAAAAAACGACATTAAACAGTTTATTGAACTTCCCTATCTGGTATATCGGGGGCAGAGGAGGGTCTATAATGCCTGGGTGCCCCCGCTTAATATGGATATTAAGCACATTTTTGACCGCGCACATAATGGATTCTATGAGCACGCGGAGCTTCAGGTATTTCTTGCCAGCAAACATGGCAGCAAAAATGGCGGCAAACATGGCAGTGTCGTTGGGAGAATTGCTGCCATGGTAGATGCTGATTATTGCGCGCATCAGCAGGCAGGAACCGGATTTGTCGGCTTCTTTGAGTGCATTGACGATGCGCAGGTTGCGGCAGCCCTCTTTTCGCAGGCTGAAATCTGGCTCCGCAAACGGGGCATGAAGCGTGTTATTGGGCCGGTCAATGGAAATATTAATGGATCGATCGGCAACCAAATTGATAGTTTTGAAATTCCCCCCGTTATTGAAATGCCCTATTCACCGCCATACTATGGCAGTTTTTATGCGGATGCGGGATATCGCAAGGCTGCGGATCTGTATTCATACAGAATGGATACCCGCCTCAGGCTGAGTGAAAAGATTATCCGTGTTACAAAAATAGCCCTCAAGCGGAACAATGTCGAAATACGGCGGACACGTATGAAGGAATGGGATAGTATGGTGGATGTTGTGCGGGAAATATGGAATGAGGCCTGGGCGGAGAACTGGGGCTATGTCCCGTGGAATAAAGAAGAATTCAGACAGCTCGCAAAAAATCTCAAACTCGTACTTGATCCTGAAGTTACGCTCTTTGCCTATGTTGATAATGTTCCGGTTGGTTTTGCCTTTCCCATCCCCAATTTGAACGACACACTTCGTACTCTGAACGGCAGGCTCCTCCCCTTCGGGGTTTTCAAACTTCTCAGGGCAAAGAGCAGAGCACAGCAGTTGCGCATTGCGGCCTTCGGGGTTCGCAGGGAATATCACAATAAAGGTATTGATGCTGCTTTCATTTATGAACTCTACACAAAGGGCGAAGGAAAGGGATACAATTCTGCTGAATTCAGCTGGATTCTTGAAGAAAATACCGCGTTGCGTAATCTTCTGGAAAATTGGGGAGCAGAACACTATCGCACACACAGAATGTATGAAAAAGTTTTTTCTATGAAAAGGAATTGACATGAGCACAGTATTTTTATTTCCCGGTCAGGGTGCCCAGTATCCGGGCATGGCAAAGGATATGTATGAGCACAGTGAGACGGTGCGGAAGCTCTTCGCAGTCGCCAACGCGGTGTTGCGGAAAGATATGGCCGATCTGCTGTTCAACGGCACAGAGGATGATCTGAAGTCGACCGATAATACTCAGGCAGCAATAAGCCTTGTTAACATTTCTGCGGCGGCACTTCTGCGTGAACGGGGACTGAAACCTGCCGCTGTCCTTGGCTTTTCAGTTGGTGAATATGCAGCGCTGCATGAGGCAGGCGTTTTGGATACCGAGACACTCTTCCGAGTGGTTGCCATCCGCGGTGAACTCATGGAAAAAGGAGCCCGTCAGGCAGATACTCCCGAGGGTCCCTCCGGCATGACGGCGGTACTTGGTCTTTCTTTTGAAGAAGTCCGGGACTGTGTTGAGCCCATTTCCTCCGTTTTCATTGCAAACTACAGCTCCCCAACCCAAATTGTTCTTGCGGGAACGGCCGAAGGGCTTGAAAAAGCCGAAGAAGCCCTCACCGAAGCGGGCGCCATGAAGGTTGTGCGCCTGAGAGTAAGCGGACCCTTTCACTCTCCTCTTCTGGAAGATGCCCGAAAAGAATTTGAAAAGCGCATTGCAGGGTTTCCCTTCAATGACCCCCGTATTCCGCTCATTTCAAATGTAACAGCGCGGCCCCTTGAGAATGCCTCCGAGGCCAAAAAACGCGCGGGTGAACAGATTGTATCTATGGTACAATGGGTAGCATCTGAGCAGTATCTTTTAGATGAAAAAATTATAACAGGTAAAGAACATGATATAGTATTGGAAGTTGGCCCCGGTAAGGTACTCAGTGGTTTATGGAAATCCTTTTATAAAGGATTACGGGCAAAACCAGCCGGAACCCTCGGAGCCATACAGGAACTTGTAAGGTAATGTATATATTGGAGTTACTATGAATACACGAGTTGTAATTACCGGCATGGCCACCATCAATCCTCTGGGAGATACGGTTGAGGAGTATTTTCAGAACCTCCTTGCGGGTAAGTCAGGTGTAAAAGAATGGAAATCGCTTGACCTTTCCCAATGTGAAAACAAAATTGGCGGTGATCTCGGAGATTATGATACAAAAGCGGCGCTTGAGCGTATTAAGGATCACATCGGTCTGGAAAAATTTAAGCGCGTCCGGCGCTTATTCAAGTATGCGACATTCTCAGCGCGAATGTCGGTGCTTACCGCCCAAAATGCTTGGCTCAATGCCGGACTGGAAAAGGAGAGCATTGATCCCTACATGACTATGGTCGTAGTTGCCGGTCATAATCTGAATTCCCGCTACATTCACGCCCTTGGAAGGCAGTTTGAAGAAGAACCGGAATATATGGATCCGCTCTGTTCTGTTGAAGCCATTGATAATAACATACCAGCGCTCATTTCTGAGGTTCTGCAGGTGCATGGCCCCTGTTATACCATTGGCGGCGCCTGCGCGAGTGGGAATCTGGCTCTGCGGGACGCTGTTCGCGACATACGCATAGGCGAAGTTGAAAGGGCAGTTGTTACCGGCGCTCTATTCGATGTCGCTGAACCGGATATTCAAGCTTCTGTTATTATTAATTCCGTTGTCATGGACCCGGAACTTAACAAAACACCTGAGAAGGCCAGCCGTCCCTTCGACATGAAAAGAAACGGATTTGTGTACAGTCATGGATCGGCAACTCTGATTGTTGAAACCCTTGAATCGGCTGTTGCGAGAGGGGCAAAAATTTACGGAGAAATTCTTGCAGTCCGCGCAAATGCCAATGCGAACCATCTCCCAATGCCCGGAGCCGAATATCAGGCCTGGGTTATGCAGAAAGTCCTCGATGACGCGGGTGTCCGCCCCGAGCAGGTTGAATATGTTAATTGCCACGCGACAGGAACTCCGGCGGGCGACAGACAGGAAGTGGCAGCGTTGAAATCGGTCTTTGGTGAACATTCAAAGAACATGAAAATTAATGCGCCGAAGTCGATGCTTGGACATACCTGCTGGGCCAGCCCCCTTGTTGAAACTATTGGCGGAATCATGCAGATGAATAACAATCGTTTACATCCAACAATAAACGTAGAAGAAAAGGATCCTGAAATTGATTTCGATGTATGCGCGGACGGGCCTGTCAATTGGAACGTAACGCATATGCTTAAAAATTCATTTGGTTTCGGCGGCCTTAATTGCTGCAGCCTCATTAAAAAGTGGGATGGAGTATGAGCACTATTTTTGTTACCGGCGGTTCCCGCGGCCTTGGCCGTTTTATTGTACTCCGCTTTGTAAAGGAAGGGTGGAATGCGGCATTTACCTATGCATCGAATAAAGCGGCGGCAGACGAAACACTGAAAATGGCGGCAGAAATCGACTCAGATATAAAAGTCGGTTCATATCAGCTTGATATGAAAGAAGAAAAGGATATTGAAACAGTGTGTGATCAGGTTATTGCCGACTTTCCCGATGTGCGGGCGGTTGTGAATAATGCCGCGACTGTCAGAGATAATGTGGCGGCGCTCATGAGTAATGAGGACTGGAATGAAGTTCTGTCGGTGAATCTTACCGCGCCCTTTCTGGTTTCACGGGCCTTTCTGTTTCATTTTCTGAGCCAGAAAAAGGGATCGTTCATTCACATGTCGAGCCTTTCTGCTGAGGGCAGCAGCGGTCAGATAAATTATGCGACTGCAAAATCGGGGCTTCAGGGTTTGAGTATGACTCTTGCAAAGGAGTACGGCAAGAAGGGCATTACCTCAAACATTGTTACCGTTGGTTTCGTGCCGACATCCATGACAAACGAACACATGAATGAATATCTGAGCAAATACTGGCTTGAACACTGCCCCGCAAAGAGGGTCGGGACAGGCGAGGAAATAGCTGCGGCAGTATATTTTTTGTGTTCGGATGAGGCAGGATTTATATCGGGAGAAAATATACGGATATCAGGCGCCTTTACCTATGCGCCATGAATGGAGGAATTTTTATGCGATCAATTGGTATTGAAAAACTAAATGTATATGGTACGTCTATGTTTTTAGATCAGGGAGAGTTGGCAAGAGTTCGGGGAAAGGATCCTGAACAGATTAAAAAAGATTTTCTTATTGAATCTCGAAGTCTGAATCCGCCATGGGAAGACACGGTAACCATGGCTGCCAATGCTGCCATGTCCATGCTCAGTAAGGAAGATATTGATGACATTGGCATGCTCATTGTCGGAACCGAGGGTTCAGTTGATTTTGGAAAACCGATATCGACCAATGTCCATAGCGCCCTGGGCTTGAACCCTCAGGTCCGTAATTATGAAACAAAATTTGCCTGTTACAGCGGGGTTGCAGCTCTTGATACTGCCTTAAACTGGATTGCTTCCGGTCTGAATAAGGGAAAAAAAGCTCTGGTTATTGCCTCAGATTTCTCACGGCAGCATCTGAATACTGTTCAGGAGTTTGTTATGGGCGGCTGCGCGGCAGCAGCTCTGGTTTCCGATACTCCCAAAATTATCGAATATTATCTCGACAGGAAGGGAACTTGGACAACAGATGTATATGATACCTTTCGTCCCTCTGCTCTTGCGGAAGTCGGCAATAACGAAGTGAGTCTCTTTTCATACATGGATGCGGCTGAAGGTTCCTATGAGCATTATATGGAACAGGTCGGCGGTAAGGTAGATTTTGACAAGGATTTTTCCTATTTCGTGTACCACACCCCCTTTCCGGGCATATCCTTCCAAGCGCACCGAACACTCACCCGCCTGCATTCACCAAAAAACAAGGCAGATTTACGGGCCGACTTTGAGAAACGAGTTATTCCCGCGCTGGCATACAGCAAGCGAGTAGGCTCCACCTATGGCACATCAAACCTTACCTGTCTGGCCGCTCTGGTGAACCATGCCCCCGATGTGGAGGGTAAGGATATTGCGCTCTTTGCCTATGGCTCAGGCGCCATTGGTGAATTTTATTCAGGTCGAATACTCCCGGGAGCCCGCGCCGAGCTTGGCAAAATGAAAATTGACGCGAAACTCGACACGCGCCGTAAATGTACTGTTGCGGAATATGAATCGGTGGAAAAACTTCGCGACACCTATGTCGAAAATCCGAACTTCACCCCCGATCTTTCTATTCTGAATAATTGGTACAAAACCCATTACGAGGGAAGCGGTCTGCTTGTGCTGAAGGAAGTGAAAGATTGGTATCGAAGATATGAGCATGCCTGATCCAGCGCCTCATCCAGCACATGATACGCGCAAAAAAGTACGCTACCATTGCGATTCAGGGCTCGGCATCATCCATTGTGCCGATGGGAGGGGTAACCGGCTCAATCCGCTCAGCCTCTCTGAAATGGAAGCTGCCCTTTCCCGTGGAATAGAAGATGAAGAAGCGAAAATCCTCATGATTCGCTCCGGTGAAGAGTCCTTCTGCCTTGGAATGGACCTTGAAGGACTGGAAGTGAGCCTTGAAACTGAGGCCTCCGCTGCGCCGCCCGCTCCCCCAGCGCCCCCCCCATCCTCCGCAGCTCCGCCCCCGCCCGCTCCCTCTGCGTCGCCCCCATCCTCCGCGCGAGAAAAAAACGAAGCAGAGCGTTCACGAGGAGTTACCCTGTATTCTGAACTTTTATCTGCCATTATGAATGCGCCAAAACCTGTTGTCGCCTTACTTGAAGGCCCTGTAAAGGCCGGCGGGGTGGGTCTTGCCGCCGCCTGCGATATTGTCATTGGGACGGAAGAGGCAAGTGTTGAGCTTTCCGAAGTGCTCTTCGGACTTGTCCCCTACAATGTATTGCCGTATATGTCGGGTTTCCGCATGTCGCCTCAACGTTTCCGGTATCTTGTACTTTCAGCGGCGCGGATCAATGCCGCAGATGCCCGGCAGTTTGGATTTTTAGATCAGGTATATTCTGCATCGGATTTGGAAAAATGCCTCCGCACAATGTTTCGGACAATGATGAGAGCTGAACCACATGCTCTCAAAGCAGCAAAAACATTTTTTGCCGAAACGCTCAATGCCGATTTTTCCGAAAGCCGAAAAAAAGCCGAACAAACGCTGCTGGAACATATGAGGCAGCCTCGGGTACGGGAAGGGCTTGAAGCATTTCACTCAGGGCAGACCCCTGCCTGGTTTCAACGCTTTAAACCGGTTGGCCCGCTTTCCGGCCGCGCTGCTGCGCTGTCCAGCCCCAACCCCGCCGCGATGCCCAACCCCGCCGCGGCGATGAAATCAGCCAGCGCTATTGCGCTGTCTCCCGCCACCCCCAGCCCCGCCGCTGCTGCAAAAGGAATCCTATGAAAGCTCTTCCCGAAGAATACGAAAACCGTTCCGCGCAGGAGCTGTGCGCAAAATACGGCAGGGTCTCATTCGCTATGGATGATTCCGATATTGCTGTCATCTATATGCATGACGTGGCGGGTGAGAATGTATTTTCACACGCCTTTGTTGCTGCCTTTTTAACTGTTCTTGATGCTGTTGAGGAAATACAGCCGAGGGTTCTCATTCTTCGAGGATTGACTTCGACATTTTCCGGCGGCGCCGATAAGGAATCGCTCATGGAGCTTGCCGGCGGTAAGCTGGTTGTACGGGATCTGCTCATTTCCGAACGCCTCATCGCGTGTCGTTTTCCCATTATTTCTGCCATGGAAGGACATGCGATGGGGGGAGGATTCGTTATTGCGCTTTGTTCAGATATCATTATAGCTGCATTAGAATCCCGCTACGGAACAGTTTTTATGAATATGGGCTTTACTCCGGGCATGGGAACAACAACCCTTCTCAGAGAAGCCGTGGGTCCCTATGTTGCCAATGAGATGATGCTGAGCGGCAAACGCTACCGGGGAAGGGAACTTGCCCTCAAAAATACGAATATCAATTATATTATTCCCCGATCTGAAGTTCTTGCCAAAGCGCGTGATATTGCCCTGCACATTGCCGAAAAAAACCCCAAATCGGTACAGCTCCTTAAATACAGCCTTTCCGCAGCAAAGAAAAAACTTCTTATTGATGCCCGCCTTCAGGAAGATATGATGCATTCCATCAGTTTTGCCTATCCTGAAACAAAGCGGATCATCGATGATCTCTATGCGGGATAGATAATTGGAAAGAACATCATGGATCGCTGATCAATCAGGGTATTCAGGAAAGTAAAGCGCTGAAACGCTTCGATAGCCTGTATGAACTGATCAATTGGAAGGAAATTGGGGATATGCTCTGTGCTATCAACAACAATTCGATGGGCGCGAAAGGATATCATCCGGTTATGATGTTCAAAGTGCTGTTGCTGCAATCTTGGCAGAATCTTAGCGCGCTCTTGGACAAGCAGGATAGCTGTGCCCGCGGTACTGCTGCCGGAAATGAGGAAAATAATGAAAAAAGATGAAAAAAAGAATGATTTTTAGGTTTTGGGTATACAAAGGGTGGAGAATAGTGTATTCTGAATCTTAAGAACCGATGAATAATTTTTTCTGCGTGGAAAAAAGACTCCCGGCAGATATAATGGAGTTATTCAAAAGTTTTTAATACCTTGGAGGTAACATATATGAAAATTACGTCATATAATAGAGGGGGGGGGGTAACTCTCTTCGCATTCTGCGCAATAGCTATTGCGTTGATTTCTGGCTGTCCAATGCCGATTGCGCCGCCAACCATGTCTGCTCCGACTCTCGAATCAGGGAGCGAACAGCTCATCGCATCGTGGGTTGATCCTACTACATGGAATTGGGGGTGGGGGGAGAACAACACGGACAACGATATTACTGAGTATCACCTGCGTTATCGGGAAGACGGCAGCGAAGGCTGGACGGAGATTATTTCCGGTATTACCGGCACAAGCCATACCATTACCGAGCTGACAAACGGTCTCAGTTATGTTGTGCAGGTGCGCGCCGTCAACGCACAGGGCACCGGCGGCTGGTCGGCGTCTGCCACGGCAACACCTACCGCAACTCTCACTGTTCCTGCCGCGCCGGCTATCCCAACCTTTGAAGCGGGCACTGGGTTGCTCATTGCCACATGGACTGCGCCAACCGATAACGGCGGCAGCCCCATTACCGGGTATGAGTTGCAATATCGCACAGATGACGGAGATTGGACGATCATGAGATCCGGCATTGCCTGTGCACGCCACAGTAGCACGGGGGCGATAGAAGACTGTCAATTTGCCTTCTCATCATACTCTCCTTACACAATCCACAGCATTACGGCAGACGGCGCCAACTACCAACTACAGGTACGCGCCGTCAACGCGCAGGGCAGCGGCAAATGGTCTGCATCCGCAATGTTCCCGTTTCCGTTTGCAACGCAGCTTCCCGCGGGCGCGCCAGCGGTCGTAATTTTTCCGGCTGATATTGATAACCCCATTGCCACCGAGCTCAGCATTTCTTTGACCACGGTGGGAGCGAGCAATATCACTGTCCTTAATGGAGACATTGCGGCGGTCACCCTCACAGATACGCCCAATGGGGTCACCCTACCGACTGTTGATTCGAGTAGTGGACTTATTACGCTTACAGTTACCGCAGATACAACGGCAGGAACATATGTGATATATGACAACAATGCAACCGGAGGCGATGGTCGACGGTTTGCCGAGTATTTTTACGTTACCCTGAGTCCTCCTACTAACGCTGAACTGAAAACAGCGGTAAATGCGGGGATAGCTACTTGGGGCAATACTGCCGACCTCAACTACATTATTACCACGGCAGTAACGGATATGTCTGAGATGTTCCAGAGTAACACCACATTCAATGGCGATATTTCCGGCTGGGATGTCAGCTTGGTTACGAATATGAACAAGATATTCAATAACGCAGCCGTATTCAATGGCGATATCTCGGGCTGGGATGTCGGATCGGTAACGGATATATCCTATAGTTTCATATCAGCAATTGCATTCAATGGCGATGTCTCACGCTGGGATGTCAGCTCGGTTACGAATATGGAAGGTATGTTCTTCAATGCAGAGGCATTCAATGGCGATATCTCACGCTGGGATGTCAGCTCGGTTACGAATATGATCCAAGTGTTCCAGTACGCAGATGTATTCAATAGCGATATTTCGGATTGGGATGTTAGCTCGGTAACGAATATGACACAGATGTTCGCTCTTGCAAGCGCATTCAATGGCGATATCTCACTCTGGGATGTCAGTTCGGTAATGGATATGGTGCAGATGTTCGCTAATGCAAGTGCATTCAATCAAGATCTTGAGGAGTGGAAGGATCATTTAACGCTCGAAGATAAGGATATGGACACGAATACCCCCAGCACATTTACAGGAACCGATACCTCAATGTTTTCGGGATCTAGGGTGGGCCGCGGCCAAACAGGCGATGTAGCCTTTCCAACGTGGTATAACCAATAGTTTCACAACCCGTAGCGGTTATTGAAAAATGGCAATTCAACTCAGGCAGGCATGGAAAAATCCGTGCCTGCATTTTTTGATCAAGACGGCTGGTCGCGCTCCGCGCTGCTCGCCCAAGCAACCGGTTCGCCCATGCGTCCGGGCTGATCAATATCTCATGTGGAATGCTGTCTTTGTGCTTAGCATACTCTCATTTTGTAGAAAGTTTTGCCTTGGAAAATTGTGCAAGCACAATTTCCAGTAGCAAAACTCTGTAATAAAACTTTTTACAAAACTTTCTCATTTTATCATTCACCGTTTATATTTTACCCGTCTATATGGTATGAGCAAAAAATATATCAACACAGAGCATACCAGCCCCCCCCATTCCCGACTCCCCGAAAAAAATTCACAAATTTTGCAAAACTCTTTCCAAATACACAGTTAAAAATGACTTTTTACCCGTTATAGATGTAGGAGGAACAGTATGAAAAAATCATCCCAGAGCACAGGACAAATCCACGACATAGCCTTCAAGATCGCCTACAAAAACCCCCCTGATGATTCCCGACCTGCTGTGGCTGTTCTGTGAGGATACGGCGCTTGCCAAGCTGGATTTAGACAAAATCCGCATTGAAACCCCCAGCTACATTACAGGAAAAAAGAACCTTCACTGCGCTCTCGTTGTCAGCGCCCCCTTCCTGTCAGACCCCGAGCGGAAGGCCCTATTTATTATTGAACATAAAAGCTACCAGCACAAACACATTCTCACTCAGATTGATGACTATCAATATGCCCTCAGAAACAGCGATGTGTACAATGAAAATGATGCTATCTATATACTGCTGCTCTACCACGGAAAAAATGAATGGAACCTCCCACTCACATTTTACAGTTCGCATGAAAAGCAAAGTTCTGAATCCATGACCGAAGGCACGGTGGATGTCAGGGTGAAAGTGTCGTACATTGTGCGCGATCTGAGGCGAATGGACAAAAAGCAGTTGGCATTGCGCTCTGATGGAAAACGATATACATCAACTGCGTTGTGGTATATAATGCGAGATAATGAGATGGATGCTGAGGGGCTGAAAGAGGTTGCGCGGCTCCTGAACGGTCTGTCTTCACATGAATTTAATTGCCTGGCCGAGGGTGTGCTGGGATATATGAAGAATCTGGGACTGTATGAACAGTTTGAGAAAATTGACAGGGAACTGTTCCATGGAGGAGAAAACAGTATGCGGACATATAATATTACCAACCCCTTTATCAGGGAAGGCATTGCGAAGGGTATGGAGAAAGGCATTCTGAAAGGCCGTGTTGAAGGTCTTGAGCAGGGTATGGAGAAAGGCATTCTGAAAGGCCGTGTTGAGGGTCTTGAGCAGGGCATGGAGAAGGGCATTCTGAAAGGTCGGCAGGAAGGCATTCGAGAAACGGCCCGCAGTATGTTTTTGGAAGGGTTGTCGACCGAGGCTGTTCAGAGGATTACCGGGCTGAGCGATGAGGAAATGCGAACAGTGCGGAACGGATCGCAGTAATTGGCGCCGCTCGGCCTGCGCGCCATGCGACTGTTGCTGGGGATAGGGGCTGGTCGCGCTCCGCGCTGCTCGCCCATGCGACTGTTGCTGAGACGGGGGCTGGTCGGCGCTGCTCGCCCAAGCAACCGGTTCGCCCATGCGTCCGGGCTGATCAATATCTCATGTGGAATGCTGTCTTTGTGCTTAGCATACTCTCATTTTGTAGAAAGTTTTGCCTTGGAAAATTTTGCAGAGCAAAATTTTCAGTAGCAAAACTCTGTAATAAAACTTTTTGAAAAACTTTCTCATATTCACCGTTCATATTTTACCCGTCTATATAGTATGAGCGGAAAATATATAGGAATGGTACACGCTGGAAATATGTTTTTGAAAATCCCCGGATATTCAGGGACTTTATATACTCATACTTCAACAAAAACCTCGCCCGGAGCATTGTTCCCGGGAGCATGCGTCAATACACCCTATAATACAGGGGCCAATTCAACCATACGCGCGCAGCCTTCCCGTCCACTAACCCGCATTCCCGATCCTTCCCCCGAAAAAAAATTCACAAATTTTGCAAAATTCTTTCAAAAAACACAATTAAAAATGACTTTTTACCCGTTATAGATATAACAGGAGGAATATATGAGTAATGCCGGATACAATATCCATGATATTGCTTTTAAGACAAAGTTTTGCTATTGGAAAATTGTGCTCTGCACAATTTTCCAATGCAAAACTTTCTACAAAATGCGAGAATGCTCAGCACATAGAGTCATCCAAATGTGAAACTTTTGCTACTGGAAATTGCGCAAGCGCAATTTTCCAATGCAAAAGTTTCTGTAAGTATCTATGGCACCCCCGAGGCGGCAGCCGATATTCCACGGACAATTTTTCCAGAAAACATCGTTAACATTATGGATTTAGATACTATTCGCATCGAAAACACCATCTACGTTGACAAAGGGCGTGAGGTACTCTGCGATCTCATTCTCATTATTCCCCTCAAAGGGGAATTCGACGGTTTACGAATTGTTCTCCTTCTGAAAATTTTGCAAAGCAAAATTTTCCAATGAGGATTCTCTCATCTATATGTTTGATTCTCTCAAGGTATAGAAAGTTTTGCCTTGGAAAATTGTGCAAGCACAATTTCCGGTAGCAAAACTTTCGTATTGAGCACAAAAGCGCGTGTGATCCGAAGGTCAGCGAACAGTTCGATAAATACCAGAGAGCCCTCATAAACAGCAAAACATTTCAGGCGCAGACCGATCTTCTTGTTCTGGTGCTGTGGTATCATGGCGAAGCACTATGGGAAGGAGATCTCAGTTTCCACAGTTCAGGGGATGTGCATACACACATACCGGAAAAATTGTATGCAATGATGGAAAAATATCTTGCAAGGCCAAAGGTTCTCAATAGGCCTGTTATGGTCGATTTGAATAGGATGAGTGAGAAGGAGTTTACCCGGGGATCAGACGGAGTTGTGTTGACAGGGGGAGGCCTGTGCTATATTATGCGGAAAGTCAGTAAGACAGGTGATGAAGATTTGAGGAAGGTTGCGAAGTGTCTGAAAGAGCTTCCCGCAGAGAATTCCCGCGAGATGATCCCGAACCTTCTGCTCTATATGAAGGGCTTGAAACTGGATACACGCTTTGAAAAAATCAACAGGGAAATAAATCCCGAAACAAAATTTTGCCTGAGGCAAAATTTTCTACAAAATGCGAGAATGCTAAGCACATAGAGTCATCCAAATGTGAAACTTTTGCTACTGGAAAATTGTGCTCTGCACAATTTTCCAATGCAAAAGTTTCTGGAGGAGAAGAAGTTATGATGAAAAAAGTTCAGATGAGTGATTGGTTTGTCAACCAAGGCATGGAGAAAGGCATTCTGAAAGGCCGTGTTGAAGGTCTTGAGCAGGGAATCACAAAGGGTCGCGCTGAGGGGCATATTGAGGAGCGGAGAAAAAACGCCCGCAGTATGTTTTCCAAAGGATTTTCAGCCCATGACATTCAGGATGTTACCGGGCTGAGCGATGAGGAAATGCGGACATTGCGGAACGGATCGCATTAATTGGTGTTGCTCGGCCTGCGCGTCCGGGCATCCGGCTTGCCATGCAGCCGGCAGGAAAATCCTGAGGAGGCAAAACATATGTTGGTAGATCTTATAGATAAGCCATGGCGGGCAGGGCTTGAGCAAGGGCAAGCTCAGCGGAGATGAAATTCGAGCATTTCAGAAAAACGGACAAGGATAATACAAAGTTTTGCAAAATGCAAAACTTTGTATTGAAAGAGAGGAAAATCGCAGCATACCATATTGACGGTATTCATGCTGATATAGTATGCTGATATTCATAGTATGATTTCAATAGATTTATCGGGACAGACCGCCCTTATAACCGGCGGAACAAAGGGTATCGGGCTTGCTTCTGCCATGCAGCTTGCGCAGGCTGGGGTACAGACAGTTCTCACCTACAAGTGGGGCAGCGCAGATATGAATGAAGTGAAGAAGGGCTTTACTGACCGAGGCGCTCCCGAACCTATTCTGCTTGAAGCCGATGTTTCGGTAGATGAAGACACAGACAGGCTTCTTACTGAAGTAAAAAAAATTGCATCTTCAGTCGATATCTTTATTTCAAATGTCGGCTATGCCGCAACCATGCGCAGTCTGGATAACTATAAAAAGCGCTCATTGTACAAAACCTTCGATTATTCTACCTGGCCGATGATCGAATACACCAGAAAAATTAAAAAACTCTTCGGCGCATATCCGAAACGAGTTCTCGGCATTTCCAGCGACGGTCCGGATCATTTCTATCCGGGATACGATTATGTAGCCGCATCAAAGTCGCTTCTCGAATTTTTCGGTAAATATATGGCAGCCCACCTTTTTACGGAAGGCAGCAAAGTTAATGTTATTCGTTTCGGTAATGTGAAAACCGAAAGTTTCAATGCCATATTTGGTGAAGAATTTTTCGATTTTCTTGAGAATGAGGGCTTAGTCGGCGCCGATAGTGTTCTTACACCGGAGGAATGCGGGAAGGCAGTTCTTTCTTTATGCAGCGGATTGCTGGATGCCATGAATGGGCAGATTATTAATATTGACTATGGGCTGCCGTTTATGGATAATACAATGATACGATTTCTTTCCTGGAAAGAAAAACAAAAGAATGCTCAGCATTCCGAATCTGAAACCTTATAAAATATAGGAGAATATATGTCTAAGGATAAAGTAGTAGAAGTGATCAAAAAGAATATTATCGAGAATCTTGATGATATTGAAACGGATGAAATTGATATTTCCAAATCCATGAAGGATTATGGCGCAAACAGCCTCGATATTATTGAAGTAGTCAGCTGTTCCATGCGGGATCTGAATATTAAAATTCCCCGTTCCGAACTTGCAGACATCGGTAACATTGATGGTCTTGCCGATAAATTCATGGAGTATGTTGAGTAGAAAGGCTTCACATGGGTAAAAATAAAGCTACCGATTTTAATCTGGCCGATTTTCATTTTACTGATAATCCTGATCCGCTTTCTCCTCCGGAAGATTTCGAAGAATGGATTAATGATCCTGTTGTCAAACAGGCATTCAGTTTCACCAGCCAGCAACTTCTCAAGGCTCCGAGCGCTCAAACTGAAATTTTGAGTAATCTTGACGGTAAGCGCCGCAAGATTATCAACATGACCAGTTATAATTATCTCGGACTGTCCACTCATCCTGAGGTTCTTCAGGCTGCCAGAGAAGGGTTGGAGCGATATGGACTGAGTTCATCGGGAGCGCCAATTGTTTCAGGAACTCTGGACATTCATGAGAAACTCGGGCAAAAAATAGCAAAGCTCAAAACAAAGGATGCCGCGCTCATTTTCAGTTCCGGTTACGGGGGTAATGTCGGCGCCATTCAGGGAATTCTGCGTAAGGGCGATGTCATAATTCTCGATGAAAAGGCCCACAAGAGCATTATTGACGGCGGGACACTCTCCGGCGCGCGAATAGACTTTTTTGATCATAACAATGCAAAGAGTCTTGAAGAAAAGCTGGAAAAGTATAAGCACAAACGCAAAATTATTGCCCTTGAGGGTGTGTACTCAATGGATGGAACCCTTGCAAAACTCCCTGAAATGGTTCCTCTGTCGGAGGCCTACAATGCGCCCATTTATATGGATGAGGCCCATTCAACCCTCATGTTCGGCAAGAACGGCGGCGGAATTGGTGAGCACTTCGGCTTAGAAGACAAAATCGGCATGTCCTATGGAACGCTCAGTAAGAGCTTCGGCGGTGTTGGCGGGTTTGTTGCATCCAACGAACGGATTATCCGTTATCTCAAGGGCTATGCATCGGCATGGAATTTTTCCTGCGCGCCCAGCCCCCCTGTCGTAGCCGGACTTATAAAGGCCATTGAGGTTGCCACAAGAGATTCTACCCTTCGCGATAAACTGTGGCAAAATACCGATTACATGAAGCGGAACCTAGAGGATCTTGGCCTGAATATCGGCGGCTGTGAAAGCCAAGTAATACCCATTATCATTGGTTCAAGCGGACTCCAGCTCTTTCAGTTTGCGGCAGAAATGCAGCTCCGCGGATTGTTTCTCCAGCCCATTGATTATCCGGCGGTGCCGGCTCATCTGCGGCGCTTCCGTATATCTGTTTCATCGCAGTTTACGAAGGAAATGATGGATGAGGCTCTCAGTATCATTGAAGATGTTATTGTGAAGGGACTGAAGACCTAATGTCTGATCCGGCTTCAATAGATCGCCTCCTCCGATCAAAGAGAAAAAAACCGCTTTTCGATCCGGCAGACCTCCCTGTTAAGCTCAATTATTCTCAGGAATTTATCAAAAAAATCATTCCTCATCGTTCTCCGCTTCTTTTTGTGGACAGGCTCACCGGACTCAATCTCGAACAGGGGCTGATAAGCGGTGAGCGCTTTATGGACCCCTCCGATCCCGTTTTTGCGGGGCACTTTCCCGATCTGCCGCTGTATCCGGGTAATTTTGTTATGGAAATGATCGGTCAGCTTGCCCTTTGCATGAACTATTTTGAAGCGAAGCAGCGAACCGACATTGCGCCCGATGCAAAACCAATAGCGAACCGGCTGATCAAGGCTCAGGCATACTACCTTGAACCCATATACCCGGGAGTAACCGTGAACATACTCGCTCAAAAGCTCTTCATGGATGAATATTCCATTTCATTGATCGGGCAGGCTCTGGTCAACGGAAAGGTTGCTGTTGTAACCAGCGGCGAAGCACTTATTTTTTAACGAAGTTTTTGCATTGGAAAATTGCGCGTGCGCAATTTCCAGGAGCAAAATTTTTATTCCGAGAACCTTTTGAAGATCACACAGGCGTTGTGGCCGCCGAAGCCGAAGGAATTCGAAACAAAGGTGTTAATCGGCCGTTCGGTTGTTTCCTTGACAACATTGTAGCCTATTGCAGGATCCTGATTAAATTGATTGGTGGTTGGATGGATGATGTTTCGTTCAAAGGCCATGATGCCTGCGATTGCTTCAGTGGCGCTGGCTGCTCCAAGTAAGTGCCCGATCATGCTTTTTGTGCTGTGAACAGGAATGTGCGGGGTGAGGTCGCCGAAGGTTCGTTCTACTGCAGCAAATTCTGCCAAATCGCCCAGCTGTGTGGATGTTCCATGGCAGTTAATGAGGTCAATATCGCCGGTATTCAACTGTGCCATTTTTAAGGCTTCCTGCATTGCCCGAGCGGCGCCGATTCCTTCAGGATGAGGGGCAACAAGATCGTAGGCATCGGAGGTGAAGCCGAAGCCCGCTATTTCCGCATAAATATGCGCCTTCCGCTTTTTTGCGTGTTCAAGTTCTTCAAGGCATAGTACACTGGCGCCCTCTCCTATAACGAAACCATCACGGTCGCGGTCAAAGGGGCGGGAGGCTGTTTCAGGATCATCGTTTCGCGTTGAGAGGGCGCCTATTTGGCCAAAGGCAGCCAAGGAATTTTCAACAATGGGCGCTTCACTGCCGCCGGTGAGTATTACATCGGCCATATCGCAGGCAATCATATTACATGCCACACCGAAGGCATGGTTCGATGAGGCGCAGGCAGAACTAATTGCAAAATTCGGGCCGGTAAATCCTGTTTCCATACTCACAACACCGCTTAAGGTATCGGGAACAGAAGAAGACACATAAAAGGGGCTTGCGGACGACATACCGTGGCTGGCTATTCTGTTGATCTGCTGATAATGAGTTCCGACTCCGCCATCTCCGGTTCCGATAAGTACTCCTATACGCTCCGGGAAGCGATATTCGCTGAGTCCCGCATCGCGTACTGCCTGAGCGCCTGCGCACTGTCCGAAGAGTATGTAGCGGTCGAGACGCCTTACCATCTTTCTCTGTTTGAAGTAGTCGCGGATATTATCGGGAATATCGGTTTGAGCGGCAATCTGCACATGGTAGTCGCCAATGTTAACATTGGTAATTTTTCGAGTTCCGCTTTTCCCTGTACATAAATTATTCCAAAACTCTTCGACTGTAGACCCAAGGGGATTAATTGTTCCCAGTCCGGTAATAACTATTCGTCTATTATGTGTAGTCACAAAATACTCCAATTCAAAAGTTTCTCCATGTCCCAAATATTGTTGTAGGAACCTAAATAGAGTACTATACATGCAGGAATGTTTCAAAGAAAAAATGCCCGAGGGCATGCCCAAGGCAATACACATGTAGTGAACATGTATTTTCTCCCCTCACTGACAGACTGTATTCCCCAATCGTTCATTAATGAGTTCGCTGCCCGGCATGAGTTCGCTGCCCGGAGCGAAGCGAAACATCACCATCAATTTCTGCGGAAAAAAGATCATGACAATTTCTTCCGGCGCCGCATTTTTCTCCGCCGGATATTGGATGTCCATTTCAGGGAGAATGATATGGCTCCGCTGGGTACTAACGATACCCTTGCGCAGGGCCGGAGAGGGAAGCCGAAGCTTATTCGAGCGGACGGGAGCATATACACCGGTTTTAATCTTAGTTTTACCTCCGATGCCGTTATACTGGCCATAGCAGAGGGCGATGAAATTGCCAATGAGATTGCCAATGAGATTGCCAATGAGATTGGCAGTGAGATTGGCGTCGATATTGAGAGTGTTCATCGTGAACTGCAGCCCGAAGCAATGAATGCCATTCTCCGGTATTTTTTTCAGGATGATGAGCGGAACTATGTGTATGCGGCGGGGAGCGCGCAGGATCGGCGCCGACGCTTTATGACCCTCTGGACACGAAAGGAAGCGGTAATAAAACTTCTCGGAGAAGATATGCTGAGCTGTACCATGGAGCTGCGCTGCCTGAATGATGTATGGCTGCATACCGCAGACGGAACCGAAATACGCGGAACAAATTTCTCCATTCCCGGATGTCCTCATCTGCTTGCCTGCTTGGCGCTGACCCGTCCTGTTACTGAAGATGACATACAAAAAACCGATGCCCGAGTATTTTTCAAATATCCACATTGATAACAGGGGGGGCTTCGCCTTCGGGAACAAATATGAGCGATGCCGAATTCAAACAGTAGCGGAGTCCGGTCGGATCGGGTCCGTCGGGAAAGACATGCCCAAGATGAGAACCGCTCAGGCTATCCACAACCTCAACTCTCAGCATTCCGTGGGAATAGTCCGGAAGCAGATGTACTGCCTCGGGGTCTATGGGTTCCCAGAAGCTCGGCCATCCGGTTCGGGAGTCATATTTTGTTTCGGAACTGAAGAGGGGCTGTCCGGTAGCTGCTGAATAATACATACCTTTTTGTTTGTTATCGTTGTATGTATTGAACCATGGACGCTCAGTGCCCTTTTCCCGCAATACATGGTACTGGAAATCGTCGCCGAGAAGTCGGCGCCATTCTTCCGGACTGTACTGGATGGGGTACGCGAAATCTGCCGGAAGGTTTGAGAGCGGAATTCCGCTTATTTCTTCCACACTGCTGTTAGTTCCTGCGTGGGGGTCAAAGGTCTCACGCGAGCCGGTTGCAGAAATTGTGAATATGCTTCCCATGAGAAGCAGGATGAGGGCTAATGGTTTTATCATGATGATATCCTTTTGTTTGTCATTCAGAAAATCTGATGTCTATAACAAAGTTTTGCATTGGAAAATTGTGCAAGCGCAATTTCCAGTAGCAAAACTTTCTATAAATATAACAAAAAATTTTGCGTGAGGCAAAAGTTTTTATTCCATTTCACATTTTTTCTTGATATTTCGTTTCCCAATGTGCTATACGAGATCATTGCATGGCAACAGTCTCATCGGTGATATTATAGTACCGTTCATTTATCCAGAGTGTCAACATCCCATATGAACTTTTTTGAATTTTTCTTTCGATTTTTTGCTTTCTGGCTGTAATCAGTCCTCATATATATGTTATGATCCTTACCATGATCAAATCTCAGGAGCACACTATGTCATTTGTCGCAGACAGTATGGAAAGACGTACACGGAAAAACACCTTCTATCGGAAAATTGACCAGATTATCGACTGGAAGCCCATTGAGGAAATTATTACAGAACACGATACCCGAGGAAGCAGCGCGGTCGGCAGGGCTGCCTACCCTGGCCTGCTGCTGTTCAAAATGCTTCTATTGGGAATGTGGAATGATCTCAATAGAAGTTTTGCCTCAGGCAAAACTTTCTATAGCATAGGAGAATGCTAAGCACAGAGAAAGCATTTCGAATCTGAAACTTTTGCTATTGGAAATTGTGCAAGCACAATTTTCCAAAGCAAAAGTTTTGTAGCGATTATGGTGTGGAAGATATGGTGAATGACAGCATGGGAGCATCGAATTTCTGCGGTCTTATTGTGGAAGATGATGTGCCGGATCACAGTGTTCTCAGCCGTTTTCGCACAGCCATGACGAAAGCGGGAATCTTTGACCGACTGCTTAATGAAATAAACCGACAGCTTGAAACGCGGGGGATTATGATTAAGAAAGCGGTTAAAGTTGATGCGAGCATTACCAGAAGTCCGAGAAAACCCCGCGGGATCGTTGATCGCACAGACAGTGATGAATGCGCTCAATCGGATAATAAATCCTTAGAGCGGGAACCGGAGAAGTTTGCGGACAGAGTAGATACCGATATGAGGTGGACGAAAAAGAATGGGGAATTTCATTTTGGAGCGAAGAAGCATTGTCTTGCCGATGACAATGGGCTTATGGTAGCGGTCGAGACCACCCCGGACGCATGGGCGAGCAGGAGGCGCAGCCTCCGACCAGCCCCGGCGAATGTCCATGACAGTACGGTGTTTGAAACGCTACTCGATAAGGGGCAATTGGATGAGAACGTAGAAGTGCAGGCGGACAAAGGATATACAAGCACGAAGAACCGAGCGGCGCTGAAGAAGAGAAAGCTGAAAGACGGCATTATGTGGAAGGTAGCCAGAGCGAAGAAGGGTGAGAAGAAGAAGCAATTGACCGCGGAGCAGAAACTGAGGAACAAAGAGATACAGCGCGGACGGTACAAAATAGAACGCACATTCGGAGGAATGCACCAATGGTTTGGCGGGGGGAGAACCCGCTATGTCGGAATAACAAAAGCGCATACGCAGCATCTGTTGTCTGCTATTGCGTATAATTTGAAACGGGTACCGAAGATTTTGGAATTGCAGAAACAGGGAAAATGGGCGGCTTAGCGACCGCATTCGGGACAAACGGCAGAAGCCGACCGGCAACAGACGCCCGAAAGACGAAAACCAGCGGAGAAACGGTCGAAAATGAGCGAAATGCGATCCTTTGCAGGCACTCAGATGGTGTTATCACCCCGTTTTTCCCGCATCATCCCATCACTTTATCTCAAATTTTTTATCATCCTTCCCTACATCAATAAAACCATGGATTATGCAATGGTCTCTATACATATAGCATGGCTTTTCGAACTGGTATACTGTTCCGGTATTGTACCGATAGGCGCAGGAACAGTTGGAAATGTCGATGAAAAATAATCGATATTAGCCATTTTAGGATGCAAAATATATGAGAATCTCGTCATACAAAGGAACAATCTTTTTCATTTTCAGCGCAATGTGTATTGTATTGATTTCTACATGCCCACTGCCGGAACCAACCCCAGAACCCGAGCCGGCTGCGGAACCAACAGTGGAACCAACCGCGCCGTCTGCCATGGCGGCGCCGGAGCTTGCCGCAAGGAATAATTCGCTTACTGTTACGTGGAGCCCGCCGACCAATAACGGCGGCAGCGACATTACCGCCTACAACCTGCGCCACCGCGCGGAGGGAAGTCCAGCAGAAAACGCGGAAAATGCGGAGTGGACAGAGCTCAGCTACGGTATTATCGGCGCTGGCTACACCATTGGCGAACTGACAAACGGAATTGTCTACGAAGTGCAGATGCGCGCAGTCAACGCTCAGGGGGGGGGGCCATGGTCGGAATCGGCGGTATTGGCGCCCGCGCATGTTCCCGGAGCGCCTGCCCCTCCCGCGCTTGAAGCGAAGAACACAGCGCTTACTGTTACATGGAAGGCCCCGCCGGACATTGGCGGCAGCGACATTACCGCCTACGACCTGCGCTACCGCGAGTCCCGCGATGCGGGCAATGCCGAATGGACGGAAATTGAATGGGCGAAAATTATCGATGGCATTACCCCTGCCCCTAGTATTACTGACACACGCTACACCATTGGCAGCGGACTGACAAACGGGCTCATGTACGAAGTGCAGGCGCGCGCCATAAACGGTGAGGGAACTGGGCCGTGGTCGGAATCGGCAGTATTGGCGCCTGCCACTGTTCCCAGCGCGCCAGTTGTAACCCTCGAAGCGAACGATAGGGAACTTGTTGCGACATGGACGGTTACTGATGACGGCGGCAACGCCATTAGCGCCTACAACCTGCGCTATCGCGAAACAGTTGGAGAAGGAGAAGAACCCGTGGAATGGACGGATCTCAGCTACAGCATTTTCGGCGCGCGCTACACCTTCACTGGGCTCACAAACGGC
The DNA here is from genome assembly GCA_965226555.1 of Salinispira sp. Taxonomy (GTDB): domain Bacteria; phylum Spirochaetota; class Spirochaetia; order DSM-27196; family Salinispiraceae; genus CBDDDG01. Next base: position 7,267 of record CBDDDG010000026.1, on the reverse strand, counting down.
GCAGAGTACGAGGCGAGCATACAAGCCATTAACGCTCAGGGATCCAGCGGCTGGTCTACGGCAGTAGCCGGCACCCCATGGTACTTCCCCCTACAGGAAGAAATTACGGCTTCCGATGCGGCTGAGGGCGATCAATTTGGAAACAGTGTCGCTATTGATGGGAATACCGCAATTGTCGGCGCGGAGTTTGCCGAGGATGATAATAACCCCGGTGATTCCGGTATCGCGTACATATTCACCAAGGGGAGTACTGGCAACTGGAGCCAGCAGGCGAAACTTGTCGCAACTAACGCGGTTTACAACGCCAATTTTGGAAATAGTGTCGCTATTGATGAGGCTAATGGCACGGCAATTATCGGCGCGCAATATGATACTGTTATTACTAGTACCGGCGACGCCATGAATCCAACAATCACCACCCTAAATGCCGGCGCCGCATACATTTTTATCCGAGACAGCAATGGCAACTGGAGCCAGCAGGCGAAACTCACTGCAACTGACGCGGCTACGGGCGATAACTTTGGAAGAAGTGTCGCTATTTATGGGAATACGGTAATTGTCGGAGTGCCGTCTGCAGATAATGGGGAGAATGCAAATTCTGGAAGCGCATACATTTTTACCCGAAACAGCACTGGCAACTGGCTCCAGACAGAAAAATTCCTTTTCACGGCTGCAAATGCTAATTTTGGAAACAGTGTCGCTATTTATGGAAATACGGTAATGGTTGGCATTCCTGGCGCAAGTAGTAAAGGCGCTGTACAGGCATATCGCCGGAACGGGACGACTTGGACGGCTATTCAAGGCAGCATATTCGCACATGACGAGAGTAATGAATTTGGATCCAGTGTTGCCTTCGATGGAGAGACGTTAATTGTCGGAGCTCCGGGAAATTTTGATAATGGAACTGCTACCGGAGCCGCGTACATTTTTACTAAGGGGGAAGTAGACTGGAACCAGCAGGCGAAACTCACTGCAACTGACGCGGCTGAGAGTGATAACTTTGGATACAGTGTCGCTATTCATGGAAACACCGCAATTGTCGGCGCATATAGGAATGATGATGCCGGAGACAGCTCCGGCAGCGCCTACGTTTTTACCCGAGGAAGCGATGAACTGTGGCGCCGGCATGATAAGATGCTTGCTCCCGACGCGGCTGCGAAGGATAACTTTGGATACAGTGTTGCTATTCATGGAAACACCGCAATTGTCGGCGCGCCGTTAACTAATAATGCCGGAGTAAGCAACTCCGGCAGCGCCTATCTCTTTTCCCAGCGCGAGCAGTAGGATCGATCCATCCCAGAGGCCTGTCCCGAGAAATGCCCCGAAAAAAACCAGCAAAAAATCAGGGAACACTGAGGCAGAATCATCCCAGAGCACAGGCCACATCCACGACATAGCCTTTAAGATCGCCTACTACAGAACCCCCTGATGATTCCCGACCTGCTGCGGCTGTTCTGTGAGGATACGGCGCTTGCCAAGCTGGACATGGACAAAATCCGCATTGAAAACCCCAGCTACATGGACAGCGCCCGATAACGGCGGCAGCACAATTACCGGGTATGACCTGCGGTTTCGCGTAAATGATGCAGACTGGACTGAAGGTGTTATTTTTAACGCTATCTTGAGCATATATAACGCTTCAAGTTGATTTCAGTACCGGAAAAGGCTATTATACATGAGAGGAGACAGACAATGGCAGAACTAACCGTACAAGAAATTAAAGACATGATGGCAGAAACGGCAGAGGCCCAAAGGGAGTCCCACAAGGAGGCTGAGCGTCGAGGGAAGGAAATTGACCGTCGAATGGAAGAGGACAGACAAGAGGCTAAGCGTCGAGAGAAGGAGGCTGAGCGTCGAGGGAAGGAAATTGACCGCCAAATGAAGGAAACCGACCGCCAAATGAAGGAAACCGACCGCCAAATGAAGGAAACCGACCGCCAAATGAAGGAAACCGACCGCCAAATGAAGGAAACCGACCGCCAAATGAAGGAAACCGACCGTCGAATGAAGGAAACCGACCGCCGAATGGAAGAGTCCCGACTGGAGTCTCGACTGGAGTCTCGGCGTCGAGAGAAGGAAACCGACCGCAGGCTAAAAAAGCTCGATGAACTCTTTACCTCCCAGTGGGGCAAGCTCATAGAGAGCCTCGTGGAGGGCGACTTGGTAAGGTTGCTCAAGATGAGAGGAATTACCGTAGACAAAACTTTGGTTAGAAGAGAATATATAGAAGTTCCGGGAAAACCGCTTGCCGAGTTTGATCTTATTGCCTGCAACGGCAATGAAACGGTGGTAATTGAAGTCAAAACCACTCTCAGGGTAGAAGATGTGGATCACTTTCTCAAGAGCATGAAACTATTTCGAACAGCCATGCCCCGCTTTCAAAACGATATTATTTACGGGGGTGTTGCCTACATAAATGTTGTTGGATCGGCCGATAAATACGCTCAAAAAAAGAAGCTCTTTGCCATTAAAGCCACGGGTTCCAGCGCCTCCATTATCAACGCCGAAGACTTTGAACCGCAGACATTTTAATTCATAGAAACTTTTGCATTGGAAAATTGCGCTTGCGCAATTTCCATGAGCAAAAGTTTCTAGAGACCGTTGCACGGCAAATAATTTTTTTTGCGATTTGCATATAAACAATGTGCTTTTGTAAAAAATATCATGTCATTTTTGGGATTTTGTTGTAAAATTTTATAAATTTTGAAGGTTGACCATTAAAAATACTGCCCAATCTCCTTTATTTTGTCAATTTTCGCCACCGAAGGCGTAAATGATGTCAGATGGTAGAATTGCCGTGCAACGGTCTCTTTCTAGTAATATCCCAAAATAATAAAACTTTTTCAAAAAATTTCTCATTTTGTCATACACCATTCATATTTAACCCGTCTATATGGTATGAGCGGAAAATATATCGGTATGGTACACGCTGGAAATATGTTTTCGGGAATGCTCAGATATTCCGGGACTTCATATATTCACACTTCAACAAAGGCCTCGCGCGGAGCATTGTTCCGGGGAGCATAAAGCGTATCAACACAGAGCATACCAGCCCCCCATTCCCGACTCTCCGAAAAAAATTCACACATTTTGCAAAATTCTTTCAAATTCTCTCAAAAAACATAGTCAAGAATGACATTTTACCCGTTATAGATATATAAGGGAGAATTCACCATGGGACCATGTCGCCATGGGAGCTCCCCTATTCAGAAAGAAACGTTCAGAAACTTTTGAATTGGAAAATTGTGCTTGCACAATTTCCAGTAGCAAAAGTTTCGTTCAGGAGGAATTATATGATCGATTTCAAAGAAAAACCCGCCCCCGTTCCCTACGACCAGGGATACCGCTCCCTGCTGTTCCAACCCGCAATAATGCTCCAATTTCTGCAACGCTTTGTCGGAGGCGCATGGACGAAAAAACTGCGAACCGAGGATATAACCATCGAAAACGGCACATTTTTCATCGACCATGCGAAAACACGAATGGCCGACATTGTCTGCAAAATCAGAACTCGGGATCACACGGGAGATGTTGCTATCTATGTGCTCCTTGAGCATCAGTCTGGAGTGGACAAAGACATGCCCCTCCGCATGTCGGAGTACACAAATCTTCTCTATAGAAACATTCACCGCTCCGGCGCAATTCCCGATGACTGCGAGTTGGTATTTCTGCCCATTGTGTTCTATAATGGTACGAGAAAATGGAAGGTGCCGGGGAATGTCAGAAAGCAACGGAAGCGGGAATTCCCGCAGTATCTTGCCCCTTTTCCTTATGATCTTATTAGCGAGAACGATTATTCTTCGGAACAGCTACAGCAGCGGGGAAGAATGTTTGCGGCTGTTATGTACCTTGATCTGTACTCGAAAAATCTGCTGAATACGGATTGGGACATTCGGAAGGTGGAGAAAGCGATAGCAGAAATGCTGAATGAAGAATCGCTGGAGCTGATAGAGGAATTTGTCGGCGTGGTAGATTCGATGTTCGGAATTGTTATAGACTTAGATACGTTAATGAACAGATTAGAAAGAACAAAAGAACCGAGAGGTAAGGAGGTAGCAAAAATGTTCAGAATGAATGCGGAAACATTCAGAGCGCGCATTGCGGAAATGGGTCGGCAGGAAGGACTTCAGACAGGTCGGCAGGAAGGACTTCAGACAGGTCGGCAGGAAGGACTTCAGACAGGACTACAGACAGGTCGGCAGGAAGGACTGCGGACAGGTCGTGAAGAAGGACTTCAGAAGGGGCTACAGACAGGTCGGCAGGAAGGACTACAGACAGGCCGCGCGGAGGGGCATATTGAGGAGCGGAGAAAAAACGCCCGCAGTATGTTTTCCAAAGGATTTTCAGCCCATGACATTCAGGATGTTACCGGGCTGAGCGATGAGGAAATGCGGACAGTGCGGAACGGGTCGCATTAATTGGCCTTGCTCCCATGCCTCCGGGCTGGTCGGAGGCTTGCGCCTCCTGGGCTGGTCGCGCTTCCGCGCTGCTCGCCCGGGCATCCGGCTCGCGTGCAGCCGGCAGTAAAATCCTGAGGAGGAAAACGTATGTTGGAAGACATTTTCGATAAACCATTTCTGGCAGGTGTTGAGCAGGGTCGCGAGCAGGGGCAAGCTCAGCGGGGATGAAATTCGAGCATTTCAGAAAAATGGACAAGAATATAACAAAGTTTTGCTACTGGAAATTGCGCAAGCGCAATTTTCCAATGCAAACGTTTCTAATAGTGCTGGCACATATACCGGAAGCACAATACATATGTTCGTGAGTTCCGGTATAATCAATATCACCATCAATGTATACACTTCTCTTCTATTTCAGGACGCGCTTTTCCAGCGCTTCAAAATAGACAAGCAAATCTTTCAGAATAAATTTTTGTTTCAGAGTACTTGTTTCGTGGAGCGCGGCAATGGTTTTCTGAAAACGGGTAATATCCATGGCATCATCCAGCAGGGGAAATATGAGGCGGTTCTGGCAAAATCGCAGCCAATTCTTTGCAACCTTTCCACTGAGGTCTTCGCCGAAACTCCGCCCGAGAAGCCGGTTGAGAAGTTTGCCGATTCGTTCCCTTTCGCAGAATTTAATGTTTTGAATGTGAGGAATGAATGTGTGCAGGAGTTCCCTGCGCCCATTGGTATCGGCCGCCGCAATTGTTTCGAGCTGCTCATGGATGGGGCCGAGCTGTTTTCTGTCTGTATTTTTTATGAAGGGACAGCGGCTTTTTTCTCCGGGAACGCCGAGGGGGCAGATGAGTGTTGTGCAGCCCTCAGCGCGGGTGAGCCGGGCTGCGCTGTATACGAGGGCAGGGCGGCAGTATAGCACATGGGCTTCTCCGACCTGTTCAAAGTTGAAATTTGTGCGGATTGCCGCAAACTGCGCTATGCGGTCGTGAAAGGGGTTTGTGCCGAATGTTTCAAGATCATACCAGAGAATTGAAGGTTCCATTATAAAGCGACCGATGGGAATCGAACCCACGTCACCAGCTTGGGAAGCTGGGGTAATACCATTATACAACGGTCGCCGGGAAGTTCATAGTATCATATTTCATCTCGGGCGCGTATTCATTTTTTTGATATACACGAATTTATTTATTTCCTTTTGTTCTATTATGTTTCTGACAGAGCATTTGACAATTTCCGGCTGAGGTTGAACCGCCCTTACTCCATGCTGTTACGTGATCGGCTTCCATATCTTTCAAACTCCATATTTTCGTTCTGCTGGATTCATGACCAAGGGCGCAGAGCGGGCAGTTTGATTCACCTTTGAGCTTGGCTGCTTCGGTTTGCTTGCTGTATACTTTTCTTCTTGTTGCTTCGTCAAACACACGAATATCAAGAAGTGTGGTATTTTCTGAACCGCCAAGTATAAACTCAAAAACGCCTCTGCGGTTTTTAACATACGGGTCATGTATAAGTTTCTGAACCTCTTTTGAAACAGTTGCAGGGCTATATGAATTTTTGTGATATGTTTCATACAATCTTCCCCACTCCAATCCGCGCATTTCGTTTTCAATATCAGTAAATACGACAGAAACCCAGTCAATAACGCTGTTAAAATAGGTTTTTAGCTCGGTAATGTTATTGTCGTAACGGCGCCGGCTCATATACTCGCCAATTTTTCCTTTACTGACCCAATCGAATGCCCGTTCTAAAAATGCCTGTCTATTTGCGCTGCCTTTAATATATGCGCTCCACTTGGCTATGTAAGAATTTCTGCTGTTACTGAATTCTTCTTTGGCGCGTGTTACAAAGGGGCCAGAGTATACTGCATTAAGAAGTTCCTGATTATTAAGAGGCTCCCCTGCAATATTAATTGTCTTAAACCATTCTTTTATTTCGCTTTCTGTTCCTTCACATTCATAAATGAGCATCTTCGTTTCTAATATTTTTTTCTGTTTGTCTTTTGCAATGCCGCTAAAATACTGTTCTAAGCCGTTTTCATCTTTTACCGCAAAGCAGTTGCCAACATAACGGCCTATGCTCGTAATGCGTTGCTGTCCGTCCAAAACTTCTAACTGGTTATCATCAATTTTATTGAAATAAATTAGCCCAATTGGATAACTTTTCAAAATTGATTCAATAACTGGCGCATCCTTTTTGCTCTCAGCGTAGATGTAATTTCTCTGATACTCAGGCTGAATAGTTAACGCGCCATCGAGTCCAAACAGCCCCTTTCCTTCAAGTTCGTTGTAAACAAATCCTTCACAGACATCCGCAATGGTTATTTCAGTTTTTAGCGTTGTTTTCATGTTATTTTTTCGCCTTTTTATGTTTAATTAAAATACGCGCATACATTCGTTTTCCGTTTATATAGCCACGGTCGATTTTACCCTGCCAATTTGGATTGACCAATTCAGGCAAAAGTCCTTGTTTGACGTCATCGTCAGCCCCGATGATTTCAAATTGTTCTGGACAGTATTTATCAAGAAAACTAATCGGCACTCCTATTACTCCATCATAGTCATTCGGAATAGCCTTTGTCTTGAAAACCTCTATTGCATTATAGTTATCATATTTCTCAAACGGTTTTCCGGTAATATACCTGACAATATCAGTTTCATCCATGAGAGATAATGGTTTATGTCGTCTCCCATGTTCTATGTTTGTAAACCATATTGCAGATGTTCTCCCCTTAACTTGCCCATCTATTATTTTATAACCACTTCCTTTTTTCTTATTTGATAGTAATTCTTGAGCAAAATTTTCTGGAATATCAAATAACATATCAATACCCATTGGAGTAACCCCTACCCACATATTATTTTCTTTTA
>CBDDDG010000025.1:0-44928 GCA_965226555.1 Salinispira sp. | reverse complement strand
TGTACCGCCCATTTCTCTGGTGAGCTTGAATGCGAGATCTATGCAGAGATCATCCTTATATAAATCGGCCATATCATACACAAAGGGAAGTGGACTCCCCGAATGAATAAAACCAATATGAGGAGAATAGCCCATGCTGTATATTGCCGAAGTCACAATTCCATAGAGAGCCGCGTTTAATGATGTAAGTATTTTGTTCGTAATATCACTGAATTCAAATTTTCCCGGAATGTATGACCGTCCCTTCCAGCCAACCTCATACTGCTGCGCTTTTTCTTCATACAGGGCCCGTACCCGTCTGCCTTCCAGACCAATAAGCTCCTGGAGAGTACATCTCTGCACATCAATATGCGGGAAGCGGAAGGAAAATAATCTCCGCGCCACCTCGACCCGTTTTCTTTTGTCAGATGTCAGATTCATCTGCATCCTCATGTTCCTTGTGTTACTGGTGGGGCTTTGGCCGACAGCATAAAAGAGCATGCTGTCTTCTCCGACCCAGCAGACAGTACAGTTTGATGCGGCCATTACCTTAACCGCTTCATGCGTAACGCTTGTTCCGGGGCCCAGGAGTATTGTGTGAATTGTTGCGACAGGAAGACGGACAACATTTCCCTCGCTGTCTATCCACTTAACACTGCTGTCATCAATCTCCAGTCTGCCTCGCTCAAGATAGATGAACGGATATTTATCTTTTACCTGTGGGAGCGTATTTCGCTGTATCTTAATGAACAGCCGCTGCTTCATCGTTTTCTGATCCAACTGATTATTCTGAATTGATGACGGTAACAACGCGGTCGCGATATTTTTTCCATGAACCAAATTGTAACGGAATATCGTTCAAAACACGTACCTCTCCGTCATTCTGATACTCCCCCTCCCTGACACGGAACTCTTCCCTGAGCTTCTTATCTGACGCGATAGTACCTGCCTCTTTGCGCGCTTCATCGCGAGTAGAAAATGTACCGCGAAAGACAAAGTCGCTCGGGGGGCAGTTTTTCCGCCCAAGGAATGTGTCGAATATCGGCTTTTCTAAAGCCTGTTTCACTGCATCAATATATTTGGCAGGAATGTCCTGTATAACGGCAAATTTTCCATCTTGAATATAGTATCGATGTGTTAATTTTGAGCCGCCTCCAACTGCCGACTTGCCTTCAGATGTTTTCGGTATATGGAATTTTTCCCAGTTTTTATCTTTTTCATCGTAACCAGTTCCGACTGTCTGAAAATCTTCAAGGATGAGCCGAAAATCAATTTTTTCTGCCGTGTAAGAAATTACCTCCTGTTCACAGGGAGCAAGCTCCGCGAGAAATTCCTCTTGTTCTCCAGACTTTCCCATTGCCGACAAAAGCAGTCCATATATTCCCGACTTCGCAGGAAATGGAAGAGTGTCCCTGTTCCAGAATCGGGAATTGTGACCCCATGCCTGAAGGGGTCCCTCCAGCCAGAGGAGTACACAGGGGGCATTCATTCGGGTAAGCCTTCAAGCGTCCGGCGCACATCTGCTATGAGGGTATCAATACTGTAATTCTCAGCCCTCCCTATCTCAAACTCAGCAATTTTCCCGAACAGGGAACCGCTTTGGTCTTCCTTTTCTTTGAGAAATGTTTCAAGAGCATCTATACTCGGTTTTGAATACCCGCCTCCTTCCCTGCGCGGAGTTTTGACTGGTTCATCGAATGATGCCTGAAGTTGCTGACCGGTTCGGACATACACCCGCGCGTAATCCCATGGAGAAAAACCGGCCTGCGTTGCCTGCCGGGCAATTGGCACGGCAAGATACAGGGCCTTCATGAAGGATTCCAGTCCCTTAATCATTGCGTCATCTGCGCCCATCAATGTTTCATAGAGCTGTCCGATGTTAACACTCACATAGCGATAATAGGTGCCCGAGTTAAACTCAAGACTGCCCAAATGGCTTGAGCCGGTGTCATTTTCAGATGGAAAATCGTCAATGGCGGTAAAGAATTCCACCTCGTTACTTGCCTTATGTGTTGTTATGGCATGAGAAAAGGCGGCAGCAGCCTCAATATCTAGGTCGATCTTGTCTGTTTTTGCCTTTGCTACCATGCGTCCGAACAGGGCAATGTCGAAGCCGTCAACGGCAGGGTCAAAATGTTCTTTATGAATTTTTAAGACCTCTTTTGCGTCTTTTTTCGCATCTATTTTCTTCTGTTGATCATGCATTTCACAGGCATATGCTGCGAGAGCATCTGCCTCACTCTCCGTAAAAAAATGAAGTGTATTATCACTAATTATCTTGGCTATGTCTTTCGAGACAGCGAGCGCGTCATCTTCACTCATTCCGCGCTTTACACAGTGCTCCGCAATTTTCTGCTCAACATTCTTGGTTCGAACGGCGCAGCGGACACCGAGTTCACGCATTTTCATTCTAATCTGCCGCTTCCAGCACTGACTGCTTACCCTCGCGCGGGTTACACCGCCGACAATTGCTGTTTTTGGCGATCCGACGTCGTCTCTATTGAGACATGTCACAGGAAAGCTCTGAATAATATGAAATTCGAGCTTCGTTCCCCTGTATGTATTGTTATCCATTCCTACACTCCTTTATTTCAGGTTATTTTCAAGTTTCTATTAGAAACTTTTGCTACTGGAAATTGTGCAAGCACAATTTTCCAATGCAAAACTTTGTATTACTATTCAAACAATGGTCTTATCTGAAGCAGCCCGTAGCCAAAGGCCCTGCCTCTCCCCAGTCCCCCGCGAAAGGAAGCCCTGAAACGATCGGGGTCTGTAACCCGCAGGACTCCTTTGAAAACCGCAGTGTTATATGTTATTGTCCGCTCCGTCTTCTCTATGTTTTCCACACCCGTGCCGCTTATTTCCAGATTCGCGCCGGAAACCTCAAAGCCCCACTTCTTCGTTTCTGCAAGAAACCATTTCCGAAGTTCTGCCTGTCCAATAACTGCTCTCCTGTTTTTCTTCCGTGACTGAGAAGTTACCGGGTTCAGCTTCACCTGAAAGGCATAGAGCGTATAATTGAGAAAACTTTCGGGAATTTCCTTACTTTTAATTTCAATAGTTTCGGATTCCGGTGTCTGCGGCATTGTCTCGGAGATAATGAGAATGTTCCGCGCATGAATGTTCCCCCCTTGGTCGCAATACAGAAAATTCCGGACTGCGCCGGGAAACAAGCTGTATATGACCTTGTGAATGGTATAGGCATCGACTGTTTTATTCCTTCTCCTGAGCTCCTGTATGTCTTTGCGGGTAAGCGTGAGTATAGATGCAATCATTGATCATCGCCCCGGTAAGAATAAAATTCCTGCGCCCAGCGGGACTTTGAGCGTTCACGGCTATTATCATCGTAAAAATAGACAATATCATCTAACAACCGCACGTAATCCAACCCCACCCCCTTTGCCCCCAGAAAGCGGAGTATGGGCCGTAATACATCAATAAGTTCCGATGTACTCTGGCAGGCGAGTATCCGCCGCAGCCGGGCAGATTCGCGTGCTTCCGGTGGCGTATCTTCCTGCGCCGAATCGGAGGAAACAAACAGCAATGCCCTTCCCAAAGGGGTGTCTCCGTTTTTCTCCGGGGCCGGGCGCACCCGCGCAATGGCGGCAGCGACCAGCGCGTAGGAACGCCTCTTGTCGCTGCTCTTATCAAGATCAACCCAGCGAGACAGAAAGGGCCATGCCCCATACTCGGTTGAATTGTTATCGGCCCTGCTGAGTTTGGCCCGAAGAGCGGTAGTATCTCTGTTTACTGCTACGATAACAGCATCAACATATTTTGTACTTTTTTCACTCACTATCTATCTCCTTTGTTTTTGTATTTTTCTCCGATAGATAATTGCGCGGACGATTCTTTGCCCATACCTCCATCTGGTGCGGTGTATTATGCGGGCAGGCATTATCATAAGTCTGATAAAAATACCGATAAAATTTTTTTCGTACCATCTCACGTGCATTTTTGTCTTTACCATAGGCATCTTCATAGCAGGTCTGAACAAGTTCGGTGAATTGTTTTTCGCATAATTCCCAGAATTTTCCGACTGCCCGATTGACAATGAGCAGTCTGTCAGATTTTGAAACCTTCATATCAGTATAATAGCCTGAAATTCTCCCCCACAAAAAACGAGATTTTTTATCCAGATTCTCCATTTCCTCACTGAGAACAGCATACCAGTCTTCGTTAAGCCAAGAAGATTGTAGATAAAATACTGACTCCAGATAATCATCAGTTTTTTGAAAAAATTGTTCACCGGATTGACTGCTTATCCGAATTCCTCCGGTATATATACCGATTGTTTCAAAGGCCTTTCTAATTCGCTTATATGGTAATTTTAGTTGGTACGTTTCGCACTGTGAATCTGTTCCCAGAAAGCCCAGTAGCGCAGGTAAATTCCTCCACGGACGTTTTGCCGGATCAACCCAGAGAGACTTTCGATCTTTTCCGTCTTTATCAATTACAGAAACTGATGGATCCCACTGCCCGTCCTTCACGTGGTCGTATATACGACCTTCGGCATAATGCAGTTGTTGATCATCGGCAATAAACATGATGCGGGAAAAAGGCACAAGCCGTCCAATGTATGAATTTCCCAGCGCGCGGGCAACAGCATCATCCTCGCCCGTGGGCATGTTTTCCCATAAGGGTATTCCAATTTCCTGAAACAGCCCGGTGTTTCGAACATCCTCTTCGGTGAGGAGATTCATGTAGAGGGTATCATGAATTGTACTTCCCCAATAAAAACTATGTAAGTATCCCAAATAACCAAGACTTGATCCAAACTTTCCCGAAGCTGTTTTCTTTGAATAGCTTGGCGACAAAACAACTAAATCAACTTTTTTTCCAGACAATGCAAAGGAACAGTCCTGCAACATGAGAAGAATTTTTTCCGCATCGGAAAAAGAAGGCTCAACCTGAGATTCGAAGAGCACTGTTGTATTTCCTGTGGAATATTCTGGTGTTAATGCTCCGTAGTTCTGTCGTTTCGCATGCGCAATAGCGGGCATTTGGAGGAAGGGCCTGTCCCCGTAGAGCCAGAAGTCGTCTTTATGCGCTTCAAGATATTCAAGACATTTTTTGTAGAGACTGTCTGCGTGAAAAAGCTCATTCCATTCATCATCATCTGCCGGCGTACAGGCCCGTTGCGCAATGGCAAGGAGAAATTTGAGTACCGAAATTATTTGAAGACAGTTTCCACCCAGCGAACGGTATTGAGAATTTGAAAACAGAGTCCGCAAGCTTATTCGCTGGTTATCAACAATAGGTATCCACTCTTCATCAACAAGATTAAACCGGTTCATAGCATATATCTCTTATCATGTTTTTCAGCAACATATCCAGTGTCATTGTACCGTAATGTTTGAGCATCGCTCATCTCTTCACCTCTCAAACCGTGTAGTATACCACTTTCGCCGATAATTGCAAGCGCCACTTCTGCCTGCATTTTATCGCCAAGATACAGATAGGGACTTAGCCAATTTAGTTCATTTCTGCTGTAGCGTTCGGGAGCCTGATATTCGGGCACCGAAAGTATATGCCGATAAAGTATTTTTGCGGTCTCCCTTCGCTCTGCCGGAGTTGCTTTTCTGCCTGCTGATATTGTCAGCTTTGTATTATCCGGAAATGTGAGTACACGCGACTGCGCATTCGCCGCATAGTTTTTCAGTAACAGTACCTCAACTGTTTGCTGCTCTGAATAACGGGTTGGGACGGTATCGTTATCATTCTGTGTATGGCCTGCCGTTGCCGTTCCCAGACGCGCAAACCTCTGTAGTTTTTCTTTTTCATCGCGCAGGTCTTTGAGCAGGGTCTGTTGCAGGGGTTCTGTTTCCTGTCGATCTTTATATGTTTTATTGATAATTTCTCTAATGTTCCCGGGGAGGGTGAGTTCAGTAATGTTCTGCCAGACCTCGCATGTTCTGAGCAGTACATAGGGGGCATAAACTTTGCCGGTAAGGAACCTGCCCGCTTGCAGTTCTTGCAGGAGATTATCGGGAGACGGCATAAGAACATACAGATCCGGTCGGGCATGTGCATGACGGAGCGCGTTATTCACTGTATGCCTCCACAAGCGCCCCGTCCGCTGCAGGAGCATATCGCTCGGAGCCAGCCGCGTGACGAGAAAATCGGCATCAATATCGAGCGACTGTTCGAGAACCTGCGTTCCAATGAGAATACAACCCACACCGGGAGTATATTCGTCCCTGCCCTTTCCCAATTTATTGACCCAGTGTTTCTCACGTTTTTCCCGATCCAACGCGGTAAAACGCGAATGGAGGAGCCCGATCTCCACACCATTTTCCCGCCCACGCGCCCCCAGAACCCTGTATATTTCCTGGGCTTCCCTAACCGTATTCTCAATCCAGAGCACATAGTCCCCGCGCAGGGCCCTGTCGAGGGCCTCATTCAGGGCATCGGCATCGGAAACATGGCTGTGAACTGCTACGCTCCTCTGCTCCGTTTCATCCTGTTCATACGGCGGCGAAAAACTAAGAGGGACCTTCAGCGGCAGCGAAGATATTTGCGGATAATGATCAGGAATCGAGATGTCTGCGGTATTGTCGGCATCACCTCTGCATTGCGCAAAAATTTCCTTTTTCCGATCATTCTGAAGTGTGGCGCTCAGCACAATAACAACGCAGCCCAACTTATATAATGATGAAATAAGTGTATCCAGCAGGGTGCCGGTGTAGGCATCGTAGGTATGTACCTCATCGAGAATAACGACCTTGGTGCTCAAACCGAATAATCGCAGCGAAGAATGCTTGACGTTGAGTACGGACATAAGAGCCTGATCAATAGTTCCGACAGCAAAAGGCGCCAGCAATGCCCGTTTGCGCGGAGCAAACCATGAATGCCCCGGACGGGCATCCTCTCCCCAATCGTGGTCATAGCGCCATGCTTTGCCGTGCGCCACTAATGCGCGATGTTTTTCAGCATAGTCTAATATTTTGTCGGTGAACTCATTGAAGCGGTCATACATTTTTTCAGATGTGAGGGTCGTCGGCAGGGCAAAATATATTCCACATGCAATTCCCCGATCCATCATATTATAGGCCGCGAGAAGAGCAGCCTCCGTTTTGCCCCGTCCCATTTGATCCTCAAGTATGTACAGTCCGGGCCCATTCACGCGGCTAATAAATTCTTCCTGTACGGGATAGGGATTGTAGGAATGAAATAACGATTGAAAGGTCTGTTCCCGCTGTATTTTTGGGCGCTTGAGTCCTCCGTTTGTAAGAGCATTCTGCACTCGTGTTGCCAGACTGTGAATTGCGGGCTTATTATTGTGGGTAAATTCAAAATGAGAATTACTGCCAATCCAGTCTGAAACTATTGTCAGACCAGTAATAAGCCTGGCCTGTAAGTCAGAATTGATGACGGGCCAATTAGCCTTCAGCTCTGTTTTCAGCAGTTCCACCAGCTTCAGCCTTTGCTGTTGCCATTTCCGTCCTCCGAGTATTTCGGCATTGGAATCTTTGATATGCCGGCAGTCTATTGATCTTCCATGATGCGCGCCAACAATTTGAGGAATGTACTTTCCCAGTCCATCCAGTCCATCGAGCGCCGATTGACCGACTCCTGAATGGTATCCTAACTGTTTCTCAAAAGATGGATCGGCATCTTCCAAACCGGACTGACTGTTCTTGGTGTATTGAGGACGGCTGCGATAAATTTTTTCCTGAAAATGCGGGCAAATTTTTCCAATATCATGACTCGCCGCAATAAGCTCGGCGCCGACCGGAAAAAATTCCTCCCGCAATTTCGCTGGTAAATTCTGAATGAGCTCCCGCGCAATAAGGCCGACAATGAGGCAATGTGTGTAAACATCAATACCCAGAACCGTATTGTCGTCTTTATCTTTAACAGTCTTCGCAATACAATTTTCCAGCTCAAGAACAACATCATACTTCTTCCCGCCGGAACCCTTCGGTGGCTTCATCATCAATCTATCACCTTTTTCACAGCTTCCCAACCCTTTCGAATTTCCTGCGCGGCTCTGTTGAAGTGTATACCCACATGTATTCCAAGTCCGGCATTCAGCAACTCGTGTATAATTTCGGATAATAACCGGAGGTAGACATTTCTTCTGATCCGGCCATTATCATCGTAAAGCAGAATGTTCTCCAATTTTCGTATTCGCGCGAGGCGGTAGAGCTGCCGTTCAACAAGGGGAAACAGCGTTCGCACAAGATTAAAAAATTTCTGATGATATACTCTGCCATTCTCAATTAACAACATGATCTGCCTATGACGATCGCGGACAAATTTTCCGTTACGCTTTTTTCGAGGAATAAAGCTGATCAATACTTGTTGAATACGCTTATGTTCAAGCAGTTTCAGAAGTGCAAAATAGAAAAACCCAAGCCCTAAGGTGTTCTTCAGCATGGCCATATCAACATAGGCAAAACGTTTCCGTATTTTCTCATCAGAAAACGATTCAACGAGGCGGTTGAAAATCTGAAAACTATGTATAAGACGGGGAGAAAGATGCGCAAAGGTAGCGCTCATTTCCTGAAAGGAATTACTCCGCCACTGCCTATTCCGATATATATCCATAATTTGGGTAATAATCTGCATGCTTTCAGCTACTACTTTCCGAAGCGGGTTCTCTGTTTGCTGTTCAATATACTGTTCAACAATAGCCTGATCATGCGGACTCATGCTCCGTTGAAAAAATTCGGCAAGATATGTGAGAGCGCCTTCGCCGCTGGGCGCTCCGTATTCATGCAGCAGATAATATCGGAGTGCGCGGCGAGTAATGAGCGGAAGTTTCTCATTCCCGGGCAGTGGAACAATGAGTTCATACAGAACATGCAGCGATTCCTGAATTTTAAGGAGGATATCAAGCCGGAAATCGAGCCGCGTCTTCAGCAAATTCAAGGAAGGATCGGAGGGAACATAGGCCACATGTTGCAAACGATCCTTTACTGAATCGGGAAGGCGCAATTCATCGGGGGCGTAGCGATTATAATTGCCCAGAATATCTCCCGGATTGAAAGCCGGATCAATTCCCGCCTCATACTTGTTATTCCAGATAAGAAAATGCAGCCTGCTATTTACCTCAAGAGCAGCTTTTATATATCCGCCAGCCGACACATGACTGGTGGGTTCCGCATGGGTAACGACTATAAGATTTTCCAGATGAGGAAGGACATAAAGATTTTCATTCTGTACAATGCCCGCCGGCAGATCAATAATGATCAGCTCATATTTTTGCTCCAGTTCCCTGCTGAAACGTTCAAATATACGTTCATACAGGGAGGCGGCCTCTGTTCGTGATTTTTCACGGTAAAAGAGGAGATCGAGACGGGAAAAGATTTTACGGGTATGCGATGCAAGGTCGTCTGCCAATTCTGATGGGGATTTTTCTGGGGATTTTTTTGGGGATTCTGATGGGGATTTCAGATCTTCTTCATTAAGATCGAGAATGACCCCGAGGTTTGACAGAGGATCCATATCGATAATTCCTGTACGAATTCCCGATTTTGCGGACAGGAGGGCAACATTCAGCGCAGTTGTCGATTTTCCGACTCCCCCCTTTCCCGAACCAATAGCAAGTATGTTTTTTTTCACCGGCTGCATAAGCAAAAATACCTCTGGAAACTTTGTTTATGCAAAGGTTTCTATACGATCATGTAATCGTCTATGCTCAGATAATAGGATGATTTGATCATTTCGTCAATATACCGGAATGACCATTGGCAAAACTTTCGAAACATGCACGGAAAATGGGATATAAACCTTTGGACAGACCCCTCCTCCCCAGTGTAAAACGAAGGTTATTCGTATACACTGGGGGTTGTATAAAACATAAAAGGAGGGAAACAGTGAACAGTAGTATCACATATTCTCAGTATCATCTCAAGTCTCGGAAGTATCAGGCGGCTTCGATGTATGATTGGCGGTTGCGGATGGTTCGGTATGCCCAGGAGCATTCGATCAAGGCGGCTGCTCGGGAGTTCGAGGTGTCGCGCAACACGGTGCGGCGGTGGGTTCGGCGCTTTGAATCCGGCGAGGGGCTTGAAGACAAGAAGCGGGGCACGACCAATCATCCGATGAAGATGAAATTCGGGCACCGGTGTCATCTCGAGAGTCTTGTCCAGACCAAGAATCGGAATCACAACAAAATCATTGGAACTCAGGTGCAAAAGCAGTTGCAGACGGAAGTTGGCGGGAAGTACAGCCTGCCGACGATTATCAAGACGCTAAAGCAGATAGGGGCGCGGAAAACAAAGAAGCCGAAGGCGCTACCCAAGAGAGATTTGCGGGAGGTAACCGACAGGATGAAGTTCGGCGAGTGCATTCAGATTGATATCAAGTATCTGACGGACATTCCCGCTATGCGGTTTTCTCAGAAGTGTTTAGACGTTCCGAAGTACCAGATAACCGCCCGGGATCGGGCGACAGGGGCTCTGTGGTACGCCTTCGCCAATGAGAAGAGCAGTATGGTAACAACCTTGTTCGCCGAGCACCTGCGGAATCGCGGCGGAGACCTTGTCAAGGACATAACGGTTCAGACCGATAACGGGGCAGAGTTCACCGTTCGACATCTGAGCAAAACCCGAACATCGGGGTTTGAGCAGGCGCTCATACAGGCGGGTGTCGAGTATCGGCGTATTCCGCCCGGGCATTGCACATGGAACAGTTCTGTCGAGTCCTCGCACCGGCTCATTGAGGATGAGTTCTACAGTCAGGTGATGAATCCAAAGCTCAATGAGTTTCTTAAGGAAGCCGAGGAGTATCAGATAGATTTCAATTACCGGCGGTTCAACACCTACCGAAAAGGGACTCCGATGGATCTTTTGAGGCAGCGGAATACCGATGTGGATAGTGATATTCTCCGGCTCAAGCCGATCATAATGGAGCAACGGCTCACACGGCCGACGCTTGAGCGATGGAGGGCTTGGCACTCGGAAGAAATGATCGCATAATAGGTCAAAGTGGGGTCTGTTCAAACCTTAATATCCCAAACATGCACGGAAAAATACTTGACATTCTCAATGTTTTTTAGTAATAATCCTTATTAAGGAGTTATTCCATGATGAATTATAACAATCAACCCGAGCCGGACACCCGAGCCGGACACCCGAGCCGGACACCCGAGCCGGACACCCGAGCCGGACACCCGAGCCGGACACCCGAGCCGGACACCCGAGCATAGCCTAAACCGGCGGAACCAATTTCAAGGCCCGCAGCTGTTGCGGGGGCTTGTTTTCATTTTCACCCTAATACTCACTCTCACGGCCTGCAACATGTACGGGTTTTATGACGATGGTATTCATTATATCACCGGCACGGAATACGACCTCTACGGCTACGACAAGGACGGCTATAACGCAGCGGGCTTTGATGTTGACGGTAACCATCGTGACGGAACGCCATACAACCCTGAAGGTTATGACGTAAACGGTTACGACAAAGACGGCTTTAATGCTGATGGCTATGACGAACAGGGTTATGACGCAGACGGCTTTAATGCTGATGGCAAACACCGCGACACCGGCACGGAATACAACCTCTACGGTTATGGCAAAGACGGCTATAACGCAGCGGGCTTTGATGTTGACGGTAACCATCGTGACGGAACGCCATACAACCCTGAAGGTTATGACGAACAGGGTTACGACGCAGACGGCTTTGACTCCGAAGGCTATGACGCGGCCGGGTACGACAAAAACGGCTTTAACGCTGATGGTATTTACCGGGCAACCCGTCTGCCCTACGACCGATACGGCTACGACAAAAATGGCTATGATGAAGACGGGTTCGATTTATACGGCTATAATGCCGCAGGTTTTTACCGAGACGATTTCACCACGCTTTCTGCTGCCGGAAATACTGATCCCACAGGCATATGGTCAGATGGCACAACGATGTGGGTGGCGGATGATGGCGATGACAAAATCTATGCCTACAACATGATTACCAAGGAACACGAGGCGGACAAAGATTTCACCACGCTCAGTGCTGCCGGGAATAATAGCCCTTTCGACATCTGGTCGGATGGAACAACAATGTGGGTAATAGATACCAACGATAATAAAATCTATGCCTATAATATGAGTAGCAAGGAAAATAAATTTGGAGACACTATTTCGGTCTCGGCTGTTCTTCCCATAGGAATCTGGTCGGATGGAACAACGATGTGGGTAGCACAGGGTCTTTATAGTTATGCTATTATGACCATAGCCATAAATGACGGGGACACTCCCAGTAGCGGTTTTACCAATACTGGATATACTTCACGGGCCATCTGGTCGGATGGGACAACAATGTGGGTATTGGATATGGAAGAAGGAAGGAAAATAATTGTAGCCTACACGTTAAGTGGTGGA
Organism: Salinispira sp.; assembly: GCA_965226555.1. GTDB lineage: Bacteria > Spirochaetota > Spirochaetia > DSM-27196 > Salinispiraceae > CBDDDG01. The sequence goes on along the minus strand of CBDDDG010000025.1, from coordinate 32,617 downwards.
GCGCGGGATTCATCAAAAGATATCCCCGTACCGACCATTGATAACAGCTTCGGTATCTGGTCGAATGATACAACGATGTGGGTGGCGGATACTGCTACTGACAGAATTTATGCCTACGATCTTGCAACCCGCGCCCGCCCGCCGAAGGCAGACTAAGCGTCCGCTTGGGCGCGCAGCGCCGACCAGCCCCCAGTCCCAGCAACAGGGGCTGGTCACATAATAAAATCCTGAAAAAATAGAAGAAACTTTTCCAATGCAAAAGTTTCAGATTCGGAATGCTCTCTGTGCTTAGCATTCTCCTATTTTATAGAAAGTTTTGCTCATGGAAATTGTGCAAGCACAATTTTCCAATGCAAAACTTTGTAGAAATTTTTACATTTTTCAAACTTTTTTCGCAAAAACTCAATCACCACGAACATTCCCTCCGTTATCCGTATATGAAGAAAAAGAATCAGGCGGCTCATCAAAAGCCGCGAAAACAATGGGATGAAACACATAAGTTCTTGTTTGGCGATGCGGAGTCCATATATCAACTGCTGCAATTTGTCGATGATGACTGGATACGGTATGTTCGCCCTGAGAACATTACTATTGTGAGCAACGAATTCATCGCTCGGGAGCTCGGAGGCAAGAAGCTGACGAAGCTCATGCGCAAAATATCGGATATTGTTGCGAAAATTTCCTTCCGATACGGGAACAAGAATGAAGAGAAAACCGTCTATATCATTCTGGAACATCAATCGACTGTCGATTATTCCATGAGCAGGCGCCTATTCGAATATACCGATATGCTCAAGCGCGCTATCCGCAATTCGAAAACGTACCGACATCATCGGGTGTATCCCCTTGTTCTGTACACGGGAATGCGGAAATGGCCGCAGATCGCGACGGAAGATACGCTGGTAGATAGCCCCCCGAGCGCATATCGCCAAATCTTTGAGTATCCTGTTATTGATGTGCATAGGATCCCACATGAGAAGCTCCTCAGGTACACCGGTCGTGTGGCTGCCTATTTTTACCTTGCGCGCTACAAAAAAGATTTGAAGAATGAGAATAATTGCGCTGAATTCACGAAGCATCTTTTGAACATTCTCCAGCATGACACTGGCGAGAAGGTGAAGGAGTCCTTGTTAATTATGAGCGATGTGCTCTATAATACACACATCTCAGAGACGAACGTTAACGATTACACTATAAAGGAGGTAATTGATATGATTACAAAAGAAGGAATAGAAATACTGTTCCCGTGGCAACTGAGAATTTACAAAGAGGTAAAAGCCCAGGTCAAGCAGGAAGTACAGGAAGAAATGCAGGAAAAGCGGCAAGAAGGGATTCAAGAAGGCCGTCAAGAAGGCCGTCAGGAAGGTCGGCAGGAAGGGATTCGAGAAAATGCCCGCAGTATGTTTTCCAAAGGATTTTCAGCCCATGACATTCAGGATGTTACCGGGCTGAGCGAGGATGAAATTCGAGCATTTCAGCAAAACGGCCAAAAAAACGGGCAGAAAAGCGGCAAAGAGTAACAGCACAGGAGACCCAGCCGTCCGGCTCTTACCAAAACTATCCATCTCAGTGCGGGGCAAAACCATAGAGGAGGAATTCGCGCTGCGGTACCTTTCGCGGCACTTTATTTTTCGGTGCTCAGAATGCGGTACTCTTCCTCTTCCATAAACTGTTGCCGATACATCCCTGCGTAGTGTCCATTACCGGCAAGAAGTGCTTCATGGTTGCCGTCCTCAATAATCTTCCCATCTTCCAGAACCAAAATGCGGTCGGCCTCCCGAATTGTCGAAAGCCTATGCGCAATAACAAAACTACTGCGGTTCTGAAGAACCTTATGAATTGCATCTTGGAGGAGCTTTTCTGTTTCAGGATCAACCGAACTGGTAGCTTCATCAAGAACAATGATGGCAGGATCTGCGAGAATAGCTCTGGCAATACTGATGAGCTGCTTCTGGCCGGTCGACAAACTACTGCCTCCTTCTCCGACAATACTGTCATATTTTTCCGGTATGCGGGAAATGAAGGTATGGGCATTGGCAAAAACTGCGGCCTGTTCAACTTCTTCATCGCTGGCGCTCAGCTTACCATAGCGAATGTTTTCCCTGATACTGATATTAAAAAGCTGGGGCGATTGGAGGACATAGCCCAAATTTCTTCTGAGAACCGGCAAGCCAATTTCCCGATAATCTCTCCCGTCAATGAGAATACGTCCTGAGGTCGGTTCATAAAAGCGGCACACAAGGTTAACAATAGTCGTTTTTCCCGATCCGGTTGCGCCAACAATGGCAACCGTCTGTCCGGCAGAAATATCTAAGCTGAATGAATGCAGAACTGTCTGCCCCCCTGAATATTGGAAAATCACATTTTCAAAGCTGACACTTCCCCGAATTTTAGGAATAGCTGAATCTTTTGGATCAACGACCGTACCCCAGCGCGCGCAAATTTCAGCACTGTCGGTAATTGCCTCTTCGGTATGAATAAGACCCAGAATTCTCTCCCCGGCGGCCCGCGCCGATTGTATTTCACTGATAACCCGGGCCAACTCATTGAGGGGATCAAAGAACTGAATGGTATAACTGATAAAGGCCAGCAGAGTTCCAAAGGTGATGATTTCAGTCTGAATCATTACTCCCCCGAAGCTGAGAGCCAGAGCGGTACCAACAGCCCCCAGAAAGATAACCAGAGGAAGGTACATGGCGCTGAAGCGCGCTGAGATAACAGAGGTACGCTGCATTCTTCCGGTGAGCTGGGCAAATTCCTGCGCGCTTTCCTCTTCTCCCGCGAGAACCTTTATTGTCGGGCCGCCCTGTATGCCCTCGCTGAAGGCTCCTGATATCCGTGAGTTATTCTTCCGAACCAGCCGCTGCGATTTGAGGATTTTTGTCTGGAAGTAGTAACTTACTGCTGCGAGAAGAGGAACAACCGCCAGAGTAACAAGGCCGAGACGAACATTGAGAACCAGCATGACAACGGCAATTCCACCCATCATGGTGAACCCCCATACAATATCCACAATGCCCCAGGAAATAACATCTCCCAGCCGCTGGCAATCGGAAGTCATGCGGGTAAGCAGCCAACCCGATGCCGTTTTATCAAAATACTCAAACGATAATTTCTGCAGCTTCTCAAAGCCCCGCTCCCGCAGGCGATACACAATGCTTGTTTCAATAATACCGCCGAGGTGAATGAGTCCATACAGACTCAGCATCTGAGTCAATGCCAGCACAACAAACACGGCAACAAAGCCCCCCATTCCCTCCACTGTCCTCGGCACCACAAAGGTATCTACGGCATAGCGGGTCATAAGCGGCAGCATGACATCAACAATAGCTGTTGCCACCAGCGCAATAATGAGCAGGGCAACACTCCTTCGCTGTTCCCCGGCATATTTCAGCAGGCTCAGCCACATGTTGATTATGCGCTTGTGCTTTTCACGTTTTGTCTGGTTTTTCATATGCACTCCCGCCTTTCATGCGCGCCCGTTTTTCCCTGAAGCTCCCAAAGCCTCTTGTACAGCCCATCTTCCTGCCGTAATTCTTCATGAGTACCAATTTGGCCTACTTTGCCCTGTTCTATAACAATGATCCTGTCGGCTCCCGCAATAGTGCTCAGTCTATGACTCACAATGAGCACTGTTGTCCCGCCCTCCCGGGCAATGAGATTATTTCTGATCTTCGAATCGGTTTCGGCATCGAGCGCGGAGAGTGAATCATCGAACATATACACAGCTAATCCGCGGATAAGCGCCCGGGCAATGGCCACCCGCTGCTTTTGCCCGCCGGAAAGCGTTACCCCCCGCTCACCGACCACGGTATGATACCGCATTTCAAATTCCTGAATGGACTGGTGAACTTCCGCCTGCGCAGCCGCCGATGTTACCTCGGTAAAATGAGCGGTATGGAATCCCATACGGATATTCTTCTTGATACTCCCGCTGAAGAGAAGCGGTTCCTGAAGCACATAGCCCAGCTGTTTTCGGTACTCCCATACATTAAGATGATGAAGTTCCCTGCCGTCCATCAGTATTTCTCCGTCATATTCAGGATACAGCCCTGCAAGAAGATGAAGAATGGTCGACTTTCCCGATCCTGTCGGCCCCAGAATACCGATAATTTCCCCGGGGTATATGTCGAAACTGATATTGTCCAGCACCGTCTGCGGCGGCTTCGCTGCGCTGTCGTGCGGGGGCGGCGGATAGGTAAAGCTGACGTTCTTGAAGCTGATACGGCCGGTAATTTTCGGACAATCTGCATCAGAATGCATATCCTCAGGAACCTCGGCAAGAATTTCATTAATTCTCCCGACTGCCACAAAGGCCTTCCCCATGTCCACCAGAATGCGTCCCATCTGACGCAGGGGCCAGAGAATCATCCAGACATATGCCATGAAAACCTGCAATGTTCCGAGAGTAACATTCCCCTGCACAGCCCAGAATGTTCCGAGCGTCAACACCACGATAATCTGAAGGGCGCTGAATACATTGGAAAAACTCCAATACACTGCCAGCAGATCAACAAGACGCATCATTGTATGTTTGAAATCCACATTCAGCTCATCGAAGCGTTTAATTTCATGCACCTCCCTGCCGAAGGCCTTTACGACCCGAATGGCGCGCAGATGTTCACTCAGCATTTCCGACAGGCGTCCCTCGCTTTCATCGCTGAGCACAAATACCTCCTGTACCTTCAGAAAGAAAAAATAGCTGAAGAAAAAACTTATCGGAACAATGGGCAGAGTAACCACGGCGAGCTGGGGGTTTATACCGAACATAATGCCGACAGCAATGGTGATGGTAAGGCAGGTATTTCCAATTTCGACAAACTGCGTTTCAAGAAAAAGCCGGATAGTATCAATGTCGCTGGTACAGCGCTGGATGATATCGCCTGTTGCCGCATGATTGAAATAGCTCAGGGGCTGACGCTGAATGTGAACATAGAGTGTATTGCGTAAATCTTCAATGCTGCTCTCCGAGGCCCGCGCTGCTGTAATCCGTGACAGGAAGGTGAATATACCCTGGACTGCTATTATTATCAGCAGGATAATAGCCGGAATGAAAAGCCGCGGACTCAGGAATTCAATGCCGCCAAGGGCAATGAAGAGCCGCTCTATCAGATTTTTCGGATTCAGGGGAATCTTGTTTAAGAGACTATCAATGGTCGTCTTTATGACCAGAGGAACGATATAGGAAAAACTTGTTCCCACAACAATGGTAATGAGTGAAATGACATACAGAAACCGATGCGCATGCAGTATGGCGAGAATAGACCGTAATTTTTTCATACACAACTCCTTGCGATCCTTGCGTTTATCTCTGAGGCTCCCTGCACTCTTTGCCGATCATCCGTAAAATGCGGGAATGCTCAGCACATAGAAAGCATTCCACATGAGAAAAATTGAGGATATTGCCAATGTGGGATTATAAAAAAAAGTTTTGCAAAATGCAAAAGTTTCCCAAAAATTTTCGGAAATATGCTTGACATACTCAATGCTTTCAATTATTATTGATAATAGGAGTTTTTGATGATAAATTATAACAATCAACCCGAGCCGGACATCCACGCCGGACATCCACGCCGGACATCCACGCCGGACATCCACGCCGGACATCCACGCCGGACATCCACGCCGGACATCCACGCCGGACATCCACGCCGGACATCCACGCCGGACATCCACGCCGGACATCCACGCCGGACATCCACGCATAGCCTAAACCGGCGGAACCAGTTTCACCACCCGCGTCTGCTGCGGGGGCTTGTTTTCATTTTTACCCTGATATTAATTCTCACGGCCTGTGAAATGTACGATGCAAGAGGATTCAATGATGCCGGCATTCATCAAGACACCGGCACGCACTACGACCCGGACGGCTATAATGTAGCTGGTTACAACGCGGATGGCTTTAACGCCAATGGCTATGACAAGGACGGATATGACGCAGACGGCTTTAACGCCTCTGGCATTCACCGGGACACTGGCACGCCATACGCCCCGGATGGTTATGACAAATACGGCTATACATCAGACGGATATGACAAAGATGGCTATGACTCGACCGGGTATAACAGAGAGGGCTTTAATACCGCTGGCGTTCACCGCGACACCGGCAAAAAATACGACCGGTACGGTTACGACACGGACGGCTATGACGAAGACGGTTTTAACGCTGATGGCGATCACCGGGAGACGGGCACGCAATACGACCCATCCGGCTTTAATGCCGATGGCATTCATAAGGATACTGGCATACCGTACGACACAGATGGTTATGACAAATACGGCTATACATCAGACGGGTATGACAAAGATGGTTACACATCAGAAGGGTATGACGTAGACGGCTTTGACGCCGAAGGAAATGACCGCTACACCGGCACGGAATATAACCGATTCGGCTATGACCGAAAGGGATTCAAGAGAGACGGATATAACCATGAAGGTGTTTATAAAGACGATTTTCCAAACGTGAATGATTATCCCAATGACCTCTGGTCGGATGGAACAACGATGTGGGTGCTGGATACTAACGATAAAAAAATCTATGCCTACAACATGAGCGACAAGTCGCGAGATGAGTCAAAAGACATCACGCTTACTGTCGGGGGTAATATACTCTACGGCATCTGGGCGGATGGGACAACAATGTGGGTATCAGATTGGAGCGATCGCAAACTCTATGCCTACAACATGGAAACTAAGGCGCGCGATTCGGGAAAGGATTTCACTACGAGTGATGATAATGATACCCCCTCTGGTATGTGGTCGGATGGGACAACGATGTGGGTGGGAGACACGGCTAGCGCTGCAGATACAATATATGCCTACAAGATGAGTGATAGATCACGCGATACGGGCAAGGATTTGCCGCTTAATGCTGCGAATAATGATGCTGGAACCTATAGCATCTGCTCTGATGAGGGCACGATGTGGGTGCTGCAAGGTTTCAATGGAATAAAAATCTATGGTTATGACTACACGATAGCCAGCGACGGCGATATCAGCGTGACCGGCAATTCAAAAGTGTTGACTCTTGCTGACGAGAATGCGGCCCCCTATGGGATCTGGGCATACGGGGGAACGATGTTAGTGACGGATACTACCAATGACTATATCTACGCCTACGATATGGCAACCGGAGCCCGCCCCCCCAAGGCAGAATAAGCGAATGCCGGAGGAGCGCCGACCAGCCCCCAGTCCCAGCAATAGGGGCTGGTCACATAATAAAATCTCGAAAAAATAGAAATTTTTACATTTTTCAAACTTTTTTTGCAAAAACTCAATCCTCACGAACATTTCCTCCGTTATCAGTATATGAAGAAAAAGAAACGGAGTCAGGCGGCTCATCAAAAGCCGCGAAAACAATGGGATGAAACTCATAAGTTCTTGTTTGGCGATGCGGAATCCATATATCAACTGCTGCAATTTGTCGATGATGACTGGATCACCTCTATTCGCCCTGAGAACATTACGATTGTGAGCAATGAATTCATCGCTCGGGAGCTCGGAGGCAAGAAGCTGACGAAGCTCATGCGCAAAATATCGGATATCGTTGCGAAAATTTCCTTCCGCTACGGGAAGGAAGAGAAAACGGTCTATATCATTCTGGAACATCAATCGACCGTCGATTATTCCATGAGCAGGCGCCTATTCGAATATACCGATATGCTCAAGCGCGCTATCCGCAATTCGAAAACGTACCAACATCATTGGGTATACCCCATTGTTCTGTACACGGGAATACGGAAATGGCCGCAGAACGCGACGGAAGACACGCTGGTAGATAGCCCCCCGAGTACATATCGCCAATTCTTTGAGTATCCTGTTATTGATGTGCATAGGCTCCCGCATGAGAAGATACTGCAGTTCCACGGTCGTGTGGCTGCCTATTTTTACCTTGCGCGCTACAACAAAGATTTGAAGAATGAGGATAATTGCGCTGAATTCACGAAGCATCTTTTGAAAATTCTCCAGCATGATACTGGCGAAAAGGTGAAGGAGTCCTTGTTAATTATGAGCGATGTGCTCTATAATACACACATCTCAGAGACGAACGTTAACGATTACACTATGAAGGAGGTAATTAATATGATTACAAAAGAAGGAATAGAAATACTGTTCCCGTGGCAACTGAGAATTTACAAAGAGGTCAAAGCCCAGGTCAAGCAGGAAGTACAGGAAGAAACGAAGGAAATGCGGCGGGAAATGCAGGAAGTCCGTCAGGAAGGGATTCAGGAAGGCCGTCAAGAAGGCCGTCAAGAAGGCCGGCAGGAAGGCCGTCAAGAAGGCCGGCAGGAAGGTCGTCAAGAAGGTCGTCAAGAAGGTCGTCAAGAAGGTCGTCAAGAAGGTCGCGCGGAGGGACATATTGAGGAGCGGAGAAAAAATGCCCGCAGTATGTTTTCCAAAGGATTTTCAGCCCATGACATTCAGGATGTTACCGGGCTGAGCGAGGATGAAATTCGAGCATTTCAGCAAAACGGCCAAAAAAACGGGCAGAAAAGCGGCAAAGAGTAACAGCGCAGCCGCATCTGCCTCAACAGGGACGCATGGGCTAACAAAAGCCTCCCTGTATGGTAGAATAAGCATCATCACTATTGCCTGCGCAAACGGGACTTCAGATCATGGAGTTCCCCTGTTGAGCGGCGCGCAGAAGCGCAGCAAACTGCGGCAGGAATTGGAGGGATCAATGAAAAAATCGAAACAAAAGTGGATGGATATCGATTGGGATATCCTGAGTCCATCAGAATTAATTGACATTCTGAAGACAAAGACCGATGTGAATGCGGCTAACGATGTCGGATTAACGGCGCTCTCGTATGCTATTTTGAATAGGAGAGACATTACCATTATCCATGCAATTCTCGAAGCCGGAGGAGATGTGAATGCCCGTGATGATAATGGCAGAACAGCTCTTATGCTTGCGTCCGGGAACAGCGAAGGCCCCGACATTGTTCGCGCCCTCATTGACTGCGGAGCAGATGTAAACACTATTGACTCGCATGGCATGTCAGCTCTCGATCATGCGGCCGTATTCGGTAAAAATATCTATATAATCCATGCCATTGTTGAGGGGGGAGCCGATGTGAATGCCGCCAATGAGAATGGACTAACAGCCTTAATTTTAGCGATTACGGCAAACGCGGATCCCGACATTATTCGCGCGCTCATTGTATGCGGGGCAGATATAAATGCCGTCGATGCGAAGGGACGGACAGCCCTCGACCACGCGCGGGAGCAAAAAAAGAAATATGCGGAGAAACTTCTTACCAAACACGGCGCAAAAAGCGGAAAAGAACTCCCCAAGGATGGCGCGCAGAAGCACAGCAAACTGCGGCAGGAATTGGAGGGATCAATGAAAAAATCGAAACAAACGTGGATGGATATCGATTGGGATAGCCTGAGTACATCAGAATTAATTGCCCGCCTGAAGGATAATGTCGATGTGAATACGGCTAACGCTTCTGGATTAACGGCGCTCTTATATGCAATTCTGGGCAATAGAGACATTAGCATTGTTCGCGCCCTCATTGAGGCCGGAGCGGATGTGAGCGCGATCAATGACTACGGCGTAACAGCCCTCATGGGCGCGGCAACAAACGCCAAGACCCCTGCTCTTATCCACACCCTCATTGAGGCCGGAGCCGATGTGAATGCGGTCAATGCGGACAACGTAACACCCCTCATGTGCGGGGCGGCGAGCAATGGAAGGGTCTCTGTTATTCGCGCGCTCATTGAGGCCGGAGCCGATGTGAATGCGGTTGATTTAAACGACATGTCACCCCTCATGGGCGCGGCTGTGCGCAATAAGAACCCCGCTGTTATTCACGCGCTCATTAAGGCCGGAGCCAATGTGAATGCCTCCATCAAAGGTATAGGATTAACAGTTCTCATGATCGCGGCTAAAAACGCCGAAGACCCCTCTATTATGTACACGCTCCTTGAGGACGACGCCGATGTGAATGCAACCGATAACAAAGGATGGACAGTCCTCGACCACGCGCTAAAACAAAAAAAGGAGAGCGAGGTGCGGCTTCTCAGGGAGTTCGGCGCCAAACGCGGAAAGGAGCTCCGCAAAACAGACTAAGGAAACTTTGTAAGGAATATCTCATATGCAATTATGAACAATGAAGACATTCCTGCTATCCGCATCCTCATTGCGGACGGCGCGGAACGCTATTGATGCAAAAGGCAAAACAGGAAGGCAAAAGAACCCGGGCTGACAGGAACGTCCCGTGTATGGTAGAATTGTCGGCAAAAATGCCGCGAAAAAGCGGCTGCGAATAACTGGAAAAAACGGATAATTTTTCTGTTTACATAGGAGACTACGGGAAGGTACAATGATGTTGTTGCTCTGCAACGAACTCAAAAGGTGAACCATGAAAAAAACTATTCAAAAATACAATATTGATGAAGTTTGGCATTTTACCGATGAGTCCAATCTTGACGTAATAAAAAAGCACAATGGGCTATTTTCCTTTGCTGAATTGAAAAATCGGGGAATTAAGCCCCCTCGAATGGGGGGGAATGACGTGAGCCGCAACGCGGACATGTTGAATAACGTAGACAGGTATGTCCATTTAGCATTTTGTGATGATCATCCCATGCTCTATTGGGCAAAGCAAGACCAACGTATTCCCAACCCTGTTTGGTTGAAAATTGATTCTTCTGTTCTGCTGGGATCGGGCGTTTTGTTTCCCGATTGTATGCCCTGTGATAAAATAATTGGTTGGAAATATGACAAGTCGTCCGATATTCACCCCTTCTCTTGCACGTGATCATACGGTTGACGAAATTCTGTGTGATATTACATGGAGTTCCGGGTTTTCTCCGGCACAAAAGAAAAAAAACATAGCGGCTTTACACGATGCAGCAAAACAGAAAGGCTATGACCCTTTACTGGAAGTGTCTACAAAATCTGAGGAACGTTTGGGACGACGGCTCAGCGCATTTAATGTGAAAATTGCCACAGAAATTGGTAAAATCAGCATTGAATCTGCCTTTCAGGGCAGCAAGGTTTTTGAAGGAGGCGGTCCATACACCGACCTTTACCGAATGAGCAGCGTTGAAGCCAAGAAGGATCCGAGAATTAAGGAATCGGGGGAATTAATCGGCTTTAATTATTTCGGAATGCGGTGGCTGCTGGAGCCGAAAACGGTCTTTTATGATTGGCTGTATCTCACTGCCTTGCATCGGCACGCCGAATACATTCGAACTGCGCTTTCCCACTACAAGGGATTTACCGACATAGAGTTTAACCCGAAAAAGTCCATTAATTGCCAAGCACGATCCTGCGCCTTGCTGTTGTCGCTCATAGAATTACACGTGCTGAACGATGTACTCCAATCGCCGAGCAATTTTATACGCTCAATGCGGGACTATGAGGCGCATAGGCAAGCAAAAAAACAAGAGCTGACAGAAATGCCCCATGTGGCAGAAGAACAACCCAACAAAGGATCAACCATGACAGAACCGGAAAAAATGAAGCTGGAATCTATGGATGTCGCTCAGGAAAAACGCGAGCAGCTCAGAAAGCTTTTCCCCGAGGTGTTTAGTGAAAACACCGTGAATTTTGACCAGCTCAAACGGGCGCTTGGCGAATGGGTGGAGCCGGGCAAAGAGCGCTTTGGATTGAATTGGCCCGGCAAATCAGACTGCATGAAAATTATTCAGCAGCCGAGTATCGCCACCCTGAAACCTGCCCGCGATGAATCCGTGAATTTCGACAACAGCGAAAACCTCTTCATTGAAGGCGATAACCTCGAAGTGCTCAAGCTCCTGCAAAAATCGTACTTCGGCAAAGTGAAAATGATCTACATTGATCCGCCGTACAACACCGGCAAGGAATTTATTTACCCCGATACATACAGCGAAACGCTCAATACCTACCTCGAATACACCGGACAGAAGGATAGTGAAGGACGGAAATTTTCTACCAATACCGATGCATCGGGTCGCTACCATTCCCGCTGGCTCAATATGATGTACCCCCGTTTGTATCTGGCAAAAAACCTTCTGCGAGAGGACGGGGTCATTTTTATTAGTATTGATGATCATGAACAGGCTCACCTGAAAAAACTGTGCGATGAGATATTTGGCGAAGAAAATTTTGTTGCTACTTTTACTGTGAAATCAAACCCCAGAGGTTCTCAATCTAGTAAATTAATTGCAGTAGAACATGAAAGTATCATTGCGTACTCTAGGAATTGTGAAAATCTAAAAATCATAGGATATGAGAAGACCCATGATGAAATCTCTGATTATTCGTTGAATGATGAAAGTAGGAAATACCGTTTACTAGGATTGAGACAACGAGGAGGAGCATGGCGAAGGGAAGATCGCCCGCTTCTGTATTACCCAATATTTATTAATCCCGAAAGTGGCGAAGTATCGCTTACTAAAGACTCAATATATACAAAAAAATCTGTGCCTCAAAGACCCAGTGGAGAAGAAGGTCGTTGGACTTGGGGAAAAGAGAAATTCAACAAGGATAAGCATTTGCTAATAGGAAAAAATGTATCTCGTCAAGGAAAAGAAGATTTTTGGGACATTTTTAGAAAAGATTATTTACTGTCTAATAATGGTGAAATTGTAAGGAAAAAACCCCGTTCAATATGGGATGAAAAAGAAATGAATTACCAAAATGGAAGGAATCAAATCAGAGATTTATTTGACAATTCTGAAATTTTTGATTTCCCAAAACCTACATTTATTGTCGAAAAATGTGTAGGTATGTTTGAAGACGAAGAGAGTATAGTTTTAGATTTCTTCGCTGGCTCAGCGACCACCGCCCACGCCGTCATGCAGCTCAACGCCGAAGACGGTGGCAAACGGCGTTGCATATCGGTACAACTCCCCGAACCTGTGGACGAAAAATCTGAAGCCTTCAAAGCAGGCTACCGAACCATTGCCGACATTGCCAAAGAACGCATTCGCCGCGCCGCCGACAAAATAGCGGAAGAACAAAACGGCACGCTCGACCTGAATGAACACGGCGCGCCGGACCTCGGCTTCAAGGTGTTCAAACTCGCTCCCTCCAACTTCAGAGTGTGGGAGGGAAATGTCGAAAAAATCAGCAACATTAAAAAGGAACTCTTTGACCATCTGCAATACCTCAACGCCGACAGCACGCCGGAAGATATTCTCTATGAACTCCTGCTGAAGGCCGGCTTTCCGCTTACCACGCAGGTGGAAACACGGAAAATGGCAGGGAAGAATGTTTTCAGTATTGACCGCGGCGCCGTGCTCATCTGTCTGGACAAAAAACTAAACCTCGCCGTTATCAATGAAATGGCCAAAGCCAAGCCCTCGCAGGTAATTTGTCTCGATGAAGGTTTTGACGACAACGCGCAGCTCAAGGTTAACGCCGCACAGACCTTCAAAACCCGCGCCCTGCGGGAGGAAAGCGAAATTGTCTTCAGAACGGTGTAGGGGCGGTAGAATAAAAGACAATAAATGATGCAGCAGTCGGCAAATTATGTTATGCTTGTTTCATGTCTCAAAAATCCAATGAATATTACAGGGCAGAAAAAGAATACAAACACAAAAAAGAAGGATTTAAAATTCTTATGAAAGAGGTTCTTTCTAATTCCTTCCATGCCATTCTCATGAATGAATATAAACGTGAATCGCGAGTTGAAATTGAAGTTAACATTACTGATGATACAAAGATAGAATTGCGCATAACCGATACTGGCTGCGGCATATCGGACAGTGAAAGGAAATATTTTGAAATTCTTGATGAGAAAAATCCATTAAAATATGAAAAGAAACTTGCTTCAAAGGGACAGGGACGCCTTGCCTTATGCTATTTCTTAGACAGAGCAAAATATACAACCCGTTATCGAATGAACAACAATCAGCTTTTTGAAATTTCATTTGAATATCCACAACCAACAGATGCATTGTTTATGATTCCAGATCAGGAAATCCTAAAAAAAGAAGGGTCTCCAGGAACAACTCTCACAGGATACATTACAACACCGCGGAAATTTAAAAAAGCCCAAGCATTTTTTCAGGACGATTGGGAATCATGGATAGGAGAAATGTTTCTTCCATTTTTTATTAATCACAATTATGAGGTTATTGCGAATGGAAAAAAAATTAAAATAGATAAGATATGGGAACCAAAGCATATTAAAATCGACTTAGGCGAAGAAAATGAGCAGGAATTCATTGTTTATATAAAGAAAAAAGAACATTCAACCAAAGAAGGGATAAAAGTACGATATTTCAGTGAGAATTTTGTTCTGGATAAGACAAAATATACATTTGACTGGTCTGTAAGTGAAACAGAAATACTTGTTGGCTCCGATTATTTTGATGAACATATAGACTCAACGGGAACAAGAATTGAAATAGACAAAGATACTGATGAATTAATTAAGGAAGGAATCGAAAAACTATGTAGAGAATACTTTGCCGAAGAGTTAAATAAACTACACGAGGAAAATACTGAACTAAGAAGTAATTTTGAGAAAACCTACCCATTTCTTAGTGACCTAATGGCCGATGAGGATGCACAAGGTACAAAGCGTACTGATGAAAAAAAACTATACGAGAAATGCACGGCCGAACTTGCCAAACATCAAAAGAAAATATTAGGGCTTGAAGATATTGACGATAAATACATTCCAAAAATAGAAAACATTGCATCAAGAAATTTAATGCAATATATCATGTTAAGAGAATTACTTATAACAAAACTGGAGAATGCCCATGACGAAAAAGAATCATTTTTTCATAACTATATTATGAAAATGAATTCCTCATGGAATAAAAATAATTCCGACTATATACATCTGAACTCACCGAATTTTTGGATATTTGATGAACGATTCATGTCATGCCAAAAAGCATTTTCAAATAAGCGCATTGGGAATATTTTCAGTAGTCTTGATGAACCTGATATGGTGGAATCAATCCTCGATAATGGAAGACCAGATATATTCATATTATTATCCGAGGAGTACGAAGAAGACAAGTCAGCAGATGTTGTTATAATTGAGTTGAAAAAACGACAAGCCGAGAAGGGTCACGTTAGTTCTTTGCAATCGGAAATGGGTGAGAGAATCAGGGCCATACATGACCATGGTAACCCCAGTGTACGAAGGGTTTTTACCTTTAGTATTTTAGAAATTAATGATAAAGTAAAAACTGCCTTGGAGACTTCAGGATACAGAGAACTCCATGGCCACAGTGAATATTTTTATAAATATGACATTGTTGGGATCAGGGGTAACAGTTCTCTCAATGTTGTTTACAATATTCTTTCATGGAATGCGGTAATTAACGATGCACGGTTGCGAAATAAAACATTCATGGAAGTTCTCAAAAATACAATAAAAACATTTAGTTTTGATGAAATTCCACCAGAGCTTTCTTAGCTGTTGCAATACCAACCGCAGAGAGGATAGCCATGGGAAAACAATCGCATAACATTGAAAAGATGGTCGCTGTATGAAACTGAAATTTGACCCTTCATTAGATTATCAACGCAGAGCAATTAATGCCGTGCTTGAAGTTTTCGATGGTCAGCCCATTGGACAGTCTCCCTTTGAGACGAGCTCCACCGCCTGCGATGATCTGGAGCTCTCAGAACTGGGGCTGGGCAACAACATCTCCCTGAGCGATGATCAATTTCTGGAAAATGTCCGCAGGGTGCAGGAGTCCAACCGCATTGAAAAAACGCCTGCGCTTCAGGGGCGCGAATTCTCCATTGAAATGGAAACCGGAACCGGCAAGACCTACGTGTATCTCCGAACCATCTTCGAGCTTGCCGAGAAATACGGACTCAGAAAATTCATTATTGTTGTGCCGAGTGTTGCCATACGCGAGGGGGTGCTGAAGAGCATTGATATGACCAGAGAACATTTTCTCACCCTCTATGACAATGCGCCCTTCAATTATTTTGTCTACGACTCCCGAAAGCTCAATAACGTGCGCCAGTTTGCATCCAACAACAAAATTCAAATTATGGTCATTAACATTCAGTCCTTCAGTAAGGATGTTGCCGATAAAGACGCCTCGGAGATGACGGAAAATGAACTGAAGAAGCTCAATATCATTAACCGTGAAAATGAGCACATGTCCTTCCGCAAACCCATTGAATTTATTCAGGCAGCAAACCCCCTTGTTATTATCGATGAACCCCAGAGCGTGGACAACACCCCAAAAGCTCGCCGCGCCATTGGTAAACTCAACCCCGTTGCCGTCCTCCGCTATTCGGCCACCCACAAGAACTCCTATAATTTACTCTACAAGCTCGACCCGATCCGCGCCTACGACCTGCGTTTGGTAAAGCACATTGAGGTTGCCTCAGTCCGTTCCGACGACGCTTGTAACGATGCATCCGTAAAACTGCTCCAAACCGATAACACAAACGGCATTAGGGCCCGGGTGGAAATTCACCGTGAAAAAAACGGCAGTGTCCGCCCCGCCTCCCTCTGGGTAAAGCAGGGCGATGATCTGTTTATTGCCTCAGGCACGCGCCAGATGTATTCCGATGGATACATTGTACGAAACATCGACTGCACCCCGGGCGCCGAAGGCATTGAATTCAGCAATGGCGCATTCCTTGAGCTCGGCATCGCAATGGGCAGCCTGAACGATGATATTATGAAAGCGCAAATATCCGAAACCATTGAACAGCACCTCAGGAAAGAACGCGCCTTACATAATAGAGGAATTAAGGTGTTATCGCTGTTTTTCATTGACAGGGTCGCAAACTACCGTGTTTACCATGAGAATGGCCTAACCAGTCTCGGAAAAATTGGCAGGTGGTTTGAGGAAGCCTATAAAGAACTCAGCGCGCGTCCCCGGCATTCATTTGTCCGCGAGCTGCCGGGAGCCGGGGGCGATATTGCGAAAATTCACAACGGCTATTTCAGCAGGGACAGAGCCGGACAATGGAAGGACTCAACAGAGCGCGGCAACCGCGATGACGATGACACCTACCATCTCATTATGCGCGATAAGGAAGGCCTGCTCGATCCCAACGAACCGCTGCGCTTCATTTTCTCGCACAGCGCCCTGCGCGAGGGCTGGGATAATCCGAATGTATTCCAAATATGCACACTCAACGAAACAACGAGCGTCACAAAGAAACGGCAGGAAATTGGGCGCGGTCTGCGCTTACCGGTCAACAAACACGGGGAACGCGTGCATGACGAAGTCATTAACCGCCTGACGGTTGTTGCCAATGAATCATACAAAGATTTTGCCCAATCGCTTCAGAAAGAATTCGAGAACGACTTTGGCATCCATTTCGGACGCATTGAAAAAATATGCTTCGCCAACATTATCCGCGTCCACAACGGCAAGGAGAGCGAAATTGGACAGGAGGAATCGGCGGCGATATGGAAAAATCTCCATGAGTCAGGATACATCAATGAATTGGGCGACATACAAGATCATTTTGCTCCTGAAAGCGATAATTTCGAGCTGAACATTGATGCCCGCTATTCTGACATTTGCCCCGCAATTATCGATGAGATGCAGCGCCTCATCTTCAAAAACCGCGTGCGGAACGCCCGCTCCAAAAAAACGCTGACCTTTAATGAACAAACACAACTTAGCCCCGAATTTGCCGCCCTGTGGAATAAAATTAAACACCGCACACGCTACCGCGTCACCTTCGACACCAAGAAACTCATTGCCGAGGCGGCAAAACGCATTGAGGCATTGGACGATATACGGCAGGCGCGCATTGCCATGACGCGGGTGGAGGTCGATATATCCGATGTCGGCGTCAGCGCCGATGTGAAATTAGATGAAGATTCCTACACTACCGCGCCGGTAAAGGTTCTGCCCGATATTCTGGCATATCTCCAAAAGGAAACCGAGCTCCCCCGAAAAGTCCTCGCGGAAACATTGGCACGCTCCGGCAGGCTTCCCGACTTCCTCAAAAACCCCCAACAATTCATGGCGCTGACCGCCAGAGAAATCTCCATAGCCCTGCAAAAACTCATGATAGACGGCATTCAATATGAAAAAATTGACAATGACCACTGGGAAATGAGCCGCATTAAACCGACCGCCGAAGACAGCATTGAACGCTATTCACACAATTTGTACGAGGTGCGGCATCGGAAAAAATGCCTGTATGACGCAATAGAATTTGACTCGCAGGTAGAAAAGCAATTTGCCAGCGACCTCGACAACAACGAACATGTCTGCGTATTCATAAAGCTGCCCCGCTGGTTCACCATCGACACCCCCATTGGCCCCTACAACCCCGACTGGGCATTTGTCATTGAAAAAGACCAAAAGCTCTACTTCGTCCGCGAAACAAAGGGCACAACAAACCTCAACAACCTTCGCCTTCACGAATCCGACAAAATTTACTGCGGCAAACAGCACTTCAAAGCACTTGGCGTTAATTATGACGTGGCAACAAACTTGTCGGAGGTGAGGTATTGAACATGGACGCGTGGGGATTTTACATTGCTGAATGAATCGGTTTCGATAAGAGATAAAATTCGTTTATGGTATTTCTCTCCTTCAATATCTGCATACAGAAACGTCCCGTGTATGGTAGAATAACAACCCCGCTGCACAATTCATACTGTGGCAAGAAGTGGAGATAATGTATGGATAATGAAACCAGCGCGCCCAACGGCAGCAGCGCGCCCGGCAGCACCGCCGCGCACGGCAGCGCCAACACGATGGCAATACCATTCGCCGGGCGCAGGGCAGGCGACATTCTGAATGATATTCGCGCGCTGAGCGAAACAGAGCGGGCGAAGGGCGGATACTTTGAGCGGCTGTTCTGCGCGCTTGCTCCGTTCATACCCGAACTGGAAATTCAGAAAATACTGCCATATTCGGAATGGCAGGCCGCGAGGAGTCTTTCTGCCGCCGATTACGGTATTGACCTTGTTGCGCGGCTCAATGGCGGGCAGGAAGTTGCCATACAGTGCAAGTGCTACGATGAAAAATACCGGGTGGGAAAGGCCGACCTTGAGAAATTCATTGCCGGTTCCCAGCCGCATACCTTCCCCCTGCGCTGGTTCGTTGCCACTACCGACTACAGCGAGCATGCGGCCCACATTATTCGAGATCATAACATTCGCGTTATCGATTTTCGGGAATATCTTACTGTTGATATTCCCGACAGCCGGGAGCGCCCCGAGCCGCGGAGGCCCTGGCCTCTTCAGCAGGAAGCCATAGATGCGGTTGTTCAGGGCCTTTCTGCCCATAACAGGGGAAAACTCATTATGGCCTGCGGAACAGGGAAAACCTTTACCGCGCTGCGGATAGCGGAGAAACTCCTGCCGGGCGCGCCGAACATCCTGTTTCTCGCACCATCCATTGCCCTCGTGGCACAGTCCCGCCGCGAGTGGCTGCGCCATACGCGCCGCCCGCTGGCCTGCACCGTTATCTGCTCCGATTCCACCGCCGGGCAGCATGGGCGCAGCGGCTCGGAAGATATCGGCATACAGGAACTCTCCTGCGCTGTAACGACCGACCCGCAGGAAATTGCCCGTGAACTGCGGACGCCGCTGCCCGAACACGGCGCCCGGGTCGTATTCTGCACCTATCAGTCCTTACAAAAACTCTGCGATGCCCAGCGAGAATATGCGCTGCCTCCCTTCGATCTGGCCCTCATCGATGAGGCGCACCGAACAACCGGCATTATTGCCGAAGACCGCAGGGGAATGTTTCAACTTATTCACGATGAGGAAAAAATCAACATTACAAAACGCCTCTACATGACCGCCACGCCGCGCATATACGACATTGGCAAGAAAAAAGACCCTGAAATAGAAATTGTCGACATGAACAGTGTGGAGAACTACGGGCCGGAGTTTTACCGCCTCACATTCAAGCGGGCGGTCGAAGCCGATATGCTCTGCGATTATCGGGTTATTGCGCTCGGTATTCGCGAGGGAAGCATGGGATCCCGTTTGGTAGATGCCTTGTTGAACCTGAATGATGAGGGCAAGTCCGGCAAGGCAGCCGATGAACAGGCAATTCTTGCCTTGGGCGCAATTGCGCTTGCCGTTAATGGATACACGCGCGGAAAGAATTCTCCGGGGGTTTTGAAGCGCACCATTGCCTACGCCAGCAACATCCGCCGTTCGCAGTGGCTGAAACGGGCATTGCACGATAAGGAACTGCGCGAGTGGGTCGGTCGCGCGGAGGGAGATGATCGGGAGCTGAATGTTAAAGCAAAACATTTGGACGGCAGCAGCAGCGCGTTGCAGCGGAATGATGCGCTGCGCTGGCTTAATGACGATGCGACAGAGGAAGAGCCCCACCTCATAAGCAATGCGCGCCTGTTCACCGAGGGAGTGGATGTGCGCTCCCTCAATGCCATTGCCTTTCTCGATCCGCGGCAGAGCAAGGTGGATACCATTCAGGCAGTGGGGCGCGTTATGCGCCGCGCCGAGGAAAAGGCGCTGGGCTACATTATTGTTCCCGTCATACTGCCCGATGATATGGATATTATTGATGTTCTTACCGAGGATCATTCGCGCTTTAAAAGCCTCGGCGCTGTTCTGCGGGCGCTGCAATCTCACGATGAACGGCTTGAAACCCAATTAAATGAACGTTTGACCTTTGACACCATAAACGATGACCCCACCGCGCGCGATACCATGCCTCCTGAAGATTATCAGGCCGAGCTTGATCTTCTCGATGAAAATGCCAAACAAGCAATTTTCGCGCACATTGCCCGCAATGCCGGCATTGCCCACCGAGGCAAAATTCTTGCCGATGCCATAACGCAGGCCATAGAACGCGCCTCCCGCATTTTCCAGCAGGAGGGAGTAAGCAAAACCATTTCCGAAACCATCGGCACCCCCAGCGACAACGAATTGGAAAGCTGCAAAACCGCCGCCCTCCTCATCGCCAACGCCTGCATTATGCACCGGCGCTTAGAAGAAACCGGCAACCTCAGCGGCCTTGAGCCCATAAGCGCGCCCAACCTTCATGCAAAACCCAGTGAGAAACTCATTGAGGCATGGCACATTATTCTGCAGAGAGACTACGCCCCCATTTTTCTCGATGCCGTTGCGCTCGTAACGGAGCTGTCGCGCAGGCATCACATAGAACGAGCCCTGACCATACTCATTCAATGCGCCATTGACAATGCCGCATCCATGAACGACCTCGGCTTCGACCATGCCGGCCCGCTGTACCACAAGGTACTCGGCAAGGCGCAGAGCGATGGCGCCTTCTACACGAAAAACCTCTCCGCATATCTGCTCGCGGGGCTTGCCTTCGATGAGCAGTTTATCGACTGGAAAAATGCCCGTCAGGTTGCCGACCTGCGCGTCATTGACCCCGCCTGCGGCACCGGCACATTGCTCATGGCCGCGCTGAACATTATTAAGAAGCGCGCCGCTGAGGCTCAGGGGCTCAATGAAACGGAGCTGAGCGAATTGCACAGGTCCTTAGTGGAAAAATCGATATATGGTCTCGACATTAACAAGTACAGCATACAGCTTGCGGCCTGTAACCTCACCATTGGCGCCCCCGATACCGACTACAAGAAAATTAACCTCCACACCCTGCCGCACGGACCTCTCCCCGGTACCAGCGGCGATACGGTGCGGGATGTCCGCCACGGTTCTCTGGAAAAGTTGCATGCCGATGACGATGAATTTACCCTGTTTGAGTCGGCGCCCCTGTACGGCGCGAATGTGGAACGGGAAGAACAGAAGCTGCGCATTCCATCCGCCTTCAGCGCTGCCATCTATAACCCGCCCTTCACCAATACCAACAAGCAAAGCACGCACTACGGCGGCGGCACCCTCACCGCCATGCGGGAACGTCTGCAATACATAAACAAGCGGCTGGCAGAAAATTCCCCCGAAATAGCCGAGGCCATTGTCTCGGGCAGCATTCGACCATACTTCACCCCGCTGGTTAAAAACATGCTGCCCGCCGACCGCGGCAGGATCGCTCAGGTTGTGCCTGCGACTGCCTGCACCGCCATAAATGGGCAGGCGGAACGTGTATATTGCGCGCGGCATTATCATATTGAAATGATTATTACCTCGCATGATCCCAAGGTATTTTCCTTTTCGGAAAACACTGCCATTCACGAATGCCTCATTCTCGGCAGGCGCCGCGCAGGCAACAGCAAGCCGACCCGCTTCATTCAGCTCACGAAGTATCCCGCCGACATGGAAGCCGCAGATCGCCTGCTCCATGCCATAGAACGCGGAAATGCCCACGGGCTGTACAACGAAACACTGTGGCCCGCCGAGCGCATGGCCGAAGGCGATTGGACACCGGTACAGTGGTACCACCCCAACCTCGCATACACCGCCCACGACATCCCCCTGCTCGCCCCACCCAAACTCATAGCGCTCGCCGACATCGCCTCAATAAAAGATATTCCCCGAACATTCCGCGGCAATTTCATCTACACAATAGGCGAGTCCCACCCGGGCAAAGCCAATGCCTTCTGCACCATTAACGAACACATTATGAACACCATGGAATCCGATCCTGAGACCGAAGCCCTCCCCCGAGCCAAAAAAACCCAAAGGGCACACGCGCTCTGGCAGCAGGCATCGCCCCTATTCATTACCGCCCGCTTCAGCACAAACACCAGCCGCCTCATGTCCCTCCACAGTCCGCGCCCCGCCCTCGGCTCCGCATGGTACCCGATCATTCTCACCCCTCCGCAGCGCGGAAACACCCGGTATGAACAGGCCCTTGCCGCCTTCCTCAATTCCTCCTTCGGCATTATCCAAATGCTCAACCGCCGCACAAAAAAACTCAGCTACCCGGCCTTCGCCCTTGAACCCCTCGCAACCCTCATGCTCCCGCACCCCGACCATGCCGACCTGAAGCCCCTCCACTCCGCATTCAACGAACTCAAACGCGAGCCCCTGCAGCGCCTGGAGTACTGCGCAACCGACCCCGCCCGCAGAGCCCTCGACCACGCCGCCGCCGCCTCCCTCGGCATTGACCCCGCCATGACCGACCAATGGCGCGACTGGCTGAGCCGCGAACCGATTATTATGAACAGGGCGGGGAGTGCGGAGAGCGCGGAGTAACTGGGGGCGGGCGTTTTGGGGCCGTTTTGGGGCGGGCGAACCCAGCGATTATTTGAGGTGGGTGCGGGGTGGGGTGGGTATTGTTGAGATTGATGATTCAGACAGGAATAGTAAAAATTAGTGTTTTTAAATATTCAAATTTTGATAAAATTACTGTGCAGATTTGCGGATATTGGGATATAATGGCTTATCTGGAATTATCTTTCTTGAGATAAATAAAAACCTTCAAATATCGTGAAACTGCATGGGGGTATAGTACGAAATGGCGAATTACGAATTTAACTTACTGAATGAATCGGTTTCAAGTGAAGATTTATTCGATGACAAAACCCATGAGAAAATTGCCCAATCATTGTCCGATTTAATACTTACCAAAGACAAGGGAATAACAATAGGCTTAGAAGGTTCTTGGGGATCGGGAAAATCTTCCATTATTTCGATGATCTTTAATAAAATTAAGGAAGCGAATGCCCCCATTTGCACATTTCAGTTTGACGCATGGGCTCACGAAGGTGATAAATTACGGAAAATCTTTCTTGTATCTTTTATCAATGCACTGGTAAGTCAGATCGACCAGAAAAATCACATTAACTCGAAAAAGAGAATGTGCGTAATTGAAAAGCTAAATGAAAAAAAGAAAATAATAAATAATCAGATAATCACGAAAACAATACACAGAAAAAGAAGTATTACAAAGAAGGGGATAGTATTTTCTGTATTTGCATTATTTGTTCCCTTTGGCGCGGCTGCACTCTCCAATATTAATTTAACCCAAATAAGTAGTAATCCCGTTATTTTTGCTTTGGGACTGACTGCTGTATTTGCTCCGTTTCCGGTTATACTAATAAATATTATACGTGTTTGTTTAAAGAAAACCAAACTCAAAGATATATTTGCCGCAAAAAACTGGATGTTTCTGCAAAATGATGATTCTGAGGTTGAAGAGAAAGAATTTTCTGAAATGGATGAACGAACATCCATTGAATTTGAGAACTATTTTTTTGAAATTTTAGATTGTGTTTTTGATTGCACAGCCATCAAAAAGATAGTCCTTGTTATTGATAACCTTGACAGAATAGAAAAATCGAATGCTCTGAGTATGTGGTCCACCCTCCAAATTTTTCTTCAAGAAAGAAATGAAACCGATTCAACAAAGAATGAGAATTTCAATAAGGTTTGGATTTTAGTCCCCTTTGACAGCTCAGGATTGCAGAAAATATGGAATCGTAATGCTGGTAATAACATAGATAAATCATCTATTGATGGTAATAGTATATCGAAATCATTTATTGATAAAAGTTTTCAGTTAAGAATTGATGTTCCAAAACCTTTATTTTCGGAATGGGAAAAATTCACGAAATTACTCATTAAAGAGGCAATTCATTCTTGGCCAGAAAATGAGCAAAATATTTTGGTAGATGTCCTCCGCGTAACACGAAAAACGATGATGGATATACCCACCCCAAGAGAAATAAAAAATTATATTAACCAGACTGCATTTCTCGCATCAATCTGGGGCGGTACTATATCAATATCATCAATCGCATATTATGTAATCTGGCGAGAATTGGAAAACCAGTCAACAGATCAAATATGTAAACATCTGAGAAATGATGAGCTTATAGATAAAATAGATAAAGATGTGAAAACAGTTTCCATCCATAAAGGATTTCTCTCAGATAATGCACTCTCAAATAATGCAATGGCAGAATTGGCAGGTTTGGCCTTTGGGGTTGAGCCGAAGAAAGGATATGAGATGCTCCTTTTGCCGGAAATAGAAGCTGCATTGGAGAATGAGAAGATAGATGAATTGAAAGATTCTGTTGAAAAGCATCCAGAAGGATTTTGGACTGTATTCAATCAACATATTCTTGTAGGTAAATTATCTTCAGGTACCCTTTTAACTTATTCATATGCAGTAACTGAGGTCTTCAAAAAACATGAAGAACAGCGCCAAAAATTAGAACCCTTTATCAAAAAATTAAATGAAAAAAATATAATACCTGTGGTCATAAACGATTTCTTCAGTAGTACGGAATTCAAATATTATACAGCATATCACAACTTAGTAGATAATGAAGATTTTGTTCAGGAATCTTTAAAGCACTTTAATGAATTACTCAATAAGTTCTTTAGTGAGCAAAACGAAGAATCCGATGAAGAATGGACACATGATATTATACCAAAATATAAATTGCTCATTGATCATACGGAATATCGAAAATTGAATTTTGAACCAATGGAGTTCAATTTTGACACACATCAGTTTATTGCATGGGCTAATTATTTACATAAAAACGATCTTGAAGACATTGGTAAATATTTTATAATAACTGACGAGTGCTTCGCTGAATTAAACCAATCTATGACAACCGTTGATAATTTTTCCGAAATATATGATCCCTATAAATACATAATTCGCTATCATTTAAAAGAGTATAAATGGGATGCATTTGTTGCTAACTTGCCTGAATACCTATCCCGAACAGCATCTCTGAACAATATTCACGTGCTATGGATATTTGAACTATTACCCTTATCCATTCTATCTGGTTCTACTTTGGAGGACTTACGTGATGGCTGGGAACTATTCAATGCTTTTCAGTATGTTAAAACTGATTACGATTATATTATAGCAATTATCGCAGGTAAATTATTAAAAGAAAATCTTCAGACTCATCAAATTCCTAATAGTAATTATTCCAGCGCTGGACTACAACGGGTACAAGATATCTGGATGACAAGTGATCCAAGTATTCTAAAATCAATAATTGATCGATTAGAAAATACGGATAACTTAGAATTTATCTGGAAACTAATTGAAGATGACGAAAATACATTGGCTTACGATATCATCGCCAGTATTTCAGAAAATGATGATACAAATAAATTAAAGCAAAATCTCTTTGCGAGTAAGAAAAGTGAGATTATTTCAGCCCTAATACATCTATTCAAAAAATTGAATCATGGGCAATTAGTTCAAATTACCCAATCGTTTATTAAGAATGATAATTCAATTCATGATGAGTTCAATTTTATTGATGATATCTTCCAATATTCTCAGGAGTTATGCCTTTATGTGGAAAGCATGGTTGAACTGGAAGAGGAAGTTCATACGATCCTGACTACAAAATTAAAGAGTGTTAAAAAAGACGATTGGAGAAAAGCACTTGATGAAAATGATTCTTTATTAAATGTTATTACCCTTATCCACAAAAATCAGAAGTTTTCGTTGACAACAGGTAATTACATTGATGCATTGCAAGACCACTCCGATGATTTTATTCACAATGTAGAATCTGACGTAAAGTTGGATGGCGAAGGCTGGAAAGATTTAGTATCAATTCTAACATCATCAAAAAAAGACGCTTTCACCAGACATGTGAATTCATTCCTAAAAAATAAATTACGTGAAATAAATGTCCTCTATATTAAACTAAACAAAGAATTTATTGACTGGAATAAGATTTTTAAATCATATAATGAAATCATCGACATCGTAGTTGATTGGCATAGTAATGGAAAAAATGAAGTCGTAGAGTATTTTATTGAAAACATCGCAAATAATGCATTGCTTGGAAAAAAACTAAGTACTTCTGAACGTCGATCATTGAAGAAACGCGTAGATGGCATTGAGGATGACGATCAGAAGGGAATAATGCAAAGACTGCTTGAGAAGCTAACGGGGAAAAATCAATAATTGTAGTGTACCCTCCCTCCCCATTCCTCCATGCTACCCGCAACAATCCACCCATGCCCCCAGAAGTCCGGGTATGAAAAAACAGGCGCACCCTTCCGTGAAATTGCGGGAGATATCCATTGAAAACCATACAAAAATAGAGTATCTTTCATGTAAGCGTCAATACACCCTGTAATACAGGGGCCAATTCAATCATACGCGCACCACATTCCTGCCCACTCACCCCTCCGCCCCGAAAAAAAATCACAAATTTTGCAACATTCTTTCAAAAAACACAGTTAAAAATGACATTTCTCCAGTTATAGATATAGCAGGAGGCATATTATGAGTAATGCCGGATACAATATCCATGATATTGCGTTTAAGAGCATCTATGGCACCCCCGAGGCGGCAGCCGATATTCCACGGATAATTTTTCCAAAGGACATCGTTAACATTATGGACCTAGATGCTATTCGCATCGAAAACACCATCTACGTTGACAAAGGGCGTGAGGTACTCTGCGATCTCATTCTCATTATTCCCCTCAAAGGGGAATTCGACGGTTTACGAATCGTGCTACTTATTGAGCACAAAAGCATGTTTGATCCGAAGGTCAGCGAACAGTTCGATAAATACCAGAAAGCCCTCATAAACAGCAGGACATTTCAGGCGCAGACCGATCTTCTTGTTCTGGTGCTGTGGTATCATGGCGAAGCACTATGGGAAGGAAATCTCAGTTTTCACAGTTCCCAAGATATACATACACACATACCGGAAAAATTGTACACAATGATGGAAAAATACCTTGCGAGGCCAAAGGTTCTCAATAGGCCTGTGATGGTCGATTTGAATAGGATGAGCGAGGATAAGTTTACCCGGGGGTCAGACGGAGTTGTGTTGACAGGGGGAGCTCTGTGCTATATTATGCGGAAAGTCAGTAAGACAGGCGATGAAGACTTGCGGAAGGTTGCGAAGTATCTGAAAGATCTTCCCGCAGAGAATTCCCGAGAGATGATCCCGAACCTTCTGCTCTATCTGAAGGCCTTGAAACTGGATACACGCTTTGAAAAAATCAACAGGGAAATAAATCCCGAAGGAGAAGAAGTTATGATGAAAAAAGTCCAGATGAGTGATTGGTTTGTCAACCAGGGACGGGTTGAAGGTCTTGCAGAAGGAATGGAGAGAGGCATTCGAGAAACTGCCCGCAGTATGTTTTCGGAAGGGTTGTCGACCGAGGCTGTTCAGAGGATTACCGGGCTGAGCGATGAGGAAATGCGGACAGTGCAGCTGAAAACCAACACCCTTCAGGATTGATTTGACGCTTACTCTTTCAATTGATGTTCCCGTGCCGATGTTTTCGAATAACCCCGGCATATATATCAATGCAAAAATTTTCACGTGAAGGAGAAAAAATGAATTTAGGTGCGTTTTCAATAAGTCTGGCTGTTAAAGATATTGAGGCTTCAAAGCGTTTCTATGAGAAGCTCGGATTTGAGCCTCTCGGGGAAAAGAGCGGCGAAGGATGGATCATTTTGCACAATGGAGAACATGTCATTGGATTATTCCAAGGGATGTTCGATAAAAATATACTCTCATTTAATCCTGGCTGGAATCAATCTGCTCAGAACATTGATGACTTTACCGATGTGAAAGAACTGCGTGACGAGTTGATTCGCAGAGGCATTACATTGGTGAGCGACAACACCGAACATGGTTCCGGCAGTATCATGATTGAAGATCCTGACGGGAATCCAATTTTGATTGATCAGCATAGATAGCATGAAAAAACAGGCGAACCCTTCCGTGAAATTGCGGAGCATATCCATTGAGAACTATACGAACGTTTTGCTACTGAAAATTGTGCAAGCACAATTTTCCAATAAGGATTCTCTCATCCATATTCTTGATTCTCTCAAGGTATAGAAAGTTTTGCCACAGGCAAAACTTTATCAATGCAAAAGTTTCTTCTAATATAAAATCATCCCCAAGGAAACTGGAGAATGCAAATTATGTCAGTAAATTTTAGAGATCCGCCATTAAATGAAGTCATTTTGGGAATTCAAATAAACCCTGAGGCTCTTCCAACAAATAAGATGCTTGATACAATAAATCATCTAAAATCAGATTTTCCCGAAATTAAAGAAATGCCGCTATTACCTGCTATCTTCAATGATAAAGGTGAACATCCAATACAAAAATTCCTTTCCGATCATTATACCCGATTCCATTTAATCGAACGTAACAAAGCCCGGAGCATTCAAATTCAACCTGACAGAATATTATTGAATTGGCAAAAAACAAACGATAAATCCGAATATCCGAGATATAACAATCTACTCGAAGCGTTTCTCAGAATCGTTACGCAAATATCCAAAACAATATCAGAAGATATAACAAAACACATCAATCAATATGAAATGGCCTATGTTGCACACGTATATCTGGAAGATTTTGGAAATAAGCACTATCCTGTACATAGGATCTTAAATATGCTTACTGATTCCCATGATCTGACAGGTATAGATATTGATCTCACAATATCAAAACCCTCAGTCGGAGGATCGTTGAATATCACGGTTAAAAGTGCTCAAAATACAATTAATCAGAAACGATTATTGGTATTGGAGAATTCATGCCGGGGATTCATATCCACAGAGACACATCAATTAAAACAATGGTTCAATACTGCCCATGATATATTGATTACACAATTTGTTGACATGATTACCGATGAGGCAAAGAAAAAATGGGGATATGCAGGAGATAAACAATGAGTATTGCTACGCTACCCCTTTATCCTCACACATCGAAAATCTTTGATCATGAATTAGCGCGTTTCTATAAAGAATCACGGACAGACACATTTTTAATTCCAAATATCTCTACCGACGCTAATCCAAACGTGGTGATAGATAAATCAGATATTCAATATGAACGTGAGGCTACTCAGAAACAAGAATTAGAACTTCTCGAAAAAAAACTAACTACCCAGTTAGAGAACATTAAGGTAATGGGAAATAAATGGAGCGATGATAATATACCGGGTCCCAATAGTTTTGCTTTGAATAAGGCTACGGAATTAATTTCAGCGTGTATTGCCAACAATTTCAGGCCGCATCGTTTAACTCAGTTATCTGAAGAAGGTATTGGTTTTGTATTCAAGAATCAAAATCGCTACATGTATGTTGAAATATATAA
Source organism: Salinispira sp. (assembly GCA_965226555.1). Lineage (GTDB taxonomy): Bacteria > Spirochaetota > Spirochaetia > DSM-27196 > Salinispiraceae > CBDDDG01. The sequence continues at coordinate 2,728 of CBDDDG010000025.1, read as the reverse complement.
CGATGAAGAACTGGGCATTTTAATTGAGGACTTCACGCAGAAAAAAACCTTAAAGAACTTTGAGGTGCACTCAATACTGGAAATACTCCAGGAGCTACCGTTATTTCTGGACTAACAGATGAAATTTCCGCCGCTGAACAAACTCCTGTTTCCATAAACGGAGCCCGTGCAAACAGGGCTCCATGTATATCAACCTCGGCTGTCCATTTCAGCTTCCTGCGGCTTTTCTGTCGAGCTTCAGACCAATAAAGGTTGTGAATCCAGAACAGATAAGCGAAAACACCCCGCCGGAAACAATAACAATGGCCGTCAGCGCCAGAGGATACCCCGGAATAAGCCAGGCAACGGTCAGACCCAGAGTTCCATACGAGACAACCCCGAGCAGGAACCCGTGTTCAACTGCCTTTCTTATACTGCCCGCAGCCATGGCTGGGAATATAACCAGAATGAGGTTGCCGAGGGTTATAAGAATGAAAAACAGAATAACGTTCCGTTTCATGAAAAATCCTCCTTCAAAAACGAACATAAATTATGTTAAAAAGTTTTGCTTAGTTATATGCTGCCGCTATCCCTGATTATCGAAGCGAGAATTTTTTTATCCTGTTTTTCTTCCCTTTGTATTGCTTTTCTCATCATATCAAGAGAAATTGGGCGGTGGCTGGCATTTTTTTTTCGGGAATCTTTCCATTCATCACAGAGCATGTATATAATATCAACTATCTCCCATTCATTCAGCAATTTGTAGGAATCACTCACATATCGCGCAATATCCTTTTCATCCGGATAAAGAATACCTTCCGGCCCCTCCGAATCGCATAGTGTAACCTCGTATCTATCCTCATCTGTGTGGATATACTTCTTCCAGAAGGTACCGAATCCTGAAACAGTATCATCGGCCATCGCAATAATATTGTATGTGTATGAAAGTACAGGGCCTTTCTTCATCGCGATGTATGTATCATGAGTAATTGTATGATTAAATTTTCTGAGCGTGAGGCGGTCACACATATACATCATTTTTAGAAGTTTCATATAATTCATGGCCCCCTTCCCGTTATCATTTTTAATGATTATCGCGGCCAGGGCAGTTGCCTTTTTTTCATCAAACGCAGTATTGCTATGTTTATTCATATTTATCCTCTGAAATAAGCATATCACACAAACGTATCATTCACATAATTATTACAAAGTTTTGCTACTGGAAATTGCGCAAGCACAATTTTCCAATGCAAAAATTTCTATTATTGAGAACTCCTTCGGGAATGTAACAATCCCGATCTTGTTAGTGAAATAAGGAGTTTTATATTTTCAGTCTTTCAGCGTCTCAATATCGACCCCGCCTTCTGCGCCCGCCATATATAGGCTGCGACCAGCGCGATCTCAGCTGATATTTCCCCCAAGACGAAATTGCGCCGAACGGAGAACCTGCGGATTAAGTATGCCCGCAGGCAGCCTGCCCTGCGCAAGCGCAAGAACATCATCCATAATACTCACGCGCATATTCCGCAGGGAAGTCTCACTGTACCAGGCCATATGCGGAACGACAATAACATTGCTCATGCCCAGCAGCGGATGACCCGCAGGCAGCGGTTCGGGCGATGTAACATCGAGAGCTGCCCCCCCGACCTGCCCCGACCTGAGGGCTGCGAGCAGGGCATCAGTATTAACAAGAGAACCGCGCGCCGTGTTTATAAGGCAGGCGCCCCGTTTCATTCCCGAAAAAAATCTGCGGACACCATGCCGATGCTGCTGCCTGAAGCCGGAAGATGAAGGCTCACCACATCGGATTCTGCGCGCAATTCATCCAGCGACACCGGAATACTGTTCCCGGGTAATCTGCGCCCTGCGTTGGATGATGCTGTCTCTGCTGATGTCGCGTCAGCGGATGCCGGCGGCGGCTTTTGAGCCGCGTCAGCGGATGTCGGAGGCGATGCCGGCGGTAAACTCAGGGAGGGTGAATACACAAGTACTCTGGCAAACACGGCACTGAAAAGCTCGGCTGCCTGCGCTCCGATCCTGCCGAATCCGATAATGCCCGCAGTCAAATCGCTCAGACGCTTCTGGGCGATGGGAAGAGAAACATCCCACCCGGCATTAATCAGCGGACTGCGGGCTGCCTCCTGCTGCCGCGGCAGATTCCGCAGAAGGGAAAGCGTCAGCGCAAGCGTCTGTTCCGCAACTTCCCGGCTCCAGAAGCCCGGCTTATTGATACAGACAATACCGCGCTCACTCGCAGCATCAACATCAACATTATCGTAGCCATCGCCATTGCGTATAATTAATGCGCAGTTCGTCAAACCGGAAATGACCTCCGCTGAAATCTGCGCCTGATCAACAATAACAACATCGGCATCGGCAATATGGCGGAGAAGCAGCGCCGGACTGCCGCCCCTCAACTGGAAGGCGCAAAACTCAATGCCCGCCGCCCCAAGTCTTTCACTGCTCCACTCTGAACCGATCGGAGAAAAATCTGTTACCACACATTTCATATTCTTGAGCATACCGCAAAATCCTGATATGCTGCCAGTGCACAATTAAGGAGAACGCATAAAACATGAACCAGATACAGAAAAAGAAGGGTGTCCTTGTTGCGCTCGCATTCATTGCCTTTATTTCTCTCGGCATGCCCGATGGGCTTCATGGAGTGGCATGGCCCGGGATTCGGGAGAGCTTTGACCTGCCGATAGACGCAATAGGGCTTCTGCTCATATTCGGCACCGCCGGCTAC
>CBDDDG010000024.1:0-55628 GCA_965226555.1 Salinispira sp. | reverse complement strand
AGATTCAAATTTTGAAAGAAAGCAAGGGTTTGGATTATCAACATTAAAAGTTCCAAGCCAAGTTATTGAATACAAAAAAGGCGGGGAAACAGATTTTAACCCCGATGGTCAAATAAAAGACAAAATTGTTCACGCTTCGGGTCAAGCGGGTGGTATGCTTGTGGGAAAAAGACATAGTAAGGGTGGAATCAAAGCAATAAATAAATCTACGGGGCAACCTCTTGAAATGGAAGGCGGAGAAGTTGTAATCACAAGAGATGCAGTTTCAGACCCAAAAAAGAGAAGTTTCAATGGTAAAATGATGACTAACCGACAAATACTTTCTGCAATAAACGAAAGTGGAGGTGGAGTTTCTTTTGCAGATGGAGGCGAAGTTCCAAATGATTTAATGTTTGATTGCAATGCCGAGTATGAATATGGCGGAAAAACAATGTGTGGTAAAGATTTGGCTTATGCTATGGGCGGAACTGTAACAACTGCAATAGTTACCGACCCCAATGAAGCTATGTCGGATTTACAATCCACCTATGGCTTTGGAGATGTGTATAAGCAAGGAGGGGAATTTAATGATTCAGAATCATTTGATAAAGCAAGAGAAGAACTTGGAAAAGAATATCTTAAAAATATTGACAAGTTTGACGAGGGTGGAGATGTAAGAGAAAAAACATTTGAAGAAACATTTTTAGAAAATAAAATTTCAGACTTGCGAAAAAAATATGAAGTCAAAAAGAGATTCCTTTCCGAGATAGACAAGGGTATTGCTTTGCGTAATATTAGAAAATACGAAATCACATTAGACGAAATTAGATTAGAAAACCGCTCTTTTAAAGATTTACTAAATGATTTTGCAGTTTCTCAAACAATAGAGTTTGGGGATATTAATGCTAAAAGAGATTTGCGAAAAGCAAAAGCAATTAACGGAGAACCATCTGAATTGACTAAAAAAGAATATGAGGCAGTAAGGTCAGAATCATTTTTAGAGTGGTTTGGAGATTGGGAATTAGCTTATGAAACGGGTAATTATGAGGGTGTTTCCAAAATTATAAACCCAAAAACTAAAGAACCTTTGGTTGTGTATCACGGAACAGATACAAAATTCACTCAATGGGATACTTACGAAAAGAACAACCTTCACTATTTCGCTAAAAAGAAACAGTTTGCTGATTGGTTTGCAAAATCTTGGATGATGAGAGGAGATGAAGCGGGTGTGCAAAGTGCAGAGATTAAAAAAGACAACCCTTTGAAGGGAACATTTGTGTACTCTTGCTTTTTGGATATTAAAAACCCGATAGACTTTACGCCTTTTGGCATTGACAAAGTTCCTTTTAATGATTATCTGAAATACCTTGAAGTTAAATATGATTTGGATTTATCAAAAATAGAGGGCTATGATGAGATAAAAGACAGAACACAAGCGGTTTATTCTTGGGTGGTTATAAGACATTGGCAACAATTTAATTTGTTCATCAAAAACAACACTCCTTATGATGGATTTTCATTCTATGAATTTATTCCCGAATCACAAAAAAGAGGATTTGAGGATGCTTCTTTGTCATTTACTGCGTTCAATTCAAATCAGATAAAATTTACAACTAACAATACCTTTTCCAAGTTTGCAGAGGACAGTAGGCTTGAAGTGGGTGGTATTATATTTTAAAAATGGGAAGAACAATAAGATTAATAGAAGAAATTACGGGCAATAAAGGTCTTACTGCGGGTATTAGCGAGGTTAGTGATGTTGAACTATTAGTTTCTGCCATACCCTCAACCACAAAAACTGCAATAAAGAGAAATCTCGGATTGGATGAGGCAACAACTGATGCCCAATTAGTTACCTTAATCGCATCAGAAGAATTTGGTGGAGATGGAGAGCCTTTCACACCCGTTATAGAGCCTATTGATATTGAAAATATGCAACCATTCAAGCCAAGAACAGATGGAGGAGAAATAGACCCAAATGTTGGATTAATTGAATTTCTTAACAACCCCAATATGCAAGATGGCTATGGCAAGGGTCAAAGTGGAGATGGCGAAGGAGAACCATTAGAAGGACAAGGTGGAGATGGCGAAGGTCAAGGAGGCGAGGGCGATGAAGAAGGCGAAAGCAAAGGTCAAGGTCAAGGAGAAGGCGAAGGCGAGGGCGATGAAGAAGGAAGCGGAAGCGGTGGCTCAAAAGAAGATGGGAATGGAGAAGAATCAGAAGGTCAAGGCGGAAGTGATGGAGAAGAAATAGATGGAGAAGATGAATCAGAAGGAGAAGGCGGAAGTGAAGGTCGTAGCGAAGAAGAAGAACAACAAGAAAGGGTTGAAAAGGAGTTATTAGAGTTTGGTTATCAACCTTTATTTATGGACATCAAAAAACTTTTGGATTCTGTAAAAACAGAAGATGACGATGGCTCTTTTAAATATCTTACTATTGATAAATTAGACTATGTAGATGTACACAAAAGATTATATCTACAAAGTGATAGCTTGAAATACGAGGTTACAGTTTATAGTAATGATTCAATAAAGCCCCAAGATTTTCAGTATGATGTTCAAATGGGAATACAGCAATCAAACAACATAGTTGGCAAAAAACCACAAATATTGGTTACGGGTGTGTTTCAAGCAGTAGAAAAATCACAAGGCGTAGAGGCAGATGAAAGTTCTTATAGAGAAGAAATGGAAGAATCAGAAGCGTTTGACACATACAACCAAGTATATCAAAGAATGATAAAACAACTAAACAAAGCATTAATAGAGGAAGCGGAAAGATGCTCAAAATTCATAGAAAATATAAAATAAATAACGATGGCTTTAACTAAAGAAGAATTAAAAAATAAGATAGCAAACGAAACCAATCCCGTTTTGGTTGATGCATACCAAGAGGAACTTGATAAGCTAATTGCTTTAGAGAATTTAGATGAGGACTTAACAGAAGATGAGGTTTCTGTTCTGATTAATAAATTAAGTTCACAACTTGACAAAGCAGTAAGTTCGGTTACTATCCAAGATGATAAAGTAAGAGATATTGTATCCGATGAGGTAAAATCCACAAAGTTTGGAATTGACAATCTTAAAAAAGATGTAGTGGATTTGATTGGCAGAAGTCAAACAGTTACTCTTGTAAACTTCCAAAACATCAAAGCAAAAACAGAGGGCGGAAAGGTCAGAAGAATATTCGAGGTAATCTTGTCTGATGCAGAAGCGGGAAACAATGTGTACCTATATGGAGGTGCGGGAACGGGTAAAACATATATTTCGGGTCAAATCGCAGATGCCTTAAACTATAAACTTATTACTCTTAACTGTAATCAATTTACGGGGGAATTACAGATTATTGGAGGACAGACCATTGAGGGGTATCAAGAAGGTCGTCTAACCCAAGCATTTGGAAATTTAGACGAAGATGGTAACAAAGGTCTTGGTGTAAACCCAAATAATGGAAAACCTTATAGCGGTGCATTGTTATTGCTTGATGAGTTGCCAAAACTTGACCCTAACTCTGCGGGTGTTCTTAACGATGGATTGTCAAAAATTAAAGACCCTTACAAGTACAGAGTGGTAGATGGAAAAGAAACATTAATTCCACCATCAATTATGAATGGTAGAGGACAACTTATTCAAAAAGGAAATGTTTTTGTTATTGCTACGGGTAACTCAAAACTAAATGAGGCTGATGCAGACTATGAAGCTAACTTTAAGCAAGATTTATCACTTCAAGATAGATTTGTAGGTAGCACCTATAAATTAATTATAGACCCACAGTATGAGTTAGACCAAATTATGAGTGGAATCTTGGTAGAAATCAATGGCAAAAAGTCAATCTGTAATTTCACTTTTATATTCAACTTTATGTTCAAGTTGCGTAATGCTATTGAGCAAAGAGATAGGTATTCATCTCGTGCATTCGTTTCTACAAGAGCAATGGTATCGATGAGAGATACTTATATCGCTTATAGAATCAATATGGAGCAAAAAAATCCAATACCTAATGCTAAAACGCTACAAGAGGCTATTGAATCATTTTTAGACTTATTTACCGCAAGTCAAAAAGGGGAATTAATGAAGGATGTTAATGTTGATGAGTTCTTTCAGTTAGTTGATGTAAAAAATAAAATGCCAATAGGGGATTTGGATACAGAAGTAGATAAAACAGAAGCAGAAGCCTTAATAATGGCGTTTAATCAGAAAAACGAAGGTGTAATTAGATAAAATGGGTTTAGATAGTCAATATCAAAGAATTAGTGGTTTATCACAAAGCCAAATAGCTTTTAGTGAAAATCCTAAAGCCTATGCTGAAAAGGGCAAGGAAACCGCTATGAGTATGGGTATGACTGTTACTTCGGACAAAGAATTAACGGAAGGAAGTGGTGGCACGGGAGATTTTGGTTTTAACTTTTATGGCTATTCATCAGAAAGCGACCAATCAGTTCAAGAGCAATTTCAGATTGATAACATTTTAGGTCAATATTTTTATCCCCCCTTAATTACTGCAATAGATGGATTTTTAGATAGTGTAGAATCTAAATTAGATTTAGGAGGCGATTTAAAAAAGTCAAGAATCGAATACTCATCAATTCCTAAAGGACTATTTGATTTTAGTAAAGCATCCAAAGGTCTTATTAGACCCGTAGAATATTATTCTTCTGAATTAGATAAGGTTGTATCTCCAAATGATGTTACATACAAGCATATTAATTTAAAGAAGGTTTTCTTTACTTCGGTTAATGATGAGCAATATGTGTGTGAGCCAAGACAAGAAGGCACAACAGAAATGTTAAGAGCGTTTCCAAATAAATTAAGAAAGGTCTTGCTTCCAAATTTGGGAATATTTGTTCCCGAAACCATTACGGGCAAACAAGTGGTCAAAATGGGAGATAAAAAGACTTCGTTTTACCTCAACAGAAAAAAAGGTATATGCATATAGGAAAAGGCTTGGGGGTGGCATTGCTCCATTTGTAGATATTTATATTAACAACATTGGTTATTGGGGAACGACAAGCGAAGGCAGATTTTTAAAAGCCCTTCCCGTACTTACAATGTGTAAGGTACTTCAAAATGCGGGTGAATCCCTGACCTCAAACCCCGCTTTGAGCGCGTCATCTCTGCTAATCATTTTATGAATCTCCTATGCTATGCAGCAATTCTGTCAGCGATTCTGTGGTAATTCGCCGTTTAAATGCCACCTTGGCCACTTTCATGCGCGAATTGAGCGCGCTGAAGAATTTTTCCGCATATTCAATTTTACGCTTCTTGTCTTCAGGAATGTCGGCTTCGCTATTATAGCCCTTGGTTTCCACAATGAGAAACAGATTTTTGCCTGTTTGAGTTTGCGCAAAGTAGGCAAAATCCGGGCTGTACGATTTATAGGGCGTGGGAATACTGATTCGGGGGAGCTTAGCAAACACGACGATGGTGTTATTGTCGACCGTAGACGGATCGCCGGTAATCTATGGCAATTTCACCATCAAATTGGTAGCCAATTCCCTGAACAATGGTTTTGTGAAGACTGTCTTTGAAAATTTTTGCCAGTAATTCGGATGCCCTGCCCGGATCGTTTCGTATTTTGTCCTTATTCAGAGTGTTAAACAGTTTCCGACAGAATGAGAGAGACAGGTTTTCATTGCCTGCAAAATTGGTAATGAATGAGGCATAGCTGTGTGTTGTGAAAAATTGCGCATCGCCAATAGTACTTTCCCTTGTCTCAATGCTGTTATCTTTGTGGTTATATGTTTTCTCAATAATCCTCATTTCTTTCGGATGAATGGTTTCCCGGTCGAAGGCAGTTTTAATTTCATGTATTAGTGCCTCCTCGTCAATGTTCCGGTAGACAATTTTTGCCTTTTGGGTAATGGTTTTCCATAATTCTTCAAATTCTCTGAATTTTGCGGCGCGAATGCCGACCATATCCGTTGGCCTGTTTCGATTCTCGACAGGGGATGACATCGATTTTCGGAAGGCACTAACTAAGACATCGTAGACGCTCTTGAGTATTGGGGGCGCATGTTCCTTATTGGCCGCCAGAAAGTCCGCAACCGGTGAAACAATTTCCCATACCTGATCGTTCTCATCTGAAATACGGATAATATTATTATCTTCCAGAAACACGATAAGCCGGGCAATGTGCGAAGCGTTTAATTTCAGTTTTGCCAATGCCGCGGATGTTAATTGCTTGTGTGTAATGCTGTCGCCGATAATTTCGTTCTGAATTTCTTCAATAAAATTTTTCTCATGTCCAGACACCACAAGGTCCAGCATGTTAATTGTGTAAAAGCTCTCCTCATTTTCACTGCAATGCGCAAGAGTCTGGCGTTTGCCATTATTGTCGACCGCAAGGCGCAGACCTCGCCCGACTTGCTGACGGCGCGATGTTTCCTTATCGGTCGGAGCCAGTTTGCAGATAGTGAAAACGTTCGGATTATCCCAACCCTCCTGCAGCGCCCACACGGAAAAAATAAACCGCAGGGGCTCAGCAATAGATAACAGTTTCGGCTTGTTGTTCAAAATAATATTGACGCCATTCAATTCCTTCATGTCCCTGCTGCCCCGGTCGCCGGAGAAATATCCTTCGCGTATGCGTAATTTTCCCTCATCATCGTAGTCATTCCTGAGATAATTCCTATACGCGGGGTTCAGGTTTTTCTGCAAAACAATTTTTCGCTGCTCTGCGTATTCCTCATCGAATATGGTTTTGATGCGGGGATTTTCGCCCCGAAAATCGCGTATTCCGGGAATGAAGAACAACGACAGTGTTTTAATGTTGCGGGTAAATAATTCCTCTTCTTTTTCAAAATGAATGATAATTGTCTGGCGTATCATCCGGCGAATGGAGTCCGATGGCAGGGAGTAGTCAGATATCGACAGTTTGCGCCGTGTCAAATCGCTTAAAATTACCTCATTGTCATCAATTTTCAGGACACTGAAATTATACTCCCCAATTTCGGTAAGGCCGGCAAGGTTGACGCCGAAGGCGATGGTGCGCCGATATTCCACGCCATTCTTGAAATAGGAGATGTCGATGTGCTTGCGTTCTCCGTTGGCTGGCCGATAAAATTTGATGTTCGAATCGCCGTCCACAACGGTCGATACTCGTATTTTTTTGACCAGATACTCGTTAGTTGTTTGCGCTGTCCGCGGGAAAGGTCGCGCCGAATCGGATGCGCAGCGAATGCGTAAAATGCTGCCGGTAGGACTCAACAAACCCAGCGCCCTTTAACAAATGCGGTTCATCAATAAAAACCACCGGATTAAGTTCAGCAATGGCATTGAGCGGCGACTTTTGCGAAAACGGTAAACCCTCATTTCTACTGGTCAATATGCGGTCGGCTTTGTTGCGGCTGGTAATGGACGAGCTCGTTAAAATTAAAACCGAGAACTCGTTTTCATTGCGAATGTAGTCAAAAACCTGACCTAACCCGCCTTTATCGCCATATTTGTGCTTTTTTATGCGCTTGCCGTATTCCTGAAAGAAATAATCGGCAGTGAGCACAATGTTCTGCACAACAACCGCCCGTATCGCAATGCGCGGCACAAAAACGACAAACTTGTTAATGCCGAATCGCCTGTTCATTTCGTACATGGTTTTGAGATAGGTGAAGGTCTTACCCGTGCCCGTCTCCATGAGCACATCGAGACGGCGCGCATTGACCATTTTACGCGCCGGAATGCCATCGCGATCCTGCACTTCACGCAATTTGTCGCGCGAAACATGGCACTGTCCGTTCGTTACCCGCAAAACAGAAAGAATATTATGTACACAATCTTCCTGATACTGCTGCCGTTCAAATAACATTCACTCTCTCCGTTTTTCCCTGAATTCGTACAAATAACTCTTGGCATCGAGCTTGTTGCCAGTTTCGGGCGTCCAATGGGCCTTCCACTCCTCAAGATTCTGATTGAATGCGATTGCGTAACTGAACATTTCCGACATATTCGTTACCGCGCTGACATTCCAACCCGAGATATTGCCATTGAATGCCCGCGCGCAGGCGCTCCGGCCAGGCAATGCTCCACTCCAGCCGATCATGCGATCCCACCAGCCGGGCTTCCGATCATCGACCGCGTGGTACCCCGCCGCGTGGGCATCGCCGGAGAAAGCATGCGTGAGCAGAATGGCATCGGGAGAATTGATAAAACAATTCTGCGGCACAACGTATTCTCTGTTGATATTGATATTCCCCTCACTAGAAACTTTTGCATGATATTGCCCGAAGCGCTTTCTGTCAACGCGTGCCTGTGGGCGGCATGGGCGAAACGGAAGGCGTGGTCGGAGTCTTCATTCTTCTCTTGATTATGTGAGTCCGATGAATTATGCTTTGAAAGTAGCAGGAGAATCCTGTTGTGTTGCGTAAGGGAGTGTCCGAATTTTCGAAGCACCCACGATCACAGAAAAAACTTGACCAAAGCAAAACTTTCATGTTATATTAACGGTACAAAATTTTACGGAGAAAATTCATGAAGAATTTGAACATTGAACGAAAAGAAAAAAGCCGGAAGCATTCCACACAGAAACGTTTCGGATTCTATGCGCTTTTCATAATGCTTTTTATTGCATTGATTGCTGCATGTCCAATGCCGGAACCAACCCCGGAACCCGAACCGGTGGCAGAACCAACTGCGCCGGGTACCATGGCTGCTCCAACCCTCGAACCGGGGAACAGGCATTTACTGGTTACATGGAGCGCGCCTGCCGACAACGGCGGCAGCGCCATTACCGCGTATCACCTTCGCCATAGCACAGACGGCGGTACCAACTGGTCGGAAATTATTACACTTGCCGCGCCAGCCGCAAGCTACCCCATTAGGGGCCTGAGAAATAGCACTTCCTACGAAGTACAGGCGCGCGCTGTGAACAACACGGGAGCGGGCAACTGGTCGGAAATCGCAACGGAAACGCCGTTAGTTGTTAAGGCACACCAGATTCCCGAGGGTACGGCAGCATCAATAAGCCTTTCGGCTGCCAATACTGCCATAATTGCCCGTGAGAATCCAACCGTTTCTGTGACCACGGTGGAACCGGGCACTCTTGTGGTCAATGAAATGTCGGGAGCCATTACGGTCACCCCCGTAACTCTGCCCGATGGAGACACCCGCACCCCGCCGGCAGTTAATGCAAGTACCGGAGTTATTACGGTTACTGCGAATACAACGGCCGGAACCTATCTGGTATATGGTGAAAACGGAGGCAATGTTCTGTTTGCCGAGTATTTCTACGTTACCGTGAGCCCTCAAAATAAAACTGAACTGGAAGCAGCGGTAACCGCAGGAATATCAACCTGGGGCGATACTGCCGACCTCAACTACATTATTACCACGGCAGTAACAGATATGTCCTTAATGTTCAAGGATAAATCCACATTCAATGGCGATGTTTCACGCTGGGATACTGGCAGGGTAACGAATATAAAAAAAATGTTCTGGAATGCATCAGAATTCAATGGCGATATCTCACTCTGGAATACTACAGCGGTAACGAATATGAGCGATTTATTCCGTAACGCAACCGTATTCAATAGCGATATTTCCGGCTGGGATGTCAGCTCGGTAAGGAATATGTCATATATGTTCAAGTCCGCAACCGTATTCAATAGCGACATCTCACGCTGGGATACTGGCAGGGTAACGGATCTGTCATATATGTTCCTTGAGGCAACAGCATTCAATAGCGATATTTCCGGCTGGGATGTCAGCTCGGTAATGAATATGACAATTATGTTTGCTGATGCAAGCGCATTCAATCAGGATCTTACCGACTGGGCTTGGGATAACTCGATGGACCCGCCGGTTTACTGGAACAATGATAACTGGACTAATGGCACATATAACGGACCCAAAAGCAATATGTTTTTGAAGTCCGGCTTGGATACGGGTAATCCAACGGATCCGGAGACTGCTGTGACCCAACCGCATTATCCATCATGGTATTGGGAGGTTCCATAGCTCGTATGATTAATAAAAACCTGTGTATTGAATTAATTCCCGTGCTTGTTCATACTCATTGCTGTGAAACATCCGCTTTATCTTATTGATGGATATGCGCTCATCTTTCGTGCCTACTTTGCTCTGATCAGAAGTCCGCTTGGCTTGTTAATGCGGAGGGCAAGTTGGTGTTGTACGCTGCTCGCCCAAGCATCCGCCGCTGGTCAAAAATAAAATCCCGAAAAAATCCTATCTATTCATCAATCCATGGATTGTAAAGTGTGATATCTATGTTCACGAAGTCTTTTGTGTTGCGTGTTATGAGTTTGGCATCGTTGATCAGGCAGATTGCGGCGATTTGGGCATCAGGCATCGAGATGGGATGCCCTGTCTGCTCCCGCTTTACAACGATGTGTGCGTATTCAATCGCCGCTCGATGGTCGAAAGCAAAAACATGGCCGAAAAGGTAATCATCGAACATTGCGGAGGCTGCTTCAAAGAGGTGCTTCTTCAGCGCTCCATCTGGTAATGCACCAACTCCGTATAGGATCTCGGCTATGGTGATTGCGGTAATACCGATGTTGCTTCGATCAAGACTATCAACCCATCTTACAACTCGTGCTTCGGGTTCAGGGCGCATGAGCTCGGATATGATGTTTGTATCCAGGAGAATCACGTGGAAATACTCGGTTTTCGATTGGGTTGGCTGCGGTCAGGCGGCGGTAATTCGATGCCGCCTGCCTCAAGAAATCGCCGATGAATAAGCGAACCGAGACCATGTTCGTCTTCTTGAAGAGCTTCTCGAAGAATTGCTCGCGCTTCCGCCTCCATTGAGCGGTTACGGGAGATTGCCCGCATACGAAGACGGTTTTTCAGAAAATCATCGAAATTACGAATAGTAATAGCTGCCATAATTCCCCCCACAATAGCACTGATATCATTTTTATTATCAGTTGTCAATTGATGCCAATGGGATATGGCGAATTCAACCATAAGTGCACCACCTCCCCGCCCTCTGAGATATAGTGAGTATAAGAAAAAACCACTACGAGGAGGACAAAAAGGTGGTGCACAGACAGTATAATCAGTTGGATACGGATAATCGAGAGGATATTGCCTATTATCTGCGAAAAGGATATCCCGTCAGGGAGATAGCCCGGGCCATTGGGTGTTGCCATACGACCATTTACCGCGAATTGAACCGTAACCGGAATGATCACGGGCGGTATGTGGCGATTCAGGCTCAGCGGAAGGCGCGGGAGCGTCGGAAAAACAAAGGTCAGTATACGCATCTGAAAAATGATATTGTCCTGAACTATGTTCATGAAAAGCTGGAATGCAGCTGGTCTCCCGAGCAAATCTCAGGGCGCATTGGTATTGATATTACCGGTCAATCGATAAGCCATGAAGCCATTTACCAGTATTGTTACCGACCGAAAAATCGTCAGTGGTGCGTTCTGCTGCCGACCCGGAGAAAGAAACGGAAGAGACGCTGCGACCGGAGAGCTTATTGTAAGAAGAACCCCGATGTCGTTGGCAAGAAAGGAATTAGCGAGCGCCCAAAAGAGGTTGACGCCCGTGTCGAGGAAGGACATTGGGAAGGCGATTGTATAATTGGAAAGGGTCAGCGCAGCGCTGTGGCGGTATTTGTTGAACGGGCAACCCGGATGACCTTCATTGCTCCGCTTGCGGATAGAACATCATTTACCTTTGCTCATCATGCCATTTCGCTGCTCGGGTCATTGCCCCCCGACCTGCGGAGGACACTCACTCTCGACAACGGAAGCGAGAACGCTCGTCATAAGAACATTGAGCGGCTGACTGGTATGCAGGTATATTTTTGCCAGCCGTATCACAGTTGGGAAAAGGGAACGGTAGAGAACACCAACGGTCTCATACGCCGACAATTTCCCAAGTCCTGCGATTTCAATATGATTGACGCAGGGAAAATACTGGAGTTTCAGCGGTCGCTCAACAATCGACCGCGAAAAATTCTGAACTATTTGACACCGCAGGAAGCTTTTGATAGAATGCTTAAACTATCTCACAGTGGGCCCGAAGTGGTGCACTTCAAATGTTGAATCCAGCTATTAAGGTTTGATCCGACCCCATTTTGACCTATTTATGCGATCATTTCTTCCGAGTCCCTCCATCGATCAAGCGTCGGTCGTGTGAGCCGGTGCGAGGACTCGACAGAACTGTTCTATGTGCACTGCCCGGGCGGTTATCTGATATTTGGAGGCTCCCAAGCACTTCTGAGCGAGCCGCATATCTTTATCCGCATACATTAACCACAGAAATTTTTACATTTTTCAAACTTTTTTTGCAAAAACTCAATCCTCACGAACATTTCACCCGTTATCCTTATAGAAAGTTTTGCCTCCGGCAAAACTTTCCACACCTTGAGAGAATCACGAATATAGATGAGAGAACCCTTATTGAAAAATTGTGCGGAGCACAATTTTCTGATATGAAGAAAAAGAAACTGAATCAGGCGGCTCATCAAAAGCCGCGAAAACAATGGGACGAAGCTCACAAATTCTTGTTTGCCGATGCGGAGTCCATATATCAACTGCTGCAATTTATTAATGATGACTGGATACGGTATGTTCGCCCTGAGAACATTACCCTTATGAGCAACGAGTTCATCGAGAGAGTGCTCGGCAGAGAGCAGTCGAAGAATTTCAGGCGTAAAATATCGGACATTGTTGCGAAAGTTTCCTTCTGCTGCGGGAAAGAGAAGGAAGAGAAAATGGTGTATATTATTCTGGAGCATCAGTCATCTGTGGACTATGCCATGAGTGATCGCCTATTCGAATATACTAATATGCTCAAGCGACATATTCGAAATTCGAAAATGCGCCGACATCATTGGGTATATCCCATTGTTCTGTACACAGGATCGGATAAATGGCCGGAAATAACTACCGAAGATGAGAATATCCCGAGTATATATCGCCAAATTTTCGAATATCCTGTTATCGATGTGAGAGCGCTTGAGGAGGATAAAATACTCAATTCCAGCGGTCGCGTCGCTGCCTATTTTTATCTTTCGCGCTACGGAAAAAATTTGAATGATGATAATCGCGCTGAGTTCAAGAAACATCTTTTGAACATTCTCCAGCATGACGCGGGGAATAAGGCGAAGGAGTCCTTGCTCATTATGAGCGATCTACTTTATAATACTCATGTATCAAAAGTCAATGTTAACAATCATACTATGGAGGAGGTAGTTAATATGATTACAAAAGAAGGGATAGAAATAGTACACCCATGGCAATTGGACGTGTACAATGATCTTCAAGCCAAAGTCCACGCTGAGGTACAAGCCGAGATCAGGCAGAAACTGCAGGAAGGACTGCAGGAAGGACTTCAGGAAGGTCGTCAAGAAGGCGAAATGAAGGGGCATATGGAAGAGCGGAGAAAAAATGCCCGCGGTATGTTTTCCATAGGACTTTCAGCAGATGACGTTCAGAAGGTTACCGGGCTGAGCGAGGATGAAATTCAAGCATTTCAGCAAAACGGCCAAAAAAACGGGCAGAAAAGCGGCAAAGAGTAACAGCGCATCTGCCTCAGCCCGGACGCATGGGCGAAACGGAAGGCGTAGCCGGAGTCTTCATTCTTCTGCGTAAGGGAGTGTCCGAATTTTCGAAGCACGATCATATTTTGCATTTTGCAAAACTTTATGATACATTTTTCGTGTGTACCTCTTTCTCCTGTTTTCCATTCCGCTTTTTCTCATTCATCTGACCCGCGAAGAACGTTTTTCCAAACTCGTCGAACATCGGAAATGTTTTTTCTTCGGTATGTTGTGGGGAGCGATCGCAGGGTTTCTCCTGTTTGCACTCCACATCTCAATGCGGGTCCACATAACCCCCTCATCGCTTTATGCCCGGGGCTTGTTACTCTATTTCCTTTTTCCCGCCATATTCGCGCTGGCACCCCTGCTTCCGCTCTGCCGCGCTTCAAAACACCGGAAAACAATTGAACCAGTACTCTTCAACATTCAGCTCTCCGGATTTTTCATCGCTTTCAACATCGCCATATACTTCATTCATTACGGTATACCGAGTCAATTCCTGCTGCTCCAGCTTCCCGCTATCTATCTTATTGCCATTCCTGTACTGGGGAAGGCGCTCTGGCGCGCGCGCCGCTTTGAGCTTCACTGGAACATACTGTCGATCTTTCTCTTTCTTCTGATACTTTTCGCCCTTCCTGTAATATATGTTCTTCATGAAATGCTCAGACCGATTCTGAGCTGGGGCGCGGGCATCGGCATTCTGTCAATCTTCCTGCTCCTCGGCGCATTTCTGAATTATCTGGAACAGGGAATACAGTTCCGCCTGAATCTGGAAATGAAACTCGGCTCCATATTCCGAACATTCAGGATACAAAAACGATGACCCCCTTATCATCATCGCTCATCCTTATTTCCGCATGTTTTCTGCTGAATGCCTGTGCGCCTGAAAACTCCGTTCTTCTCCTCCAGGACGTTCCTCTGGAAGAAATATTCCACATCCAGAATCTGAAAAAACCAGCATTGCAAAGGCAGCTTGCCCGCATTGGTTATTCTCTGAAAATTGAAACAGTTTCTCTGGAAGATATTGCGGACGATGCACAGACGGATGATTCACCGCCGACAGACATGCTCACTTCATTGGGTAATAGCCTGAAACTGGCAGACATCATCATTATCTCACCACTCCTTGAAAATTATATAGATGATCTACTGGAAATGAGTAAGGAAGAAAGTATCATTCTCTCCCTCGGACAGGCTCCGCCTGACAATGAGTATAGCAACAGGGTCTGGGGAATTGATCTCGTGCCTGACCTGGCCGATGCCTTATTTCTCGCCTATCTCACAAACGATGATTCCCGCAAAGCTGCCATTTACGACCCGGGGTACTTCATTGAATTCAGCGAGACGTTAATTGCGCTGTCAGAGGCGGTCGCGGATAATCTTCTCTTTTCCATGGAAACATTCGAATCGGATGAGAGCATACTCCAAACATGGAATTACCTGCAGGAAAGCAGCGCCGATCACCTCATATTGATTCTGCGGGCCAATGAACTTAACAGGTTTCTATCAGAATCGGGAATTCTCTTATCAGAGGAGTCTCCCGATCTCATAAGCACTATTCTCCCCGTTTTCGGCCCCGTAATCGGCGGTTTTCCCTTTCAGTATAATTACATAATCCCCGCGGCAGTAGAGAAACTGCACAATAGAGGGGGCAATAGCTCTGGCGGAAACGGAAAAATACGCATACATTTTCCCTTCATTGAACCGAATTGAGGGACAGACGGAAGCGAATTGATGCAGAAACATGGTATGTATCCACTTATACGTGCAATAATCTCACAGAAACTTTTGCAAAATGCAAAACTTTGTCACATTATACTTGCACAATCTCACAGAATATTGTAGCTTCAATATTGTTGACATACTATTATATAATAGATACTATGTCATAAATGTATTTGCTGTAAGGAGTGAAGAATGAGAAAAAACAGTATGATATGCCTTATTGTTCTAATATTTCTTTCCAGCGCTATCATGTTCGCCCAAACCGACGTACAGTATCTTCAACACCGTATTCTTGCGAGTTTTGATGATCAACTAGAAGGAGATTTCCTCGGGAATTCCTTCAGTTGGATTGTACGGGCAAACGGCGGAAATGTAATAGTGCGATCAGAAGAAGGAGAAGAACTGCGGGATCCTGAACCGATTTCTGCTCGGTTTCAGACATATCCTAGGGCACTCTATAATCGGAATAACCCCCCACCCGAAAATCCGCAAGCTTTGGGAATACGGGCATCGTTCCTGCGGCAGGGATATAACTATCTTGAATTTATCCCTGTTTACGCTGATAACCCCAATAAGGGAATTCCTATTCCCGGAATAGCAACACAGCTTGACCTCTGGGTCTGGGGATCGAACCACAATTATTACATGGAAGTGCATCTTCGGGATTATCGGGGAGTCGAACATGTAATAAACCTCGGCAGCCTTTATTTCAATGGCTGGAGAAATGTCAGTGGATATGTTCCGAACATTATTCCTCAGGCAGATTTTCATAATTCGCTTGGAAAGGTTCTGGAACTCACAAAAATTGTTTTGTGGACAACCCCCAACGAAAAAGTGGACGGTTTTTCCGTTTATCTTGATGAAGTGAAGGTATTCACCAATGTATTTTCGGCTCCCTATGATGGCGACAGTCTCGCTGATCCCGATAATCCGAATACAATTGAAGCATTGTGGAAAGCACAGGAGGCCAATTGATGAAAGCAAAAACCATATTCATAGTTTGTATATTATTATTCATTACCCTCGGTTCAGCCTTCGCCCAGCAAGCGGCTGATCCAGGCGCTGCTGCGACAACAACTGCTGTTGCGACAGCGCAGCAATTGTTGCGGGAGATCTCGGTCGATAAATTTGAGGATGCGGGTCTCTGGACTGCGCATATTTCCATTGATAACGGCGTGGCAACGAGCCGACTCTTTGAAGGCGGACCGACCGAAGTTAACGGAAAGCAGCGCATTGACCAGGAACCCGATGGAAGTGTCTTTGGCGTTCGGGTGGATTATTTCAGCCGGGGAAATACAACAATAACGGTATCTCCCACTCATCCTCTTCCGATACCCGGGGTAACAAAAACAATTTCGGTCTGGGTTGCCGGAAGAAATTATAATCATACCCTCTATGCCCATCTTGAAGGAATTACCGGAAAGCGCTTCAGCCTTCCCATGGGAACGCTGAATTTCTCGGGATGGAGACAGCTCAGTGTCTCCGTTCCTTCCACGGTAGAACAGATTAACCGCCATTACAGCAATAAACAGGGACTGCAGTTCATCGGTTTCAGTATTGATCCCGATATCCTAGAAACTACTGGTTCATACTATGTTTATTTTGATGATCTGAGAGCATGGACCGATCTGTTTTCACAGTCCTCCGTGAATCCGAATGATCTTCCGGATAATTGGTAGAACATTTGTTATAATAGATAAAACTCCCGTCTGCGGACGGGAGTTTTTTTAGAAGAACGATGAACAATTCTTTAGAAACATTCCTGTGCCAGCTTGATCTCTTTAAAGATTTAAATGTTGACGAAATTAAGGCAATTAGCCCGGAGTTTATCTCCCTGAACTCCATACAGGATGACGTAATACTCTCGGAAAATACTCCTGCCACAGGTCTGTATATTATACGAAGCGGTTCGGTGAATATTTGGAAGAACTTTAATTCAGGCACTGCCGTCCTTATTGGCACGCAGACTGCCGGACATGTTTTCGGGGAACTTGCCATTATCGATAATCAGAAGCGGAGCGCCACGGTTGTTGCCCGTGAAGAAAGTCAGTTTCTTATTATGCACAAGAAAGATTTTCTTTCTCTCTGCGATAAACATCCCAAAATTATGTTTTCAGTAGTGAAAAATCTCAGCATTACTCTCCGCGCGGCACATGACATCTTTATCGCAAATCTCACAGAACAAAATAAAGAACTGCAGAGCATTCTCCACACACTGCGCACAACTCAGGGAGAGCTTGTTCAGGCTCAACTTTTCGCAAAGTTGGGCAAACTTTCAAGTCTCATTATCCATGACATAAAAAACCCGCTTTCTATTATCAAAAGCTATAGTGAAATAATTCAGTCCGTACATAACAAACCTGAGCACGTGAGAGACTATGCGAAAAAAATTACCAACGCGGCCGAAAGGCTTAACCAGCTTACTCAGGAGCTCCTCGACTATACGAGAGGAGAGATAAAACTACACAGGGTATTTACATCCCTGCCGATACTCTTCCGGAAAATTGAAGATTCACTACAAAAAAACTGTCAGGACAGGAATATAACATTCACTAGCAGCTATGAGGGAAATAACACTATTCATCTCGATGAAAACAGAATTATCCGCGCAATACACAATATCTGCGATAATGCCCTGAAGGCTATGACGCAGAATGACACGCTTACGCTCAGGGGTGAAATATCAGCAGATAGGATCATGATAACAATAAACGATACCGGACACGGTATGGACAAGATAACACTGAACCGTATATTTGAACCCTTCTATTCTCTTTCGAAGGGCGGAACAGGGCTTGGCATGCTCAGTGTTAAAAACATTATGACAGCCCATGACGGGAGCATTGATGTTCAGAGTGAACCGGGGATCGGCACCACTGTTACCCTCAGGTTTCCGCGCTCTGCTCTGGGAATGGACGCGCAGGGGTCTGTCCCGCATCCGTCGGGGTCTGCGCAGCGCTCTGCTCTGGGACTGGAGGCCCCTCACCCCCCGCGCTCCGGGGAACTGCCCGAATGAAATTTTCAGATACCTGTTCCTGCACTTCATGAGGGGTCATACCTCTGAGCTCTGCGAAAAACCGATATACATGGCTAACAAAGGCAGGCCGGTTTATCGTACCGCGCTTCGGAACAGGCGCAAGATGGGGCGAGTCGGTTTCCAGCAGTACACGGTCAAGCGGAACAGCGCGAGCCGCATCCTGAATAATACCGGCATTTTTGAAGGTAACGTTTCCCGCAAAACTAATGAAAAAACCAAGATCAAGAAAGGCTTCCATCCATTCTCTGTTCGATGAAAAACAGTGCATAATGCCCCTTACCCTGCTTGTTCCCTGCGCGGCTGGGGGCGCTGGGGCAGCGGGATTTTCGGGATTTGCGGCCGGAGCCGCTGGGGCAGCGAGAGCCGCGGCTGGGGGAGCAGCGGGAGGCGCTGGGGCAGCGGGATTTGCGGCCGGAGCCGCTGGGGGCGCGGGATTTGCGGCCTGAGCCGCCGGAGCCGATGGGGGCGCTGGGGCAGCGGGAGCCGCTGGGGCAGCGAGATTTGCGGACTGAACCGCCGGAGCCGCTGGGGGCGCAGCCGGATTCTGGAGAATTTCATACAGTTCTCTGTCGGCCTCCCTGTTATGGATAACTATCGGGAGGTCAAATGTTTGCGCAAGCTCCACCTGAGATTGGAAAAGTTCCTTCTGTCTATCGGGAGTGCTGTAGTTCCAGTAAAAATCAAGACCAATTTCACCAAGCGCCCAGAGCAAGGGGTCTTCAATTCGCCGACGAAGTTCGCTTTCCAGCCGGTCAATGTCATTGCGGAAATGTTTCTGTTCTGCCTCACTCGGATATAACCCAAGGGTATAGCCGAATCGAATGTCGGATTTTTCCGATCCGTCAGCCTGCCCGGCAGCAGAGGATGCGGCAGCAAGAAGATTACGCCGCTCATCAATGTTGTTGAGATCGGTCGCAATATCCATGCCCATCCTGACCCCCTCCCTCAGCGATTCACTGAGAACATCGGCCGGATTCAGTTTTTTCATTTTCAGCTCCATGAGATGAAAATGACTATCAATATATTTTCTGTTATTATTCATACCGCATTATAACAAAATTTTTCAAAACACAAAGTTTTTAACAATTGCCCAGCAAAGCGGGTATAAGTATAATGCTTGTTGACAAGTCGTTTGTTGACAAATCCGAGTGCCGCGCTGCCTGCGGGAGCGAGTGATGCAGTCAGACCTGCCGGAGTGGTGGAATTGGTAGACACAGGGGACTTAAAATCCCCCGGCTATTGCAGCTGTACGGGTTCAAGTCCCGTCTCCGGTATTGGAAAATTATGGTATAGAAAGCTTCTATAAGGACTTTGGATGAATCAGAGTGGCTAGCTTATACATTGTAGGAAGGCGGAGGCTGATATGTACTACTACTCTGTGAAAATTCAACCTCTGAAAGCTTTGTTGCAACGGCATAATCTACACCAATTGCTTTAAAATGGCTCTCACCGCAATCTATTTTCTGATTTTCCTTCGTCCGGCGTTCACGGCTATCCAGTGTGCCTTTTGTTTCACACACAAAATAGAGCTTTTCATCAGAGTCGGCGATAAATGCCCAATCTGGATTATAAGGACCAATCGGGGTGTCAATTTTGAACCAGCTGGGTAACTTCACAAACAATCGTACATTCTCGTTGTTATCTAGGTCACGCGCGAATCGTTTTTCTACTTCAGAATCATATTCTACCACATCAAACAGGCATTTTCCGGAATTCTGTACTTCATAGAGATTATTCAGATAGCGGACAATGCCTTCTTCCGCATCGTCCTTAATACGGTTCATTTCCCAATAGTTGGCAATCTTTTCATATTGGATGCCTTTTAACATTACATCATGCAATGATCCGGATATCTCCCGGGCCGCAAGTGCCATAAATTGCTGTGGATTAATCTGAAACTCCTTCAGACGACCGGATTTTTTCAATATCTCCACTAGGGTATGTCTGGTTAATTCTGTTTCCTTCTGCAGGTAGGCGAGGATATCCGGCAATACTTTCACGCCGCCAGTTTCATAATTCCTTTTTTCAAGCTTACGATCAGTACTTACGCCGGCATCGGCAATATCAACACCCACCCGCGTCATAACAACACGTACCGGCTTGATCTTCTCCAGTTCCCTGATGCGTTTTACTGCGCATGTAATAAGCTCTTTTGTATCAAAAGTTACTCGATAGCGCGTGCGGTGTTTGATTTTATTCCACAATATCTCGAAATCTTCACTTAAATAAATTTCCTTTTTGAATTTCAACTCACGCCGATCACGTACATTTTTTACACGGTCTTTGAATATAAGGCTCTGTATCTTATCAATGATATTGGCCTTAATATCGCTGTAACTATCATCAATCTTCAATTCAAAATTCGGATTTTCAGGATCAAATGTATCGAGTATTTCACCTACATCATTGATATAACCATTGACCTTCAACTCCTCCCATATCTTAGCAGATTCTTCTTGGCCGAGCGGTTCTGTGGTTTCATCATCGTTAGCGCGGGGAATCTTGGCAAAGGTAATCTTCTTAATGCGCCCGAAGATAATACCAAAATCTTCCTTAAATTCATTCTGCAGAGATCGGGCAAAATTTTCGTAGGATTCATTGGCAATGACGGTAAGACGGTTAACATTTTCATCATGCACGCGTTCGCCATGCTCATTCACCGGCAGGCGCAGACCGCGTCCAATCTCCTGTCGTTTCTTCTCAACTGATTTTGACTCATGTAACGTACAGACTTGAAACACATTCGGATTATCCCAGCCTTCACGCAAAGCGCTGTGTGAGAAAATGAAGCGCAGGGGTTCTGCCGGATCAAGCAGGCGCTCCTTATCCCGCATAATCAGGTTATAGGTATCTTCATCATCTGCGGTTTTCCCGCTGGTATCCTTGGAGCGGCCACTCTTGTCCTGTGAGAAATAGCCATTGTGGATTTTAGCAACATTGGCAGCGGCGAACTCCTTATACATCGGCTTGGCAGACACATCCGTGTAAGCCTCCTCAAACCACTGACCGATCTTGCCAAGAGTGGTGGTACCGTCATCGTTGTACATGCGATAATTGGCTACCTTGTCGATGAAAAACAGAGACAGCACCTTAACACCTTTACCTTTTAATGCCCGTTCCTTCTTAAGATGTTGCTCAACGGTTTCCCGCACCTGCGCCTTCATAATATCATCGCCAAGGCCGCCTATCTCATTACCGGGTGTAAGGAATTTTCCGCTATTAAACTCAATATATTCATCTCCCGGTGTGCAATCGATATTTTGCACAATATAACCTTGAGCGTAATTCTCGCGCTCGCCAGATTTACTATACAGATCATCGCCCTGTTTGAGTGTTACCTTGGTTGCTGTGATGTTTCCGTTTATTTCCTTGTGAATTTCCACCTGAGCCCTAATGCCGTTCGTGTTATCGGTTTTGAGCAGCTTCACGTACGCATCATTGAAACTGCCATCGGAACGGACAGATGCCACTTCAATACGTTTTACCAGACGCAGGTCGTAGGCGCGGATCGGGTCGAGCCTGTAGAGCAGATTATAAGAATTCCGGTGGGTTGCGGAATATCGCACGGTGAAAACAGGGTTCAAATTGGCAATAGCGCGCCTGGCTTTGGGGGTATTATCGACACTCTGCGGTTCATCAATTATGACGATGGGGTTGGCTGCCTGGATAAATTCGATCGGTCTGCGGCCTGACATTTTTTCATTTTCACGGTTAATGATATTCAGCTTTTTCAGCTCGTCATCTGTCATTTCGGCAATATCTTTATCGGTCACGTCCTTACTGAAGGATTGAATGTTGATTACCATGATCTGAATCTGGTTGCCGGCAGCAAACTTACGCACACATCCCAGCTTTTTGGAGTCGTACACAAAATAATTGAATGGTTCGTTATTGTAGATCGCGCGGAAGTGATCCTTCATAATAGTAATACTTTTCAGCACACCTTCACGAATGGCAATACCCGGCACCACGATGATAAATTTCTTTAATCCGTAATTTTTGGAAAGCTCAAAGACGGAACGCAGATAGACATAGGTTTTCCCAGTGCCGGTTTCCATTTCTATGGAGAATTCGCGTCCCTGTAGATCAGATACTTTCTCAATATCGTTTGCTTCCTGAACCTTACGGACGTTGGTTAATATTTGTTCATTATCTAGGGTGATATTATTGCCAACCCCCAGCTCTGACAGCTTCATGGCGCCGTCAACGGTAGTACTAATTTCAAAGTTGGATTGCGCAATGAGCTGACCTTCAAAGATATTTACCACGGAGCTGATGGCATCCTGCTGATAATCCAGTGAAGGGTCAAATTTCAGTTTCATTCAGCGACCACCCCCTCATCCCTATACGGTTCTAAATACAATTTCGCTTTCCTCTCTTTGAGCGCGCGCCTTGAAGGTTTGTACGGCATTGGCTTTCAACTGGTCGTTATCTTTGAAGCCCTCATCGAGGCAGATGACCTGCACTGGATCGGCATCCGCAATTGCATCGATCACCTCCTGCGTCAGTTCTTTATCCAGACAGATGAGCAATGCGCCTTCAGCAATGGAAAATACTTCCTTGCCGGCTAAGGAGAGCTTTTGTACATGAGTGGTAAGGGGGAAGCCGCTTTTCAGCAAGAGTTCGTAGAGGATATCCTCTGTTGAGCTGGAATTGTTGACATGATCCACATGTTCAAAGAGCTGCTGCTCAAGATTCTCGATTTTTTCAACATCGCCTTCCCATAGTTTGAAATTGGAGGGAGCGAGTTTGAACACCTTGAAGCCGAGGTCCGGCGCGCCGTGTTCATTCAGGTCGAGCGTGCCGTTTTGTTCTTCCGCTATTTTGCCGGAGGCGCGGCGAATGCGTTCTTTGGCAATGTCGGCAATGGTTTGGTAGCCTTCAGTAAAGGCTTCAGATTTTTCGTCCACGGGTTCGGGGAGTTGTACGCAGATATATGTGCGTTTTCCCCCGTCCTCGGCATTGAGCTGCATGACGGCATGGGCAGTGGTCGCTGAGCCAGCGAAGAAATCGAGAATAATGTCGTCTTTGTTTGACAGACAAACAAAAAGCTTAAGTAAATCGGTAGGTTTCGGATAACTAAACAATGATTTACCCGAAAACAATTTTTTAATTTCATTATTGCCATTAGAAGTAAGCCCCATAACTAAATCTTTGATAGTCGTTGATTTATAATCACGAATTTTTGTATATATTTTTACGGATTTGTCGTCTTGAATTTCAAAGCGGAGATCATGGAGTTCTTTGCTGATCTTATCTTGCCCCCATCTCCATACATGACGCATTTTTGTCATTTTATTTACTTTGGGAGATATTTTCACATAACCATCAAAATTTACATCTTCATTGACATTGGAAAATTTTACTTTTTTCGTGGAAAAATTATAATGAATAGTAAACACAAGATTTGGTCTTGTTATTTCATTAAATTCTGAGATATTGGTATTGTGAAGTTCGTTTTTTATAACGAATTCTCCCAATTCATCTGAATGAACATCATAATCAGCTATCTTATAAACATCTGGCATTTTTCTTTTCAATATATCAATGGAATGATTAAATACATCTATGTTTTCTATATCATTCGCATAACAGAGAATATATTCATAGGTCTTTGCTGCGCCAGCATCAGAAATTTGCCTGCCTTTTAGGTTATTTATCCAACAAAACGTATTGATAAAATTCTCCTCGCCAAAGACAATATCGCATAATTCTTTCAGATTAGCCTGTTCATGATCATCAATACTAATAAAAATAACCCCGTCATCTCGCAGAAGGTTTTTTGCAAGATACAAACGGGGGTACATCATGTTCAACCAGTTGGAATGATACCGACCCGATGCATCGGTGTTGGTAGAAAATTTCCGTCCTTCACTATCCTTCTGTCCGGTGTATTCGAGGTAGGTATTGAGCGTTTCGCTATATGTATCGGGGTAAATAAATTCCTTGCCGGTGTTGTACGGCGGATCAATGTAGATCATTTTCACCGTGCCGAAGTACGATTTTTGCAGGAGCTTGAGCACTTCGAGGTTATCGCCTTCAATGAAGATGTTTTCAGTGGTGTCGAAATTCACGGATTCATCGCGGGCAGGTTTCAGGGTGGCGATACTCGGCTGCTGAATAATTTTCATGCAGTCTGATTTGCCCGGCCAATTCAATCCAAAGCGCTCTTTGCCCGGCTCCACCCATTCGCCAAGCGCCCGTTTGAGCTGGTCAAAATTCACGGTGTTTTCACTAAACACCTCGGGGAAAAGCTTTCTGAGGCGCTCGCGTTTTTCCTGAGCGACATCCATAGATTCCAGCTTCATTTTTTCCGGTTCTGTCATGTCATGCTCCATAGCTCATGTGTTTCAAAATTGATATTGAATAATTCATATTACACAAAATCTTCACTCACATGTGATGTATAACCGACATATTTTGTGTATGAGTACTAATCGCCAGTAAACCGCGATTTCATCAGCGCAAAGTAGTTTTTTGCCTCGTCCTCTGTTACCTCGTCCTCGGGTTCCTTGAAGTGAATACATTGATCGGGAATTTCCTCGAGGAAGGGGCTTGGGTTCATGTCGATGAGCTCCCGGAGCACATAACGGCTGGAGCAGTGTGTGAGATAGAGCTTCTTTTTTGCGCGGGTAAGGGCAACGTAGAAAATGCGGCGTTCTTCTTCAAGCACCTCCTCACTATTGCCGCTTTCTTCGAGGCTGCGCTTGTGGGGAATGATGTTTTCCTCTACTCCCGCGATGAACACAATATCAAACTCCAGTCCCTTCGCCGCATGAATTGTCATAAGATTGACTTTGCCGTCTTCGCTTTCATTTTCCCGTCCTGCCAGAGTAATGCGGTTGAGATAGTCGAAAATGGAACTTTCACGGTTATCGG
Source organism: Salinispira sp. (assembly GCA_965226555.1). GTDB lineage: Bacteria > Spirochaetota > Spirochaetia > DSM-27196 > Salinispiraceae > CBDDDG01. The sequence continues at coordinate 30,504 of CBDDDG010000024.1, read as the reverse complement.
GGTGCTGTTCCCATCGCTCAAGGCTGCTTATGAAAATCTCAATATTTTTCCTGCGGAACTCTGCGATATCTTCCCTATTCTGAAACTCATTCAGCACATATCCCCAGTAATCGACCTCGGTGAGCAGGTCGCGGAGGACACCCGCAAAGTTGTGTTCCCGCAGCAGGCGGGGGCGGAAGGTATCGATAAGCCGGACAAAATCTTCCAGATCGGCCATTGCCCGAGCGCCCAGCCCCGCGCCGCTTATCGACGGACTGCCGCCGGCCTGCGGACTGCCGCCGGCATGGGGATTGCCGCCGGCATGGGGGCTGCCGCCGGCATGGGGACTGCCGCCGATCTTCACCAGATCCTTCATGGCATGGTACAAACTCTGCTGCCGCGCCGCGCCGTCTGCGGACACGTTCGCCGCGCCGGAACCGTCTGCGGACACGTTCGCCGCACCGTTCACCGCGACCGAGCCGTCTGCTGCGGCGCGGAGTACCTCAAGGGATCGTTTGCCGATGCCGCGGCGGGGGGTGTTGATTATCCGCAGGAGGCTGATATCGTCATTGGGGTTGGATATGCAGCGGAGATAGGCGATGATATCTTTAATTTCGGCGCGCTCAAAAAAGCTGCTGCCGCCGCTCAACTGATACGGAATGCGGCGGGCCATGAATTCTTCCTCCAGCGGGCGGGCAAGGTGGTTTGTTCTGATGAGCACGGCAATATCATGATACGATACTCCCTCGCGCAGTCGGGCGGTCTGAATAAAATCGGAAATCCACTGCGCTTCCATTCTCTCATCGTCCGGCCGATACAGCTCAATGGGCACACCGCTGCGCCGCTCCGTCCATAACTGCTTCTTCTTGCGCTTCGTATTGTTCTGAATGAGATGATTCGCCGCATCCAAAATGGAAGCCGTGGAACGATAATTCTGTTCGAGCTTTATCTCCCGGCGCTCCGGAAAATCGCTCTCAAAATTCTGCAAATTACTAAAATTTGCCCCGCGCCATGAATAAATAGACTGATCATCATCGCCCACCACACAGACATTCCGGCTTTTTTCAGTGAGGAGCCTCATAAGCTCATACTGCTGCATGGAAGTATCCTGAAATTCATCAATCATCAGGTAGCGGTATTGTTGATGATATTCGTCCAGAACATCGGGATAATTGGTGAAAAGCTCAATGGGCATCCTGATCAGATCATCAAAATCGAGGGCATTGTAGAGCTTGAGATTGTTCTGATACTCCTCATACAGGGGTTTGAGGGTGATATCGATGCCGTCATCTTCCCAGCGCCTGCGTCCGCTCTTGATGGTCGAAAAGATATGCGCCGCATGGTTGATGTTCAGTGTTTCGGGGTTCCAGTTGATTTCCCGGGCGCAGTTTCGTATGAGTTTTTTCTGATCAGCGCTGTCGTAAATGCTGAAGGTCGTCCGCCAGCCGAGGCGGGTAATGTGCCGCTTGAGTATTCGCAGTCCAAAGCTGTGGAAGGTGGCTATGGTGAGCCGCGGGAGCTTGCGCCCCGCCGCCTGCGCCACCCGCTCCGCCATTTCCCGACCCGCCTTATTGGTGAAGGTGAGCGCAAGAATGGCGCTCTGGCTAATTCCCGCCTCAAGCATGCTGATAATTCTGCGGGTAATAACCCTCGTCTTCCCCGACCCTGCCCCCGCAACAATGAGCAGCGCCCCATTGTGAGCGCCCACCGCCTCCCGCTGCTCGGGGTTCAGCTGGGGCGTGCCCGCTGCGCCCGCAAAGTCCGGTGATTCTGACGATCCCCCTGTGCCGGGCGTTTCTAATACCATGACGGCAGCAGATCGCCTGTTACGCCGGAATTATGGAACATATTTGTTTTTACTCCGGTGTATTTGCCACGGCCATCAAGCGTTAAATGCTCCTTCCACTCCTCAAGATTCTGACTGAATGCTCTTGCATAATAAAACATTTGCTCCATATTCGTTACCGAACTGACATCCCATCCGGAGATATCGCTATTGAATGCGCTTGCGTAATAGAACATCTGGTACATACTCGTTACCGAACTAACATTCCAGTTGGAAATATCCTTATTGAATGCGTTTGCACCATTGAACATAGAGGTCATATCCGTTACTAAACTAACATTCCAGTTGGAAATATCCCTATTGAATGCGTTTGCGCCACTGAACATAGAGGTCATATTCGTTACCTTACTGACATCCCAATCCGAGATGTCGCCATTGAATACGTTTGCACCACTGAACATAGAGGTCATATTCGTTACCTTACTGACATCCCAATCCGAGATGTCGCCATTGAATGCCTCTGCGCCAGAGAACATATAAGACATATTCGTTACCGAACTGACATTCCAGTTGGAAATATCCTTATTGAATGCGTTTGCGCCATTGAACATATAGCTCATAGTCGTTACCGCCCCGGTATCCCAACCGGAAATATCACCATTGAATGCGTCTGCGCGAGTGAACATCGCTAACATATTCGTTACCGAACTGACATCCCAATTTGAGATATCGCCATTGAATGTGTTTGCACCACGGAACATCGCTAACATATTCGTTACCGAACTGACATCCCAATCCGAGATGTCGCCATTGAATGCCTCTGCTCCAGAGAACATAGAGGTCATATCCGCTACCAAACTGACATCCCAATTTGAGATATCGCCATTGAATGCCTCTGCTAGCTGAAACATCGCAAACATATTCGTTACCGAACTGACGTCCCAGTCCGAGATGTCGCCGTTAAATGCACTTGCGCTATAGAACATATAGGACATATTCGTTACATCAGTGGTAATAATGTAGTTGAGGTTAGCAGTATTGCCCCAGTTTGATATTCCATCAGTTACCGCTGTTTTCAGTTCAGCGTTAGTTGTAGGACTTACGGTAACAGAGAAATGTTCGGAAAACTGTTCAGTTCCACCGCCGTCTTCGCCAGATACCACATATATTCCGGCTGTTGTCCTTGCGGTAACCGTAATAACTCCGGTACTCGGATCAACTGTCGGCAGGGTAACTGTTGAGCTCGGGGAAGTAATCGTAGTTAAAGAAACGGTTAAGTTATCAGCGACAATTTGGTTATAAATGGCATCCGAAAGAATTGCGGATATGGGCGTACCAGAAGGAATCTGCGTTGCAATGATGGGCCCATACCATGAGGGCTCAGTACCGTCCACGCCGGAATCCACAAACATATCTGTTGTGTATCCGGTATATTTGTTGCCATAGCCGAGCGTCCAATGATCCTTCCATTCCTCAAGATTTTGACTGAATGCGCTTGCGCCATTGAACATATAGCTCATATTCGTTACTGCCCCGGTATCCCAACCGGAAATATCCCCATTGAATGCGTCTGCGCCAAAGAACATATAAGACATATTCGTTACCGAACTGACATTCCAGTTGGAAATATCCTTATTGAATGCGTTTGCGTCATAGAACATCCGTGACATACCCCCTACCTTACTGACATTCCAGCCCGAGATATCACCGTTGAATACACTTGCGTCATAGAACATCCGTGACATATTCCTTACCTTACTGACATTCCAGCCCGAGATATCACCGTTGAATACACTTGCGTAATTGAACATCCCTGACATATTCCATACCTTACTGACATCCCATCCCGAGATATCACCGTTGAATGCACTTGCGCTATAGAACATATAGGACATATCCGTTACCTTACTGACATCCCATCCCGAGATATCACCGTTGAATGCACTTGCGCTATGGAACATAACGGACATATTCGTTACCTTACTGACATCCCATCCCGAGATATCACCGTTGAATGCACTTGCGCTATGGAACATAACGGACATATTCGTTACCTTACTGACATCCCATCCCGAGATATCACCGTTGAATGCACTTGCGCTATAGAACATATAGGACATATCCGTTACATCAGTGGTAATAATGTAGTTAAGATTGGCAGTATTTCCCCAAGTTGACCTCCCAGTACCTACCGTAGTGCCAATTTCGCTATTAGTAGGACTCTCGGTAACATAAAAATACTCGGAAAACTGTTCAGTTCCACCACCGTCTTCGCCAGATACCACATATGTTCCTGCCGTTGTATGTGCGGTAGCCATAATAACTCCGGTACTCGGATCAACTGTCGGCAGGGTAACTGTTGAAATCGGGGAAGTAACCGTAGTTAAAGAAACGATTAAATTATCATCGGCAATTTGGTTATAAATGGCAGCCGAAAGAATTGCGGATATGGGCGTACCAGAAGGAATCTGCGTTGCAATGATGGGCCCATACCATGAGGGCTCAGTACCGTCCACGCCGGAATCCACAAACATATCTGTTGTGTATCCGGTATATTTGTTGCCATAGCCGAGCGTCCAATGATCCTTCCACTCCTCAAGATTTTGACTGAATGCGCTTGCGCCATTGAACATATAGCTCATATTCGTTACCGCACCAGTATCCCAGCCCGAGATATCACCGTTGAATGCACTTACGCTATAGAACATATAGGACATATCCGTTACTGTAGTGGTAATAATGTAGTTGAGGTTAGCAGTATTGCCCCAGTTTGATATTCCATCAGTTACCGCTGTTTTCAGTTCAGCGTTAGTTGTAGGACTCTCGGTAACATAAAAATACTCGGAAAACTGTTCAGTTTCCACTCCGTCTTCCCCCGATACCACATATGTTCCGGCTGTTGTCCTTGCGGTAACCGTAATAACTCCGGTACTCGGATCAACTGTCGGCAGGGTAACTGTTGAGCTCGGGGAAGTAGCCGTAGTTAAAGAAACGGTTAAGTTTTCATTGGCAATTTGGTTATAAATGGCAGCCGAAAGAATTGCGACTGTCTCCGTACCAGACGGAACCTGTCTCGCAATGACCGGCAACATTGCTGTTGCGGATGTAGACCATGCACCCGATCCCTGAACATTCACAGCGCGTACCTGCACATGGTAACTATCGCCGTTTGTGAGACCGGTAATGGTGTGGCTGGTGCTTGTGCCGATACCGGAGGTGATAGGCATCCATGCTCCCCCACCTGTACGATACTGTAGCTGATACCGGGTAATGGCGCTGCCGCCGTTATCGACCGGAGCGCTCCATGCCACGCTAAGCTGGGTGTTTCCTACTGTGAGTGTGGGAGCATCCAGAGCGATCGGAGGTCCAAGAGGGGTTTCTTCGGATTTATCTGACCACGATCCAGCACCCGCAACATTGACGGCGCGCACCTGCACAACATAGCTGGTACCGTTTACCAGCCCTGAAATAATGTGGCTTGTGCCGGTAATGTTTTCTTCGGTAATATCTGTCCAGCTTCCACTATCGTTCGCGCGATAGCGAAGATGATACTCGTTAATTGCGCTCCCACCGTTGTTCGGTTCAGTCCATTCAACGCCAAGCTGCCCATTTCTCACGGTGAGTGTGGGAGCATCTGGAGCAAGTGGAGGTTGATCTTGCTTCGAAAATTCGGACAATCCGCTAAGCAACACAACAGGATTCTCCTGCTGTTTTCAAAGCATAATTCATCGGACTCATATAGTCAAGAGAAGAATGAAGCCTCTCTCGGTTATACCAGTTGATGTATTCAAAAACTATCTTCCGCGCCTCCTGAAGGTTCTGAAACCTCGGCTTACCAAGCTCATTCTTCAGCGTGTGGAAAAAACTTTCCACAAAGGCATTATCGTAGCAATTCCCCCTTCTCGACATCGACTGGGTAATATGTAACATTTCCAGTTTGTCTCGAATGCTCTGCGCGCAATACTGCGTTCCCTGATCTGAATGAAAGACCAAGCTATTCAACTCCCCGGGAGTTCTCCGTACGGCCTGTAACAGAGCCTTTTCCGTCTGTGTGCTCTCCATGGAATCACTGACATTCCAGCCCGTAATTTCCCGGGTATAGATGTCCAGAACCACAACAAGGTACGCAAATCCTGCGCCGGCGGGCAGGTACGTGAGGTCCGATGCCCAGACCTCATTCGCTTTCGTAACCGTGGAGCTTTCAATGCGAAACACCCGCGGAGACTTCTTCTGGGATGGATTGCTCATTGTTGTTCGCGGGCGATATGCCTTCGTTCTCCCCGCATTGAGCCCCGATTCCCTCATAAGCCGGGCGACTCGGTTCCTCCCGATTGCTTCACCATGAAGATGCAGCAGCCGGTGAATTCGGGGCGAACCGTAGCATCCCTTATTTTCAGTATACACACGCAGGATTTTACCCGTAAGCTCATCATCCCTGCGGGTGTTTTTGGACGGTTCTCTCTTAAGCCAGTCATAGAATCCCGAGCTGGACACCTTCAGAAGTTTGCAGCATGGTGCAACAGCATGTCCGGTCTGCTTCAGCTGCTCAATTCCTCGATACTTCATTTCAGGCTCTCCTTTCTGCAAAAAAAAACCATTGCATCATTGAGTATTGCCACCGCCTTTTTCTCGGCGCGCAGTTCCTTTCTCAATCGTTTGTTCTCGGCCAGGGCTTCCTGAAGTTCCCGAAACTCGGGACCTTTCTGGTCGTTCCGAACCCATTTCGCGAGGGTATGATAACTTGCTATACCCAGCTTTTCCGTCGCCTGCTTCGTGCCAATTTCTTTGGCAAGCTCCACAGCCTGTTCCTTAAAATCCTCAGCATAGAATTTTCTGACTTTCCGTGTTTCCATAACACTCTCCTCTCCCTATAGTATCGTGCTTAGAAGAGTGTCCGTTAAATCGAAGCAAGAACATATATTTCCGAGCGTATCTGATTTTTTATATTATCATCACAAATTTTCATGCCCTTCTCCTCAGAACATTTCAAAAAATCATAGATTACTTTTATTGTTGATTCTTCATTGAGAAATTCTGTCAGGCAATATGGCTTCAGCAGTCCTTTCTTGTTTTTTTGCATCTCTTTATACACAGGGTCGTTGTTTGCAAAATTATCTTCCTCTTTTTCTACCAGAAAATCTTTTCGTTGCTTTTCGGAAAAACCCTTTGTCGCCGCAAAATATAATCTCGTACTACTGTCTTCAGGACTAGTGAAATTTGCAACATCTAATCTCCACCTTCCCTCATCATAATCTGAATCCTCATAATCTGAAACATCTGACTCATAATAACCTGAGTCACTCTGAAGAATTATAGAGAATATGACACCATTATTCTCAGCAAATCGAAATTCATATACATAAAAAGGTAACCAGTCCCACGCCCAGCAACATAAGTTAACTGCTTTGCCTTCCTTCGCATGGTTACTAAATTGACTCCTACCACCTTCAAAATGTAATGACAGTTTCTGAGCAATATACTTCACTATGTCCAACACACGTCTTTGATACCCATAGAGTAACCTGTATGCTCTTCGTACATCCACTAAAGCTGTTTTAAATTCATCTTTATTCACACAACCCTCCAAATACTTTTTCTTTCACAAAAAAATTAATACTTTTATCCGGTTCGCTCAGTTTTTCATATTCAAGCGATTCAAACCAACAGAAGTTCAAAAATTCAAATATTTGTTGAAATACTACAATTAAATTAGCTAATACAAAACGCGTGGGTTGCTCAATCTCTTTTTCTTTCTGAACCTGTTTAACGCTATTAAGAATAGACGCCCACCTGCATTTTACTATTGTGTATTTGCAATTGTTAACCGTGAGTGATTCTGCCTTATTTTTCCATATTCCACCGAGAGCAATAAAAATCAGGGTTTTATTATCCTCTCCATATTCGTTTTGATACGCTCGTATTTGCTTTTTCCATTGGTTTGGGTCTTGTTGGTTTTCATCATATTTTTTTGCCTCAATGAGAATGTCATATTCATCGAACTGAATAAACACATCTGGTTCCACATGGTTTGTATTATCAGTACCATGGGAGTTCCAATGCGGCCAAAAACTTATTTCATACAAGGTTGTAAAATCAATATTCAGCAGGTTCTGGTTTATTGAATTTCTTAGTATGCGCCCAAACAATTCACGCGGTAAATAACTCATCAACTCAAATACAAACGATGTCTGTGAATCTTCATTAACATAGTCTCGCGGTACTTTATTCTTTATAATGGCATTTATCATATTGTGCTTTTTTCCATAAACCTTTTATACTCGTTGAGATCATTGCAGGACAACGGTCTCGTTTCATAGTACATGAAGGAAAGATTATTGGGAAGCTCTGGAAACACGGGTATTTCACACTGCATCACGGAAATAGCGTTTTTTCAAGCTCCACTGTGATCCAGTATCATCAAAAAATTCGTTTGTGTCAACCCATCTGCCCATTTTTGCAGAACTTCCCCAACAAATTTTTTCAGACCATTGGTGGAACTCTGATACACATTCATGATCCGCAATTATCAACACATCACAGAATACTTAAGTATTTTACCTACTGAGAAACTGAAGCGTCAAGCAAAAATTACAAAAGGCCCGCAGAATTTCTCAAACGGGCGAAAAGTGGGATCAGAATGAATTCATCGGAGCATTAGCAGAACTACATCCGGGAATTAGCAGATTTGGGGAAAGTATTCTTTTCCTGCCAAGCAGAGGTATCTGTCAATTTGTTTCAGGGTAAAATCTTCCAGATGATAAAAGGTTTTGAACGCCATCAAAATGTCATAATATTTGGGATAGTTCTTGAGATCGTTTTTTTTGAATTCGCAGAATTCGTCTGCTCGCTTGAAGTGCATGAGCATTTGTTCCTCAGAGTGGTCATAAATTGGGTAGTCATTCGGAAAATGATGGTAGCAGTACTTTGTGGCACAGGAATAAAAATTATTACTTTCCCCATTCTTAATGTTAATCGTAGCAATATCGTTCACAAGATTCCGATCTCGTTTTTCGAGGCGGTTGTCGATATTCAGCTCAAATATGCGCTCAGCTACCTTGATCGGCCAATAAATTTGCGTGCTGTAAAAATCGTTCAATGAACAGACCTTAATGAAAACATCATCCATATTGTCGTTTCGCGGATAGGTTTTAGTGAATAATTTTTTCAGGCTCCTCTCCTGCAACACATAATTCTCATTTTCTGGTGCATTCCACTTCTTCTGATATTCAGCTACCTGCTCCGCAGATGGTTTGATTATACCCATGTTATCCTCCATTAGAGATCGTTGCGCGGCAACAGTCTCGTAAGTATAGTGATAATATAATTGCGATCAGAAACCCTGTCAATCACAAAATCCGCTGAATGACGAATTCAACCATAAGTGCACCACCTCCCTACCCTCTGCGATATAGTGAGTATAAAAAAATTAGAGCTCCCGACCCCACTTTGCGCCATATTCGCTGAGAATTTGTACCGCATTTCGCTTTCCCTTCGCTCGGGCGCGGTCGAGAATTGTCCGCCCCCGGCGATCGGTAGCGTTTATATGTGCTCCGCATTCAATGAGCGCGCGAATAATTTCGGGAGTTTCGTTGTACAGAACCGCGCTCATGAGGGCTGACCCGCCTTTTTTGCTCACGGCATTTACATCGGCCCCAGCTTCAATGAGAGTGCGGATAATATGGGGATTTTCATTGATCATGGGAGTATTCGGATCTGCTCCGTCTCGAATAAGTTTGCTCATGAGGCGGGAGCCCTTAAGGGCTCCGGATGCGAACATGAGAGTGGTCACACCATCGTCATCGGCGGCATTTACATCGGCTCCGGCCATAATGAGCGCGCGGATAATTTCGGGCGATGCTTTGACCAGAACCGCAATTGTAAGCGCTGTTAAGGCATTATTGTCGGCAGCGTTCACATGCGCTCCGGCTTCAATGAGTATATGAATAATATCGGCGGTCTTGCTATGTTCGGCAGCGAACATGAGGATTGTCAATCCGTTATCATCGGCGTTCACATTGGCTCCGGCTTCAATGAGCGTGCGAATAACCTTGATCCTCTGCTCTTCCACCGCGAACATAAGAACGGGCATACCATTGTTATCGGCGGCGTTCACATTGGCTCCGGCCTCAATGAGCAAGCGAATGGCAGGTAGTTTGCGCCTGCGCTTGTCCCACACTGCAAGCATTAAGGCTGTCGTGCCGTTTCTATCGGATGCATTCACATTAGCTCCAGCCCTCATGAGCGTCAGAATGATATTATGGCTGCTATGGTACCGGAGCGCAAGTATGAGGGCGGTTTCGCCGTCCATATTGGCGGCGTTTATATGCGCCCCGCATTCAATGAGCCTGCGAATAATTTTGGAAGCTCTATTTGCGATGTCATTGATAGTTGCCGCAAACGTAAGAGCAGTTTCGCCGTACGTATTGGCGGCGTTCACATTGGCTCCGCATTCAATGAGCGTCCGAATAATTTCGGGGTTTTTATTGCTCGCAGCCTCAAATATGAGGATCATTGCGTCCTCCGTATTGTGTGCCGTCATATGCGCTCCGCATTCAATGAGCGCGCGAATAATTTCTGGGTTTTTATTCTTCGCGGCCGCACGCATGAGGACTGTTTTGCCTTTTTCACTGACGGCGTTCACATCGGCTCCGCATTCAATGAGCGCGCGAATAATTTCTGGGTTTTTATTCTTCGCTGCCGCACGCATGAGGACCGTTTTGCCAGTATCATCGAAAGCATCTATATCTGTCTTCATATCCGAATCTGACTCAAGGAGAGCGCGTAATTCCGATGGCATTATCTGTTTCCAGTCAACATTGTCCAAACTGGTTTTACATAATTTCACATGATGTTTGCTCATTCTATATCTTCCAGGTATTTACAGCGATTTCTGCCATTCGTCTCTGCCGCGATATTATTGCCTCAGAGTCCCACTCATCACTAGGCCTAAGCGGCAGAATGTGCTCAACCGTCAGGGTGCTGTCATCAATCGGGAGCCCTCCCGAATTGCTCATGGTTTCTTCCATGCACGCTATTATATAGCGCGCTTTGCGGTTCGACCGCTCTGTCGGCATGACCTTATCCGTAAAGGCCTGCGTAAATTCGTCATCGCCCGGATACAGGGTCAGCAGTTCTTCTTTGATTTCATGAATGGAACAGTTTTCCTTAATGGCCAGACAGAGGCGGTTATAAAGACTTTCCTGATTGCCAGTATATTTTCCACAAACGACATTGTACCGAAGGGAAAAAATTTTTATCCAGTTCAGAATTGTGGGAAAATGAGGCTTCATGTTAATGTAGCCGGCCATGAGGAAACTCAGGGGCTGGCGGATACTAAAAAGTTTCAGAAACCGCAGATTTTTCTGTATATCCTTGTAATGCGGATTGTCCTTCCAGAATTCATCGTCAGGGTTCAGCAGGGCCGCATAATAATTACTCCGGGCTTCCAGATTATCAAAATATTGTTTTGCTGATTTTTTATCATGAACTGTCCCGCTTATTTCTTTAAAAAGGCTTCCTTTGCGCAACAGTTTGTTTCTGCTGTTCCATTCGGTGAGGACATAATGAGTATAATCCTGATTGCCGATGGTGCTGCCTATGGTTCCCCATTGCTCATCTAACTCATCCAGAACCTCATTGGGGGTACCGCCGCCATCATCAATACGTGAAAAAATATAGTTCTTTAATACATCGCCTGCAGAAAGCTGAACGCCTCTGGCATTGAGTGTTTCAAAGACCTTATAGGCATGTAAGTCGCTCCCAATATAAATAGTGGTAAAAAATATGTTCTCACTCATGTGTTGGAGTAGTTTTCCAATTTCCTGTCCTGCAGGTATTGCTTTAAATTTTTCATGGAAATAATCTATTGCTCTCTGCATGAGTTGAATGGTTTTTTTCTGTCCCCGTGAGAACAACTGTTTACCTTCGACTACCTGCCGGTAATAATAATCGTTGTTTCGGTTTAATTTGAGTTTATTTTCGACCCGTAGATTTTCCAAATCCTTTGTGCCGATGAAATTTTTCAGCAATTCTTCAATTCTTTCGTTCTCACCTCCCATTTCCCGCAGGCGTTTTATTGCGGCAAGTACTATGAACGAAAAGGTGGCAAGGCGCTGCTGCCCATCTATGATCTTTGATGGCTGTTTATCATCGGGCTGAATAACCAGATACCCCATGTAATGATATTTTTCTTCCCCGCCTGTCAGCATCATAATATCATCCCACAGATATTCCCACTGCTCCCTCTCCCATGAGTAGTCCCGCTGGAACCGGGGAACGCAGTACCTTTTCCCGTTACTCAACACTTCCCGCAACGATTTTTCATCAGTATCTAATTCAAGTTTACTCATTTTCACCATCCACCGTCACGGGAAAATATACCCGTTCCATTTTTCCTGAAAACCCCTATTATGATCCTTATTGAAAAATGGTAATCCAATTAATCGATAATTCTGATTTTCTGCTCTGATAATTTTTTCAGGACCATATTTTTCAGATATTTCGTCTAAGAACCGTTCTTTCCACCCTTCCTTACCGGCTTTAAAGGTTCCATTATCGCCCATAAACTGGTTTCCCTTCGATTCAATAAGCACCTGATAGTACAGTTTTTCTGTCTTCAGAAACAAAATAAAGTCAGGCTGAAAACCTCTGCCTTTTTCAAAGTCGTATATCTTGTAAACATCTTCGTTTCTCAAAAGGTAAATTTCTCCGTATGTGTCCCTCAGGTTTCCAATGGTATCCCTGACAAATTCGACAAGTTTCTTTTCCTCAAGAGTTCCATGAAAGGAGTCAAGAATATACCAGTTCTCACCGGTAAGTATTTCGGAAAGCCTTTCTGAATCTTTGTCTTCTGAAATAATTTTTGTTTTGGGCTCTGAAAAGCGTTTTTTAAAATCTTCTGCGGTAAAATTACTTCCAATTTTCGGAACAATGTCATTTTTTAATTCTGTAACAATGTAATCTAAGACCTTCATAATCGCAGCAAGCTTATCGCTATTGCTGATATCGTTGTAGCCCGTCTTCTTACTGACCATGAATTGTATACGAAACCCGGCAAGTTTGTCTGTCTGCAATTCATCAATGCTGGTAATTTCCAATTCTTCTTTCAGTTTTTCAAACTGGAGCAGGGAATGTGCCTGTTTCGCCTTAACATTGACAGCTTTCAGAAAAATATGCTTTTCCATCTCCTCGAAGAATTTTTTATGTGTACGCCATTCACTCTTCTGCAGCGTGAGCCCGGGTGACACGTCATAGTTGCCGGGGATCGCTTTCTGTTCTGATAATTCAAATTCCGCGACCCGGTATTCAAAGGAACGTTTTTCAATATGGTCCAGGGTTTTCTTTCTTCTGTGTGGATTTTCAACCTGTCTGTTGCCCCAGAGCTTGGCCTCATTATAAAAATTTCCCTTCGTGAAATCTGGTTTCAGTGAAAAGGTCTTCATAATTTTATCATCTCTGATATATCCGTCTTTTCTCAATTCCGCTTTGAGATGAGAAATGTATCGTGATTCCTCATCATAGGTATAATAATACAACTCCTCTAACACCCTGAGTTCATGCCCAATGTTATCATCGAATTTTCTTTTATTTTTCAATTTATCCCCGTAAGCAAAGGGAAAATACCTCACCCCCCGCCCAATAAGCTGTTTTTCCCTAATGGTTGCCTGAGGAGTGCTTTTGCGGCCCCCTCCGGTATTCTGCCCCTGATACAGCCTGACAATGTCAAAAAGGTTCAGCACATCCCACCCTTCGGTTAATCGGTCAACAGTAAAAATGGCTCTGATGTTGTTGTTTCTGTCTTCCAAGCTGTTAAGCAGTTGTTCGGTTTCTGCGGTTGTTTTTTCGGATTTTGTTTTGTTTGTCGCAGAATTGGTAATAATGACATTTCGTTCCTGATAATTGTGCTTAATCCAATGCGCTATTTCTCCAAAACTCATACCTTCAGTTTCAATAAACGCTAAAACCCGTTCGGTTCTCGATTTTCCTGTTTCAAAAAGTTCCGGGGTTTTGTTTTCAAAAATTTTTTCTGAAATGGTTCTGAGAAAAGTGAGATCGTTTCCCCCTATTCTGTCTACCCACAGTAAAAATTCCGCATAATCTGCCTTTGACTCTTCAATGGTTTTACTCCTGAAAAGTATTACGGGTTTAAAGTTGGCAATGCCGTATTTTACTGCCATTTTGTGCCGGTACCACTGAAAAAGCAGTGCCTGAAGAATTCTTTCCTTCTTCGCAAGCGTGGAAGAAATGAGGTTAATTTCCTTTGTATACCCTGCCTGCAAAAATTTCTTCAGCCCAAACGTATACATAATTTTACCGTCGTACTTTTTGACAATGGCGCTTGTTGCCGGAATTGTTGCGGTAAATTCCAAAAGTACGTTTTCATTATGCGCTCGGGTGTTATTCTTCTTCAGAATTACATCTATAACCGTATGCTCCCAGCCCCTTCTTTCAATTTCTGCCTTCTTTGCGCCCGCTGTTATTTTCGTTGGCATGGTGAATTCCTGTTGATTGTTCTTGTTCTTCGTGTCGGCATTCAGATGATGCGCCTCATCGGCAAGCATCACAATGTTCTTCCCGTGCAGATCATCCAGAGTTGTCTGGTTTTCTCTTTGCAGATGAATGTCGTTATAGAGTTTCTGAATTGACGTGAATTTTATTTCTATTCCCTGTGGATTGTCGGAAAAAGTATCTGTTTTTTTGATGTTTACAGTCATGTCATCAATAACAATTTTTTCAGTAAAAAGATACTTACTGTGAGCGCTGTCAATAAAATTGTTTTCTGTTTTATCGACAATGTTGTTCCGGTTCACAAAGAACAGAAAATGCCGGTACCCCTGTGTGTAGTAATAGAGAATGGCAGCGGCCATGAGAAGTGTTTTTCCTGTTCCTGTTGCCATGTTGAACATGAGGTGGGTGGGTTCCTTGGAATTCTTTATTTTTTCAACTGCCTGAAAAAGTATTAATTTTCCCAGCGCTTCTTTCTGCCAGTCAAAAAGATCATACCTGAGGTTATTGGTAATACATGAAGGGATATTTTGCTTCAGAATGCCATAATCAAATGCCTGTTCCTTAACATTAATTACCGGCAAATCTTCAATTTTGTATTCTTCGGGCATGGTTAGTTACCGCGCTCTTGTTTGTCTCTGTTTTCTATGCCCTTCTTTTTGCCAGCGGGCAAGCCTTGGCGCAGTCCATTAATTACTTTGTCATCTGTAATTGTTTTTTCCACTATAAAATTCACGAGAAAGAACAATGTATTTGCAATATCGCTATTGTCATTGTTGTCTAAATCGATGTGCCCCGCATGAGCCCCGCCTTCATTGGCATATATTCTTACGATATCCAAGCTTTGAATAACTCTTTCAGGGAGTCCCTGTTTTTTCAGGTTTTGTATTCTGGTATTGAGATTGCCTTCTGTTTCTCCCAAATATTCAGTTAATTTTTCTAATGCCACCCTCAAGAGAGCAGCAGCGGCTCTGGTCGATAGTGCGGCAACATCTCTCGCTTCCCTGTAAATTTCCTCAACTTTCGGAGGCATATCCTTATTCGGCAAAGGAGCGCTGGAAACCAACGGATAAATCATTTTATAACTTTCACCCTTACCTCTCCAAATGGAGATTCTTCTACAATTTGTGCATATAGATGCCCAGAAGTAGTAGTTTTCTGGTTCTTGCAAATAATGATAATCTTCATTATTTTCTCTAAAACCAAGCATCCTCCAAACCTGTTGTGATACAACATTACAGTGCGGGCAATTAAAACTCCCCTGCTGAAATTCTGGTGGTCTATATTCTCTATTTTCCATGGTTCATTTTTTCGCTTGAATCATAAAATGCCTGTGTTAACTCTTGGTCATTCTCATGTAGGTTATATTTCGTATCTGCCATTTCTGTTTTATTGACATACATTTCATTGTTATCCAACATGGTAATAAACAGTCTCTTTTGTTCGTTCAGAGGCAAATTTCTAAAATTTTCTTCCTTCAAAACCGTATCTTTGAATTCCCTGATTTTGAAATTGTAGTTGAGAAAATATGTCTCGCACATTTCAGCAAAAAAGTTTTCCAAGTCTTCCAAAGTTTCACAAGCAAGAATTTTTTCTTTGGCTATTTCATTCCATTTGGCAAGTTCAAAGTAGATGAAAGAATCGTCAATTTTTTCTTTCTCTAATACCTTTTGCACTCTTGGACACGTAACAGTATGAGTATAATCCATCTGCTCAACCATAATAAATTTTCTATTTCCACCGTCTTCTTTATTTAGTTCAAATACTGCATGAGCTGATGTGCCCGAACCCGCGTGATAATCTAAAATTATTGCGTTTTTATCATTAGCAACAACTGAATAAAGACAGTCGTAAATTGTATATAGTGATTTAGGAAAACTAAACTTTTTGCCGTCTGTCATTTTGTTAACTAATTTGGAACCGTAAGCATTAGCATCATATCTTGTTCCATACCAAACAGTTCTGGGAGCTTTATCATCCTTTATTCTAAGAATATCAATTTCACCATTGTTTTTTGCGTTCACACATAATTTATCTTCAATTTTTTCCACTGATTGTCTGGTGATCTTGCTTCGATTTAACGGACACTCTTCTAAGCACGATACTATAGGGAGAGGAGAGTGTTATGGAAACACGGAAAGTCAGAAAATTCTATGCTGAGGATTTTAAGGAACAGGCTGTGGAGCTTGCCAAAGAAATTGGCACGAAGCAGGCGACGGAAAAGCTGGGTATAGCAAGTTATCATACCCTCGCGAAATGGGTTCGGAACGACCAGAAAGGTCCCGAGTTTCGGGAACTTCAGGAAGCCCTGGCCGAGAACAAACGATTGAGAAAGGAACTGCGCGCCGAGAAAAAGGCGGTGGCAATACTCAATGATGCAATGGTTTTTTTTTGCAGAAAGGAGAGCCTGAAATGAAGTATCGAGGAATTGAGCAGCTGAAGCAGACCGGACATGCTGTTGCACCATGCTGCAAACTTCTGAAGGTGTCCAGCTCGGGATTCTATGACTGGCTTAAGAGAGAACCGTCCAAAAACACCCGCAGGGATGATGAGCTTACGGGTAAAATCCTGTGTGTGTATACTGAAAATAAGGGATGCTACGGTTCGCCCCGAATTCACCGGCTGCTGCATCTTCATGGTGAAGCAATCGGGAGGAACCGAGTCGCCCGGCTTATGAGGGAATCGGGGCTCAATGCGGGGAGAACGAAGGCATATCGCCCGCGAACAACAATGAGCAATCCATCCCAGAAGAAGTCTCCGCGGGTGTTTCGCATTGAAAGCTCCACGGTTACGAAAGCGAATGAGGTCTGGGCATCGGACCTCACGTACCTGCCCGCCGGCGCAGGATTTGCGTACCTTGTTGTGGTTCTGGACATCTATACCCGGGAAATTACGGGCTGGAATGTCAGTGATTCCATGGAGAGCACACAGACGGAAAAGGCTCTGTTACAGGCCGTACGGAGAACTCCCGGGGAGTTGAATAGCTTGGTCTTTCATTCAGATCAGGGAACGCAGTATTGCGCGCAGAGCATTCGAGACAAACTGGAAATGTTACATATTACCCAGTCGATGTCGAGAAGGGGGAATTGCTACGATAATGCCTTTGTGGAAAGTTTTTTCCACACGCTGAAGAATGAGCTTGGTAAGCCGAGGTTTCAGAACCTTCAGGAGGCGCGGAAGATAGTTTTTGAATACATCAACTGGTATAACCGAGAGAGGCTTCATTCTTCTCTTGACTATATGAGTCCGATGAATTATGCTTTGAAAACAGCAGGAGAATCCTGTTGTGTTGCTTAGCGGATTGTCCGAATTTTCGAAGCAAGATCACTGGCAAATTCCCATTTTCTTTCAATATTATTAATATCAAGCGGATACACTTCTATTATTCCATCTTCACGTATTACATTCTTTGAAAAAGGATGAAAGTGTTTTGGTGAAACATTACCAAATCCAATAATCTTATTATTTTTAACTAGTATAGGATAAAAACAGTTTTTAGCATCTGTTCTAAGAGATTCCCCGCCATTATTTCTAAATTCTCTTTTTAGCGGTTTGTCTCTTTTTATTTTATTGATTACCTTTAACCCTCTTCGGAAGACAAAATAAACAAACTCATTTGTATAGTAAAAATTTTTTCCTATAACTCCCCTAGGATTATGCTCTATTGTTATGCAGTGTTTTTCATATTCTTTAGAAAAAATATTATCTATCAATACACCTAAATACGGTTGTTCATTTTCATCTATTGCTATTTGTATTACTCCATCATCTTTGAGTAATGCTTTTGCAACCTCCAGTCGATTCTTCATGAAAACCAGCCACGTAGAATGATTAAAATTATTATTGTATAAAAAACTATTATTATTACTTGGCGGATTATACGGCGGATCAATGTAAATAAGTTTAATCTTTCCCGCATACTGCTTTTTCAGGCTATGGAGCGCAAGCAGGTTGTTCCCTTTGATAATGAGATTTTCTCTGATTGTTCCATATTCATCTCTCGTAATTTCTTTTACTTCCTGCTCGCCCTCTTTGGTATACCGCTTCCAGTTTACCAGTGCCTTGTGGTCAAGCAATCTGTCTATTTCATCGTGCGCTAAAACTGAGTTGAAAAATATTTCTTTTCGTTTGGCCGTTTTATTCTCATACTTCCCGGTCTTTTCAGAGTATTCAAAATAGGTATCTTCCCCTTCTTCGGTACTCTGTCCGCCTTCTAATATGCAGTCTTTGTAGGGAAAATCCAGTACGACATCGTTGGTGTCTTTCAAGAATCGTTTGCCATCGCTTAGGCCGATGCGGTTTTTGTAGGCGGTATAGGAATTATCAATTTTGTTTTCTTCCATGAAGAAACGAAAATCGTTCGTTTTGAAAACATACGCGCCCGTAATTTTGACAAAAAACTTTTCCCGCAGGGCTGCCTCATTGAAGAGGAGCTCAATTATTTTTTCATCGGTATGCTCCAGCAACTCAAAAAGCAGTATGTGGTTGAGTACTGTTTTGTCCTCATTCCAGATCCTGTCATCCTGCTGTAATATTTGCTCTATAAGCTTCTTTTCTTTCATTGTTCTTTCATTCTTACCCGAAGGCAATGGGTTTTCTCGCCAATACTGCCGATGTTTTCAAGCATAGCAGGGCGGGCGGGGTTTGTGAAGTATGTGGATGGTGATAATTTCTATGTGTTTAAATAATCCAACAAAGAAATCTGTTGCTCGTTTTGTATGTCTTTAAATCTATCAAAGTGGTTTCTCAAAATTTCTGGCATTTTATCTTCTTTTCCGTGTGTTGT
The DNA here is from genome assembly GCA_965226555.1 of Salinispira sp. GTDB lineage: Bacteria > Spirochaetota > Spirochaetia > DSM-27196 > Salinispiraceae > CBDDDG01. The sequence goes on along the minus strand of CBDDDG010000024.1, from coordinate 11,449 downwards.
CTGACCTTTTCCGTGTGTTGTCTGATCTTTGTCGACACTTTTTCGCGGTTCCCAAACTAACAGAGCAATGTAGTTTCTTTTTCTTTGTTCTTGTCGATTATAATGACCATGCTGCTCAAACAAGGTGATAATCCAATCACAAAAAATTTTGCCATTAATTAACTGTAACTTATATTCATTCTTATTGCCTGTCTTTTTTTCTATAATGAAAATATAGTCTTCATCCTTATTCGACAGAACAATAATTGCGTCACACATTTTAGCAATACCATGTGGCAGTGAGGAACTAACAAAATTAAAAGGATGTTTCGTTGAATTATCCAAACTAAATCCGCACGATTTATTATTGGGAGATCGTAATTTTATTGGTTTACCATTCTCACATATCCAATCTTTCCCTTCTCTTTTCAGACAATAGTCTTTTTTAATGGTTTCAGTGAACAATTCTCCTATACTAAGATTAAGATCAGACATCCTCCATTTCCTTTAACGTGTAATAAATATCATTATTGACCGTATTCATCGCTTCTATTTCCCGGTCAAAGGTAGTCGCATACATGCCGTCATCGGGCGATATCTCAAAAGGCTTTATGGTTTGTTCATCAAACAACCATGCGCCGACCTGTTTCGGCTTCAATACTTCATTCTCCTCATATGTATGTTTTTTCAATAATTCACCTTCTGTATCTCTGCTCAGCATAATGAGTGAGTTAAACTCCCGAATAATATAATCGCTGTGGGTACTGATAACCACCTTTAAACCGGCATTAACTAATTGGGCCAGCAGGCGGGCTATTTTTCTTTGATTTTTCGGGTGTAAATTCAATTCGGGTTCATCGATCATGAGAACATCGCCTGCTTTTGCCTGATGCTTTATATAAAACCATAGGCTGAATAAACTCTTCACAGTGCTGGAGGTAAGGTGTAAACTCATAAATTGAGTATTGGCCCCGTTACGTTTCTTATAGGGTTTAAATGTTATGTCACCGGTTTTTTTATCTACTGTATATGCGCCGCCCAATAAACTGGTTTGTATGTATTTTGAAAAATTGTGGAAGTTCAGATCCGAAGTTTTCTTTTGCAGTGCATCCATATTGTTCAGCCAGTCAATGTAGTCTGCAATAGGAACGGCGTAACGCGAGCGCATGACATCCCGCAATAATTCGGAGATATCAATATTCTTTTTGGATGCATGATGCAACAGGGCTGTGCGTCTGTTACGTAATTCCCGAAAGAACAAATGCAATCCGCTTCGCTCCGCAGGCATGAGAAAGGTCTGGTAATCTGCCGCTTCCAACAGATGATCAAAAGAAGTTTCTGTAATAGTCAGATGAAACTTAGCGTTTTTCATATCGTTCGGTTCGGCATTAAATGCCGTAACCAGTTTTTCTGATAAAGTGGAATTAAATTTTTTCAGGATCATTAATTTTTGGTCCGGAGAATGTTCTTTTATCTCCCTGAGTTCTTCCTTTGCAGCCTGAACATTGAGATAGAATTGATAAAGCGAGTACATAGCCCAGGTTTTGCCGCTGTTATTCGGTCCGCAAAAAATGGTAAGGGGTTTTTGCGTAAACTCCCCTTCCCGTATGACGCCCAGATTTTCCACCGTAAATGTGAATTCCTGATTCGTTGTGTCCTGCATAATTTTCTCCTCGGTGTGTTCCGGCACAGCTTAGCGTTTTTAATACCATGATGGAAAGGTTGTTACGCTGGAATCAGCAAACATGTTGTCTTTGATTCCGGTATATGTGCCAGCAGCATTAAGTGTTAAATGATCTTTCCATTCCTCAAGATCGCCATTGAATGCGTCTGCTTGCCAGAACATCCCGTACATATCCGTTACCAAACTGACATCCCAGCCGGAAATGTCGACATTGAATGCGTCTGCTCCCCTGAACATTTCGGACATATCCGTTACCTTACTGACATCCCAGCCGGAAATATCGCTAGTGAATGCATCTACGTTAATGAACATACTCTCCATATTCGTTACCGCGGCGGTATTCCAGCCGGAAACATCGCCATGAAATGCATCTGCGCCATGGAACATCCAGTACATACTCGTTACCGCGGAGGTATCCCAGCCGGAAACATCGCCATTAAATGCGCGTGCGCCATAGAAAATCCCGGACATATCCCTTACTGCCGTAGTAACAATGTAGTTGAGATCGGCAGTATCGCCCCAGGTTGATATTCCTGCGGTTACCGCTGCTTTCAGTTCGTCATTACCGCCATCGTCATTAGCAGCGCCCGCGCTGCCATCACCATCGTGAGGACTCACGGTAACATAAAAATACTCGGCAAACAGTACATTGCCTGTTCCGGTTTCAGTGCCGTATACCACATATGTTCCTGCCGTTGTACTCGCGCTAATTGTAACAACTCCGGTAGCCGCATTAACCGTTGGCGAGGTAACCCCATCGGGCGCAGGCGAGGGATTAACCGTAATGTCTCCTGAGCCATTAACCGTGAGAGTGTCCGGTTCCACGGTGGTCAAAGAAACGGTGATATCCTCACTGGCAATAAGGGCATTAATTTCAGCCGAAAGAATTGTAGTCGCTGCCGTCCCCGCGGGAAGCTGCATCGTAAAAATCAGCGCTATTGTTGTTGCAGATGCGGATGCAGACCAATCGCTCTGACCCCCCGCATTTTCGGCAAGCAGCAATACGGTGTAGGTTCTGCCGTTTACCAGTCCGGTAATGGTGTAGCTTGTGCTGGTAATTCCCTCAATAATCGTGTGCGAATTCGTGGAATCATCAATGTACAGCAATGTATACCCGGTAATGGCGCTGCCGCCGTTGTTCGGCGCAGTCCATGAGGCAGTAAGCTGATCGTTCCCCGCTGCGAGTGTTGGAGCTTCCGGCGCGGAAGGAGGTCCTGCGGGCATCGCTGTGGACGATGCGCTCCATGCGCCCGCGCCCGCCGCGTTCACGAAGCGCGCCTGTACTTCATAGCTGCTGCCGTTTGTCAGTCTGGGAATTGTATGATTATATGTGCCAGTGATATCGGAGCTAATCTCCATCCAGCCCCCGCTGTCGACCTCGCGATAACGCAGGTGATGGGCAGTGATCTCGCTGCCGCCAGTATCGCCCGACAACTTCCATAAAAGAACCACAAGTTCCCCGTTCCCCGCAAGGATTTCCGGAACAGTCGGCGCAGCGGGAACGGTAGCGGGAGTTGCGGCGGCGGCGGGCGACCAGTCACCCGCTCCCTGAGCGTTGACGGCGCGCAGCTGTACGGCGTAGCTGATGCCGTTTGTCAGCCCCGTAATGGTGTGGCTTGTGCTGGTGCCGATACCGGTGATGATCTCCGTCCAATCTCCACTATCATCTTCACGATAGCGCAGATGATACGCGCTAATGGCGCTATTACCCGTGTTGCCCGGACTGTCCCATGTAGCAGTAAGTGAACCGTTCCCTACAGCGAGCTTCAGATCAGTCGGCGAGTCGGCAAGATCAGTCGGCGAGTCGGCAATATCAGCATTCGGTACAGTTGCAGCGGAAGATGGCGACCAGTTACCCACGCACACCCCATTGACGGAGCGCACCCCCACTTCATAGCTGGTTCCGTTTGTCAGCCCTGAAATTGTGTGGCTTGTGCTGGTGCCGATACCGGTGATGATCTCCGTCCAATCTCCACTATCATCTTCACGATCATCTTCACGATAGCGCAGATGATACGCGCTAATGGCGCTATTGTCGGTCGGTGTAATCCACTCAACGCCAAGTTGCCCATTCCTCACTTCGAGGGTTGGCGCAGACATGGTCGGCAGCCCAGAGGACGCATGACTTAGTGGCGCAGAGAACGCAGGCTCCATCGGACATCCGCTAAGCAGCACAAGAAAAATTCCACAAAAGACAATGGATTGTAACACACCCTTTACAAATGATTTAGTGCTCATTGCACATATCCTTAAAGAAACTAATTTGATATTGTTGCACGAAAACAATCTTATGAACAAGTATAACTGCGAATTCAACCATAGGGGCATCAATTTTAGCCGAAAGAATTGCATAATGCAAAAATTTCTGGTAGTATGACAAAGCATATTGCATTGATACAAAGTTTTGCAAAATGCAAAACTTTCTACAAACTGAGAGAATGGAGAATCATAAAGAGCATTCCAGATGAGAAATGGTAAAAAATCGAAATATGTAAGGAGAGATTCATGAAAACGTCAGATATGGAGTTGCAGGACATCATAAAACATGCCGAAGAATATGTGCATCAGGAAAAAAATGAAGTATTCCGACAGGAAGTGCAGAATCTGATTACTGAGAACAATACTGCTGAGCTTGAGGAACGATTCTACACCAACTTGAGCTTCGGCACCGGAGGTATACGCGGAATTATGGGCGGGGGATATAACCGCATGAACCCCCTCATTGTTCAGCGGGTAACTCAGGGACTTGCCAACTATATTCTCAAGCAGAACATACAAAACCCATCGGTTGCGATATCCTATGACAGCCGACATAATTCAACTCTTTTTGCCCGAACCGCGGCTGCTGTACTGGCAGCGAACAACATTCATGTCTATCTTTTTTCCTCCCTCCGTCCAACGCCCGAGCTGAGCTATGCTGTGCGGAGGCTGGGCTGTACCAGTGGAATTATGTGCACGGCAAGCCATAACCCAAAAGCCTACAACGGTTATAAGGTCTACTGGCAGGACGGCGCGCAGATCATTTATCCGCAGGATGCGGGCATTATCGCAGAAGTGAACGCGGTGGGCGATTCTCTGCGCTCAATGGATGTGGACGAAGCAGTTGACAAAAACATCATTGAGTACATCGGGGAGAAAATGGACGATGAATTCATGAGCATGACCATGCGCAAGATCATTCGCCCTGAACTTTTTCCGCCCGCCGCTGTTCCACGGCTCAAGGTCGCCTACACCCCTCTCCACGGAACTGGCGCCCTCCTCATGGAGCGCCTCTGCAAAGAACTGAGCATACCGCTCTACATTGTCCCCGAGCAGCGGGAGCCGAATGGAGATTTCCCGACTGTCAAATTTCCAAACCCTGAAGAAGCTGAGGCAATGCGGATGGTTCTGGAACTGGCAGAGCGGGAAAATGCCGATTTGGCAATTGGAACTGATCCCGATGCTGACCGCATAGGTACGGCAGTGCGCGGCGATAAGGGCTATGTTCTTCTTAACGGCAATGAGCACGGGGTTCTCCTCTGCGATTACGTACTGGGCTCCATGAAGGAAAGGGGCACCCTCCCCGCGAACCCGGCCTTTGTTAACACCATCGTCAGCACCGACCTGCAGCGGCGAATTGCCCGCGCATACGGCGCGGAAACTGCCGAAACCCTTACCGGATTCAAGTGGATTGCCTCTAAAATCCGCGAATTTGAAGACGCGGGCGGCCCGCAGTACATTCTCGGCGGCGAAGAAAGCTACGGTTTCATGATCGGCACCGATGTCCGCGACAAAGATGCGATTGGCGCTTCACTGGTAACCATTGAGATGGCCATGCACTATCAACAGCAGGGGAAAACCCTTCTTGACCGTCTCGATGAAATTCACAGGGAATTCGGTCTGTATCGGGAAAGTCTTATCAGTAAAAATTTTGAGGGACAAAACGGTTCTGAAGTAATGAGCGCGATGATGAGCAGGCTCCGCGCCGACCCGCCCGCGGAAATCGGCGGCATTGCAGTCGACCGGATGCGGGACATTCTCGATGGAACAACACTGTACATTGCCAGCGGAAAGAAAGAAAAAAATGTCGATATTCCATCATCCAACGTTCTCCAGTTTTTCCTCGCCGATGGCAGCACGCTCTCCGCCCGCCCCTCCGGCACCGAACCGAAAATTAAATTCTATGCCTCAGTAAAGGACACGGCAGGCGAAGACCTCAGCGCCTCCCGCAAACGAACCCTGAAAAAACTTCAGTCCATTGAGCACTACATTGAATCGGTCATAGGCTCGGCACAAGCATAGACGCCCAGCCGCGGCATGGCGGCAGAACTTCCCCAACAATTTTTTGACGGGATTTTTGCAGAATAATTGACACTGTGTAAGATATTGATTAATCTTATTGCTATAAAGTTTTACTACTGGAAAGTGTGCTCTGCACAATTTTCCAATGCAAAAGTTTCTATCATCATAAAAGGAGAGATTGATGAAATTGATACCTAAAGTAACCAATAACGTGAAACGCACAAAGCATTTCGCGTATTCTGGTTCGCAGCTGCTGAAGGGGTTCCTGTTTACCACAGTTCTTTTTCTCGCTGCCTGCGCGGAGAAAGAACCTTTTGTATTGCAGGAAATGCCCGTTCTTGCAATACAAACTCCAGCGGGCACGGCAGCGTCTGTAAACCTCTCGGCTGCCTCTACTGCCATTATTGCCAATGAAAACCTACGCGTTTCTCTAACCACAATGAAACCGGGCACTCTCATGGTTAATGAGCAATCGGGAGAAATTATGTTTAATCCCGCGCCTGCGCCCGCAAGGGTTACCCCACCAAAGGTTAATGCGGATGACGGAACCATTACCGTTACCAAAAATACAACGGCAGGAACATACATAGTATATGGCAGTGAAGCCGAGACCGGAGATGTACTATTTGCCGAATATGTCTTTGTTACCGTAGAACCCCAACCCATAACTGGCGTTGCGGGTATTATTGATACTAATTGTGATGGTACTGTTGATGGTGATGATAATAAAACTGATGATGGTGGACGGTGTGAGTTGCAAGCAGCGGTAGTGAATGGAATACAAACATGGGGCGATACTGCCGATCTCAACTACATTATTACTACAGCGGTAACGGATATGTCCTATATGTTCAGGGGAGCATACGCATTCACTGGCGATATTTCCGGCTGGGATGTCAGTTCGGTAACGGATATGTCCGATATGTTCGCTGGCGCAGGCGCATTCAATGGCGATATTTCCGGATGGGATGTCAGCAAGGTAACGGATATGTCCTATATGTTCTCTTACGCAGAAGCATTCAATGGCGATATTTCCGGCTGGGATACTACAGCGGTAACGGATATGTCTCGGATGTTCTCTGGCGCAGACGCATTCAATGGCGATATTTCCGGATGGGATGTCAGCTCGGTAACGGATATGTCAGGGATGTTCTGGGGCGCAGAAGCATTCACTGGCGATATTTCCGGCTGGGATGTCAGTTCGGTAACGGATATGGAGCAGATGTTCTCTGGCGCAGACGCATTCAATGGCGATATTTCCGGCTGGGATGTCAGCTCGGTAACGGATATGTCCGATATGTTCAATTCAGCAGACGCATTCAATGGCGATATTTCCGGCTGGGATGTCAGCTCGGTAACGGATATGTCCGATATGTTCAATTCAGCAGACGCATTCAATGGCGATATTTCCGGCTGGGATGTCAGCTCGGTAACGGATATGTCTTGGATGTTCGCGGGCACAGTCGCATTTAATGGCGATATCTCAAGCTGGACTGTCAGCTCGGTAACGAATATGGGCAGTATGTTCAATTCAGCAGAAGCATTCAATGGCGATATTTCCGGCTGGGATACTACAGCGGTAACGAATATGACTTGGATGTTCTCTGGCGCATACGCATTCAATGGCGACCTTGAGGAATGGAAGGAGCATATAACGCTCAATGCCAATGGCAAATATATCGGAGACAAAGAAGATATGTTCTACGGTTCCGGCGTAACAACCCCTCCGTCATGGTTTTAGCGCATAGCTGAATTCGCATTAAAAGCAAAATTTTATTATGTTATGGAGTTTCAACATGAAAAAAACACACACACGCATGAGCGCTGCGGTCATAGTTCTCTGCGCCGCATTCTTTCTCTGCCATTCCCTCGGGGCGCAGGTTCGCACCGCCCTCATGGATGTGGTATTTAACAGCGCGCACACTGACCTTGTTCGAGCGCTCATTGAGGGCGGAGCAAACGTAAATGCCATTAATAATGACGGTTTGACTGCCCTTGATATCGCATATCGGGAAGAGAAATTAGATTCGGCAGAGCTCCTCGAAAGCTCCGGCGCAAAGCGGGGCGCTGACCGCGCGAAAGGAAATGGAAATGAATAGCATAAACATGGAATATTCTGTAAACGACATTGTTTTTGTCGCCTTCGACTTTGAAACAACCGGATTCGACCCCAACAGCGACCGCATTATTGAGGTGGGGGCGGTAAAATTCAAAGATGGAAAGGAGCTCGACCGCTTCAATGAACTGGTGAATCCCGGCATGAGCATTCCGCAGCACTCGGTGGAAATATCCGGCATAGACGATGCAATGGTGCGCGATGCTCCAGACATTACCGCTGTCCTCAAACGCTTCATTCTCTTCATCCGCGACAGCGTCCTCATTGCGCATAACGCCAACTTCGACACCAGCTTCCTGCGCGCCGCCGCAAGCTCGGACGCAGAGCTGAACATTACAAACATTATCATCGATACCATCAAGCTCGCACGGCGAGCATACCCAAAACAGCAGTCCTATAGCCTGCAAAACCTCGTGAAGGCGCTCAACCTACCAACGAACGCTGCCCACCGCGCCCTCGATGACTCCCTGCAGTGCATGAACATCTTTCTCGCCTGCGCCAAAGAATTAAGCCTTGTGGGCCACATCAGCCTCAAAGACGTGCTGGACTAATCTCAAGCTCAGCAATAAAGGGTTCCAGCATTCTGAGCCCGTCCTGCCAGAACTCAGGCTCTTCAATATTGAAGCCTTCGCGGGCGCAGAGTTCGACCGCCGACAAAATGCCGGTGTTCTGCAGTATTCGGATATAGGTTGATGGGAAGCCCCGGGGATCCTTTGTGTAACGGGCATAGAGCCCAATGGCGAAGAGTTGACCGAAGGCGTAGGGGTAGTTGTAGAAGGCGAGGTCGGTTGAATAATAATGCCCCTTCACTGCCCACATATACGAATGCAGCTCATCCTCATTCAACCCTTCCCCATAGGTTCGTTTCTGGGAGTCGAGCATAATGCCGCAAAATTCGGCGGGGCTGAGCTCACCGTCTTTTCTGCGGATAAATACTTCCCGCTCAAAATAGAACCGGCTCAGTATGTCGACAATAACCTGAGCATTTCCCATGAGCAATTCTTCAATGAGTGCCTGTTTTTCCGCTCCCTCGGCCTGTTCAATGGCTGAGTTGTATACAATGGTTTCACAGAAGGTCGATGCTGTTTCTGCGAGGGTCATGGGATAGTGCCGGTTGATATACGTGAAGCCCTCAAGTTTCGCGCTGTGATATGCGTGCCCGAGCTCGTGCGCCAGCGTGGAAACAGCGTTGAATGAACCGTCAAAATTGGACATTATTCTGCTTTCCTCGGCAATCGGGAAGTCGGTCATGAAGGCTCCGCCAACCTTCCCCGGACGAGGCTCGGCATCAATCCAGTTCTTCGAAAATACCCGCTGCGCAAAGTCTCCCATATCCTCGGAAAAACCGCTGAACTGTTCAACAATAATATCCCGCGCTTCCCCGTAGGAATAGCTTCGCGAACCGCCGGACAGGGGCGCAAAGAGATCATAAAAGCTCAGGCGGGGGAGCTTCAGACAGGCCGCCTTCGCCGCAAAGTAGCGCCGGAACATGGGAAGAGAATCTTCCATTGCTGAAATGAGAGAATTCAGTGTTTTCCTGCTTATACGGCAGGACTGTATTGAGGGGTGGAGAAAATCTTCATACCCGCGCCGTTCATACAGGCTGAGACTATTGCCCTTTACTCCGTTCAGCGCGGCGGCAAAGGCAATTTCATAGTCCTTCCAGAGCTTAAGCTCAAGATTATATGCCTTTTTTCGGGTATGGCGGTCGGCATTGAAGGCAAGATTCCGAAGTTCTACCATAGTCCGCGTCTCATGGGTAATTGGGTTCCACTCAATACTCATGTCTGAACTCATACTGCTGTGGAGGCGTTCCCAGGCATCACCAGCGCTCCGCTTAAGATCGCCTGCCAGCTCTTCCAGTTCAGGGCTCATACGGAACCGTGCTATTTCAAGGCTCTGTTCAAGATGCCACGCGTAATTATGGAGGGGAGATGTCTTGTCAATCATCCTGAGAAAATCCCCAACTCCCGTTTTGCTGCGCTCACAACCCAGCGCCTCAAATATCCTGCTGAGAATTCTCACAAAACGAGATTCCTGCGCCTTCTGCGGTACTGCCATAGCCTCCATGCTATTCAGATTTTTCACCCATTGTGAATTGCCTGTTTCCACCGCATAGCGGCAGTAGGCATAGCTGAACAATTGATCAAAAAGACCCGTCAGGCGGTCATTCTCTGTAATATATTCTTCCAGCCAGATAATGCACGCTGCGCGCTCCGCCGCATCTGCCGCGCGCTCCGCCGCAGTGCCTGCGAGGAGCTCCTCTCCTCTATGGAGAATTTCAGACAGGGTGTCGATAATTGCCGCTGCTTCATGTTTCTGTTTATGAACAAGGGGTTCAATTGATGAGAAATTCCAGCGCGGTAATTTAGTTGATCCAGTGTTGATTTCCATCTTCATACTCATATATCTCATTGGGAGAAAAGAAGATATTAATCTCTCGCTCCGCGCTTTCACTACTGTCTGAGGCATGGATGATATTCATTCGGGTAATGGCGGCATAATCGCCGCGGATGGTTCCCGGCTCTGCTTCATGCGGATTTGTGGCGCCGCAGAGTTTCCGCACAGAGGAAACGGCATTCTCACCGCTAATGATCATGGCAATTACCGGGCCGCTTGCCATGTACTCTACGAGGGGCGCATAAAAGGGCTTGCCCTTATGTTCGGCATAATGTAACTGACAGATATCCTTCGATAAGCGCATCATCTTCAATGCCCTTATCTGAAGTCCCTTCTTTTCCATGCGTGTAATGATATCTCCAAGAATACGCCGTTGTAATACCCCCGGCTTACATATCGCACATGTTCGTTCCCAGCTCATAACATCTCCTTTAAAAGTTTCATAGACAAAATTATGCTCTGCACAATTTTCCAATGCAAAAGTTTCATAGAGTATAGCATAAACAGCAAACAGTTTGTACCGGAGAAATTTTCGTACTGCTCAATTCATTTCAATTCATTTCAGGAAACAGTACTTCAGAGACAGGAATGTCATGACTACAGACAGGGATATGGGAATACAACTGCGCAGTAAAACAGAGCGCAAGGCTGTGTAGTTCCGGATTCACTGCCAGAAAACGATCATAAAAGCCCCCTCCCCTGCCGAGACGCTCGCCCCTGAGAGTAAAGGCAAGACCCGGCGCTATCAACAGGCTCTTTGGGGCTCTGTCGGGATCCCATATTGCCGCTGCCGCGCCTGCGCCTGCTCCTGCCGCGCCTGCTGCGCCCTCGGTTGCCGCCGCAGCCGCTCCGCTTGTTCTGCGGGAGAAAACAATGTTCTTTCCCCGTATCTGCGGAACAAATACCCGTTTTCCGGCATTCTCCGCTTCCATGAGAAGTGGTAAAATATGCGGTTCATAGTGCATGGGTATATACGCGAGAATATCCGC
>CBDDDG010000023.1:0-38456 GCA_965226555.1 Salinispira sp. | reverse complement strand
CAAATTTCAGAAGTCCGAGAACCGAAAACTCTATGCCCGCAGGAAGCAGACGGTGGAACCGGTATTCGGGATTATTAAGCAGTGCATGGGATTTCGACAATTTCTCCACAGAGGCCTTGCACATGTTACGAGTGAATGGGAACTTGTCGCGTTGGCTTATAATTGCAAGAGACTTCATCGACTGAAAATGACCTATGGATAATAGAAAAACTCCCCCCGTTGCGCCCGCGCATAGTTCCAACTGGCATCATCGAAGCGCGAATGGGTTCACGATGCCACCCCGCGCCTGAAGAAAACAACGCGATAACTGACGGCAATACTCATTCCCACATCCATCGACTCACATCAAACAACATGAGGTATTTATGTACGACAGGCTCTTATGTGCTTCCACAATCCATTCAAGAAATGTACGGAATAATGAAAACGGCGGGTTGGTAATAATCATATCTGCTTCATCTCGCAGTCTCTTTATTTCATCGCTTCTGAAATCGCCATCACCCTGCAAATACTGCCATTCAAGATCATTGATATCTATCTTTCCATCGTTAGTTTTGTCTTGGGTAAGAGTAAAAATTTTACCGTTTTTTTCTGTTTTGTTTTTGTCAAATTGCGGGGCGCTGGTTTCAAAGAGAGTAGGTTGGTAGCCATGACTGTATTTTTTACTATTTACGGCGTAACTGGTACTAATTAATTTCTTCAGCCCGAATATCTCAAACTTTTGAGCAAAATACTTGGTGAAGTTACTCCACTCCGGATCATCGCAGGGGAGTAAAATTGTTTTGCCCCTGAAAACATTAGGGTCGTATTCAAGATATGCCGAAATTTCTTTCTCAATATCGGCGTATTGCGTATAAAATTCGTCATTCTTTTCTTTTTTCGCTTGATTTAAGGTGTTGTGCGCCATAATTGTTTCTGAGGATTATACAAGAAAGTTTTGCATTGATAAAGTTTTTCTGGAGGAAAAACTTTCTATACCCTGAGAGAATCAAGAATATAACAAAGTTTTGCACAGCAAAATTTTTAGTGGCAAAATTTCTATAAAATAGGAGGCGACCAGTCCCTCTCCCCGGCTGTTTGCTGTGCCTGAGAATATGTTTATTCACTATGAAGAATAGGTTTTACTTTATTTGGTCTATTCTGATTTTTTTCAGTTCTTCCAGTTCTTCAATGATTTTCCGAATTTCCGGACTGTCTTCCAGTATTCCGGTTATGATTCCGGCGGGTTCGCCCAGTATTCTCTCCTTACCTTTATTCTGGGTGATTATTTCCTGCATGTGATCATACCATTCTTCTGAACAGTATGGTTTGGCAGTTTCAATGTTCTTTACCACATCATCTGATAATTCTCCATTGGTAATTATGTTGATCAGATTAGTTGGTTTATGTATACGATCCGTTAATGATTGAATATTTTCGTTTGAATATGCTCCCTGACATTGGGTGTCATTAAAATATGCTCCCTGACATTCGGCTCTGTAAAAATATGCTCCCTGACACTGGGCATTTCTAAAATCTGCTCCCTGACACTGGGTCTGTATAAAATATGCTCCCTGATACTTGGCTTTGCGAAAATTTGCTCCCTGACACTGGGCATGTATAAAATCTGCTCCCTGACATCGGGCGCTATTAAACTGTACTTCCTGACACTGAGTATCTAAAAAATATGCTCCCTGACAATGGGCAGCGATAAAATATGCTCCCTGACACTGGGTATCTGAAAAATTTGCTCTCTGACACTGGATTTTGTAAAAAGATGCTTTCTGACACTGGGCATTTCCAAAATCTGCTCCCTGACACTGGGCACTTCCAAAATTTGCTCTCTGACAATGTACATTGCTAAAATCTGCCCATAGGCACTGAGCATCCTGAAAGTTTGCCCCTGCAAGAAATGCATGTCGGAAATTCGGCGGAGGCAGAGGGACTGCAAAATCTTTCTGATAAAGCCCCTCGGTTCCATTGACATTCCGAACAAGTAGATCAATAGCGGTCTGTATTTCATTGGATGGACGGGTGTTATGCTGTTTCTGATATTTGCTTTCTGCCGTTTTCGAGCGGATGTGAGAACAGAGTATCTGCGCAACCTGAACGCGGAACGGTTCTTCTTCCACTGCAAGATTATAGAGCGCATAGAGCGCCCCAGTCCGCGCCGAGGTTTCATTACTGCCGAGCAGAGCAATGGCGCTTGAAAAGCGGTCATCTTTCCGTTGGTTTGCCAGAATATCGGTTCGTTGTGTTTGGAGATCGAGTTGTTTTTCTTGAAGTTTAGTGCGCCACCCGACCAAAACAACACCAATGGCCGCGCCGGTCAGAGTCAGTACATCTGCCGGAGTAATCTTTATTTCGCGATTAACAAGATCAGTGAAAATCAAAATTATTCCTATGGCTATAATGATAATGACTATCATTATGACAATAACAAAATCTTTTCGACTATTTTTGCTTTTATCTGTTTTATTCTTCATTTTGTTTGCGCACAACCGTATTATTTCGGAGAACCATCACCGCCAGATTCCTGCTTTTCTTGCAATTGTTCATACCGGGCTAAATCGGCTTGTGCGCCTTCTTCATCGCCCATTGTTTGCCTGAGTTTACTTCGATAATAATATGCCGCGGCAAAATTTCCAATGCAAAAATTTCATCCAAAAGTTTTATCTAGTTCTTTTTTTCTTTCGGAGATAATTTTATAAAGTTTGTCTTTATTGTTATGAATATAAAAATGTGCTCCACAAGGATGACTTACAAATTTAAAAGTGATATTTTTATCAGACTTAAAACTTTGCTTAAGCGTATCCCATGTAAATTTTGAAGCAAAAATAACCAAATTGGGTTTAATTATTGAAATTACTTGCTTAATAGTGCTGGTTGCTATTTCTCTATCTAAAGGTGAACAAGAGCCTTTAATTGAATCTCCATTGGGAGCTGGTCTTTGAAATCCATTCATAAATGAAGCATAGTCCATGCCTCTACAATCTGTATCAGTACTAAGCCCATTGAGTGCTTTACTTAACTCCTTATAAATTACATGGGCTTTAGGTTTCCAATCGCCTGCTACAATACCTCTCGTATTTATATATTCTTTTTCGGTTGGATTAAGAATATTTTCATCAGCACTGTACCAAGTATCATTACTTTGTTTTGATTCTTCTGGCAAATAATGACTTTCCCCAATAAAGAGTACTTTCAAATTGACTTTCCCATAGTTCTCGCCAATATACGGAAGCATAAGCCCATACTTTTTATAATGATCAATAGCTAATAGTTCCTTGTCAAATTGTGTAGTTGATTTATGGTTATTCATATGTACGCTCCTGTTATGTGAACATCGTGACGATATTCTCATATTTTGAGACCGTTGCACAACCGTATTATTTCGGAGAACCATCACCGCCGGATTCCTGTTCTTTTTGCAATTGTTCATACCGGGCTAAATCGGCTTTTGCTCCTTCTTCATTGCCCATTGTTTTCCTGAGTTGGCTTCGAATAAGATATGTTATAGCAAGTTGAGGATTGAGTTCGATTGCTTTGTTGTAATCCTGAATGGCTATATCGGGTTTTTTTAGTGCGCTGTATACAACTCCTCGATTATAATATGCCGGAACATATTGAGGATTGAGTTGGATTGCTGTAGTGAAATCCTGAAGGGCAGCACCAGAGTTGCTCTGTTCACCGTATACAAGACCTCGATAATTATATGCCTCGACAAATTGAGGATTGAGTTGGATTGCTGTAGTGAAATCCTGAAGGGCATCATTAAATTTGCCCTGTTTAATGTATACAACTCCTCGATAATAATATGCCTTGGCATATTGAGGATTGAGTTCGATTGCTTTGTTGTAGTCCTGAAGGGCATCACTAA
The DNA here is from genome assembly GCA_965226555.1 of Salinispira sp. Taxonomy (GTDB): domain Bacteria; phylum Spirochaetota; class Spirochaetia; order DSM-27196; family Salinispiraceae; genus CBDDDG01. The sequence goes on along the minus strand of CBDDDG010000023.1, from coordinate 34,597 downwards.
TTTTGTTCTGTTTATAGTATGTAAACCCTCGATTATTATATGCCTCAGCGAGTTTAGGATTGATTTTGATTGCTGTGGTGAAATCCGAGATGGCTGTATTGAATTGGCTTAGTTTACTGTATGTAAGTCCACGATTAGTATATGCCTCGGCGAGTTTAGGATTGATTTTGATTGCTTTGTTGTAGTCCTGAAGGGCAGCGCCAGAGTTTCCTTGTTTAGAATATACAAGTCCACGATTATTATATGCCGCTGCATATTGAGGATTGATTTTGATTGCTGTGGTGAAATTCGAGATGGCTGTATCGAATTGGCTTAGTTTACTGTATATAAGGCCACGATTAGTATATGTCTCGGCGAGTTTAGGATTGATTTTGATTGCCTTGGTGTAGTCCTGAAGGGCAGCGCCAGAGTTTCCTTGTTTAGAATATACAAGTCCACGATTATTATATGCCGCTGCATATTGAGGATCAAGTTCAATTGCTTTGGCGAAATCTGAGATTGCCTTATCGAATTTTTTTCGTTTGCCGTATACAAGTCCTCGATTATAATATGCATTGGCAAATTGAGGATTAAGTTCAATGGCTTTGGCGAAATCTGAGATGGCAGCATCGAGTTCTTTTCGTTCGCTATATACAAGTCCTCGATTATGATATGCCTCGGCATATAGAGAATTGTGTTCGATGGCTTTGGTGAAATCCGAGATGGCCTTATCGTTTTTTTTTAGTTCAATGCATACAACTCCTCGATTATAATATGCCTCAGCAAATTGAGAATTGAGTTCGATTGCCTTGGTGTAAAAATCCTTTGCATCTTCGTATTCTTTCGATCCAAATGCTGCATTGCCCTGAAAAAAGAAAACTGCCGGAGTGTTGTAGTTTTCTTCATTTTGCATAAACCCGATTAAATCATTATATATGGTGCTGATATTAATATTATGAAATGTACTGATATGGTTCAGAATGTCTGTTTTTACATTGTGCGGTATTGGTATGATTTTTTTCAGGTATTTCTGATCTACGTAGCCCTTTTTGGGATAAATAAAGACGCTGTCCTGCGCGATGACCCTGCCCCTGCTGGTATGGGTCTGCGAAGGTTCGATAATAGCTAATTCCGGCAATGTGTCGTCATCTGGTTTTTTATGTTTTTCTATAAGTGAGGCAATAAGATCGTCGGATGTGCCGTATTCTAATTTTTCTAATTTTGTACAGTCGTGTACGTTCAGGATAATGATTTCGCCGCCGGGTGGTGTAATTTCGTTTTTACTTTCTTCATCGTATTTCGGCTGGCAGGCGAAAAAGAGGGCAACATGGATATCGCGGGTAAAGTCAATGATGTTGACCTTACCTTCGTAGTGACGCATATCGGTTAAAATTTCTATATTGCTGGTGTGAGCCGGGAAGTGTTTCTTTGCGCTTTCGACAATATCTTTTTCGATATCCGGCGGATCATAATTCTCATTCAGAATGTTCTTTTCTCTTGCCCAGCGGTAGAGAGATGAACTGATACCGTCATCGATCTTACTACGAACCTCGTTTGTACCCCTGAATACGAATGTGCCGTCGGAACATGCCTTGTGGATTGTATTGATGAGTTTTCGGGTTTCTTTTTTCATAGCCATATCATGTTATATCAGAGTCATATCAGAATAAAAATGGCGGCGAGGAGGGAGACGGCGATGCTGTAGATGAGCATGGGCAGGGCGTTGCGGCGGATGAGTTTGCCCTCAACTCCGGTAATGCCGAGGGTTGCGCAGACAGCAACAACATTGTTGACGCAGACCATGTTGCCGATTCCGCCGCCGACAATCTGAACCGCAATGATGATGTCCTGCGGCAGGCCGAGTATGCCCGCGGTTTCGAACTGGAGGGGGGAGAAGAGAATGTTGGAGACCGTGTTGGAGCCGGACATAAAGGAGCCGAGTACGCCGATGAAGGGCGCGACAAAGACGTAGGTATTGCCTGCGAAGGCTGCGATTGCCGCTGCCATCTCGCTGAGCATACTGTCTAATCCGGCGGTGTTGTTTCCTGAATTTAGCATGAGCTGAACAAGGGCGACTCCGGCAAAGAGGGCAACGGCAGCCCCGCCGAGCTGTTTGAAGGTATTGGACCAGGCTGTTTTTATCTGTGGGAGGCTCATTTTATGGATGAGATGGGTTATGAGGGCAACAAGCATGAAGGGAATTGTCCCGGGCAGGTATGCCCATTGCAGGGTGTAGGTGAGTTTCGGTATGCCGAGTATGTTCGGCAGGGTGATTTTGAGGGACATGAGGGGCTCCTCGAGTCCGAGCTCCGGCACGCGGGTAATAACGAGGATACCGGCAATGAGTATGTAGGGAAGCCATGCAACGAGAAAGGGCATGCTTCCGCTGCCCCCCTCAGGGGCTGCCGACACCCCGGGAGCCCCCGGCGCATTGGGGGCTGCGGACACCCCGGGAGCCCCCGACCCCCCATGGGGCATGTGCTCGGCTGCCGACACCCCGCCGACCCCCGGCGCATTGGGGGCTGCCGACACCCCCTGTGCCTCCGCGCCCCTGCCTGCCCCCCCTTCAGGAAAATCCCAGAGTTCGGCGGGAACAAGAAAGCCGCTTTTTGCGGCGGGTATAACAATGCCGAGACCGATGAAGGCGCCTAAAAGGGAGGGCAGTTCGGGTCCGAAAATCCAGGCAATGAGCACATAGGGCAGGGTGAAGGCGAGCCCTGCGAAAATGGCAAAGGGAGCCGCCTTGAGCGCGGGCTTTATGGAGCGCTCCTTTCCGAAAAACTTCGTAACCATTGCGATGGCGAGCAGCGGAAGAAAGGTTCCGGCTATGCCGTGCAGAAGCGCAGCCCAGCGGGTAACCGACTCCTGAAACAGCGCGGGGTTAAGCCCGAGCGATTCAAGGGTGCCCGACAGGGTGTTCATCGCGCCGAAAACCGGAGCGCCGACCGCCCCGAAGGCAACCGGCGTACTATTCATAATCAGCGCAACTCCCGCGGCAGCCAGCGGCGGAAACCCCAGCCCGACCAGCAGCGGCCCCGCGAGGGCAGCGGGGGTGCCGAAACCGGCAGCGCCCTCAATGAAGGCTGAAAACATCCACGCAACAATGAGAATCTGTATCCGCCGGTCACGTGTTATCCCGCTGAATCCCCTGTTTATCACCTCCATCGCGCCGGACTGCTTAAGCGTATTCAGAATGAGAATGGCGCCAAATATAATAATGAGCACATCAAGAGCCTTCAGCATCCCGAAAATAACGTAGGCAGAAACAGCCTGCGCATTCATCTGCCAAATGGTCAGGGCGATAATCACCGCCAGAGCGAGAGCAGCCGGCAATGCCTTCTTCGCCGGAACATTGAAGGCAGCCATAAGAATAATCGTTGTGAGAATTGGAATAAATGCAATAAGCGCGAACATAATCTGCTCCTATAGATTCATTGTATGCCCCATCAGTATAATGTAATTATTATTGAAGAATCAACGAGGGGAGGCAGTATGAGTTTTCGGGAGCTTGAGCGGATGTTTTCCGAGCCCTGCCTGTTTGCCGATGATATCGATCTTCGAAAATCTACAAAAGATATGACCGGCGGAGCTGTCGGCACGCGGCAGACAGATAACAGCGCGCTTCGAAAATATTCAAAGGACATGGTTATGGATGAGCGCTATAGGATGATGCCGGCTGCGGTTGTGTTTCCCCGCAGCGCAGGGGAGGTTTCAGCCCTCATGAAATGGGCAAATGCAGGCTGTGTTCCGGTAACTCCCCGCGGCGCGGGAAGCGGACTTGCGGGCGCTGCCATTCCGGTGAGCGGGGGTGTGGTATGCTGCTTTGAAAAGATGAATAAAATTATCGAAATTGACCGGGAAAATATGATGGCGACCGTTGAGCCGGGTGTTGTTACCAATGAATTGGACAGGATACTTGAGCCCCATGGTCTTTTTTTTGCCGGATATCCCATGAGTGAAGATATCTGCCACATCGGCGGCAACGTGGCAGAAAATGCCGGCGGGGGGCGGGCGGTCAAGTACGGGGTAACTTCCGCATACGTTATCGGCGCCGAGGTTGTGAGCCCGACCGGCGATGTGCTTGAGCTTGGCGGGAAGCATGTGAAAGATGTTACCGCATATAATCTTCTGCAGCTGCTTGTCGGTTCGGAGGGAACGCTGGGGCTGTTCACGAAAATTGTGCTGCGACTTGTTCCCCGTCCGCAGGCGCGGGTTGCCGTGCTGGCGGGCTTCAATTCGGCCGGGCAGGCAGCCCGTTCGGTTGCGGAACTGCGTCATCAGACAGTGCCGAGCGCCATTGAGTTTATTGACGGCGAAACGGCTCGGCGAACCAGAGAATCCATCCCCTCAGCGAGAGGCAGGGAAATTGCGCGGGATCAGGCAGCGCTGCTTCTCGTGGAATACGATGGAAAAAATCGGGAAGAACTAACAGTTCAGAAAGAGCAGCTGTGCGCCATTCTCCGGAAGATGGGAGGGAGCATTGTTGATGTCGGCGATAGCCCTGAATCCTTCGGGCGGATATGGGCGCTGCGGAAGGCTGTTCCCTGGTGGACAAAGAAGGAAGGCGGGCAGTATCTGTCGCTTGAGGATGTTGTGGTACCGCCCGCGGCAGTTCCCGAGCTTGTTGCCTTTGTTGATGGTCTGCGTGGAACGTTCTGCCTGCCCATAGCGCTCTTCGGGCATGCCGGAGACGGCAACTTCCACATTACGCCCATGAAACCTGCCGATATGACGGTGGATCGATGGAGAGATATCGAAACAGAACTGCTTGATATGCTCTATACCCGAGTCGTCGGACTTGGCGGAACCATAAGCGGCGAACACGGCATCGGCCGCAAACGGGCGCAATTCCTCGGAACGGCGCTATCGCCCGCCGTCATCGCCGCCATGCGCTCCCTAAAAACAGCGCTCGACCCCAACAACGTACTGAACCCCGGCGTCATTTTCCCCGCCTGAGCGCTCCCGCCTGAGCGCTTCCGCCTGAACCGCGCCTGAGCGCTTCCGCCTGAGCGCGCCCGCATGGCCGCGTCCGCTGAACCGCTACTGCTTAACCGCGCCCGCGACAACACCCCTGGTGAGTTGCCGGTTGAACAGCAGATAGACCGTTACCACCGGAATGGTGGCAATAACCAGAGCAGCGAGCTGCCATCCAAGCTGCTGGCTGGTCAGGCTCGAAAAGGAATATACCCCGACTGGCAGCGATTTTGTCGCTTCCGAACTGGCAAAGACCAAAACGAGAAGAAATTCATTCCAAATGCCGAGAGCCGACATAATACTAACCGTGATAATGACCGGAATTGCCATCGGCATAAAAATCCTCGTGAATACCTGAAAATATCCTGCGCCGTCAATGAGAGCCGATTCAAGAAGGCTCCTCGGCAGCCCCCGCATAAACTGGGCGCCCAGAAGAACTGCGAGGGGCAAACCAAATGCCGTGTATACGAGAATAATCCCCACATGTGTATCGGTGAGGCCGATGGAGGTGAGCATGAGAAAGAGGGGGATAATAACGGAGTTAATGCTCAGAAGATATCCGATGCCGATAAGCGCCATAACAGCGGCTCCGAGGCGCTTCAGGGGCAGTTGACTAATGGCAAAGCTGATCATGAGTCCGAGCAGGTTTATGAAGAAGGTTGATGTTCCCGCATAGATAATTGAATTCAGAAATTTCCTTCCGAGCCTCGCTCTTTCCCATGCCGAGCGATAATTGAAAAGACGGGTTTTGCGGTTGATCTGCCGCTGCCGGTTCGGGGGGAGGTCGGATACGCGGAGCCGGTCGCCGGGCTCCAGCGCGGCAATTGCCGCCGGCATGTCTTCCTTCACGAGAAAATGCACCATGAGTCGGCGTCCGGGTGAAATAGTTGCCGATTCAATGACAATGCGCTCACGGGTATCGGTTTTGCTGTCGTAGTCGGGAATCGTATTGAGATCGGGTATAATAACAGTATATTCATCATCCCGATTATCGAAAAGATCTCTCGGAAAGGAAAAAATATTGCGGGTAAGTTCTTCATTCGATTTGAAAGATGAATAGGTCATCCAGAACAGGGGCATAATGGTGAGCAGAGCCCATGCGGTGAAGGTAATATACGAAAACGTTTTGCTCAACACAATTTTCTCATAGTATTCTTCCTTGAAACTTTTGCATTGGAAAATTGTGCAGAGCACAATTTCCAGTAGCAAAACTTCTATAAAATAGGAGAATGCTAAGCACAAAGAAAGCATTCCTGACGGACGCATGGCGAGCAGGAGGCGCAAGCATCCGATCAGCCCCGGTCTCAGCAACAGTCGCATGGGCGAGCAGGCCGAGCAACGTCAATTAATGCGATCCGTTCCGCACTGTCCGCATTTCCTCATCGCTCAGCCCGGTAACGTCCTGAATGTCATGGGCTGAAAATCCTTTGGAAAACATACTGCGGGCCGTTTCTCGAATGCCTTCTTCACGACCTGTCTGTAGTCCTTTCTGCAATCCTTCCTGCCGACCTGTCTGCAATCCTTCCTGCCGACCTGTTCGCAGTCCTTCCTGCCGACCTGTTCGCAGTCCTGTCTGAAGTCCTTCTTCACGACCTGTTCGCAATCCTGTCTGAAGTCCTTCCTGCCGACCCATTTCCGCAATGCGCGCTTTGAATGTTTCCGCATTCATTCTGAACATTTTCGCTACCTCCTTACCTCTCGGTTCTTTTGTTCTTTGTAACTGGTTCATTAACGTATCTAAATCTATAACAATTCCGAACATCGAATCTACCACGCCGACAAATTCCTCTATCAGCTCCAGCGATTCCTCATTGAGCATTTCTGCTATCGCTTTCTCTACCTTCCGAATGTCCCAATCCGTATTCAGCAGATTTTTCGAGTACAGATCAAGGTACATAACAGCCGCAAACATTCTTCCCCGCTGCTGCAGCTGCTCCGCAGAATAATCGCTCTCGCTAATAAGATCGTAGGGAAAAGGAGCAAGATACTGCGGGAATTCCCGCTTCCGTTGCTCTCTGACATTCCCGGGCACCTTCCATTTTCTCGTGCCATTATAGAACACAATGGGCAGAAATATCAATTCGCAGTCATCGGGAATTGTGCCGGAGCTGCGAATGTTCCGGCAGAGAAGGTGCGTGTATTCCAACATGCGGAAGGGCATGTCTTTGTCCACTCCAGACTGATGCTCAAGGAGCACATAGATAGCAACATTTCCCGTGTGATCCCGACTTCTGATTTTGCAGACAATGTCGGCCATTCGTGTTTTTGCATGGTCAACGAAAAAGGTACCGTTTTCGATGGTTATATCTTCACGGCGGAGTTTTTTCGTCCATGCGCCTCCGACAAAGCGTTGAAGAAATTGGAGCATTATTGCGGGTTGGAACAGCAGAGAGCGGTATCCTTGGTCGTAGGGAACGGGTGCGGGTTTTTCTTTGAAATCGATCATATAATCCTCCTGAAGGTTTTTTCTGAATAGGGGAGTTCCCATGGCGATGTGATGCCATGGTGAATTCTCTCCTCCTATATCTATAACGGGTAAACTGTCATTTTTAACTATGTTTTTTGAGAGAATTTGAAAGAATTTTGCAAAATGTGTGAATTTTTTTCGGGTTGGGAGGGATTTTCGGGGCGACGATGGGAGGAAAGGGCTCGGGAATGCGGGTTAGTGGACGGGAAGGGGGTGCGCGTCTATGGCGATATCTGACTGACTGCGTAAGATATAGCCCGAAAATTGAGATGCGTGGGTCAGAGCGGCTCTGTACCGATATAATCTTTTTCCATACCATATAGACGGGTAAAATATGAACGGTGAAAATGAGAAATTTTTGTAATTATTTTTATTATTTTGGGATATTACTGTTTGACCTAACCCCGCCGCTTGGGCGAGCAGGCGTGCAACGCCGATCAGCCCAGGAGGCGCAAACATCCGACCAGCCCGGCTGCATGGCGAGCAGCCCCGGTCTCAGCAACAGTCGCATGGGCCGAGCAGGCACGAAGCGCACCCCAACCAGCCCAGCGCCTGCCTGAGTTGACTTGCAACGTTTCATTAGCCGCTGCGGGCTATGGGCTATGAAACTAATACCATGACGGAATCAAATTACCTGTCACGCCGGACTGATTAAACATATATGTTTTGTCTCCGGTATAGTCGCCAGCGGCATCAAGAGTCCCCGCGGCAAGCGACCAATGATCCTTCCACTCCTCAAGATCTTGATTGAATGCGCTTGCACGAGTGAACATCTCGCGCATATTCGTTACCGAGCTGACATCCCAGCCGGAAATATCGCGATTGAATGCCCCCGCTAGCTGGAACATATTGTTCATAATCGTTACCGAGCTGACATCCCAGCCGGAAATATCGCCATTGAATACGCTTGCTATAGCGAACATATTGTTCATATTCGTTACCGAACTGACATCCCAGCCGGAGATATCGCCATTAAATGTGCTCTTGTTAGAGAATATACTGGACATATCCGTTACTGCCGCGGTAATAATGTAGTTGAAATTGCCAGTATTGCCCCAAGTAGTTACCCCGTCATTTACCGCTGTTTTCAGTTCAGCGTTAGTAGTAGGATTCTCGGTAACAAAGAAATACTCGGCAAACAGGATGGTATTTCCGGTTCCAGTACCATATACCACATATGTTCCTGCCGTTGTATCTGCGGTAACCGTAACCGTAATAAGTCCGCTGCTCGAATCGATAGTAACACCATCGGGCGTCGTTTCGGGAGTGACCGCCGTAATGTCTCCTGAATTATCGACCGTGATATTGCTTGCTCCCACCGTGGTCACAGAAAGGCTTATATCCTCATTGGCAATGAGGGTATTACTACTATCAGCCGATAAGGGTACGGACGCTGGCGATCCCGCGGGAAGCTGCGTTGCAAACGGCAGCATTGCTGTTGCAGACCATTCGCTCACGCCCTGCGCGTTGACGGCGCGTACCTGCATTTGGTAGTTGGCGCTGTCTGTCATGCCTGTGATGGTGTGGCCTGTGTAAGAAGGATTAAATGAGAAGGAAAAATGACAGACTTCTGCCTGCCCCTCGCTGCGTGCGCAGGCAATGCCGGAGCTAATGCGTGTCCATGCTCCAGCATCTGTACGATATTGCAGCTCATACCCGGTAATGGGGCTGCCGCCATCATTTTCCGGCGCAGTCCATGTCGCAATGAGCAACCCAGTGCCCGCTTCAAAGGTTGGAGCAGCCATTGTACCCGGCGCGGCAGGGGCAGTAACAAAAATTGCCGTGGAAGATGCCGACCAGCCGCCAGTGCCTCCCGCGTTGACCGCGCGTATCTGCACATCATAGCCGGTACCGTTTGTCAGTCCGACAATGGGGTAGCTTGTGCCGGCAATACCAGTGATCTCCGTCCAATCTCCGACGCCTGCGCGATATCGCAGCTCATACCCGGTAATTTTGCTGCCGCCGTTATCGGTTGGCACAGTCCATGTCGCAATGAGCAACCCAGTGCCCGCATAAAGGGTTGGCGCGGTCATGGTACCCGGCGCGGCAGGGGGCGCAATAGGGCGTGCCGTGGAAGATGCCGACCAGCCGCCAGTGCCCTGCGCGTTGATAGCGCGCACCTGCACAGAGTAACTGAGGCCGTTTGTCAGTTTGGTAATGACGTGGCTTGTGCCGGTAATACCGGATGTGATCTCCGTCCAGCCCTCGCTGCTCATGTGACGATAGCGCAAGTGATATGTAGTAATATCGTTTCCTGTGTTGTTCTCCCCCCACCCCCAATTCCATGTGGTTGGATCAATCCACGATGCGGTGAGCTGTTCGCTCCCCGATTCGAGAGTCGGAGCAGACATGGTTGGCGGCGCAATCGGCATTGGACAGCCAGAAATCAACGCAATAGCTATTGCGCAGAATGTAAAAAGGGTTACCCCCCCTCTATTATATGACGTAATTTTCATATATGTTACCTCCAAGGTATTAGAAACTTTTGAATAACTCCATTATATCTGCCGGGAGTCTTTTTTCCACGCAGAAAAAATTATTCATTGTTTCTTAAGATTAAGATTACACCATTCCCAGAACTTTGCATACCCAAAACCTAAAAATCATTCTTTTTTTCATCTTTTTTCATTATTTTCCTCATTTCCGGCAGCAGTACCGCGGGCACAGCTATCCTGTTGTTATGCCGCAACCGCAAACAAAGTTTTGCCACAGGCAAAACTTTATCAATGCAAAACTTTTTATCTACTGCGTTGTGGTATATAATGAGAGAATCCTCATTGGAAAATTGTGCAAAGCACAATTTTCAGTAGCAAAACGTTTGGGAATAATCATGATAAAAAAACTGATAATCAGAGACTGGAAGAGTTTCGATGAAGCAACGTTTCATGTCGACCCCCTGACCATACTCATTGGGGCGAATGCCAGCGGAAAATCGAATGTGCTGGAAACATTTCTTTTTCTTACACGAATTGCTTCGAACGTTCCCATTTCACAGGCAATTAACGGAGATGTGAATCTTCCGCCAATTCGGGGAGGCTTTGAATGGATCTGCCGCAAACCATCGAATACCTTTAGCATTGAGCTGACGGTCGAAAAATCTGAAACGCAGGACTATCACTACAGCTTAAGAGCCTGTCGTACATAACTAAATAATGTTGTTTGATGTGAGTCGATGGAGGTGGGAATGATGGTGGAAATGAGTATTGCCGTCAGTTATCGCGTTGTTTTCTTCAGGCGCGGGGTGGCATCGTGAACCCATTCGCGCTTCGATGATGCCAGTTGGAACTATGCGCGGGCGCAACGGGGGGAGTTTTTCTATCCATAGGTCATTTTCAGTCGATGAAGTCTCTTGCAATTATAAGCCAACGCGACAAGTTCCCATTCACTCGTAACATGTGCAAGGCCTCTGTGGAGAAATTGTCGAAATCCCATGCACTGCTTAATAATCCCGAATACCGGTTCCACCGTCTGCTTCCTGCGGGCATAGAGTTTTCGGTTCTCGGACTTCTGAAATTTGGCGTTCATATCTTTTATCCATGGCTTGGATTCTTTTGGAGGCGTGGTGTTGGCATTTTTCTCTTCCGGTCGATAGTCGTATTCTCGCGGATTATGTGTCTCTTCAGCCCGAACAGACACCAGAACATCTATCCCCATTTCTTCCTCTACTGTTTTCACTTCATCGCCATTGACAAAGCCCGCGTCAGCAAGCGCTCGCTCGGGCTTCCCGACATCTGGGGGAACAGAGAGACAATCGTTTACCAGTTCATTCCGGTCAGATGAACACTGGGAAACACGCGTCCCGACAATTAATTGCGTGCCATCGGCATCGACTACCGCCTGAGCATTATAGGCCTGCTGTGTTCCCGATCCCTTTGTCATAATACGGCTGTCAGGATCAGTGTTGTTGCATGCCTGCTCGCCCTTCGGCAGAATCTCCTGCGCCTTCGCTGAAATGTCTTCAGGATCATCATCGGCAAAAAGTGTTTTCTGTCCGTCCGCAGGCGGGATCGCCCGATCAGGAGGCCCTTCGCTCTGAGCGTCTGTCTTCGCTCCCCCGCAGGGGGAAACATCTTCCGTATCATTTGCTCCATCTTTTTTCTCCGCTTTCTCCTGTTCTCTTTCCTCGCGGACACGCGCGCGTCTTTCTACTTCAGCTCGCGCATGGATCATCTTTTCGCGGAGTTTCTGCCTTCGGGCAATCTCCTGTGGTAATCTGTTCGCATCCTCATCGTCTGCGGTATCGGCCGCTTCTGCCTCCACTAACAATTTCTGAATGTCCTCATCAAGCCGTTTCTCCAGCTCCTCAGCCCGATCATAGCTCACATTTTCGAATTTACTCGCATTGGCTTTAATGTGTGTCCCATCTATACTGACCGTCCCGACCTTCAGAATGCCTATCTCTTTGGCAAGCAGCAGAATACGGATAAACGCTTTGTGTATCGCTTCTGTATTTTTTCGGCGAAAGCGACAAATAGTATCGTGATCGGGATGCGTGTTGCCGGTCAGATAGAGCGCACAGATATTCTCGTACGTTGACCGTTCTATCCGGCGACTGCTAAATCGTCCTTCCGTGTAGCTATATATCAGCAAGGCAAGCATCATTTTCGGATGATATTGCTCGCTCCCGCTTCCCCGCCTATTGATATGAAAAACGGTACTGTCTATGGTGCTTACCGCTTCGTTAATAAAATTGACCAGATGATCTTCGGGAACCCAATCTCTCATATCAAGAGGCATCAGGAATTGTTGATCTTGACTACATGACTTAAATCGTTGCATGAAAAAACTATATCAGATTCTCCAATCAAACGCAATACCACTATCAACCCGGGTAAAGTCCGACAGGCTCGTATGCTACCTTTTAGAAAGCAGTGCAAAATGCAAAAGTTTCTATAAAATTGGAGAATGCTAAGCACAAAGAAAGCATTCCGAATCTGAAACTTTTGCTACTGTTTAGATTTTCACGATCTGTTGACTGAATTTTTTTTACCGTGTACGGTAACCGGTAATACACCGTTGCAGCGCATAATCTCTTAATGCGCGTAACAAAAACAAAATGGAGGATGTATGCGAAAAATAATATCGCTATGTTTTATAAATAAGAATTTTATGGTTCAGGCAGGTGTGAAGGCAGCCGTATCGCTCATTATATGCGCGATGCTCCTATTCTCAGCCTGTGTTTCACTGTATTCACCGCCGACCACAAGGACCAATTCAACTGCATCAGACGAACCTGTGCGTCCACCCCCCCTAGGTCCCGTTCTGCAGATTGACTCGCAGGGGCACCGGGGATTAATTTGGGATATTGCGGTGAGTAATGACGGCGATATTATTACCGCTTCCGATGACAAGACCATCCGCGTCTGGGACAGCCGAACAGGGCAGGAGAAGCGCAAGATACTCGGTCAGATATGGGATAATCGCGGGGGAATATCTGCCATTGCCCTCAGCGCCGATAACCGCTATTTGGCAGCGGCGGGGGTACTTTCAGGTCATAGCAACAGATGGGGTGCCATTCGCATCTACGATTACCCCAGCGGAGAGCTTATTCGGGTTTTGGAAGGGCATGGGGACACCGTATACTCACTCGCCTTCAGCGATGATGACCGCTACCTTGTCTCAGGTTCTTCTGACAAGACTGTCAAAATCTGGGACAGCCGGAACTGGCAGCTTGCGGGCACCATGAGCTACCATACTGACGCTGTCTCCGATGTTCTCATGCTCAGCCGCGCCGACTCCGGCTACGACATATACTCGGCTAGTGCCGATAACCGTCTCGCCCATCACCGTTTCGATGGACAAGAATTGACCTATGAAGGACACTACGATGCCGGTCAGAAACTGTATTCCCTTGCAAGTAACGGGGAGCGTGTTGCCGCAGCAGGTTATGATAACGACATTTTCATTTTCACCCGCAGCCTTCAGAAACTTCATACCATTAGCAAAGTTAAACCTCGGGGGCTTTCCTACAGCCCGGACGGCGGTAAACTGCTGGCAGGACAGTCAGCATCCCCCTCTACTGTCACCATCTATAATGAGAACTATACCGAAACAGCCAAGTTCACCGCCCACACTAACGTTGTCATTGCCACTGCCTTCCTGAATAATAATACCGCCATGAGCGCCGGGGGTAATAACATGGATATTTACCTCTGGAATGCCAACACCGGGCACCAAACACTGCACATTGCAGGAGTGGGTCATAGCGTAGTGAGTGTGGGTATTCAGGGAGACCGCATTGCCTGGGGGAATACACGGACTAAAGGGTATGGAGAATCCGCCTTTGATCGGGTCATTGACCTGAGCAATTTCGGCATTCAGAATTATGCCGACAGCGCCGAATTCACACGCATGGAAACGGTCAACGGCGCGTTCTCTCTCAGCCACCGCGCGGGCGGAAACTATGGATATAACAATGCCGAACTCGTTGTTACCCGCTCAGGGCAGGTACAGGCGGTTATTACCAAAGGTCCTCCCGATGGCTACCGTCACCTCGTCTACGGCTGGTACGGGGACTACATTGTCAGCGGGGGTTTTCATGGAGGCTTGATTATCTATGACCGCCAGGGAAACGAGCGGGCACGGCTTATTGGACATACCAATGAGATATGGGGGCTTGCGCTGGAAGGCGACAGGTTAATAAGCGGCAGTGATGATCAAACCATTCGTGTCTGGAACCTCGCCGAACTCAACCTGAACAGCAGGAATGTTCAGGAACTTACTCCCATGCTCAACATATTTGTTTCAGACGATGACGAGTATGTTGTCTGGTCGAACAGCGGTTACTTTGCCTCAAGCGTGAACGGAGCCCGCTATGTCGGCTACCACATTAACAAGGGCGCTGACACGGAAGCGCAGTTTGTCTCCAGCGACCGCTACTTCGACACCCTCTACCGCCCAGACATTATTGAATACATCTGGGAAACCGGCAGCGAAGAACAGGCCATTGCCTTTGCCGGAGAAGCCCGAAAGGTAGAAACGGTCGACATTGCCGCCTCACTACCCCCCATTGTCCGGCTGGAAGGCTCAAGCTACCGCGAAACCACTGCCGATAAAGCAACCCTGTTCTACACCGTGGAGAGTGACGCTCCGGTGCTTGAAACATCTATCCTTCTTAACGGACGCAAACTGCGGGGACTCGCCAGAGCGGAGGACGGCAGGCAGCGCCTTGAACTTGAGCTCGATGAAGGCGAAAACCTCATTACCCTCTTCGCCCGCAACCGCCATGCCCTGAGCAATGAGGCGCAACTGACCATATACCGCCAGTCGTCTGCTTCTCAGACAACCGCCGATATCTACAAGCCGGCGCTCTACCTCATAAGCATTGGCGTAAGCGCCTACGACCATGCGGACATTCCCGACTTAGACTACGCCCACAAAGACGCGGGCGACATTGCCGACATGTTCAGCCGACAGAAAGGAATCCTCTATCGGGATGTTATGGTCAGGTCTCTGACCAACGCCAATGCTAACCGCGACAACATTCTCGATGCCCTCGACTGGTTAGAACAGGAAAGCACCCAGAGAGACATTGCCATGATCTACATTGCCGGACATGGTCTGAACGATGATAAAGGCAACTACTACTACCTGAATATCGATGCCGACCCGAACAACCTGCGCCGCACAGCCCTAAAATGGACAGAAATTGAAGACACCCTCGCCAGTCTGTCATCCAAAATTGTTCTTCTGGCCGATACCTGCCACAGCGGCAACATTGCCGGAGGCAGCAGCAACAGCCGCAATGTAACCGCTGCCGTCAGTTCCATTCTGAACAGCGGCATAGGATCGGTAACCATGACCGCCGCGACCGGCTCAGGCTTCAGCTACGAGGATCCCGCATGGGAGAACGGCGCCTTCACTGAAGCTCTGCTGAAAGGTCTGGGAAATCAGCAGGCCGACTACGACAGAGACGGTTCCATTACCATTAAGGAAATTGACCTCTATGTAACCCAGCACGTCAAAGCCCTCACCAACGGCAAACAGAAACCAACCACCATTATCCCCGACAGCGTCCCCGACTACGCGCTCTGGGTGAAGAATTGAAAGCTCCGCGGAGCGGGGTAAGGAGAAACATGAAACGTACACTATGTATTATTATTGGCATTATGCTTGCCGCGATGGAAATATCGGCGGCTCCCCCGATCTGGGTGAGCACTTACGGTTCCAGAACACAGTATCCGTCTCAGACCCACCTTACCGGGTTTGCTCAACTGAGCCGTTCGGAGAGGAACAGCGCTGCGGCGGTCAAAGACAAGGCGCTGGCCGATCTGGCGCAGAAAATTCGGGTTCGCATTGAGTCCGATCTTGTTCTTGAGGAGTTTGATGATGGACGGCAGTACAATGCTTCCGTAACATCTCTGACCCGCTCCACCACCGACCTTACCCTCTCTGGCGCTCTCTTTCAGACCTACGAAGATCAATCAAACCATTATGCGCTGGCGGCCATCGCGCGGGAGTCTCTGCTGGGGCAATACTCCGCCGCCGCCGCCGAAACACACGCAAACATTGTTTCCCTCATGGAAGATGCCGACAATCTCACCGCCGACAACCGCTCGGACGATGCCCTCTTGGAACTGTTTGCGGCCAGCACGCTGTTTACCGACCTCTACGATGACTGGGCGATATTTCAGGCAGTGAACACCAGCACGTTTCATGATCGCTTTTTTCTGTCCATGGATGACGCAGACAACATAGACGACATTAAGAATTTGGAGAACCTGCTCAACAAAACCATCGACATGCTCATGTCCCGCGAGCAGCCAACGCTGAACGAAGCCCTCGGCACGGTTGCTCTCATTCTGTCCCGGCAGAATGTTCCGGGCGGAGCCATTGATGTGCCATTCTTCCAGTACGGCAACACCGATTTCTCCAGCGAATTCGGCCGTTACGCCGCTTCCCGCCTAGAGTCGGAGCTGGTCAATCGACTGGAGACGCCCGCATCGGAAACCCAGACCCAGCCGGACTCAGCCTCGCGGGTCATTGTTCAGGGGCGTTATTGGGAAGAGAACGACAAAATCCGTCTCAGTGCCATTGCCCTGACCGCCGAGGGCTCCAAGCTTGCCCGAGCGGAAGTGCTCTTCCCCCGTAGTGAAAATGCGGGATTCAGCCTGAAACCGCAGAATTTTGACGAGGCAATGCTGGCTCTTCAGGAATTTGCCGATGGCGCCCTTACAGACGGAGGCATTAATGTCGATGTCTGGACCAATAAGGGACGGGAAAGCGATGTTCTGGTTTTCACCGAAGGAGAACCCCTTCAAATTTACCTGCGGGTGAATCAGCCAGCCTTTTTGCAGCTCACCTATGTTCTTGCCACCGGAGAAATTGTGCTTCTGGAGCCCAAATTCTACATTGGCAGCGACAAAGTAAACCGAACCGTGCAGTTGCCCTACGCCTTTGAGGTTGTGCCCCCCTTCGGCATTGAACAATTTATTGTTACAGCCTACACGCAGGAACCTCCCGCGCCGCAGATAGCTCAGAAACTTATTGATGGAGAACCCTACGATGTTTTTGAATCGGTCGCGGCTGTCGTATCGAAACATCGGGGGCTAAAGCGAAAAAACCCCGAAACAGCGCAGGTCGGCGAAACCCGTTTCAGCTTGACGACATTGCCAAAATGAGAGTTTGTTGAGAAATTTCTGGGGAGGTGAATATCATGTCAGATATCTTACACGTAAAGAAAGAAATAAGTCATACCCTTCTCTATCAATCATACAGAGCTTCAGAAAATCTTCACGTATTTTTTAGCGCATCCGAGTCCCCGCCTTCCAATATCTATGGTGTTGGGGTAGGGAAAAAAATTGTCAGTGGGAAAGCAACTAATACAACGTGTATCAGAATTTATGTTAAGCAAAAATTACCGCCCAGCCAGCTGTCCAAATGGGATCACATACCACGCGATTATGACGGTTTTCCTACCGATGTAGTTGAATCGCCGCAGCCTCAACTATTGAATACTCAAAACTGTACAGCACATCGAAAAAAACGACAAAAACCTCTCATTGCAGGCATTAGCGCCGGACATTTTGCCATAGGTGCCGGAACAATTGCCTGTTTTGTCCGTTCCATTCATCCTGATGACGATCCCGAAACGGTGTATGTATTAAGCAATAATCATGTATTTGCCGATGTCAATGAAGCTAACATTGGCGATGCATTGTATCAGCCGGGTTCTCTTGATGGAGGGAATAGAACAGATACTTTTGCGAAATTACATCGGTTTATTCCAATAGGTTTTGGTAACAACATAAATAAAGTGGATGCGGCCATTGGTACCTTGCTCCCGGGTATGAAATATGTGAATACGATATGTGAAATTGGTGACGCCCCGAAACATACGCAGAAGGCAGAAGATGGCATACACGTGTGTAAACACGGACGCACAACAGGATATACTGAAGGAATTGTGACAGATATGTCTTACGATGGTCGGGTTCGTATGGGTCATAGTATTGCCGTATTCGAGGATCAAATACGTATTGACTCAACAAATAATAATCCAATAGCGCATGAAGGAGACAGCGGTTCGTTAATTGTCAGCAAAAATGATGAACAGAATGCGGTTGGACTGTTGTTTGCGGGGCCGGAAGATGGTTCGTATACACTGGCAAATCATATTGATGATGTCTTAACGGATCTACAAATAGAGTTAATGTGAATATGATGATTGATCATACAAGTAAACCACTGCTTGAAACAAAGAAAGATATTTCGAAACAGTATCTCGGAACAGGCAACATTCATGCTGTCGGCATGCGTCAGAAACAAGATGCGGTCTGCGTGTATACAAGCACCGGAGAGGTGCCTGAACACATTCTGAAAGAAATACGAAAAAAAGCTGCTCCCCACAAAACAATTGTCCTCAAAGAACAGCAACCAATGCTCCTTTAGTATGTTCCCTCTCTCCGGTTACGCAGGAGGTGAACAGCGCCAGCAAACCACACATCAGGAACAAGCTCCAACGGTAATTTGCCGGTCTGTTCCTTATGATGAAGGGTAAACACCTCCACCTCCGTACGCTCTATTGATTAGCCGGTGAATCGACACCCTCTGAACGCGGCGGGTTGTTTTCAACTTCAGCATCAAGGCGATCCAGAGCCTGCCCAGCCTTGAATTCGGCAAAGGCAGCAGCCGGGGAAGCTTTGTTCTTTCGGCAGACCGTCCTGCCTTCTTTGTGTTTCCCGAATGCGATGCTCCCGGCCATTTCAGTGACGGCGCCTTCACCCTTCTTCCCGGGGAACCGCGTGAAATACGCTTTCTCTCCAGTGAAGAAGGGGGAGCGGAACCGGACATTGCAGATGTCAGCATAAAAGATCTGCGGGCAACATATGACTAAACATATGTCCAAACATATGACCAAACATATAAGTAGGGGGCATTCCGAACGCTCCCTCCGTGTTCTGCTCACAGGCGCTCATTTCATTCTCGCCATGATTATAAATACTTCCCACCCCCTTCTGGTGCTCATTCAGGAGAGCTTTGAAATTAGCATTGCAGAGAGCGGTATTCTCCCTGCTGTCATATCCATTTCACTCTCCGCATCAACCCTCATACTCGGGATTTTCATGAACAGCGTAGGGAGAAAGGCAACGCTGCTTTTGTCCTTCATTCTGACAATGGGAGGATGCCTGTTTGTTGCCGTTTCGGACTCCTTTGCTCAGTTTATTATTGCCTATGCTGTTATCGGCGCGGGAATAGGAAGCGGATTTGTGACCGGGAGCACCATCTATGCCGGACTTCGAAAGCAGAATTTTGGGCTGTACCATGGATTTTTCGGGCTTGGCGGTATGGCAGCGCCCCTCATTCTCAAATTCTGGGTGGATAGCGGTATGAATTTTCGCTGGCTCTTCTTTTTTTATTTGGCAGTGATTATTCCTGTTCTGATAACTGCCGTATTTTTCCGAATTCCCGAACCCGTATTGTCTGAGGTTTCCGGAGACGGGAGACATACCGGAGAAACGGATAATAAGCATATGCGGGTCGGGAGAAACATTACTCTTACCATTGCCAGCGGAGTTATGCTCATATCGAGTTATGCAGTTGCCGAAGTGGGCGCCAGTACCTGGGCGGGTAATATGAGTGTTGATGGATATGGCTTGGAAAGCGCCTCGTTTATACTGAGCGGATTCTGGCTGCTTTTCACCCTGAGCAGGTTTTTTTCAGACCGGATTCCTGCGGCTCCCCCACGGGCAATTTTCATTCTGACCCTTTTTTCTCTTATCATTACCGCCTTATGGATGGCGGGAGTCGGGGCATGGCTCTTTATTGTGCTCGGCGCATCCTTTGGTCCGGTGTTTCCCATTGCCCAGAAGCATATCAATTCCCTTCTTCCCGACAGTAAACGGGCGCTTTTCAATGGTCTAACCTACGCCGGCAACGGCATTGGCATTATGATTATCGTTCCGGTTATGGGACTTCTCGGCAATACTATGATCGCTCTGGCATTTATCCCGACCCTGCTTATATCAATTATGGTGCTCTTCCTCACGAGGGTGCGCTATGTTCAGTAAGAGCCTGTCGTACATAACTAAATAATGTTGTTTGATGTGAGTCGATGGATGTGGGAATGATGGTGGGAATGAGTATTGCCGTCAGTTATCGCGTTGTTTTCTTCAGGCGCGGGGTGGCATCGTGAACCCATTCGCGCTTCGATGATGCCAGTTGGAACTATGCGCGGGCGCAACGGGGGGAGTTTTTCTATTATCCATAGGTCATTTTCAGTCGATGAAGTCTCTTGCAATTATAAGCCAACGCGACAAGTTCCCATTCACTCGTAACATGTGCAAGGCCTCTGTGGAGAAATTGTCGAAATCCCATGCACTGCTTAATAATCCCGAATACCGGTTCCACCGTCTGCTTCCTGCGGGCATAGAGTTTTCGGTTCTCGGACTTCTGAAATTTGGCGTTCATATCTTTTATCCATGGCTTGGATTCTTTTGGAGGCGTGGTGTTGGCATTTTTCTCTTCCGGTCGATAGTCGTATTCTCGCGGATTATGTGTCTCTTCAGCCCGAACAGACACCAGAACATCTATCCCCATTTCTTCCTCTACTGTTTTCACTTCATCGCCATTGACAAAGCCCGCGTCAGCAAGCGCTCGCTCGGGCTTCCCGACATCTGGGGGAACAGAGAGACAATCGTTTACCAGTTCATTCCGGTCAGATGAACACTGGGAAACACGCGTCCCGACAATTAATTGCGTGCCATCGGCATCGACTACCGCCTGAGCATTATAGGCCTGCTGTGTTCCCGATCCCTTTGTCATAATACGGCTGTCAGGATCAGTGTTGTTGCATGCCTGCTCGCCCTTCGGCAGAATCTCCTGTGCCTTCGCTGAAATGTCTTCAGGATCATCATCGGCAAAAAGTGTTTTCTGTCCGTCCGCAGGCGGGATCGCCCGATCAGGAGGCCCTTCGCTCTGAGCGTCTGTCTTCGCTCCCCCGCCGGGGGAAACATCTTCCGTATCATTTGCTCCATCTTTTTTCTCCGCTTTCTCCTGTTCTCTTTCCTCGCGGACACGCGCGCGTCTTTCCACTTCAGCTCGCGCATGGATCATCTTTTCGCGGAGTTTCTGCCTTCGGGCAATCTCCTGTGGTAATCTGTTCGCATCCTCATCGTCTGCGGTATCGGCCGCTTCTGCCTCCACTAACAATTTCTGAATGTCCTCATCAAGCCGTTTCTCCAGCTCCTCAGCCCGATCATAGCTCACATTTTCGAATTTACTCGCATTGGCTTTAATGTGTGTCCCATCTATACTGACCGTCCCGACCTTCAGAATGCCTATCTCTTTGGCAAGCAGCAGAATACGGATAAACGCTTTGTGTATCGCTTCTGTATTTTTTCGGCGAAAGCGACAAATAGTATCGTGATCGGGATGCGTGTTGCCGGTCAGATAGAGCGCACAGATATTCTCGTACGTTGACCGTTCTATCCGGCGACTGCTAAATCGTCCTTCCGTGTAGCTATATATCAGCAAGGCAAGCATCATTTTCGGATGATATTGCTCGCTCCCGCTTCCCCGCCTATTGATATGAAAAACGGTACTGTCTATGGTGCTTACCGCTTCGTTAATAAAATTGACCAGATGATCTTCGGGAACCCAATCTCTCATATCAAGAGGCATCAGGAATTGTTGATCTTGACTACATGACTTAAATCGTTGCATGAAAAAACTATATCAGATTCTCCAATCAAACGCAATACCACTATCAACCCGGGTAAAGTCCGACAGGCTCGTAAGAAAATTTTGCAGAGCGCAATTTTCCAATGCAAAAGTTTCCAAAAGTTTCTATGAGGAAAAATTATGTGAGATGATGCCCCCGACATGGGCGAGCAGGCGTGCAACGCCGACCAGCCCGGACGCATGGCGAGCAGGCGTGCAACGCCGACCAGCCCGGACGCATGGCGAGCAGGCGTGCAACGCCGACCAGCCCATGATGCGCGGCTACGCTTTACCGTTTTTGTTTTTCTGAAATGCCCGAATTTCATCCCCGCTGAGCTCGGTGACCTTATGAATAAGGTTCATAGACAGACCTTCCCTGAGCATTCTGAGTACATGCTCACGTTGGAGCTCAGTTTGCCCCTGCGCAATCCCCTGCTCACGTCCTTGTTCAAGCCCCTGCTCAAGTCCTTGCTCAAGTCCTTGCTCAAGTCCCTGCTCAAGCCCCTGCTCAAGCCCGTGCTCAACACCTGCCCGCCATGGCTTATCTAAAAGATCTACCAACATACGTTTTACCTCCTCAGGATTTTACTGCCGGCTGCATGGCGAGCAGCGCGGAGCGCGACCAGCAAATAGTTTCTTTGTTTCATCCTTAGTTATCTTACCATCAAATCTCTTTATTATCCATTCACAGAAAATTGTGCTCTGCACAATTTTCCAATGAGGGTTCTCTCATCTATATTCTTGATTCTCTCAAGGTATAGAAAGTTTTGCTACTGGAAATTGCGCACGCGCAATTTTCCAAGGCAAAACTTTGTCATATAATACATCGCTATTTTCGGGAATCTTATTCTGTATCATATTGTTGAGGATGACGATTGTTTCTTCTGTGTATTCTTCTATTGTTCCAAGATTCTCAATATACATTATCGCTGAAATGACTCCGCCGGTGGCGATGAGTTCATCGTTAGTGAAAGTATCAATGTTGATCTGAAAATAGGGGGATATACAAATGCCTAAGTAAAGATATGATGAAAAATCTATTTTGCGGGGGTCAGAATTTGTCATTGGCGCTCCGGAGCAGGTGTATATGACAAGGGTGATTATCCGGTAACTGAAAATTTTGCTCTGCAAAATTTTCAAATAAGGATTCTCTCATCTATACTCTTGATTCTCTCAAGGTATAGAAAGTTTTGCCTGAGGCAAAACTTTATTATCGGTTTTCTTCTTCCCCGATGAGGAAATGCGTTCGGATAAGCGCTGGGCGTATGTGTATATTCTCCCTGGCATGGTGTTATCCACTGTCGACTGAAACTCAATACAAAACTTTTGCATTGGAAAATTGCGCGTGCGCAATTTCCAGTAGCAAAAGTTTCAGATTCGAAATGCTTTCTTTGTGCTTAGCATTCTCCTATTTTTAGAAAGTTTTGCCTGTGGCAAAACTTTGGTGATAAAGTAGACATCGAGCGGTTTCAGTTTCCGCGCGCTATCTTTGAAACGGCACGTAGTTTTGTAAATGACATCGGAGATGGAATGCTTGAGTTCGCCTCAGAAAATTTTGCTCTGCAAAATTTTCCAATGAGCTTTCTCTCATCTATATTCTTGATTCTCTCAAGGTATAGAAAGTTTTGCCTCAGGCAAAACTTTGGTTGTGAATAAACTCTGTGTTGATGCTCAGCATACTCCCGGGAACAATGCTCCGCGCGAGGTCTTTGTTGAAGTATGAATATATGAAATCCCGGAATATCTGAGCATTCCCGAAAACATATTTCCAGCTTTTGTCATGTACCATACCGCTATATTTTTTGCTCATACTATATAGACGGGTAAAATATGAACGGTGAATGACAAAATGAGAAATTTTTTGAAAAAAGTTTTATTATTTTGGGATATTAGCCTGATCCAGACGCATGGGCGAGCAGGAGGCGCAAACCTCCGACCAGCCCAGGAGGCGCAAGCCTACGACCGTGCAACCCGCGCCCGTCCGCCCATGGAAGAATGATCGGCATGCTGTTCATCCCGAAGCAGGAATGTCAGCAGCACGGCGGCAATTAGTGAGACCGGAAGTACTGTCAGGGCTCTGGTAAAATTGTCATTGAAGATCTCCAGCAAATAGCTTGTCAGCGGTTGGAAAACGATTGCGCCCCCAATGCCGATCATATTAATAAAGGCTACTGCCGTACCGGTGTTTTGCTTGGATAAGCCCTCTTTTGCCATTGTGAAGGTGAGCATCTGAGCGCCAATGAAGAAGCCTCCGGCAAAGAGGAGAAGACTGATGATAATTACCGATTTCAGCGGAAGATAAATGAGCGCTGAAAAGGTAATAATTGTCAGTATCAGGCCTGCCAGAATAAGTTTCTGCCGATGTCCCAAGGCGTCCGAAAGGGCGCCAAAGGCAATACTTCCGGCAGCGACACCCCAGAAAATCATGGCTGTGGCAGTTTGCGCCTCCACCGGAGACAGTCCGTTGTTTTGTATGAGCGCCTCATGCCCCCACAGTACCCCGAAAACATTGAGGGGAACATAGTACAGCATTCCCAGAACGGCGATGATCCATATACGGCGATTGGTAAGTACGTTTCGCAGGCTGCTGCCGACATGAGCCGCAGCAGAATTTTTCTTCGGCAGTACCGCATTCGGAGCATCTTTCAGGAAAAAAATAGCCAGAAGAAAAATGACAAGTCCGAACATTCCAGTCGCCATGAAGGTCGGCCGCCAGCCCCAATTCATTATAAGTACTGTCAACGCCACCGAACCAGCCGCAGTACCGACCATACCGATAGCGTTTACTATTCCCGACAACAGAGCAAAGCGCTGCGGCGGAAACCAGTGATTAATAAGATACAGGGCACTGACAAAGGCAAAGGAGGCTCCCAGTCCGGTCATAAGGCGTCCGAGTCCGGCCAACAGCGGCAGCGGAACTGCGATGAATAAAAACATACCCAGAGAACAGAGAAGCGTACCTGTTATTACCAAGGGACGCGCGCCATGCCTGTCGAGGAGAAGTCCCACAACAATCTGCATGGGCGCATATATCCAGAAAAACAGGCTTACCAGAGTTCCAAACTGGGTTTCCGACAGCTTATAAAATGTAGATATCTGGCTGATTGCAAGGCTTGGTTCTACACGCGATACAAACTCAAACAGATAATAGAGCGATGCGACAACAATGGTGATTATGGCCGCGGTCGATTTTGCAGATTTTTTCATAAGAATTATATTAACAAAATAACAAAATATAGTCAATCAATCAAAATCAGAATCTGCGAATGCAACACTTTGGCCTGTTACGGACGCTCGCGGGAGCTGGGCGGCGCTCATCCGGCATTCGTTTAGTCTGTCTTAGGCGGACACTCCCCTACGCAACACAACAAGATTCTCCTATTGCTTCAAAACATAATTCATCAAACTCAAATAATCAAGAGAAAATGAAGACTCCGGCTCGCCCATGCGTCCGGGTTGAGGCAGATGCGGCTGCGCTGTTACTCTTTGCCGCTTTTCTGCCCGTTTTTTTGGCCGTTTTGCTGAAATGCTTGAATCTCATCCTCGCTCAGTCCAGTAATTCTCTGAATGACCTCAGCCGACAATCCTTCAGAAAGCATACTGCGGGCGTTTTCTCGAATCCCTTCCTGCATTTCCTGCCGCATTTCCCGCTGCGCTTCCTGCATTTCTTCCTGAGTTTCCCGCTTGACCTGGGCTTTTACCTCTTTGTAAATTCTCAGTTGCCACGGGAACAGTATTTCTATTCCTTCTTTTGTAATCATATTAATTACCTCCTTTATAGTGTAATCGTTAACATTCACCCCTGAGATGTGTGTATTATAGAGCACATCGCTCATAATGAGCAAGGACTCCTTCACCTTTTCGCCAGTGTCATGCTGGAGAATGTTCAAAAAGAATAGGCGCCTGCTCATGGAATAATCGACAGTCGATTGATGTTCCAGAATGATATAGACGGTTTTCTCTTCATTCTTGTTCCCGGAGCGGAAGGAAA
This sequence comes from Salinispira sp., assembly GCA_965226555.1. Lineage (GTDB taxonomy): Bacteria > Spirochaetota > Spirochaetia > DSM-27196 > Salinispiraceae > CBDDDG01. The sequence goes on along the minus strand of CBDDDG010000023.1, from coordinate 9,026 downwards.
TTTTCGCAACGATATCCGATATTTTGCGCATGAGCTTCGTCAGCTTTTTGCCTCCGAGCTCCCGAGCGATGAATTCGTTGCTCACAATCGTAATGTTCTCAGGGCGAATAGAGGTGATCCACTCATCATCGACAAATTGCAGCAGTTGATATATGGACTCCGCATCGGCAAACAGGAACTTATGAGTTTCATCCCATTGTTTTCGCGGCTTTTGATGAGCCGCCTGATTCAGTTTCTTTTTCTTCATATACTGATAACGGGTGAAATGTTCGTGAGGATTGAGTTTTTGCGAAAAAAGTTTGAAAAATGTGAAAATTTCTACAAAGTTTTGCATTGGAAAATTGTGCTTGCACAATTTCCATGAGCAAAACTTTCTATAAAATAGAGAATGCTAAGCACAGAGAGAGCATTCCGAATCTGAAACTTTTGCATTGGAAAAGTTTCTTCTATTTTTTCGGGATTTTATTGTGTGATCAGCTCCTGTTGCTGGGACTGGGAGCTGGTCGGCGCTCCTCCGGCATCCGTTTAGTCTGCCTTGGGCGGACGCACTCCGGTTGCCATATCGTAGGCGTAGATATAGTTATCGCTAGTATCCGTCACCCACATTGTTGTGCCATTTGACCAGATACCATAGGGGGCCGCATTCTCGTCAGCAAGAGTAAACACTTTTGAATTGCCGGTCACACTGATAGTGCCGTCGCTGGCTATCGTGTAGTCATAGCCATAGATTTTTATTCCATTGAAACCTTGCAACACCCACATCGTGCCCTCATCAGAGCAGATGCTATAGGTTCCAGCATCATTATTCGCAGCATCAAGCGGCAAATCCTTGCCGGAATCGTGTTCCTTAGTTTCCATGTTGTAGGCATAGAGTTTATCATCAATCGTGTCTCCCACCCACATCGTTGTTCCATTCGACCAGATGCTTTCGGGAAAATCATTCGCAAGCGTAGTGAAATCTTTTGATGAATCTCGTGAACCGTCACTCAGGTTGTAGGCATAGATTCGGTGAGTAACCGAAGACACCACCCACATTGTTGTCCCATTCGACCAGAGGCCTAGGGGGATAAAATTCGGGGCATTCATAGGAGATGCGATATCTTTGTCTGGATCGCGCGACTTGTCACTCATGTTGTAGGCATAGATTTTGCCAGTAGTACTCGCCGTCACCCACATCGTTGTTCCATCCGACCAGATGCCGTAGGCTGAATAATTACTTGTGATAAAATCGTCTTTATAAACACCTAGATTGTTATATCCGTCTCTTTTGAATCCCTTTCGGTCATAGCCGAATCGGTTATATTTTGTGCCGGTGTAGCGGTCATTTCCTTCAGAGTCAAAGCCGTCTACGTCATACCCTTCCGATGTGTAACCATCTTTGTCATAGCCGTCTGATGTATAGCCGTATTTGTCATAACCATCTGTGTCGTACGGTATGCCAGTATCCTTATGAATGCCATCGGCATTAAAGCCGGAGGGGTCGTATTGCGTGCCGGTATCGCGGTGAATACCCGCGCCGTTAAAGCCCGCTGCATTGTAGCCAGCTTTGTCGTAACCGTATCGGTCGTAGGGTGTGCCGGTGTCGCGTGAAATGTCTTCAGCGTTAAAGCCGTCTGCGTCATATCCGTCCTTGTCATAGCCATTGGCGTTAAAGCCGTCTGCGTCATATCCGTCCTTGTTATAACCATTGGCGTTAAAGCCGTCCGCGTTGTAACCAGCTACATTATAGCCGTCCGGGTCGTAGCGCGTGCCGGTGTCTTGATGAATGCCGGCATCATTAAAGCCGTTCGCATCGTACATTTCACAGGCCGTGAGAGTGAGTATCAGGGTAAAAATGAAAACAAGCCCCCGCAGCAGCTGCGGGCGTTGAAATTGGTTCCTCCGGTTTACGCTATGCGCGGATTTCCGGCTCGGTGTAGTGGTATAATTCATCATGGAATAAAACCTCCACAATTATATTACTGCAAAGCATTGAGTATGGCAAGCATATTTCCGAAAATTTTTGGGAAAAGTTTCAAGTATCATCAGTCTTCAAAAATTCTCAAATTAATGCATTGCCTCATAAGCTGCATCCTATCCCGTACATTGAGTTTTTCATAAATGCTGGAAACATAGTTTTTAACTGTTTGCTTAGCGAGATAGACTTCATCAGCAATGTCCTGATTTGAATAGCCTTTACAAATTAAGCGCAGTATCTTATATTCCTTCGGGGTTAAATCTGCCAGCCAATCAAGATGTTTCTGGTTGTGCTTATTCAGAAGACTGTACCGCATTACTGCCGGAGAAATTGACACGGCTCCATTCATAATGGTATTGATAGCATGATTCAGTTCCTCGGGAAGAATATCCTTGAGGAGATATCCCCGCGCTCCCAGTTCCAGTGCTTTACGGACATAATGATCTTCATTGAACGTGGTGAGCATAATAATTTTAAGCTCGGAATGAATTTTGAGAATAGCCTCGGTTGCTTCCACGCCATCCATTTCAGGCATTCTCACATCCATGAGGATCAGGTCAGGGAGCATTTTTCTGCAGAAATGAAGGACTTCACGGCCGTTGTAGCAGATCCCAACAATATTGAAATTCTTGCTGGTAGACTCCAGAACTGTTTTCAGACTATTCACAAACAATTTTTGATCATCAGCGAGGAGAATATTAATCATGTTTTACCTTCATTGGAGCCCTTCATGGGAGTCAGAGGAACAACACCTCTGAGTATAACTCCCTTATTAGTATTGTAAAGAGATATTTCACCGCCAATTGCGTTGAGCCGTTCCTGAATTCCCTGTATTCCAAGACCGACTGAAAAATTTTTAACTCCCTTGCCATTATCAGCGATGCTTAAAATTATACGGTGTTTTTCTTCCTGGAAAAGAGATATTCGCACCTCACTCGCTCCGCCATGACGGAGCGCATTGATCATACCTTCCTGAATAAGCCGAAAAATAATATGAAAATGATCCGGGTCCATCATTTCAGAAATTTGATTATAGTTCAGGGTTATTTTCATATTCGTTGCCTGCTCAAAAGTATTCACGAGTTTTTTCAGTTCATCGCTATAGGACTGATGTTCCATTTTGGGCTTCATGACTCTCAGAGCAATGCGTATATCGGTAAGACCGGTTTTCGCGGAATAATTGATGTTTTTCATAATTTCATCAATTGTTTTGTTTTTTTTCTGTTCTATGAGTTTTATTCCGGACTCGCTGAGCATAATTATAGAAGTCATGACATAGCCAAGCGAATCATGGAGTTCCCTGATTATACGATTACGTTCATGTTCAGCTGATTGTTTTTCTGCCACCTTTACATAATGTTGAAATCCTGTGTTGGCATCTGTCAATTTATTAATAGTAGTATTGAGATTATGCATGTGCTGTTTATGTTCTCTATATGCGTCATGGAATTTTCTGAAAAAAGAGACCGGGAGAATAATGAGAATGGCAGGAACACCGTTTATGATCATTTCCACGATATGAAATAGGGTAAATCCGAGGGTATAGTGAAGACTTAAAAACGTAATAAGCACAATTGAAAAAAATGCCGTGAGGCTTGTAATAAGATTAACAGGGAATGCAAAAAGGATGCTTATATCCAAGAGAAGGGCAATGAGAAACATGAGCCGCGGATCCTGTGTCAGCCCTCCGGGAAGATACACCACCAATGTGAGAACATAGCGGATGAACAGAACTCCAATAATAACGGGAGTAGTTAGGTAAAAATATGCCGCAAAAGTACATATGGCAGATATGAGCGCCAGCCATAAAAATTGTTCAAACCAATTGAAATTGTACAACTCCAAATTCGGCAGATATTGAGAAAGGGAAAGTCCCTGCAGGGCAAGCGAGATGAAGAACCATAGCCACATACGACTTTTCATGTGCCATACATCGTAGCACTATTCCACCACTGGAACAACAACAACAAAGTTTTGCTACTGGAAATTGTGCAAGCACAATTTTCCAATGCAAAAGTTTCAGAGAGAAAAAAACAGTACCGGCGTACTGAAATTGAGTACTGAAGTACCTGTACCGACAGAATCTTCAATAGGTATAATCGCAGGTAATAATATCCTAATGGAGGTTACCTATGAAAAAATTTCTGAGCATTCTTATAGTGGGAATGTGTTTTTCAGCAATGCTCTTTGCCGGAGGTTCCGGTGAAGAGTCCGAAACAATTGACCTGAAGTGGCAGGTGTGGATTACGCCTAACCTTGACAGGTCATTCTATGATAATGCTGCGGCAGTATACATGGCAGAAAACCCCAATGTTTCATTGGAAATAGTTGAAGTAACAGCTGCTAGCGGTGTCTCTGCTGTTGATTTTATTCGTAACAGGTTAGCAGGCGGAGATGTTCCTGATATTTGGACTAATGTTTCTAATATCAATCTCATAAATGCAGGTCATGTATGGCAATTGCCCGATGACGATCCCTATCTTGCCAGTGTAAACAATGTGGATATCGCACGACTCGACGGAAAGCTGTACGGTTTTCTTCCGCATGTTCAACCCACAGGCGCCGTATTTTATAATAAATCGTTATGGGCGGAAGCAGGTTTGACTGAAGCAGACATTCCTACTACATGGGATGAATTTGAAGCGGTGTGCGCCCAATTGGATGCGGCAGGTATTGTGCCTATTATGGCTGGCGGTGAATGGACTGCGCCCTTTCTTTTAAGCACAATCCTGTCAACAGAGGTGGTAGCTCAGCATCAGGATTTCTGGGCGAAGTACCGGAATGGTGAAATAAAGTTTACCGATCCTGAGGTACTGGAAGTTGCAAAGTTCATTGATAGACTCGTAAAAAAAGGATATTTCATTGAAGGACAGCTCAGTATTGGTTATGCCCAGCTCGAACAGGGCTTTCTCGATGAACGCGCGGCCATGTATCCTATGGGAACTTGGTATACTGCCGCCGATGCGAATGCCGATAAGGACTGGGAAACCGGAGTTTTTGCCTTCCCCACCCGCACCGGAGATATAACAAACTTCTATGCGGGATATGGTCTTGGCGGAAATAGTATGCGGGTATACGCCGATTCCGAACATCCGGAAGCAGCATGGGAATTTGTGAAGTGGTTTCACAGAGATCCGGTAATAGGCGCCAAGGCAATTGAAGTCGATGGACTCTACTCTAATTTTGATCCTCCCATACTTTATGATATGACGCCATTGCAGAATGAAGTTCTGGAAGTTCTCGCTCATTCGGATCTGAGTACAGCGCAAATAACAGAATATCTGGGCGATTTTCCTCCCTCAGGGATATTCGATGCTTTGCAGCCTGTTATAGAAGCAATCATTCTTCAAAGATATGACAGCCTTGAAGATGAATTTGCCAAATTGGATACGTATTCGAACGATAATTTCTGAGATGATAACATAACAAAGTTTTGCTACTGGAAATTGTGCTCTGCACAATTTTCCAATGCAAAAGTTCTATGAACGTTTTGTAATTTTGCGCAAAACTTTCGATACGATATGTAACTTACGGCAGGAGAATTATCTCCTGCCATTTCATTATAAGGGGATATAGCTGAATGTCGAAACGAAAATTTACACATGACCTTCAAACTATCGCGCTGTTTACCCCCGGTTTTGTAGTGTATACTATGTTTATACTCTTCTCGATAGTACTCTGTTTCTACTATAGTCTGTTCGATTGGGATGGAATTAGCCGGAATATGAATTTTATCGGCTTCGGTAATTATATTAGAGCTTTTTCAGAACCGGATTTTCTTAACAGCTTGGGTATAACCGCATTTTTTGCAATTTTAGGAACTCTCATTCTGAATGTTTTCGGAATAGGCCTTTCAGTCTGGTTGAATACAACAAAATTTTCTCGGGTATACCGCACCATGCTGTTTTTACCCCAACTCATAAGCTTGGTGGCAGTTGGCTTTATCTTCAAGGGGCTGCTTTCCTACATTGGTATTGTTAACAACATACTTGAGCACATTGGATTGCAGAAAATAAATTTCCTCGGCACTGTTGAATTGGCCAAGTGGTCTGTACTGTTTGTATCGATATGGCAGTCCATGGGATTCAGCATCATACTATATTTTGCCGGCCTTCAGGCAATTCCGACGGATCTCTATGATTCAGCAAAAATAGATGGCGCCAACGGATGGCAACAATTTCAGCACATCATTTTTCCATGGCTGGCTCCAATGATTACATCGGTAACAGTATTCATTTTTACCGGCTACATGAAAATATTCGATTTCATATATGTTCTTACCAGCGGCGGTCCTATCAATTCCACTGAATCTGTTGCTGTATTAATTATCCGCATAGGATTTAATCAATTCAAAGTATCATACGCGTCTGCTCTGTCAATATATTTTCTCATACTGGTTTCGGCGGTTTCCATGACAATGACGCATGTTCTTCGAAAACGAGAAGAACTGATCATAATGTAGCGAAGGGAGAACAGAATAATGCTAAACCATGCATCGCAGAGCATAACACCGTCTACGCAATCCGTCCCCGGCAAAATGTTGAATTTCTTTAAACATTTCTGCTTAGTATTGTTCACCGGAGCTTATTTTGTTCCCATATACATTGTGTTCTTAAATACCTTTAAGCCGGAAGAACTCATACTCACAAATCCTCTTGGTCTCCCCCTGTCTCAACTTACTCTGGATAACCTCATACGCAATTTTAGTTCGCCGACCTTTAATGTACTGGAACAAAATGTGGCATATGAACCTTTGTATTTGTAATTACTTTTTGTTGTTGTAGGATTGTACATGCATGTAGATTCTACTTACATAATTACGATTGTGTATCACTGTGTGCTGGTATGAACCTGCATTAGTGTTGAGTCGAGGAAAGTGCTGTGTGTGTTACGCACATTCGGTTCGCAAAATTAAAAACCCTCTACCCTTTGGGTGAGATTGGCATATACGTATACACCCACACAATACATACATACATACATACATACATACACACATACATACATACGTACATACATCCATATATTATACATACGCACGTACGTACGTACGTTGGTCAGTGTGACAAACTGGTGCATAAAACGACGATCGTCAAACACTTCGATTTTCACCATCCAATACAATTTACTTGTCGGACAAGGTGCGAAACATATGATTAATCCTAGAATCTCTGCAGTTTGGATTTCGACCAAACCTATTGCACCATTCTCTTGTACACAACGTGTACAAGGAGTACATACCAAAGCTGAGTTCGTACACCTTACGAATGGTCTCCTAGGCTTAGGGGTATTATTCAATTGTCACGCATAGGAAATGTATTGCGAAACAAATGAATAACCCTAGAATCTCTTGGAGTTCGACCAAACCGATTGCACCATTCTCTTGTACACCACGTGTACAAGAAGTACATACCAAAGCTGAGGTCGTACACCTTACCCCTGGTCTCCTAGGCTTAGGGGTATTATTCAATTGTCACGCATAGGAAATGTATTGCGAAACATATAATTAATCCCATTGTCAAGCATTGGGTATGTATGTATGTATGTATGTATGTCACACCAAGTGATTCTTGATCAACGTCCAAGCTGAACGCGGTGGCGAGTGCTGAGAAGAATTCTAAAGAGGCAGCTGCTCGAGAGACACACGTGAGATAGAACGAGGCATATGACCGACAACGTTGCCTTCTTTCACCACAGCCATAGCGTGTTCGTCATGTGCATTGCCATCTTCTGCCTTTACAATTAGTTCTTCTCGAAGGGCTGGGGTCCAGACAGCCTTGTAGACATGATGGCCTCTGACCACGCTTGATTTTACAAATCGACTATCTGGAGGTCCTTGGCTCGCCATAATAGTCGTTGAAATAACGCGCACCTAGACCTGTGAAAAGGAAATAGACGCCGGCCCGGGAGACCTCGAGATACACAGTACGAAATATATACTACGCATTACATATGTATGTACATGTACATGTACGTATGAATGAACGTAGTTACATGTGCACGCATATGTAAGTACACACACACACGTGCAAGAACAAGAGCTAACTAAAATCAGATGTATACTGTAGCGCAAACAGATATAACGGCCTTCAACAAATAAATAATATGAAAAATTCTCACTTCTTCTCTTCGTCAGAAAGGAAGTCCAGCCCTCCATAGAACACAGAGAAAGAGAAGTCATTGGCGTATCTGTTGAAGGTGAGGACTTTCTTTGAAGGGTAGGGATTGCTCCTCTGAAACAGGGTTCTCCTGATGGTCTTCTTGGTCGAGTTGCCATCAGATTCCTTATCAAATGGATGCACATCTCATTAAGGGGCCGTGGTGTGTTTGGCACTTTATGTTCCCACACCACAGTTGGTGGCACAGTTGGTCCTCCCACTAGCGAGTGCCTGGCTCAGCTCCAGGGAGTTGTCAGAGCAGGCCCTGAGACCTGAGTAGCGCCAAGAACCGGTCAGCTGACTGGGGGGTGTCCACGACAAGAAGTTTTGCTGTCGCACAATCATGTCTGCCCTTGTGACTAAGGAGGCTAGTTAAGTAAGCACTCATGTGTATACCACAAAAAACCTTGGTTGGCTTGATTTTTGGTTGGGTCATGACCCGACCGACCCAACCGGTTCCGCTGGCCATGCATATTAGTTACTACAATGTATGCATTACTGTAATTACATTCCTACAAAGTGTAACACATGCCATTACACCTCTAAGAGCTGATACACAGAGGCTGCAACAAGAAAACAGGTCAGTGAATAATAATACTTTATGGGCTGTTGTCTTATTTGGAGCCCACCTTACTTCAGATCCCTGGGAGAGACTTATAGAGCTGATACACAGAGGCTGCAGCAAGAAAACAGGTCAGTCAATTTGTGAAGTGCATCCATATGGCTTTCCAGCTCTGGTAGTGGCTCTGTACGTGGCATCGTGTCCGTGTATGTGTGTGTGTGTGTGTGTGTGTGTGTGTGTGTGTGTGTGTGTGTGTGTGTGTGTGTGTGTGTGTGTGTGTGTGTGAGTGTGTGTGAGCCGTGTAGCAATGCAAAGCACCTCCTATCATTACATACATCTGTGAAAGTTG
>CBDDDG010000022.1:0-292527 GCA_965226555.1 Salinispira sp. | reverse complement strand
AATCTCTCAGGAACTATATGATGGAGCCCTCCATGCGCTCAGTCAAAAAAACATTCAGGAACTGGGGAATCTTGTGCGGCAGAGCTATTTATGTATGTTTTCAACAATGTTTTCCATGCCCCGCCCGCTCATGTTCTGGGAAGCTGAAAGCCTTGGAATAATTAAGACGCTTGAGGAAATACGCGGCAGCGGGATACCCGCCTTTGAAACCATGGATGCCGGGCCTCAGGTCAAGGTACTCACAACAGATGAATATTGCGCGGAAATACTGCGCAGGCTACAGGCCGGATATCCCGGTCTGAAATATCTCATAAGCACAATCGGCGGCGGTCTGGAAGTACGCGGGGCTGATGGACAATCCTCAAGAGGGTCTGCATGAATATCGACAGAAATAAGAGATTCGAGATACTGCATGCGCAATGAAATTACCGCCTGTGTTCCCGGAAATCTGCTGATCTGCGGCGAATATATGATACTGGAAGATAGGGGCATCGGCATCGGCATGGCAACAAATTCCCTTGCCCGAGGGAGGTCGCAGCCCTCTTCCGGTGGCAGCTGCATTCATGTAAAAACAGATGCGGGGCGGATCAGCCTGAACACTAACATGACCCACACACGCTTTCCGTTTATTATACGGGTGTACCATTCGCTCATCCAATACCTGAAGAACATGGGGCATGAATCACCATCTCTTGAGGTAGAAATTGACACGGTCGAATTCTTCTCGGACGGGCGGAAACTCGGACTCGGAGCATCTGCTGCCGCAACAGTTCTCCTTGCAGGATTAATGCTTGCCTCGAGCATAGAGAAAAACACATTGAACAGGGCGATAATTGCCAGAGCCGCTCTTGAAGCTCATCGGCATGCTCAGGGAAAACAGGGGAGCGGATACGATATTTTCACAAGCTGTTACGGCGCCGCAGGTATGTTCACTGGGGGGAAAATACCGCGCTGGTCGCCGCTCAGAGAGGATCACCCCCTTTTTTCTGCCAGAACATATGCGTTTTCAGGTCCGCATGAAATCGACAGCCGTGAAGCTGTTCAGAATTATCAGGAATGGAAGAAGATATCCGGGGAAAAGGCAGCGGATATGTTTACCCGCTCTCAGAAATTAGTGAATATCTTTGAAAAAAGCAGCACTGAAGAACATTTTTTCCGCAACATTACCCAACTTCGTCTTCTCTCCAATGAACTGGGCGAGCAGATCGGTGTTGAAAGCTGGCTGTCGCCTCCCAGCGCCTTCTATGAACCTGCCGCATGGAAGGGAAGCGGCGCAGGAAACGAACTTGGCCTGCTCTTTCTCAGCAAAAACAGCGAATCCGATATCCCAAACGATTACAGCAGAATAGAATGTGAGCGATTGGGACTGCGCCTATTTAACAGCAGCGGTGAAATTATTTTGCATGGGTAAAGTTTCTATCGTTATTTCTTGAGTTCACGAAGCATTTCAACAAAGCTCATACAATCGACTTTTTCAATTTCACATACTAAAGGAATTTTATAGTTTTTCTTTTCTGTGGGCGGTTGGAGTTGTTTAGATTCAAAAGTAACAACACAATATTTATTTTTTCTGGCATATGTAATCAGTAAAATATCATTTTTGTTTACTCCCTTACCTCTATCTTCAATTTCATATTTGCGCTCCAGATCAATTGCTTCATCTTTTATTGATGTTTCAATATCTACACTGTTAAAATTATTTCTTTCCAGCCATAAACGTAGTGGATACTTATCCTCAAGCTCATTCCTCGGTTTTATCTTGTCTGTACTTGCATAAGGTTCAATTTCATCAAAAATTGGCGAGATTATGATTAATTGGTCTCGCACTTTAGCCAGATCATTCCACACCTCAGAAAATACATCTTTTGGATATGTAATATACCACGCAGTCATAAAAATATTAGCATCCAAGCAGAATTTTCTCAGTTTATTCACGTTTATCCAGTTCCAATACCTGCTGCGGACGCTTTAAATCAAATAGCTTAGCTACCTTATACAAAGTTATTTCTTGATTGTGCCAGGCAGTTAAAACTGTGTGTACAAAAGCACCTCCAAATTGAGTGGATATTTCCTTCACTCTGTCTCTTTGAGGTCCTCCTTTACTTTGTTTACGTTTTACCCGGAGGTTCTCGTATTCATTGTTCAGGTGTTTTACCAGCTCATTATATGTGGTCTGATTAATTTTGTTTAAAATATGAACTCGGACTAAACAGGCATGTGGGCTAACCTTGAATCGTTTTGCCATTTTTTTTATATCAGATAACTCATATCCATCTACTGAATTCCAAATAGAAGAGGAAGAAGGCATGAGAAATTCACCAGAGAAGTGATCACACCATTTTTCTATTTCAGGATCATCTGTCTGCCGATCATTATCTTCACTATCAATATTCATCTCATTCCTGAGAATATGTCCCAGCTCATGCATCAATGTAAACGATTGGGCACGTTTACTGTCGGCATCGTTAATGATAATAATTGGCATTTTGTCATCAATAATAGTTAATCCGCGAAATATGTTGCAATGTGACCACCCCTTATACTTGCTGGTCAGGAATATGAAAATACCCCTTTGCTCTAGTCTATCTCTCAGTATAGAAAAATCGGGATAGGTTTCTGAATCAATGTAGTTGGATGATAGGGATAACCACTTCTGTACAGTTTTTACAACATCAGGAATATTATCAATATTATTAATACTTGGCCTCATAAAGGGTTCAAGCGGATCATCCAGATCCTGTCTCAACTCAAGGTATAAGTTCCGGTATTGTTCTACACGAAGTATTAAAGTACGAATTGATGTATCTCGAAATACCGGAGAATCTTTGAATATTCTAAATGACGGTTTTTGTTTAAATTGATATTCCTCTGGTATTTCCTGAGAAATAAATACCCATCGCGGCACCTGATATAAATTCGACAGTTCATCCAACTGTTTGTATGTGGGGCGTATTTCATTACATTCAATTTTCTCAATTTTTTTAATCTTACCTTTAACCATTTCCAATGTCAGACCCATCTGTTCCCGGCACTGTTTGAGAATGTCATGATTCAGCTGTACATGGTCAGATACTCTTGTCATATGAATATATTATACCATAATTCCGGTCGGCCAATGCTCAATTTCCCTGACATTGCGATGTATGAGAATAATTATGCCCTCAGGGGCTTCAGTTTTTTGAGGAGATATGTGAGATAATCGGAAAGCTCTCGTTCATCGGCTTCAAGGGAGTCGCCTCCAATAATACATTGTTCAAACCACCAGTCACTATAATTGCCGTTATATTTTTCATTCCGAATTTCTTCATCAATAAACATTGAACACATCTTTGTCATATTCCGAGCATCGCCTTTGGAGGACTCCTGCTCTATACGAACTTGATATCGGTAATTGAATGTTGGATGTTTTGGTATATTGACCCATACTCCTATTTTTAATTTCAGAATTGTTGATGTTCCATCGTCCTGCTTCACCCCCACCCGAAGACCGGGGAAGAAAACCCACCACCCTTTGCTATCTATCTCGGTTTCAAATTTTGAGTCAGCCGCAAGCCCAATTTCACAAAACTGGGGTTTCCATTTCTCAAAAATGGACTGTGCGACATACTTTCCTAAATTATTACCCAGCATATTATGAGCGTCCGTCATATCTTTTACCGACACTTTTTCGGCCCGTAAACGTTCGTAAAATTTTGGCATTGCTTCCATGTACATATCCTCCGTATGTCGAAAATAATCTCTATATTGCGTAAGTATTGCTTTCACATTCTGGTTGTCGACATGTGAAAGATCGTCATTTGAATACGATGCTTCACAGTCCGCAAGCCACTTTTCAAGATCGGGACCCTGTTCATCGTAACCCGGAAAAATTCGGAGCTTTGAATTAATGGACTTTTTGTCTTCATCTTTCCAACCAGCATAAGTAGGCTTTTTTTCCTTATTGGGAGGAATATAGATAACGCCAACAACTTTGTAACCGTCGTCTACTACTGCATCATAATACCGAGGTATTTGGCGGAGCAGATCTTTCGCTCCCTTCAGTTTATTCTCAATAATAATGGCTTTTCTGCTCTTTCTGTCTGTTATGAGCACATCAATACGATTCGTTTCTCGTTCAACGCGCGCATCCGTAAAATCAGATGGACGTAGATTGAGGCTGTTTCCATTTTTGTTTTTCAATGTGTTTATGTGATCAATGAACTTCGGGAGAAAATAATTCTTGTTATAACAAAGCAGTCCATGAATCATGTGCGAATGCTGCGTTTCTTTCATATTCAATGTCTCAAAAACATTGTATCTCGTATCGCTGGCAGTGGCTTCGATGGCAGCTTTCGCAGCGCGTATTATTGTAATGGCAGCATTAATGTTGCTATCAGATTTCGCTGTAACATCAGCAATATTTGTCGGCATGGAACACCCCCCATGAGTTCAATGAGAGCATATTTCATTGTTTGCAATAGTGTCAACCCCCGCCGCCAATTCGGGTAAATTCAACCATAAGTGCATCACCTCCCTGCCCTCTCACTATATTCTTGCTTCTCTCAAGGTATAGAAAGTTTTGCCTAAGGAAAAACTTTATCAATGCAAAAGTTTCTATGCCTTAAAGGGCTTCAGTTTATTGAGGAGATTCTTAAGACACTCTTCAAGTTCTTCTTGCTCGGCTTTAAGGGATTCGCCGCGGGAGATATCGTGGTAAAATGACCAACCATCGTCAGACCATTCATCTTTATTTTTCCTAATCGTATGAATTAACTTCTTAAAATCCTTTTGAGTGCCATTACTCGCAGCCACAAATACTCGGTAGCTGTACTCTGAATCTTCTGGCATGGCAAGTTGTATCCATACTTCCAATTTTTGTTTTCTTGTTTTATCGCCTTGCTTTATCATAAATCCCTTAAAGTAAATCCACCAATGATCATCGGTATTCTCAATAGTCAACTCACTTTCATCGGTAAAACCTGCGTCACGGAATGTATCTTTCCATTCGTTAAAAATAAAATGTGCCTCACCCTCTGCCAAACCACAGCCTACCTGCTGTACTCCCTCTAATAGCGATCGTGATACCTTCTCATCCAACAATTTCTTGTAAGAATCTCGTTTTAATTGCTTATCCATATCATTTCTCCTTTCCGCTTGTAACCAAGCGCCATATTGATTAAGTATTGTCGCCGCGTTTCGGCTTTCGTTATTTTGTTCACCAGAATTCATAAGATCGTTTTCGGAATATAGTTTCTCACAAGCAACAAGCCATTTTTCAAGATCAAGGTCTTTTTCATCGTAGCTTGGGAAAATTTGGAGCTTTGAATTAACATTCTCCTTGTCTGTTTCTGTCCATGTAGTACGATCAGGGCCTTTTCGCTCATTGCGGGGAATATAGATAATACGAACGACTTCATACTTGTGTTTTACTACTGCATCATAATATCGAGGTATTTGGCGATACTGATCTTTTGCATAATTCAGTTTGCTCTCTATAATAATGGCTTTTCTACGTCTCTTGCTCGTTATAAGCACATCAATCCACATCTTTCCAGTGCTATCTCTATAATATTTTTCTCGTTCAACGCATGCGTCTTCAAAATCGGAAGGAGTAATTAAATTATTTTTTGAGGGTTCCTCGTCTTTATTTGGCAGCTTTGGCAGTTGGTTTATATGCTCAATAAATTTGTGCAGGAAAATCTTTTTGCCCGAATGGTTTTGGCAGGTATGGTTGAGAATGGCGTGCAGTAATTTGTTTTGAAAGGTTTCGTTTATCTGCTTATTCGTGGAAATAATTGCGAAAATGTTGAGGCCTTCATCAACACTCGCCACATTTTTTTGTGTTTCTGCTTTATAGTGCTCAACTACCGTAATAAATTTTTCGTTAAGAATAAAGTTCAGCGCGTTGTCAATTTTGTTGCGGTCAATATCGGTTTTTTCAGGTTTCGCAATAGGCATGGAACACCCCCCATGAGTTCAATGAGAGCATATTCCATTGTTTGCAATAGTGTCAACTTATCCGCCAACTTCAAGATTTTTTTCGCCGTATACTTGGCAACTATACAATGGTATCATCATAGGATAATGAAAAATCAGGGAGCTGCACAGGAATTGGCGCCGCAGATTTTCAGGAGTCATGGAAAGCTTCTTCTCTTCGGTGAGCATGCAGCCGTCTACGGTCATCCGGCACTCGGTATGAGTTTGGACAATGAACTTACCCTGAAGATATGCCGTGCCGATACAACTGCCTTCCCCGGACTCTCAAGGGATGAACAGAACATGGCACGAAAACTGCTTGCCCGTGTCAGGGAGCTGCGGCCAGACATCACCTTTCCGCCTGCTGAGTACAGCCTTTACGGCGATCTTCCCCGTTCTTCGGGCTTCGGCAGCTCAGCAGCTGTCTGCGTATGTTTTGCCCGCTATATCGCCGAACTCAGCGCCGGCACCGCGCGTGTATGGCAGGACGCGAACAGGCTTGAAGAACTGTTTCACGGCAAATCATCCGGCATTGACACGGGGCTTGCCTGCAGAAGAGGCCTGTACGCCTTTTTTTTCCATGATCATCCCTCTCAGGGAAAAGAAAAAAACCTGCCGGAGGCTGTACCCCTGCCTTACCGGGGGAATACCATATATCTGATAGTGGGCTCTGTTCAGCGAAGCGGAACATCACGGAAGCTCATTACGCGCATTCTGAAAAACATTCATCAACCTGAAATCCGCAGAGCAATAGACCGCCTCGGGGAATACAGCAGACGCAGCATAGATATATTCAGCGCGCTGCCGCCCCAACCCAGCGCGCTGCCGCCCCAACCCGGAACGCTGCCGCCCCAACCCGGCGCGATCCTGGCGGAATTGGGCGGACTGATCTGCATGGCGCGGCGGGAACTTGAGCGTCTCGGGCTTAATCATCCCGATATGGATACAATTCTGGATGAGGGAATCCGGCTCGGCGCGCTGGGCGGAAAACTCAGCGGGGCGGGGGGGGGAGGCGCTTTTTATCTCCTGTGCCGGAATGAAAAATCAGCACAGGAAATACGGGAGCGGCTGTCAATCTACAGTGCAGAACATTCCCTGCCGCTGAACACCGACTTAGAAATCACAGGTATTCCACGGCAGCAGTGATCTAGAAATCGAACTTATTCACGGCGTTGAGATCATCAAAGGCCTCATAGAGGCGCTTAACCATACCCTTCTCGCCAAGATGCAGCCAGCCGCGGGGATCAATCTTCTTCTTGTTGGGTTTATCCGGGCCTTCAGGATTACCAATCTGGCTCTGAAGATATGCCGAATTTTCTTCAATGTATTTCACAATAGGGTGCGTGAAGGCCCACTGAGTATCGGTATCAATGTTAAATTTTACCGCGCCGTAACCCAACGCTTCCCGAATATCCTTCCGTTGTGAACCGGAGCCCCCGTGGAACACAAAGTTAACAGGCTTGGGGCCTGTTCCGCGTTCTTTGGCAATGTAATCTTGGCTGTTTTTCAGGATAATGGGACGAAGAACAACATTACCGGGCTTATACACACCATGTGTATTACCAAAGGCAGCCGCAACGGTGAACTTCCCCACCGGCGTCAGCGCGTCATAGGCCTGAAGAACCTCAGACGGCTGCGTGTAGAGACGGGAACTGTCAACATCGCTATTGTCCACTCCATCTTCCTCACCGCCGGTAACTCCAAGTTCAATTTCAAGGGTCATATCAATTTTTGATATGCGTTCAAGCATTTTGACCGAGAGTTTCAGATTTTCATCGATGGGCTCTTCGGAAAGATCGAGCATGTGTGAAGAATAGAGGGGTTCTCCATGCTGACGATAATAGGCTTCACCTTCACTGACCATGCCCTCCACCCACGGGATGAGCTTTTTCGCGGCATGATCGGTGTGGAGAATGGCCGGAACACCGTATAACTCGCTGAGCCGCCTCACATGATAGGCTCCGGCAATGGCTCCGGCAATGGCGGCGCGGTAATTCGTGTTATCGGCAAACTTACCGGCATTGAATTGCGCTCCGCCGTTTGAAAACTGAATCATTATCGGCGCCCCTGCCTCCTTGGCCGATTGCAGGGCAGCGGCAATACTATCCGACCCGACAACATTAACAGATGGAAGAGCGCATTGCTGTTCCTTGCAGTATTCCAGAACTTCATCGAACTGCGCGCCGGTCAGTACTCCGGGCTTAAGTTTCATTTTTCCCATGCCATGTAACTCCTATAGGCTTTATTACCATAATTGACTTTTGAAAATATCATTTTTAGATGTATAACAGATACACCATGCTTCAGTCAATAGGATCGGCGTCATTCTCAGTTGCCGTCATTCTCAGTTGCCATCATTCTCAGTTGCCGTCATTCTCAGTTGATAGTGGAGCAATCCGATAATCGTCATCGAGTAATGTGAATATATCTCTGAGCCCGGAACTGAGATAAATACTCTTATCACTGCCAATAAATACGGCTTCAATATCCTCAAGAGATTCAACAAGATCTGACCCCGCTTTCTGTCCCAGCACAAACAGAGCAGTTGACCAGGCATCGGCGGTCATACTCTCTTCGGCGACAACAACCACTGCATCCACGTTCTGTTCCGCAGGATATCCGCTCGCAGGATCAAGAATATGATGATAGCGCCTGCCGTTTTCGGTAAAGTAACGCTCATACACACCCGCGGTAACAATGGAAGTGCTTACCGAAGGAAGAGTTCCCAGATAGGTTCCCCGTTCTCCGCCGGGACGCTGAATGCCGATAATCCAGGGGAGCGACTCACCCTTGGCGCCGATAGTGACAATGTTTCCGCCAAAATCGAGTATTGCCTGTTCGACTCCCTGAGAACGGAGATACTCTGCCACACGATCGGCAGCGTATCCCTTGGCAATACCTCCGAGATCCACCCCCATTCCCTCTTCTGTCAGAAAGACCCGATGCGGATGTTCTGGTAGATGTTCAGGGAGATGATCCGATGGAATGATCTGCAGATTTTTCCGCTGCATTGTGCTCAGCGCAGAGGCAATTTCGGCATCAGCGGGTACCCGGGGATTGGCCCCTCCAATATCCCAGAGATTAACAAGGGGCTCAATAAGGGGCGTGAATGCCCCGGCAGAATGTTCTGCAACTTCGAGGGCAGCATCGAGTACGGTAAAAGTATGAGAACTGATACCCACGGCTTCATTTCCCGCTGCCTCCCGCAGGCGCACAAGATCGCTGTCTTCCTCTTCACGATTCATAAGCCGATAAATCTCATCGGCAATAGCAAAAGATTCTCTGAAATAGCGGGGTTTAATTCGATCGTAGAGCGTAATAACAACAACTGTCCCAAGACTCTGGGCAGAACGGCTCACAGGACCCTGAACACAGGAGACGATAATGAGAATACAAAGAATCGGCAGAAGTTTCAATTCATCTGCATTGCTTCCGACACGCCTGGGATATAAACCTTTGAGCCGACCCCTGCGCGGGGCGCGCTGAAGTCCTTGCTCAACACCTGCCAAGAATGGCTTATCGAAAAGGTCTACCAACATAGTTTTTGCCTCCTCAGGATGTACCAGCCGGCTACATGGCGAGCAGGAGGCGCAAGCCTCCGACCAGCAAATAATTTCTTTGCCTCATCTTTCGTTATCGTACCATAAAACCGTATGCTTATCCATTCACAGAAACTTTTGCATTGATCCAGATATTGATATTATCCGCTCTGCGCGCAGGCCGAGCGGCGATAATTAATGCGATCCGTTCCGCAATGCCCGCATTTCCTCATCGCTCAGCCCGGTAACATCCTGAATGTCATGGGCTGAAAATCCTTTGGAAAACATACTACGGGCGTTTTTTCTCCGCTCCTCAATATGCCCCTCAGCGCGACCTGTCTGAAGTCCTTCCTGCCGACCCATCTCCGCAATGCGCGCTCTGAATGTTTCCGCATTCATTCTGAACATTTTTGCTACATCCTTACCTCTCGGTTCTTTTGTTCTTTCTGACATTCCCGGGCACCTTCCACCTTTGCTCTCCATTATAAAATACAATGGGCAGAAATATCAACTCGCAGTCATCGGGAATTGCGCCGGAGCGGTGAATGTTCCGGTAGAGCAGATTCGTGTATTCCAACATGCGGAGGGGCATGTCTTTGTCCATGCGCCTCCGACAAAGCGTTGAAGAAATTGGAGCATTATTGCGGGTTGGAACAGCAGGGAGCGGTAGCCTTGGTCGTAGGGAATGGGGGCGGGTTTTTCTTTGAATTAAAATGTCTGCGGTTCAAAGTCTTCGGCGTTGATAATGGAGGCACTGGAACCCGTGGCTTTAATGGCAAAGAGCTTCTTTTTTTGAGCGTATTTATCGGCCGATCCAACAACATTTATGTAGGCAACACCCCCGTAAATAATATCGTTTTGAAAGCGGGGCATGGCTGTTCGAAATAGTTTCATGCTCTTGAGAAAATGATCCACATCTTCTACCCTGAGAGTGGTTTTGACTTCAATTACCACCGTTTCATTGCCGTTGCAGGCAATAAGATCAAACTCGGCAAGCGGTTTTCCCGGAACTTCTATATATTCTCTTCTAACCAAAGTTTTGTCTACGGTAATTCCTCTCATCTTGAGCAACTTTACCAAGTCGCCCTCCACCAAGCTCTCAATCAGCTTGCCCCACTGGGAGGTAAAGAGTTCATCGAGCTTTTTTAGCCTGCGGTCGGTTTCCTTCTCTCGACGCCGAGACTCCAGTCGGGACTCTTCCATTCGGCGGTCGGTTTCCTTCATTCGACGGTCGGTTTCCTTCATTTGGAGGTCAATTTCCTTCCCTCGACGCTCAGCCTCCTTCCCTCGACGCTCAGCCTCCTTCTCTCGACGCTTAGCCTCTTGTCTGTCTTTTTCCATTCGAAGGTCAAGTTCCTTCCCTCGACGCTTAGCCTCCTTCTCTCGACGCTTAGCCTCTTGTCTGTCTTTTTCCATTCGAAGGTCAAGTTCCTTCCCTCGACGCTCAGCCTCCTTGTGGGACTCCCTTTGGGCCTCTGCCGTTTCTGCCATCATGTCTTTAATTTCTTGTACGGTTAGTTCTGCCATTGTCTGTCTCCTCTCATGTATAATAGCCTTTTCCGGTACTGAAATCAACTTGAAGCGTTATATATGCTCAAGATAGCGTTAAAAATAACACCTTCAGTCCAGTCTGCATCATTTACGCGAAACCGCAGGTCATACCCGGTAATTGTGCTGCCGCCGTTATCGGGCGCTGTCCATGTAGCTGGGGTTTCAATGCGGATTTTGTCCAGATCCAGCTTGGTAAGAGTTGTATCCTCACAGAACAGCCGCAGCAGGTCGGGAATCATACGGGGGGGGTTCTGTAGTAGGCGATCTTGAAGGCTATGTCGTGGATGTGGCCTGTGCTGTGGGATGATTCTGCCTCAGTGTTCCCTGATTTTTTGCTGGTTTTTTTCGGGGCATTTCTCGGGACAGGCCTCTGGGATGGATCGATCCTACTGCTCGCGCTGGGAGAACAGATAGGCGCTGCCGGACTTGGTCCCAACATCATCAGTCAACGGCGCGCCGACAATTGCCGTCTCTCCATTGAAGGCAACACTGTATCCAAAATTATCGTCCGCAGCCGCGTCGGGCGCGCGCAGTTTGTCGCGTTGTCTCCACACACCATCGCTTCCTTGGGTAAAAACGTAGGCGCTGCCGGAGTCGACTCCGGCAGCATCATTCCTAGATGCCCCGACAATTGCGGTATTTCCAGAAATAGCGATACTGGCTCCAAAGCCATCACTCTCAGCCGCGTCAGTTGCAGTGAGTTTCGCCTGCTGGTCCCATTCTACTTCCCCCTTAGTAAAAATGTACGCGGCGCCGGTAGCAGGTCCATTATCAAAATTTCCATCAGCTCCGACAATTATTGTTGTTCCATCGAAGGCAACACTGCTTCCAAATTCATTACCCTCAATCCGGTCAGTTGCGGATATGTTGCCTTGAATATCATCACTCCAAGTCGTCCCTTCCCGGAGATATTCCTGTACACCGCCTTTACTACTACCTGCGCCAGGAATGCCAACCATTATCGTATTCCCATAAATAGCGACACTGGTTCCAAAATTAGCATTTGCATCCGTGGAAAGGAATTTTTTTGTCTGGCTCCAGTTGCCAGTGCTGTTTCGGGTAAAAATGTATGCGCTTCCAGAATTTGTATTCCCCTCATTATCTCCATACCACGCACCGACAATTACCGTATTCTCATAAATAGCGACACTGTTTCCAAAGTTATTGCCCGTCGCCGCGTCAGTTGCAGTGAGTTTCGCCTGCTGGCTCCAGTTGCCATTGTTGTCTCGGATAAAAATGTATGCGACGCCGGAATTTTCTAGAGCAGCATTAGGACCATTAGGATCGTAGCCATACGCGCCGACAATTGCCGTATTCTCATAAATAGCGACACTGCCTCCAAAATTAGCACCCGCCGCAGCGTCATATGCGACAAGTTTCGCCTGCTGGCTCCAGTTGCCAGTACTTCCCTTGGTGAATATGTACGCGCTGCCGGAATCTGCGATATTATCTCCGTCAGTAGCAGTAGTATCATCAAACGGCGCTCCGACAATTGCGGTATTCCCATGAATAGCGACACTGTTTCCAAATTGATCGCCCAAAGCCGCATCGGAAGCCGTAATTTCTTCCTGTAGGGGGAAGTACCATGGGGTGTCGGCTACTGCCGCCGACCAGCCGCCGGTTCCCTGAGCGTTAATGGCTTGTATGCTCGCCTCGTACTCGGTGCCGTTTGTGAGGCCTGTGAAGGTGTAGCGCGCGCCGATAATACCGTAGCTGAGCTCCGTCCATTCCACGGGTTCTTCGCCTTCTCCAACTGTTTCGCGATAGCGCAGGTTGTAGGCGCTAATGGCGTTGCCGCCGTCATCAGTAACCGTCCATGTCGCAACAAGTTCCCTATCGTTCGCTTCGAGGGTTACAACTGGCGCGCTGGGAACAGTGGCAGGCGCCAATACTGCCGATTCCGACCACGGCCCAGTTCCCTCACCGTTTATGGCGCGCGCCTGCACTTCGTACATGAGCCCGTTTGTCAGTCCGCTGCCAATGGTGTAGCGTGTGTCAGTAATACTAGGGGTGGGGGTAATGCCTTCGATAATTTTCGCCCATTCAATTTCCGTCCATTCGGCATTGCCCGCATCGCGGGACTCGCGGTAGCGCAGGTCGTAGGCGGTAATGTCGCTGCCGCCAATGTCCGGCGGGGCATTCCATGTAACAGTAAGCGCTGTGTTGTTCGCTTCAAGCGCGGGAGGGGCAGGCGCTCCGGGAACATGCGCGGGCGCCAATGCCGCCGATTCCGACCATGGCCCCCCCCCCTGAGCGTTGACTGCGCGCATCTGCACTTCGTAGACAATTCCGTTTGTCAGTTCGCCAATGGTGTAGCCAGCGCCGATAATACCGTAGCTGAGCTCTGTCCACTCCGCATTTTCCGCGTTTTCTGCTGGACTTCCCTCCGCGCGGTGGCGCAGGTTGTAGGCAGTAATGGCGCTGCCGCCGTTATTGGTCGGCGGGCTCCACGTAACAGCAAGCGAATTATTCCTTGCGGCAAGCTCCGGCGCTGCCATGGCAGACGGCGCGGTTAGTTCCGCGGTTGGTTCCACAGCCGGCTCGGGTTCCGGGGTTGGTTCCGGCAGTGGGCATGTAGAAATCAATACAATACACATTGCGCAGAAGAGAATTCGCACTCCCTTGTTTAATGTACTATTCATATGTACCTCCTTACGATAACAGTTTGACAGGGAAGCTCTGGAAACGCTGGTATTTCACACTGCATAGCGGAAATAGCGTTTTTTTACGCTCCACTGTACTCTGAGTATTACCAAAAAATACGTGTATGTCAAACACTTTTGCCATTTTGCCATTTTTGCATAGGTTTTTGTTCTGCGACCCTGTTTTTCGGTGTTGCCGTATCCCGACAGCATTGGCTGGGAGATACTTCGCCTATTTTCCCAGACAAAATTCTGAAAAAATGCGGTCGAGTATTTCCTCCGAGCTTACCTCTCCGGTAATTTCTCCGAGAGCCCCGAGGGCATCCTGAAGATCAAGGGCAATAATATCGAGCGCGCGCTCTTCTCCGATATCGGATAATGCCTGCTCCAGACTTCCAACAGCGCGATCCAGCAGCTGTTTCTGCCGGAGTGAATCAATAAGAATGTCCGACTCTGAGCCCTGTTCAATATCGCCGAGAATGAGTTCCTTCATGCCTGCCTGCAGCTCTCCGAGCCCCTCAGCGCTTACCGTGGACAACGGTATAAAACCTTCAGGCGCCGGGGGAGTATGCGGTACGTCGGTTTTTGTCCATACCGGGAGAAGCGGTATGCCGAGCGCGCGTATTTCTGCAAGCTGATCATGCTCAAATTCATCGTCTTTGCTCCCATCAACAAGATAGAGAATGATACCTGAACTCTGTAGTACTTCGGCGCTGCGGCGAATGCCTTCCTGTTCAACAAATTCATCGGCTGCCCGGAAACCGGCAGTATCGTAGAGTCGGAGAGGAATATCATCCAATACCGCAGCCGCTTCCAGATAATCGCGGGTCGTCCCATGAACTTCCGAAACAATGGCCCGATCTTCTCTCAAAAGGAGATTAAACAGGCTGGATTTTCCCGCATTCGTTTTTCCCGCGAGCGCAACCCGCACACCCTCCTGATACAGACGTCCGGTTTTGTACGTTTTACATAATCGCCGAAGAGAACGGACTGTTTCATTGAGCTTTCCGACAGGAATGAACGCCAATTCCTGTGAGTCCGAACTGTCACTCGGAAGTTCATCCTCAGGATAGTCGAGCTGAACCGATACCGCTGCCGTTATATCTGCCACATTTGAAGTTATACGGCCGATTTCCTCATACACCCCGCCGGCGAGACGGTGCAGAGCAAGGTTCTGTGCCCGGGATGTCTGGGCATTTACCAGTTCCTGCACAGCCTCTGCTCGGGTGAGATCCATTTTTCCATGTATAAATGCGCGGAGGGTAAACTCGCCCGGCTCAGCCTGCCGGAATCCGCTTCGGAAAAGAATGTCCATAATCTTCCTGACCCCGGGAACACTTCCGTGACAGTATATCTCAACACTGTTTTCCCCGGTATAACTTCGCGGAGACCGAAAAATTCCGAGGGTTACCTCATCAATTTTATGCTCTCCATCTTTCAGCCAGCCATGGATCATGGTATGACCCGGCGCAGTTCGAAGCTTTTCAGGATGTGAGAAACAGGTGCTTATCCGCTCAATACTCTCTTTTCCGCTCGTACGGATAACGGCAAGGGCGCTCCTGCCTGAGGGAGTAGCAAGAGAAGCAATGGTATCGTGAAGGTTTGGAAATACATCAGCATCCATTATTCAAAGAGTATTTTCCATGAGGATTTTTGCGAGATTTCTGCCAAGATTCATGAAGGCTGAATAGACCGCGCGGGCGCTGTCGGCCGCTTGCGAATTGGCATTCTCATTGATCACAAGAACAATACGGTCACGAAATACATCGTATACCCGCAAAGAACCGCGCACATTAATGGTAAAGCCGTTGCTTTCATTAACTTCAACAATACCCGCTGTACCGTAAATTATACGCTGCGCGTCATATTCTTCCCGAACAAATGTATAAAATTCGCCAACATTCCCGGGAAGAAAATCTTCAGCCCGAATATCACTATCCATGATGGTATAACCGGCTGCAGAAAGTTCCGCGGATATAGTCTCCCCCACTCGTTCACTTTCAATGGGATTACCGACAATATCGGTTTCCAGAAACACAATAATAATAGAGGAATTTCGGGAAATAATTTCCTGCCCCTCTTCAGGAGCGGGTTTATCTTCCTCTTCTGCCCCTTCCGGGCCATTATCATCAAAACTATCGGATGACAAAACAGGGCCATCTGCTGTTCCCGGCATATCGGGATTCATTGTCCCCGCGCAGGAATACAACAGAAAAAGAAGCATAAGGTATGTACAAGCGAAACGACGGAAACATTCAGATTTCATAATATCTATTAGAGGCTTTTGCATAGCATATAAAAAAATAAACTTATAGGCAATACCTGCCGATATATGTATGTAGTATTTACGAAAGGGAACGTATGGTTCAGAAATCGGATAACATGATCAATTGGATTAAACATCTCCCCAAAACTGAAATTCACCTTCATGTTGAAGCCGTTGTACGGTTTAAAACCTTCATGGAGCTCAATCAGAAATATAATATCGACCCCTCTCTTGTTACCATTGACGATTACAAGAACCGCATGAACTTCAACAATCTCTCTGAAATGATACAGTATTTTCTCCATCTTCAAACCTTTTTTCGGGATGAAGACGACTACCTTCTTATGACCAATGATCTGCTGAATTACGCCCTGAATAATAATATTTATTATATGGAGATATTCTTTTCTCCCTCAAAGCTCATTAAGCTTGGATATGTCGACTTCTTCAAAATTATGGATCTTTTTATCAAGACATTTGATAATATGCAGGAGATATATAACATTGATGTTCGGGTAATTATTGATGTGTCGCGTTCATTCGGAGCGAAGAACGCAATGAAC
Organism: Salinispira sp.; assembly: GCA_965226555.1. Taxonomy (GTDB): domain Bacteria; phylum Spirochaetota; class Spirochaetia; order DSM-27196; family Salinispiraceae; genus CBDDDG01. The sequence goes on along the minus strand of CBDDDG010000022.1, from coordinate 276,011 downwards.
AACCTGAATCTACTTCTGAAATATCTCAGGAAAACCCCAAATAAACGTTTTATCGGCATTGGTCTCGGCGGGGCGGAAAAGGGTAATACCTGCGTGGACTACAAGCAGGTTTTTGCGCGGGCAAAGAAGCATGATCTTCATCTTGTTGCCCATGCGGGAGAAGAAGTAAACTCACGGTCCATATGGGACGCCATACATGTTCTTAAGGTGGAAAGAATTGGACACGGCACCAGCGCGATATATGACGAGGAACTCATTTCTTATCTTACTGAACGTAAAATACCGCTTGAAGTATGCCCGACAAGTAACATTATAACCAAAAAATATGTGCAGGCAATTACCGATCACCCTATTCGGCAATTTTATGATAGCGGGGTTGTTGTTACTCTCAATACCGATGATCCTCTTCTCTTCGATATCAATCTTAACAGGGAATACTTTAAGCTCTATAAATTCCTTCATTTCAGTAAGGCAGATCTGATACAGATAGCAAAGAACGGCTTGTATGCTACCTTTCTCAGCGCGGAAGAAAAAGATGCGTACTGGGAGATGGTTGAAAAAGCTCTTGAAAGTATGTGAACAGCGCAGTCTGCCGCCGTTCACTTTCTGACCACTACCCCATTTTCTGCGCCAATGTAGACCGCCCGCACCGGACAGGTAAACAGACCCGATTCAACTATTCCCGGCAGACTGTTAAAATAGCTTTCCATCCGAGCGGGATCATAGGGTCCTCCTTTTTCCATCCCTTCTTTCCCCGGCGCAAAAAGATCGAGAATACGGTTTCTGCTGTCGGTAAGGACGGGGGTGCCCGCGTCCATCTGCCCAATCATCCGCAGCCTCACACTGAAGTGCTCTTTTTCAAGCACCCGGATAAGGCTCGCCTGCGCCTCAGGAATAATTTCCAGCGGAACAGCAAAGGCTCTGTTCAGAACAGTAACAAGTTTACTCTCATCCACAACCACATAGAAATGTTCAGCGCTGTATGCAACAATTTTCTCAAGGAGATGAGCTGCTCCCCCGCCCTTTATGAGATCGTTCATCGGGCTCACCTCATCGGCGCCGTCTATGGCGTAGTCGAGTCTTCCCGCTATGCGGCTGTCGTTCAGACTGAATACCGGAATGTGGAGTTCACGGCAGAGTTCCCGCGTATTGTTGCTGGTGGCCACCGTGAGGACGGATTTCAGTCTGCCGCTGTTCAGATGTTCTGCCAGACGATGCACGACATGCCTGGCAGTACTGCCGGTACCGAGTCCGACTTTGGAGCCGCTGCGGATAATATCGTCCACAGCCCGATACGCTGCCTGTTTCTTCAGTTCATTGGTGTTCGGCGTCATGTATCGGCCTCCTTCGGGGTTTGGCTGCGGGTGGTTCGGGTGATGGCGCGGGTTGGTTCGGGTGATGGCGGACTGAAGAAGTTCCCGCAGGCGCTCCTTTCCAACGATCTTAAGAAACGAAGCCAGACGCGGTCCCGCCTTCTTCGTAATTAATACCATATAAATTACCGCAAAAAAATCCTTCGGCTCAAGTTCATGTTTCCGGGCAATATCATAGATTCGATCCTGTAATTCCTTGTCGGAACATTCCAGAGCGCCATTGCCGATGTCGGTGTGCAGCGTTGAAATGGCATCCTTTTCTGCAGGGCTGAGATTAATAGCTTTACCGACCTCGTTGATCGTGAAACGAAAATCTTCCGGCGCGTATTTTTTAAGCCAGTTCCATGCGCATTGGGCGCGGCGCCGTGCCCCTTCGAGCAGCGCGTTCCCGCGGGCACGAGCGGGAGTGTCGCGGGCACGCGCGGGATCGTTGGCGGGAGTGTCAGGGGGGGAGGGAAAGGCCTGCAGGGCTGCATCAACATTGCCGTTATGAATGAGAAGCAGGTTGCAGAGATGCCGGAAGGGAAACTGCTGCAACTTCTCTTTGCTGAGTGGGCTGAATTGACGGTCAACCTGACTCAGTTCATAAATCCGCCCTTCCTTGAGCAGGCGCTTTTCATTGACATCTTCCAGACCATAATAGATCCGCTCGCAGCGATCATAATCTTCATAAATTTTGATAACATCCAGATCAAAGCTGATGGCAAACTCCGCATTCGGGCGGATGCCTGCGAAGAGATAGCGCAGCACCTCCGGCTGATATATTTCGAGGGTCTCCGCAAGGCTGATGACGTTCCCGAGCGAGGAACTAATTTTGCCGCCCCTTCCCTTGATACTGATGAAATCGTACTTAAACGTAACCGGCGCCTCATAATTATACACTTCACGGGCAATGATCTTTGCCGTATCGAAGGAACCGCCGGCAGAATGGTGCTCCTTGCCCGCCGGCTCGAAATCGACCTGCTCAAATGCCCAGCGCATGGGCCAGTCGACGCGCCATAACAATTTGACGCCTGCGGGAGATGGGCGGGCGGCGGGAGCTTGAGGGGCAGCTTGGGGGGCGGCGGGCTGCCCGATGTTTCTGAAGTCGATTGTTTCTTCCTGTTCGGTTTCGCTGCAGCGGTAGGTCAGCGCCCATTCGCCGTCCCATGACAGCACGGTTGTGGTATCTCTGCCGGTGAACGCGCTGAATATTGATAGGGGCCACCAGTCTGCGGGGAGGGGGGTGGTACGTTTTTCATTGAGAATGACACGGATTTTTTCCCGGTTCTCAAGCGCCCGCCGTATGCCATGAGCATATTCGCCAGCGCGGTATTTTTCGGTCTGGTACAGATACTCCGGTTCAATGCCGACAGTAGGCAAAATTATCTCCACCGCCCGCTCCTGCGCCCGCGCATAGCTGCTCTCCCTGTTCCAGGGGTCGGGAATATCAACAATCGGCTGACGGAGATACTGCTCAAACTTTTCTCTATCGGGAATGTTGGCAGGAACCTTGCGGAAGGCATCGTAATCATCCCAGCTATACATGAACCGCGACTCAATTCCCCGGTCTAACAGGGCGCGATGCACAAGGTCAACCGAAATTATCTCACGGAAATTACCAATGTGCACCGTACCTGAGGGGGTAATTCCCGAGGCGCAGACATAGCGCCCCCGCGGGCTGCCGTCAGCATTTTTGCGGGTTCCAATGATCTTCTGGGCATTCTGATCCGCCCAATGCGAGAGCGCTGTATGATATTCAACCATACCGCGAGTATATCTGAAAGTTTTGGTGAATTCAACATTTTGTAAATTGATTACATTTCTATTTTGTGCTAAACACATATTATGGGTTATGAAAGAGGAAAACGAACGCATTCCGATTGTGTAGCCGAAAATCCTCCTCGGTATGTGGAACCTGAAAATACTACGTACGAATTTACGATGGGGCAAATTGTCTTTGTTAAATCGAATCCAGCGGATCGAGGGGCTGTGGTTGGCGTGCTGTCCGGCAGACCGGAGAACCGTTTCAGGGTTTTCATGGATGGCTCGACCCGGATGTTTTACGCATCGCAATTACAGGTTGAGAATCAGCATGAAGAAAGAGAAGAGTCCCTGTCCTGCGATCACTTTCATGCTTGGCTTACCGCATTGCAAATTCGATATCCGAACTTATCTACCCTCTACTCGCTGAACGCTGCCCGCGTCGACTTTATTCCGTATCAGTTCAGGCCGGTACTACGCTTTATTAAATCTGATCGACCGCGTCTGCTTATCGCCGATGGCGTTGGTGTTGGAAAGACCATTGAAGCAGGGCTTATTTTGCGGGAACTTCAGGCTCGCCGTGAAATACGCTCCGTGCTCATTATTTGTCCGCGACCGCTCATTACCGAGAAAAAATGGGAGAAGGAGATGAAGCGCTTCGAAGAGCGTTTTACTCATTTGGACGGCGCGGCATTGCGGTATTGCATTAGCGAGATGGATATTGATGGGGTTTGGCCGGAGTAATATCAAAAAGTCATTCTTCCATACTCCATTCTCACTAAATCACTTCTCACCGATTCCACCTCCGTGGGAAAGTATACGCGCGGAAAAGGATTGATGGATCTCGACCCGCCGCCGCGTTTCGATGTGGTAATCGTGGACGAAGCCCACCATGTTCGGAATCAGGACACAAGCAATTACAGGGCAGTAAAATTTTTCTGCGATCACTCCGAGGCGGTCATTTTTCTGACGGCAACCCCAATTCAGCTCGGGAGTCACGATCTCTTCGTTCTCCTGAATGCGCTCCGTCCCGACCTCATTATCGATCAGGAAAGTTTCGCTCGTATAGCGGAGCCGAATCCGTTTATCAATACGGCAGTATCGGCAATACGGTCTCAGAAACAAAAATGGCAAAAACTGGCATCAAAGGCACTTGACGAGGCAGCTTCCACGCCATGGGGACAGGCCATACTCAAAAACAGTCCGCATTTCATTCGCGTACGCTCCGAGCTTTTGGAGCGCAGAATTTCACACGCGGAACGTGTGAAATTAATATCCGATACCGAAGCGCTGCACACCTTTGCGGGACTCATTAACAGAACCCGCCGCAGCGACATTGAAAATTTCACAGTTCGGAAACCTGAGACGGTCGAGGTTCGTTTTACTCAGGCACAACAACATCTGCATGACGAACTGCTGAGAATTCAGTCCGAAATATTCAGTCAGATTCACGATGGAAACAGGGTAAATTTTATGATGACTACCATTAGACGACAGGCGGCAAGCTGCATCTTTGGTCTGGCGCCTTTTCTTGAGGAAATTCTCACCCGTCATCTGGATGAACTTGAATGGGAAGAGGCTGATAATACTGGTGTCCCTGATGATAATGCCATAATCCTCATTGAGTCCCAAATCAAGAAACTTCTCAGGGGCGCTCATTCTTTGGAAAAAAATGACTCGCAGGACCCAAAGCTCGAACGTTTACGGAACATTATCCGCGACAAGCAAAACCTCAAAAATAACAAGATTATGCTGTTCAGCAGCTTCCGGCATACCCTGCGATACCTTTTCAGCCACCTCCGCGCGGATGGGTTCCGCGTTGGGCTGATTCATGGGGGGACGCCCGATGATGAACGTGTGGAGCTTCGAGAGCGCTTTGAAAGACCGAGAATAAACAGGGACAGCCTTGATCTGCTGCTGTTTTCAGAAATTGGCTGCGAAGGTCTCGATTACCAGTTCTGTGACTGTATAGTGAACTACGATCTCCCATGGAATCCCATGCGGGTTGAACAGCGCATCGGCCGCATCGACAGGAAAGGACAGAAAAGCGAAAGTGTTGCCATTGTCAATCTCATTACTCCCGGAACCGTAGATGCGGATATCTACGATCGTTGCCTGCTGCGCATTGGTGTTTTCAATAATGCCCTCGGCGGAAGTGAGGAGATACTTGGAGAAATTACCCGCGACATCAGAAATATCGCAGAAAATTACACATTGAGCGAAGAGGAGCGCAGAAAAAAATTCCAACAGCTTGCCGACAATAAAATCAGAGTCATTCAGGAGCAGGAAGAACTGGAAGAACGGCAGGCGGAATTGTTCGGTATTCGCCTCCCTCAGAAGCAGATGAATCGGGAAATTGCCGATGCGACAAGTTTCTGGCTGTTGCCGGCTTCGATCCAAAGGCTGGTGGAACTGTACCTGCGGAGTGTGTGTGAAAAAGATCAGGAGTTTATTCAGGGAAAAAATCCGCTCAAATCGCTCCGGCTATCGGGGAAATTCCGCAGCAATCTTCTCAAAGATTTTCAGCAGCTCCCCCGACAAAAAACTTCTATCTCCCGAGAATGGGAAAACTGGCTCAAGGGCGGGAATCAGCATCGGACAATTACCTTCGAGTCTCATTGCGCCATGCAGCATCCTCAAGCCGACTTTATTATGCCCCTCCACCCCTTGGTCAGGCAGGCGGCCATGTCTTTTAATACCAAACAACCGGTTATTGCCAATTTGTCGGTCATATCGGACAAAATACCCGCGGGGTCTTACGAATTCGCCATTTATCAGTGGCGTTTTCGCGGTATGAGGGAGGACTTACTGCTGAAGTCAATTGCTTCCAATGCCATGGTGACCGAAGAACTTGAACATCTTCTGGAAAATGCCGCAGATTATTCTGATGCAATGCCTGATGATTTTGCCGGACCCGATGCTTCAGTCCGGAACACTCTGGACGCCCTGCACTACCGCCTGTGGAACGAGTTCACCGACAAGCACAGACAGGAAACACTGGAACTGGCCGAGTACCGGAGGGAAAGCCTGTCCGTCAGCCACCGGGCGCGCATTGCCCTTCTCGAAGAACAGCTCAGTAAGGCAACCCACGAAAAAATACAAAAAATATACCGATCTCAAATTGTCTCCGCGGAGGCGGATTACGCAAGGCGGATCAAAAAATTAGATAAGGCATTGGAAAGCGCAGATATTGACGCCGATGCGGTCGCCTACGGCATAATTCACGTTTTGGGGGGCACTGCCAATGCCCGCTGACTACGACAACATACGAGAGAACAATATCCGCAAGTACGGTGAAGAAACACGCCACCTGTCTTTTCTGGGGCAACTATACACAGAGCGAACGCACTTCGTTTTTGAGCTTCTTCAGAACGCTGAGGACGCAGGCGCTACCCGAATACGCTTCAACCTTTTCGCCGACAGGTTGGAGGTCAGCCATGACGGACGCCTTTTCAACGAGCAGGATGTACGAGGATTGTGCGCCCTTACAAGGCGCATCCCAAACCAACAGGGGAATCGCAGACCACACGTTTTATTTTTCCTTTTAATCACAAGGAAATATTACCGGAAATCGCATGCAAGGAAATTGGCGAATGCCTGCGCAACCTCAGCGGGAGAACACTTCTGTTTCTCCGAAACATCGGAGAAATTGAGTACAAACTGCCGGACGCAACAGACGGAATATACCTCCGTGAAGAAAATACGCGGGGGTCAGCCCGGAAAATTAGCATTATTGGCAAAAGTACAGACGAGGATGAAGAGAAAGAGGAACACTGGCTTGTTTTCGAACGGCAGGCAACTGTGCCTGACACATCAGAATCAGTCCGGGTCGAGGTTAGTTTCCACCTAGGGACAGAGGATGACAAGTTCGGAAAGAGCTCCGAGCGCATAATGAGAATTGTAAAGTCTCCTCTCATCGTGTATTTCCCCACAGAGAAAGAAACACGGTTTAGATTCCTTATTCAGGGACCGTACCGAACAACACCGGCTCGCGACAATATCCCGAAAAACGATGAATGGAATGAGACACTCGTAAAGGAAACCGCAGCGCTCGTTGGAGATGTTCTGTCTGAAATAAAGAAACTTGGCTTGCTCTCGGTGTCATTCCTTGAGGTGCTTCCGATCAGAATGGAAGATTTTTCAGACGATGATATGTTTTACCCCATTGTTGAGTCGATAATGACGACATTAACTGAAAACGAATTGCTCCCGGCCGCTGACGGTTCCTTTGTTTCCCCCGCAAATGCTCGGCTGGCCCGCGGCGCTGAACTCCAACAGTTACTGACGCAGGATCAGCTTTGCCAGTTGTTTCAATCCCAAACCACACTACAATGGCTTTCCAAGGAAATAACTGAGAACGGAAAATATGACCTCTACCGCTACCTGACTGATGAACTTGGAGTGACAGAAGTGACTTCTGAAATTTTTGCCCGAAGCATCAGTCAATCCTTTCTTTCTGAGCAGCCAGATGAGTGGTTTGTTAGTTTTTATAAGTATCTGCACAGCCACGATAGCCTTTTGAAAATTCTGCGGTCGAAGCCCATTATTCGTCTGGACACTGGCGAACAGGTAATTCCCTTCATATCTGATGGCAGAACTTCCAACGAGCCCAATGCCTTTTTACCCCCGCCGCTGCCGGAGAAAACAGATTACCCAATTGTAAAACGATCCATCGCCGATGATGAACACGCTCGCGCATTCCTCAAAAAGCTTGGTCTTTCGGAATTCAATGTCTTTGACGATATTGTGAGGAAAATTCTTCCCAAGTACACAAACGATGACGGATACTCAATTCCTAATGCCGAACATCATTCAGACATACACAAAATTCTTCACGCCATGCGCACACGCCCTCAGGATGAAAGAATAAATATCCGCAGCACGGCATTGAAAACACCCTTTCTGAAGGCCATTAATGTATCTGGCAACATAGTATTTGAAGCGCCCAAAAATATCTATCTCAACACGCCAGAACTGCGCCAATACTTTTCCAGTGCCAAGGAAGTATGGTTTCTGCATGATGAATATGCCTCCTTCTCTATAGATGACAATATCTGGCTCGATCTTGGAATTTCCAAACTGCCGCGGAAACTTTCCAAACAAATACAAAAAGAGACACGGGAAATTTCTCCACAGCGGTGGAAGGAGCTGAAATCAAGAGGATTGACAGATGAAGCACAAAGATCAACTACACCACTGATCATCAAAACGTACTATTTGGAGGGGCTCAAGCAGTTTCTGGAATCCATCAGGGATATCCCGAATTTCGAAGAACAAAAAACATTAGCATTCGTGTTATGGGGTTTTCTCCAATGCCACGTAGAACATGACCCGCATTTTTTCAAAGCTAGGTGTGAATGGTACTATCACAGATCACGGGTAGACACTATTTCATCCATGATCCTTGTGCGGCTGAAAAAGGCCAATTGGATTCCAACAAAGAACGGATCACTTGAAAAGCCGGGTAACATTAGCGCAGACCAGCTCCGTGAAGAATTCCTGGGCGCAACTGAACTTATCGAAATTCTTGAAATTGTTGATAGTACCGACCAGCGCGAATTTGAGAAAAACCTTGGCTTCAGCCCTCAGGAGATTACTGAGTACCGGGACAACCGCGCCGAATTCAGGAAATTCATGGCCGCCCGCAATGCCCGCCCGGACTTCCCAACCAGGCCGGTGAAGAATCCCGAACGACGTAAAGAGCGCATTGGCAAGCAATTATCCAATGCCCCAGCGAAGAAATATGACAAACGAACAAGAATTGTGCGCATATCCGCTCCCAACAATGACCCGAAAACATGGCTCCGAAACCAATATACAAACGAAGATGACCAGATGGTCTGCCAAATCTGCAAAAATGAAATGCCCTTTCGGAAAAACGACGGACAACACTATTTCGAGAAAAAAGAGCTGCTCTCCGAGTCCCTGCCAAAGGAACATAATGCCCAGTACCTAGCCCTTTGTCCTCTCTGCGCCGCCAAATACACTGAATTCATAATACCAAGTGATGCCGCAATGAACGACCTGAAAAAGGCAATTATCAGCAGGGAAAATTGTGAAATTCCAATATCACTCGGCGAGGAAAAAATTAGCATCCGTTTTGTAGAAACCCATTACCAAGACATCAAAACAATACTCAATGATCTGGCCAATGACGGAAATAATTGACGCCATGCGAATGCTGCTGTTAACACATACGGCCGGGGATCACCCATAATCACGCGCCCCCTGAATCAACTCCCTGCAAAAGCATGCAAACCTGGGAAGCGCGCACGTTTTTGCCCAGTGTTACGGTTTTACCGTGGGAGTTGAGGCAGATTTCGCCCATAATGCGCAGTTTGAGTTCTGCGCAGAGGCGGATAAAGTCTTTTCGGGTGCAAAAATGGATGTTGGGAGTATTGTGCCATCTGTAGGGGATGTTTTTGTTCACCGGCATCTGTCCGAGAAACATGAGCTGGAACCGGTTGAGATAATGCCCGAAATTCGGGAAATTGATAATGACGCGCTTACCGACCCTGCTCATCTCCCTGAGCAGGAACATGGGATCGTGGAGCATCTGAAGTGTCTGATTCAGAATGACATAGTCATAGCTCCGGCTCGGATAGTCCCGCAGCCCCTCATCAAGATCGCCCTGGAACACCGACAGCCCCTTGCGGATGCAGCTCAGTACCATGTCCTCACTCCGGTCGACCCCCCGCCATGATTCCGCAGGTGCTCCAGCAGGTACTCGGCGAACTTCATCCCGGTCGCATGGGCGAGCAGGATGCACAGCGCCGACCAGCCGCCTTGATCGAATGCTCTTGGGCATACCGAACCATCCGCCAATCATACATCGAAGTCGCCTGATACTTCCGAGACTTGAGATGATACTGAGAATATGTGATACTGCTGTTCACTGTTTCCCTCCTTTTATGTTTTTCATTAACCCCCAGTGTATACGAATAACCTTCGTTTTACACTGGGGAGGAGGGGTCTGTCCAAAGGTTTATTTCCCATAATTTCTGCAAATTTGGGATATAAACATTTGAGAGCCCATCCTTCCCGTCCCACTACCCGCATTTCCGAGCCCTCCCCGTCCCGCCCCCAAAAAATTCACACATTTTGCAAAATTCTTTCCACATACACAATCAAAAATGACAGTTTACCCGTCACAGATTATAGAGGGGAGAATTCACCATGGGACCATGTCGCCATGGGAGCTCCCCTATTCAGAAAGAAACGTTCAGAAAAACCTTCAGGAGGATTGTATGATCGATTTCAAAGAAAAACCCGCCCCCGTTCCCTACGACCAAGGATACCGCTCCCTGCTGTTCCAACCCGCAATAATGCTCCAATTTCTTCAACGCTTTGTCGGAGGCGCATGGACGAAAAAACTCCGAACCGAGGACATAACCATTGAAAACGGTACCTTTTTCATTGACCATGCGAAAACACGAATGGCCGACATTGTCTGCAAAATCAGGACTCGGGATCACACGGGAGATGTTGCTATCTATGTGCTCCTTGAGCATCAGTCCGGAGTGGACAAAGACATGCCCTTCCGCATGTTGGAATACACGCACCTTCTCTGCCGGAACATTCGCAGCTCCGGAACAATTCCCGATGACTGCGAGTTGGTATTTCTGCCCATTGTATTTTATAATGGAGAGCAAAGGTGGAAGGTGCCCGGGAATGTCAGAAAGCAACGGAAGCGGGAATTCCCGCAGTATCTTGCTCCTTTTCCCTACGATCTGATACGCGTGACCGATTATTCTGCGGAGCAGTTGCAGCAGCGGGGAAGAATGTTTGCGGCTGTTATGTACCTTGATCTGTACTCGAAAAATCTGCTGAATACGGATTGGGACATTCGGAAGGTGGAGAACGCGATAGCAGAAATGCTGAATGAGGAATCGCTGGAGCTGATAAAGGAATTTGTCGGCGTGGTAGATTCGATGTTCGGAATTGTTATAGACTTCGATACGTTAATGAACAGATTAGAAAGAACAAAAGAACCGAGAGGTAAGGAGGTAGCGAAAATGTTCAGAATGAATGCGGAAACATTCAGAGCTCACATTGCGGAGATGGGTCGGCAGGAAGGCCGCGAAGAAGGACTTCAGACAGGTCGGCAGGAAGGATTGCGAACAGGTCGTGAAGAAGGATTGCAGACAGGTCGGCAGGAAGGACTTCAGACAGGATTGCAAACAGGCCGTGAAGAAGGACTTCAGAAGGGGCTACAGACAGGTCGACAGGAAGGACTGCGAACAGGTCGTGAAGAAGGCATTCGAGAAACTGCCCGCAGTATGTTTTTGGAAGGGTTGTCGACCGAGGCTGTTCAGAGAATTACCGGGCTGAGCGATGAGGAAATGCGGACATTGCGGAACGGATCGCATTAATTGGTGTTGCTCGGCCTGCGCTGAAACCTTTGAAGAAGCGGAATACCGATGTGGATCTGGCTATTCCCAGTTCAAAATGCGTATATCCCAATGTATACACATAACATGTTCAGTATCTGGATAGAACCGCAGGGAACGATCAAACACTTTATTGAAAGAAGCCGCCGCCTGTTTTCTGATTCACAGCAGTATAATTTTGCGCTGGCACTTCCCCCTTGGTTTCTTTTTCTCCTGAGTGATTTTTCTTTGCCGCATTCCCCCCAAAGACCCTTCTGGCTCCCGAATAGACAGAAGGCATCGGATATGATTATTCGCCGCGACCGAAGTTCGGCTTATTATTCGTCTCCCCTGTTTACTGTACTTCCCCGCCTGCTGGACTTTTCCGGTTCTTTGCCGGAGGCGGGTTCCCGGGTGCCGGGTTTGCCGGGCGGATCGGCAGCGGCGGGCTTGCAGGGTTCTCTGCCGGGTTCTTTGGGCGGGCTGGCAGTAGAAGCGCAGGGAGGGGCATTACCTGATCTGCGGTATTTTTGCGGTACATACGGTAATCGTATGTGCGATGCTTCTCCACAATCGCCGCCCTTCCCTCTCATGGATACTGACATTCAGATTTGCGCCCCCCTGATCTGGAAATTGGAAGGATATAAACAGAATGATAGCTCTGCTCTTTTCACAGAGATGACGATGCATATTAGGCGCTGTACCATCCATCTTGTTAAGCTGGAGATAGAAAAAGAGATGGGCGGCCTCAATATCTTCTGGAAATCTCTCATACACATTGATCTGAAACAATATCGCCGGCGATGAGCTGAGAAATTACCCGTCCAACAGCATGAGGGCAACCGCGACTACTCATCCTATTCCGGCAATGAGCTGAGAAATTACCCTGCCCGAGATTCTATTTTATTGAGCGCCCAGACAGCAGCATCGCGTATTGTGTCATTAGGATCGGCGCTGAGGGAGCGGATGCGCGGCAGGAGTTCCCGATTATCTGTGTTTGCCGCAGCGATGAGGGCATTGCGTATGAGCTTTACCCGTCCTGCGCGCATAACGGGGGTTCCGGCGAATGTTCGGGAAAATTCTTCATGGGTTTTGAGCGCGAGAATACGGGCTAAATTCTGTCGTGAGCTGATGAGCGGCTGGCGGAATGCTTGGACATCTGTTATTTTTGCACGGATATTGAATGGACAGACATCCTGACAAAGGTCACAGCCGAATATCCAATTTCCCATGAGCGGACGCAGTTCCTCGGGAATTGGGCCGCTGTGTTCAATGGTCAGATAGGAGATGCAGCGGGAAGCATTGATGCGAAAGGGCGATTCAAGGGCGCCGGTCGGGCACACATCAATGCAGCGGGTACAGCCCTGCGGGCAGTGGGAACAGGCTTCGTTCTGCCGGGGGAGCGCGGGAAAGCGGAGGGTGCTCAGTATTTCGCCGAGAAAGAAAAAACTGCCGAGTTCGCGGTGGAGGCTCAGCGTGTTGCGGCCGGTGAAAACCATACCCGCACGTTCAGCATAGTAGCGTTCATGCAGCGGGGCGGTGTCGGTAAAGGAACGGAATTGATCCTCGGGAAAGGATGCCTGCAGTTTCCGTACAATACGTTTCAGTCGCTTGCCAAACTCCCGATGATAGTCTCTTCCAAGCGCATAGTTTGAAATTTTACCATCTTTTTCAGCTGCGGGGGCGGAGGTTCCGCCCTTCTCCGGGGGTGTGTTGGGTTTTGAAGATTGACGGCCGGTGAAATAGCTCAGCGCCATCACAATAATTGAACGGGTGCCGGGCAGAATTTTTTCAGGGTGATATTTCATGGGTTCATGGTTTTCAAGATAGCGCATGTCGCCATGACGTTTTTCCATAATCCATTGCCTATACTGCGAAATTACTTTCTCACGGGAATTTGCAGATTCCACATCGGCAACAGCCCAGTATTTTATGCCCTCATTGCGGATAAGCGCCCCTACATCAGCCATGAGGGCTACCGGTCTTCGGGGTCGGAGGCGGGGTCGGATGCGGGGTCGGGGTCGGAGGCGGGGTCGGGGTTTCCTGCCCATGGTACAGACGCTTGTAGGCGCATATTTCCCGCAGGGGGCAGGGGGCGCAGTTGGGGTTGCGGGACATGCAGTAGCGTCTGCCGTGGAGGTTTGCAACCATGGAAAAGCTGCCCCAGCGCGAAGGTTCCATGAGTTCCGCAATTCGTTGTTCGCTGCGAAGAGGATCGGGCTTTTTTTCCGCGGGGCCACAGTGTAGAAGTCCCAAGCGACTGCAGACCCTGCCAAAGTGGGTATCGACAATAATAGCTGGTTTATTGAAAATATGATGGAGGATAACTCCTGCCGATTTACGCCCAATTCCCGGAACGGTAACAAGTTCATCAATGGTATTCGGTACTACTCCGTTGAAATTATCCCGTATAACCCTTCCCGCAGCCCGAACATTCCTGGCCTTGTTCCGGTAAAATCCGGTACCGTGAATACGCTCTTCAATTTCCGACAGGGGCGCCTCAGCCAGATCGCCGGGTTCCGGCCAGCGGGCGAACAGGGGCCCGACTACTTTGTTTACCTGCGCATCTGTTGTCTGGGCAGAAAGTGAAACCGCTATTAAAAGCTCCCAGGCATTCCGGTATTCCAGAAGGGTCGTATATTCATCGTATTCTTTTCGCAATAGTTCATGAGCAATAATAATTCTTTCAGAGGGTTCAGGAAGGGCGCCTTGTGTATGTCCGCTCATATCCATTACAGTATACATGAAGTATGCAATCCAACAAACATGTACAGGACATTCGCATTTATGAAAATCTGAAAAAAATCGGTAACATTATTACTGTGCTCAGCGGAAAGGGCGGTGTGGGTAAAAGTACGGTGTCGGTGAATCTGGCCTATGCACTTGCCCGCGAAGGTCATCGGGTCGGTATTATGGATGTAGACATTCACGGTCCGAACATCCCCAAGATGCTCGGCATTGAACAGAAACGCTTTGGAGGCACCGAGGAATCCGTTACTCCGGTGGAGGTTAAACCGAATCTCCATGCAGCCAGTATTGCCCTGGTTGGGTATAATCCGGAAGAAGCGCTCATATGGCGGGGTCCCATGAAAATAGGCCTTGTCCGGCAGTTCCTCGGCGATGTCCTGTGGGGAGCACTGGACTATCTCATCATCGATACCCCTCCGGGAACAGGCGATGAGGCATTGACTACCGCCCAGCTCATTCCCCAGATGAAGGGAGTGCTTATTGTTACCACTCCTCAGGATGTGGCGATTCTTGACAGTCGGAAAAGTATCACTTTTGCCCGTAAACTCAATTTACCCGTTCTCGGCATCATTGAAAATATGAGTACCTATATCTGTCCGAGCTGCGGAGAGAAGACCCGGCTCTTTGGAGATGGGGGAGGAAAACGCGCTGCGGAAGAAACAGGGCTGCCCTTTCTTGGTGAAGTTCCCATGGACCCGGCAATTGTCGCAGCGGGAGATTCGGGGGTTCCCTTTCTTGAAGGCCCTTCATCAGAACCGCTTGCCGCTGCCTTCGAAAACATAATACAGAAAATTATTGAACATATAGAAAGAAATACTACCGCAGGGATCTATGACGGAAAAGAACCCGCCGATCCCCGGATAGAAGCGGAAAAAAAAGTACCGCAAAGCGACTTCCGCCCCCTCCAGTAGCCCCCGCGCACGATCACAGGCGCTGATCCTGCAAAAGGCAGGCATTGCGCAGGCTTTCAGTAACCCCCGCACAAGCGCTCTGACCACGGCACGCCCTATATTCCCAGGTAGGCCTTTTTCACGTCCTCATTTTCAGCAAGATTCCCAGCGCTATCTGCCATAATGATTTTGCCCGTTTCAAGAACATAGGCCCGCGCTGCCACCTTCAGAGCCATGTGCGCGTTCTGTTCCACCAGAAAAATGGTTACCGAACTTTCACGGTTAATGCGGGTAATAATTTCAAATATTTGCTGAACAAGCAGGGGCGCAAGACCGAGAGAGGGTTCATCGAGCAGAAGAAGACGCGGACGGGCCATGAGTCCTCGCGATATGGCAAGCATCTGCTGCTCGCCCCCCGAAAGCGTACCGCCCTGCTGTCTCCGTCGGTCAGCTAGGCGGGGGAAAGAGACCGAATACATGATCAATATCGCGGGTAACTTCCCGGGCGTCACGCCGGAGAAAGGCGCCCAGCTCCAGATTCTCATAAACGCTCAACTGCGGAAATATCCGCCTCCCTTCGGGAACCTGAACAATGCCGAGCCGAACAATTTCATCTGGAGGCATGCCGCATATTTCCTTCCCCTCAAAATTAATACTGCCGCTCCTCGCCGCCGTAATTCCCGAAATGGACATGAGCGCGCTCGATTTCCCCGCCCCGTTCGCGCCAATGAGCGTGACAATTTCTCCTTCATTGAGTGTTAGCGAAATATCTTTGAGTGCATGGATATTGCCGTAATAGGTATTGACATTCTTAAGTTCAAGCATCGGGATTCTCTCCGAGGTATGCCCGTATGACATCGGGATTCCTGCGAATTTCCTCCGGCCTGCCGCTGGCAATAAGACGTCCATAGTCCATAACATAAATGCGCTCTGAAAGTGCCATGACGAGGTTCATGTCGTGTTCGATGAGGAGAATGGTCATGTTCTCCTCATCTCGCAGACCTTGAATATCTCTGTTCAGCGCGGCTGTTTCCTGCGGATTCATGCCGGCAGCCGGTTCATCGAGCAGGAGGAGGAAGGGCTCCGTTGCCAGAGCGCGGGCAATTTCAAGCCTCCGCTGATCGCCGTAGGAGAGGTTCTTTGCAAGATCGTTGAGCTTCTGTTCCAGTCCCATAATTCGCAGATATTTCACCGCCGACTGCGCCGACTGCGCCTCCTCAGCGAGAAAGCCCTTCGAACGGATAATTGCCGCCCACAGTCCCTGCTTCATGCGCGTATGCCGACCAATGAGCACATTCTCCAGAACAGTCATATTCTGAAAAAGCCGAATGTTCTGAAAGGTACGAGCCAGACCAATGTTTGATATGCGATCCACACTCGCCCCTCTCAGCTGAAAGCTCCTGCCGCTTCTCCCTTCCCTGCTGTCCTCAGGAACATGCACAACAATGTTTCCCGATGTCGGGCGATAAAACCCCGTAACACAATTAAAGAGGGTGGTCTTTCCTGCCCCATTCGGGCCGATAATGCTCACAATTTCGCCGGAATTGACAACGGCGCTCACCTCATCGACAGCCCTGAGCCCGCCAAACACCATACTCAGCTCGTTCAGTTCAAGAATGGGCGCGGTACTCATTGCTTTTTTTCTCCCCTGTCGGCTGCTTTGATTGCGGGATCGGGATCAGGAGCAGGAGCCGGATCGGACGCAGGAGTGGGCGCAGGCGCAGGAGATTTATGAGTTCCCTGAATTCTGAACACATTGCGGACTTTCGGAATGAGACCATCGGGCTTGAAGACCATCATGATCACAAGCACCAGTCCGAACACAAGCATTCGGTAGGAACTGAAGGCCCTGAAGTATTCAGGAAGTAATTTGAGAATGAGCGCCCCAATAACAACTCCGGGAATGGAACCCATACCCCCCAGCACAACAATGCAAAGAACAATGAACGACTCCAGAAGGCCGAAACTGTCGGGGGTTACCTTCGTTGTCTTGGCCGCCAGAATAACCCCGGCAATACCCGCAAAAAAACTCCCCAATGCGAAGGTCGTCAATTTTGCTCTGGTAATGTTGACCCCCATGGCCCGCGCCGCAATTTCATCTTCACGCATCGCCTCCCAGGCCCTTCCCCAGCGGCTGTTCTCTATTCTCCTCATAATCCAAATAGTCAATACCGTTGCCAGAAAGGCGGCAAAATAGGTGAGAATGAAGGCAGGTCTGAGAGCGAGTGCCTGCCCGAAAATATCCGGACGGGGAATTTGAGAAATACCATCGGGTCCGCCGGTCACTTCACCGGCATTATTGAGAACAAGACGAATAATTTCCCCAAAACCAAGAGTAACAATGGCCAAATAGTCGCCGCGGAGCCGGAGCACCGGAAAACTCACAAGCACCCCGAGAATCGCCGCAACAAGCCCACCCAAGGGAAGGGCAAGCCAAAACCCGATGCCTGCGTACTTATACAGCAGGGCATAGGTATAGGCGCCCGCGCTGAAAAACGCGGCATAGCCGAGGTTGAGAAGCCCACCCCACCCAATAATGATGTTCAAACCCAAACCAAGAATAACGTAAATGAGCGCGGTAATCATAATGCTCGTATTGTACAAATTGAACAGAAAAGGATAGGCCAGCATAAAAACGACCAGAATGACCATGGCCGTTTTTCGCCGCGCATTCTGCTCGGTTCCTGCCCGCTCAAACAGGGGAGGAAGGCGAAATTCCCTGCCGCTCACTCCCCTCCATTCCCGAAAAACATACCAGAGCAGGGTGAGACTAAAGCCCCCCCACCGCCATGAGCAGCAAACCGCTCCAGCGCCACGTTATTTCATTATTGACAGTATCATCCTTTAGTACGATAAAAGGAAAGGTAATGATCACCGTCCACAGCGTGGTTTTCAGCGCTCTGCGCAGGGCCCTCCGCAGGTCCTGCCAAGACAGCGCCCGCGCCTCCAGCCCGGGTTTGGATGAATACGTGTTTCCATGAATTGTTGACATACTATTTACACCTTCTGCTGATCCGCCGAGCCGAGAATACCAGATGGACGCAGCGTCAGCACAATTATCAGAATGAGAAAGGCAAAAACATCTTCATAATCCGATGAAATATACCCAGCGCCGAAACTCTCGGAAATACCGAGAATAAAACTCCCCAGCACTGCGCCGGGAATGGAACCAATTCCGCCGAGGACTGCGGCGACAAAGGCCTTAATGCCCGCGAGAAAGCCTATTTTGTAATTGATCTGCCCTGAGTAAATGGCAATGAGTACCCCGCCCATAGCGGCTGTTACCGAACCAATAACAAAGGTACATGAGATAATGCGGTCAATATTTATGCCCAGCAGCCGCGCCATTGTCTGATCGGCGGCAGTCGCCCGCATTGCCTTGCCGGTGCGGGTGAAGCGGATGAGAATGGTGAGAGCGATCATAATGAGGGCAGTAACAACAAAAATAACGAGCTGACGGGAGCTCAGAAGTCCGCCGAATGTTTCGGAGGAAGAGAAGTTCGAAATGAGCAGCGGAAAGGCCAGAAATTTCTCCGTCTGCACGAGGAGAACATAATTCTGAAGAAAAATGGACATGCCAATGGCGCTAATGAGAGACGAAAGCCGCGGAGCATTCCGCAGCGGACGATACGCAATTTTCTCCACAGTAATACCGTAGGCAGCCGAAAACACAATAGCCAGCACCGAAGCAAGAAAAAAGATGCTCCAAGCAGGCATTCCAAGATATGTAAAAAGAGAAGAAAAAATGAGGGCAACAAAGGCCCCGATCATGTATATTTCACCATGGGCAAAATTAATGAGCTGAACAATACCATAGACCATGGTATACCCTAGGGCAATGAGCGCATAAATACTGCCGCGGGTCAGACCGCTTATGAGAAGGTTAAGAAAATACTCCATGGCGCCCGTGAATGAAAACAGGGCGGATTACCACCCTGTTTTACTGAAATTGCCTTACTGTACCGGTACGTACTGCCCGTTCTGTACCTGAAACATGGTAAAACCGACACCTATGGCATCTCCCTTGCTGTCAAAGGAGATATTACCGAGGCTGGTTGCCACATAGTCAGACTGAAGAGCGCTGCGAATTGCTTCGTAGTCGGTACTTCCTGCCCGTTCAATTGCCTGAAGCAGTGCTTCTGTTGCCGCGTAGGCATTGTAAAAGAAGGTGCCGGGATCTTCGCCGAATGCATCAATATGATCCTGAAACGCCTTTACGGCAATGGGATCACTGGTAGTATCGTTCGGACCCGAGGCATAGGCACCCTCGGCATTCACGCCGGCAATCTGAATGAAGGTATCATCCTTCACACCATCGCCAGAAATGAATATCTGATCCATTCCCTTCTCATTCATCTGGGTGACCAATTTGGATGCCTCTGGATGATATCCGCCATAGAGAATGGCATCGACATTACTGTTTGCAACCTTGTTGAGAATTGCCGAGTAATCTATGGCATCGGCCTGAATACCCTCAAAGAGCACAACTTCAATGGACGAGTCCGCATCGGCAAAACTCTTCGCAAACTCCGCAAGCCCCTTTCCGTAGGACTGCCGGTCGTGAAGTATGGCAAGACGGCGAACTCCGAGGCCTTTGGCAAAGTCGATTTCGAGCCGCGCCTGCGCATCATCAGGGGCAATTGTCCGGAAGAAGTTCGGATAGTCTCCGCTCTTGGTCAGAGGCGGATTTGTCGCCGAGGGCGAAATAGCAACGATGTTCGAGTCCCGGTAAATTCCGAGAGCAGCTTCTGTCGCTCCTGAACAAATATGCCCGACAACCGCCACAACACCTTCCCCGACAAGCTTGGTCGCAACATCGGGACTGACCTTGGGATCACAGACATCGTCCTCAACAACAATCTCTATTTCCCGACCGAGAAGACCACCCCGTTCATTCCAGTCTGCAATTACCAATTCCGCAGCCTTGGAGGCGGGAATGCCGAAGGATGCCAAGTCGCCAGTATAGGGACCCGATACCCCAATTTTGATGCTTTCTGAAGTCCCGCCCGCAAATACAACAGACGGAATAATAAAAGCAATTAAAAACGCAAAAATAATTTTTCGCATGTAATTTCTCCTTAAAAAATGAAAATATTAAAATGAGTGTAGCATAGGTCAGAAACAGTGTAAAGCGCGTAAAGCACAAATAGTGGCAAATAAACATTTGATATCCCGCCTTCTCCCTGTACTACTCAAAAGGTGAACTATGCCAAAGTTTTGCAGAATGCAAAACTTTCTACAAAATGCGAGAATGCTAAGCACAGAGAGTCATTCAAAATGTGAAACTTTTGCTTTATGCAAAAGTTTCTATGCGATATTATTTTCGCATGAATGAGCAAGAATCCAAAAAAGCCGAAAAGCTTTCACCGTGCGGGGAACCCCGGGGGAGCGGGGCTTTCAGGGCGGCGCTTCGCTGTTCGCTGCCCGTTCTTTTTGCCTATGTTCCGATTGGATTTGCCTTCGGATTTCTCCTCGCAAAGGCAGGTCTTCCGTGGATATGGGCGCCGGTAATGAGCCTGAGCATTTTCGCGGGCGCCGCGCAGTTCGCTGCCATCGGCATGATTACCGCAGAAAAGGCGCCTTTGGAAATGGGGCTGGCGGTTCTGCTCATTAATGCCCGCCACATTGTCTACGGATTTTCCCTGCTGGAGCGCTTTTCGCAGTTTCGCAAATTTCGGCCCTATCTCATATTCGGTCTTACTGATGAAACCTACGGCCTGCTCACCAGCAACAATCCGCCGGAGGGAGCTGATCCCGGGCGCTTCGACTTTTTTGTGACTCTGCTCAATCAGTCATATTGGGTAACGGGCAGCACGATCGGGGCAATTGGCGGAACGGTCATTGCTCCGCCCATTCCGGGACTCGAATTTGCCATGACTGCCCTGTTCGCCGTTTTACTCATTGAACAGATACATGCCCTTAAGCGCCCTGCCCCCTTTCTCATTGCCCTCGGGGTATGCACCGCACTGTATTTCCTGCAGTTGGGTAATCAATCCCTGCTTCTGGGCATTATCGGCAGCGCCGCGGGCTGCTGCTTTCTCAAATTGCATACCGCAGGCAAAAAACGGGAGGCAGACAATGCCTGAAATCATCAGCACCCCTCCCCTCATCGCAGCCATCGCCCTCATGACCCTCGCAACGCAGTTCACCCGCGCCTTCCCTTTATTCTCATATATCTTTCAGCCCGCTGGAGCAGATTCAGAATACCTGAAAAACTCCTTGAGTCCGCCCGGCTCATTCCGGGCGCGGTAATGATGGTACTCCTTTTCACCGCCCTTCCCTGGCAAGACCCCGTCCAACTGACTATACAGCTCCCCTCACTTGCGGTGGTTGTCATACTTCATCTCGCATTCCGAAATGTTCTGCTGAGCATAACAGGCGGTACCGCCGTTCATATTCTGCTCTTCCAGATAACCATTGAAACTTTTGCATAACCTTTGGGCACGTTCTATTTCACTGGAGGTTTCATTGGGGAATATTGTGAGGGGGGATGTACACGTACAAATTTTCTGTTATATTTAATGATAAAGTTTTGCTACTGGAAAATTGTGCTTGCACAATTTTCCAAGGCAAAAGTTTCAATGACAAAGCATTGTAAAATGTAAAAAGTTTCTCAATTTTTTCGGGATGTAGCCTAGTGGCTAAGGCGTCTGCTTTGGGAGCAGAAGATCGCTGGTTCGAGTCCAGTCATCCCGACTTTATTGCGTCCATAGCTCAGCCGGATAGAGCAACGGCCTTCTAAGCCGTAGGTCGCACGTTCGAATCGTGCTGGACGCGCTTATTTGATTTCACATTCATAGCGGTCATATGATGGTATAAATATTAAAGTACTGGGAAATAAACCTTTGAGCTGCCCCCTACTTTCGGGTCTTACTCAGATGCCGAACGATGAACTTCGCCCCGTTATCGCTCTGAACCGTTATGCCCTTAGGGCGATGAGGATCTTCGGTAAAAAAAGAATAATGCGATCCGTTCCGCACTGTCCGCATTTCCTCATCGCTCAGCCCGGTAACATCCTGAATGTCATGGGCTGAAAATCCTTTGGAAAACATACTGCGGGCGTTTTTTCTCCGCTCCTCAATATGCCCCTCAACCCGGCCTTTCAGAATGCCTTTCTCCATTCCTTTTGCAATGCCTTTCTCCATTCCTTTCAGAATGCCCTTCGCAATGCCTTCTCTGACGAAGGCGTTGGTTATGTTATATGTCCGCATACTGTTTTCTCCTTCAGGGAACAGTTCCCTGTCAATTTTCTCAAACTGTTCATACAGTTTTGGATCTAGATCTTTGATATAACCTAGCACACTCTCTGCTAGATCAGTAAAGTCTTGTGAAGACAGACCGTTCAGGAGCTGCGCAATCTCTTTCAGCCCCTCATCGTTCATTTCACTGAAAATTGTGCTCTGCACAATTTTCAAATGAGGATTCTCTCATCTATACTCTTGATTCTCTCAAGGTATAGAAAGTTTTTCCTAAAGGAAAAACTTTGTTATTATCTCGCATTATATACCACAATGCAGTCGATGTATATCGTTTTTCATCGGAACGCCATGCCAACTGCTTCTTTGTCATTCGCCTAAGATCGCGCACAATGTACGATACGCTCACCCTGACATCTACCGTGCCTTCAGTCATAGATTCGGAAGCAGCATTTCCATGCGAACTGTAAAATGTGAGTGGGAGGTTCCATTCATTTTTTCCATGGTAGAGCAGCAGTATATAGATAGCATCATTTTCATTGTACACATTGCTGTTTCTGAGGGCATATTGATAGTTATCGATTTGAGTGAGAGCATGTTTGTGCTGGTAGCTTTTGTGTTCAATACAAAAGTTTTGCTACTGGAAATTGTGCTTGCACAATTTTCCAAGGCAAAACTTTCTATACCGTGAGAGAATCAAGAGTATAGATGAGAGAATCCTTATTTGAAAATTTTGCGGAGCAAAATTTTCAATAATAAATAGGGCCTTCCGGTCGGGGTCTGACAGGAAGGGAGCGCTGACAACGAGATCGCAGTGAAGGTTCTTTTTTCCTGCAATGTAGCTGGGGGTTTCAATGCGGATTTTGTCCATGTCCAGCTTGGCAAGAGTCGTATCCTCACAGAACAGCCGCAGCAGGTCGAAAATCATACGGGGGGTTCTGTAGTAGGCGATCTTGAAGGCTATGTCGTGGATATGGCCTGTCCTGTGGGATGATTTTTTCATATTATTCCTCCTATATCCATAACGGGTAAAAAGTCATTTTTGACTATGTATTTTGAAAGAATGTTGAAAGAATGTTGTGAATTTTTTTCGGGGAGTCGGGAATGGGGGTGAGCGTATGGTTGAATTCGCCCTGTATTATAGGGTGTATTGACGCACGATCCCGGGGACAATGCTCAGCGCGAGTTCCTTATTGAAGTAGGAGTATGTGAAGTTTCTGAATATCTGAGCATTCCCGAAAACATATTTCCAGCTTTTGTCATGTACCATGCCACTATACTTTTTGCTCATACCATATAGACGGGTAAAATATGAATGGTACAAAGTTTTGCCTTGGAAAATTGTGCTTGCACAATTTTCCAAGGCAAAACTTCTATAAAATAGGAGAATGCTAAGAACAAAGAAAGCATTCCTGACGGACGCATGGGCGAGCAGCGCCGACCAGCCCACCGTCTCAGCAACAGTCGCATGGCGAGCCGGGCGACATGAGGGCAAGAGCGAGCAGCCCATCGTCTCAGCAACAGTCGCATTGCGAGCAGGAGACGCCGCTGCCGACCAGCCGTCTTGATCGAAAAAAGGCAGGCACGGAGCGCCGACCAGCCCCGCGCCTGCCTGAGTTGAATTGCAATGTTTCAATTAGCCGCTGTGGGCTATGAAACTGCTCCTAATACCATGATGGCGGCGTTGTTACGCCGGAATCCGTAAACATATTTGTTTTGGTTCCGGTATATTTTCCAGCGGCATCGAGCGTCCAATGATCCTTCCACTCCTCAAGATCTTGATTGAATGCGGTTGCTGAATTGAACATACTTTGCATATTCGTTACCTTACTGACATCCCAGCCGGAGATATCGGCATTGAATGCGCTTGCTCCACGGAACATCGTGGACATATTCGTTACCTTACTGACATCCCAGCCGGAAATATTCTGATTGAATGCGCTTGCTCCATTGAACATAGCGGACATACTCGTTACCGAACTGACATCCCAGCCCGAAATATTGCCATTAAAGTTACTTGCAGACAGGAACATCTGGTTCATATGCGTTACCTTACTGACATTCCAGCCGGAGATATCGGCATTGAATGCGCTTGCTTCATTGAAAATATCGCTCATAGTCGTTACCGCGCTGACATTCCAGCCCGAGATATCGCCATTGAATGCGCTTGCCTGATAGAACATCTGGAACATATTCGTTACCTTACTGACATCCCAGCCCGAGATATCGCCATTGAATACAGTTGCTCCACCGAACATCCTATACATACTCGTTGCCGCGCCGGTATCCCAGCCGGAGATATCGCCATTGAATGCGCTACTAATAAACACATTGGACATATCCGTTACTACCGTGGTAACAATGTAGTTGAGATCGGCAGTATTGCCCCAGGTTGTTATTCCCGCAGTTACCGCTGTGTCCAGTTCAGTGTTATCAGCAGGACTCACGGTAACATAGAAATACTCGGCAAACAGTATGTTTCCGGCTTTGCTGCCGTATACCAGATATGTTCCTGCCGTTGTACCTGTAGCAACCGAAACATCTCCGGTACCCGAATCAACTGTCGGAACGGTAACCCCATCGGGCGCAGTTGCGGCGGTGACCGTAATGTCTCCTGATGCACTAACAGCGAGAGTGCCCGGTTCCACGGTGATCAAAGCAACGGTTGGGCTCTGAGCGGTAATAATGGCATTAGAGGCAGCCGAAAGGCTTACCGTCGCTGCCGTACCCGAAGGAGTAGCCTGCGCCGCAGAAATTTTCGTTGTTCCCGTTGCGGATGTAGACCAGTCGCCAGTGCCCTGAGCATTGACAGCGCGCACCCGTACATCGTAGGAGGTACCGTTTGTCAGCCCGGTAATGGGGTGGCTTGTGGCAGTACCGTCAGTAATAGTGGCGATGTTATCGGTATCGGTCGTTGACCATGTGCCAGCGGCGTTTGTTCTGTGCTGCACATGGTACGCGGTAATGGAGCTGCCGCCAGTATCGGTCGGCGCTGTCCATGTCGCGGTGATCTGGGCATTTCCGCCTGTGAGCGTGGGAGCATTCATCGCGCTGGGCTTGGTAGGAAGGGTTAGAGCGGCAGATGCCGACCATTCGCTTTCACCCTGCGTGTTGACGGCGCGCACCTGCACATTGTAGGTGGTACCGTTTGTCAGCCCGGTAATGGTATCGGTGGTGGTATCGGCATCAGTTGTTCGCTGAGTAACATCGGCAGGAGTATTCCAGTCGCCAGAGTTCAGCTTATATTCCAGTTCATACCCGGTAATGGCGCTGCCTCCGTCATTGGGCGCTGTCCATTCAACAACAAGTTCGGTGTTTCCGGCTGTGAGCGTAGGTGTATTTGGCGCGTAAGGAGGCCCAATAGGGGTTGCGGTGCCAGTCGCTGAGTTACCATTGCCCTCTTCATTGACAGCGTAGACCCGCACCTCGTACTCGGTGCCGTTTGTCAGTTCCATGATGGGGTGGGTGTAGGTGTGGTTGGGGTCGGCATTCACAGCAATAGAAACGGGATTTTCCCACTCGCCTGCTCCAACTTCGTGATGTTGCAGTTCATAGCGAATAATGGCGCTGTCGCCAGTATCGGTCGGCGCAGTCCATGACGCGGTAATTGTTTGCATACTCACTGCAAGCATGAACCCATTCGGCTCCGTGGGAACGGCGGCAATAGGTGTTGCTTCCATGCTCGATTCCGACCAGTTTCCCGCACCCTGCGCGTTGACAGCGCGCACCTGCGCGACGTAGGGGGTGCCGTTTGTCAGGTTCGTGATAATGGTTTCTGTGGCTGGCGCGTCGGCTGTAGTAATGTCCTCCGACCAGTTGCTCCCGCCGTCATCGCTATGGCGAAGTTCATACGCGGTAATTTCGCTGCTGCCCTTATCTTCCGGCGGAGTCCAGTTAACCCTTAGTTGACTATTCCCCACTCCAAGGCTTGGAGCAGCCATGGTGCCCGGCAGCATTGGATCGGGTTCCGTCATTGGCTCGGGTTCAGGGCTTGGTTCCGGCATTGGACATCCGGCAAGCACGGCAACGAGCACCACGCTCATTATAATCAATACAGAGGACGTCCCCCCCCCCATAACTTTCGTAGTGGATTAAAAAGATTAAACATCATTTTAATACTCCTTTTCATAAAAATATGTTTCAGTGCGAATACGCGTTGAAACCTTTCTTAAAGACTACTACATAATATCAAAAATATCAATACCGCAACCGTTGCCGCTATTAAAGAAGGAATAGACAATCCTAATATCCAGAGGATAATATTATGCGATTTCTCCATAGACTCCTTCAGGGATTGAATGCTCGTTTGTGTTTCTTCCCTGAGCACCTGAATGTCTTTACCTTGGGCCTGCGCAGTTGCTTTCAATTCCTGCACAGATGTTTTCAATTCCTGAATGTCTTTGCCTTGGGCATGAATGTCTTTGCCTTGGGCATAAATGTCTTTTTTCAGGGAGCTGATTTGGGCATAACTGTCTTTTTTCAGGGAGCTGATTTGGGCATAACTGTCTTTTTTCAGGGAGCTGATTTGGGCATGGATGTCTTTTTTCAGGGAGCTGATATCGCGCTGTGTTGCCAGTTCTTCGTTATGCAGGGCAATGACATCTACCAGCACTTCCGATTGCTGGGGAGAAAAGCCGTTTTCCAGCAGTTTTTTTGATGTTCTGAGGGTATCAATCATCATTTAAATATACCAAAGGATGGAGTAAGTATCAATAGGAATCTAAAAAATACGGATCAACAGACAATGCCTCCTGTTATTGTATCAGCAACAAGCCATCAGACTATATTCCCTGAAGGATAATTTTCTCATAAATGATTTTTCCGATTCCCCGATTCTTTATAACAACATCTTTGTTCATAATTTTATTTTCCTTTATGAATTGTAACAGGCATGGCAATGCCCCTGCACAAGACAATGCCGGAACAGAGAAATGCCTATTGAGCAGCTGGAGAAGTATATCTGTCTCCCATGGCGTAGGCATAGATTTTGCTATCTTCACCATCTAGCACCCACATCGTTGTCCCATCCGACCAGATGCCTACGGGGAAATAATTCCCTGCATTCTGTAGCGCGTTGATGTTGAAATCCTTTTCCTCATCGCGCTCTTTGGTAGTCATATTGTAGGCATAGATTTTGCGATCATCCTCATCTGCCACCCACATCGTTGTCCCATCTGACCAGATACTGCTAATCTCCTCAACTTCAAAAATCGCGTCGAAATCTTTATCATCATCGCGCCCTTTGGTAGTCATGTCGTAGGCAAAGATTTTTTCGCTATAACCTGCCCCCCACATCGTTGTCCCATCTGACCAGATATCCACAGATAAACCATTAGGGGTGAAATCTTTCTCCTCATCGCGCTCTTTGGTAGTCATGTCGTAGGCAAAGATTCTATCGCTAAGATCTGCCACCCACATTGTTGTCCCATCTGACCAAATTCCTAGGGGGGAAGTATTCTCGGCATCAAGCGTGTCGAAATCTTTGCTATTATCGCGTTTTTTGGTAGTCATCTTGTAGGCATAGATTTTGTCATCGATAGTATCTAACACCCACATTGTTGTTTCATCTGACCAAATGTCGCGGGCGTAATCATTTCCAGCATCATCTAGTGTGTTAAAATATTTTGCAATATCGCCCAATTTTTCACTCATCTTGTAAGAATATGAAGACATGTCGTAGGCATAGATTTTGTTATCGCCATAATCTGCCACCCACATTGTATCCCCATCTGACCAAATGTCGCGGGCGTGATGATTTCCAGCATCCTGTAGCATGTTGAAATCTTTGCTACTATCGCGCTCTTTCGTAATCATGTTGTAGGCATAGATCTTCTTGCTGGATGTCGTAAAAGGCACAGGATAAGAATCTACCACCCACATTGTTGTCCCATCTGACCAAATTCCTTGGGGGGAAGTATTCTCGGCATCAAGCGTGTCGAAATCTTTGCTACTATCGCGCTCTTTGGTAGTCATGTCGTAGGCATATATTTTGGCATTGATAGTACTCCCACCGAGGTCAAGTCCATAATTCGCCACCCACATTGTTGTCCCATCTGACCAGATGCCTGCGGATAAATAATTTCCAGCATCCTCTAGTGTGTTGAAATCTTTACTTCTATCTCGGGATTTTGATCTCATCTTGTAGGCATATATTTTGGCATCGCTAAAATCTGCCACCCACATTGTTGTCCCATCCGACCAGATGCCTGTAGAGCGATCATTCCGAAGCTTGTTGAAATTTTTACTACTATCGCAGGCTTTAGTAGTCATATTGTAGGCATAAATTTTTTCATCGCTACCATCTAACACCCACATCGTTGTTCCATCTGACCAAATTCCTTCAGGGGAACCATTCCCAGCAGCACCAAGCGTGTTGAAATCATCCCCTGTATCCGCAAGTGTGTTGCAATCGTCCCCGACTTCATTATTCGTATTGAAGATCGCGTTAAAATCATCGTTCCGGCCCATGCCGAACACGAGTCCGCCGACCGCGAAAAAAAGAATGGATATGGACAGGAATTTCTTCGGCAGATGCTGGCCGGAATGCTTCCTGCTGTTTCTGTTCTTGTTGCTTGGTATATTAGTTATCAATTTCATCAATAACCTCCTCTTGTGTAATAGTAGCATTACCTTACTATGCAGGCTGAGCGACTGTCAATCAGATATATCACCATGGCGCAAGAAAAAATTTCTCACTATTTATTTCTTTTTTCAAACGTTCTATTTAAATGAATCTATAACTTCTTCGAGTGTTTCTATATTTTCCCAGAATTCAACTATTTCTCCAAGGCCGCTTCATACACAGCGTTTTTATTAAACAATTTGTTAAAAATATGCTGCGGCGGCACCCGTAACTCAAGCGCCAAACGTTTTTTTTCACTAATAATAGCGTGTATTTCTCTTTGGTTCATTTCTGTTGTATCGTATATTGTGTAATTATCGACTCCTACACATTCTGAATCAATAATTTCACTAACTGAACGCAACTGAGAGTATACATTTGTCATGCCGAATGACATGAGCAATAACAAAGCAACAATACATTTTTTCATATTCGCCCTCCGTTTATGAATATTTTCTTTTCACCATATTTCTACACCGGAGAGTACAGCAAGCCCTGAAAAATCCAAATACGGAAATACGCAATATCCCATCGCAATAAGTGATAGACAACTTCCTTAACGAATGTCACGGAGAAGTTCATACAGTCCGGAATTATTATCTGTTATGCCATCGTCAATTTCAGGATTTCCGATACTGAATACTGTGTCGCCGCGGTTTACATTATCAAAGAAACCAGCCGGCTCAATCTCAACTTCACTGAGCAAAACATCGACCCGATTTACGGTTGCAGTGCCGACAATATCTTCCTGCCGGTATGTAAAATTGAGATTTACATGATTCTGGGCTAAATCAGCAGATTTTATGATATTGAGTGAATCTCCTGCAATGAGACCATCTTTCTGACCGAGATTGATAAGCGCAGTTTCAAAATTACGCTCAAGAATACTCCCCCTAATGGGCAAGGCCTGGAGTATGTGCGCGCTCAACTGGAATACCGTATCTTTAATGCGGGTATTTCCGCTGCGGCTTACAACAAAATTCTGAAGCATTCTCCCTGTTCGCCCTAAATGAAGTTCAGCGCTCGCAGTAATGCTGTCTGTGCGTTCATTGATTACAAGAAACAGGTAATAATCGGCCTGCTCTGTCCGCGCCCGGATAAATGCCTCAGAATCACTGTCCATGTGAACGGGTTCAAATGAAAAGGCGCCTGCTGTATTCTCTTGTGCAGCGAAGTCTATTCGGGTACTACTATACAATTGATCCATGAGGAGGCTTGCAATGAGTCTGTCTAATTCGTTATGAAGCACCCTGCTCTCATTGTTAGTGAACAGGATCATATTGAATTTATCGCGTTCAACGGTAAATTGATCAGTCTTCCATTTCCGGGAAACCGAATTGCGAAGAAGATCAGTGTATATTTCATAGTCATCATCCAGACTGGTATTGTTAACCGATATCTGCTGTCTGAGAAAATTGATCTGATTCACATACTGAGCATATTCTCCTGTTTCACGAAAAAAACGGGCATAGGAACGCCGGCCCTCAGGTGAAAACGGTTCAAGCATAAGACCGCGATTGTAGTGGTATCGCGCCGATTGATTTTGATTCCGCTGTACATACTCAAGGGCCCGGGCAAAGTGAAAATCTGCGTGGGTAATACGCTGAGGATCATCAAAATCTTTTTCGTTCAGCAGAATATCTTCAAGAAGAAGTCTGGCAATTTCATTATCTGGATTATCGCGAAGAATTGTTTCAAGAGTTCGCAGGGCTTCATCGGTTCTATTACGGTAGTATTCGACAAGAGCCCGAGTATAGAGTGTATGGGCATTATCTGCCAAAGCATTGATATCGAGTTGATCTAAAACCAATTGCGCCGATTCATATTTTTCCAGCTTCACATAAATTCTACTGAGAATTTCCAATGCCGGAATAAAATTTTCCTGTAAATTCAATGCCCTGAGGGCATAAGGCTCAGCTTCTGAAAGTTCACCAATACGCATGAAAAAATTTGCGGCGTATATATAAACCCAGGGGTTCTGACTTTCAATATCTAATGCGGCAGTAATGTAATCTTCTGCCCTGTTCAGGCGCCCCTGCTCCTGATATACAAAGGCAAGGCTCAAAAGAACCCGATAATCATCGGGAAAGAGATCAAGAGAATCCTGATAATATTCCCGTGCCTGAACAATATCACCCCGAGCTGCCGAAAGTTCTCCCAGACCGATACGGGCTTCGACATTAAAACGTTCCCGGGAGATAATATCGGTAAAAATGATTTCTGCTTCATCAAATTTTCCGCCCGTTATAAGAATTCGCCCATGTAAATTAAGATTACGGCTGTCGAGGGGAGCAAGATTAAGCGCCTGCATGATATAGTCTTCGGCTTCATCGAGTTCATCCAAATAATAAAACGCGCGGGCAGTTTCCCTGTACGCATCACTGTAATTCTCATTATACTCACTCGACTGTTGAAAAAATTGGATTGCATCAAGAATACGGTTCTGATTGAGTGCTTCACGTCCCATCTGATAGAATCGGACAGCATCATTTCTGACAGTTTGAGCGTTGAGCTGACAGACAAGAAGAATAAACGCAAAAATACAGTAGTATAAAAGAGGTCTATTCTTTGGCATCATTTCCTTCCCGGGAGATCAGCAATTTGATGCTTCGAATTTTATGACCGTCCATCTCCTGAATAATAAAAATGTATGAATCCTTTTCAACCTTCTCAAATTTCACCGGTATTTTCCCAAAAAGATCAAATACATATCCGCCGAGGGTATCAAAATCATCTTCAGGGAGGGTCACATTGATCTGCTCATTCAGATCGCTGACACTAACTCTCGCATCGCAGAGATAAACACCCTCTCCGATCTTAATGATGTCCTCAGTTTCATTATCAAATTCATCCTGAATATCGCCAATTATTTCCTCGAGAATATCTTCCATACAGACAATTCCGCTCATTCCACCGTATTCATCAACAACCACCGCAATGTGTACACGCCGCCGCTTCATTTCCTTAAGCAGAACATTCAGTTTCATGCTTTCGGGAACAAAATACGCGTTGCGGCTGATTTCCTTAATACCGGCAGATTGCTTACGGATAAGCCGTGCCGTAATGTCTTTTACATATACGATACCGATGACATTGTCGATGGTTTCCTGATATATGGGAAATCGGGAATGGCCTGATTCAATAACCTTACGGATAAGAGATTCTTCGTCTGTATCTGTCGAAAGACTCACAACATCAATACGGGGAACCATAATTTCTTTGACATTTGTATCCGATAGTTCGAAAACGCCTTTAATCATATCCCGTTCATCAATATTAAGAGAATGAAAGGCTGGGTCCTTATTGTTTGAACGAAATAATTGAGAAAAAAAGTTCTTCATATCAATATATCTTCTCCTCCAAAAGGGTGCGCAGAATCTCCTCCTGCATTTTAAGCATGATCTGTCCAGGATTATTATCTGCATGATCCCAACCGCCAAGGTGCAGAATACCATGAATAAGAAGGCGCTTTAATTCCTCCTCTTCTTCAACGTGAAAATACCGGGCATTTTCCGATAACATTTCCAGGGAAATTATAACATCGCCGGCATCAAAATGATCCGCAGGAAGTTCTGCGGGAGTACTAATTTGGGGGAAACTAAGAACATCGGTCGGGTAATTCTGATGCCGATAGCGCATATTCAGATTTTGTATGTATGTATCGTCACAGAAAACAACTGAAAGAGTCCAGCGGCGATACTTCTGGTATTCAAGAACTTTTACGACAAAGGGAATAACATTTTCAAGCCATGCGGGGGGCATAATATTAATACAGAATAATTCCACAGTGTGAAATGAGGCAGGAGTATCTTCGCTCTGTGCCACTGATAATTGATCAGCCATTAATACCATTAGTCTACTTTCAAATAGGAAGGTGGTCAATAATCAACAACCCATTTATCTTCAATAATATCAATATCAATTTCATTTTTGATTTCGGAAATCGGCAGCCACTGAAGAAAAAATTTGAATTTATTTTCAATTTCATATTGCCGTATTCCATCGGTCGTTACAATTTTTGGCAGCCAATTATATTCCATCTTCAGCATCCAATCTCCGAGATCATGAAAAAGCTGCAAAGAAATTGACTGAAGTTTAAAGTTACTTTTTCGGCGTTC
Organism: Salinispira sp.; assembly: GCA_965226555.1. Taxonomy (GTDB): domain Bacteria; phylum Spirochaetota; class Spirochaetia; order DSM-27196; family Salinispiraceae; genus CBDDDG01. Next base: position 242,952 of record CBDDDG010000022.1, on the reverse strand, counting down.
CGAAATATCGAAAAAATTGAAACTACTCAGTAAATCCTCAAATAAATTACGGGTGGGAATTCCAATTTGCCGGGTATAATCTGGAAAATACTGATAGATGGCATTATTTACACTATTGACGGAGAGGCGCAGCGCAAGAAAATTGGGGAACAGAATATCCAATGATGTTTTGAAACTCAAACTTGATGAGGTAAATTCAACAAAATCATGCTTCCAGCCTGTATTTACCGAACCGCTGAACCGTACCGAATTATTTTCAGGCAGTTTAAATGGTATTTTAAGATTATGCTGCATATTCGAGAGACGAAATTCCTGAGAACTCTGCTGCAGCCAGGCAGTTTGTGTACTGTTCAGGGTGAGAATATTTCTGTTTTTAAATGCTACTGAGGCATCGTACCAAAAGGCCTTAAGAGAAAACTTATATTCTTCCGGAACAATATCCGGGTCAAAGGCCCAGCGAAAATCAGCTCCGAGATTCAGATCATCCATGAGAGATAATTTATTATTCCAGAGAAGATCATGGGCGCTGAGAGAATCTTCAGTGGTTTCCTGCCGCATTGTGAGTTTCAGTGATGTTCGGAAAGGATTACTGGTAAGCGCATATGAAATATCGAGAACCTCGTTCAGAGGCGGAAGAACATAGCGGAACGACATTTCCTGTCCGATAATTTCAAACAATGAAAAGGAAACACTGCTCTGTAATTGATGTTGATTTACATGGTCGGCATCCCACATAAATGTATCGTCGACAAAATTTCCACCGCCGGTATCAGACCAACTCCAGAGCTTCAGATCTAGGCTGTGGGTAAGTAAAAAACCCAGATCAGTATACACAAGCGCCAGAGGATTTACTGTTGTGGTATTGCTCAGATTCAGGCGCTGCGAGTTCTGCATCTCCGATTGCCGTATTAAATCGTCGCGTATGGAATCGGTAAGCATATCGGAAAATCCAAAGGATTCCCTGAAAACGCCTCGATAGGTAAGCCCTGTTTGCATATTGAAAAGAGATTGTACAAGCTTGAGGTTCTGAGAAAGTGAGATATTAATGTCATCCTGGAAATTGCTATGCGAAATTGAATAGGTATCTTCAGTAAAATTCTCAAAGAACATTACAAGAAAATGCTTATTGGAGAGAGAGTATGAAAGTTTATAGCCCAGATCATCATCTTTCGTGAAGGCTGGCGTATTGAGAGCTGCCGGGCGAATAAATTCATTGTTTTGCGCAGCACCCGAATAGTCATCGTCTATGGATGAAGCCCTATCGTCATCTATTCGCTTTTCCGGCACGTAAAATTGTTCAAAATATTCAGGCATTTCATTCTCCTCTTCAGATGCTGTAGCCGACGAAGTATTCTTCGCGGGAAACTGGAGAATTGTACCGGAAAGCGCTACGGTGCCCGATGGCAGGCGCAGTTGCTGTGGGACAAAGTACTGCCGTTCTGGACTGTTTATGGCCGAACTATTCTCAACTGGAAGATCGCCTGCTGTTGCGGTATTCCAGGAAAACTGCGTTTTCAAATCCCGAATTGAGAAAGAATTAAACAGGGGGCGGAGAAACTCCGGCATGGTCGGTGTAAGGGAAGCCGATAAGCCCCAATTCATCGATGTTGATGGAAACGACAGGCTCTGCGCGCCGCTCACACCGCCGAGTAAGATTGCATCCCAGGGAATATCTTCAGCGCGCTCATTAAATTCGCCGCTGATAAAGGGATCCGAATATATCGGAAGTGTCAGTGAAAAACTGAGTTCGGGGAAGGAAAGTGAAAGTTGAAGATCAACAATAAACCGAAACGGTATGGTAATTCCGGCAAAACGCGATTCATGCCACACAGATATTAATTCCCCTTCAGGGGAATTATACAGGGACGTGTTATCCTGCCCGTTATTACCGGCGTACATTTCCCGGGTCAGGGAGAAGAGGATGAGCCCATCCGCATCAAAGACATCCACCGGAACAAGATCAAAACCCAGCCCAATACTAAACCCTCGGAGACTGTAAATATCCGCATACAATTTAAGATATTCAAAAACCTCTTCCTCGCTGTTATCTTCTTCATAATTGTTATCCGGTTGGAGGAAAATCCCCATTGGAGAGTAACTTTCAACATTCTGATTATCGGTTAGTTGAAAAAAGAGAAAGGGATTATCTTCCTTTTCTTTCTCTCCAAAGAAATAGGTTGTTGTATTAAGACCGTCGCCCCTGATATCGTCAAAAACAAAGGCAGGATGAAAGATAATTTCGTTTCCCGGCAAATAAAGAAATGGAAGAGCGAAAAGGGGAATGTTTCCGACATACAAACCAGCTCCTTCAATACCCCATTCTCCCGGCGAAAGAATCCAGATTTTTTCAAACGATAGCCGGTAGTTCGGCGATTCTGTTCGAGGCGAGGAAATAAACCCCTTATCCATTACAATGACATTATCCTGATTCCGGGAAATAAATTCACTTCGGTACGAAAATTCCACCCCCAGGGTATCTGATGTATCTGCCTGTAATTCCCGGGCAATGTCAATGGCAACACTTTCCTGGGAAGATTCATTTTCTCCGCTTCCCTCAAGAAACAAGGTTTCGTTTTCATCCAGAAGAAAAAGCAGCTGGTTACCAAAAAACCGATCATTTCTCGATTCGCCTTCCATAAGATAACTAACATTTCCCTCCGCGGATAGTTGCCGGAGTGTCTCATTATACCGAATGAGGTCTGCTGAAATGGTATGTGTTGTCTGATATTCTTCACTATTGACGATGACTATAACATTCCCCTGAAGTTCCAGCTCATCGCCCTCTTTTCCCTGTACATATGACCCTGCATCCGACTGACTAACTCGGGCAAGGGCATTATCTGCAGCCGGAAGCGATTCCCGCGCCTGAATTGGGTTATCGAGAAGATCACGCAGGCGTTCCTGAAGTATCAGACGATTTCCTGTTGCTTCAAGACCAAATTGGCGAGCCATTTCAACCAGTTCTTCGTAGATCATATCATCTTCCTGACTTCCCAGAAAAAACAATGAAAAAACAAGAAGAGCAATAATAAAAATGTATTGTCTGCGGAACAGGAGCATTCTTATGATACGGGAGAACCGGCTCTTTGCTTCATACGCAGAGCAGGATGATTTTGAACATAGGCTGCGAGGAAACATCCGGTATACGATGCTTCAACATCCATGACCTGCTCTGGAGTACCCATGGCAACAAGCTGTCCTCCCCTATCGCCTCCTTCAGGTCCGAGATCGACAAGCCAATCGGCTTGGGCAATAACATCCAGATTATGCTCAATAAGAATAATGGTATTTCCCTTATCAACCAGACGCTGGATAACTGTCATGAGAAGTTTTACATCGGCAAAATGGAGTCCGGTTGTCGGTTCATCGAGGATGTAGAGAGTTTTACCGGTACTTTTCTTCGAAAGTTCGAGCGAAAGTTTCACTCTCTGAGCCTCACCGCCTGAAAGAGTAAGCGCCGATTGTCCCAGTTTTATGTATCCCAGACCAACTGATAATAATGTTTCAAGTTTCCGATAAATAATGGGAATTGATGCAAAAAACTGTTCGGCTTCTTCAATGGTCATGTCAAGGACATTGTGGATATTTACACCCTTATACTGAATTTCAAGAGTTTCCCGATTAAAGCGCTTACCTCCGCACACATCGCACACAACGAAAACATCGGGAAGAAAGTGCATTTCAATTTGTATGGTGCCAGCGCCCTCACAATTTTCGCAGCGTCCTCCCTTTACATTAAAACTGAAACGTCCCGGTTTATATCCCCGCGCCCGCGCTTCGGGAATTTGAGCGAATAGTTCACGGATTGGTGTAAAAAGACCAACATAGGTTGCCGGATTTGAACGGGGAGTGCGTCCGATCGGACTTTGATCAATGTTTATGATCTTGTCGAGGGAATCAATTCCGCGGACATCGTCTGCCGCGCCCTCAAAGTGATCTGTTCTGTTAAGAAAATTGGCAATTCGCGGATAGAGTATATGAGACATGAGCGTGCTCTTTCCTGAACCCGAAACTCCGGTAATAACCGAAAGGGCGCCATGAGGAAAGCGCACACTAATGTTTTGAAGATTATGCTCCCCTGCCCCGACTATTTCAATCCATTCGTTCTTTCCCGGGCGGCGTTCAGACCGCGGCTCAAGAAAAATATCACCCCGAAGATACTGACCCGTGAGACTATCATCCGATTCAATAATTTCATCAATTGATCCGGCTGCAACGACATTCCCGCCATGAACTCCGGCGCCTATTCCAAGATCAACAATATAATCGGCAGAACGCAGGGTCTGCTCATCGTGCTCCACAACAATTAATGTATTGCCAATGTCCCGAAGATGCAGGAGTGTCTTTATAAGCCGTTCATTATCCCGCTGATGCAGACCAATGCTGGGTTCGTCAAGTACATAGAGAACCCCCATAAGCTGACTGCCGATCTGTGTTGCCAGTCGAATGCGTTGGGCCTCACCTCCGCTCAGTGTTCCCGCATTTCTATTCAGAGTGAGATAATCAAGACCAACAGATTCCATAAAATAAAGTCTGTCAATTACCTCCTTGAGAATTTGTCTGGCAATTTCCTTTCGGGCTCCGGTAAGTTTGATGTTCCTGAAGAATTTCAATGCATCGCGTATGGACATTTCACAAATTTCAAAAATGCCCACATCTCCAATCCGAACTGCCAGAGCCTCCGGCCGCAGGCGTCTGCCCTTACATTTGGGGCAGGAACTCATGGTCATGAACCCCTCCAACCACTGTTTTATGCCCGATGAATTCGTTTCACGGTAACGCCGCGCAAGGTCATTCACAACACCCGGAAACATCCTCCGAAACTGAAAACGTCCTGTATTGCTCTTGTTAACATATTCAAATTCAATTTCATCCTTTCCACCGTAAAAAATAACATTCCGTATATGCTCCGGTAAGTCCCTGAATGGAGTATCCAGACTAAATGAATAATAATTGGCGAGTCCCTCAAACCTGCTTCTACTCCAGGCGGCATCAGGATTGTACGCGGGAAAAGCCCGTTCATTAAAAGAGAGTGTGTCATCGGGAACTATTTTCTTTGGATTAAATTCCAGCGTTGTACCGAGACCGGAACAAGCAGAGCAGGCGCCAAGGGGATTGTTAAAGGAAAAAAGGCGCGGTTCGAGTTCAGGAAAACTCACTGTGCTATCGGGATAGAAATAGTGTTCACTGAAGGAAATCTCGGTTTCTTCCTTATCCTTCCTGATATATACTTTGACAAGGCCTGAAGCCAGCTCAAGCCCCTGCTCAACTGCCTCGGCAATACGGCTCCTGTTTTTTTCTTTATTAATGAGACGGTCAATAATGATATCAATATCGTGCTTCATGTTTTTACGGAGCGCAATGGTATCTTCCAGCAGCATTATCTCGCCATCAATGCGGCAGCGCGCGAAACCTGCCCTTTTTGCGTCTTCAAGAATTTTTTTATGTTCTCCCTTCCGTCCGCGGACTACAGGAGCCATGATCATCAATCGGGCATCATCAGGCTGTTGAAGAACACGTTCAATAATTTGATCAACGCTCTGCTTTTCAATAACAACACCTGTTATTGGATCATGGGGTATACCGATCCGAGCATAAAGCAGTCGGAGGTAATCGTATATCTCGGTAATAGTTCCCACAGTCGAACGCGGATTTCGATTGGTTGTTTTTTGTTCAATTGATATCGCCGGAGAAAGCCCTTCAATATAATCCACATCCGGCTTATCCATTCTGGCGAGAAATTGACGGGCATAAGCAGAAAGAGATTCCACATAGCGTCTCTGGCCTTCTGCAAATATTGTGTCAAAAGCCAGACTTGATTTTCCGCTTCCACTGAGTCCGGAAATGACAATGAGTGTATCACGGGGAAGTTCGAGATCAACATTCTTTAAATTGTGCACGCGGGCACCCTTTATAATAAGCTTATTCATTAACCGATTCCCTGAACTGCTCACTCCCGTAAAGAATGTCCTCTTTTTGCGGATCCCTGAGCTGAAGTGACGCACGAGAAATATATGCGGATTGATACGGAAGGTATTGCAGAGTCTGCCATATTCCGCGATATACGTACTGGCGGTTAGGGTTAAATCCATAACTCGCAGATCCAAGATAGTATAATGCTTCATCAAAACCGGCTGTTTTTACATATGAAAGAAATGTCTCATTGTTCCTGATCCTGTTAAAGAGATCTTCGCTATCGGTAAAGGAATAGAGAATGTTTATATCACGCAGTGAACTGATAAGTTTTGTGTACATTTTCAAAACTGCAAAAATGAGATGCTGCTGTGCTTCATCATATCGTCCAGAGTGTACGTAAAACCGTCCGAGCCGCAGATGTGCTTCCAAGCTGAAGGAATCTGCTATTCGATAGAGAACAATTGTCTGATCCAAGCTGCTCATCCCTGAAGGCGCAGGTTGGTTCAGGATTGCGCGAATGTTTTTCCGAAGACTGACATCGGTAATGTCAGTTGAAGAAAATTGCTCATCGGCATTGATTAGATCACGGAGGATGTTTTCATATTCCCGATCATAGGTATCACTTTGTGAATATATTTCAGCAAACTGATAAAGTATATAATACTCCATATCCGGGCTGCTGAGTCGCGAACGATTTTCAAGAGCTCTATTAAGATATGCGCGGGACTGATGCAGATCGCCGCTGGCAAAATAGCTCAGAGCCAGTTCGGTCAGGGTTTCGGGATTTTCCGGATCGGATTCAAGTGAACGGTTCAAAAGAATAAATGCGTCGGTCAATTTACGCTCCTCTCTTGCAATCCTCCCCAAACGCCGTAAAAGCCATGCGGGGGCATCAGCGGTGTAGTCCTCAATGATCTCAGGAACTTCAGTGCTTACTGTCTGAGCAGGAAGATAGAAATTCACGAATAGTATAATAAAGAGAAATATAAAACACACTTTGATTACGGGTTCCATATATTTATGAAAACTGTAAATGATGTACACCTCGTAATGATTTCATTGAAGCAAGCAATCGGGCTGCCGCTACTGCAGCGCATGTTCTGCTTGAATAGGCCGAAACGTAGGTAATTTTTCCCGGATATTTCCGGATTTCATAGGGGCTTCGTAAACCGACAACAATGATTTTCTGCCGATATTTTTCGAGGCATTTTCGGACAAATGACTGCTGCCGCTTTTTTTCCATGTCCTCACCGGGGAGTGGGTAATTTTCCGTAATGAGGAGAACAATACGCGCATCGTTCAGCTCATCAGATCGTTTTTGCGCTTCATCATATTCCATAAACTTCATGGCAGGACAAAGACTCGCAAGAGTATCGTGAAATGAATCATAGGCAGGAAGCATCTGATTCGGTCCAATGCCTCGTGAATTCATGAGACATGAATAGGCATCGCGGGGAGTGGCATTAACACACACACTGCCCTCCCGTAAATTGGCCGGCAGTAAGTTCCAGTCGTCTCTGATAACAGTACATGCTCCCGCAGCTGCCCGAGATTCAATTTCGGCAGCCTCACTTTCAGATAAGGACATACTGACGGGAGCCGCCTTCATTTTATTCATTTTCATGCTGATGATTCGTCTGAGTTTGGCATCTACTTCTTTCATAGGTAATGAACCCTGAAGTATGGCATCCTTTACTTTTCGGAGCGATCTGAGCTGTTTTTCAAGATAATTTTCATCGTGATCATAGTGCTCTTCTGAAAGCATGACAATATCTACACCAGCCTTCAGCGCCATTACTGTGGATTCCCCCGGCTCATAAAATCGGCGGATAGCTCCCATGTTCATGCTGTCTGAAAGTATAACCCCGTTGAAGCCCAATTTTTTCCGAAGAATATCTTCAAGAATAATTCGGGAAAGTGTTGCGGGATTTTCGGAATCAATGCGTGGATACCGTATGTGAGCAGTCATTACTATGTCTGCTCCTTCATCAATTCCGGCTGCAAATGGCGCAAGATCAGTTTCAAAAAGTTCGGAAAGTGTTTTATGGACTTCCGGAATGTTTCTATGTGTATCGTCTCCCGTAGCTCCATGACCGGGAAAATGTTTGAGCGTCGAGAGAGCGCCAGTTTTTTTTATTCCCCTGACAGCATAACGCAGCAATTCTGAAACCCGTTTCGGATCATCTCCAAATGAACGTGTGTCAATTATCGGAGAATCCGGATCACTATTTACATCAGCGCAGGGAGCAAGGATTGTGTTATATCCCACAGACAGCATGTGCTCTCCGATCACCTGATACATTTTCTCGGCTATTGAACTATCGGTATTAGCGGTAAGCGCAAGATTTCCCGGCCCGGATGTTGATTCCGGCACCAGAACACCCCACGCGCCTTCCTGATCAATACCGAGTATCATTGGCAGGGCATGCGGAGTTTGTGAAGCCATGTTTTGCAGCTGCTCAGAAACCTCACGCGCTTCTGTGAAAGTTTCGGCATTGTCCTGACTAATGTAGCAGCCCGCAATACCAAACTGATCAACCAATGGCTGAATTTTCTCCGGGTTTTTTCCAGGATATGCCAGCAGAAACAGCTGGCCGACCTTCATGTCAACATTCATTGAATCAATAATTTTCTGAATATTATCCACTCAGCTTTTCCTTTGGCGCATGGCCAGGGAAACAGAAGCAATAATAATAAGCCCGCGGAAGATCAACTGCTGATCGACAAAGAGACCGAGGAGAATAAGCCCATTGTTCAGCATAACCATTATCAGCACGCCAAAAATTGATCCGATAACTGAGCCCTTACCGCCGAACATACTCGTACCGCCGATAATGACTGCGGCAATAACAATGAGAAGGTCATTTTCTCCAAGAGTATAGCGGGCACCGTGAAGACGTCCCGTATACAAGATACCTGTTAAACCTGCGAGGGCGCCATTAATCGTGAGAACTATAAGTTTTATTTGACGAACATTAATACCGGAATAAAGAGCGGAAACACGGTTACCGCCTGAAGCCAGAATTTTTCGTCCGAGGGCAGTTTTTGTTAAGGTTACATGACCAATTCCGCCAATGAGCAATACCCAGATAAACAATATAGGTATTGGACCAATGTCGCCGGAACCGAAAAGGAGTACAAAAAAATCATTATTAATTGCAATCGACTGTAAATTACTTATCCATCGCGCTATACCAATAACAATTCCGCTCATTCCGAGAGTAACCAGAAATGACGGGATACCGACTTTTGATACAAACAATCCATTAATGCATCCAACCAGAGTACCTGAGGCAATGCCGGCGGCAAAACTCAGGAAAATATTATCGGTTGCTCTCAATACCAAGGCGGTGATGATCGCCGCAAGGGCGACAATTGAACCAAAGGAAAGATCTATTTCTTCGGCAGCAAGAACAAACGTCATACCGACCGAAAGAATACAGAGCATGGCACTTTGCCGACCAATGTTGAGAAGATTCTTAGCACTCGGAAATACCCGCAGCCCATCCGCTTTCTCTAAAACTAAAAGCCTGACATTTTCAGGAAAAAGTTGTGCAATAACTATAAGGATATAGGGGAGTAGTGCAAAAAATAGAAACACCCCAATGAAAATGTAATAAACAACATAATCCTGCCAGTTACGGATAAAAATCGGGAGCTTTTTAGGATTTTTTGTTTCAGCATTCATATAATTAATACCTCCAAATTATTGAACTACCTGCAGAAGTTTGCCTTCGCTTATTTGATCACTAATGAATTGGGATATTTCTCCCCGTTTCATCACATAAATTGAATCGCAAAATTCAACGATCTCTTTGAACTCTGAGGAAATGAATAATACAGTATTACCCTGATCCGCAAAGTCCTTAATTATTTTCATAATTTCGTATTTTGCATGAATGTCAACGCCAAAGGTCGGGTCATCGAGCAGGAGAATGGAAGAATTTGTGGCCAGACATTTTGCAACAACAATTTTCTGCTGATTCCCGCCGGAAAGGAAGCGGACAATTTGCTGAATTCCCTGTGTTTTGATATTCATTGAATCAATATACGACATTGAAAGTGTCGATTCCTTACTTCGATCCATGAATAACAGACGTTTCAGTTTTTCAAGGATGGACATCACGATATTAGTTGAGACCTTAAAGTCAAGTACAAGCCCCTGTTCACGTCGATTCTCCGGAACAAGGGTAACACCAGCGTTGATAGCTTGCTTTGTTGAGGATATCTTTTTTTCCTCTCCAGCGATGAGTATCTTACCCTCAATATGCTTATCAATTCCGAAGATGGCATTCATCAACTCAGTGCGTCCACTTCCAAGAAGACCTGCGATTCCCACAATTTCCCCAGGGTACGATTGTAGAGAAACATCATGGACATGTGCAGTGCTCAGGTTCCGGATATCAAGCAGAGGAGTATCGGTGCGCAGATTTTCTTTATGCGACCACGTTATCTGAGTTGATTTTGAACCAACCATACTATTAATAATTTTTTCTAGGGTAAGATTTTTGACACTGTCTGAGAGTACCGATACGCCGTCATTCAATACAGTTACAGAGTCGCAGATCTTGAAAATATCCTGCAGATAATGGGTGATATACACAATTGAAATACCAATTTCCTTCAGTTTGTGTATTACCGAAAAAAGATTTTCAATTTCTCCATACGTCAGAGAGGCAGTTGGTTCATCGAGAATGAGAATTCGAGGGGTTTCAGATAAGGCTTTGAGTATTTCAATTATCTGCTGCTGACCGGCGCTCACATTCTCCACTCTCTCTGTGGGCAAAGCATCTGTTCCCACGCCAACCAGTTGGAGCAGTTCATGCGCTTTCTGATTAGCTGTCTTATCGTCAAGAAAAGCACCACGTCGGTAGGGCATGCTCCGAAGAAATATATTTTCAGCAACCGTGAGAGTCGGGATAAGGCTCAGGTCCTGGTAAACCATTGCAATTCCTTCCTGCCGTGCCATTTCAGGTGAATCAAAATCTACCGACTTTCCAAATATCGAAAATTTCCCGCTGTCATTCTTGTAAACTCCATTAAGGATCTTCATAAGAGTAGACTTTCCAGCGCCATTGGAACCAACAATCGCATGAACTTCACCTTCACGAAGTGAAAAATCAACATCCTTAAGTATATGCACTTTATCGAAAGAGATATTGATTTTTTCCGCTCGGATGGCACACGTGCTTAATGTAATAGATGGTTTCTGCGCACCGTAATTCTTCCAGAAATCATCTATTATCTCTGTACCCAAGCTCATTGATCGTATCTCCTTACATTGTGGAGTTAGTATACTTGGGTCAATGAATAATGTCAATAAAAAAGGCAATCTCGTTCCAAGATTGCCTTTTGGTTATGATTTCACTGATCCTCTGAAGTTATTTAATTGAGCTCATCCATAATTTCAGGAGGAAGAGTACGATTAAGTGACTGTTCCCATGTGAGTTCAACATTATCCCGAGTTACCTTAATGGCAGGGACAGTTACAAACGGGGGGACTGCACGATCAAGAATACCTAATGCTCCCATCTTTGCCATGGTTTCTCCAAGAGCAAAGGGAAGGTCTGCAACAATACCCTGAACGTTGCCGCCTTTCACCATATCAAGAACATTGTTTGCTCCCAAATCCATAGTAAAAACAGCAACGTCGCTATTTGAAGAACGCGCCGCGGCAACAACACCTTCAGCTATTGTATCCCAGGGAGCGTAAATCGCATCAACATCAGGATACTGTATAAGAATTGCAGAAGCGGCTGTTTCACCATCGGTCGGATTTGCTACACCCTGTCTGGCGACAATGTTGATATTTGGATAATCGCGTCTGAGAACTGTTTCAACCGCCTGATCACGCTGATTAGTAACGTAGTAGTCTGCGTCATGATACAGAAGAGCAACCTCACCTGATCCGCCGAGGTGATCATTGATCATTTCGGCAACTGATTCACCCATTTTGAAGAGATCATCAGTTACAATACCCACATAATCCTGGCCATGAACGAAGTCAGATGGCAGATTACTCAGAAGAACAACACTTACTCCCTGATCAACCGCCTGTTTGAGCGCAACCGCACCGGAAACAGTGTCCAGTACCAATGTGATGATAATATCGGGATCAAGTACGAGAGCAGTTTCAATATCTGTTCTCTGCTTGTTTGAATCAAATTCCGCATCGGTAACGGCAACAACCTCAATGTTGAGATCATCAAAGGTTGACTGGGCTCCTGCGATAACAGCGCTTGTCCAGTCTGCAGATGTATGCATCAGGATGGCTGCACGATAATTACCGGAACGGATTGTATCACGATCTTCCTGGGAGATGTATATTTCACCGTAGTTTGTCGGCAATTCACCCTGCGGCCCCCTTGTTTCAAGAACAAGGTCACCTGTATCGGGTTCCTCCTGACCTCCAGCGAAAAGTGAAATACTTGAAAAGCATATCAATGTAGCAATGAGAATTGCAACAAGTTTTTTAGTGTCCATATTGAATGGCCTCCTTTAATTGTATAAAGTATACTACAAACTTTTGCAGAATGCAAAACTTTGTAGTATTATATTTGGAATATTTCAATACATGTCTCATGGGATATTGGGATATAAGCATTTATATTGACTTTTCATCAGAAGGATGATACACATAAATACAATTACAATAAATTGTGAATGAATACTGAGAAACTTTTGCTTTGATAAAGTTTCATCAATTTATTAATGGAAATTTACTATGAAACTTTTTGATACTCACGCTCACATAGGGCTCATTCATAATGACCCCATTGAACAACTCATTATTACACAGGAAGCTCGTCAGAGAGGGGTTAAGGGTATTATAAGTATCTGTAATAATCTTCATGATTTTTTTGTGGTATATGAGAATTTGAAAACAGCCGGAAATGTTTATCATGCGGTAGGCGTCTCTCCATCGGAAGTTCAAAATCCCGGGCTCGATTGGGAAGAAAAAATTGAACGCGGCGCAAAAATGGAGGGTGTTGTTGCCATTGGAGAAACCGGGCTCGATTATTACCGTAAATTCGGAGATAAAGACAGTCAGATTGAACTATTTATTCGTCAGCTTGAAATGGCTGAAAAATTCAACCTGCCGGTGATTATTCATAACCGAAACGCCGGCGATGATATTCTTAACATTCTGCGTGACCGTATGCCGGGCCGGGGTGCAGTTCTTCATTGCTATAGCGAAGACTGGAACTTTGCCCAGAAGACACTGGACCATAACATATATATTTCTTTTGCCGGTAATCTTACGTACCGTAATGCGCGGAATCTGCATGAAACGGCAAAAAATCTTCCACTGGAACGTATTCTTATTGAATCGGAAAGCCCGTTCATGGTACCCGCAGCGTACAAGGGAAAACGCAATAAACCCAGCTATCTTTCAGCCACTGCTGAGTTTCTTGCTGATCTCAGAAATATGGATAATGAGGAACTGGGGGAAATCTGTTATCAGAATGCCTGCAGATTTTTTAACATTTCCGATTAATTCTGCCGTCTAATTTCATACAGAAAAATTCCACTTGCTACCGACACATTGCAGGAATCAATGTGACCTCCTGTAGGAATTGTAAGAATTTCATCCAGATGACGGCGTATTTCATGTGGAATACCCCGCTCCTCATTTCCCATAACAAGGGCAATGCGGCCGGTAAGCTTCACTTCATTAAGATTCCTACCCTGTACATCGGTACCGTAGACCCAGAATTCTCTTTCCTTGAGTTGTTCGATAATGCGGACAATGTTTGCGACAGTAAAGACCCGAACATGGTGCCCGGCTCCGGCAGACACTCTGCGCGCGGTTTCGTTCATAACAGCGCTGCGCCGTTTGGGGAGAATAACTGCCGATGCCTCAAATATGTCTGCATTTCGTATAATTGCGCCGAGATTATGCGGATCGGTAATACCCGCAAGAATAAGAATAACAGAATGTTTCAAACCATCAACAAGCGGCCATAGAGCACTCAGCGGTTTTGATGATTGAAGCAGCGCGGCCGGACAGAACAGAAGTATATGACGGAGATGTTTCGGGATATCTCCTGAAAATGTTTCAGCGGCAATTTTTTTGAATTCACGTTCCGGAACTTGGCGCGATGCTATATTTCGTTTTTTGAGAACAGACAGAATGTCTTTTTCCCGTCTATTGAGTTTTTCAGTATATACTACGTCACAGGCTGAGACTCTTCCGGTACTCCTCAGAAATTCTTCAATATCATGAATAATATACAGAACCTGCTTATTCATCGTTATAGAGTTTGATCAGATCAATCCTGCCATCGAAGTCATTATCCATTTCATAACCTTCTATATAAATCCCATCGACAATGTATATCCAGATATCAACCTGATGATCGTTGTTCCGATCAATTTCCTGCCGAATGAGAACTCCGTCCCGATAAAAATAAAAGTCATCCATACTTCCATCCTTATCGAAATCGAGAATTTCAAATGATTTATTCCCCTGATCATCGAACATGACAACATGATCGATGTTTCCATCGGCATTGAGATCATTGGTATAATTGACATACCCTTCGGAAGCATAAAATGCGGGATCGAATGACATGTCTTCATGAAATGGATGTGACATCCCGAGATTTTTCCTGTTCAACTCAAAACCTGTCGCAGCAAGCGTACTGAGCGCACAATTCAAACACAAAAACCATACCGCACACTCGCGTATCTTCATACTGTACTCCTGATAGAAACTTTTGCATTGGAAAATTTTGCAGAGCAAAATTTCCAGCAACAAAATCTTCCGATCTTCTATGCAGATAATCGGAGTAAAGAGGGCTATGCTTTACGGAAGGATGCTTAAAGATCCTTCAGAGGCACTGGCTTGGGAGATTCTTCCATCCCCTCAAGCCTGCCGAATTCGCGCAGAAGATTTCGGGACTGGGGTTTCAGGCGAACAGGTGTCCGCACCTGTATCTTGATATATAGATCCCCGCGGTATTGAGGATTCTGAAGGTGCGGAAGTCCTTCATTTTTTACCCTGAACATTTTTCCATTCTGGGTTCCCGAGGGTATTTTAAGTTTAATTTTCTTTTCTTCAAGATTTGGAACAGTAATTTCCGTTCCAAGTGCGGCCTGAACAATGTCGACAGGAATAACACAGTAAAGATCGGCTCCGTTTCTCTCAAAATAGCGGTGGGGTCTTACCGTAATGAATACATAGAAATCGCCTGCGGGACCACCATTTTTTCCGGCATCACCCTTACCGGGAATACTGATCCGCTTGCCGCTTTCGATACCGGGGGGAATGGTAACCTTTAGTTTTGTGTGTTTTTTGATTGCACCCCTTCCATGGCAGGATTCACAGGGATTTTCAATAATGGTGCCCGATCCGTTACAGGCAGGACAGGGAGAGGCTATGGAGAAAAAACCACTGGAACGGCGCACCTGCCCTGTTCCCCCGCAGTTCTTGCAGGTCTGGCGTCCGGTACCCGGCTCATAACCCATTCCCTTACAATCGCTGCATTGCACCCTGCGATCATATTCAATGTTCTCCTTTTTTCCAAAGGCGGCATCGGTAAAAGAAATGCGCAGATCATAACGAATATCAGCGCCGCGGGAAGCCGAGCTGCGTGTTTGCCTGCCTCCACTGCTCCCCCCGAAGAAAGAGTCAAAAAAATTGAAATCGCCGAATATGTCGCCGAAATCTCTGAAGACCGCGGAGAAATCGTGAGCCCCTCCGCTGCCTCCCGCGCCCATTCCTTCAAGACCCGCAAACCCGAATTGATCATAGGTTTGACGGCGCGAATCGTCGGAGAGTATTTCATAGGCCTCAGTGGCTTCCTTGAAACGTTCTTCAGCGTTCTTATCGCCGGGATTTTTATCGGGATGATACTGTATTGCAAGTTTCCGATAAGCTTTTTTGATATCGTCCTGTGAAACCCCCTTGCTTAAACCGAGAATTTCATAGTAATCCCGTTTTGCCATTCCTATGCATCATCCTCATCAACAACCTCATAATCGATATCTTCAACATTGTCTGAATCGGATTTTGCATTCGTTTCAGCATCTTTACCAGCGCCATGGGCGCCTTGCCCCTGCGCTGCCCCCTGCCCCTGCGAGGCATCTTCCTGCGTCTTATATACTTCTTCGGCAAGCTTATAGCTAATCTGTTTGAGCGTTTCAATTTTTGCCTTAATGGTATCGGAATCGCCATCTTCAAGAGAGGAACGGAGGTCAGTAATCGCCGAGTTGATCTTCGTTTTTTCTTCTTCTCCAATTTTATCCCCGTAATCGTTCAGGGATTTTTCAGTAGCATATATCAGACTGTCGGCTTCGTTATGGATTTCCACGCCTTCTTTAAGTTTCCTGTCTTCTTCGGCGTGCAGCTCAGCGTCTTTGACCATATTCTTGACTTCTTCCTCACTCAGGCCTGAGCTGCTCTCAATGCGGATTTTCTGTTCCTTGCCAGTGCCGAGATCTTTCGCGCTGACATGAACAATACCGTTTGCATCAATGTCGAAGGTAACCTCAATTTGGGGAACACCACGGGGCGCCGGAGGAATGTCCGCAAGATCAAAACGGCCGAGTGTCCGGTTCTGGGCAGCCATTTCCCGTTCACCCTGGAGAACATGAATTGATACAGCGGTCTGATTATCAGCGGCAGTTGAAAAAATCTGAGTTTTTCTCGTCGGAATGGTCGTGTTCCGTTCAATGAGCTTGGTAAATACCGATCCGAGAGTCTCAATTCCCATTGAAAGGGGAGTAACATCAAGCAGGAGCACATCTTTTACGTCTCCGCCCAAAATTCCGCCCTGAATTGCCGCTCCAAGAGCAACAACTTCATCCGGATTAACTCCCCTATGGGGTTCCCTGTTGAATACATTTTTAACAAGTTCCTGTACAGCAGGAATGCGGGTACTTCCTCCGACCAGAATAACTTCATTGATGTCTGCGGAAGTCATTCCGGCATCTTTCAGAGCTGCGAGACAGGGTTCCTTTGTGCGCACAATGAGATCATCAACTAACTGCTCAAACTTACTTCTTGAGAGGGAATACTGCATATGCTTGGGACCGCTGCCGTCTGCAGTAATAAATGGAAGGTTAATGTCGGTACTTGTGGTTGATGACAGTTCCTTTTTTGCCTTTTCGGCGGCTTCTTTCAGCCGCTGAAGGGCCATACGGTCCTGACTCAGATCAATGCCGTAATCCGATTTAAAATTTTCAACAAGCCAGTCAATAATTTTCTGATCGAAGTTATCTCCGCCAAGATGGGTGTCGCCATTGGTGGACTTTACCTCAAATACTCCATCGCCAAGTTCGAGAATGGAAACATCAAAAGTACCGCCCCCGAGGTCGTACACGGCAATTTTCTCATCCTTTCCTTCTTTTCCGAACCCATAGGCAAGCGCTGCCGCAGTCGGTTCATTTACTATACGCTTAACTTCCAGACCGGCAATACGTCCGGCATCTTTGGTTGCCTGCCGCTGAGCATCGTTGAAATATGCAGGAACGGTTATTACCGCTTCTGAAATAGTTTCTCCAAGATAACTTTCAGCAGTTTCCTTCATTTTCTGGAGGATCGCAGCGGAAATTTCGGGTGGAGTGAGCTTCTTATTACCGACCACAATCTTCACCGGCGATGCCTTGTCGCTGGTATCTACTTTGTAGGGTACCATGGTAATTTCCTGATCCACCTCATTCCCTCTCCGTCCCATGAAACGCTTGATGGAATATATTGTATTTTCGGGATTGGTTACCATTTGGTTTTTTGCGGGCTGTCCGACAAGCCGCTCACCTTTCGCCGTATAGGCAACAACAGACGGTGTCGTCCGCTGACCTTCACTATTTTGAATTACTACAGCCTCACCGCCTTCCATGACGGCAACACATGAGTTTGTTGTTCCAAGGTCAATTCCAATTATTTTGGCCATGTATGTTAATCTCCTTCACTATGATTAGTATTTTCCTGCAACGATACCGGTTGTGAAACCTTTACCTGCGCTGTTCTGAGAACATTGTCGTTGAGCATGTAGCCTTGTTGAAAAATCTGAAGTACAATCTGCCTGTCTGTATCCGGTCGATCCTCAACCATCATTGCTTCATGCTTTTCTGGATCGAAATCGACTCCATCCGCTTCAAAACGGCTTAATCCCCATTTACGCTCAAGCATATCAGTAAATTGCTTTTCAATGAGGATAATACCGTCATGGAGGGAGTCGAAATCCTTCGATGATTCCGAACTCTGTATTGCTCTTTCAAAATCATCAATAACAGTAATAATATCAAGAAGTATTTGTTTATTCGCATAGCGAACAGCTTCATCTTTTTCCCGAAAAATTCTCTTACGGTAGTTATCCAGATCGGCCTGCTTTCGAATGTATTGAGCATTCAATTCTTCAATGTGTCTGCGGAGCTCTTCAATGGTTTCCTGTTGCTCCGCGCTCATGTCGTCATGAGACGCTGCATCACCATGCCCCGCATTCTCCCCGTTCTTTTCGGTTTCTGCATTCATGGACTGATTATCCTCAGCCATATACCATCCTCCTGATTTCTATAAGAATGAAAATACTAAAGTGAGTATGAAAAGGCAAGGAAAATCGTACAAAATTCGTCTAAAACGTGATCCGCAGATACCACAGTGCGACATTGAGCACAACAGCAATAAGTAACAGAATGCCGTTAATGGCGATATCCCGCCGCAAAAGCGGCAACACCTCGGCGATGAAATTTTGAACGGCGGCCTTTGACACGCGACTTAAAAACTTCTGGACTAAATTCTGGACAAATTTCGGAAATTTTCTGTACTGCTGATAATACGGCAACACATAACGTAATACATCTGAGATGTTCCGAATGACATTATATACATTAAAAGCAGTCAGGCAGATAAGATACACGGAGAATATGGTAATATTCATGGTCGCTCGCAGTCCCCAAACTCAGGTAATGATCCTGTTCCTGATGATGATAATGGCAATTGCCAGCACTGCCACTGTAATGCTCACAACAAGGGAAATTCTCATGCGGCGCAGGTGGGCGCGGGTTTTTACTTCCTCTGTCTTGCGCGTTGTTTCAATGGCCGCTTGCTTGGCCCCTTCGATGAGGTCTTTTAGCGACTTAATAGCCAGCCCGATAACTGCGACATCATCCAGTAGCCCAAAAAAAGGAATAGGATCAGGGACAGCATCAATGGGACTAATGAGATACACAAGAGCCCCAATAATTATGGCCTTCTTGCCCCATGGGGTATTCGGATCCTGAAGCAGATTCCACAGTGCCTTTACCTGATCCCATATTTTCTTAATGGGACCGCGGTTCATACCGGGAAGATTTTCCTCAATGCGGGAAATATCTTCCTGCTTTGCATTCTTCGTGAACTTGTCAAACAATAATTGATCTTTTTTCATACTATATTACCTCCATGAATGAATAGAAAAGATGAATAAACGGTAATGGAAATCACAAATAGTGTCAAGTAGAAACCGTTGAATAAGATACCATCGAATGCATTTGCACAGTTGACAACAGCAATTATAAATGGTAATATCATTCTGCTTGAAGAATCAATTAAACTGTTTTCAGACAGACTTGGAAAAGAACTTCACTACGAAACCTTTTCCAAATTTGACGAAGCAATGAATTCAGACAAGACAATTTTAATTTAAGGGGAGTGATTATGTTCTTAAATTTTTTAACGACAGACGAAGAAAAAGAAGCGTTTGTTCAACTGGCAGTTATTGTGGCTATCGCAAATACTGAGGATGAGGATAGTGACAGTGATGAGGATAGTGACAGTGACGATGATAAAGCAGGTGTTTTCGGTTTATTTAACCGGTCACAGAATAAAATCAAATTTTTCGACAATGAGAACTGGAAACTAAGTGCGTTAGAAACAGCCATAATTAACGGATTTATGACAGAACTTGAGTGGTCATCACATCGTGTTTCAGTTGATCAGTTTAAGGAATTGATCAATGAACTTGATCCAGTTCTTTCAAAACTCTCACGTCTTTCGGAGGAAGAACGCAGACTTGAAGTCCTTGAAAAACTTATTGAAGAAGGTATTGACTGGAATAGCATTGAAGATATCACACCGCAATCGGCGAGAGCAATGATGATTGAATTGCTGAGCGTTGCTCTCATAGATGATGAGTACGCACCACTTGAAAAAATTGTGATCGAATCAATTGCAAAGAAATTCAATATTGACTCGGATGAACTTGAAGAAATGGAAGATTTTGTAAATTCTCTGAAAGGAGTCTACAACTCAGGTCTTGAAATTGTAAATAATTAGGAGTTTTCATGCCATTACCATTATTAGTACCAATTATTATTGCAGGTCTTGGGGCCATTGGAGCTGGAAAAGGTGTAAAAGCAGCAAACGATACCAAGAAAGCAAAAAATATCAGTTCAAATGCACAAGGCATAGCACATGAGGCTCACGAGAATCTTGAAAAAACAAAACAAAATCTCTATGACTCTCTGAAATCGTATGGTGAGAAAAAACTTACTGTAATTGATACACATCTGAGAACATTTATTGATACTTTCGGACGAATCAAAAATGTAGAGTTTGCTTCCGGCAAAAACGATGATCCATCCCTGATTACCATTACCGAAGGTAAGTTGAAAGAAATATCAAATACAGTTTCAGGTGTTGGGGAAATAATTTTCGGTGTTTCCGGCGGTATTGCTGGCTTGGGCGGTGGTGCGCTAGCTGCCTTTGGCGCATATAGCGGAACAATGCTTCTTGCATCAGCGGGAACAGGTACTGCAATTAGTGCGCTTGGTGGAATTGCTGCAAGCAATGCAACACTTGCTTGGCTTGGCGGAGGAACACTTGCCGCTGGCGGATTTGGCATTGCAGGCGGCGCAATGGTTCTTGGGATTCTTGTAGCAGGACCAGCCCTGCTGATATTCGGAACTATTCTGGGAGCAAAGGCACAAGAGAAACTTTATGATGCCTATTCAAACCTTGAAAAAGCAAAGAAAATTGAGGCAGAATGTTCTGTTATTGCAGAAAAACTAAAACAGATGTATAAGGCTGTGAATCTTTGCTACTCTGTTCTTGATAAATTTTCAGGTAAAATGAGGCGGGCAAACAAAAGTCTTGCTAATCTGATTAAAGAATCAGGATATGATTATAGCACATATAGCGAAGATGAAAAGCAGAGGGTATTCACTTCTGTAAAATTTGCGCAGGTGCTTAAAATGATTATTGATCTCCCGCTTCTTGATGATGACGGAGAATTAATACAAGAGACAGTAGAAGGAATTAAGGGATTGGAGCACATTATCTCTGAATAAATTATGGCAGGTGTTTGTATCATTGATCAGCCGTGGGTCATTTCCAGAATAAGTTCAACTTCCCCCCGGGAAATTTTGCAGGTTTTTGCGATATCCTCGACATTCCACCCCTGATGCTTCAGTTTTATCACCATGTCGCGCTCAGAGACCGACAGCGCAGGACCTTCATCATTACCATCGGATCGGGATTTCTTTGTCAGCGCCCCGAGAATTTCCATCTGCTTGTCGGCCTGCCGCGTAATATCTTCCATACGGGTCTCTATCCGCGCGAGCCATTCCCGAGCCTTATTCATTTCACCGGCGCGTGTTTCAACAGATTCCATGAGCTGGTTAAGATTTTGAAGATTCCGCATAGCCATATCCGACTCTTTCTTGTTCACCGATAAGCTATCTAACCTTCCCTTCAACACTGCAATTTCATTGGAAACTGTGCCCATAGATTTATGTATGCCGCCGATCCGAGTATCGAGATCAGTAAGCTGCTGAAAATTCCTGTCTACTCCTTCCAGTGTCGCATCAATTACTTCCCTGCGTTTTGACAGACGATCATAACGCTGATCGAGTTCCTTCTGAAGATCACTCAAATTCCGGATCGCCAGCTGCATCTGCTGAACATTGTCGTGCTTGAGGTTGACACTTTCCAAGCGCTTGTCCAGCTTTCCTGAAAGGGCCATAATACGTTTATAGCTCTCTTCAACATTTTCAAGCTTACGCTGTTCCACTGAAAAATGGAGCATCTTCTCATGCGCTTCCTTTCCAAGTTTCTGGATGCGCAGAAATTCATTCTCGTATTCGCCGATCTGTTTCCGCTCACTCTGGAACTTATTGACCTCATTTCGGAGCGCGTTAATATCCTCAATGAGCCCCTGCTTCAATGTATCTGCCCGGTCAAAGAGCTTCGTCTGCTGAAGAAAAGATTTCTGTTTTTTCTCTATCTCTCTGATATTCAGTTCAACAGTTTTAATTTCTTCGGTGAGTCCACCGATGAGCCGTTTCTGTGTTCCTTCAAATTCCTTACGAGTTGCTCCGACAAACTCACGGAAATCGCGGATGGAGGCACTGAACTCACGGCTGGCATCATCTTTCTGCTTCAGAAAATCCTGCATGAAAGACGTATAGTCGAGGTTGAAGCGTTCAAGGGCAGTTTCCTTTTTTTCCTCCAGTTCGGAGCGCAGCGCTGTCAGCTTCTCGGAAGCATTCCGAATATCGGACTGCAGTTGTTTTCTTGCTTCAACAGCCCCGGCAATAATGTCATTCTTCTCATTATTGTATTCTGCCTGCAGTGAGTTCAGGGTGTCGCTGAATTTAGCGCGGAATACATCAACTTCCTTTTCCATGCTGCTTTTGTTATCAGCCAGTTGGGTGAAAAGTTTGTCCTTGAGTGTCCGCTCTTCGGCAAGTATTCCGGTTTTTTCCTCGTTATATTCTTCCTTTATGGCCAGGAGAACGTCATTTATACGTATTCGGAAGGCCGCCATTTCGCTTTCAATATCATCCTTATCTGTTTTGAGTTGTTGATGAATTGTATTTTGCCATGCTGATACATCGGAACGTATGCCATCCTGAAGAACCGTAATTTCATTCTCCTGCTTCAGGATGAGCTCATCCATATTTCTGAGATTACCCTCCATATCATCCTGCATATTCTTCATTCTGTCGGCAATTGTATTCTGAATTTCCTGACAGCGGCTGTTGAGAGTATTCATGGACTGCTGCCGGGCTCGCTCAAGATGTTCATCGACTGCCGACTGGCCATTGTTGATTCGCTCGGTAAGGATATTCAGATTTTCATGAATAACTGACTCCCGTTCCTGAAAATCGGTCTGAAGTTCACTGAAGCGATCTGTCATCCCGCTGCGCAAGGCATCCATTCCCGTTCCAATATCTTCCAGATATTTCTTTTCGAGCAGGCTGCGTTCACCTTCGGTATCGGAGCGCAGTTCCTCAAGTGCACCGTCAAAACTTTCCGTCCATTTTTCCAGCCGGGCATCAAGATTCTTCCTGCGCTCCTGAAGGTCGGTGAAAAATTCCCGCTCGAAGGCCTCCAATTGTTCAATAATGTTTGAACGGCTTTCTTCCCTGAGCGTATCTATTTCATTTCTCTGCGCTGTTACATGTCCGCTGATCTCATCCAGATCGCCGCGGAGGCGGGTAATGTCTTCATCGTATTTTTTCCGCACACGCTCACCGACGGACTGCGCCTCCGATTCAAGTTTTGCGCTGACATGTTCCATATTTTTCTGAAGTACCTGCTCAAGCCCATCCAGCTGCTTTCCGACCTCATCCAGACGGGAAAGACGGTGAGTAATACTGCCCTCGTAATCGATGAGGTTCTGCTCAAGGTCTCCAAGTATTCTTTTCTCCATCCCGGAGGCCTTCTCGGAAATGGATACCTGTATTTCTTCATGTTTCGTAGTGTAATTGGCCTTTAATACCTCAATGGAATTCTGCATCTCGGTTTCAAGTTCATTGAGGTTCCTGCGGTGTACTTCGGTATGTTCTTTCAGACTGTCGGAAATTTGCTCATACTGTTCCTTCGATTTTCGCGTATAATCAATGAACTGTTCCTGAAAATCCTGCTCCTGTTCATCCATTTTGTTTTTGAACTGTTCTGAAACGTTCGCGCGTTTCGTTTCCAGTTCCGCCTGAAGTATCTCAAATGATTCGAACTCAAATTTCCGGGCCTTTTCAGCAACCCGATTCAGGCCTTCGCGAAAGGATATTTCTACGTTTTCGAAATCCCGCTTATATTCGCTGAAGGAATTGTCCACTGATTTGATGGTGGTGTCGGCAAGGTTCTGGATAGTATCTTGAATGTCTGCCGCATCAGTCTGCATGGTTTCCGTTATTTCCTGAATTTTTGTCTGCGCTGTTTCAACACTGCCCGTAATTCTCTGCTGAGTGTTTTCGGCATCTGTCTGAAATGCCGCAAGAAGTTTCTGCGCCCGATTTCCGGCGCTTTCTACTTTCTGTTCAAGTTCAAGGGCAGTTTCCTTCCCCGTTTTGAACACAGACTCACGGATCTTTTCAAGCTGCTGATTGTTTCTCGCAGAAAAATCGTTAATGATCTCTGAAACAGATTTTTCAAGCGATTCAATATGCTTGCGCGATTCTTTGATTCTCCGGCCGACAGTATCCACATAGGCGGATTCGTCCTGTATTCCCTTAATGTTCCGTTCAGCCTGATTCGTCATATCGACCAGCTGCCTGAGGGCAAGATCGTATTGATTTATTCGTGACTGTATTTCTTCAATATAGGATGTGCGTTTACCGAGCTCTTCCGCAGAAATTTCAATTTGCTCAATAGCTTTCATTGCCGATTGCTGATGGATTTCGACATTGATGGCAAGATCCTTCAACTGCTGTGCCTTATCTTCAGCGATACGAGCTAAGTTCTCTCCTGCGCGGTCAACAAAGTTCCTTACCTTTTCCAGGGATCTGTTGCCGCGGTCGATATAACGGAAAATACATATGACAATTAGGACCACACCCAGAACGAGAAGGTCGCCAAGCGCGAATACCATAGTTCCTCTCCCAATGACCGCAATAGGTCTGCTCTATTATATAAGGTTTTGCAAAACTTTTACTTTGCGCTATTGTTCAAAACTTGTCAATATATTCCGCATTCCGCGATTCCAGCGGATTCAGTCTGGGATAATAATATTTGACCTGCTCATGGACTTATAGATGAGCGGATGCTTGCATTGATCTGCGATGATGCAGTTATTTATGATAAGCGAGGACGTTTTGCTGGCATTTTTTTGGACTTTTTGCAAGTGGAAAGCAGAAATGCGTGAACGCAGATCAGGCTTTCTGTTATCCTCGCGTATAAACCACACTTGTTTCCTTGCATTTTCTCTTCGTCTGATTCATGAACCCCAGTGTGAACTTGTCAGCGGGCTTCTGAAAGATATCCAGCCCCCTGCCCAATGTGATTCGCCAGCCGGTGTCGGTTTTGATCCATCGATCATGGAGGTTCGGATCGAAAGTAAAATTGAATTCAATGTCATCGCGGCTCAATCCTTTTTTTACTTCGCCAAGTTTTGCGGTAATTTCGTCTTCGCTGAACTGATCGGCGGTAGTAATAAGCGAAACTTTGATGGACGCATTACGGGGTTCAAGAATCTCGCAAAGGTTCATAAGATTGAATACTTGGTATTGGTACCGGATATACGGATCGTAAATGCGAATTTCTCTGGCGCCTTTGAGATACGGCAGGAAGAGTTTTTCGAATGAGATGCCTTGTTGACCTTCGGTAATTTCCACAGTCCGCTCATCGGGCTTACGACTCGGATTAAGAGGATCGGTTTTTGCTTTCTCGCCCTCCAGATCGGGACGTTCAGATGGGTGAGAGAGCTGGAACTCGTCCGGTAAATTGCTCTTAATGGTAACCCATTTGAATTCATGGTCGATCTTCGAGAGCTCATCTCGAATCTGCTGACGCATCCGGATTGCAGGGTTGAGGCAGAATATGTTAAAATTCTCATCTGTTACGTTCAAATCTGGAAAGAGAAGTTTCAGAAAACCTTCAGCCAATCGCGCAATCGCTTTGTTATCGCGCATATCGTCGCATTCGAGGCGCGCAAGATGTTGTGTCACAAAATCGGCGTATTTCAGATCAACCCGAAGTTCGTGTAAGACTTCACTGAAGAAATCGCCCTTGAAGCCGCAGGTTTTCGATGGTGTGTGCCGAGACACACGGGGCATGTACCAGCCTTCGATTAATCCGTGAATGCGGTCAATGAACGCTGACTCCTGAAGAGCCTTCGGCAACTCTTTGAAAATTCCATCGCTCTCGTACAACGGAAGGCGATTCATTCCGAGGGTAATATTTCCCAACATGACAAATCCAGATTCTGACGTACCGAGATCTCCAGTGGCTCTTCGGTACCGTCCGCTCTCTAAATACATTTTCAGCGCAGCCATTGCTTCACCGGTAGCATCGGTATGAATTTTCTGAATCTCATCGACAACAACAACATCGTAACGCGGAATGAGTCCCAATTGCCTAGTATTGCTGTTGAAGAACAGAGACGGCGCAGAAAGTTTCCCGCCTGGAATGACGGTCGCGTAGCGACTGATGTTGTCGAAAACAAATGATTTCCCTGTTCCTTTTGGCGCAAGTTCGGTTATGTTAGTTCTCGGTTCCACGAGCGGGATGATTCGGCTGAGCAACAAAAGCTTCTGGGGAAGTCTGAGTATTTCCGGATTAAACTGGCAGCTCGACACAAGCAGATCAATCCATTCTTCTGTCTCGAAGTGCCTCCGTGAGTCACGATAGTAGTCAATATCTACGCCGGGAGACTGAAAAGGTTTGAAGTCCATCATCCAGATCTGCCCTTCTTTGATTTCATCGTCAGGCGGTACATATCTGAGCGTCCCGAGTCCCCACATCCCGGTTTTTAAGAGCATTGGGTTTTGATTGATAATATCTTTCTGTACCATACCATTGCTGATATCGAGTAATGGGATACTGAGCTCGTGGGTGTTCTTCGCAAGATTAACATTAACCCTGAAGTCATCGAGAATACGAACTTCTTCCTGATCCATGAGTCGATTTAGAATCGTATTCTTGTCAGCCTTCTGCGGGAGGAATTTGGAAATGGTAGTAACAATTTCCGCGCGTCCATCTTCGGTCAGCTCTCCGCCATCCATGAACTGACTGATGATCCACTCGCCCACATAAACGGGAATCGCCCGGGCGCCAAATCCGGCTTTTCTCATAAGCCCTTTGTTAATTATTACCTCACCGTAGTAGTCCTGCGCTTTACGTTCAAAGGATTGCATATATGGTTCCTCCATTAGAGATTTTTTAATGAGAATCCGTCAGACATCGCCGACATGAATTCGGCCGAAAAAACAAGATTTTTTTCGTATTCTTCCCCGCTTATGGTATAGCGAATCTGTAATTCAAGATTTTCAGCATTCTGCGCGGTTTTCTGGAAGTAGAGATCAATGGACAGTATACCCGTTGATTCAGGGGCTATATTACACAACCGCGCTCCCTTAACCCTTGCATCGGGCGAAAGTAACTCAAGAGCTGTCGGTTGAAGCGGGACAGAATTCGGATTCTGTATTTCCACTTCGACATTGACAACTCGCTGTATATAGAACTGCGCCTTCTGCCCATTCGCAGACATTTTGAGATTCAAGCATCGGACGAATGGTCTCTTCCACTCAGTAGAGAGCAGAGCATAGCGCGCCATAGGCACAATAACTTCCTCAGGAGCAACTCCGCCATGCGCATACCCCCCAACAGCTCCGGTCTTGCGTACCGTATTATGTCCGCGAGGCAAAAAATGCGTAGTAGTGTCGCGGGAGAACGGCTCCGTGAAGCGATAACCTGTATCCCAAAGGTTTTCTGGAATCTCATTAGCCTGCTCGCTCGTCATGGAGGCAAAACGATATTTTTCGTCATTAAAAAGCTTACTCACAACCCTTGAGGCGAAATTTCTCATCTCTTCCTTAAGAGCACGGCACGCGCCATGATCGGTCAGAAGGATAATTGAAACACGATCCTTCGCCCCGTCCCATCGATCGCAGATATCGAAGAGAGCTTCAGAAAGTTGCGTATAGGAACGAGCGAGATCTTCCTCGTAGGCGCGGTTTTTCGCTTCGACATCGGAATGTAATATTTCATCGCCCTCAATATGATTAAACAGAATTACCGATGCTTCCGCGCCAATAGTAAGTTTTGACAGATTCCGTAGCGTTGAGACGTAATGAACTTTTGCTCCTCCCCAGTCGGCCTCAGATCGTTCAGTGAGGATCTTGGAATAGGTATTTTTATTTCGACCGGGGTTTCCAGAGATCACTGCCGCTTTGTTGAAGTCCGTCACTGTGGGAAGCGCGGCGTAGCGATAGCTTAGGTCATGCCGCTTGAAACCGGAGGTTTTAAGGGCATGGTCAATAAGTCCGAAGAAGGTAACAGGCAGGCAATCCACCATTAAGAGAATTGTCAGTCGATTCTCAAGCTCGTTCGCATTCAATAAATTCAGCGCCTGCGCAAGAGCTGCGTTGGAATCGGATTGAACAGCGGCATAGTGATCAATGTACCAGTCCGAGAATTGGCAGACGGTTTTTTCCAATTCCGCATCGTAACGGTTATTTTTCACTTGCCAGTTGCGGTACTGAGCGTATTTTTCGGTTGTCCAACGAATCCAGTCTGTGGAGTTCGGGAGTTTTTCATTGTTCTCCAGTAACGGATAGGCCGGGCGCGCGAGGTACTTGAGCGCTTCGAGGCGGCTGGGCCGCACTTCAGAGGAGCTTTTAAACGTTTCGCGCGTAAGCCGAATGTCATCTGCGGTCGGTTCGAAGCGACCGCTTCGGAGTATGTTTTCAATAAAACGATATTCCTCAGCCGTCCTTCCCGACACCCATGAGACTACCTTTCGAAACTCACTTTGAGAATTTATTTTTGGCTCACATTCAGAGAAGATAAGTTTAATTTGAGTCAGAGATTCCTCCCTGGCTTCGGGTTCCAGAGGCAGGTATTCAGTTACATCGCGCGGTATTTTACGAGCGAGCGATGCCTGTCCGTTGGGCAATACCCGATCAAGTAATTCCTTCGGATACGACTGGAGAATCGCAACTGCGGAGAGCAGGCGCCATGCTATTTTACCATTCTCTGGAATGTATTCACACAGATCTGCGAGCCAGCCAGCGCGGGCCCGCGCCCGCCACGTTGTTGCCAACCGTTTGAGAGTCTCCTCCAGAATCGGGAATTCCTTCCTAGCGACGGCATAGCGATTATCGGTGAGAGCGGCAATGAGTTCCCTCACCGCAGAATTATCGGGAATAGCAGGCGATATATCCACACTAATGAGTGTATTGATCAGCGCTGCCTCAAAGGTCTTGCCCGCGCCAGCCTTAATGTCGAGATTGAGCAATTTCTGTTTAATAATGTCTTCATTGGACACCCAGTTGGGAATGGTCACTGACCATTTTTTGACGAGTACGGTACGGGCGGTTTCCTCAAGTCCCTCCACGTCTACTCGCAGTTGGGCGAAGTAATTTTTGAGCCACTCGGCATGGTGAGGCGCGCGAACCCACAGATTCAATTCATCTTTATTCTGAATTGCCGTCCGCGTTGCATGGCATGCCTGCACATAGGAGCCGTCATTGTCTACCACAAGCGCGGTTTCGGGAATCGGCAGGTCGAGATCGCCTATGGAATGTATTCGAAAAGGCTGCATTTTCACGATTCCTTCGAGGGGTGCTTGTTCAGCGAGG
This sequence comes from Salinispira sp., assembly GCA_965226555.1. GTDB lineage: Bacteria > Spirochaetota > Spirochaetia > DSM-27196 > Salinispiraceae > CBDDDG01. The sequence continues at coordinate 213,531 of CBDDDG010000022.1, read as the reverse complement.
CTTCGACTTCGCTGGCTGCTTCCGCGCTGAGCAACGATTTATCGATTGCGAATTGCAGAAGAGATTTAAGTACGGTAACGAACCCATCCAGATCATTCGGACATTTGAAGGTCGCCTCCGGCGCGTACATGTCATTATTGATTTTCAATTCATATTTGCGTTGCTTGTCGATGAGCTCGACATCAACAGAATCGCTATAATTCCCTTTATTGTCCAGCGCGCGAATCTTCGCTTGCACATTCGGCGCACCCGCAAGAAGCTCCGCAAGATCCATATTTGCCTCTGCCCGTTGCGCTGTCTTCGATGTCTTCGGATCAGAGCCATCGACCGTGTAAACAAGCATTGCCGCGCCCGATGGAATATTGAGGGTAGCGCTCTGTTTCTCCCCAATTTCAAGCGAGGGCTGCTCTATCGCAGGTTTTGGCACCTGAATTCTCGCGCGGTCAATTTCCTCCTTCGCCTTCGCAACCTTTTCCGCATAATCGCGAATGTGGAGAGAGTTCCAATTACGGACCGCGTCAAATCCAAAATCTGTTGGAAGTTCTGTCCCAATAATTTTTGCAAAGGACTTATCCTGCCCAAGACAGGAGATGAGGGAGGCAGTATCGCTGTCATTGTAGTGTCCGGCATCGCGCTGGGAATAATTGAGATTCTTGTACCAGTCGGTCATAACCTTCTCGCACTCAATTATGTCTCCCTCAACACCGAATACCTCACAGAGAGAAGTCGCGACCATACCCATAATAATCTGCTCGGCCGATTCAAGCTCTGCTATGTCACGTTTGAATTCTCTGGCAACCAGCGTTACCTCGGAATCGGTCAATGTGGCGACATCGCTTCCTGTTTGGTACAGACCGGGCAGGCGCTCAAGGAGGAGTCCGAAATAATCTGACTGACCGATCTCGCTGTCCAACAGCTCCATGAGCGCTGCCAGACGCTTCCGATCATTCAAACCATATAATTTCACAATTCGCGAAACATTCGGTAATTGCAAGTACCAGCCCATGACCGCCCCATACGCATTCTTGAGAGATCGTTTTTCGCCATGCCTGAGCTCCGACTCGCCCGCAGATATTGCAATACGATTGACAAGATCGAATTGTTCAGCGCTAATGTTTCGAATGGAAATGACGACCTGAGATGCGGAATTATCCACAATTGATTCAATATCCGTATATGACTGTATGGGCAATTCCAGCATTTTCATTGAATCTTTGAAGAAACTCAGGCGCTCTCCGTAGGCCCGAATAACATGGGCAAAAGCCAGAATGAGGGCGGTTCCCCCCGCGCCATAAGGGGCGTTGCGAACTTTGGCGAGAAATGCCCCCGCATTGAAGTTTTGCCCGGAACTACTATTCTCCAACCCTGCGCAGAGCTCCTTCAGCGCCGGAAAACTATCATTCAGTTTTGAGGAATCTGACTCACACGTAAAATAAGTTACTCGCCCATCATCGCCAGTCTTTTTGAGCGCGCCGGAACCTTTCAGCAGCACCTTTTCAAGGTAGCGTTTCTCGCCGTGGCTGTCCGGGTTTCCGTTATCGATCATGACCCGCTCGGCGGTCAGCAAGACCCTGACCGCATCTTTGAGCGCGTTATTTTTACCGGTTTTCCACCGATCATCGTGACACAAATTGAGATCGGGGTGCTTAATGAGCGAGCGTTTGTTGAAGAGTTTCTCGCAGAGCATGTCCGCAGGCCGATGCGCCTGTTGGGGCTTATCTACAAGAATTGAACCTCTCACGGTGTGCCAGCTCGAATCGCTGCCTTCGGAAATTTGGTCAAGAGTATTTTTCAGTGTGGCGCGCGCCCCATCGTCCTTATTATCTAGAATATCGCGCATTCTCGATTCAGTCTGAGCGCTAATCTTCGCATCTCTGGAAAGATAGTGACGACAGGCCCGAACTTTGAGTAATGTCTCGCCGAAGGGTTTGGGATTGTGAGGAACAGAAACCGCAAGCCGCTCCCATGAAATTATTCTCGCGGCATCGCGGGCAACGTTAACATCCGCTTCATCTTCACAGAGTGCGTACACTAGGACACCTTCATAGCTTTTGCTCGGATTCGCGCGGGCATCATCATATTTTTTCTGAAAGGAATCCCACAGTTCCTTGCCAAGATCCTTCGCTCGGACAAATTCCCTGCGGAATCGCTTGTCATCGGTGTAGGGCAGGTTGAATCCTTTTGCTTCCACAAACTCTTCCGAACTCTTTAATCCGGCATCATCGAGGAAGGCTTTAACCGAATCATGCGGATGCAATGAGCTATCGGCAATGAAACGATCAATGAGATCGTAGGGATCTTCGCCTGAACCTTCAAGCAACTCATAGGTTTTAGATTGTCGCCGGAAAAACACCGCTCCGTACTTCTCCAGTTCCTTGAGTAAAGTCACAACGCGCTTTTTTTCGTGCGAAGTCAGACAGTACAGGCCGAACTGAATGTTCTCCATATTCGCTGAAATTTGGCAGATGCGATAGATAAGGAGGAGATTCAGAATTTGTTGGCGATCATCATCTTCTAAACCTTCCAGTTCATTTGGTTTTGCCTTGCGAAGCACATCGATACTCGCAATGTAACCATTGACAACATTCCGTTGCCCTTCGCGAAGATCCGAATTTCGAACCAGCAAATCGCTCTGAAAAAAATGGCGAGCTTATCGACGGTATAGAGATTAAGCTTACCGCCATTGACAACAATATTGGTATGTTCAATATAGTCCGAATATGACGCTCCCCGGTCATCTTCGGCACCAGTGAAGAAGGTAAAAGCGCTGCGCGCGTCCGAGCCAATTTCGGACGATAGTTTAAGCAGACATGAAAGAGCCATGGGATGCACGCCGTAAATATTCTCCAGAACAGGCGCAGCATTATCGATCCATGGGAAAAGATTGAGCGATTTACACTGAGGACTAAGCCGATCAAATATGTGTATTTTTGCTTCAATGTTCTCTTTCCAAACGGGACTCTGTTTATCGGTCTCCACAATGGCCTCAATGATTTCCTCAATACCTTCGTTCAGCAGACTCACCTGAGTAATACGGGCGCTCATAACATTGGCATCGGCCTGGCTGAAGCGGTCGGCATAGGATTTGAAGTCTTTGTGAATGCACCCAATGAACATAACGTTCGGTTCATTTTTGCAGATGGTCTCCATAAAGCCTTGCAGAATGTCTTTGGAGTAGTTGGCTTTCTCCAATGTGAAGCCAAACTCATCGAAGAACACCGCGAGACCTTTGAATCGATTCCTGAACTCCTGACTGTTGACAAGCTTTTGAATAATAGGAATGAGATTTCCTGACGTAGCCTGAAATTCGATCCCTCCCATCATTTCCCTGAAGGCGAGCCGGAATTGTTCCAGAGCCTGCGAGTCATAGTCCTTCAGGGAACGGCGAAGTTGCTCCACCGTGGAAGCCGGAGATACCGAAGTAAGCGCAGCGCTAAAATCCTGGTAGAAATTCCGAATGCCTCCCGAGTTTCCCAGCTCCTCCCATGCCGCAAGCTGACGTTCCGCTTCATTGAACTCCGTTTCCACCTGGGCATTGAGCCCCATAGACTTACAGGCATTCAACACCGCCTTCAGCACAATGTCCTCAAAGCGTTTGCCGGAATGGTAGTCGCATATAGCGACAAGGTACTGTCCGTCCTTGCGAATGTTTTTCAAATGCTTTGCGGATTCAGAATTTAGTTTGCTGTAGTTCTCGTAGAAACCGGCAATTGTCGGGTCTCCGCTCGCTCGGCTCAGGATATTGGCGAGCATGAGGCAGAGGTGCGACTTACCGGTTCCATAGGAGCCGCTCAGGAGGTAGAATTTCTTGTTGTTGGGGTGAAAGAGTCCTCGTGATATTTGCTCAAAGGCTCTGCGGTGCGCTTTGGTGGGGCGGTACATTGCCATTCTGTCGGCATTTTGCTGAGATTCTTCGAATGCGCTCTTGAGCTCTACGAAATTTACGTATCCGCCCTTAATGCGCACAACATCTTTTATTTTTGCCATGTCATTCTCCCTATCGTCATAGCTCAATTACCCCCGCAATGAGTTTCCAGCAATACATCTTTGTCCACCCTTCATATTCAGGTTGATGAGGACCCCCCCAGACTTATGAGTAGTAGGGCGCGTTCACCGGGTTTATAGCCCGAGTTAAGACGCGTTAGGTAGTCAATATCCGTGATGCTGAGAGACAGCTCATCCCCACTCGGAATAGAGAACGTGCCTTTCCATTTTTTATATTCATTGTATTCGCACCTAAAATCCTCCACTTCCCATAACTGGAGAGAAGAATTCCATGAAGAATTGCCGCAAAGATCGGAATGGGGGATACGAATATGATGGTTAAAAAAAACGTGTCGATCCTGACAGCAATACGGCAGGACATCAGCAATAGCGGCCTTTCCAACAAAAGACCAGGGTTTGTTTACAATGTTACGGTTTTCCATCTGAAACCGGTATGTTTCTGCCGATTCTTCGAGTTCCATTCGTACAATATCCAGTATATTCGGTTCTTTTCCATTAATTTTCCGCAGATTATCGGGAACCTCGCCGAGGCCATCTGCTCCAACTGGACGTATCCATTGACTCGTTTTCCGATTGATACCCGCAATGCACCGTCCGTTGGGTCTGCGGGAGTTGGCCAGCACAACCAGTTCGACTACAAATGACATATTTCGAGCTCCTCAAATTTTTTTTGCAGATATTCAGCTACAAGCCGACGATGACAATGTTCTGCTGTATTTTCACTGCACAGCAGGCAGGCATTATTGAGCATTCCTACGTCTGTATATTGCTCAATGTGTCGGTCGCCTATCAGCTCATTGAATGTAACTTCATAAACATTCCAGTTTCCTTTGTGCTTTTTATATGCATCGAGAATATCCTGAGTCGGCGTCCATTCAGGTCTGTATATGTAGTCAATGCCCACAATTTCCTTCAGGAAATACTCCAAATCCTGCTGTTTCGCAAATCCGGCTAATTGCGAACGATTGTTTAGTCGAACATCAATAAGTCTTTGCACACCAGCCTTCTTGAGACGATTAAAGAAACATTCGGCAGTTGTCTTTGTGAAACCAATGGTAAATAGCATCATATCATTCTTCTCCTTCACGGACAAATGCAATATAGTCCGCCTGCTGTGTATATACATAATTGAGGCGCGTTGACTTGTTATCGAAAAGATCTACCTGATCCCTTTCATGTAATTTGAGTAAACGTTGCTCTAATTGTTGCTGTGATTCGAGAGAGCAATCATGGCGAATATGTTGGACATTGACACCTTCGCGAGACAATTCCCGGGAAACCAGTATTGAACGATGGCAGGTTATAGGGTCTTTTTCGGCGCATAAAAGCGCAATGCGATACTTTAGCGCCCCCCTTTTGAGACGCGCGATTCCTTCCCGAAAAGCCGGAGTTTTGACGATGAGGTCGTACCGCGCTTTGCTATCCTCGTAACATTCCGGTTCATCGCGCCGCGCGCCAAGTTCTTTTCCCATGAAGACGTACCGAATACCGGATTTTTCCAACAAAACCTTAAGCGGATCACGGGAGTATTCCGGACTGTAACGACTGTAGGGTTGAGATCTGACATCGGCCAAAATAGTTATGCAATACAAGCGCAGTAACTCAATGAATCGTTCTATTGCAAGAGCCGCGTATCCTATGGTAAAAATTGAGTTTGCGGTTTGAGTCATAATTATACCCCATCTCTATTTGGTCGTATTCTTTCCGACATTCTTTCATATTCTTCTAAGCATTTTCGTCTGGTTATGTACTCGCCGAAGGCCTTTATTTCCTTGTTCTTAAGTACGGAAAAGGTGTCTAAAATATGGGTAAAGTCTTCCCGTGAGAGTTCGTATAGATGGGCAGCGTAGGCATCAATCTCCGCGCGGAGCTGCGCTCGGTCGCCAGTATCGCGGCGGTCATGGCGCCTTTCATGAACGCCGCAGTGAGGCTCCCATGTATTCGTGAGCTTAATGGCATTACGCTGAATGCGCTCGCGAATCTCCTGTTCGTGGGCAGGTCCGTATGTATTCTGCGGTAATTCAGCGGAATACCAGAATTCCGGCCTGCTCCATTCCTCTCGGAAGAGCGCGCGCCAGATATTCGCATACTTTGCCGATGTCGCAATGAGACGAGCGGATCGCGCAACAATGGCGCGGGCAATGTCCCCGCTAACTGTCGTAAATTTTCGCGGAACGGGGAGAGTCTTCATATAAAAAAAACTCATATTGCTTGTCACTTTCTGACGGATGATGAAATCGACAACAAGCGAAGAAAGAACAGCAGCAAGGTACATTGACACGAACTCATTTGGCCTGTCCGATAATTGATGGCTCTCGCGAGGACTGATCATTGAGAGAGAGTTACCGCTCCAACATCTCGGAGGAATAAGCGTTGCGATGAGCGTTCTCTCATTCGTACCCATCGCAATATTCCGAAAACCCACCCGGTAATGCTCGCCCTCATAGGCCGTCTCGCCAAGGGACGCGGTCACTTCTTTCCTGTCCAGCCAGTACTGCGGCGGAGCGAATTCACTGTCGAAGTGCCAGATCATTTTGCCCTCGTAGAGCGGGTGCTCCGTTGGGGTGGTTTTGAACAAATGACTGTCACTTGTCATGTTCAGTTCCTGTCGAAACCGCGCGTTCCATGTTCCCTCAATTTTTTCTCCAAGAAGCGGCCAGTTTCCGTATATTTTCGTTGTGACGTCAATATCACGCTGGTTTTTGAACTCCATAATGCTCAGGGTATTTGGCGAGAACCTTCGTACCTGTTCGATGTTCGTATGGAGCGCATTGCGGTCAATGAAAGGGAGCCGCTCAGGATCATGTTCCATAAACGCGCAGCGAAAACGCTCGGTTGTCCCGCCCCTGCGCGCGCCGAAAAGCACGAACTTGAGGCGACTGTCAACAGAATTGAACACCATTGGATACCGATTTTCAAACCCATACAGAAATTCTACGGAACTCCTCTCAAAGAACAACTCCCGCAGGGGTTGGCAGCCTTTGTCGGTGTAAATACCACTGGGTACTATGAGCCCCATGCGTCCGCCCGCACTGAGGAGCTGGAAAAAACGCTCAAGAAATGCCTTATAAAGGTTGATTTTTCCGTTTATGAGACTCCTATATACAGCTGGTTCCTTGCAGAAGGTTGCAGATTCCTGGAATCCCTTCTGGTACGCTATCCAATGTTCGGAGAGTGATGGGTACTGCAGATGGAGATCCCTTATGGACTGTAGAGCATCCTGCTTTTTGTATTTCCGGAATTGCGGATCGTAGTTAACGTAGAACTCTTGGGTATTCGCCTGCAAAACGTCCCATGGCGGGTTGCCCACTGTCGCATTAAAACCTCCACTTCCCTCTGAACCGAAGACATTGGGAAAGACCAGAGGCCAGTGGAAGTAGTTGTGCCGCGCGCTGAGCTCCCGCGCCTGCCGGTAAATCTCCGACAATTCCAAATTGAGCGATGACGATGCATCCTCACCCGAGGCAAGTTTCGTGAACAACTGGCGGTATTCGTCAAGGAGAATAGTGGGATTCATTACATATGCCGTGTATATATCCGCAAGGGGGCGGACTCGCGCCAACGTTTTTTCCGCTTCGCGCAGGGACTCCCGTTGACGGTCGGTGTCATCCTCATTAATTCGGGCAATGCCAGCGATTCCTCCGGCTGCCTCGGTCAGCGCGGCAGAAAGATCATCGACATTGAAGAGACTGTCGCCTTCATCATTCTTCTTGTTTTTCCTGTCGTTCCCGCGCTTTGGAATCTGCCTCAGATTCTTCACATTGCGAATGCCAATTAAGCTGTTTCCGCATCGCACATGGTGGTCGAGGAAGGTGAGTTTGTGATCGCTCGCAAAGCAATTGAGCCAGAGCGACAGTTTTGCGAGGTTTACCGCCAGCAGATTTAAATCGACCCCATAAATGCAGCGCCGAGTAACACGCCGCCGCCAGAAATTTGGGTTGTTGGAAATTGCGCTCGACATGCCAGCGACATGCGGCAACTCCGCAAGGAGTGTTATAACGATTCCTGCCATCTGATTGGTCGCGTCGACCAGAAAATGCCCGCTGCCCATTGCCGGATCGCATACGGTATAGGAGAGAAGTTCCTCCTCGGCAAAACGGCTAACTAACTCCGCTCCCGCCTGCGCCGCGCCTCGCCGTGTTCCCGGGTCAATACTTTCAAGAGCCTCCTGTTTGAAGGCATTGAAACGCTCCCGATACGCAGCTTCAAAACGTTCCATAAGCGGTACGACAATTGATTTCTCATTCAGAAAGCGAATCAGCGATTCCGGCGTATAGTACGATCCGGTCTGCTTCCGTTCCAGCGAGGACTCTCCAAAATACACTTCTCCTTTTTTTATAATGCTGTCACCGCGCCGTTTTGTCTGTCCCTCAGCAAGCATAATCTCTATGCCTTTGCCGGTCTGACGCCGAATTCGATCCGCATCGGCCACTAGCACTGTGTACTCCAGAATATTCTCATAGAGCCCACCCAAATGCCTGATCTCCAGATCCTCGTAGGGAATAGCGTACTCACGATTTTTGTTGTTATCGCGGGGATCCACATAGGCCAACAGGTACAGCGCTCGGGACAGAAAGTCGTTCCGTAAGCGATGATCGCGCAGAAACCGTTCTTCTTCATCATCAAATAGCCCGCCGTTGTATCCCATAATTCCGTACTCGGGATCTCCGTTGTTCACGGCAACGGTCAATTCCTTCAAATGCTGCCACAGGTCATATTCATTGTTGTCGCGCCGTTCACCCCAACGAAACTTCAGGGACTCTTCGCAGAGGGCTCTAATTGAATGCCGCCAATAAAGATCGGCCTTCTCAGGATCGGAAGGAAGGAGCCTGCGAGATTCGGCGTAGAACAGAAAAAGCGTTCGGTAGATCAGCGTGACCGCGCTCTCGAAAATTTCTCTGCAATTCTCCTCCGTGTACTCCTCTCCGGGCTTTCGCGTGTCGCTGATGAATCCATTGCAGATACACCGAAGTACTTCATCCACTTGAGCAAGAAAGGGTTTTTTGACCAGCTCGTCAAGCATACCTTCCGATGCGCGCCGGTCCGCATGTAAACGGCATGAGGGCAGCTCCGTGTTTTTTTCTTCGTCAGAGACAAATGAGTCCCGGTGGAAGAAATGTTCAAACAAGGCGTATTCTGTCTCATCGTTTTCTTTCAATGTTGATGATAGATCGAGCTCAACATAATCTTCAAAGGGACGGGAGCTTCTGGCGGAGTACAGGCGCCACAGTTTTCCGTTTGTAAGTATGCCCCAACTCAGCGAACGTTTGCGAAGCTCGCGGATGAGCTTACCCGGATAAAATTGTCCCACATCATAAGAATCGAGATCGCTGTTCCCGGGCGCCGCAATAAGTACGCTAACACAATTGTTGCACTTCCAGTCTTCATAGAGCGGAAATAGCCGGCGCTCTCTCCTTCGCGGGGGAGGCACGAACTCCAAGTAGCTCACTGCCTGCTTCAGGAACGCATTCCACACATCATCGGAATCGCTTATTTCATACATCTGCAAGGAATGGGCAAGTACCGTCATACGGCCGGATGCAGCATCATCCATCGACACCTTTTTCCTGAGTGAATTAATAAACAGCGCGCTGAACATTCCGGCATTCTTCATAGAGCAATTGTCTCCCTCTGATCGATGATGAAGGTATGCTGTCGGAATCGGCGGAAGGGATGTTCGGCAATAGCCTTGTCGTATTGCATGACGAACAGCAACGCGGGGTTTCCCTGCCACATCTCCAGACACGCCGCGAATTCCTCCGCGCTGTTCTTTTGACCGCTCCAACTTGCCTTGAGAAATTCAATGCCCGATACAATAGCAGTGTTCCCCTGTTTCAGACGATCCTGAAGCAGGGAAAACAAGCCTTCCGGCGAGTAAAAATACAAATTATTCCCCAGTTGCTCATCCTCATAGAACAGCTCAAGAACATCAACGTGCTCCAAGTCAGTCAACCTCGCCAACTTCGCTGCCCAGTCACGCTGTTCGGTATATTCATAAGTCATAATTGCGCAAGCTCGTCCGCGCTTCCTCGCCGATATGCCCCGCGCGAATGTAATAACATCAATACTGTCAGCCACGACTAACTCCGGGGTCATTGTCCCTTGTGGGTTGGCGTTTTTCATAGTACGCGCTGAGAAATTCTTCCGATCTGAAACCCGGAATCAGCCGGATCTGATCCAAATTGTGGGTTGTTTCGTAACGTGCCAGCCCTTCCGCATGAAGAGCTTCGACCAGCGACCGCATTGAATCCGCATCTAATCCAAACACAAGGGCAGGACTGCCCGGCAGTCGCGTCAATTTCGCAATTTCAAAGGTCCTGCATCCCTGCGCCTCAATGAAGTCGTAGAGCATTGCCGCAAATATCAAATGCTCGATCTGCCGGTGTCTCCGCTGCACTATTACATCACCTTCGCCCAATTCCAGAATTTCAAGCGTTTTGAGTTTCTGTTCCAGATAGGCATTGATGACAAAGCGAACCTCGCGTTCAACTTTCTGGAGCGTCCGATCGCTATATTGCCCCGCCAATTCCGACCGGAACCATGCGCTCCACTGCCGGTGTGTTTGCGGCTCATTCTCGTGAACTATCCGGTTAAATGTATCGAACCATACGAGGTTCCGCATTGATCCTGCTCCGCGGTAGTGACACCATTCGAGGGTGCCCTGCCGTTCAAAGAACATATCGTTGCTTGCTACCAGAGAACCAAACGCGGTAGGCCTTGCATCAATTGGCTGAATTAATCCCATGGCGGAGGCCATACTTACAAGACACTGTGCGTGATTATTCGGTAGTCCGGTTGACTCCACGAGAACCGCTCGACCAATTCTATTCAATGAGCGATTCTCCCAAACCGCGCTCAAAATACGTGTTATGTTATCGAAATTAAGAAGGTATCCATTAGCTACCTGAAGTTTCCTCTTCGCCTGAGGCCTTGTCGCGCGCCTGCCCTGCTCCTGTTCAGGAAATTCAAAAAAGAGAGAATTCTGCAATAATACGTTGTTTCTGCTCTGTGGCATCTCTTGATCAGGCACGTTTCTTCCACTCAATTATCTTTCTCATCATTTTCTTTTCTGCGAAATTGGTATTTTCCCATTTTATAGAAAGTTTTGTATTTTGCAAAATTTTCAACTCTGTTATTTCTCCAGATGCCTTTTGAGCCATTCACGCAGAACAGCATAGCGGGAAAAGGTGATATCGGCGGGGCTGCAGGGGGGAGCGCGGCGGGCAATGTGCGCTGTCCGTATTCCGAGGCGGGCTGCGCCCTGAACATCGTACTCATAGCTGTTTCCGACATACAGGAGGTTTTTGGGGGGGACATTCAGTTTTTCGAGGAGGGCATTGAAGGGTTCAGGAGCCGGTTTGAGATAGCCGACTGTTTCCGAACACAGTGCCACACGAAAGTAATTTTCAATGTTAAGTATTTTAAGCTTCGTTTCAACAGGAAAATCGGAAAGCACAGCCAAGATGATGCCTCTTTTTTCCAACCATGAAAATGTCTCAATAACACCGGAATGAAGATTCACATGATGAAACACCTTTTCCCACTTTGTATAGAATTCTTCGGTAATAAGAGCTTGAGTTTCCTCAACGCTCCTGCCCATTTTTTCTGCAACCATCATCGTTTGGGTGTCGTAGAAATTGTTGATGGGGCGTATATTTCGTAATTCTGTTCGGACTGCGTAAAAGGCGCGGAAGAGCTTCAGGTTCCGCGCAAGAAGACTTGCGCTCACCGCATACATGCGGGAGTTCGGATAAAGAGTTCCGTCAATGTCAAAAGCAACCGCCTTTATTGAAGACATACTGTACACCTGCTCCTACCATATCCTACCCCCGCATTCAATTCAAGTAAGTATTTCACAAGGATTTGTAAGTTATGAATGCGTCTGAATGCGGGCATGTTTTTGAAGTGTTTCAGAACATGTCGGATGATGCCCTTACCGATTGCCCGGAATGTAAGAAACCTGCGCTTCGCAGGCTGGTGAGCGGCGGCGCAGGGATAATTTTCCGAGGAAGCGGTTTCTATGTGAATGACAGCAGGAAAACCCAAGACTCTGGGGAATCGGCGCAAAAATCCGACTCAGCAAAAAGCGCAAAGACCGGTATCAACTACATCGGATTCAAGAACATGGTGGGAACTATTTACCCTGCCAGTGAACTGAGAATTTGTCCCGCTCTCATTGAAAGCCTTCCCCAACGGGAATACCTCAGCGGGCTTGCCGAAGTCATAAAAGCTGCCATGCTTGGTGATGCTGTTCTCCTTGAGTTTCTTGAGGAGAGACATGCCGATATCATACATCGTGACAAAGATTGTCTTTTTGAGATTACCCGCCTCTTACAGCTCTACGGATACCGGCTGAATGTCGATTCCATAGCAGACGAGGCGCTCCTCGCAGCAATGAAACGAGACAAAAAACACATGAACGGCGAGGTGCGCTTTGTGCTGCAGCATGGCCAGGGAGAAACATTCCAGCGAACAGCCAGCGACAGTTCGGTGCTGGCTGCGCTTCAGTACAAAGTTTAGCGTGAAGTTGCCCAGCGGATAAAGCCGTAGGGGTAATAGGGTAACTCAAGCTCACTTACCTGGTTTAGGCGCTCCCGCTCTTCAGTGCTCAGCGTCCAACCGGCTGCGCCGAGATTATCGCTGAACTGTTTCATGTTCCGCGCGCCGAGAATGGGCGCTGTTACCCCGGGCTGATCCTTTACCCAGTTGAGGGCAACCTGCGCAATACTCTTTCCCCGCGCCTTTCCAATATCTTCAAGCGCATCAAGCACATTCCATGTGCGGTCATTACCGTAATGCGCCCAGGTTTCGTACCAGTCTTCTTTTTCGGCTGTTTTTACTCGGGTATTCTCGGCAGGTCCCGTATCGTCCCGACGGAATTTTCCTGTGAGCCAGCCGCCGCGCAGCGGAGACCAGGGCAATAGCGCAAGTCCCTCACTCCGGCAGAGTTCCACAAGCTCCCATTCAATGAATCGGTCAAGAAGATTATACAGGGGCTGCAGGGAACAGAATGGCTCCCAGCTCTCCCGCCGTGAAATATCGACTGCCTTCTGAAGCTGATATGGGAGATAATTACTTGCCCCGATATAACGGACCTTTCCCTGCCGTACCAGATCGTTGAGGGTTGAGAGTGTTTCCTCCAGCGGAGTCGCAGAATCCCAGCAATGTACCTGATACAGATCGATGTAATCGGTTTTCACTCGTCTCAGGCTGTTCTCAACCTCGGTTAGAATGTGCTGACGGCTGAGTCCGACATCGTTTGGGCCTGATCCCATGGGAAAGCGGACCTTTGTTGCTATGACAAAATCCTGCCGCCGCTTATGTTTCAGCCAGCCGCCTAAAATTTCTTCACTGCGGCCGTTGTTGTAGACATCGGCATTATCAATGAAGGTTCCTCCGGCATCAACAAAGGCATTGAGCATGGCATAGCTCTCGGAAGCATCCGCCTCCCTGCCAAAGGTCATGGCTCCAAAGCAGAATTCGCTGACGCGTAGCCCCCGCGAACCTAATTGTCGTTGTTCCATAACAGCTCCTCTCTTCCGGCGCCGCCGGAAGTGTATAATCAGAAATTCGGAATGTCTGTACTTTGTTACATTCTACTACACATGTATCCATTAATCCACTACATGAAGATTTTGCAAAACAGAACTTCCCCACTAATCGCCCCGGAGGCATGGCGAGCAGGCGTGCAACGCCGACCAGCCCGGAGACATGGCGAGCAGGCGTACAACGCCGACCAGCCCGGATGCTTGGCGAGCACGGCCAATTAATGCGATCCGTTCCGCAATGCCCGCATTTCCTCATCGCTCAGCCCGGTAATCCTCTGAACAGCCTCTGTCGACAACCCTTCCAAAAACATACTGCGGGCGTTTTTTCTCCGCTCCTCAATATGCCCCTCCGCGCGACCTGCCTGTAGCCCCTTCTGTAGCCCCTTCTGAAGTCCTTCTTCACGACCTGTTCGCAGTCCTGTCTGAAGTCCTTCTTCACGACCTGTTCGCAATCCTGTCTGAAGTCCTTCCTGCCGACCCATTTCCGCAATGCGCGCTTTGAATGTTTCCGCATTCATTCTGAACATTTTCGCTACCTCCTTACCTCTCGGTTCTTTTGTTCTTTCTAATCTGTTCATTAGCGTGTCAAAGTCTATAACAATTCCGAACATCGAATCTACCACGCCGATAAATTCCTTTATCAGCTCCAGCGATTCCTCATTCAGCATTTCTGCTATCGCTTTCTCCACCTTCCGAATGTCCCAATCCGTATTCAGCAGATTTTTCGAGTACAGATCAAGGTACATAACAGCCGCAAACATTCTTCCCCGCTGCTGCAGCTGCTCCGCAGAATAATCGCTCTCACTTATCAGATCGTAGGGAAAGGGGGCAAGATACTGCGGGAATTCCCGCGTGTTCTGCTCTCTGACATTCCCGGGTACCTTCCATTTTCGCGTTCCATTATAGAACACAATGGGCAGAAATACCACCTCGCAGTCATCGGGAATTGCGCCGGAGCGGTGAATGTTCCGATAGAGCAGATTCGTATACTCCGACATGCGGAGGGGCATGTCTTTGTCCACTCCAGACTGATGCTCAAGGAGCACATAGATAGCAACATTTCCCGTGTGATCCCGACTCCTGATTTTGCAGACAATGTCGGCCATTCGTGTTTTCGCATGGTCAATGAAAAATGTGCCGTTTTCGATGGTTATGTCTTCACGGCGGAGTTTTTTCGTCCATGCGCCTCCGACAAAGCGTTGAAGAAATTGGAGCATTATTGCGGGTTGGAACAGCAGGGAGCGGTATCCTTGGTCGTAGGGAACGGGGGCGGGTTTTTCTTTGAAATCGATCATATAATCCTCCTGAACGTTTTTTTCTGAATAGGGGAGCTCCCATGGCGACATGGTCCCATGGTGAATTCTCTCCTCTATATCTGTGACGGGTAAACGGTCATTTTTGACTGTGTATGTGGAAAGAATTTTGCAAAATGTGTGTTTTTTTCAGGGAGACAGGAATGGGGGGCTGGTATGCTCTGTTTTGATGCTCTCTATACTCCCGGGAACAATGCTCAGCGCGAGATCCGTATTGAAATATGAACGGATGAAGTCCCGGAATATCCGGGGATTTTCAAAAGCATATTTGTTTTGTTTCCGGTATATTTGCCGGCGGAATTGAGCGTCCCGGCAGCAAGCGTCCAATGATCCTTCCACTCCTCAAGATCGCCATTGAATCCGCCTACTGATCCTACTGCTCGCGCTGGGAAAAGAGATAGGCGCTGCCGGACTTGCTCCCAGCATCATCAGTAAATGACGCTCCGACAATTGCCGTCTCTCCATCGAAGGCAACACTGTATCCAAAGTTATCACCTGCAGCCGCATCGGGAGCAAGCATCTTATCATGCTGGCGCCACACACCATCGCTTCCTCGGGTATAAACGTAGGCGCTGACGGAGTCGACTCCGGCAGCATCATTCCTATATGCGCCGACAATTGCGGTGTTTCCATGAATAGCGACACTGTTTCCAAAGTTATTACTCTGGTCATGTGCGGATATGCTGCCATGAATATCCTCCCAAGTCGTCCCGTTCCGGCGATATATCCGTATAGCGCCTCTATCACTATCTGCGCCAGGAATGCCAACCATTATCGTATTCCCATAAATAGCGACACTGGTTCCAAAATTATCTCCGGAAACCGCGGTAATTGCGAGTTTTGTCGGCTGGTTCCATTGGCCATTGCTGTTTCGGGTAAAAGTGTATGCGCTTCCAGAATTTGAATTCCCCTCATTATTTGCATACGGCGCTCCGACAATTACCGTATTCCCATAAATAGCGACACTGTATCCAAAGTTATCACCCGCAGCAACATCATCTGCGACAAGTTTTGCCTGCTGGCTCCAGTTGCCATTGCTGTCTCGGATAAAAATGTATGCGGCGCCGGCATTTGTTATAGTACCCATCGTATCATCGTAGCCATACGCTCCGACAATTACCGTATTCTCATAAATAGCGACACTGGTTCCAAAGTAATCACCCGTAGCAGCGTCAGTTGCAGTGAGTTTCGCCTGCTGGCTCCAGTTGCCAGTACTCCCCTTGGTGAATATGTACGCGCTGCCGGAATCTGCGAGGGTAATTTCCATATTATCTCCGTCAGTAGCAGTAGTATCATCAAACAGCGCGCCGACAATTGCGGTATTCTCATAAATAGCGACACTGATTCCAAATTGATCGCCCGAAGCCGCGTCGGGAGCAAGCATCTTATCATGCTGGCGCCACAGTTCATCGCTTCCTCGGGTAAAAACGTAGGCGCTGCCGGACTTGCTCCCAGCATCATCAGTAAATGGCGCGCCGACAATTGCGGTATTCCCATCAATAGCGACACTGGCTCCAAATTGGTCGCGCTCAGCCGCATCGGAAGCCGTAATTTCTTCCTGTAGGGGGAAGTACCATGGGGTGCCGGCTACTGCCGCAGACCAGCTGCCGGTTCCCTGAGCGTTAATGGCTTGTATGCCCGCCTCGTACTCGGCGCCGTTTGTGAGGCCTGTGAAGGTGTAGCTTGTACCAATAATGCTGAGCTCCGTCCATTCCACGGGTTCTTCTCCTTCTCCCACTGTTTCGCGGTAGCGCAGGTTGTAGGCGCTAATGGCGTTGCCGCCGTCATCAGTAACCGTCCATGTCGCAACAAGTTCCCTATCGTTCGCTTCGAGGGTTACATCTGGCGCGCCGGGAACAGTGGCAGGCGCCAATACTGCCGATTCCGACCACGGCCCAGTTCCCTCACCGTTTATGGCGCGCGCCTGCACTTCGTACATGAGCCCGTTTGTCAGTCCGCTGCCAATGGTGTAGTGTGTGTCAGTAATACCGGGGGCGGGGGTAATGCCTTCGATAATTTTCGCCCATTCAATTTCCGTCCATTCGGCATTGCCCGCATCGCGGGACTCGCGGTAGCGCAGGTCGTAGGCGGTAATGTCGCTGCCGCCAATGTCCGGCGGGGCCTTCCATGTAACAGTAAGCGCTGTGTTGTTCGCTTCAAGCGCGGGAGGGGCAGGCGCTCCGGGAACATGCGCGGGCGCCAATGCCGCCGATTCCGACCATGGCCCAGTTCTCTGAGCGTTGACTGCGCGCATCTGCACTTCGTAGACAATTCCGTTTGTCAGTTCGCCAATGGTGTAGCCAGCGCCGATAATACCGTAGCTGAGCTCTGTCCGCTCCGCATTTTCTTCCGCGTTTTCTGCTGGACTTCCCTCCGCGCGGTGGCGCAGGTTGTAGCCAATAATGTCGCTGCCGCCGTTATTGGTCGGCGGGCTCCACGTAACAGCAAGCGAATTATTCCTTGCGGCAAGCTCCGGCGCCGACATGGCAGACGGCGCGGTTAGTTCCGCGGTTGGTTCCGCAGCCGGCTTGGGTTCCGGGGTTGGTTCCGGCAGTGGGCATGTAGAAATCAATACAATACACATTGCGCAGAAAATGAAAAAGATTGTTCCTTTGTATAATGAGATTCTCATAGAAACCTTTGCACATCATCGGGAATAATGGTATTCTGAGGAAAATTCACACAGAGAGCTGGGAATGAGCAATCGGGTTGTATTGCGCGCTGTCCGGCGCTGAAACAGGAGAACACAATGGGAAATAATTGGAAAGAACATCATGGATCGCTGATCAATCAGGGTATTCAGGAAAGTAAAGCGCTGAAACGCTTCGATAGCCTGTATGAACTGATCAATTGGAAGGAAATTGGGGAGATGCTCTGTGCTATCAACAACAAATCGATGGGAGCGAAAGGATATCATCCGGTTATGATGTTCAAAGTGCTGTTGCTGCAATCGTGGCAGAATCTCAGCGATGAAGGCATGGAAAATGCTCTTGCCTGCGACTTGGCATACAAGCGTTTTGTGGGGCTCAATGTTCTCGATGATACTCCCGATCATTCCACGATATGGCGGTTTCGGGAACAACTGACCCGTAAGAATATTCTTAGTGCGCTCTTGGACACGGTGAATGCGCAGTTGGACACGCAGGATTGTGAAGTGCACCGGGGCACAGTCAGCATAATTGATGCGAGTGTCATACAGGCTTCGCGGCATCGGAAGAAAAAAAATGACGCAGGAGAATCGACACAGGATCCTGAAGCGGCCTACGCGAGTAAGAGGGGAGGCGATGGAACGGTACGAACAACCTACGGTTTCAAGATACACGTGACGGTAAATGAGAAGGGACGGGCGAAGAAACTGCTGGTGACTGCGGCCAATATTCATGACAGCAAACTATTTGGCGAATTGATTATGGGAAATGAGACGGTGGTGTACGCGGATGCCGCGTACCGGAGTAAAGCGATTGCTGCGATGCTTGAGGAGATGGGCATAGAGAATCAAATACATGAGCGGGCGTATCGGAACATACCGTTAACCGATGAACAGAAGCAGGCGAATTACGGGCGGTCGCGCGTAAGGAATACGGTGGAGCGGTTTTTTGGGCTGAGCAAACTCCATTGCGGCGCAAGAAAGGCGCGGTATATGGGAGTTCAGAGGAATCAGAGTCGGTTTATGTGTATGGCGATTATGTATAATCTGAAACAGATGATCGGCATGAAACGGCGAATGGGGAACATGGCGCCGGAAAACTCTGCGGTTGCGGCATAACAACAGGATAGCTGTGCCCTTATGGCGGTACTGCTGCCGGAAATGAGGGAAATAATGAAAAAAGATGAAAAAAAGAACGAATATAGCGCGTATCGCGCCGAAAAAAGACGGAGGATGCTGAAGAGAATAACGTGAAAAACGATGAATAATTTTTTCTGCGTGGAAAAAAGACTACCGGCAGATATAATGGAGTTATTCAAAAGTTTCTCATATATTTTGCCTCCTAAAATGGCTAATATCGATTATTTTTCTCAGAAAAATTCTGACGGCGTCCGCCATTATTTCTGGGGTTGCTACATAATATCAGTTTTAGAAAACATGTCCAAGGGAAAAATTGTGCATACATAAAATTTTGCCTGAACAAAGTTTTGCTGCAACATAATACATTTTGGGAAGAATATCAATTCTCATGTGAAAAATAGGGATACAGACTTGACAATATATTCTATCTCTGTAGAATGGTTTGTATATCGCAGTTCCTGCGAGAGTGGTGAAATTGGTAGACACGCCAGATTTAGGATCTGGTGCCTTACGGTATGTGGGTTCGAGTCCCTCCTCTCGCATCCGCCAATATTTCTGCCGGTAATTATGCGGGAGTAGCTCAGTGGTAGAGCTCTACCTTGCCAAGGTAGCTGTCGCGAGTTCGAATCTCGTCTCCCGCTTTCTAACAGAATTGAGGGGTAGCTTGGAGTGCTCTCCGGGTTCAGGCGATCTGGTTTTTCCGGATCGCTTTTTTTCTGAAAGTTTACCGCTGATGTCAGGATTGATGGATATGGTATCGGAGATTTATATATGATTACATCAAGAAAAATTGAAAAACTTGATAAAAGCCGTGTGCGTCTTTTGGTAACTCTTGATCGGAAAGAAGCCGAAAAAGAGTACGACAGCGTACTGCGGGAATATGCGAAAAAAGCGCGCATAAAAGGCTTCCGACCCGGTAAGGTTCCTCCTCAGGTATTGGAACAGAAATTTGGCGAGGCCATACGTATGGATACTGCCCGAAAACTTATTGAGGAAAGCCTCAAAACAATTTATGAAGAAATTGACGAAAAACCTCTTTCCTTTGCCCCTCCCCGGCTCGAAGGCACCCCCAATTTTCAGCCGGGAAAACCCCTTTCCTACACGGTAAGTTATGACATTTTTCCCGAATTTACGATTGAAACACTCACCGGTTTCAAAATTGAAGTACCTCGGGTGAATGTTGGCAGAGATGCGGTAAAAAAAGAACTTGAGCACCTCCGGCAGCAGAATGCCCTTGTTGTTGAAAAAACAGACGGAAAGGTTGAAGCGGGAAATGTTGTTACCATACATTACTGCGAACTTGATGATGCGGGAAATGAGATCCCCAATTCTCGGCGTGAAGACTATACCCTTAGCACTACTTCGGGGCAGACCCCTTTCAACCTCGATGATGATCTGATCGGCATGGAAGTGAACCAGGAAAAAATATGCGAAAAAATTATCCCCGCCCCCGCGAGCCCCTCCGCCCCTACCGCCGCCCCATCAACAACCCCCTCAGGGGAGAACGATAAGGAAAGTAATACCGAGGAACCTGCAGAAACCGAGGAACCTGCGGAACAGAAAAAGACACTATGGGTGAAGGTTGCCAAACGCAAGATACGGGATCTTCCCAACCTCGACAATGAATTCGCTCAGGATATTGATGAGCAGTACAAAACCCTTCGCGATCTCAAAAAGGGTATTGCCAAACAGCTGAATAAAACAAAGAATAAGCGCCTGAAGCAGGTGAAAAAGAATCTTCTGCTTGAAAAAATTATTGCGGAAAACCCCATTATACTTCCCGAAAGTATGGTAGCTGCCGAACTGCAAAGCAGATGGCAGAGCCTTGTGCAGGAAAGCGGTGGACATGAAAAGACGGTGGAACTGCTTCTCAGCGCGCAGAATACGAAAAGGGATGATCTGCTTTCCGAATGGCGGCCGAAGGCCGAGCAGACTCTCAAGTTTCAGCTTGTTGTTCAGAAACTCATTGAAGACCGTAACATACATGTGGGCGAGGATGATATGAATGAAAAAATACAGAAACTTGCGGCCGACAATAATACATCGGAAGAAAACATGTATGAGTATTATAAAAAAAGCAACTTATTTGAATATCTCAGGCATGCTATTGCGGAAGACAGGCTGATTAATCAACTTCTTGAAGAAAATACCGTTAAAAAAGGAAAAAAAATAAAATACATTGAGTTTGTAGAAACTTTTGCATAAATGGGGAGGCATATGAACGTACAAAATAATAACCTTGTTCCCGTTGTTATTGAACAAACAGGTATTGGTGAACGCAGCTATGATATTTACAGCCGACTTCTCAAGGATCGGATAATTTTTATTGATGGTGAAATACACGATATTAATGCTGATATTGTGGTGGCTCAGCTCCTCTTTCTTGAAAGCCAAGATCAGGAGAGAGATATCTCACTATACATTAATTCACCCGGGGGTTCGGTTACTGCCGGACTTGCGATATACGATACCATACAGTATATACATTCCGATGTTCAGACCATATGCATGGGTCAGGCAGCAAGCATGGCTGCCGTCCTCCTTGCCTCCGGCACCTCGGGGAAGCGTTTGGCGCTCCCGTCTTCACGGATACTCCTGCATCAGCCCTGGGGCGGAGTGCAGGGACAGGCGAGCGATATTGAAATTCAGGCCCGTGAAATTATCCGATTGAAAAGCCTTATCATTGACATATTTGTTAAACATACAGGTAAGAATCAAAATACCATAGTTAATGATCTGGAGAGAGATTTTTTCATGAGCGCCGAAGAGGGACAGAACTACGGAATTGTCGATAACATATTGAGCCGGAGTGGGGATGAACAAAAAGACAAGTAACCGAAAAGGAAGCAGCCAGGCCGCCTGCGCATTTTGCCGCAAACCGGGAAATTTGGCTCACCGTCTCATTGCAGGGCTGCGGCCGGGAATATATATCTGCGATGACTGCGTACAGGAATGCCGCAACATTCTGAATGAAGAAATTCAGAATACTGCCGACTTTTCCATGAATATACCGAGCCCGCGGGAAATAAAGACCTACTTAGATACCTATCTTATTGGCCAGGATCAGGCAAAAAAGGTTCTCTCGGTCGCCGTGTACAACCATTATAAGAGAATTAGTCAGGAATCGAGAGAGATGGAAGATGTTGAAATAGAAAAGTCCAACGTTCTCCTGCTCGGCCCGACCGGTACCGGTAAAACCCTGCTGGCAAAAACACTGGCGCGGAAACTCAAAATTCCCTTTGCAATTGCCGATGCCACAACACTCACGGAAGCCGGTTATGTTGGGGAAGATGTGGAGAACATTCTTCTCAAATTGTATCATGCCTCCGGACAAAACATTGCCGCCACCGAACGAGGTATCATTTATATTGATGAAATAGATAAGGTTGGCAGAAAGAGCGAAAATGTCTCCATTACCCGCGATGTCAGCGGCGAGGGGGTGCAGCAGTCCCTGCTCAAGATTATTGAGGGTACGGTTGCCTCTGTTCCTCCGAATGGGGGACGTAAGCATCCTAATCAGGAATTGATACGGATTGATACGACCAACATTTTATTCATATGCGGAGGTTCCTTTGTCGGCTTAGACAAAATAATTGAACACAGGGTGCTTGAACATCCCCTTGGCTTTAAGACAGATGCGCGCCCGCGCAATAAAACAACAGATTCTCTTTTCAGCTTACTTCATCCCACTGATCTGGTTAAATTCGGCCTTATTCCCGAGTTTATCGGCAGACTGCCCATCCATGTCGCATTACATGAACTGAACGAAAAGGATCTGATAAACATTCTGACGGAACCGAAGAATTCTGTTATCCGGCAGTACACCGCAGGCCTCAGTCTCGATAATATAAAGCTCACCTTTACCGATGATGCAATTCGGGCAATTGCCGCCATGGCGGTTAAACTCAAAACCGGCGCCCGTGGACTCCGGGCAATTGTTGAAGGTGCAATGCTGGAAACCATGTTTGAAATTCCTTCTCTCAAAGACGTAACAGAAGTAATTGTTTCCGAAGAGGTAATTAATACATCGACGGAAGCGCAGATTATTACCGGACAGAAGAAAACTGCCTGAACAGGTATTCTAATGTGAATGTAGGCAATAGGCACTGAGAGCTGCGGGGCAGATGATGAAGATATTTTCAAAAATAAAAAAAACTCCGGCTCCGGAAAAAATATTTCCTCTGGTTGCCACAAAAGATATGGTACTCTTCCCGCAATCATCATCTCCCGTGTATGTGCAGCGGAATGCCGCTCTTCAATCTATTGAAGAGGCAATGGGCAGTAAGCGTATTGTTGTACTGGCCTACTATAATGGCAGCGATACTCGTCTTGTTCTTGAAAATCTCAATGAATATGCCACACTTGCAAGAATTGTTCAGGTGCTGCGGCTGCCGAACAATAATTCCCGCGTATTGCTGGAAGGCATGCAGAGAATCCACCTGAGCCATATAGAAGAAGAGCAGGGGAATTTCAGAGCTTTTGGTGAAATTGCCGTTGTCAATAATTATCTGAATGACGAAGTCAAAATACGCATGAAGGCTCTGCAGGAAAATTTCAGAACCTTTGCTGGCAAGAATAAGCGTATTCCCCGTGAAATGCTTCAGGCTGTTGACAACTCACATGAACCGCATAATCTCATGGATCAAATTCTTGCTCATATCAATATGCCCTACCAGAAAAAACTGTCATTTTTTAACAATCTTAATACTATGGATCGTATGGATAATCTCGCGCTGGAACTGGAATCTGAAAAGAATGTCCTTAATCTGAAAGAAGATATCAGCCGGCGGGTAAAAAAACGCATGCATGAAAGTCACAGAGAATTTGTTATTAATGAACAGATAAAGGAACTCAATAAGGAACTTGGCAAGGATGAGGATTCAGACGGTATAAAAGAGTTTGAGCACCTGCTCAGTGAAAGAGAATTTCCACCCGAGGTACACGACAAGGCAAATACTGAGCTGAAACGGCTTAAACGGCTGCAGCCGATCAGCCCTGAAGCAGGAATTCTCCGCGGTTATCTTGAATGGATTACATCTCTCCCATGGATGAAGCACAGTGAGGATATTATCAGCATTGAAGAAGCAGACAGAATTCTCAATGAAGATCACTACGATATGGAAGAACCAAAGGACAGAATACTCGATTTCCTCGCAGTTCTTCAGATGAATAAAAACCTTAAGGGACCTATTCTCTGCTTTGTCGGACCGCCGGGAACCGGAAAAACGAGCCTCGGCAAAAGTCTGGCCAGGGCAATGGGGCGAAAATTTGTCCGTGTCAGCTTGGGCGGAATACGCGATGAGGCGGAAATTCGGGGACATCGGCGAACCTACGTCGGCGCCCTTCCGGGAAAAATTGTTCAGGGACTGAAGCGCGCTGAAACTTCCAACCCTGTGTTCCTGCTCGATGAAATTGACAAACTGGGAACGGATCACCGGGGCGATCCCGCCTCAGCGCTTCTGGAAGTGCTTGATCCGGAGCAGAACAGGCAATTTCATGATCATTACATGGAAATTCCGGTAGATCTTTCACGGGTATTTTTTATTACAACTGCAAATAGCCTCCACGGCATTCCCTACCCCCTTCTCGATAGAATGGAAATTATTCAGATACCCGGCTATACCCGCATAGAAAAACTGAAAATCGCCGAGGGCTTCATTATTCCCAAGCAACTCAATGAACACGGCCTTGAATGGGCAGACATCTCATTCAGCAAAAATGCGATAGGAACGATTATAGACAAGTATACCCGTGAAAGCGGAGTGAGAAACCTTGAACGCGAAATAGCAAAAGCAGTGCGTAAAATTGCCCGAAAGGCAGTAGAGGAAGGAAAAATTCCTCCCCGTCCGCAGAATGAACATCAGCTTCGCCAGAATGATACAGTATCCGATAAGATCCCCGCTGAAAAACCGGAGACGGCATTACCGGAATTTAAATACCAGATCGGGCCGCGGGATATTAAGAAATTTCTCGGAACAAGAAAATTCGATATTGACCTCCTCTTCAAGGAGAATCCCCCCGGGCTGGTGTACGGCATGGCATGGACTGAACTCGGGGGTAAACTTCTTCCCATAGAGGCAATTATTCTCAACAAAGACGGAACAGGAAAAATGACGCTCACCGGAAGCCTTGGCGATGTAATGAAGGAAAGCGCGCGCATTGGCCTTTCGGTAGTTCGTAAAATTATTGAGCAGAAAAAAATTGCATCGGATTTCAGCACCATCCAAAAGTCCGATATTCATGTCCATGTTCCGGAGGGCGCTATTCCCAAGGACGGACCAAGCGCAGGAATAACCATCTCCGCTGCCCTTCTCTCGGTATTCTCGGGAAAGGCCATTCAGACATTTACTGCCATGACCGGTGAAATAACACTTACCGGCCGCATTTTACCCGTTGGAGGCATAAAAGAGAAGGTTCTCGCGGCGCATCGGAATGAATTTACTCAGGTACTGCTGCCTGCCGGCAATGAAAAGGACTGTGAGAAACTTCCTCCTGAAGTTACGAAATCTCTGAAGCTTATTTTCGTGGAAGATATCAGTGAAGTTATTACCTACTTATTTAAGGAGACCGCATGATCAACAAGGCTGTTCCTGAAAATCTCATTACATTCATCAGAAAGCACAAAAAATTTCTGCTCCTTTCCCACATTTCCCCCGATGGCGACTGCCTTGCCTCCAGTCTCGCCCTTGGAAAGTGCTTACAGAGAATGGGTAAGCAGGTTGCTTTTTGTAATCCGGGACCCTTCGGCAACAAGGAACTGAGGCATCTTGAGGAGCAGTTTACCCTCCATCTCCCTGAGAATCTGGATGAAAGAGCTGTTATTATGCTGGACTGCTCAATGCCGGATCGAATTGCCCAGTTTGCGGAAAACATCGATTCTCTGCCTATCGCTGTTATTGATCATCACAGCAGCGGCGGAACCTATGGCACTATCCAATTCATTAATCATACTGCGCCCTCCACAACCCTTCTTGTTCAGCAGATAATTGCAGCTCTCGGAATGACTCTGCAGAAAGAAGAAGCCGAACTCATTTTTTATGGTTTTGCGACAGATACCGATTTTTTTCATTTTCTTGAAGAAGATAATCGGCAGACCTTCTATTTGCTGGCGGAACTGGCTGAAGCCGGTGTTTCACCTAGGAAGATTTACGATATGATCCGGGTAAAGCAGAGCCTCACAAGCAGAAAATTACTTGGGAAACTTCTGGAGAGAGCAGAAACCTATTATGACGGACGCTTTATTTTCACTTGGTCATCATTTGAAGAACTAAAGAATGTTGACAGAAACGACAGAGATTCTTCAGAGCTGTATCAGCAGCTTATGAATGTACATACCGTAGAAATACTCCTTGTGATGTGGGAGGATATGCCGGAGCGGATATCCGTCAACATCCGGACATCGGGAAGCATCGATGCCGGAAAACTGGCAGCGCTGTACGGCGGCGGCGGGCATGTCCGCGCTGCGGGTTTTACAATGAACACGACAATGCAGAAGCTTTTCGAGAGCATACAAAAGAATATTGCGAAATTTTTCTGAGAAACTTTTGCATTTTGCAAAACTTTTTCTGAGAAAGTTTCGAATTTTGTAAAATTCTTCTGCTTTTTATATTCATCCTTTACCGATAAACAGTTTATGTACCGGAGTACTATACATAGGGGTACTACAAACAGGAGGTATGATGAATATCACACAGAAGGTTCTCTGCTGTCAGCGGGGATATTGGTCGCTTGGGAGTGTTGTTCAGGATATTCAACAGTACTGTATCAACTGGCTTATTACACAGTGGGGCTGGAATTATGAAGATGCCTCTGATTTTTTCAGTTATCTGCAGCCGAAAATTATCAGAACACTCCGCACCTACACATTTAGCGGTAAAAGCTATCTGCGCTATCTGCGGAGAATGATGCATTTTCAAATTAAGTCATATATAAATGAGCAGAAATTAGATCAGGACATACAGGGAAGAATTTCGTCTCTCTTTCAGGACAATTATCATGTCTCGTATGATGGACACAGACGTCTCATCGGCGTACAATATGGGGCATGGCCTGAATCTGAAAATGTGAGTTTCCCCACGGAGCAGCCCGATGATGCTGCCTTCTGCCGGGAATCTCCACCAAAACTCATTCTGAAACAGGAAGAAAATGCTCCGTTTGATGAGGAATATCTTGAGGATCACATACAGAATCTGCCTGTCAGACATAAACGGATTTTGCTTCATATCCTCCGCAAACCGGAAAGCTTACATGATGACCTCATCAGCAAATTGAGCAAACACATCGGCATACCGACTGTATACATACTGGCCCTGCGGCAGCAGGCATTTTCCGACATTGAACATAAACTGACACTCAGAGATATCAGGCGGGACCGGCGGACGCGTAAATATGTACGGCTGCGATTCAATACCGAGGATGAAGATGCGCGGAAAAATCTTGAAAATTATCTTGCAAAGAGTCTGCAGATTGTCCGGCGGATGAACGTCAATCCAAGCCATCGGAATCTCGCGCACATGACCGGCATCCCAAAAGGAACCGTCGGCAGTTATTTTTATATAAAAAAACGAAACACCTCTATGAAAGAAGGAGATAGTACACATGATACTACTGGCAAGTAATAATACTCACAAGATTCGTGAACTGAGTGCCATATTCAAAGATCAGGAGATCATGAGCGCGCAGACACTTATTCCCGATTTTGATCCCGAGGAAACCGGCGTAAGTTTTCTGGAAAACAGCCTTATCAAGGCGCAGTATCTTTATTCCTGTCTGAATAATCGGAAAGATACGGAAAAATTCCATGGGGTGAGCATTTCAGAGAGGAAGTTACCGCTGATCATTGCGGATGACTCCGGTATTTCTGTAGATGCTCTTAACGGAGAGCCGGGCATCTACTCGGCTCGGTTCGGTCAGGAACATGGACCGCTCAACTCGGCGGAACAGAACAGTTTACTTTTATCACGGCTCGAAGGAATACCCGCCGGAGCGCAGCGGAGCGCCCGGTATATCTGCTGTATGACCATTCTCGCAGATGAGAACCGTATATACACCGTTCAGGAAACATGGGAGGGTAAAATTGCTCTTGAGGCATCCTCGGGAACAGGCGGCTTTGGTTACGATCCAATTTTCTTTCTCCCCGACCTGTCATGTACGGCTGCCGATATATCGGATGAGGAAAAAAACCGTTTGAGTCACCGAGGCAAGGCGGCTCGGGCCATTGCGGCTGTTCTGCCCTACCTTCTTAATTGAGTCACCGAGGCAAGGCGGCTCGGGCTATTGCGGCTGCGCTGCCCTGCCTTCTTAATTGAGTCACCGAGGCAAGGCGGCTCGGGCTATCTTGACCTGACATTCCGGGAACGTTATCATGTGAAGGAAGGAGATATCCATGACTATTAATCCGACCCGCAGCAGGAGCGAGGTTTCCGCCAATGAAACATGGGACCTTTCCATGCTCTGTAAGGACGACAGGGCATGGGAAGAGAAACTCAGAAAATTTATAGATATGTACCCCCGCCTTGCCGATTTTGAAGGCCGTTTGGCTGAATCTGCCGACGTACTTAAGGAATTTCTAGATTTTTACTTTGAACTTGCTCTTATGGATGAGCAAATTGGATACTATGCCTTTCTTCGGCTGAGTGAGGATCAGGGAAATAGTGACAGCCAGTCCAGAAACGGACGTTATATACAGGCCTCCGCTGCCATGTCGGCGATAAGCGGTTTTGTCAATCCTGAAATACAGGGTATTTCTGAGGAAAAAATCAATTCATGGATGAAACAGAAAGAATTTTCTGAGTACCGTATATTTCTGAAAAAGCTCCTGCGCTTTAAACCCCACATTCTCTCATCACAGGAAGAACGCCTTCTTGCGATGCAGAAAGAATCGAATCAAACCCCTCAGAGAACATTTAACGCTCTCACTGATGTCGACATGGAATTCGGCATGATCAAAACCCCTGAAGGAGATCAGCCCCTGACGCAGGGAACATTCATTATATTCATGCAGAATCCTGACAGGGACATACGCCGTGAAGCCTTCAAAAAATTCTACACCCAACTCACAGGGCATCAGAATACTCTGGCAAGCCTGTACGCAGGCAGTGTGAATCAGGATGTATACCGCGCGCGTATCCGGAATTATCGAAATTCTCTTGAAGCCGCTCTTTTTCCGGATAAGGTGAATCCTGAGGTCTATCATAATCTGATACAAACAGTTAATGAACATCTCCCTCTTCTGCACGAGTACTACCGTATCCGCAGGGAACGGCAGAAGATATCTGATTATAATCTTATAGATACTCGGGTTCCGGTTGTTGAGAATGTTGTTATGAAACACAGCTATGACGAGGCTGCTGGAGTTCTCGCTGAGGCTCTCAGCCCTCTTGGTTCTGAGTATGTTGATACACTCACAAAGGGTCTCCGTACTTCGTTGCGAGGCGCCTGGGTCGACAAATATGAAAACAAGGGAAAGAGAAGCGGCGCCTTCAGCGCCGGCAGTTTCACCGGAGAACCGTACATTCTCATGAATTACAAGGACAATGTTATCCGTGAACTCTTCACCCTTGCTCATGAGGCCGGACATTCCATGCATTCATGGTATTCTTCTCGGAACAACCCCTTCCCCCATTATAACTACACAATTTTTGAAGCCGAGGTGGCATCAACCTTTAATGAGCAGCTGCTGTTCTCGTACATGCTTTCCCATCAGGATGATCAAAAAATCAGAACCTTTCTGATAAACAAACAGATTGATGACATGATCGCGACAATTTTTCGGCAGACGATGTTTGCGGAGTTTGAACTGCGATGTCATGAAATTGTTGAGAACGCCGATGTACTCACGGTTCAATCTCTCCGGGAGGAATATGCAAAGCTTCTCGCAAACTACTTCGGCAAGGATGTTGAAATACCGGAGGAAGCATCCATGGAAGGTCTGCGCATTCCCCATTTTTACCGGGCCTTTTATGTGTATAAATACGCTACCGGACTGAGCGCGGCCATTGCCCTGAGCCAGGGAGTACTGAAGGGCGGAAAACATGAACTGGATAATTATTTTACCTTTCTCAAAAGCGGAGGGAGCCGCTTCCCCGTTGAAAGCCTCGCTGCCGCAGGGGTTGATATGTCGCATCCCGAACCAATCTGTAACGCGATGACGGTTTTCGGAGAACTCGTACAGATGTTGAAGGAATAGGGCGCTCCTTATTGCTGGATTCACCATTTCTTCAGATGCGAGTTTGACATAGCTGTTAACTTCATGATACCTTTTGTATAGGTATGGTTATTTTTGTTACAAATGCTACAGGTTTTGTCGGGAGTCATCTTTGCCGCCAGCTTCAGGAACATAATCATGAAGTTATTGCATTGGTGAGAAATTATAAAAAATTTGAAAAAACCGGACTCTGTATTAAAACAGTTGTCGGAGATCTTTCACCGGAATCAGTTGCCGGATGGATGCAGGAGCTCCCGCCCAAAATTGATGCTATTATTCATAATGCGGGACAGGTTCATGCGCACCGGATAAAGGAGTTTTTTCAGACAAATACGCAGGGAACCAGAAATTTGGTACAAGAACTCAGAAAACGTTATGAGAAACTTCATTTTCTGTTTATTTCGTCAGTTGCGGCAATGGGTCCATCCACAGAAACACCTCTCGTGGAAACGGATCCGCGCATGCCAGTTTCCTGCTACGGACTTTCAAAAAAATTGGCTGAAGAGATTCTGGACAAATACAGTCCTTCTCAATGGACACTGACAATTCTTACTCCTGCAATTGTTATTGGTCCGGGCGATCCTGCCATGGTCGACATCTTCAGAATGGTTTATAACCGTCTCTTTATTGGGTTTGGACTGAATTTCAGAAAAAAGGCATATAGTTTTGTAAGTATTTTTGACCTCATTAACGCAACGGAAAAGGCACTTTTTCGTGGAGGAAATCGTAAAGAAGTATATTTTATTGCGCATCCTGATGCCTGTACGAGTGTAACCCTGATCCGCACATTGGAGAAAATTATGCGCCTGCGGGCAGTTAAAATTCCCATACCCTTTGCGTTTCTTGTGTTTATTTCAGTTTTGATACGGTTTTTTCCCAGTGATCTACGCCTGACCAGAGACAAATTACATGATTTTTACCCATCCCTGTGGATATTCAATGGTGGAAAACTTTCCAAAGATTTCGGATTGAACTATGAGTGGGACATCAAAAAAACCCTCGAAATTACGTATAGGGATTATTTACACCGCAACCTGCTTTAGCCAGTTCAGTCAGTACGTGTGTTCTTATGTTTTCGGAGGAATCCTTCCACAGGCATTGTGCCGAATACATAGTCCCATAACGGAAAACTAACACCAAAACGCATATTTGGGCATTTTACATGGTGCCGCATGTGCTGGCGCCGACACATTGCCAAATATCCCTTTTTTGACTTCATGTGATGCAGGCTATAGTGGATCATGTCATAGACCAGATAACCAATGGCAAAGCCCGAAAAGGCCGGTTCTAACCAAAGAGGCTGTTCGAGAAGAGAAACTGTTATCAGATAAAACAGTCCAAAAAACAGGATTGACAGAGGAATGCTAATTACCGGGGGCATGACAAGACGAGTCTTGCACATTGGCTGCGCATGATGCATTCCATGAAATGTAAAGAAGAAACGTTTTAACCGCTCAGTCTTTGGATGATAATGAAATATAAATCGGTGCACAAAATATTCAACCAATGTCCATACAAACCATCCGCAGAATATGACAAGGGGAATCGGCCATAGCGCTGCGTTTGCCTGCACGTTAAGGTATATCCCATGTATCAGAAAGAAACCAGATATCGGCAACCAAATCAGAAGAACTACCTGAGGGGTAATGTGGCTGAAAAATTCCAGAAAATCTGATTGGAATAAACGAATCGGTTCCTTACTTGTTATAATGCGATCTGTGTAATCACGGTAATCGCTCGGCGTGCTTTTATCTTGCATATCGCCTCCTTTTACAGATTTATAATGATACAAGATAGTAACAGAAATATCAAGAAATTTTTGCAGAAAGGCTGGGAAATAAACACATGCGGAAGGACGGGCCTGATATGGGGTCTATTCAGGCGGAGCAATCAGTTTTTTTCGTAGACCTCAGGATTCAGACACTGGGGGGATGCTCTCCGCGCATCATGCATGGCAAAGCCCCGCGACTTCAATGCAACGGCTGTGCCAATGCGCCCGCTGCCGATAACGCCAAGGGTTGCGCCGGTAATGTCGCCCCCGAGAAACTGCAGGGGACCCCAGCCCTCCCAGGAACCGCTGCGTATGCAGGTATCGGCCTCCACCACCCGACGGGCGGTGGCAAAGAGCAGACCATCCCGCCCCTTTATTTTCTGCGACAATTCCCGGGCACTCAGAGGGCGATCGTGAGGATTCACTTCAACCTCGCACTCCGTTCTCAGCAGTTTCAGACCTGCTTCAGGTATTCTTCGGGTTACATAGACCCTGAACATATTTTCCTCCTGCTCGCTCATGCTTCCATTGAGAATGCTCAGTATACTTCAGAGCGGATGAAATATCAAATGGAAATGGATATGGACATTTTCCCAAAATTCCGAACATAATGTGTTGGCAGACAGTACTTTTTCAGGAGGTAAGAAATGTACGATTGGATTCCATTTTTTGGAGAAATAGCAGAGCGCCTTGAGCAGATTCATAATTCATCTGATCCTGATTTGCAGGAAACTGCATCACGGCTTTTTGGAAAAGGGGATTCTATCCTCTATTGGACTGTAGATCCGCTATCGGTCATGTATAAAATTGCATCTCAGTATAGTCTTAATAAACTGGCAAAATTCAAAGAAGTGTTGAAGATAGAAGCACATGTTCCGCAGGATAGAATTTTTCCCACCCCTTCGGCTATGGCACTTCTGTATTTTCATAATAAGGGAGATTTTTCTCCTGTCGATGCGAGTGACTTGTGGACCTTCATGGACTTGGCCCTGCGTGCCCCCAAAAGTTCCGAATTCGGCGACTTGTTTGGTAAGGTTCTGAAAATAGGGAATGTTGGAGTAGCGAAACTTACTCAAGTTCTCTTTCTCATAAACCCCCGCGAGTTTCTTCCCATAGACCAGCACACCGCAAACCTCGTCAGGCAGGAGACTGACACATCTCTCGCAAAAAAAATAACAACAGGCACGTACATGGCCTACAGGGAAATTATGAAGGGCATACAAAGCACCTTTCCCGGAGCCGAGTATTATGAACTGAGCCGTTTTGCCTACGCCATGAACGCTGAAAACCTGAAGGTAGATTTTGATGCTCAATGGTACCAAATCAGCTCTCAAAGAGATGGCGATGGAAACGATTACATTGATGAATGGTTCGAGAATAGCTACATAGAGTTAGGATATATTGAAAAAACGTTCTTTGAGAGATTAAAGAACGTTCCCCGGGGGAGTATAATTGTAGCGCGATTTGGAATGTCTACCATGCACGGCATTGGTATTACCTTAGATGACAACTTCCTTTCGCAACCCGATGAATGGCCCACTCAGCGGGAGGTCATCTGGCTCGTCAAGGATAAACAACGGCATATAACAGGATTTTCCCGAAACGCTATTTGTCAAATCCAGAATGATTTGGTCTATACTCAGATTAATGAGGCATATCCCAAGTTTTGGAAGTTTATTGAGGAAGCAGGGGGAAATCAAACTGACTCTCCCTCTGAAGAACCGGACATGAATAATCAATCTGAAGCATCGCATACGCATCATTCAAAGAACCTGATTCTCTACGGACCGCCGGGAACGGGAAAGACCTGGCTGACGAGGCTGGGAGCCCTGCGAATTATTGACGGGGGTAGGAGATGGTCTGCGAATTCGTCTAACGAAGAAAACGAAGAACAAAAAGTGCGGTATAAGGAACTTGTTGATCAGCAGAAAATTGCTATGGTCACCTTTCACCAGAGTTACGGATACGAGGAATTTGTGGAGGGCATACGGCCTGCGCTCAATGGGCCTGAGGGGGGCGACCTTCGGTATTCCATTCACACCGGTATATTCAAGGAAATGTGCGAACGGGCTGGAAAATCCGCTTCGGGGGCGGGCGGCGATGAGCCTGCGGAAAATTATGTTCTCATTATCGATGAAATAAACCGCGGGAATGTATCGCGGATTTTTGGCGAGCTCATTACCCTCATTGAGGAGGATAAGCGCGCAGGAGGCGATAATCCGCTCACTGTGCGCCTTCCCTATTCGGGCGAGCGTTTCAGTGTCCCATCGAATTTGTACATTATCGGAACCATGAACACGGCAGATAAATCGCTGGTCGCGCTCGACACTGCTCTGAGACGGCGCTTCGATTTTGCGTGGATACCCTCCAACCCTGACAAACTCAAAGAGCTGAAAATTGACGGTATTGGTATTGCCGATGTTTTGCGCAAGATGAATGCCAAAATGCGGAAACATCTGGACATGGACCATGAAATAGGTCATGCCTATTTCTGGCCATTGTTCAGGCAGGACAGCGTGGATACTCTGGACAGAATTTTCAGAAACAGAATTATTCCCCAACTGCAGGAATATTTTTATGATAATGCAGATGCGATAACGGAAATACTCAATGCATCTGGTATTCCGAATGGGGATCTGCGGAAAATTATTGGTGAGAGATTCGCCAGCGAGTATTATGGAAATGGGAATCGCTCCGAATCTGAGTCCGAATCCGAATCTGATGGCGCATGAAAAATTGCATTTTGTTCGTTCGTGAGTGGAATGATTTTTCGCTTGAGGATTTCAGTGCCTGTCGCGGGAGTGATGCTGAGGGACAAAAAGATTTTGACGCGCTCTGCGAATGGATATCTGCGAGCGATGAAATTCAAGAAATTTGTAAATATAACCCACATAAAAAAACGTTTCGCATTGTCAAAAATCAGGTGGGAAATATTGTTCTGCCCACCGGACTCTCAATTCAAATTCTTCCGAAAATTGGTTCGCGTGAACAGGCGCAACACCTTCTCAGGGATATGCTGAATCTGTATTTCAGGGCAAAAATACGGGTACTGAAAACGCAGGGCGCAGCGCTGTCTGTTCGGAATTGGAAAAATCCGCACGATGCCCTGTACGCGCTTTTTCTTGATGAGTGCGGCGCGCTGGTGAAGAAGGGGTTGGCGCGGGAATACCATGAATACGCGGAACCGCTTTTGCGCGTCCGTGGAAAAATTAATTTTACCCGGCAGGCCACGCAGGCGCTCGCCGTTCCGATTCACTGTCAATTTCAGGAATATGAATACAACAGGGCCGAAAACCGGCTCCTGCGGTATTGCCTGAGGCAAATAGCGCGCTTTGCCTTTGCAGAGGAGTTGAGGAATCGGGCAGAAAACCTGCTGTTTCATTTTGACAATATCTCCGCTTCCGAGAATCCCCGGACCGACTTTGACACCTGGCGCAGAAGGGGCGGGGGTGATGGCGGGAGAGAACTGCATCATTACCGAAGGGTGTTTCCCATCGTGTCAATGATCATCAAAGCTCAGCATATAACCGCTATTGGAACAGGAAAGGGTGTAAAATCCTTTCCGCTGGCCTTTTTGTATTCAATGGATACATTGTTTGAACTGCTCATAGAATCTGAACTGAAAGAAAACGGCATTTCCGTTAAACCGCAGAAGCGCGGAGTCTATTTTGTTTCAGGAGAATTTGGAAAATCTTTTGAGTTCCGTCCCGACTTTCTGCTGACTAATGGGTCAGACGGAGAAATTGTAGCGGACGCGAAATGGAAAATCATGAAGCCAAACGCCAAATATTACGGTGTAAAGCGGAATGATCTGTATCAACTTTTTGCATACATCCGCTACTTTTCTCCCGACATACACAGAGGCATTCTATTTTATCCGCTCACAGACGAATTTTCAGAACAGCGCGAAATCAGCTATACGCATGAAGGTGAAAAATTGCACCTGCTGCCATTTGATTGCCTGAACCCCAAACGAACAATAGACATGCTTAAAGGCATTTTATAGGCCTGGTTGCCGCAACTGGTTGCAATGTTCTAGTAAACCTATTAGAAAGTTTTGCAAAATGCAAAACTTTCTCCATGCGATACTTGAAGTATCGGTCTTCCAGCTGCCATTGCGCCGCAGCCCCCGCCCGGCTATACTATGACCAATGCTCTACTACGCTGCCGTCAGCCAGCCGCCCGCTCGGCCGCTCGGCACAGAAGATATTTTTGAGGGACTCAGCGCCTGCCTGAACAAAACCGGGCTGCGCGCATCGGCGCGGCGGGCGCTCGCCATCCCCCCCGACATTACCCGCCTGCACAGCCGCGCCGGCGACATCACCCGTGCCCTGCGCTCGCTGCTTGCCGACAAACTAACCGCCATTCTCCCTGCCCTCGGCACCCACACCCCCATGACGCCGCATGAAATACACACAATGTACCCCGGGCTTGATCACAATTTATTCAGGGAACATCACTGGAAACACGATCTGCATGAGCTCGGCAAAATTCCGGCAAACTACATCCGGGAAATTTCAGGAAACCGGCTCAATTATGACTGGCCGGTTCACATTAACAGCATGCTTGTTGACGGCGGCTTCGATCTCATCTTCTCCATCGGACAGGTTGTTCCCCATGAAATCGTTGGATTCGCCAATCATAACAAAAACATATTCATCGGCACCGGCGGAGCGGATATCATTCACCGCTCGCATTTTCTCGGCGCCGTCTGCGGCATGGAAAGCATTATGGGACGCATTGACACCCCTGTGCGGCGGGCGCTGAACTACGCAAGCGATCACTTCGCAGACAAGCTGCCGCCAATTATCTACGTGCTCACCGTGCTGGGCCCCGCCGAGCGGAAAAATCCTGACGCAGGGAGCAATCTTCATGGACGGAGCGATCCTGATATTGGGAGCGATCTTCATGGACGGAGCGATCCTGTCTGTCTGCGCGGCTTGTTTATTGGCGATGGATACGAATGCTTTGAGCGCGCAGCCGAGCTCAGCCGACAGGTGAATATCAGCACCCTGCCGGAACCCCTCGAACGCGCCGTTGTCTACCTTGACCCCCGAAAATACCGCAGCACATGGATCGGCAACAAGGCGATCTACCGCACACGAATGGCAATGCGCGCCGGGGGCGAGCTCATCATCATAGCGCCGGGCCTGCGGAACTTCGGAGAAGACAGAGACATTGACGCCCTCATCCGGCGCTTCGGATACCGGGGACAAGACGGCATTCTCGAAGCGCTGCATCAGCATGAGGAATTGCGCAACAACCTGAGCGCGGCAGCGCATCTCATTCACGGCTCAAGCGAAGGGCGCTTCTCCATAACCTACGCCCCGGGACATCTCAGCAGAACCGAAATTGAATCGGCATCCTACACCTTCCTCGATCCGGCGGAGGCAATGACCCGCTTTGACCCCGAACATCGGGAGCAGGGTCGGCATTATGACAGGGACGGCAAAGAGTTCTTTTTCATACAAGACCCCGCCCTCGGACTCTGGACGCATGAAGGGCAGTAGCGCTGGCGCTGAGAGATGCTTGCTCGGATCGCTGATGGATGCTGGCGCTGATGGATGCTGATGGTGATGGTGATGGTTGCTCAGGGCGCTGATATGAGCGAATTTTTATGGAATTCAGGAGAATTTGCCGATATTGCGGAAATATGTTTGCAATTATCAATTCTTTGCATTAGTATAGATATAAGAAAGTTTTCTATAAGAAAGTTTTGCAAAATGCAAAGTTTTCTATAAGGATGTAATTATATGATGATCCCCCCCCCCCCGAACATAGCCTAAACCGCAGGAACCATTTTCGAAGCCCGAAGCTGCGGGGCCTCCTTTTCATTTTTTCCCTCATACTCATACTCACCGCCTGCGAAATGTATGATGCAAGAGGATTTAATGACGCCGGCATTCATCGGGATACCGGAGGTCAATATGACCTGTACGGATATAACGCGCGCGGATATAATTCCCAAGATAATTACAGAGACGATTTCCTTGTTCTTGCCGCCGCGAATGAGAAAATTACCGATATCTTTTCGGATGGAACAACAATGTGGGTGGGCGGTTCTGGAAAAATCCTTGCTTACGACTTAGCCACTCAGGCGCGCCCGCGTCCCTGACCCTCGCGCAGCCTGCCAATGCTGATAGGAGAACCTTTTGCATAACGTAAAACGTTCTGGTATCATACCAGCATGTTCGCATTTATGATCAAAAAATGGTTTTTCGATTACTGGGATCATTTTTTCCATTGTACCATTATCAATATTGTCTTTATTTTTTCACTTCTCATTCCCATCGGCATTCCCGCATGGACAATATCGGCCAGCATTCCTGTTTCACTCATCATACTCATTGCGGGAATTCTCTGGCTGGGAATCCTTACATCGGCAGCATCATTATACATCAACGAAATTGTCCAATACCGAACACCTGAACCGCGGCAGTTTTTTACCTTTCTTCGGGCGGGTCTGCCGTATGGACTGCTTTACGCAGGCCTGTGGGCGCTCATATTCTTCCTTGCATTGGTTGTGCTGCCCTTTTACGGAGCTGTGGACAATATCTTCGGGATAATCGCCTTTATATGTATGTTCTGGACACTCATACTACTTACCCTCGCAATGCAGTACTACTTTCCCATAGCGGCGCAATTAGATAAGCGGCCGGGGAAAATTCTGCGCAAAATGTTTATTATTTTTCTTGATAACCCCCTCTTTACCATCTCCACATTTCTGTGCTCAGTCATTATGCTTATTCTTTCAGGATTTACTGCCTTTCTGCTCTTCGGTCCGGCAGGGGTAATCCTCTTTGGACAGGTCGCCTGTAAACTCCGGCTATATAAATATGATTATCTGGAAGAAAACCCCGGAGCTTCACGCCGCCGCATCCCGTGGCAGTCGCTCATATACGAAGACAGCCAGCGCGTTGGTTCCCGCAGCCTGAAGGGGATCATTTTCCCTTGGAAAGATTAAGAACCGACCGTTTTTTGATAAGCCCGTTCACAGCTGC
This sequence comes from Salinispira sp., assembly GCA_965226555.1. Lineage (GTDB taxonomy): Bacteria > Spirochaetota > Spirochaetia > DSM-27196 > Salinispiraceae > CBDDDG01. The sequence goes on along the minus strand of CBDDDG010000022.1, from coordinate 174,900 downwards.
GCGGGCTCTTTCCATTACTGTATACAGAAAATACAGGATATGCTTACAGGGGATATCCCAGGTTCCGGGATAATGGACAATGTCGCCGCCAAAGCCTGTTTTGAACTGATGGAGCCCGAACATGGGATGCCCGACTTCGGCCTGCGCGGGAATGCCGAAAAAATCGTAACACTCCACACCCTCGCTCCGCAGATCGCAGATGGCCTGCCACTGAAGGGCGTAGGCAGGCATGAAATTCCGTTTACTATCTGAACTTGCGCCGTACAGATAGTATCCCTGCTTCCTGTAGCGGATAACGATAATACCGGCCAGAAGATCGTTATCGTGCCGCGCCAGATACAATCGGCATTCCTCATCTTTCATGAGCGAGAAGAGATGCGCATAGTACGCAAAGGAATGGAGTGAAATGCGGTTTCGCTTTTCGGTAATTTTGTAGAGAGCGTACCATGCCTCTAATTCGGGCGGAACTTCATAATGACGGCGTTCTGTCCGCCGGACAATGACGCCCTTCCGCGCCGCTAAGCGGATGTTGTAGCGGGTCTTGGATTTCATGCGCCCGAGCAGGTCATCTTCGCTGAAGCGCGCCGCCGAAATGGGAAGAATAACGGTATCGGGCGGCTGAATGGATACCGGAGATTTTTTCAGATGCGATTGCTTCAGTTCCGAACCGGCGCATTTTCTGATATCCCAGTTTAAATCGAAGCGGATAAAGGTGAGTTCGGGCACACTGAAACTGAGTTTTTTTCCAAGGCATTCCAGAAAATGCGGAGGGCCTAACCGGCTCTGAATAGTATGCTCAAGAGAGGGCGCATGAGGTATGTAGGCAATGTGGAATATACCGATCCTGCGCAGCAACACCAGAATCGGGAACTTCGGCAGCGCGCCCTGCGCAGGCAGTCCGACAACGAAGACGCGGGGAGTCCAGCCAAAGCGGGCTTTCTGCCGTGCCCAGTCCGCGCTTTGAAGAAAGGCATCGGCATCTTCCAGAGCCTCAAGATCGCTTTCAGAAACCTCAAAATCGCAGGCATCCACGATCCTATCTGACCTTCCGATATTATCCGACCTGTCCATCGGCGATCTTTTCTGAACACAGGAGCTTCCCTGCAGCCTTCAAGGGCACATTGCCGACCATAATTCGGTAGTTCTCCGCGCGCAGGGGCATGTCGAAAAAGGTATCAATATCAATGGTATCTCTTTCTGCCATTTCATCTGCTGCTTCTTTGGACGATTCATCATTGGACGGCAGAACCCGATCGCCGGGCTGCGCATGATCTGCGAAAATAACATCAATAGTTTCATCTTTGCTGACAGCAAGAAGCATGCCATTGGATCGCAGTCCCCTGAACTTTGCGGCCTTGAGATTCGCGACAAGCACGATATTGCGGTTCAGCAGTTCACTTTCCCGATAATTCGGAACAAGACCCGATACGATTGTACGGGGTTCATCCCGTCCATCATTGAGGGTCGCAACATAGAGTTTTTCTGCATTAGGATGCCGCTCAACGGCAGTAATTTTCGCAACCCGCAGTTCAACACGCTTCGCGAAACGTTCGGGAAGGCTCATATCAGCATCTTCCTCCCGAATGCGCTCCCGCTTCGATAATGTTTTCTTCACCGGTTTTTCAGCGGCAGCCTGCCCTGCCTGAGCGCGCCCTGCCTGCGCTCCCTGATCGCTCCGCTCGGACTGATTGCCGGAAAAGCGGGCGCGCATCGCGTCAATGAGATCATCATCCAAATTCTGAAAGAGAATTTCCGGATTCCTGATGCCCAGATCATCATTGAAGGAGGCGAGATAGTCCCAGCGTCCAATGTCAGCCCCCAGAAAGGAGGCGATTCGGGCAGCCGTTTCTGGAATGTAGGGCTGTACGAGAATGGCAATATCGCGTATGAGGTAGATGAGGTTCGAAAGCAGGTGCTGGGCTTCTTCAGGATCGCTGTTGCGCAATTTCCATGGCTCCGATTCCTGAAAAACCTTGTTGCCGTAATCGGCCAGGGCAAGAATTTTACGGAGGGCATCCTTGAGCTCCGCCCACTCCAAACAGGCGGTAATTTCAGCCTCCCGGCGCCGAACTTCCTTCCAGAACACCTCGGTATTCGGGTCATTCATAGTGGGCAGCGCTACCCTGCCTTCAAAAAAACGAAGACTGAAGCGCAGTGTTCTGTTTACCAGATTCGCAAGATTCCCAATGAGCTCCTTGTTTGTTGCTTCCTGAAAATCCTTCCAGGTGAACATATAATCGCCGGTTTCAGGCCTGTTATAAAATATGGAGAAACGCCAGACATCGGCAGGAATACCGGTTTCTCGGGCATCGTTGCCGAACACCCCCACTCCCTTACTCTTGGAAAATTTGCCCTCTTCGTAATTCATATATTCTGTGCTGCTCATATGGTGGAGCATGGTCCATGAACGGCCATCGGTCAGCAGTGTGGATGGAAAAATAACGGTATGAAAGGGAATGTTATCCTTGCCGATAAACTGAAAAAGTTCCACTTCATCAGGATTCTGCCACCATTTTTTCCACAATTCAGGTTCTCCGCGCTGCGCTGCATAATCGGCGCTTATGGAGATGTAGCCGATGGGAGCATCGAACCACACATAGAAGACCTTATCTTCAAAACCCTCAAGGGGAAGCGGAATGCCCCATTTCAGGTCACGGGTAATTGCCCGCTCCTTCAGGCCGTCGCGGATCCAGGCGCGCGTCATATTGACGGCATTTCTCGCCCAGCGTCCCTTTTCGGCAGTCTGAGAGAGCCATTTCTCCAGAAGGGGGAGAATTTTCGGCAGATTGATATAAAAATGTGTTGTTTCCCTGAGGATGGGAGTTGAATTATCGACAATACTCAGAGGATTAATGAGCTGCTCAGGATCGAGGAGTTTGCCGCAGTTCTCACACTGATCGCCTCGGGCATCATCATAATGACAATGCGGACACTCGCCCTTCACATAACGGTCGGCAAGGAACATGCCGCTTTTTTCGGAGTATAGCTGTTTTATTGTGCGTTGCGTAATGTAACCGGCTTCTTTGACCCTGAGGAAAATATCCTGAACTATGCGGGTTTGAAATTCTGTTGCGGTGCGGCCGTAATAATCGAAATTGATATTGAACCAGCTGTAAATATCTTTATGAATTTGATGATTACGGTCGCAAAGCTCCCGGGGGCTTAGCCCCTCTTCCCGCGCCCGCGTTTCTGTCGCAGTACCGTATTCATCGGAACCGCAGACATACAGGGTTTCATAGGATCGGAGCCGGCAAAATCGGGCAAAAACATCCGCCGACAGAACCTGAATCAGATTACCAAGATGCGGTATATTGTTGACATAAGGAAGGGCACTGGTAATTAAACGCTTTTTCATGCTCCGAAAATACCGCAACCATGCCCGAAAGTCAAGCCGATCAGAATGATGATGGCGATGCAATGAGAATGATGATGGCGATGAAACCCTGCCGGATAGTCAGGGTGTGGATGGCGGCGGGGCGAGGGTCTCTGAAAGAAAGCGCAGAAACTCCTGCCATGCCTCCGACCATGGCCCCGGTGTATACAGATTGTCGGCCTTTACAAAGGCATGGCCGACATCTCCATAAATATATTGCCGATAATCGGCTCCCCGGCTCTCAAGCGCTGCCCTGAACAGCTCAACCTCTTCCAGAGGAATGGAACTATCCTCCTCTCCAAAAATGCCGAGCACCGGCCCGCCCTCTCCAAGGAAGCCCATGTCTGCCGGGTCAGTAATGAGACCGCTGCCGTAAAAGGCGGCTGTTGCCGCGGGCATGCTGTTGCGCACCCCGAAGTACATTGCCTGCCTCCCGCCAAAGCAGAAACCCGCCACTGCGGTACGAGTACTGTCAACCGCTGGATCATTGAGCATTGCCTGATACGCCGCATCAATGTCAGCAAATATCTCGGCGTCCCGACGGGTCATCATAAGCATGATGCCGCCCGGAACAGTTTCCGCCAAACGTCCGCCGTGAGCATCGGGCGCATAGACAACATAGCCCTCCTGCGCCAGCGCCCGCGCCTTCTCCAGATGTTCGGCATTCAGCCCCCACCATTCATGAATGAGCAGTACTGCCGGATACCGCTCTGCCGGGGCGGCGCGCTGCTGTGTCGGCGCGGCGCGCTGCTGTGTCGGCGCGCCCTGTTCTGTCGCAGCGCCCTGCGCCGAAACGCCGGGCGGGTAAAAACGAGCAAAGGTGACATCGGGGGAATAAAACTCACGCGACCCGACGCCCGCGAAGGCATCGATTAGTCCTGTTACAATGACGGCTGCCACAAACAGCAGCAGCGCCAGCGTGAGCAGCCCGATTATTCGGAGGACTATTCGGAGAACAGGGTTTTTCATGTGCTTATTCATGAGGGCATTAGCAGCCGCTGGATAACTGCTTTTCCTTTATGGTTTGCAATTAATTTGCATACAGTTGTGGATGATAAATTATGCATACAAACATGATGCACAGAAAGAACTTTTTCTTGAAGGCTATGATCATCTTCCAGCATTTCTATTTCCAAGCCCATTGCTTTGCATGTAGACGCAGAAAGATGTCTGCTGTGAGACAATGTTAATGCATGATCTCCAAGTTTATTTAAAATTTCGTCTATTTTTTCATCTCTGGATTCTTTGTCCTTCATATTTCGGAACATACCGGTTTTTAAGCAATCTCCCACTATAGTATTTGACCACGTAATCGCTTTTTCGCATTCACCAATGAGGGTAGGCGGATACTTTGCAAGTATGGGTTGCCAAACGGGAATTTTTGCTTGATCTTTTTTAATTTCTTCATAAGCGGTGTTAAATTCTTCAATAATTCCATGAGCTGGCATGCCGCCTTTTAGTTGCGGATCTATCGGACCAAGGCTTGAGTGCTTCCCCATAAAAATAACCTTTGCGGCGCACGCGATCATGGTACCGGCTGACATGGCAAGTTGAGGAATGAACACACGAATATCATCATCAAACATTGCTCTGAGATAATCAATGAGTGATTCAGTAGCCGCTATGTCCCCGCCCGGTGTATGAAGAAAAAGATCAAGTCCTTTGTCTCTCTCCAGCCCATGAATAACTGCCATGAATCTGTTTTTATCACTATCATTCACTTCACTATCAGGCGCATTAGGTTTCTGGAGCCAGCCGGAATAATAAACAATGACATTTCTCTTTGTATGTTTTGCGAACGCACGCAAGTATTTTTGCCTGAGTTCATCATACGTTTTTCCATGGTGCTCTTTTAGAATATCATACGTACTGGTCATCAATAATCCTCTAATACTAGGGGATCAGTTGTATTGTCCGTGTCAATAATTATAATAAATTTCGATTGTGATTTCTGTGAATCTGTATATTGCCACTGTAGGAAGCGTTCACGTTCTTCCCGAGAACCAATACCCATTTCTCTGTAAATATCTTCAATCTGCTTAATATTCATAATGCCCTCCAATCGGAACCATACTACATTTAAATAAAAATTACCAGAAATTTTTGCGGAATATGGCGCGTGTATGGGTGAATTGTCGTATATTACAATGAGAAAGTTTTACAAAATGCAAAAGTTTCTAGTAGTATTTTTCTTTATCTTGGTTTAATTTAAAAAATATTATATAATGTCATTGTGTGAGGAAGATAAATATGTACAAGCCTATGGTAGAAATTCCTGAGGTTGGCAGTTTTCGTATTGAAGGTGTCAAAAGTATTGTAATGGGTACAAATTATGAGATTAATGTGTGTTATGACGATGGAAGTATTATCCATGATCTTGCTTCGATTTAACGGACACTCTTCTAAGCACGATACTATAGGGAGAGGAGAGTGTTATGGAAACACGGAAAGTCAGAAAATTCTATGCTGAGGATTTTAAGGAACAGGCTGTGGAGCTTGCCAAAGAAATTGGCACGAAGCAGGCGACGGAAAAGCTGGGTATAGCAAGTTATCATACCCTCGCGAAATGGGTTCGGAACGACCAGAAAGGTCCCGAGTTTCGGGAACTTCAGGAAGCCCTGGCCGAGAACAAACGATTGAGAAAGGAACTGCGCGCCGAGAAAAAGGCGGTGGCAATACTCAATGATGCAATGGTTTTTTTTTGCAGAAAGGAGAGCCTGAAATGAAGTATCGAGGAATTGAGCAGCTGAAGCAGACCGGACATGCTGTTGCACCATGCTGCAAACTTCTGAAGGTGTCCAGCTCGGGATTCTATGACTGGCTTAAGAGAGAACCGTCCAAAAACACCCGCAGGGATGATGAGCTTACGGGTAAAATCCTGCGTGTGTATACTGAAAATAAGGGATGCTACGGTTCGCCCCGAATTCACCGGCTGCTGCATCTTCATGGTGAAGCAATCGGGAGGAACCGAGTCGCCCGGCTTATGAGGGAATCGGGGCTCAATGCGGGGAGAACGAAGGCATATCGCCCGCGAACAACAATGAGCAATCCATCCCAGAAGAAGTCTCCGCGGGTGTTTCGCATTGAAAGCTCCACGGTTACGAAAGCGAATGAGGTCTGGGCATCGGACCTCACGTACCTGCCCGCCGGCGCAGGATTTGCGTACCTTGTTGTGGTTCTGGACATCTATACCCGGGAAATTACGGGCTGGAATGTCAGTGATTCCATGGAGAGCACACAGACGGAAAAGGCTCTGTTACAGGCCGTACGGAGAACTCCCGGGGAGTTGAATAGCTTGGTCTTTCATTCAGATCAGGGAACGCAGTATTGCGCGCAGAGCATTCGAGACAAACTGGAAATGTTACATATTACCCAGTCGATGTCGAGAAGGGGGAATTGCTACGATAATGCCTTTGTGGAAAGTTTTTTCCACACGCTGAAGAATGAGCTTGGTAAGCCGAGGTTTCAGAACCTTCAGGAGGCGCGGAAGATAGTTTTTGAATACATCAACTGGTATAACCGAGAGAGGCTTCATTCTTCTCTTGACTATATGAGTCCGATGAATTATGCTTTGAAAACAGCAGGAGAATCCTGTTGTGTTGCTTAGCGGATTGTCCGAATTTTCGAAGCAAGATCATCCATTTGCAGGGCACTGATCTGAACACTGTTCTGCGAGCTTATAAAGTGTATGTAGAAAAAGAAAACAACTACTACAAAGATGAAATCAGCACATTAAACGTGAATGAATAATTGAAATTTTTGCATTGATAAAGGTTTGCCTGATGCAAAACTTTCAGTAGCAAAAGTTTCTTATAGTCCCCTACCGTAATAATGAGAATTGTACCGCGCATAAGTGGATTTTCGAATAGGGTATGCTCATTTTGCGTGCAAAGGAGACTATGATCAGGTATAATTTTCAGTAAGATTGAAATTTTGCTTGACGCACAGTTTTATTCCGAGCCAGATAATCGAGATCAAACAGACTCTTGCATGAAAATAACGGCATCGATATAATGAGAGCCATTATTTGTGATAGCTGAACAACCGGTCGTTTCCGAGGGTCGGTTAAATTGGTTGTTTTCAGCATCTGTCCGAGCCTTTGAATAAAGGTTCGGGCAACACTTTTTCTGAGAACACATATAAAGTTTTGCTACTGGAAATTGTGCTTGCGCAATTTTCCAAGGCAAAACTTTCTACACAATGAGAGAATCAAGAATATAACAAAGTTTTGCCTGTGGCAAAACTTTCTATACCTTGAGGGAATCAAGAATATGGATGAGAGAATCCTTATTGGAAAATTGTGCTCTGCACAATTTTCTGTGATGGGAGAATCCTCATTGGAAAATTTTGCAGAGCAAAAGTTTCACATAATTCCCCTCCCGTAATAATGGGAATTATACCGCGCATAAGTGTATTTTCGAAGGGGTATGCTCATTTTGCGTGCAAAGAAGACTATGTTCAGGTATAATTTCAGTAAAATTGAAATTGTGCTTGCACAATTTTCCAATGCAAAAGTTTCAATGAGTAAAATACTCAGGAATTCTGTGATGTGTTGATGATTAGTAGATCATGAATGTGTATGAGAGTTCCACCAATGGTCTGAAAAAATTTGTTGGGGAAGTTCTGGCATTGATAAAGGTTTTCCTGAGTCAAAACTTTCAGTAGCAAAAGTTTCTATCCCATTCTTTGAAAAATTTCTGCTTGACCTTGGCTTATGCCTGCATTATACTTTACCCTATATGGAGGAAATTCATGAAGAATTTGAACATTAAACACCGGAAGCATTCCGCGCAGAAATGTTTCGGATTGTACGCGCTCACGGCATTTTTTATTGCGGGAATACTGCTCACCGCCTGCGACATGTGGGGGTTCTATGACGATGGTATTCACTATATCACCGGCACGGAATACGACCTCTACGGTTACGACAAAGACGGCTACAATGCAGCCGGTTTTAATGCTGACGGTAATCATCGTAACGGCACGAAATACAACGATGATGGCTATGACAAAACAGGTTATAACGCAGAAGGCTTTAATGCTGCGGGCAAACACCGCGACACCGGCACGGAATACAACCTCTACGGTTACGACAAAGACGGTTACAATGCTGCCGGTTACGATATTGATGGCTATAACGCAGATGGTTACGATGCGGAGGGCTACAACAAAGACGGCTACAATGCAAATGGCTACAATAGAAATGGTTATAAAGCAGACGGTTACAATGCTGCCGGTTTCAATGCAGACGGCAATCATCGTAACGGAAAGAAATACAACGATGATGGTTATGACGAACAGGGTTATGACAAAGACGGTTTTAACGCCGAGGGTTACGACATAAACGGGTATGACATAAACGGCTTCAATGCTGACGGTAATCACCGGGTAACCGGAGGTCAATATGACCTGTACGGATATAACGCGCACGGATATAATTCCCAAGATAATCACAGAGACGATTTCCTTGTTCTTGCCGCCGCGAATGAGAAAATTACAGATATCTTTTCGGATGGCACAACAATGTGGGTACTGGATTATGATGATAAACACATTTATGCCTACAACATGATTACCAAAGAACAGGATACAACAAAAGAATTCAGTACTAACACACTTACTACTGCCGGGAATAATTACCCCACTGGCATCTGGTCGGATGGAACAACTATGTGGGTGGCGGATGTAGTGTCTAGGAAAATCTATGCCTACAACATAACGAGTAAGGCACGCGATGAGTCAAAAGAATTTGTCACTAGTAACGGGGGTTCAAATGTCCGTGGTATATGGTCGAATGGGACAACTATGTGGGTGGCAGATACAGATGAAACAATCTATGCCTATGACTACGCGATAAACACCGAAGGCAATATTGATATGACTTACAAGGCATCAAAGAATTTTTCTGCTACTGAGACTGATAGCCCTTTTAGTATATGGTCAAACGGAGCAACGATGTGGATAACGGATGAAAAGGATAAAAAAATCTATGCCTATGACTACTCAATAAACGCCGCAGGCGCTATTACGGTAACCTACGATGATTCAAAAGACTTTGCTGCTTCCATACTTTCTACTGCCGGGATTACTACCCCCGCTGGCATCTGGTCGGATGGAACAACAATGTGGGTGGGCGGTTCTGGAAAAATCCTTGCCTACGACTTAGCGACCGGAGCCCGCCCGCCCACGGCAGCAGAATAAGCACGCGGAGCGCATGAGTCCGACCCGAAGGCTCGGGCAGACGGAAGCGCGTACTAATTTCTCACATCAAATAGGAGAATGCTAAGCACATAGAGAGCATTCTTGATCTGAATGCTGGTTAACAATGTTCTCAATGAGTTCCTGATGACCGCTTGTCAGCGGTATTTCGCCCTGCGCCGCTGCAATGTTGCAGAGATCCTCAAGCGCGCATCAATCCACCATGATGATTCCTGCTCACTCCTGCCCGCATCGCCGCTTATGAGATCATGGGAAGCCGATGCACGCGCCGCGATACGCCGTTTATCATAGTCATACATGAGGATTTTCGAACTCTGGGTACCGAGGTCTATACCGATAACTGTCTTCATTTCAGAGTCCTCACAGAACCCCGCTCAATAAGGCGCGGTTCAAAAAGCAGCTTCATGGGGAGAGCGGTCGCTTTATATTCAATCTCATCAATAAGTATTTTTGCCGTCCATCGGCCGAGGTCATATTTCGGATGTTCAAAGGTTGTCAGGGGAGGAACCACCAGAGAAGATATATGATAATCGTCAAATCCAATTACCGATACATCCTCGGGAACCCGCAGCTTCAATTGCGCAAGTGCCCGATAGCCCTGAATTGCAATGTTATCATTAAAATAAAAAATAGCGGTCGGCGCAGGATCGCAGGACGCATATAACCTGAGGGTCTGCACATATCCCTGATGTACATCTTCTACCTCTTCTTCGTCTGTGTATGAAAACACATAGCGCTGATCAAGCGTGAGACCTGCCGCCTCCAGAGCATTCTTTAATCCTTCCATGCGGTCATAACTTGCCTGAACATTTTTTTTGTAGATATAAGCAATTCTCTCGTGTCCCATCCCGATAAGATAATCGCCTGCCATCTTTCCTGCGTACAGATCGTCCAGAGTCACGGTGGAAAACCGTTTGACGCCAATACCCCAGTGCGTAGTAACAACAGGAATATCCGTATTACTGAAAAGGCGCACAAGAGGGTCGCTCTCTGTCATTGTAAGGTTCCGCTTCGGTTCAATAATGAGTCCGCTGACCTTCTGATCAATAAGATGACGGATTGCCTCAAACTGCCTTTCCTCACTGCGGTTACTGTTGGCAATGAGCAGGGAATAACCGGCGCGTTCTATTTCATCTTCAATACCCCGAATTATCTCCACATAAATGTAATCCATAAAGAAAAAATTTATCAGACCGAGGGTGCGGGTAGACGGAGTATCTTTCCGCAGGGTATCTTTCACCGCGTAAAATGTACCGCTTCCCTGATTACGCGATACAATTCCTTGTGCTTCGATGAGCTGCAGAGCTCTACGGACTGTTGTCCGGCTCACGGAAAACATCTGCATAAGCTTATGCTCTGTCGGCAGGCGATCTCCAAAATTAAAATTGCCTTTACTGAGCAAGGCAATAATTTGCTGTTCAACCTGCATATATGAAGGGAGCGTCTGAGGGTTCACATTGTCCATTCTACTATGGTATTGAGTCAAATATCAACAATACATACAAATAAAATTGTATTTGTATGTAAATAAATATCAAATTGTACTTTACAGGCATTATTAATTATGCTAGGATACACGTTAAGTACTGCTCGGGGAATAATTCCGGGCAGTCAAACAGGAGGATTTCTATGAAATTGAGAATAGCGGCAGTAATATCTGCCATATTCATACTAATGTCCCTTCCACTCTTCGGCGGTGGTTCAGGGGAGTCGGTAGCCGATGTAAACCCTGAGGACTTTACAGGGAAAATTGTTGTATGGTCATTCACCGATGAGGTCGGTGGGATGATTGATAATTTTAACGCAAAATACCCCGGTATTGAGGTTGAATTTGTTGTTATACCGAATCAGGATGAAGTATACCTTAATAAGGTAGTAACCACACTTCGTTCCCGCAGCGATATACCCGATGTTTTCACCGGTGAGGCGGCATTCTTCAAGCAGTTTATTGAAGCAGGCTTTTGGGAGCCCATTTCCGATGCGCCCTACAATGCTGAAAATCTGGTTGATGATCTGGTTCCCTATGTTGTTGACCTTTCACGCGATGAAAATGACAAAATTACCGCTCTTTCATGGCAGGCAACTCCCGGCGCTCTTTTCTATAGGAGAAGCATTGCCCGGGATGTTCTCGGTACTGATGATCCCGCTGAAGTTTCCAAATGGACAAGCGACATCAACAAATACTATGAACTGGGTGAAAAAATCCGCGATTACTATGGCGGAGAGCGCTTTCTCGTTGCAGGTTATCCGGATATGGCAGAATTCGTATATAATCAACGAACTGAACCCTATGTGCAGGACGAAACTCTTACCATTCCCGAATCGCTTGTCGGATTCATGAAACTTGCCCGCGAAATGCGGAGCAACGACATTGAAGGCGGAATTGGTACTTGGACTCCGGCATGGTTCTCTTCCATGGCAGATGCCTCGGTATTTTCGTACATTCTCCCAACTTGGGGGCTCCATTATGTGCTCAAACCCAATGCTGAACCCGAAGCTGCCGCAGGCGACGCCGAATTTACCGGCGACTGGGGGCTGGCTGTTCCTCCCGCTCCCTATAACTGGGGCGGAACCTGGATCGGCATAAACCGTTTCAGCAACAACAAAGACCTTGCATGGGCCTTTGTGCAGCATGTTGGAAGCGACCCCGATTTTGCCAGATTCTGGGCAGAAGAAACCGGCGACTTTGTCGGCAACATTTCGGTTGTTGAAGAAATAAAACCGGGCTTTTCCGATCCCTTCCTCGGCAGGCAAAATCATTATGAGTACTTCTTTAACGAGGCTCAGAAAATTGATGTTTCCCGTGTTGGACCCTGGGACTTCCAGATTCAAAATGCTTGGGGCGATCAGGTTGAACCCTATGCAAACGGACAAAAAACATTGCAGGAAGCATTCGATGATTTCACTCTTGCTATTGCCGATATACTTCCCAATGTAAATGTTGTCATAATGCAATAATTTTTCATAAACACTAATCCTTCTTCCCTACGGGGAAGAAGGATTACTATCTCTGAGTACATAGAAACTCAGATAAGAAGGCGCCATGAAACATTCTGTTACGTTATCTTCTGCACGATCATCTTCTGCACGGTCATTTTTTTCAAATAGAAACAATAAGGGCTATCTCTTTATTATGCCCTTCTTCATTGTTGCCCTTGTATTTCAGCTATATCCCATTGTTTATACCTTCGGGTTAAGTCTGACTTCCCCCATAAATTTATTTGAGAATGAATTCGTTGGTTTCGCTAACTATCAGCGGCTTTTAACAAACGAAATCTTTCTCAAATCAATTTTCAATACCTGGTTTATCTGGCTCATGAATTTCATTCCGCAGCTTGTATTTGCCCTCATCCTCGCCGTCATCCTCTATGAATGGAATATACGGGGAAAAGAAACCCTGCGTACCATCTACTTTCTGCCGAACCTTGTAACGGCAGCCTCAATTGGGGTGCTTTTCTCCGTACTTCTCGACTGGCAGACAGGAACAGTGAATCATGTGCTTCAGGATCTGGGGATCATTCAGGAACCGATAAACTGGCTTCAGAACCGCCTTATTACTCAGGGAACGGTTTCCTTTATTCAGTGGTGGCAATGGTTTGGATACACAGCCATTATTTTTATGGCAGGGCTGAGTTCAATAAGCGAAGATCTCTACGAGGCTGCCTTTATTGACGGGGCAACACGCCTTCAGGTTTTCTTCGGAATTACCCTTCCCCTTCTGAGGCCGATTATGCTCTACGTTCTTGTTACTTCTCTGATCGGCGGCATGCAGATTTTTGACATTCCCCGTGTACTCACCGACACACGCGGCGGGCCGGATAATGCCATTACAACCATGGTGCTGTATCTCTATAATCAGGCATTCAAAAATTTTAACATCGGTTATGCCGCATCGGTTGCCTATACCCTCTTTTTCATGATCCTCCTTTTCTCCATTCTTCTGTTCAAATATCTTGGAGATAACCGGAAAGGTAAAATATCATGATCGAACGTCGAACTCCCATAGAAAACATTCTGCTCGGAATTTTTCTCATAACGCTTGCAATACTTTCCATTGTGCCCTTTTATATGATGGTTATAAATTCCACACACACCAACGTTGAAATTTCACAGCGTCTCTGGCTCACCCCCGGCAGCGCCCTCCGTGAAAACTATGAAATTATCCAAAGCAGGGTAAATATATGGCAGGGCTTTATCGCAAGCTTTATTATCGCCGCCCCCTCGGTACTCCTCTCGGCATTTTTTTCAGCGCTGACAGCCTACGGCTTTGCAAAATTTCATTTCAGGGGAAAGGAAGTACTCTTCTGGCTGATACTCTCCACCATGATGATTCCCCAGCAGCTCGGGCTGATCGGATACTATGACCTCATAACAAAACTGAGGCTCATTGATAATTATCTCCCGCTCATCCTCCCGACTGCAGCGAACGCCGCCATGGTATTCTTCATCCGCTCGTACATTGAGGCATCAATTTCTGACTCCCTTATTGAGGCTGCCATTATTGACGGCGCCGGCGAACGATTTATCTTTATGCGGATTATTCTTCCCCTTGCAATGCCCTCAATTGCAACCATGTCAATTTTCACCTTCATTGGAAAATGGAATGATCTCCTCACACCTCTGGTACTTCTGACATCAGCAAATAAATTTCCCATGCCGGTGGTCGTGTCGAACATTAAGGGACTGTACGAGACAAACTTCGGCGCTATTTATCTTGGAATAACTATCTCCATTATTCCTATTCTCATCGTCGTTATTACATTTTCAAAATCGATAATTCGCGGACTCACTATTGGCGCAATAAAGGGATAATTTTTCGTGGATACATCGTGTGCCGTGAAAAACCCTGTTCTGCAGGGCTTTCATCCCGATCCCTCGATCTGCCGGGTTGGAGACGATTTTTACATTGCGACAAGCAGTTTTGAATATTGGCCGGGTGTTCCGATACACCACAGCCGGAATCTGCAGAACTGGGAACTTGTATCCTATGCCATTACCCGTGAATCGCAGCTCAATATGCGGGGGAATCCGAAATCGGGGGGGGATATGGGCACCCTGCCTGAGCTCCTGCGACGGATTGTTTTATCTCATCTATACCGATGTAAAAGAATGGGAAGGAACACCGGACAATGTCGGAGGCGGTTTTAAAGATACCCATAATTATCTGATAACAGCAGCGGATGTCCGCGGCCCCTGGTCTGAACCAATCTACCTCAACTCATCCGGCTTTGATCCCTCTCTTTTCCACGATGACAACGGAAAAAAGTGGCTTGTTAATGTGATCTGGGATTATCGACCGGGAAAAAACAGTTTTGCCGGAATTCTTTTGCAGGAATACGACCCCGCCAAAAAAATGCTCATTGGAAAGAGCGCTCATATTTTTTCCGGTACTCCGCGTGGAGTGACCGAAGCGCCCCATTTATACACGCGAAACAATTGGTACTATCTCATGACTGCCGAGGGCGGCACCTCGTATACGCACGCGGTAACCCTTGCCCGCAGCAGGAACATTGACGGCCCCTATGAACTTCACCCTAAAACACATCTTTTAACGGCTGTCGCCGATCTGCCTGGTTTTCAGAAAGCCCATGAACTGCATGACCCCCTAAAGGCGCGGGCCTGCCTTTTTCCCGGCCTGCAGAAAGCAGGCCACGCAAGCATGGTTCCCTGGAAAGACAATGAATGGATACTTGCCCACCTCTGCGGACGCCCCCTGTGGGACACATGGCGTTGTCCGCTCGGACGGGAAACCGCTCTCCAGAAAATTATCTGGAGCACTGACGACTGGCCCTATCTTGAAGGCGATGGCGCCGCAACTGAAGTTTCTTTCAGCTCCTCCGGCTTACGCGCTCCCGATAGCCTGCACGATCCCGATAGCCTGCGCGCTCCCAACAACGAGGATGATTCTGCTGATAATTCCGCAGGGGAGTCAGAGAGGGACGAGAAAACAGAGGAATTGTGGATGGAGGATTTTGACGGGCCAGGCTGGAACCTGAAGCTCAATACACTTCGCGGACCCGCCGATGATGAGTATTTTTCTCTGAGCGAGCGCAGCGGCTGGCTGCGCCTCTATGGCGCTGAATCCATGCTGAGCAGGTTCCGGCAATCGGTTCTGCTGCGCAGAGTGCAGCATTTTTACTGGTCTGCCGAAACCTGTGTCGATTTTTCACCAGAAAGTTTTCAGCATATGGCAGGGCTTATTATCCGTTATGATGAAAGTACGCAACTCCTGTTCAGAATAAGCGACATTGACGGCACGCGCCGCCTCGGTGTTATTTCCTTTGACCTCCGAAAACTCAGCATGCCCCTTGGGGAGAACGAGATTCTGCTGGCAAATGGTCCGGTTGAACTCGGAGTGGATTCAGCAATGGGAGAACTGCGTCTGCGTTGGCGCCAAAAGAATAGCCGGAAGAATGAACAGAAGAATAGAGCGGAAAAACAGCCAGAAAAATAACGACTGGAACTCTATTGAGCCTGTTTTCGATGCAAGCATTTACTCAGATGATTATGTAAAACCCATGGGCTTCACCGGTATGTACGTCGGCATTGGCTGCTTCGATGTTTCCGGGGGCAGGCACCCCGCCGACTTTGACTACATAACCTACTCGGGATTTTCGTCCCCTCGGTGGGGGCGTAACGTTTAACGTTTGCGAAAAAACGAAAGCGAATGAGTCCCGAAAATTAGTTGTCCGCCTGAGTGGCGGATGCCAAAATACCTTCGGCATCGCGCAGGCGAGCAAGCGTTTTGTCCATGTTAATTATGTTATTTTCTGAAACTCTGTAATCGGCACGAAATTCACATACCGTCATATATGTGCCGTTCCCGAATCGGGCAGGTTTTTGCAGTCCAAAGTCTTTCCCGCCCGCTTCCATAATTTTCCGATGCCATTTCCACCTGAGTTCTCGCATTTTCGCAGCGTCAGCGTCACTTACATAAATTTTGAAGCGGAGCTTATCTTCCTCTAATTGAATGTGTAGTTCGCATTTCCCCTGTTTTTCAGTAGGCTTTTCAATAGGCACCCATCCCCACCAGAAGCCCCAGAAACCTCCGGATCGATTAGGCACATAATCCCAACCGGCGTTGGGAGCTTTCAGCAACTCCTGCAACCTCATATAAAACCCCATCCATTGGAGCGGGTGCCAGTCCTTCAGACCCTGAGTCGTGTACGATTGCACTTCATCTTCTATTTGTTGCAGATGGCGCCGATAATCCAGCAGAATGTCATTCTTCCCGTCATATGCGTTGAGAATTTTGAGAAAATCGGCGCGCAGAAATGGCTCATACCCTGCCGAACGAACCTTGCTGTATGAGGATTGATCCACAGTTTTGAAATAGAGGGGGAAATATTTTCCTTGGAATATTTCTTGCTGATCTCATCCATATACCGCTTTAACTGGTCTGAATGGTTTTTGGTATCAATTTTATCCTCAATGATAATTGCGTAAGTACCATTCACAATACAGAGCACGTCAATTCTTTTGTGCTGCTTATCCACTTCCACGCTGGTAATGGCTGCGGGAATGTTTTGGGGTATGAACTATCTACGTCTGCGGCATTTAGGGGGTGTTCCCTATTTTTGTGCTTCTCAAAAAACGCTTCAATTAACGCACGCGCGCAGGCATGCAGCGCGGGGCTGTCGGAATTGATTTCCTTGTTTTCAGGATGAGCCCATGCAAGCAGCCAGCAGATGAAAGCATCTTGCGAAAGTTCACTTGTGGCATACGAGAAAAGATTCGGTTTGTTCATTGTTATATTCTCCTTTTGAAAGAAATTTTGAGATCGTTGCACAGCAACAGTCTCATCTATAACATGTAGTATCGTTCATTTATTCAGAATGTCAAATCCACATGTGAACTTTTTTATTTTTGCGCATTTTTCATTTTTTACGTTTTATCATTCAATAAATTACTCAAAATACGGCATACTTCACCCATGATTATGAACCCGCTGACTCCGAATCGTGGTGAGTTTCTCTAATGCAGCAGGAAAAACGGCAATCGGGAAATATACATTGTTGGTGTGTAAGCGGGTCATGAGTGATGGCTGTTTTCTACTGCGCTGAAGAATTCGTGGAATATATCTTGAGTTTTAGACTTTAATTTTTCAGCCTTGATTTTGCAGTCTGCATGTAGCGTAATGGCAGTTTCAATGGTTTTTTTCATATCTCTGACTTCCGTTTTAAATGTGTCCTCATCTGCATCATCCATTAGCAGGCTGCATTTCTTTACGAAGCCAAGTAGCGTTTCCTGCTTTTTTTGTTCTTTTTTATGATGTTCAATATACGTGTCCCATATTGCATCGGAGTCACGTTGCATTGTGTCGTTGGGGCTGTGTCTATTCATTTCTTCAAGAAATTCCGGCAGTGATTTTCCCTTATGCTCGTACCATCCTGCCTTGTCAAACAGACCAATACCCGCAGGATTCCATTTCCATTTATCTACCGCTCTTTGCACGGCATCCATAATTTCCTTTCGTTTGCTGGGACTGTGCCTCCGTGCCCTCGTCAAAACAAGGTACAATTCTGGCGGTTCCGGTTGCTCCATGTGTTTGTTCAAAAAACTGACGTCAAGGTCAGTCAGACCACCTTTATGACAATTACAGCATAAAATGAGAAACTGCATGCCAGCAGTAGAGCGATCTGCAATCTTATTATCAGTATCTCCACTGTTATAGCCCGGCGTGTCGAGGAATGCCAGTTTCTTGTATGCTTCAAGGCTGGGTGTGGAGAGAACAACACACTCAAGCAGCGTATTTAAGGCAATTTTATAGTTTTCTGTAAATTGATGAGTAATGAATGGCAGCCACTCTTTGTTCCTATCGTGTTCGGTATTCAATTTTCTGCCGTCGGTTACTTTACTGACAATATATGTTTCGACATTCTCGCTTTTCACGTGGGTAATATAGGTTGGAATAGCAGTTGTGCGCAGAGTATCTGTGGGAAGAAGTTTTAATTTAGGGCCAATCAAATAGTTGAGAAGGGTCGATTTACCGCTACTGAATGCTCCGGTTACCGCGCCAATAACCCGCCGATAGACAGCAGGAGCGAGCATAATGCGTTTCATTTCCTCGCGTAGTGTTAGGAGTTTTTCATATTGCGCAGCTTCATCGGGTAAATTGGCATTTGGCGCAAATTCCTTCAGGTAGTCGTCTTCAAGTAGCGCGCAGTAATCTTTGAAGGGTTTGTCGGCAACGCTTTGTACGGATTCTGCTGGGGCAATATTGGCAATAAATTCAATAACATCACTTTTTAGATCAATAATCTTACGCTGTTTCTCTATAGCCTCACTTTGTTCTTTGAGTAATTGCATTGTGTCATTGATTGAGCGGGATAATACGTGAATGTCGCGGTTATTGGCAACATTCCCAACTGCGTCCACATGTTGTTGAATGTGAGTCTGAAAAGTTTTGTGTAATGTGTAATTGTTGAGGATGTGTTCGGTCATTTTCTGCGCGCACATTTTGAGCAAACTGAACAAGCGAAGAATATCTTTCCTCCGCAGACGATGCAGGGTGCGGCGTTTCAGCCGGCTTTCTATTGTTTCAACATTGAGCCATGACTGTACGCGTAAGCACCAGTGATCCAGCTGCGCAGAACTCGTTTCACTCTGTACCGCCGTTTGGCGGGTATCTTCCTGCAGGGCGTGTAGCCCCGAGGCAATAGTGGCATTTGTTTGTTGTAACAATTTATGTCCATCTGCGAGAATCCTATGCAGATTATCAATGTTCGTATTCATGGCTTATTTCCGGTACCTTCACATTTTTAAGTTCTTTAACGGCTGCAATACAACGCTGGTGCATAAATTTCTTTTGTTCAATTTGCTTTGTGAGATCATCAAGATGTGTGTTAAAGGCAGCTTGAATTTTTTCCGTAACACCAGCGCAGGCATTATTTGTGGCTTCAATAAGCTTTTCAATGGTATCGAGCAATGTATTTTCCATTTCTCTCACTACACCCCGCAGTGATTTTAAAAATTCAGTTTTACTCCTGTCACTATCATCACCAATAATTTGACTCATGGCACTATCATTACTATCTATGAGAGCATTCGTATCTGACAGAATTTCACCAACATCAGAAACTACAGATCTCATGGTTTTCTTCAGGGTTCTTTTCAACTCGCTTTCATTAATGGGGCTCATAGCTTCATTAGAGATCTTATTATTAATAATAATAACAACCGTATCTCTTAAGTCTTTACAGTGTTTATTAGTATTTTGTTTGTAAGGTATTAAGACATTTGTTTTCCAGAGTCTTTGTACTTCATCCAAAAATTTTTCTATTTCCATTATGGCATTGTTACTGTCGAAGACCGAATATTCTTGTGTTTCCCATCCGCTAGAGAACCTTAATAATCGTATTAGTCCACCCAAAAATTGCCTTTTTTCTACGGTTTTGTATTTCGTTATTTCGGAGTTTGTAACGGCATATTCTACGTCTGAACATTCTGTGGTAATAAATTTACGAACTTTGTTGATGTTATCTTTGTAAAAACCTATTGTCATCTCTCCCACTTCAATTTCCACAGTATCTTTAACATCAATGAGAATGCTTTCCATTTCTTGCTTCTTATTTTCCGCGCTGTTAGGATCAAAATTATCCAAATCTTTCCAGTAATCTTCAACATCTTCTATCATACTTTTTTGAAGGTCATACAGCAGCGATAGTTCGCCTTGTATTCGTTCTCCGAGCCGTCCGCGAATAATTTTATCCTTCTTTTCCCTGTAGCTCTGGAGTCGCGCATTAATACCCTCCATGTTGCCTAATTTTAGGAGGTTGCTTCTGCTTGTTTCGCTCAGGGGGGGCATACCATCGAAGTAATCGGGAAACACCTCATTCAAATAGCGTAATATGTGCTCCTGTTCCTCATTCAAATGCTGCGTATTGTTCGCAATGTCGGAGGCCATGGTGGAGATAAACTGAACATCGTCATCTGTGAGGTTCAGTCCGGCTTCTGCCGTTTTCAAATTTTTGGTCACTCCACGTAATTTAGTGGCTGTTGCATTATATGTTTCGTCAAAATTATGCGGGCCTTCATCTGAGTCGATTTCATCCATCATGACACTGTCGAACTTACTGCCAACCACAAGAACATGTTTTATGCCCTTTTCCCGAATACGCCTTAAGAGAAAGTCTTTGTCTGTCTGAGCCAAAAATTGGCCAGTATAGCTCATGAGAATGGCAACATCGCATTTACCGAGGAGCCTTTGGGCTGCGATATCGCGAGATACAACAGGATCATTAAAGCCTGGTGTATCAACAATGTCGAAATCCGGCATAGCTCCTTCGCATATTTCCAGTTTCACCTGCTGTACCAAAGGAGAGAGAGTACCCTTCGTACTCACGAGATCCAGCAGTTTTTTTGCCAGATCATTAGTATTGGAAAAATCCTGTGTTTCCGTTTTACCAAGATATTCCTGAACATTAATACCATTCTTTTTCACATGATTGTATATTTCACGCGCCCCGGACACTGTTTTGTCTACTTCGTTAACGCTGGGGGCGGAAGGTTCAGTGGGTTGTTTTTGTTGTGTCTGTTTTACAAGTCGTTCAATATCCGCCCACGATTTTTTGTCGAAATAGGTGGTTTCAATGACATTCCTAGCGCCCTTGACGATGTGGGTTAAGGCTGCAGTCATGGGTGTGGCTGCCTTTGGCAGTACATCCTGCCCATTGAACAGCAGGTGATTTAACAGTGTGGATTTACCCGCCTTTATTTGTCCTATAATGCCTATGCGGAGCAGGCGGTTGTTATTTTCCAGTTCTCTGCTGTCTTCGGTGAAGCTCTGAGAGTCTTTTTGAATATTCCGTATGGTACTGCCATCATTGAAAAACTCTTTGTTGCTTTCTGCGATTTTAGACAGCGTCTGGTAAAGTTCCCGAACAGTATCGGTATTAGGTGTATTATTTTCCATGGGGGTTTTCCTCCGTTTATTGTATTGGTTTATATGCCGTCGATGTTTTACTGCGCCTGAATTGACTGTTTCAAGGAGCTGATGCTTTCAATGGCCCCGCTCAATTGTTCTCTTTGCGCCTCCAATTCAGCCTCTTTCACATTACGCTGTTCACGGGCCTGCTTCAGTTCCTTTTCAATTGCCTCAATGTTGCCGCTTAGCTGCTGTTGCACCGCATGAATCATTGAAGCGCATTCCTCACGATAGGTTTTGCTAACTTCAGAGCGGAGTTCAGAAGTAATGCGGGACGCGACGCTTCCTTTTATTTCGGTTTCAATTTTCTGTTTCTGCTTGCGTTCCTGCTCCTCGCGCGCTCCCTTGCTCAGAATGCCAATTATAGTAGGGAGCATAATAATAATTACCTCCAGCCATGGCGCGATAACGGCAGTGGCCGCGGCCAGTGTTCCACTTATTGCAAGGTACGATGCTTGAACATCGCGGTTAGTAATTTTCTGTGCAACGTCCGAAAAACCAGTATGCACTTTTCTCATTGCGGGCACTATGTTTTCCAGTGTGGCTGAAATGTTTGAAACAGTGGTATTTTCGGGAGTGACCAAACGTTCAAAGGCAGCATCAAGTTTCTGCATCTGCTCGCTTATAGATTCCATAATTTCACGCGAGGTTTCCTCTCGGGCAGCTGTTAGTAAATGAGTAAGTTCAAATCGCACAATTTCATTTAGTTCACGTTTCAGGCTTTCACCATCTCCCGAATAGGACTCCGCGAGCATGGGGGCTGCTTCAGAAATTCTTTCACGCAGTGCCCGCAGCAGTTTATCGACGGCAGTATTGGAATATTTCCGTTCAATGTCTCTGGTCTGTTCCTGCAGGGCATGTATGGCTTGTTCTTTCTGCTTCTGCAGTTCTTCAATAATTTCATCGCTCTCAGCGGAATCAAGATTCAGGCCGCTGTATCGGGCATGTAATAGTTGCAGAATACTGTCAAAGTGCTGAATGAGGACTGAATAATAAAAATTCTGCAGGGCGCGGTCGCAGTCAATGTTCTGGTATGTTTCCAACATACCGTGAATACCCGTCTCACCTTTTCTTGTAGACACCGCATAGACAGGAGCCTCTATATTCAGTTGAGTTTTTATCTGTTCAGTAATGTGGCTGATAATTTCATCCCGATCTTGTTCTTTTTTCTCTATTTTGTTTATCAGGACGGCAAAATCGAAGCCCTGAATGTTATGTTCCTGCAACATAATTAGTTCACTTCTCCGCAGTGAGGCATTTTCCGCATCAATTACCAGTATGAAAAAACTACCTCGGGGAAGGTAGCGTAGTATTGCGTTGTTATGTGTTCTGAGTCCTGAATCAAGCCCCGGCATATCAACAAGTATTTTGTTGTCTGATAATGACAATCTTTCGCTTTGCAGAAATGCCCGCGCAAAGAGCCATTTAGGCTTTTCAGTTTTCAGAGTTCCGGTAGATATGTTCTTATATTCTTCCAAATCAATTTTTTTCGAATGCTCACAACTGTCATTATCGCACAGATCAATGTACTCATTCTGTCCGGGGGCTGCCGAACGAATTTCGGTAGCAATGGCTGTTTGGGCGAGAGTGTCGACTGGCAGTTCAGCTTTCTTATCTCGCTGTAAAAAGCTATTAATAAGTGAAGTCTTGCCAGCGCTGAATGCGCCGACAACCGGAATAATCACCTCAAAACATTCTATGTCTGAGGCTATTTTTTGTGTCTGTTCAACTACTTCCTGCTCCATTCCGACCTCAGTCAGTTTGTGACGCAGATTTTCCAACAAGGTAAGGTAGCGATTTTTCATCATAGCGTATACTCCTTTCTGCTCTGTATTTCGATGTGGTCATATTAGTCTGCAATAAACCTTGAAGTCAAGGGCGAATTCAACCATTGCCTTGTGGATGCCACAGATCCGTTTAATTCACGAATCCGTTCCGCACTGTCCGCATTTCATCATCACTCAGCCCGGTAACATCCTGAATGTCATGGGCTGAAAATCCTTTGGAAAACATACTGCGAGCGTTTTTTCTCCGCTCCTCAATATGCCCTTCAACCCGGCCTTTCAGAATGCCTTTCTCCATGCCCTGATTGACAAACCAATCACTCATCTGAACTTTTTCCATCATTGTGTACAATTTTTCCGGTATGTGTGTATGTATATCTTGGGAACTGTGAAAACTGAGATTTCCTTCCCATAGTGCTTCGCCATGGTACCATAGCACCAGAACAAGAAGGTTGGTCTGTGCCTGAAATGTCCTGCTGTTTATGAGGGCTCTCTGGTATTTATCGAACTGTTCGCTGACTTTTTGATCACCCGGGCATTTTTTCCAATGCCCCGAATAGTATTCCCGATCCCATCACCGATCAGGGAGGACTGTTGGTGAATGGACAATTTCCGGGTACGATTTCCGTGTACAGGCCAATTTCGCGGATGCGGCGGGAAATGAGCTAAGCAGTCTGCCCGCCGAAATCCATTATGAGTATTATGTCCATATCGGCTTTCGGATGATGGTCTGCGCGCGGTCAGCCCCAACACTGACAATTTCAACCGGATTTTCGCAGAAGTTTTCGATATAGGTAATGTAATTTTGTACGGCAGCAGGAAAATCCTGATACTCCCGAATGGCAGTAATGTCTGTTTTCCACCCCCGGAAGGACTGGAGAACCGGCCGCGCTCTTTCCAGATCGCTGATACTCGCGGGAAATTCCTTCGTGCGCCGTCCGTCAATGTCGTAGGCAACGCAGGCATATATCTCATCAAACTGATCATAGACATCAATGTGCGTAAGTATGAGCGCATCGAAACCATTTACCAGAACAGCGTAGCGGAGAGCGACAAGATCAAGGTGTCCGCAGCGCCGTGGACGCCCTGTGGTCGCTCCATATTCATGACCAAGACTGCGCACCAGATCTTCCGTATTACCATCGAATTCTTCTCTGAATTCGGTTGGAAAGGGACCATTACCAACCCGCGTTGAGTAGGCTTTGAAAACACCATATATCTTATCGAGCTGCTTCGGACCAATGCCCGCGCCAAGGCTCGCCCCTGCCGCAGCAGAACAGCCGGAACTTACAAAGGGGTAGGTTCCAAGATCGATATCGAGAAGTGCTCCCTGAGCGCCTTCAAGCAGTATTTGGCTGGAGGTATTTTTGTGGATGAAGGTACTGATGTCGAAGGTCATCTCTTTCAGAAGATCGGTAAATTGCGCAAGATATCGCCTGTCATCATCGGCAAGCGCCTGCAAACGATCGGGATCAAGAACATCCACAACCCGCAGGCCATCCCTGCCTGCCTTCATACTGTAGGCAACTCCAATACCCCTTCCAGTCGTACCAATGGGGTTTTTGCGTTCCTTCTCCAGCTCAATATCTTTCTTTTTATACCCGGGTAATACAATGTGGGCTCTATTGGATATGAAAACCCGCCCCTTCCATTCTATGCCCTGTTTTTGAATTTCATCCAGTTCCGCAAAGAGGGCTTCAAGATCAATGACCATTCCGCTTCCGAGAACGGCAGTTGTGTTCTCATACAGTATGCCCGAGGGAAGAAGGTGGAATTTATAGGTTATATTGTTATTAACAATGGTATGACCGGCATTCGCCCCTCCGCTGAATCGGATAACAATGTCTGCATGAACAGAGAGAAAATCGACCATTTTTCCCTTTCCCTCATCGCCCCACTGCGCCCCAATAATAACAATGTTCATAATACCTTCCTTGTTTTCAGCGAGAATAATTTGGCGGTTCCTGAATGATAGTAACATCGTGGACATGACTTTCACGCAGCCCCGCATGGCTAATTATAATGTATTTTTTGTAATTTTGCAATTTTTTTATTGTGGCGCAGCCGGTATATCCCATTCCCTTGCGTAATCCGGTTACGAGCTGGTGAAGGTAGGGGTGGAGTTCGCCCCGAAAGGGTACACGCCCTTCAACGCCTGCCGGCTGCGTCAACTGCCGCATGCGGATCGGCTGTCGACCACTACCGGCGATTCGGTCCTGCTCCGAGCGCCCCCGCTCCGAGCGGTAATGCCGGAACGTTCTCTGAGCTTTTCAAGCGTGCTCCGCCATGTACGGCACAGTTCCCGTGCGCGGTCGGCGCTTAGCCCCCGATACTGCGATGGTTTCTGGAAGAAATCGGCGTCCAGTCCGGATGTCTCCAGACCATGGACAAGCTTTTTCCAGACATCCTTCTCCCTCATGAGCGCTGCATGAAAGGGAATACCTTCTTTTTCCGCCGCAAGTGTTATTTTTCGGATTCTTTCATGCGCATGCGGTTCATGTTGACGCGCCAGAAGAATGTAGGCGGGTTCGGCAAGAATGAGCGACCCCGCATTCCGCAAATTTTTTTGCAGACCTTCGGTATCTACCGCAAGTGTTTTGAGAATGTTCTTCATTCTCTCTACCGCCTCTGAGAAACCGCATATGTACTCGGGAATGAAGCGGGCAGATGCGGAATTTGTCATATCTCTCTGATGCTCGGAAATTTGATCCATGTACATGGTAACAACACGGGGCGCAAAAACCTTCCACATACTTTTTACATGTTCGCAGTTCCAAGGGTTCCGCTTATGGGGCATGGTGGATGAGCCCACCTGCGATGAAGCAAAGTGTTCGGCTGCCTCATGAATTTCACTCCGCTGCAGATGGCGCAGATCATCGGCCAGATTCGCGATAATACCGAATGCCGTGTTTAATTCCAGAAGAAGGCGGAGCTGATATTCCGGTTCCACAATTTGTGTGGAATAATCGGAAGGTTTCAAGGAAAGGAGGGAAAGGCAATATTTTTCAACCTCAACAGGATTCTTGTAGAGTATGCGCATGGCATTATATGAACCGACAGCTCCCGACATTTTACCGCGCAGATCATCGGCCCGCCGCGCAATTTCAAGAATAGATGCGCCCAATCGTGAAACATATTCGGCAAAGGCATAGCCGAGGGTAATGGGAACTGCATACTGCCCATGCGTGCGCCCAATTTGGGGAGTTTCGGCATGCTCCCCGCTCAATGTAATAAGTTCTTCCTCTAACGCAAGAAGCTGAGGGAGGAGAACATGATATGTTACCTCCTTCATTCGCAAGGCTCCCGCGGTGTCCACAATATCCATGCTGGTTGCCCCCACATGCACAAGCTGCCGGATTTCAGCCGGAACCTTGTTCCTGAACACATGCACCAGAGCCTGAACATGATGCTGCGTCCGCTCCTCCGCCCTATACACCTCCGCGGGGCTCAGCGCCTGCACTGCCTCATCAATTTTATGAATAAGGCGCCTTTCATTTCCGAAGCCCTGTCCGAAGTCCTCTCCGAAGCCCTTTCCACGGTTCTCTCCAAAGTTCTTTCTGAAGTGCAGATGGGTTTTGAGCAGGGCACCCTCCACCCTCGCATGATAATGGAGCGCGGCTTCTTCGCTGATATATGACCGTAAATGATCAAACAGTTCTCTGTTCGCTTCATAATAGCGATGATCAAGAGGAGAAATGTTTCTGAATAGGGAATTGTCCTGCATGTCGCTATAGTATCAGAAATTTTTGCATTGATAAAGTTTTGCCTTATGCAAAAATTTCTGCTATAATGTACATGTTGATACATGGCACAGACGATTCAGCGCATTGAAAAGGAATTTGTCCTCAAATACTTGGTTGATAATAAAATTTCAATTGACATACGCCTCCTCACCCAGCATTTCACCGGAGTGCTGAGCAGCTTCAATTCCGACAATCTTTTTGTCACCCTTCACGATAATTCGGATATGGGAAATGTTTCAAAAAACCATGCGGTCAATGTATTTTTTCATTTTCAGAAAATTCCGATAACATTTAAATCATCCTATGTTTCGTCTGAAGACAAAATCCATATATTTTCATCGCCCGTCATCATGTACAAAGATCTTACGCGAGTCCATGAGCGGATTGAGGCTGATGATAGAATATCTCTGAGTATTATTATTGAAGGACTGAAGATGAACATTGATTTTCCGACATCCGCATCGTATTTTGATCCCGAACTGCTTACAAGAGAACACAATTTTGCCGATCGGAAGATGTCCGACCTGAAAATGGGCGACCTCATAAAAAATTTCCGCGCTCACTTTGCATCTTTTTCCTCAACTGCGCGTATTAACATATTCAGGAACCGGAAATTTGCAAACATCATCGAACAACTTATAGCCATATCAGGGAAGGTAATAGCGCTTCCCCTCTCCGATCTGAAACAGTTCACTGAAATGGAACAAAAAATTCCCTTTCTGAAAGCCCACGATACCAAGTGGGTGGCCATAGAGATCGGGGAAGACTATGCAAAACTCAACAAAGATTTTCAAAATCACATTACTACCATGGGCAGGCGCATGTACAGGCATGAACTCTATGTTCCCATTCTGTACTATGAATATGTTGTTGGTTATGTGTATCTCATGCGCAGGGAAACAGAGGGCTTCAGCAAAAAACAGGTAGAGCTGAGTTATCAGTTCTGCCGCCTCCTTGCCTACTCCATGCAGACAAAGGGATATTTCAAGAAGAAGCTGGTACGGGAAAAAATTACGAATTGTGAACTTATTGACATCAGTGCCTCCGGTCTGGCATTCAGCTATCCTCAGAATGTACCCACGCCTCCGCCTCAGTTGTATTCGGAATTGGATCTCATACTGGAAATTGATAACAACCCGATCCCCATCAAAGGAAGAATAGTGAGAAAATTCAACTATGTGAATCGTATATATTTTGGAATACAATTTGTTGATTTATCGGATATTGTCAAAGATCGAATATCCCGGGAATTATATGGCGATAATTATGACAGTGAAGTTGAAATCCGCTGATCATTGACTATTTCACAAAAAAGAGCAACAATATCAAGAAAATTTTATGTTTTATCTGCTCATCGATATCCATCAATTATCACAGTTGCTTATTATTGAACCTGAAAAATCCACAAAACTTGTTGGCATAATAAAGGCGCGCTGCGAAAAATGGGGCACATTATCAAAAGAAAATACGAACTATTTTATCTATACCTACAGGGGCTCCATTCCCGATGAATACCGGGAACTGGTTCAGATACTCTTCGTCCTGAAGGATATCCTCAGTTCCTATGAAGATATTCTCCATGGATATAACCTTATTCTTGAAAAATATGATGAAAGGGAACATCTCAGAATCTCATTGCTCACCCTGAAAATTCGAGAACGCTGGGGACTGTATCTGGGGGAAAATGCGGCATCGCTTATGTCCCACTTATTTTCGGAATATACATCAGACGGACTCTTACGAATTTCCGATATGAAACCGCAGGATTATCGGAATGTTGATAACATTACTCACTGGATAATACGGCACCCATTTTTTGAAAAATTATTTGATCAATTAGCTCCGTGGATCAATGGGAAGGAGCTTCCCGGAGAAGTACATATCAGCGGAGATGAATGTAATGGCATTCACCTTGTCGGCTCCGGTATTATCCATTATCTCTGCGATTCCGATGCTCAGGGTAAATGTATGTATGCGGTAATTGAGGAAGCTCAGGATCTCCTGCCTGCCATTGCCCGTTCCATAAACATGCGGAAGGTACAATGGGTGGAAGATGAACTCAGCGAAACAGAAAAAATTGTCTGGAGAGAAAAGCGCATTGTACTGTGGAACCATTACCCGGAAATTTCTTCTTCATTCCCGACATCTATCAGTGAAAAAACAGAACGCGACATGAGCATTGCCCTGCAAATATACCTTTACGCACATTCCCGCAGGAGTTATGCGCGGGGAACAGTTCCGCTTGTCATTATCTACTGCCGAAGAAAACTCAGCGCCGATGAACAACTCTTTCTCACATTTCTCATGAAGTCGGGGAAGGAAAAATCGCGCCTTTTCTGGTTTTTTATCGGAGAAAAAGAGTATGTGCCTTCTCAGGCGCTTGCGCTTGAGAGCATATTCACTTCCCTGAACATACAGAATAAAGAAGAAATTTATACTCTCTGCAAAAAGCATAAATTCTCGGATCGGGGAATAGAATATGTGTTCGAAATATCGGAGCAGAAACTGAGCGCTCTGTACCACATTCTGAATAACAAAGAGTATTTTATTAAAATACCTCCAAGCCGTCTCCGGAATTTCGGCCGAAGCGCCATGCCCCCCTCGCAGGGAATAATTCAGCGAAGTCTCAGCATCCTCAGCGATGCGGCTAGAGAACTGTTGTATTTTCTTATGCTTTTTGGGCCTTGGCTGAGCAGAGATCAGGTTTTTGCATTTTTTCATACGCGGGAACGATCGCATACGGAAACCGCTGAATTGTACCGGGAACTCAGGAAAAAGGGCTATATTTTTCATACGCACAACATTGCGTTTACCGATGTAATTATCAGACTCGCTCATACATATAGTCAGACCGGCCTCATACCCGATACGCTGAAATTTATATTTGACCCCGGTAATGCGGTACGATTACAAGATGGTCTCATCAATGTTATAAGCAAACTCGGTAAACATCAGACATATCTGCCTGCCACATACCGTTATGCAAAAATGCTCATTGATCACCGTCAATATGCCCGGGCCCAGCAGATCGCCGCTACTGCCTTGAACAGGGAAACACAGGATCTTATTAATGCCGAAATTACTCTGGAAGCGGGCGGGGACGGGGAAGCGGGCGCAGCCAGAGGAGCGGGCGCATTTTCAAAAATACGCATTCCCCGTATATTTTCAGGTGACAATTTCTGGAAAGAACAATGGCTCATTATACAAACCGGACTCCACATACAGGAAGAGGATATTCACAAGGCAAAGCACAATTGCAAGGAAACAATTATTCTTGCCCAGCAGCTCAATGATGAACAGAGCCTCTGTCAGGCAAACAATATCTTCGGATACCTCTATCATCGTCTCAGCAGACACCAGGAAGCCTGCTACTATTTTTCGATAGTAGAAAAAAACAATACCGCTGGTGAATGTAATCGTATATTTGCGCAATTTATGTCTGTGCTGAATAATTTTGTACGGTGCAGGTACAGTGATGTCAAGCACAAACTCACGGGTGATCATGGTCTCCTCGCGCGATTGACCCGAACAGGACAGTACAGTTGGGTAGATGCTGCGTCCTTTCTCATGGCGCGAACCTACTTTGCTTTGGGAGAGTATCAGAAAGCGCAGATTACCCTTACACGGCAACTCAACGTTCATAGAGGATTTCAGGCAATTCATGAGCTCTTTTACGTATGGATTGCCCGTTGCTTTATGTATCGGGGGATGTTCAAGGCAGGTATGAAAATACTTAAACGGCTTCCGCAGACATCTGAAGTAATTCTGTTTACGGCTGAATCGTTCATTATGCGGGGACAGTTCAGCAACGCGCTCACAGTTCTCCGGCAGGAAGAAGAAAAACCGAAACGGCACCCCTTCTCCTTTATGTTTACATGGAAACACGGTTTTTCATGGATTGAAGATCTGCTTGTCTCAGATCCAGCGGAAGATAGCACTCTCATTAATTTCCGTTATGCCATTACTGCCTTTGCCATGGGAAAAAATGGAAATACCGAAGAAAGCATCAAAAATTTTCACTGGCTCACGCGGGAAAAAAAGATTTCTTCAACCGATCCTCATTTAAGCATCATTCTTTACTGGTACTTTTGTATGTTGGAACAGTCGTCAGAAAATGAAAATAAGAGAGATTGGCTTACCACCCTCAGCAGAGCTGTAAAAATTCTTCAGGAACGTTCAAACAACATTGATGAACCAATGGATAAGCGGCTCTTTCTCAAAAATTCAATCTGGAACAATAAATTATTCAATACAGCAAAACATTACAATCTGATTTGACCTGAGAAACTTTCTATTCATGCAGATTTATTGATACCACATTGGAACACCCACACCGCCCGCAGCCACCACGCCGGAACCCAAAAACATATTGCTTTTGGTTCCGTTATATGTGCCATTAGTCCAGTTAGTATTGTTCCAGTGAACCGGCGGGTCCATCGAGTTATCCCATGCCCAGTCGTTAAGATTCTGATTGAATGCGCTTGCTTCACGGAACATATCATCCATATTCGTTACCGAACTGACATCCCATTCCGAGATATCGTAATTGAATTCAGCTGCAATGTTGAACATATTCGCCATATCCGTTACCGAACCGACATCCCAGACTGAAATATCGATATTAAATACTTTTGCGGCAGCGAACATCCACGACATATCCGTTACCGCTCCAGTATTCCATGCGGAAATATCGCCATTGAATACGTGTGCGTCAGTGAACATATTCGCCATATTAGTTACCGAACTGACATCCCACCCAGAGAGATCGCCATTGAATGCCCGTGCTGAACGGAACATAGCGCCAATGTTCGTTACCGAGCTGACATCCCAGAGTGAGATATCGCCATTGAATGTGTATTTATCCTTGAACATTAAGGACATATCCCTTACTGCCGTGGTAATAATGTAGTTGAGGTCGGCAGTTTGGCCCCAGGTTGATATTCCTGCGGTTACCGCTGCTTCCAGTTCAGTTCTATTTTGAGGGCTCTCGGTAACGTAGAAATACTCGGCAAACAGAACAACATTGCTTCCGTTTTCACCATATACCAGATAGGTTCCGGCCGTTGTATTCGCAGTAACCGTAATAACTCCGGTACTTGCATTAACTGCCGGCGGGGTGACCCCATCGGGCAGAGTTACGGGGGTGACCGTAATAGCTCCCGACATTTCATTGACCACAAGAGTGCCCGGTTCCACAACGGTCAATTTAACGGTTAGATTCTCATCGGTAATAAGGGTAGTAATATCATCCGAAAGAACGGCGAGGGTATCAGAAGGAATCGGCGTTGCAAAAAGCGGTGTTGCTGTTGCAATTGCCGACCAGTCGCCAGTGCCCGGCGTGTTGACTGCGCGCACCCGTACTTCGTATGTGGTGCTGTTTTTCAGTTCGGTGATGGTGTGGGTTGTGTTTGCGCCGATGCCGGAAGCATTTTCCCAAGCGGTTACTCCGAATTCGCGATACTGCAACTCATACCCGGTAATGGGGCTGCCGCCGTTGTCGGCGGGTGGGTTCCATGTCGCGGCGATCTGGGCCTTCCCCGGGGTGAGGGTTGGAGCATTGGGCGCGTCGGGCGTGCTAACCGGAGTTTCGCTGAGAATTTCCGTGGGGTTACCGTTACCCTCCGCATTAACAGCGTATACCTGTACATCGTACTCGGTACCTTTCGTGAGGCCGGGGATGGTGAGGGTCAGGGTGTCGGCATCGGCGGTGGCAATGGCAGGTTCCCACTCGGGTGCATCGGCTTCGCGATGTTCCAGTTCATACCGAAGGATATCGCTGCCGCCGTTGTCGGTCGGCGCAGTCCATGCCGCGGTGATATAATTCTCTCCAACGGTGAACGTGAGAGCTGTCGGCGCCATGGGAACGGCAACGGGGGTTGCGGCGGCGCTCCCCGACCAATCACCATCGCCCTGAGCGTTCACGGCGCGTACCTGTACTTGGTAGGGGGCGCCGTTTGTGAGTCCCGTAATGGTGTAGGCTGCGGCTGGCGCGGGGACTTCGATAAAAATATTTACGGTTGTGCCGCCGTCCGCGTTATGGCGAAGGTGATACGCGGTAATGGCGCTGCCGCCGGTATCGGTCGGCGCAGTCCATGCAGCAATGATTTGCCCATTCCCTGCTTCAAGGGTTGGGGCAGCCATGGTACCCGGCGGGGTTGGTTCGGGTTCCGGCATTGGACATGCAACAATCAATACAATAAACATTGCGCAGACTAGAAAACGGATTCCCTTGTATAATTTGACATTCATGATATAGCTCCTCATGGTCATAGTTTAAGATTGTTGTATTGTATCATATCCAAAAACCATTGTGCAATGGTAATTTTTGAATTTTGGCAAAAAATAATGCTTGACATAGCTATAATAAGTGTATTACATATGGGAAATAATCAGCGCAATGCAAAAGTTTCAGCGACAAAGTTTTGCATTGGAAAATTGCGCGTGCGCAATTTCCAGTAGCAAAAGTTTCAGGGAGGATGAATTATGATTGTCATTAAAGATGTTTATCGACAATATAAAACCGGAGATGTGGTAGTGCATGCCCTCAGAGGCGTGAGTGTAGATATTGAGCAGGGAGAGTTTCTTTCCATTGCCGGACCGAGCGGATCGGGAAAAACGACCCTGTTGAACATTATTGGTTGTATCGACAGCGCCGATAGCGGAACCGTAAGCATTGACGGTACCGAAGTAAGTTCCATTTCTCTCAAAAAACTGGCCGGCTACCGGCGCGAAAAACTCGGCTTTATTTTTCAATCGTTCAATCTCATTCCCGTGCTCAGCGCTTGGGAAAATGTCGCTCTTCCGCTCCAACTACTTAAATTTTCCGATAAGGAAATACATGAGAAGGTTATGAAGCTTCTCAGTGAAGTAGGACTGGAAGGTATGGAAAATCGCCGCCCGAACAAACTTTCGGGGGGGCAGCAGCAACGGGTAGCTATTGCCCGCGCGCTCATAAAGAATCCGACAATCATTCTCGCTGATGAACCAACAGCCAATCTCGACAGTGAAACCGGCCAGGAGATTCTGGAACTCATGAAATCCATGAACGACAGGTATAGCAACACCTTCATTTTCAGCACACACGATAAAATGGTTATGGATTATGCAAACCGGCTGATATTACTTCATGACGGAAAAATTCAGAGCGATAAACGGAGGAAAGAATGAAATTCTTTTTACGGCTTTCCTGGAAAAACCTCGCCCGGCATACAAAACGAACGCTTATAACCGCATCGGCCATTTCCATAGGAATTATGATGTTCTTGTTTGTCGACAGTATGCTTCAGGGCGGAGAACGCGATTCTGAAAGAAACCTCATTTGGTATGAAACATCCTCTGCCCGTATATACCACCGTGAAAATGTTGACGAATGGGAGCGGGCAAATCTCAAAAACCTTATTGAGAACCCGGATCAAATCCTCAACAATCTCCGTTCCGCTGGTCTGAAAGCAACTGCCCGCAGCGTTTTTAATGGAGAAATGGTTGTATATAAGGACCCCTTCCCCGAAGATGGGTCGCTTCAGGTACGTGTTACCGCAATTGATCCCCTCACCGATTCCACTGTGTATCGTTTTCAAAATGATCTCACCGAAAATAGTACCTGGATTGAGCCCGGCACAAATCAGATTATTATGGGCGGATGGATGGCAGAAGACATTGGAGCGGACATCGGATATTCGGTAACAATTGTTACGCGCACCTACGATGGCGCGTATCAAACATTCGATGTGGAGATTGTGGGACTCGTCAATACCGGTAATCCTATTATTAACCGGGGAGTCATTCTCATGGATCAGGGGTATGCTGATGAATTCCTCATGCTGAATGGAGCGGTCACGCAGATTGATCTTTCCTTTCCAATTACCGCTGAGGCGGATGAAGTAGTTGCTGTCATTCAGGAAGCTCTCCCTCCCAACAGGAATGATGTGGAGGTACTGAGCTGGCAGGATCTGGCTGCCGATTATCTTCTGCTGGCAGCTTCAAAACAATCCAGTTCTGCCGTCATTCTCGGAATTCTCTTTATTATCGCCCTCGTGGGAATTTCAAACACCATGCTCCTTGCCATGTATGAACGGCGCCGTGAATTGGGAATGATGCGGGCGCTCGGCATGAAGAATTCGGAAATTATGTTGAGTTTTCTGCTTGAGGCCGGCGGCATAGGAATTATCGGCGGGGCCATAGGATTGGCTCTGGGAGCCGGAGTTGTTGCCTTTCTTGTGGAAATTGGCATTAATTATGAATTTCTTCTCAGAGATTTTGATGCCGGGTACCGGATTTCTTCAGTCTTTCGGGGTGTATGGCGGCCGGAAATGTTTGTGTTATCGCTCATCGCAGCAACACTCATGGCCATGGTCTCCGCCCTTATTCCGACCCGACAGGCAATGAAAATGAACATAACGGAATGTCTGAGTTCAGATACCTAATTTCATAGCATGAGGAGAATGTTGATATGAAAAACAATACGATGGCCTGGCGCAATGTTTTGCGCAATAAGCGGCGAAGTCTTCTGGCAGCATCGGCCATTGCCATTGCCGCCATGAGTATTCTCTTGCTCTTTTCAATTTTTGCCGGACTCTCCGCTGAAATGAGGGATAATTTACGGCGCTATTATTTCGGTGAAATACGCGTGCGTCATACTGAGTTTGAGAAAAATGCCAACCTTAATCCGCTTCATCTCAGTATCGAAAATGCCTCTGCAGTTCTGGAGGAGCTTGGAGAGACGGAGGGTTTTGCTTCTGCAGGAGGACGAATTCGTTTTCCTACTGCTGTTTTCCGGAACGATGAAGAACTCGGTCTGTTAATGACAGGACTTCAGTTTTCAGAAGATCCTTTCAACATACAGGATTTTCTCATTGAAGGCCGCATTCCTGAAGGACGGGAGGTTATTCTCGGAAAAAAGGCAGCCGAAGAACTGGGGGTTACCGTTGGCGACAAATTTACTGCCGTAACAATGACGCTCCGCAGAGCCAGTAATGGAATGACCTTTGAGGTTGTCGGCATTGCCGCCCTTCCTCTGAATGATCTGAATCATGGAGCATACATTCCCCTGAGTACCGCGCAGCGGTTTACAAAAATGGGAGATAGGGTTGTCGATATTCTTCTTCACACAGAAAATGGAGTGAGTACTCGCGAAGGCGCCGAGGCGGCATCATCAGTGTTGGCAGATTTTCAGCGGGAAGGAATAAATGCTGATGCGGCCGTTGAGTCATGGCGGGAAATTCCTTCAGCCTACATGTTTATTGCCCTCGCGCAGATATCGTATTATATCATTGGTATGATATTCTATCTCCTTGCGTCTACTGTCATTATCAATACAATTATGATGATAATTTTCGAACGCACAAAAGAAATTGGAACTCTGGCGAGTATGGGTATGGAGGGCAAAAACATTGTGAAAATGTTCTTCATGGAATCGTTCTTTATTAGCGCTATCGGCTCGGTAATAGGGGTTGTTGCCGGATCTATTCTCACGCTTGTTCTCGAACAGACAGGAATTGATTTCACTGATGCGATGGGGGGAATAGATTTTCAGATCAGCGGAATTATGTATCCGAAACTTACTGTTTACAACATTATTATCGCCTTAGTAACAGGTATTTTTGTCGCTTCAGGAATCAGCCTGCTGCCTTCGCGCCGCGCGGCAAAGATCAAACCTGTTGAGGCAATGCGGTCAATATAAAGGAATAGAGGAGTCCATATATGAAGAGAAATATACTTGCGGTATGTATACTATTAAGCATCTCACTTCCGCTGCTTGCGCAGTTTGGTGAAGCCGAAAATATCATTCGTCAGATGGAGGATAAGGAAGTATTTAGCAGTGCTTTCGTGAGCGGAAGACTTATTATACATGACCGCTTTGGGGAAAAAATTAGTAGCTTTGACAGTTACTCACTCGGAAGCGATTACAGTCTCATTGAATTTACCAGTGTGGAAGAATTCGGACAGAAAATCCTGCGCAGCGATGATGATATCTATATTTATTATCCGGACGCTGAGGAAGTTATTCGCCTTTTTGGTTCGGCTCTCGGAGACGGCATCCTCGGCAGTGATGCCAGCTATGAAGATCTCACGGGGGAAAGATCCATGTTAACCGATTATGAGGTTACCGCTTTTCAGATAGAAGAGCAGGATGCGGGAGGAGAACTTTACCGTATTGAACTCAAGGCAAAAAAAGCATCTGTTCCCTACCCCCGCCAGATTATCTGGATTGATGACAATTTGAATGGCGTCGGCTCTGAAAAATACTCCCTGAGCAATCGCCTCATAAAGGAAGAATCGGTTCTCGATTTTCAGGATATTGGTAAGTATACCGTTCCGGTTCACATACG
The DNA here is from genome assembly GCA_965226555.1 of Salinispira sp. GTDB lineage: Bacteria > Spirochaetota > Spirochaetia > DSM-27196 > Salinispiraceae > CBDDDG01. The sequence continues at coordinate 137,527 of CBDDDG010000022.1, read as the reverse complement.
TATTGATGATACACTCAAGAAAAATTCCTATACTGAATTTATCATTGACGATATTGAACCAGACTATCCGCTGGATATCGATTTCTTCTCAATTGAGGAATTGACATGGTAGAGGAATTGACATGGCAATAGCGGGAAGGAATGTCTTTATTCTTTTCTGTATTCTGGCTGGGCTGATAATTCCGTCTGCTCTGTCTGCTGAAATTCAAAGCTCGGTCCGCATTGATCTGAAAAACAGCCTTGCTCTTAATCCGGATTCTGATCCGGCGCCTGAAGATCCGGCTGCTGTTTATGGTATTAATGGCAGCGGACGGTTCACTCTTGATGCACGAGGTAACCGAAATGTGAAGGGACATCTCAGTTTGCTTGCCAATGTTAGCACTATTCGTCCGGAAAGTTCTGAAATTATTCTCGATAAGATGTATTTGGGTATTCGTTTCGATTCCCTGCGTCTGACCATTGGAAAGACAATAATTTCATGGGGTGAGGGTTTTGTTTTCAACTCTGGAGATCTTCTTGCCGATTCCGGCGATCTTAATGTCAACTTCTCTGCGGAAGAACTGCGCGATAATAGCGCATGGCTGGGCAGTATTTACATTCCCATTGATCGTTTCTCGTTTCTGGAAGCACTTATCCTTCCGCCGATGCCGTTTGTCGACCCGGCGCCGCTTACCGACCTTCCGTCATTCGGGGGGCGTTTTCTTACCGAGTTTGCCGATATCTCCCTGAAACTGGAGGGCGGATATCTTTTCAAGGGAATGGATGATCTTCATCAAGTATATGTGAGTTTACAGGGCGGTGAAGGGCTCAACTGGTTTCTCAATTCTTCCATATCGCTGAGCGAAGAACATGTAGGAGGGAGCGCGGAAGATTTTTTTACGGGACTGCAGGCAAGCGGCGGACTATTTTTCTTTGAAAATTTTATTCCCGAAGACGGAGGCTCGGAATTCGGCTTCGGTATGCGGGCAGAACTTCTTGTAGACCTCGCCCATCCCTTCAGTGTGAATGCTGATGCAGGAGGAATGAGCGGCGTGAGCGGCGCTGTTTCTCCTTTGGGGATATACGGATATGCGGAAACTTCCTTCACTGTGGACCGTATTTTCACCGCTTCTCTGCGTTCAATTGTTTCACCGATTGATCTCTCTGCAATTATTATTGCGCAGGGAAGTTTCAACCTCTACCAGGGGTTCACCCTGTACTTTACCCTAAATGCCCAAATTGGCGAGGACGGCGATACCTTCGCAAACCACCGCCTCGGCGGATACGGGGCTGAAGTCGGCGTAGGGTTCATTTTTTAGTCTCACGTTTCATAGGGGAAAACCCGTTTCATCCCGATGCTCTTCCATCCACCCAACCGCAAAATCAACAAATTCTCTGCAATTAATGGCACGCAGAGTGCCGATTCCAAGGTTTTTTTGACGAATCCATGAAACCCCCTGTTCTTCCATGGCAGTACCAATGTTCATGAAATCATCCATGTCATAGTCATAGTCTTTGAGTTCTTCCCAGTGAGTATTCCCATTCACCCGAGATACTGGCGCTTTTATCACTATCGCCTTTTTCCCTGGCCATTGCGCGCGGTATTCCGCCAGATGAAGCATGGTACAATTTGCATACGTAACTCCATACAGAAGAATTACCGCTCCATGTTCATAGAGTCTGGCAAGCGGACTAGCCATGCCGTTCGGATAATCGAGAGCATGATCCGCTGTTATTTCCCGAGCACCATTCCCCCATGCGGCAACACTAAGCAGGGGATGACTGCTGCGGTGCACTCCCGGCAGGGTTCGGAACAATTCCGCCGTTGCTCCTACGCGAAGCGCAGATGTCCGATTTGGATCAAATGGAGGCATTTCCTTACGGATAATGGGTTTCCAAGCATCGGGAACAGGGGGGTTACCCCAGTCTTCCGGATCGCTGCAATCATTACTGTGGGCAGGCATGAGAAGTAGTCCCTTCTCTCCGATCTGATTCATAACAGCTTCCAGAAGCATTCTACTCCCTCCCACATGCCAACCGATACTGCGAAGTGAGCAGTGCATCATAAGCCGACAACCCTGTTCAATACCAAGATCCTTGAGGACTGCCCGGATCATTTTTCCGGTTATGGGGGAATTGCCTGTTTTCTGAATAAGATCATATTCACGCAGATATTTGGGATTAAGTTTCATAGTATGAATATATGTGATATAAGTATCTATGTCTGTCACATCCGATAAACTCACATACCGTGAAATTCTGATAATTGCTCTTCCGATGGTTGCATCTCAGGCATCTGAGACAACCATGTTCTTTTTTGACCGTCTTTTTCTGTCTCGGGTCAATATCACGGTTATGTCTGCCGCTCTCAGCGGAGGAATAAGTAATTTTGTCTTTCAAAGTTTTTTTATTGGCCTCATAGGATACATCAATGCTCTCGTTGCCCAATTTTATGGAGCAGGAAAACTACAACATGGACGAAAGACTCTCAGTCAGGGGATCATATTATCCTTTATAGCCTGGCCCATCATTGTAGCTGCCATTCCAATTGTTCGCCTTACATTCATTCTTGCTGGTCATACTCCCGAACAAATTGCGTATGAATATTTATATGTGCGTATTCTTATGGCAGGCTCAATTTTCACACTGCTGCGCACTGCTTTCGGCAGCTACTTTATCGGTATTGGAAAAACCAATCTTGTATTCATTGCCAATGTTATCGGGGTATTCATCAATATACCGCTCAATTATGTACTGATCTTTGGCAAATTCGGTTTTCCCGCACTCGGTTTACGGGGAGCTGCTTACGCAACACTTTTCAGTATTATTATCATCAACGGCATTCTCTTTATCTTTTATCTTTGTTCCCATGGGTACAAAATGAACAAACATAACAGATTGTGGTCTTTTGATAAGGAAATATTCATCAAACTGATCAAATTCGGCGCTCCTGCCGGAGGAAATCTTTTTTTAAACATAATGGCCTTCAACATTGGACTGCAGCTTCTTCATTCATATGGGGCAGAAGTTGCTGCCGCAGTAACTATTACACTGAATTATGATCAAGTTGTATTTATACCGATGGCCGGCCTCGGAGCGGCGACAACATCAATTGTCGGACGGTACATGGGGGCAAAAAAACCGCAGATTGCCAGAAAGGCCGGTTTCATGTCCTGGAAAATAAGTTTGTTCTACGGCGGCATTATGATGCTGATATTTTTATTTGGCGCCGAAGCACTTGTGAACTTGTTTGCGGCACAATTTAAAGATGTCGGTGATGAATATCTGAAACTTTCGAGAACAATGCTGCGGCTTGCATCAATTTATATTTTGGCCGATATGACCCAGCTCATTTTTGCCTGTGCTCTGCGTGGAGCAGGTGATACGCATTGGGTAATGCGCGTGTCGGTACTCATTCATTGGTTCTACGCCATTTCTGTTATAGTTTTTGTTCGGCTGGTCAAAATTCCACCAATAAGTACATGGCTGCTGTTCATTGTATTTGTTATCTGCCTAGGCTGTGCCATGTCCTCCCGCTATATTAAGGGAAAGTGGCAATCAATCTCGGTTATTGATCATAATTAGTGTCATCGAAAGTTTTGCTACTGGAAATTGTGCTCTGCACAATTTTCCAATGCAAACTTTATGTGTGCAAAGATTTCAGGAATAGGTTTTGTCATTATATTCAGCAAAAACGGCGGCACGCAGTGGTTTTGTTGAACCAAGCGGAAGAAAGTCAAAAATCACAATACCATCGAGGGCCTGAAACATATCTTTTCCCTGAAAATGACCGGGATTCGGATATTTTCCAAGATATTTGCCAAGTCCCCCTTCCTGTTCCCCGGGAATGACATGAAGATCTCTGATAATTCGTTCCTGTCCTTTATGATTAAGTGTAAGCGAAACAGATATATATTGACCGTTAAAGGCCCTATTTTTTCGGTTCAGAATGTTCAAACTGTCTTTCGCCCAGTCCACCTTGGCATAGGAAGAAACAAATTTCACTGATGCCAGAATACCATCTTCCGCCTTTTGGCTTATTGTGTTCAGCCTTCCTGCAAGAAATTGCTGCGTCACTTTATGAATTGTTTTTTATACCAGCATAACAAACACGCTGCAGAATGGAAGTAGGAGTTTCTTTTTGACGGATCCGCACCTTTTGCGTACGCCAGATAATTTCTCCCTCATCATAATTTTCACTGACTCTGTGAACTGTCCCATAAAAATAACGCATGTCGGAAAGTATTGCCCATGTCTCAGCCTCAAATCCTCTCAACGATGGTAATGGACCAGGATGAAAATTTATGAATCCATATTTTGGTGTATTGAAGAGTTCAGGAGGAATCCAACTGCCAAAATAGACAATACCGAGATCATAGTTTTCCAATCGGAAGTCATCCATCCAGCTTTTCCAGTCTGCGGTAAACTCGTTTTCTTTGAAACTTTTAACAATGTGTTTTCTCGGTTGACGCATGATCTGCGGAATAGTCTTGATAGCGCAATTCTTGTATTTTTTTTTGCGGAGTGGGTCATCCGGGCGCAGATAAACAGTTGTCAGGTTTAAACCCTGGGGCAGCAGCGCCTTAATAAGTTCCTCACCGCTGTCGCGTCTGCTGACAACTGGCCGGTAACTTCCGATAAATAAACAAATTTTCCTTTTCACGAGGCAAGTCCTATCCCTTTACTTTACTGACAATGTGGAGAACACCATTCCATTCAGGTGATTCTTCCTCATGCCGGGCGGCAACATCCAAGCGGTGGTGATAGTGTTTAATGCAACTAATATAAAGTGTAGCTATTTTTTCATTAAACGGGTCTTTTCGTAATTGTGAGAAACTATCCAGAGCAGTTTGTAAATCGCCCTCCTCAAAAGATTGAATTCCCTTCATGAGCATGCTCTTGCATCGCAACTTATTTTCGAGCTCCTTTTCAGGCAAACCACTGAGAATTTCATAAATACGCATTGCTTCATCCTTTCTCCACGACTTGAACACGGCCAAGATAGCGCTTCAGGAAATGTTCCTGGTTACTTATCTGGTTCATGGTATCTTCGCTTACAATTATTGTAGCTCCCGCATGTTTTGAAAGCGATTCGAGTCTGGCGGCAAAATTAACGGAATCGGCGATAACAGTTGCTTCCATACGCTGCTGTTCACCCAAAATACCAAGCATTACCTTACCGGTATGTATACCGATTCCGATTTTTATTTCCGGCAGAGTAGTCTGTTGGTAATTAAATTCCTTAAGATTCGTGACCATATCAATGGCAGTTTTGACGGCATCATCGGCAACCGATGGGAAAAGAGCCATAATGGCATCACCAACATATTTATCAATGAAGCCCTGGTTTTTACGGATAATAGGGGCAATTATTTTCAGATATTCATTAAGAAAATTAAAATTCTCCGCCGGAGTAAGATTTTCGGATATTGATGTGAAGGAGCGGATATCTGAAAATAAGATACTCATATTCTTTTCTACCTGATCGCCCAGCTTTACTTCAGTAACACTCCTAAGATCAAGGTGCTGGAGAAAATCATCGGGAAAAAATTTCTGATAACTGCTATTTAAAAGTTGAATTTGATTCAAATAATTATGAATTGAATCGCTCATATAATTGAAACGTTCGCCAAGCTCACTTACTTCATCATTACTTTTCAGCGCTATCTTATGGGACCATTCGCCTTCGGCAATACGCTCGACACCCCTTCGCAAAACACCAAGATTTCTGAGAATGAGGAAGGTCATCAGAAGAATAAATATGATAAGCGTAAGCCCAACAAAGGACATATACAAGACGGTACGATTATATACTTGCTGAACATTCTGTCTGAAATAATATAGATCTGAACCAATTTCCAGTAAGGCAACAGGCTGGCCTAATGAATCATAAATCGGAGCCACCGCATACAGAAAACTTCCGCTGATATCTTCGGCCTGCTCAAAAACAACAGAACCTTCATAGGCATAGCGGTAAATACTCTGTGGATCTTCATACCAGTTAAATAAATGCCGGAGACCAATTAAATTATTCAAGTACATATAGCCATAAAGGTTTTCATTAATGACCTGATACAGCGCAAAATAAAACCCTTCGTTCCAACTATCCTGATTATAATTTAATGCCCCTCTCAGCTTCTCTCTAATCCTTCGATATGAATCATTCATGTAATCGCCCTGATTCGTAACCCCGTAAAACACATCGCCATCTATACTCTGACTTATGGTTTGAGTCAGGGAGAGTAATTTATCAATATTACTTGCTTCATATTGGGTAATAAATGTCTGAAGTAGAATGCTGGCGATAAGTATTATACCGCCTCCAAGAAGTGGCAAAATAATAAGAGATTGCTTGGCCATTAATGAAATTCGGCCCTTGAGAATTCTTGTAAACACATAGAAAATGCCGATGGTTAATGAAATTGAACCGGAAATAATTCCCAGCCACCAACAAAAGGTAATAATTATTTCAGCAAACGGAAGAGTAAAGGACTGATAATGCTTAAATTTTCCTTCTGTATCAGCAAAATATACCCCAATTTCATAGGCAGTTACAAAGCCATTTGGTGCTGATCCGATCTGATAGTAAATAAATGGTTCATCGGAAAAACCCGCGGCCGCCAGTATCTCAGGTTCCATCACAACAGTGTATGAAACTTCAAAGGTATCTTCCTCTGAAGAATTGATATCTGAAAGCGGTATAGAAACAATCCGGCGATTAATAAGATCGGTAATATACAGCAATCCATTTCCTGAAATAGTCATATTCCAGAGATTATCGGCGGGCAAAAAATCAATTCCGCCATCGTTTGTGCTGTTTATGTTGTTATCCTGATGATAGTATATGGTTTGCATAGTGCCGCCCGATATCACCTCGAGTCATAAACCCCCGTTTATCAAGAATAAGAAAATTTTCTGAATCGAGCCATTCAATGTCCGCAACATAGGCAATGGCCTCTTCAAAGGGCAGGCTTGTAATGATTTCACTTGATTCATTTTGTGTTGATTTACGGATAAATCGAATTTGCTGTTCATCAATAATGAAGAAGTAAAGCCAGTCCTGAAATACTTTCGGACTGAAAATTTCGCCTCTCTGCACCAGGGTTGCTTTTCGATTTTCATACCGCCGCTGGTAGAAAATGCGTTTGAAATTTCCCTGTTTGTCATATTCAATAAGCTCTTCCCTCAAAACAAACATTCCATTGATATCAAGAACATAATTAAGAACAAAAAATGTATCGGTAGAAGCGGGAATGATTTTCTCAGCGTAATAAAAGGATCCTTCTTCCCGCTTTCCTTCGGAGATAGACGTTATCAATTCTCCGGTATTATCGGCCAGCAGAATACGGCGTCGGTTCGTATCAATAATGTATATGGTGTTGTCATCATCCATAACACTGAACTGCGGATAATCAAAATAGACGTGTCTGTCAAATAAATTTCTATGCGAGTTACGATTACCCACCGCAAAAAGTATGATCGAGCTAATCAACACGATGAGAATAAAAAGAAATATTTTGTTTATGACGATTTTAGTTTTCACGTGCGATTTTTTTGCGTCCGTCCGGATTCCGTATAAATAGTATGTAGGGCACTGTCATGGTAGCAATGACAATTCCAAGCGTAATCAGACCAGTCCGCGCTCCAAGCATCAGAACAGATGCAAAGATTACCGGTCCGATTGTATCTCCAATTTTACCGAAAAACTCGAAATACCCTGTTGATCTATCCTGCCCAACAACACTAATAATCTTTTCGGAAAAATATAGCCCATTCTGGGTACTTACCGCAAAACCTTCCGTGAGCCCCATAAGTATAAGAACTATGGCTACAGCAAAAATATTACCTGTAAGACCGGCAATTACGAGGATAAGTCCCCAGAAAATGGATCCGAGAACACTCCCCCAGTAATTTCCGATTTTACGCTCAATGAAGCGGCTGAGCGGAGGACCAAGATACACTATGAGAAGACCATTCATTATCATAAAACGGCCAATTTGCGAAGTACTGAGCCCCAGAACATTTTCTCCGAATAGGGGAAAATAGAATCCAACATAGGCCGCAGCTGCATAGGTCGGAAGAAGAAGGAAAATGAAATAGACCCAAAGGCGCGGCGATTTAATAAGGGAAAAAAGAGCCTGCCTATGAGTGAGATCACTCAATTCTTCTCGCGGCCAGAAAAATTTTGCATCTCTATAAAGTGTCGCAAAAAGAATCGCCGTTACTATCAGAAGAACTAATCCGATAACAAAGACATTACTATACCCAACCCAGGCCGCAAGCGAGGCGCCAAGAACCAGTCCAACATTAATTCCTCCTATCATACCTGAGTAGAAATTGGAGTATGCCTTGTTGCGGATCTCATCCCTGCCCTCAAGGTTTATAAAACTGCGCAGCGCAATATATCCCATACCTGTGCCAAAACCCGTAATGGAGCGCGCAACAATAAGAAGATAGTATGAGTGAGACGGGGATGAAAAAAGTAAACCGGAACTCGCCGATGCTTCGGTAAAGGTACTGGAGTGAGACAGGGCTGAAAGAAGTAAACCGGAACCGGTAAGAAAAAGGCTTAGTGAAAAAATAGAACGCCAGCCATAATGTTTGGTAAATAAACCGATAACAACAGTAGCCGCCCCGAAAAATGCCATTTCCAGAGAAAGAGGCAGGGCAATAAGGATGTCTCTGTTTGCAGAGGGCAGCGCTTGAGCAAGGTCCCTTGAGAAAAGCGGCAGGAAGGATATTGAAAAGCTGACCGCCGTGAAATAGAGAAATACAAGCGGACGGGCAAGGTTTCCATCTGAAAAACTCTGATCATTGAGAGAATAGGGCATATGAGCCATTTCCCGATCTTTTAAGAGGCTGGTCAGGGCGCTTACCTCAACTAGAAGCAGCATAAGCACAATCCATACGGTAACAAGTTCCCAGATAAGATCAATAATAAGGGCGCGGTTCTCAACCGTCAGAGTATACAGATCGGTGCCTGTTTCAAATATTCCGACTACCTCACCAGCGCTGTTGTATATTGGGCCGACTCCGTAGATCCACTCACCGGTAATATCCTGAATCATTTCAGTACCAATTTCTCCATTCAGAGTGAGATCATAGATTCCCGGATTTTCTGCCCTTCCAACCAGTCGAAGGGATGAAACATTCCGATCTGCCCGTTAAGGTACATTAGCCCATAGAGCCTGTCATCAATTATACGGTAGATGGCAAAATAATATCCTTTGTTCCACTCATCCTTGTTTTGATTGTATGCCGCAATTAATTTCTGCCGAAGTGACATATAGGCAGGGTTTCCGAAGTCGGCCTGTGAATTCAGTTCTTCAAAATCGTCTCCATCAATAACAAGCGGAACGAGTTGAATCATTTGTGAAATTCTTTGAAAAATAACGCCGGTATACCGGGAATTGAAATTATCTATGAGTAAAAACGTGCTCATTCCGCCAATGACAGTTACTACGGCTATTACGGCTATTGCCTGAATTACCGCCTGAGGAAATTTTCGGTTAAATATTTTCACGTACACAACACGCAGCAGCAAAATAAATGAGACAATAAAAACAAGCAAACTTACCCACCACAATACAATGATGAGAATCTGATATTGACTGAATTCGGCAGTATCTTCAAACGAGATACTGCCATCCGTGAAAGAGTAGCTTACAACACCAACATCATTGGTCGTGTAAAGGATATCATTGTCAGAAATGTCCAGACGGTAATAGTCATACTCATCGAAATCTTCAATGCCGGTCGCAGAGGCAATACGGTCACGATCGAGGATAATGTTTCCATTGAGGTCACGAATTGCCCGACTTTCCAAATCGACAAAAAAGATATTATTTTGACTGTCTGAGGCAAGTTCCCATGGAACAATTCGTTTGGAATTTTGAGAACTCCGTTGCCCTGAAAAAAGGATGGTATCATCTTCCCTGCCCGTATTACTCAGGAGCTTTATTGTACCATTCCGAAGAGTAACAACGGGGGAATTGCGGAATTCAATAATGTCGGCAATATTTAAAAGGGTATCGGGATAGGTATACTTTCTTTCCTGAATTGACGTAATGGAACCTTCGGAAAGCCGATCATTTTCTATTGCGAAATTTACCTCGTTTATGATAATTTCATTTTCTTCCAGAATATAGTAGGTAACCGCACGGTTTTCTGAGGCGGCAAGCTTATTTATCCGGCCGCGTTGTACAAGAGTGGGATCATTGAGATCAACCGGATAATTTATTTCATGGAGAACGCCAAGAAATTTGCCCTGCGGAGAATAGAGGAGAATTCGTTCACGGAGAACATAAAACCCTTTTTCATCCCTTGTCTCATCAAGAAGGAATAAATATCCATCATCATTTACTGCAATCTGGTTAACATAAAAGAACTGATTATCATTTCGGAGTCCGCCGTTAATCTGATATACAATCTTACCATCAGGCTGTATCTTACTCACCCTTTTGAATGCTGAATCGATAATATAATTGTTACCCAGAATATCACCGGTAGCAAAAACAGGAACATCGAAGGTGTACAGTTTCTGAAACGGATTGAGAAACGCGCTCTGCTGAAATAAAAGAAGCCCGCCTATACCAAGAAAAATAAAAACAACACAAATAAAAACAAGTAACGTTTTTTCCATGAACCTACCTACATTACAGTATACACTAGAAATTTTTGCAAAATGCAAAATTTTCCATAGTTATATATACTATTTCGGATAGTATGTACTATATGATAAGTAATCTGATCTTTCCTCTCGCATTAATCGCCGCATTCATAACTTTCGCATCTCCATTTCCGGCAGATGCGCAGGGAGATGACGGTATGCCCCCTTGGTACAGGCAGATAGTGTTTGAGGGCAGAGTACTTCAGACCCCATTAACTATTGGGGAGAATGAACTTATCGTCATGACCGATGACAAACATATACAGCGCCTTCATGTTAACGGGAATATTCTCTGGCAGTATGATTTTGCGCATCTTCCTTGGGGAATGTGGTATGTTCAGGGAAATGGTGAAATTCACATTCCTGTCCGCGATACCCTCCTCTCATTTTCACCCCGCGGATTTATTGGAAAAACACCCTTCTTCCGATCATTATCCTCACAGGGGGAAGAAATTGCTCTTGTTGACGGGAGAGGTATACTTATTGATGAACACAATACTGTTCATATTTTTTCGTCTGCATTCCAACTCGGCGATATGCCCCTTATGAGCTGGAAACTTCCCGTTCGCTCATGGAAAAAATTACTGGTAAGTCAGGAAGAGACAATTATTATTCAAACTGATGAACAATTGCTCTGGTATTCAATTGATGGAATTCTCATTACGCACATAAGCATTCAGAAGAACTGGAATGAATTTATTGTACATGGCAGAGAATTTCTTATTCATTCACCGGCTTCAGGTCAATACCGGCGTTATACACTTAGCGGAAAAGAACTGCAGGGCGGAAAAACCCCGGGCAATGGGCGCCTCATTGCCCTTCTCTTTTTTCGTAATACGACACTGTATATTCACATTGATAACAGACGATTGAAAGCAGTTACCTCAGAAAATACCGAATATGAACTGTATAATCTTCCGGAACCATGGGAATATGAATTTGCCGCGCTGCATAAAAAATATCTTCATGTCAGCGATTCCGTATGGAGAATTCACCGTTTTGATATGCAGATGATCGCTGAGAATTTTTCTGGTGGAAACACTGCTCCCTCCGGCGCAGGATTTTCCCGAAAAACAATATGTACAAAGTAATTTTTTATCCGATTTTCTCATCAGCCTTGTCGGCAATCCTGAAAGGCTCCGGGAACAATTGGAAATTATTGACAAGACGGATAACCTTCAAGGGAAATTGCTTATGTATGAATCGGCGCTTCACAATGTACTTCTGTATATATACGCGGCAAGCGATAGATATACCCTCGTGGGACCCTGCGCACGGGCCCTCATTCTCAGGCTTTTTCTCCGATATGGGGGGGGCGAGCGCTGCCGCCCGGATCAGTTCATTCCTCAGAGCCGAAATAAATCCGCATGTATTCACTGAATTACTGCCATTTTTTCCCGATCAGTCATTACGCGCGCAAACATTTTTTCTACAGACTCTTATTGCATTTCTCCAGTCGGCAGAAAATTGGCAACTTCCGGAATCCTTCATTCTTTCCTGCGCGGAATACGCCTTACTGACCTACACAGAACACGATACCCGCAGCATACAGAATTATGCCTTGACCATACTCGAATATGTATATACAAAACTCGAAGATCCATTGTATAAAAAGAAAATACTACAAAGTTTTGCTACTGAAAATTGTGCTCTGCACAATTTTCCAATGAGGGTTCTCTCATCTATATGTTTGATTCTCTCAAGGTATAAGAAAGTTTTGCCACAGGCAAAACTTTATCAATGCAAAAATTTGTATAAAATAGAAGAATGCTAAGCACAAAGAAAGCATTCCAGATCGGAAACATGGGCGAACCGGATGCGCAGCCTCCGACCAGCCATTTGAAATTTTTGCCTTATGCAAAAATTTTAAGGAGAAATAAAATTATGTATACCTTACACGCTAAGCTACTCACTCTGTTATGTGTTTGTAGTATTTTGCTATTTTCCTGTCAGAGTACCGGAAATATCCCGCATGCCGCGGATATGGCAGAAATTCCCTTTGATACCGCAATAACTCACGGAACCCTGGAAAACGGACTTGTGTATTATATTGTTGAAAATAGTAAACCGGAAAACCGCGCAGAATTACGGCTCGTTGTTAATGCCGGCTCAATACTGGAAGATGATGATCAGCAGGGCTCGCTCATTTTCTTGAGCACATGGCCTTTAACGGTACCGAACTGTATCCCTGAAAATGATCTCATTTCCTTTCTTCAAAATGCGGGAATAAATTTGGTCCCGATATTAATGCGTATACAAGCTTTGATGAAACAGTATACATGCTCTCTGTACCAACAGACCGCGGTAATACGCCTTGAACAGGGCTTTGAAATACTTGAACATTGGGCATTCTCCCATAACACTCAGGAACAGGATGTTATAAGCGAACGAAATGTTATTCTCGAAGAGTGGCGCATCGGCCGCGGGCGCCCGGCAGCGGATTTTACAGAAAATTCTCCCCGTACTTTTGAGGGGTCACTGTATGCGGAGCGCCTTCCCATTGGCAAGCCGGAGATCATTGAAACTGCCGATCCGGAAACTCTGCGGCGTTTTATGAAGATTGGTATCGTCCTGATCTCATGGCAATTATTGCAGTAGGCGATTTTGATAGTTCTGAAATTGAGACAATGATCCGTGAACGTTTTTCAAAACATCAGAATCCCATGCCCTCTCGGAACAGAAGAAAATTTGATGTGCCTGAAAGCCAATCGGAGCAGTTCATTGTTGCAAGCGACCCTGAAGAAACAGTTACCTCTGTTGAAATTCTTACCACGCGTTATACTGTTCCTGAAATTCGTACAGTGCATGAATACCGCATTCTCTCATTGACCAACTCTTTTATAAATGATTAATCAGAGGTTGTTTGAAATTGTTCAGGAAGCCGACCCGCCCTTTATTACCGCATCTGCCTATTCAAACGCATATACCCGCTGGACCCGTCGTAACGGCAGCTCCATTCTCGCCGAGGTGGAAGAAATTGAACAGGCCATAGAACGAGTTTCAGAAGAATTTGAGCGGATACGGCGCCATGGTTTTCTCAGTAGCGAACTTGAACGGGCAAAGAAACAGCTGCTGAGCCGGTATGAAAGACAGTGGAAGGAACAGGATAATCGGGAACACTGGCAATATCCCGGCATACTGCAGGAACATTACTTAACGGGAGAACCTGTGCCGTCTACAAACTGGAATGGGAAACTGTTCAGCAGATCATGCCAGGCATTACTATTGACGATTTTGAAACAATTACTCAGGAACGCCTTGATAATAGAAACAATACAATAATCATCACCGGACCTGAGGAACTTGAAAACATCTCATTGACGAAGGAAAAAATATTCTCTGCCTATCATTCCGGCGCCGATAAAAATCCGTCTCCATGGACTGACAATACCGCAGATAATGAACTTGTGCCCAATACTCCAAGCCATGGAACTATTCAACAGGAACTTTTCGATAGTTATTCAGGGATATATCGCTGGGAACTTTCCAACGGCGCTGTTGTATATGCAAAGCCGACAGATTTCAAAGATGACGAAATTCTATTCAGCGCCGTCAGCAGGGGCGGTCTCAGCCTTATTGATAATGATAATTATACAGCTGCTGCCCTTTCAACACTTGCCGTATCAACGGGAGGGCTTGGCGCGCTGAGTTCAGTGGATATCGGTAAGGCGCTGGCAGGGAAGCAGGTCGATATATCTCCATGGATTTCCGAATATGAAGAAGGACTTTCTGGAAGTGTTTCTCCTGATGATCTTGAAACCATGCTGCAGTTGAATTATCTGTATTTTACCGACCTTGGCGAAGATACTGAAGCCTGGGAGTCGTACCGCAGCCGCCTCTCGGCATTCCTTGAAAATCAGGAAACGGGATCCGCGGGTTCAGTATCGGAATCGTTTAAACGCGGCCCTCTTCAACAATCATTTCCGCGCGCTCACCTATCCCCTGCGCAGTCCCCTGCCTGAAGATGTTTCTGATCTCGACTATGACGAGCTTCTTTCGTTTTTCAGAGAACGGTTCACCCATGCGGGCGATTTCACCTTCTTTTTCGTTGGCGCCTTTGAACCTGAGGAGTTGAAACAGAAGGTTACTCAATGGATTGCCAGTCTTCCCGATGGGGGAAAACAGGAAACAGCGCGCGATAATGGACTTGATTACTTTACCGAAAATATCCGCGATGAAATTTACGCCGGAATAGAACCCTTAGCCATTGTAACACTTGCATGGAGCGATGAAATTCTCTGGAATTACGACACCCTCTACGATTTTTCCGCCCTCAGCAGCGCGCTTAACATTCGGCTCATTGAGCTTGTGAGAGAGGAAGTCGGCGGAACATACAGTATTAATGCTTCATTCACCCTGAATCGGGTTCCCGATGAAGATTATCTGTTTACCATAAATTTCAGTACCGAGCCTGAGCGGGTTCAGGAACTCACTACCCTGATCAGAAACGAGATTACCAGCATTGTTGCCGAGGGACTGGGCGAGGAATATGCGCAGCGGGTTTCAGAGAGTCAGCGAGTGAGTTATGAAGAAAATCTTGAAAGAAATGGATGGTGGCTGGGACAAATTGAATTTCTCACCAAAAATGACCTCGGCTGGGAATATGCTCTGGAAAAAACCGCATGGTACGATGAGCTGAGCGCAGATGATATTCAGAATTCCGCTAAACGGGTTTTTGAAAATTCCTCATATGCGGAAATTATACTTTTCCCGGAAAAAGAATAATGGCAGTATACGTAAATCGTTCCCTGAATCTTAAAAAAATCAAACTCATCGGCTTCGATATGGACTACACTCTTGTATGCTACAATATCAAAGCTTTTGAAAAACTTGCGCATACCGAAGCATTACGTATACTCACCGAACACTATGAATATCCGCCGGAAATACGGGAACTTGAATTTGATTACGACCGTGCCATTGTCGGTCTGGTAATTGACAGCAAAAACGGTAACCTTCTGAAGCTCAATCGCTTTGGTAAGGTGAAAAGGGCATTTCATGGATTGAAGGAAATACATTATCGGCAGGTTCAGAATTTTTATCAGAATATCGCAATTGATATTCAAGATACGAATTTTATTCCTCTCGATACGAATTTTGCCATTTCTGCCGGAGTTTTATACAGCCAGCTTGTGGATTTATATAACACGGGAGTAAAACTTCCATCGCTCGCCGATATTGGACAGAACGTACAGGACGCAATTAATACCGCGCATATTGACGGTTCCATTAAAAAGGTCTTAGAGAATAGGCCCGAGCGCCTCATCCTTCTCGATAAACGCATTCCGCTCCTGCTTGAACGTTACATAGATTATGGTAAAAAACTCATGATGATCACAAACAGCGAATATACCTATTCCCGAACCATTCTCGACTACGCAATTACTCCATATCTGAAAAATCATAAGAATTGGCGTGAACTTTTCGATATTGTCATAACCCTTGCAGACAAACCGGAATTTTTTCAGAAGGCTCACCGCTTTCTCAAGGTCGACACGAAAACCGGAAACATGACAAATTATGAAGGTAAGGTGATCACCGGTATTTATCAGGGCGGATGGTTTAAAAAACTTCAAAAGGATCTTGGATTACAGGGTAACGAAATTCTTTACCTCGGCGACCATATTTACGGTGATGTTATTACCATTAAGAAAAGCTGCGACTGGCGAACAGGTCTCGTACTCAGCGATCTTGAGGATGAGATGAAGGGAGTGCTCAGGGGGGAATCCACTCAGCAGGAAATTGCTCATCTGAACGCAGAAAAGGCTGCCCTCGAACTGAAGCTGAATCAACTTGATATTGCCCGGCATGAAGGAATAGCGGCTAACCGAGCCGAACTTGATACCTTATTTGAAAAAAATTGAATGGTTAAATAACCGTATATCGGAACTTCTCATCAAATACAGAGAATACTTTAATCCATACTGGGGAGAGGTGCTTCGCGCCGGTCTCGAAGAAAGCCGTTATGCCGAGCAGATTAGTAGCTATGCCTGTGTGTATATGACCAGAGTATCTGATCTTGCCGATTACAGCCCCAAAACCTATTTTCGTCCGCTGCGGCGCCTGATGCCCCATGAGCAAACTTCTCCCCCAAATAAATAACAGACCAATAACAAAACCAATACATTTCACCTTTACCGTGCAATTTGGGCATCGAATTCCCAAATTACACGGTAAAACGTACTGAGGCCTTGTAATTTTGGCATGTATCGCCTACTATACCGGTATGTTGGAACGGTTAATGGGCGACAGGCTCAGGAAACACATTGCGCGAGTGCCTGCGGTTGCCCTGCTTGGCGCGCGCCAGGTGGGTAAGACAACACTTGCCCGATCTCTGGAGCGCGATATGAGCGCTCTGTATCTCGATTTAGAATCTCCAGAAGACACACTGAAATTGAGCGATCCAATTGCTTTTTTTCATTCGCGGCGCGAAAAGCTCATTATTCTGGACGAAATACAGCAGTTTCCTGAAATTTTCAGGATTCTGCGCGGCATTATCGACCGGAATCGGCAGGACGGACGCAGCGCTGCTCAATTTTTGCTGTTGGGCTCTGCCTCCATGGAGGTATTGCGGCAATCGTCAGAAAGCCTTGCCGGCCGCATCAGCTATCTTGAACTGACGGGGCTTAATGTTCTGGAGACCGGCGATTCTCAAATGAAGCTGGATATTGGCGAATCTCAGAATCATGTTCAGCGTCTGTGGCTGCGGGGAGGATTTCCCGATAGTTATCTTGCCGATACTGACGCGACAGCCATGGAATGGCTGGAAAATTTAATTCGGACCTATGTGGAGCGCGATGTGCCGCAGCTGGGGTTTCGCGTTCCCGCTGTCCGGCTGAGACGTTTATGGACAATGCTTGCCCATTTTCAGGGCGAGCCGGTGAATGTTTCGCAACTGGGGGCGAATTTGGAAACAGACCACAAGACCGTTAGCCGTTACATCGACATTCTGACCGATCTGTTGCTGCTTCGGCGAATTGAACCATGGCACAGGAATGCTAAAAAACGGCTGGTGAAATCGCCGCGCTATTATGTGCGCGACAGCGGCCTGCTCCACCGGCTGCTGAGCATTGGGAATGGCGATGCGCTGCTGTCTCACCCCATTATCGGCAAGAGCTGGGAAGGTTTTGTTGTGGAAAACATTCATTCAGTCCTACCTCCCTCGCAAAAACCCACTTCTACCGCAGCGCCGCCGGCGCAGAAATTGATCTGCTCATAACCATGCCGAACGCGGATGTTTGGGCTGTGGAAGTCAAATATGGGCTTGCTCCCAAGGTGAACAGATATTTTCACCAGATTTGCGATGACATTGGCGCCGTGCGCAGGTATGTCGTCTATGGCGGCGATGACGAGTTTCCCATTGGCAACGATGCGCACATTGTTTCCCTGGAGAAATTAATGCGAAAATTGCGCGCGCTCGGATGAAGGCTGGGCGAAGGATTGATATCCCCGAATATTATCAGACACTTTTGCATTGTGCTGTATTTTGCGCAATTTTCTGATACTGTTATATGGCATAGCTATTCGAAAGTTTTGCAAAACTGAAATTTTTTGATTTATGCAAAAATTTTTATACGTCGATAGCGCGAGGAGTATTGTATGGAACAGCGATTGAGCATTATAACATTGGGCGTGGCCGATCTTCAGAGGTCGCGTGTGTTCTATGAAAAATTGGGATGGAAGGTCGCGACCGAGGAAGGCGCTGAAAACATTGTGGCTTTTAATTTGCAGTCCTTTGTGTTGTCGCTTTATCCGCTTACTGGACTGGCTGAGGATGTCGGGGTGCCGATTCCTGCGGCATCGCCCTGTTTTACCATGGCCTACAATGTTGGTTCTGAAGCAGAGGTTGATGAGGTTATAGAAGATGTGCGAGCAATTGGCGCGCACATTGTCAAAGAACCCCAAAAGGTCTTCTGGGGCGGATACTCCGCATACTTTTCCGACCCCGACGGATACCTGTGGGAGGTCGCCTTCAACCCCTTTTCACAACCCCAGGCCGATGGAACCTTTACCTGGGTTTGAGGGCGCGCGGGGCAGGGTGGGACGATTATCTGTCTTCAGACAGCCGCTTTAGTCTCGGCCTAAAGGCATTGATGAACCGGTTTACCCAGGTTTGAAAGAAGTCCTGAATTATCTGCCGGTTCTCCGGGGCAAATATATCATCAACAGATCGGTAGACACCGACGCTTTTCGGCATATCCCAGTAAATTCCCTCACCGAGTTTGGAAAGTTCGGCAACTATTTCATCCCTCTCAAACTCCAGTTTTTCAGCCATATCAGGCCCGGGCGGAATGGTACTACAGGTGAAATATACACTAACCTGCTTCTTACTCGGAATAAAAGCTGCGCTGATCCATACCCTTTTTGGAGGCTGCGGTGGCAGATAAAAATATTGGTTCTCGGCATTTAAAGGATGCGGCATTGGCTGTCCGGGATCATCAAGTGAAAGTCCATTGATAAATTCTCTCCAGAAAGTACTGTAAAACTCTTTCTCCTTTTTTCGTTCTGGAGAAAGTGATGTATCAAATTGATCGGCAACTTCCCGGAGCTGCAGTCCCGGAGGGAGTTCAACAACTGATCGTTGAATTTCGACTGTGCGGGCTATTACCCGGGGAATAATCAGAGTGCCAATGTCCGGTGCCTTGAAAAAAGCAACTTCAATCATGCCAAATGTGAAGGCAAGATTACCGGCAGTTGACAGAAATTCGGTTAATCTTTCTGCGCCCTCCCGAATTCCATCTCCGACCAGCAACAGCAAAAATTCACCTTTTTGGAGGTTTCTGCTCACAGCATCAACAAAAGCAGCTTCATCGAGGGCTGAAGCTTCACCTGCTGAGGCGGTAACCGTATTATAGAGATGATTGCCTGAGGTCTGCAGGTTTCTGTTAATCTCCCGATATAAATCTTCATAAGACCACCGGGCAAGTTCTTTCGCATAATCGAGGATTTGCGCAACTACCTTCCGTCGGGCATCCGGATTTCTCCAGAGTTTGGTTTCAATTATCACGAGCTTGCCTGCAGGCGTGGCCATCAGAATGTCTAGGGGACCGGCATGCGTATTCAGTTCCCTGCAAACGGGGATCAGCGGGGTGTAGGCGTCATCAATTTCCGATACGGGCAGGCAATCGGCATGTTTGAAAATCAGATCCTGCAGAAATTTCTCATCTTCCTCCGGCTTCGGAGGCTGCTGGGGCTTAAGAAGCTTTTCATCTTCTGTAATAATAATTGGCTGCCCATACGCTGATTTACTCATTGCCGTTCCTCATTACCCGCTATATCTTCACCCCTTTCGTATGTAGTGTGTTTCTCCCTGATTTTATAATTCTTGGATTCAAGATGACTTGCAATGGCATCCATCTATTGACGTCATAAATTTTTAAAACTATTATCAATCATAATGAATTGGATTCGCAAAATAATCAATCTCTGTAAACGGTGGATTACACAATTATTATCCAAAGAGGATAATATGCATGAGACATCTGATGCTGAAAATGATTCCCGGGATAACGGAAATAAGCCCACTACTCCTGCTATTGAACCTGAAATATCACATGATCGTATTAACAGTAACCAGACAGCGGGAGATGGGGGCATTACAGCTACTCCAACTCGAGAAATTATATCTCCACCGGATAATACCCAACACCAACCTCCCCTTGATCCCGTACAGCTGCCTCAAAATCCCATTCACAATGAGAAAACTGACTCAAACCGCGGTCCAATAAAGGCACCTGGAAAAAGAACGCAAAAACATCAAAAGCACAATAAGAACAAAAGCGATAATTCTTTTATAAAACCAAAACCCGAATTTATCTGTCGCAATCTTTCTACTGGCTGGAGTATTTTTCTATCGGTAAATGAAAGTAGGGAAATTAGGGAGATTACGCAAAACGGTAGCTGCCTGAACACTCTAAATAACGAATATCAATTAACATCGTTTACAGAAAATTTGTTAACCATATTTACTGATGGCAGTAGCGACAAAATTACGTTATATAAAGAAAATAAACCTCTTATTTTTAAAATGAAAAATGACTGGAGTGATGATGGACGTGAAATTTCCACATTAACCAAAGGACATTTCATTGTGATTGCTCCCCAACAGTGGGAAAGAATCGGTAGTAATATACGTGTCGAACCGGAATTTTGTAGTGATAAACGATTTATGGCGCATTTTTATTTTCTTGACAAAGATGCATCAACGCAAAATTATGAATTTAGAGATGATGAGGGTAAACCTATTGCACTGACATCATCCATTGCCGTAGAACTAAAGGGAAAATGTCTATTTACAAATAATGAAAATGAGCTATTTGTTGGTAATCTGCCACAGATTATAGCAGGAAAGAACATTGTCTGGGCGCGAGTTGGTGAAGAGAAAGCAGATGGCTGGGGAGAAAATATTAAACTTCCCGAGCAAAAGCTTATAGATGTTATGGCTCAGAGGCAAGGACGGTTCTTTCTTCGCGTCTACGATGAAAACATTAAAATGCAAGATAGCATTTCGTTTCGCTATATACAGGGCCTTGAGAAAATTACAATAAACGGAGGAGAATATGTCGAAAATACCATATTGCTACCAGATAAAAGCGGACATACTTCAACAAGAATTCAGTTTATTGGAAACAATATTGATTTGACAGCAAAAAATACCTGTAAATTGATGACAAAAAATGAGAACGCATTTGAAGTTGCGCCATACGCAGCATACGATAAGCAAATATTTACATGTAACTCCAATAACGATGAAGTTACGATTTCGTTACACCTGCCCAGAATCTGGTGGTGTATGAATAACGAATCGGCAGACTGGCAAGACACATGTTTCCAAATGACTCCTGAAAAGTTTAAAAACTATGGCGATGCTAATGCGGAAATTCACTTATGGCTACCCCGCCATATTAAAAGAGTTGAAATTGCATGGGATAATCAACAGGGCAGGAGGTATCCTCGCCAAAATCAAAATGAAACGGGATATTCACTGATCCCTATTCCTCTTCGAGAGTTCAGATATGATAATCTGGATGATTGTAAGTATTTGAAGGCAATCATTGGTGACAAAGTGCAGCAGCTCATTCAGATTGCACAACCTGAAATTCAGATTTTACTACCTAAAATAGCTCACCCTGCATCTTCAGTGATTCCGATGGTAAAACGCAGTTGGGGCTATAGACACGGCAAAGGTTTTAGCGCGGGGGAAGTAACCCAAGCCCTTAAAGGTGAAATGATGCAAAAAGAATTAAAGTATTTGCCAGTTGATAAACGAAGAAAAAGTATTCATTTTGTTAATGTAGACAAAATTGTGAGGATCGCAAATGAGCAGCAATGATAATAGCCAATCTGTACTCACCCCTGATAAAATCTGTGAAAAAGTTCGTAGTCGATATGAAAGTTACCTGAAAACTTCATTTTTCTTCAAAGATCCGGCGCTGAGAGCATCTTTTCAAGCCGCCTTAGAGCAAGAGAATCAGTTATTAAAGAAGGTGACCCCTGAAGAACAAAAGGACTTCAGGAAAGGATTAAATGCGCGCAGGCTTGCGCAAGAATACTTTGGCAATGAAGCCAATCATCTTATTCCTGCTCTAGCTGACAGGGAACTCTACTCTCATCAGGAACATGCTATCCGTGCCATGTGTGAGAACAATGAAAATACCGTTATTGCAACTGGCACCGCCAGTGGTAAAACGGAGTGTTTTCTCTACCCTATCTTTTTTGAGTTATATAAGCAGCATTTGAATGGAAAGCTTAGCGATCCCGGAGTTCGGGCTTTAATTCTATATCCGATGAATGCTCTCGCAAATGATCAGCGCGAACGGATTGGAGATATATGTCAAAAATTACAAGAAAATAATTCTTCCTTCTTGCCAACGTTTGGACAATATATTGGGCAGACACCAGAGAATAAGAATAATCGGTACCGCAATGGAACAGATCAGCAACCTCATCCGGGAGAGTTAATTTTTAGAAAGGACATGCGGGCAAATCCTCCGCATATTTTGCTAACCAACTATTCAATGCTGGAATATCTACTTATTCGTCCAAATGATAGTCCATTGTTTGATAACGGAAAAGGCGCCAACTGGCAATTCATTGTGCTTGACGAAGCGCATCAGTACCGTGGAACCAAGGGCATGGAAATGGGCATGTTAATTCGACGCCTCAAACAACGATTGTACGATGGCGGAAAAAAAGATTCTTTTCGATGTATCGCTACAAGCGCCACCCTTGTCTCCAGCAAAAATGACAATAATAAAAAAATTGTTGCGGGTTTTGCGCAGGAACTCTTTGAAGAATCATTCTCTGATTCCGGCGTTACTTTTGGTGAATCAATACCAGCGAAAAAACACCCTCGACTCCATGCGTTTTTGCGCGCATTGGAAGGAGCATTCCTACTTCATCAAAATAACAAAGACATTATAGTACTAAATCGTAAAGGCGACAATGGAAAAGCTAAGCCACTGGAAATTGCCCTTTGTCGAGAATGTGGACAGCACTATTACGTTGGTAAAGAAAATAACGGGAAACTTGTGGAAGCCAATCGTGATCCGAGTCAAACAGATTTTGGGGTAGATTACTATTTGCCCGTAACAGACGCAACAGATTTGGAATTATGCCGTTGTTGCGGTGAATTATTGCATCCTTTATCTGAACCAAAATGTAGTTGCAACCGCGAAGCAAGAATTTTTGTCATGATCTTGCTTCGATTTAACGGACACTCTTCTAAGCACGATACTATAGGGAGAGGAGAGTGTTATGGAAACACGGAAAGTCAGAAAATTCTATGCTGAGGATTTTAAGGAACAGGCTGTGGAGCTTGCCAAAGAAATTGGCACGAAGCAGGCGACGGAAAAGCTGGGTATAGCAAGTTATCATACCCTCGCGAAATGGGTTCGGAACGACCAGAAAGGTCCCGAGTTTCGGGAACTTCAGGAAGCCCTGGCCGAGAACAAACGATTGAGAAAGGAACTGCGCGCCGAGAAAAAGGCGGTGGCAATACTCAATGATGCAATGGTTTTTTTTTGCAGAAAGGAGAGCCTGAAATGAAGTATCGAGGAATTGAGCAGCTGAAGCAGACCGGACATGCTGTTGCACCATGCTGCAAACTTCTGAAGGTGTCCAGCTCGGGATTCTATGACTGGCTTAAGAGAGAACCGTCCAAAAACACCCGCAGGGATGATGAGCTTACGGGTAAAATCCTGCGTGTGTATACTGAAAATAAGGGATGCTACGGTTCGCCCCGAATTCACCGGCTGCTGCATCTTCATGGTGAAGCAATCGGGAGGAACCGAGTCGCCCGGCTTATGAGGGAATCGGGGCTCAATGCGGGGAGAACGAAGGCATATCGCCCGCGAACAACAATGAGCAATCCATCCCAGAAGAAGTCTCCGCGGGTGTTTCGCATTGAAAGCTCCACGGTTACGAAAGCGAATGAGGTCTGGGCATCGGACCTCACGTACCTGCCCGCCGGCGCAGGATTTGCGTACCTTGTTGTGGTTCTGGACATCTATACCCGGGAAATTACGGGCTGGAATGTCAGTGATTCCATGGAGAGCACACAGACGGAAAAGGCTCTGTTACAGGCCGTACGGAGAACTCCCGGGGAGTTGAATAGCTTGGTCTTTCATTCAGATCAGGGAACGCAGTATTGCGCGCAGAGCATTCGAGACAAACTGGAAATGTTACATATTACCCAGTCGATGTCGAGAAGGGGGAATTGCTACGATAATGCCTTTGTGGAAAGTTTTTTCCACACGCTGAAGAATGAGCTTGGTAAGCCGAGGTTTCAGAACCTTCAGGAGGCGCGGAAGATAGTTTTTGAATACATCAACTGGTATAACCGAGAGAGGCTTCATTCTTCTCTTGACTATATGAGTCCGATGAATTATGCTTTGAAAACAGCAGGAGAATCCTGTTGTGTTGCTTAGCGGATTGTCCGAATTTTCGAAGCAAGATCAGTCAGGAAATGCAAAGCTTACGAAAAAAATCCTGACCAACTGGAGAAATGTGAGGTTTGTGACTATCAACGAGGCAGTTTTGGAGATCCTGTGCAAGAAATTGTACACGGGACAGACGGCCCTAATGCTGTTATTGCTACTGCCCTCCATGAGTCACTACCCGAAGGCAGACGCAAGGTGCTGGCCTTTGCCGACAGTCGCCAAGGAGCCGCATTTTTTGCATGGTACGCTCAAGATTCTTACGAAAAACTGCGTGATCGTAATTTTTTACTTCGAGCCATTCGATCAGAAGCTGTCAATGAAGAAGGTTTATCCGTTGAAGACCTTAAAAGCAGATTATACAAGCAATATGCGCAAGCGGGATTATTCAAAAGTGATGACACAGAGGAAACAAGAGGGCGGAACATATTAACATCAATATTGCAGGAAAGCCTGACGGAGGAAAAGAGGCTATCGCTCAGCGGCGTAGGGTTAGTCCGGTGGTTTGTGGCACTGCCTGAACATTTTATAAAATTGGATGATTTAATACCATTGCAGGAACCTCCATGGAACTTCAACGATGATGAATTATATTACCTGCTAATGTACCTCCTAAACGAAATGCGTTTGCGACGCGCCATGGAATTACCAACAGAAGCAGAGACACCTAATTGGAAAAAACTTTCTCCATACCCGCAATGGGCGTATACCTACGGACAGCCAAGAAGCACCCGAAACGTGTCTCAGTGGGGAGGAGCTCAATCTGCTGTTGTAAAACATTTTCTTTATCGCTTACTCGCAAACAGTAAATTATCTGATGAAGAAAAACACAAAAGAAACAACAAAACTTATGGATCGTGTGTGGGAAGCATTATATAACAATGGCGATGAAAATGCCGAACTACCCTATTCGCTGCGGTCTGAAGAACACACTGCTCAACTTAGTAGCAATGTTGCTCAAGAACGGCAAAATGAATTTAAAATGGGGAGTATTCATCTGCTCAGTTCTTCTACTACGTTTGAGGTTGGTGTTGATTTGGGCGATCTGGAAATTACCTTTCTTCGTAATGTGCCTCCAGAGCCTTTTAACTATACGCAGCGTGTCGGAAGAGCTGGACGTCGAAATACTCAAGGATTAGCAATAACCTACTGCCGTCGTAACCCTCATGATCTCTATCACTATGAAAATCCGGAGGAGCGAATAATTAACAGCACAATACACCCGCCACGCTTACAAGTAACAAACGAGAAAATTATTTTACGACACGTAGTCGCCACAGTTTTATCTGCCTTTTTCAAGGAAAATGAAGACCGCTTTAAGAACGTTAAATCCTTTATTCACGATTGGGAGAATCCTGCTGCGAAATCTGAACTGTTTGTATTCTGTAAAACCAATAATTATTTGAAAAGATCGTTGCGCGCAATCATTCCTCAAAGCATGCACAATAAAATGGGAATTGACAATGATTCATGGATTGACAAAATAACAGGCCCTGACAGCCGCCTTGCTAATGTGGAAAGCGAAGTATGTGGGGATTATCATAAATTGGAAGAATTGAGACAAGAACATTTTACGATGAACAAAGGGACTGATGCCATAGAAAAACGCATAGACACCATTTCTGGTGAATCGGCATTAAATTTTCTCTCCCGTAAAGCAGTCATTCCCAAGTATGGTTTTCCGGTAGATGTTGTAGAACTAGAAACCGATAACAATAAACTTACATTGCAGCGGGATTTATCTCAAGCAATTGCTGAGTATGCGGCTGGAAGTAAAATAATTGCCAATAAATTAGAATGGGTATCGTCTGGCATTAAAATAGTAAAAGGCAAAAATTGTCCTATTCAAAACTACACTTACCATAACGCTTATGACTTTCAGAAATTAGAAGACGCTCAATCAGAAAATAGCAAAAAATATCTCATTCCCATATTCGGATTCGTTGCGCAAAAGAAACCAAAAATCCCAAACAGGCGCACTCAACGCCTTTATACTACCCAACCATTCTTCGATGGTTTTAGGGATGAAGAATTGCCGCAAACAACATTGATTGATGAAATAAAAATAACAAGAGCATCACCTGGTACTTTGGTTATTCTGTGTGAGGGCAAGAAAAAACAGGGGTTTTATATCTGTCGCTCCTGTGGCGCGCACTTTACGAAACCACAATCTTCATCACATAAAACTCCTTGGGGTTCTGATTGTGAATGTGCATTGGGCAAATATTCATTGGGACATGAGCTGGTTACCGATGTAGTGCGTTTACAGTTTCCGGGACTTTGCGAACCATGGCAGGCATATTCTGTTGCCTATTCAATTATGCTTGGAGCATCAGCAGCATTGAGCGTGCCAGATAGAGATTTGAATGTGACAATTGCTAAAGGCGAAAATCCGAATGAAATAGCGATCATTTTATATGATAATGTTCCCGGTGGGGCAGGATTGGTGGCACAGCTAGAAGATGTCGATATCTTTCGCAATGTTCTGGCTAAATCAAAAGAGCGGGTGGAAGGTGGGTGCGGGTGCGATTCCAGTTGCTATGGTTGCTTGCGCAGCTACCGCAATCAATTTGCCCACCCGCATTTAAATAGGATAAGAGCTTTGACGATATTGGAAGGTAACCCTCAGGGTATGCTATATGATGTCTG
Organism: Salinispira sp.; assembly: GCA_965226555.1. Classification (GTDB taxonomy): domain Bacteria; phylum Spirochaetota; class Spirochaetia; order DSM-27196; family Salinispiraceae; genus CBDDDG01. The sequence goes on along the minus strand of CBDDDG010000022.1, from coordinate 110,293 downwards.
ATCTTTAGAGCACATTTTACTGGTGGGGGAACCTTTGTTTTTTTTAATAAATGAAATGGAGATATCTCAAATATTAATATTCCATGTCATTGAACTTGACAGTATCTCAATACTGTATTAAAGTCATCACCATGAAAGAACGGGCAAAGAACAATAGAACAACATATCTGACAGAGGACGAAATAGCTATCTTAAAAAAGCGATTGTTGACAAAAGAAGCCTTCAATGGCAAGTGTATCAACACGACAATTCATGCCGATATATTCGAAATTGCGCCCTTATTGCCTGAGTCTTCAGTTGATCTGCTCTTTATTGACCCGCCGTATAATATGAATAAAAACTTTGGCGGCAACAGATTTCGCGCGCAAACCGCCAATGGGTATGAGAAAACCTTTGAAAACTGGATACTCGCAATACGGCACACGCTCAAGCTGACTGCGTCAATGTATGTGTGCTGCGACTGGAAGAGTTCACAGCAGATTTTTGCTGTTTTAGACAGGCATTTTAAGATACGGAACAGAATCACCTGGGAGCGGGAGAAGGGGCGCGGCGCCTTGGGGAACTGGAAGAATTGCGCGGAGGATATGTGGTTTGCAACAGTATCGGACAATTACACCTTCAATGTTCATGCGGTGAAGTTACAGCGAAAAGTCATTGCTCCGTACACGGTCAACGGCAAACCGAAGGACTGGACAGAAAATGGCAATGGCAAATTCAGATTAACGCATCCTTCAAATTTCTGGACAGATATTACCATTCCCTTCTGGTCAATGCCAGAAAACACTGACCACCCGACCCAGAAGCCCGAAAAACTTGTGGCCAAGGCAATTCTCGCATCCTCAAATGAAGGCGATGTGGTGCTGGATCCCTTTGTCGGTTCCGGAACAACATCGGTTACAGCAAAGAAGCTCAAGAGAAAATTTATTGGCATTGAAATGAGCGAGGAATACTGTTGCTTAACCGAAAAGCGATTAGCCATGGCAGAGCGCGATTCCGCAATTCAGGGATATGCTGATGGAGTGTTCCGTGAACGTAATTCGCCCGCCCCGATTGCGGAGCTGATGAAAAGCGGATCGCTGAGAAGATGAATGCATATGACAGGAAAGGAGTAATAGGGAACCTCTGGAAACCTAATATCTGGCAGAAAAAATTAACCAGTGACCGCATGATTGAGCTTAAAACAACATTGTTTTACGCAATGAATCATGAAAAATTCGAGTTTCCAGAGGTTCCCAATAGTCATAAATAGTAATCTAAGAGCATTGGTAGCATATATTAAAAGAAAGAACGGCATTGCAGATAAGGCATTACTTGCTGAATCTGTACAAGAGCAATTCAAATTGACCAGAGACAGGACAGTATATTATTCAGAACATTTTGCGCTGCGCTTTAGTGTATCTGCCTCCAACAGTTTTTCGAATACCGTTTTGTCCCTTTCGACTCTGCGAAAATATGATGAACGTCCGTTTATTGTATGTCTTGTAACACCGAATAAAAACATACTCTATATGGCAAATTCAACATTTCTGCAAAAGATCAGCCATAGCTCACAAGATTTACGAATTGATAACATCAGAGGGAGCTTTAATGGTGCCGATATTATGAGAGAATTTAATGGACTTAAAAATTCCCCGGAAAATTTTGAAAAACTTTTTGCTATACATCAGAAAATTAATTTTACTGATACTCTCAATCGTCTTGTTGCAGCAACAACAAATATTGTTCCATCAGGCAGTAAGTTTGAAGTCTCTGCCACTCAAAAGGCGTGTATTTTATCAGCCCCCGAACGAACTCTTCAGTTCACCAAATCAAATGAATATATTACGCTTGCATCTGAATTAAACAGAAGGGTTAATAATTGTAAGGACGAAATTCTCAAAGCTGTGTTCATAGAAAACGTGAATATCAGGGGCAGGGTAATTGAATATCTCGTTATCGGAGAAGATGAGAATATGAGAGGTAAACTCCGTGACGAATTGAGAAAACATGTTGGAAAACTCTTTCAGTTTAAAACAAAAAATGAATTAGGCGATTATACAAAATTTTTTGATGATTACCATACAGCCATCGATGTTAAAACAAAGATAATGGTTTTGAAATCTTCTCCCAAGGCCTACAATATTGATAAGTTCCTGAGGTTTTTATCCAATGAGAAAAGTGTTTTCATGTTTTATTTTATCGGTATTTACCCAAATAAAATTGCTGGTCAGGCATTAGTATCGGTATTTCAAACTGATTTGCTCAATACCACAGATATTCGTAAACATTGGGCAGGGAGAAATTCACGAGGAGTGGCTCAATTCCATGGAGAAACGATACGTGAGCTTATTCTGAAACCGAACAACGACATCAACATTGAGACAAGTAAAAAATTTCTTCGATATCTTATTACCTTAGTTTGAATGTGAAAGCATGTGCATGCCTGCGGATGTCCGCAAGAGGGCAGCGCCCGAGCGCGCGAATTGTTTGTTGCTGCCCCGTCATCATCCCCATAAATTGGATACAAGTTTCGTCAATATCCTGTCAAAAAAATCATGCATTCCTGACATTTTTTAGCCTTCATAGATAGGCAATCATTTCGATCCTTTGTTATTGATATTCAAGCACTCTCAAATGAGAAAGTGCTGAATGCCCGCTGTTGCGTGCCCACATTCTTTCCATTTTTCTTTCGCCGGCAGGCACCCAATGCCCGGATTTTCATACAATAAACGCCTTTCGCAAAGACCGACTTGATCTGGTTATGTCAGAAGCACTGTTCTGACCTCAAAGGGGGCGGCGCTGAGTTCAATTTCGGAGGAGATAATTTTAAGGTCTTCAAGGGGTTCTTCGAGGTAGTTGCAGATTTGAGCGCGGGTTGTGTCGGCGGGCAGGGCAATGCGGATGCTCCCCGGGCAACCGCGGGTTTCGGCAATGCGGAGGATGCTGCCAGCGCCGGACTCGGCGGGTTTCAGCAAGCGAATGCGCAGGGTTGTGCGCGGGGAGTCGATGCAGGCAATGCGGATGGGCTGAAGGGCGGGAGGCGGCGCCCCGGGCAGGACAAGCGGCGGGTGATGGAAGTGTTCGGCAATATCTATGACATCAGATTCATGGAAGGAGTTGTTATGACAGTACAGTCCTAGGCGGATGGAGTGGGTGCCGACATCGGCTTCCGGGTCGGGATCAATTGGAGAACGCAGCAGGTTCAGGTCGATGAGGGAGTCGGAGAAATGGAAGCCGTATTTTGCGAAGGCAAACAGCGCGAGACCTGCCCGGGCATCGGAAATATCGGCAAAACGATGTACCGGCTCCTCAAAATGCGCCTGCTCCCATGAGTTGTTCATGAGCGTGGATCGCTGCACGTAGCCGCCCTGAATTCCGCAGTTCACGAAGGAACTGCGAATGGATGTCGGCAGGCTCAGGCGCAGCATTTTTCTCCGTTCCTGCCAGTCGATGCTGAGGTCGATATTGATGCGCGGCGAATCCGGACGCAGGGTCAGGAGGCAGGTGAAGGAAGACTTCCCCACGGCGTAGCTCAGTTTCAAACGGATGCCGCGGGTGTCGTTGAAGATGAGGTCAATGCCGGTCATGGAAGCTTCTTTGGGGCTGGTTTCCCGATAATAACCGGGCACATCCCAGGCGTCCCAATTGAAGGGCTTGTCTTTCCAGAGCAGGAACCGCGCTCCGGGCGCCTCCAGCAGTTCTCTCCCGTTGCGCTCATCGCGCAGGGAGGTAATGGCCCCGCGGGCATTGATGCGCAGGCTGATAATGCCGTTTGTCAATATGTACGCGCCGTTCTGCCGGAGGAACTCGCCGGTTTTCGGCTTCTCTGCGGCCCTTGCGGACTCCGTGGCCTCAGAGGCGCTTTCACCGGGCAGCTCACCGTGCACCGTGTTAAATACTGCATGGGAAAATGGCGGTAGGTCGTAGGCAATGTGCGCGCATCCCTGCTCAACCCAGCCACTATCTGCCATACCTCTGGTATTTACGAGGGTAAGCGCCGCGGGCGCCGGTGCAGGATCATTCCCGGTTGCGGGTTCGATCGGCGGCGGACTCATATCAAAAATATTCTGTATGGCGCCGGTCACATCGGCCAGAAGTGATGCCAGTGTCTGTTTCGCTTCGACATAGACCTCATGAATGGAACTTCCGGGGAGAATGTCGTGAAATTCATGGAGAAGCAGGATCTTCCACCAGCTTTCGAGCTGGGGCGGCGGATTGCGGCGGTACAGCACCGAGACAGCTTCGAGATCGTGGAGGGCGAGTTCAATGAGGGCGTGCAGGCGCTTAATTTCTGCCTGCGTGGTATAGGTTCCCCGATGCAGTTCAAGGTAGAGCTCGCCCTTCCAGACAGGGAGGGCGGGTGCCGCGCCGCGCAAGGCCCTGAAAAAGGTGTCAGTGCCGATCATGGTCACACGCGGCAGCCCCTCGCAGTCGGCCGCCCGCCGGGCGTACTCAATATGCTCAATGGAGGGACCGCCGCCCCCATCTCCAATACCATAGAGATTGAGATAGCTGTCGAGAAGTCCGCCGGCCTCCCAGCGGGAATCGGCCTCCCGAAGCTGCGCCGGAGTGTTGTCGAAATTGTAATTGTGCGTTGGGAGAATGTGGGCATTCACTCTGCTCCCATCAATTCCCTCCCATTGAAAGGCATGGTAAGGAAAGGCGTTCCGTTCGTTCCATGATAATTTGATGGTAATAAAATTGTCGATGCCGCAGCCCTTCAGTATCTGCGGGAGGGCTGCCGTAAAGCCGAAGGTATCCGGCAGCCAGGCGACAGTGGAGTCAATGCCGAAGGTGCTCTTCCAGTACTGCTTGCCGTACAGACATTGGCGAATGAGCGACTCGTATGACGGAATGTTCGTATCGGGCTCAACCCAGAGCGCGCCGAAGCATTCCCATCGCCCATCCTTAACGCGCGCTGCAATTTCCGTGAACAGCTCGGGCTCGTCCTCCGCAATCCACGCATACATCTGCGGCTGGCTGAAACCAAACACATAGTCGGAATAGCGCTCCATCATCCGCAGCATTGTTGCAGATGTCCGCACTGCCTTCCGCCGCGTTTCCCGCAGCGGCCACAGCCACGCGAGATCCAGGTGACTATGCCCCACCGAAATGACCTCCGTGCCCGTATCGCCTCCCTGCCCCCGGATCTGCGCCGACAGCAACTTCGCTGCCCGCCCGTATCCGCCCCCGCTGTCCATAACATTTGCCGCATCATTCAGAGAGCGCAGAATAACTCGGCGCCTCCGCGATCTCTCCGGCAGGGCCAGCGCCAGCTCCAGCAGAAAGCCCATATCGAAAACCATGCCCTCCACCACGCGATCAGGCGCAACAACACGCGCCTCCCGAAGCCGGTACATTCCGCGCTGCCCTCGCTCCTCGGCATCCTCGCCCGGGGCAACCCCGAAAAGCCGATTCGCCGAGGCATCAACAAAAATCTCCACACTATTTCTGGAAAACATTTCCGCGCGCAGGGGCACCTTCCGCTTCAGATAAAACTCCCCGGGCGCCCCTCCATGCGTAAGCCCGATGTGGGGCTTCCCGTTCACATAGACACAGCCCTCGGCATCAATGTTGATGTGAGCTTCATAGCGCTCAGGACTCTCCCGCACCTCCGCGGGCACAGCTCCGGTAAACAGAAACCATGCTCGTCCCCATGGCTCGCCCCATCTCTCCCCCAGCGCAATTGCCCGCCATTCCCGCTGCCCGAGCTCCGCGCGCGGAATAGCAGCACGCGCCGAGCTGGTAATGCGCCCCTCAAGCGGGCATACTTCGGCAAAAAGCCGCTTCTCCAGCTCCACCATAACCGCCCGCATCCGGGAAATAACAATAGCTTCCGGTTCCATGTCGGTATTATACAAAACATTTCCTTTTATGTACTATTCCCATTGCATAATGTTATGACAAAGTTTTACAAAATGCAAAAGTTTCTATGACAAAGTTTTACAAAATGCAAAAGTTTCTATAAAATAGGAGAATGCTAAGCACAAAGAAAGCATTCCAGATCGGAAACTTTGGCTACTGGAAATTGTGCTTGCACAATTTTCCAATGCAAAAGTTTCTATGAATATAATTCTCTCCATTCCCCTCGATGAACGCCCCTGTAATTCTTCTTGGCCGGTTCAGTTTTTTGCTGATGTAAGGGCCGATGTTAGGGCTGATGCGAACACTCATGCGCGGACTGAGCTGCGGTCGGTGCCCCGCGCCCTGCTCGGACTCAGGAAAGAACCCGCCGATGTTCCGGCGATATTCGACTGGATACAGCGGTATGCGGGGCAGGCATCTGCCATCGTTGCCTCAGCCGATATGCTCCTCTACGGCGGACTTCTCCCCTCCCGCATCCACACATTAGACCGGTACAGGCTCAACGACCGCCTCAACACCCTGCTCGGTCTCGGGTCCCGTTACCCGCACCTGAAACTATATGTCAGCGTAGTCATTATGCGCAGCCCATCATACAACTCAGCGGACGAAGAACCGGAGTACTGCGAACACTGGGGCGCCAGCCTCCATCGCCTCGGAGCCCTCCGTCACAGGCAGGCAACCGGTATTATCCGCAGGCAGGAAGAACAGGAACTCTCCGCCCTGCGAACCGACATTCCCCCCGACATTCTGCGCGACTACCTGCCCCGCCGACAACTTAACCTTTCATACACACGGCAACTTCTGCGGGCAGCATTGGACGGCAGAATCGGCTGCCTCGCCATCCCTCAGGACGACAACGCAGCGTTCAGTTTTTCCTCTCTGGAATTGATGCAGCTCAACATCCCCCCCCTGCACGCGCGCATTCTGCACTATCCGGGAGCAGATGAAACAGGCTGCAGCCTCGCCGCGCGGGCATGGAAAGATGTCCGGAAAAATGGCCAGCCCACCCGCATATTCCCTATTCACAGTCACAGAGCAGGTCTGGAAATTATTCCCCGCTATGAAAACCTGAAACTCGCCGACTGCATCCAGAAACATTTCACCCTGACCAATATCAGCGAATCGCCCACCCCCGAAGACCTCGCCATCGCCTTCAACCTCCCCCTCGGCGCCACCCGCGAAGCCTCCGAACAGCCCGCGCCAGCTCCCGCGCCCCGAACGCATGCACTCAGCGCGTCCGCCAGCCGCCCTGCCCCGCAGCTCATCCGCCTTGCAGATGCAATAGCCGCCCTGCCCCCCTCAACAGCCGTCTATCTTGCCGACATCAGCTACACAAACGGCGGCGACCGCGCCCTGCTCCGCCTGCTTGACCGGCGCGGACTCCTCGGCAAACTGGCCTTCTACGCAGCATGGAACACCTGCGGCAACACCATCGGCACCGTCTGCGCCGCCGCCGTCCTCCGGCTCAACAGCAGGGACCTCCTCCGCCAGCGCATCTTCGAGGACTTCGGATACATGACCCTTGTCCGCCGGAAACTCCGCCTGTCAGACTTCCCCCCCTTTCCCCCGCGAACCGCCAGCGAAACAAATGCAGCCAGCGCAGAAAAAACCCTGCGCGCACTGGGCGAACAAACCCGCGACCGCATAAACGCAGCCCTCAGAACCGAACTCCCCGACAGCCACTGGCTACGCGGGGCAAACTACACCGTATCGTTCCCCTGGGGACGTCCGTTTGAAATTGAACTGACCGCTCCCAATTGAACCGACTCATTCCTTACATATCCGCGGGCCACGATATTTCAACGCCCCTGTCCTGTATGAAATCCTGAAAATCCTCAAGATGCTCCCGATACATATCAGCAGGCCGCACCCCGCGCCTGAGACAGCAGCCGGCTAAATACCCCGCGACCTCGCCGATGTTCCACTCCACCGGATGCACCCGAAAGCAGCCGTTGCTCAAATGGCTGCTCCCGACATTCTTGGACGCAGGAATGAGGTTGGTCATATCGCGGGGGATGAGGGCAGACAGCGGAATCTCAAAGGGAAGCGCCCTCTTCGCATAGAGAAAGCTGTGTGTCTCCGTTGTAATGTGCAGATCGATGGCATAGCTCCCCACCCCAACGCTATCTTTCTGTCGCGGCAGCCCCGCATGAAATCGCTCAAGAAGATCGCGCGCCGTAACCGTCCTCAGCGCCCGAATCCTCCTTCCCTCGCGAATGTAGGGAAACTGCGCGGCTCCGTCAGGCGTACCCAGCACATCGCGCAGCAGTCCAATTTCGGGGTATCCCCGCCCCCCGCTCCTCCGCGGCGCCTCCGTCTGTAGCCAATACAAAAAGGCATAGCTCAACTCCTTCGCCCCGGTTCTGCCCCCAGACCACTCGCCAGCGCTTTGTCCCCCGCGCTCGCCCCCACCCGCGCCGCGCGCGCCGGTCTCAATGATATTTGCCATAAAATAGTCGTTCTGCGGCCAGTTCAGCAGGCTGATTTCCCGGCGGGGCGCGCTGAAGTACCCGGGAAACTGAATTCGCCGATAAGTCCACAGGGGCAGGTCGCCCTCATCCTCAAGAATGGGAAACCTCCGTGCCCCGCCGCTTGCGCCATCGGGTCCGTAGCAGCTCAGCACCGAATGCCCGCCGGTGCCGAAGGGCTGCCGCATTTCCCGAAAATATTCATAGCGCGCGGGCTTCTCAATGGGCGACTCACCGCAGTTCAACCCCAGCGACAGCACCCAGGTGACCGGCTGCATATCGGCAGGACGCTCCCTCAGCGGAGCGCCGGGCTCCCGGGTCATGAGCCGGGACTCCGCTCCGGTCACATAATCTGCGCCGACAATGGGCAGCACATCGCCCTGATCCGTCCCATCAACAAAAACCTCTGCCCGAAGCTCCCGCTCCGAATTATCGGCAAGGAATCGAATCCTGATCGACCTCACTGTTTTTTTTCCTGATATTTCTCCGGATGCCTTTCCCCCTCTCCGACTGACATCGACCTCCGCCCCCACCGGCACCGCCCCCGTGAGCAGAACAAGCCTCCCGCTCTCAATGTCCGGCCGAAGACTCCCCAACAACAGCTCATGCGCAAGCTCCGGCGGATGCGCAAGCCGCGACACCCAGGAATTCCCCGGATCAAAGCCCCCGCGCGCGCAGAGTCCGGCACTAAACCCGGCGCTCCCGCAAAAATACCCCCGCACCGCCTCCCGATACTCCTTATACCGCCGCGTACACCCGAACTCCTCTATCCACTCATGCTCATCCGGCGGAACCGCCTGCGCGCTGAGCTGCCCCCCAATCCATCCGCACTCCTCCGTCATCACCACCGAATATCCCATATCCAGCAAGGACCTCGCCGCCTGCACCGCCCCCAGACTCCCCCCGACAATCACCGCATCCGCGGTACATATAAACGCATGTGTGTTCATGGCATTCCTCCTGTGAAATATCGCATATATGGGAAACTTTTGGAAACTTTATGAACTGATGAAAATTATTTGAGATTTTTCTCCTTTTATGTTTTTCAGTAACCCCCAGTGTATCTGTCCAAAGGTTTATTTCCCAAACTTTTTTCAGAAAAGTCTTGCCAAACTGCAAAGAAGGTTTATACTGTAAACAATTATTACGGGTTTTAACCCAAAGGGGAATTACTCAGTTTTGAGAAATTCCCATGAGAAGGTTTTGCATTGGAAAATTGTGCTTGCACAATTTCCAGTAGCAAAAGTTTCCAAGGAGGTATAATTATGAAACAATGCGCTATGGTAGTAATTGTTTTCACAATTCTGTTTTCAGCCTTTGCCGGCGGAGAAGCAGAAATGGATATGGATATGGATATGGATGCGACCTATGAAATCATCTGGTATCATTTTGGAGGACAGCCGAACGCAGATGAATACGATCAGTTTTTCGGGGAATTGAATGAATATCTGACTGAAAAAATAAACGTTACTCTGAGGTTTCAGGCACTCGATTCATATTCCGAGCGGATGAACCTAATTGCCAATTCCGGGGAACGATGGGATTTGGCATTTACGGCCGGATGGGCCTTTAACTATCGGGAGAATGCGCTCAAGGGTGTTTTTCATCCTCTGAATGATCTTCTGGAGGAGCATGGGCAAGATATTCTCAATATTCTCTCCCCTGCGTTTTTCGATGGGAACAGAATTGATGGCGAGGTCTACGCCGTGCCGACCAATAAGGAAATTGGCAACTGGCCCGTCAATGTCATGTCTAAAAAGATTATTGACCAGTACGGAATTGTCCCCGAGGAAATGACCTCGGTAACCTACGATACCTTTCTGCCCTACATCGAACAATTCAAGCGCGACTATCCCAACGATTATCCCATGTGGCCGGAACCCATTGACGGAGCCATAAGAGACCGCGAAAACATTACCTGGCTGAACCTTTCGCTGCCCTTTGTTTTCTATGTCGACCAGCGCGATCTGAAAATACGCAATCAATTTGAGGTGCCGGAGCAAATTTCCGTATACCGAAAATTCAAGCAGCTTATTGATGCCGGGTACATACATCCCGACCTGCCGACGCTCACATCGGTTATCGGGGCGGTTACCAACGAACTGAGCAAGGGCAACTTTCTGGTGAAGCACGACCTTGCCTTTCCCGGGGCGGGACCCGCGCTGGAGACACGGTATCGCATTCCCATTTACTTTACGGCCACTGCCGATCCGGTCGCTGAGAATTCCTCCGTTTCCGGTTCCATGCTGGCAATTTCCGCGAATTCCCAGCGTCCCGATAAGGTTATGCAGTTTCTGAACCTTCTCAACAGCGATGAATATGTGCGCAATGCCCTGAACTGGGGTATTGAAGGTGTTCATTACGAGCAAACCGGAGCAAATCGTATTGTCCGCAGTACCGATGCGAACTGGCCCATTCCGCAGTTCACCCTGCAGAATTTCTTCATTCTCTGGTTGACTGAGGGCCAGCCCGATGATCTCTGGGTTGAGTTTGCCAAATTCAATAACTCTGCGGCAGCTTCGCCGGCGCTTGGTTTCACTCCGGACTACACAACAATTCGGGGAGAAATTGACGCGATCACCAATACTATGGAGGAATTCAAGAATTTCCTTTTTGATGGTGACTCAGTCGATGCCTCGCTTGCCGAAATTAACACCCGGCTTGATCGGGACGGAATTGATAAGGTCATGGCTGAACTGCAGCGGCAGTTTGATGCTTGGTACGCGGCTCAATAAACGATAGAATGTTTTGGATTGTGTTTCCGGCCTGCGTTTCGCTCTTTCCGCGCTGTTGCAGGCCGGTTCTTATGTTTCCGCACGTTGTAATTGAGTATGAAGAATATTATTATGAAGAAGGCTTCCATTTCCATGCCGAAACATCGTAAGCGAGGCGGCACTCAGACTGCCATGACCGCATCCCTGTTTCTTATGACGCTGCCCGCCCTTATCTGGCTGTTTCTTTTTCGATACTTGCCCATGCCGGGCATGATTCTCGCTTTTAAGGATTTCCGCATTACGGCGGGCCAGGGGTTTATTGGGAATCTTATAACGAGCTCATGGAATAATTTTGCAAATTTCCGCTCGCTGTTTGTCGGCAGCGCAACGGGAACAATTATTCGGAATACGCTTGTCTATAATTTTGCGTTCATTGTGCTCGGCGCCTTTTTTGCCGTTGCGCTGGCCATCTGTCTGAACGAAATTCGGCAGAAAAAACTGGCAAAAATCTACCAGACCCTGTCCATTCTCCCCTTTTTCATGTCCTGGGTTGTGGTGAGCTACCTGTTGTATGCAATTCTCAGCCCCTCGAATGGTCTGCTCAACCAGATTATTCAGGCTCTCGGCGGAGCGGGGGTGCGTTGGTACTCTGAGTCCGAGCGCTGGCCGCTCATTCTCATTCTGGTCTCTCTGTGGAAAAGTGTCGGGTATAATTCCATTATTTATCTGGCTGCCCTAACAGCGATAAATCCGACGTTCTACGATGCCGCTGTTGTCGATGGGGCGTCAAAATGGCAGCAGATACGGCACATATCTGTTCCCCTCATTGCCCCCATTATTCTCGTCCTCATGATTCTGGCCTTCGGGAGAATATTCTTTGCCGATTTTGGGCTGTTCTATCAGGTGCCGAGAAATACCGGTGCCCTGTATCCGGCTACCAATGTTATTGACACGTATGTGTTCCGCGCGCTTTTTGTGCGGGGCGATCTGGGGCTGGGCGCGGCGATCGGGTTTCTGCAGTCGCTCATTGGGTTCATGCTTGTCGTTGGGGCAAACTTTCTCGTTCGGCGCATTGATAAATCCAAGAGTCTATTCTGATGTTGATGAAGGGGGGCGCATGACTATTGCATCTGCAAAATCTGCAAAATCCAGACCCGCAAAAATTAGTCTGCGGGTAAATGCCATTTCGGTTCATAGCAATGTTTTTCTCAACATTTGCATTGGCGCATTTGCCCTGCTCTGTCTGATTCCCTTTATTCTTGTTGCGTCTGTGTCGTTTTCGTCCGAAGATTCCATTAAAAATTTCGGCTACCGTTTTATTCCATCTGAATGGAGTACTGCCGCCTACGACTACATTTTTGAGGCTGGCCAGCAGATAGGCCGTTCATATTTTGTATCAATTTCAATGACGACAATTGGAACCTGTCTGTCAGTATTTGTTATGCTGCTCTGCGCCTACGCGCTTTCGCGCCCTGAATTCAGGTTCCGGAGGCAGATCAGTTTCATTGTGCTCATTACTCTGCTCTTCAATGCCGGTCTCATTCCCTTCTACATGGTGGTGACGCAGCTTCTTTTTCTCGGCGATACTTTTCTTGTGCTGGTGCTTGCGACACTTATTAATCCTTTTAATGTAATTGTTCTGCGATCTTTTCTGGCATTTAACATTCCCACAGGAATTATTGAATCCGGGCGGATTGAAGGAGCCAATGAATTCCAGATACTCTTTAAGCTGGTGGTTCCCATTGCCAAGCCCAGCATTGCGACCATAGCATTTTTCACCATGCTCGATTACTGGAATAACTGGTACACCGCGCTACTGTTCATACGGAGCCCAAAGTGGACTCCTCTGCCAAACCTGCTCATTAACATTGAACAGAACATTGACTTTCTGGTGCGAAACAGCGGAACTATCGGCGGCACGCGCTTGTTTGAACTTATTCAGCAACTGCCCACGCAGACAATTATTTTCGCAACTCTGCTCATTACCACCGGGCCGGTGCTCATTGCCTTTCCGCTGTTTCAGCGCTACTTTGTGCGGGGGCTGACGGTCGGCTCAATTCGCGCCTGATGATGTGCTTAATCCGCCTTGATCTGCCTGCCGGAGGGCGCACGGGCTACGGGCCTGCGGGAGCATGGGCGCGTGGAGGAATGTATGGATGCCGGAACAATTGGCAGGAAAATAACCCGATATCGTAAGTTACTGTACGGGAATGTTCTGCCGTTCTGGCTGCGCGAAGGGGTTGATAGTGAGCATGGCGGAATTTTTACCGGGCTGAACAGGCGGGGCGCTGTTATTGAGCAGGATAAGTCGGTCTGGTTTCAGGGGCGCGCCGCATGGACCTTTGCCGCTGCCAGTATTGTTGCCGGTACGAGGCCCTATGCGGCAACGAAGTACCGGAGACTTGAAGAAACGCTGCTGCGGGCAGCGGAATCTGCCGAGAGTTTCAGCGATCGGCACTGCTACGACCCTGCCGATGGAAGAATGTATTTCAGAACCACCCGGGACGGACGCCCACTCATTAAGCGGCGCTATGTTTTCAGCGAATGTTTTGCCGCCATCGCAAAGGCAATGCTGGCCAGGGCATCCGGCGATGCGGACAGACTCAGGCGGGCCCATCAGCTTCTCCTGAATGTACTCGCCTTCCTGAAGAACCCCGCCGAACCGAAAATGAATGCCGGAGTTCGCCCGACATCGGGACTTGCCCACCTCATGATTCTCATTAATGTTGCTCAGGAACTCAGAGAGGCTCATAATAGTATCTACAAAGCCAACAATTCCCATTCAGAGAATCTTGAATCGCCGGAAACCTTGGAAATGCCGGAGAAAAATTTCTATACGGAACTTATACGCGTCTGCATTGAAACCATAAGAACCCTCCACGTGAAGCCCGAACTCCGTTGCGTTCTGGAGCAGACCGGCCCGGCAGGCGAGTTTCTGGAAGACCATTTTGAGGGACGCCTCGTGAACCCCGGGCACAGCATTGAAGCCGCATGGTTCATTCTCAGGGAAGCCGATTACCTCGGCGGACACGGAAACCTCATCCCCCACACTGCCCGATCCGCCCCCGATCCTGCCGACACCCATGACTGCCGCGTTGCCAGCGCCTCCGACCGCAGGCGCCGTCAGGAATATATACGGCTTGGCACCGACATTCTGAAATGGATGCTGGAATCCGGCTGGGACAGTACCTCAGGGGGGCTGCTGTATTTTCTGGATGCAAAACAGGAACCGCCCTTCGAATACTGGCACGACATGAAATTCTGGTGGCCGCATAATGAGGCGATCATTGCAACCCTCTACGCCGGACTGCTGACCGGAGAAGAAAAGTATTGGCAATGGTTCCACAAAATTGATCTGTGGTCTCACCGACATTTTCCCGACAGGGACTATGGAGAATGGTACGGGTATTTGCGCCGCGATGGGAGCCTGTCCACCAGCCTCAAGGGAAACATGTTCAAGGGACCCTTTCACATTCCCCGCATGTATCTGTGGGGGCTCACCCTTATGACCCGACTGCGAAATGACATGATGAGCAAAAATCAATGATGTTCTATCCGCAAACCTTAATATCCCAAATCAAAAAATCCCGCTTCTTGACACATCTCACAACACCATGTACTGTGTAATAATAATTCATGCGCTCCTCGCGCATGTAAATAGGAGGTGGTTATGCCACAAATTAATCGAAATATACTGTTAGTTCTTTTGCTGACAGTAGTAATAACTTTTGCTTATGCAGGAGGCAACGGTGAAGAAGGAGCAGGCGGTGGAAATTACCCCGACAATCCCTACACCAATGGCGCCGATTTATCGGGAACAACGGTAAATATCTTCGGCGCATTTGTCGATGTTGACGCCGAACGTTTTGAAGAGGCAATGATTCCATTCGCTGAAGCAACAGGCATTAACATTGTGTATGAGGGTTCGGGCGACTTTGAAACACTTGTACGTGTGCGCGCAGAAGGCGGGGATCCCCCCGACATTGCAGCCTTTCCCCAACCGGGTCTCATGGCCGATCTTACCCGTCAGAATTTCATTGTTGACCTGAGCGATTGGTTCAGCGATGATTATCTGCGTCAGCAGTATTCTGATGCTTGGATTGACCTCTCATTGGTTGACGGCAAAGTTGCAGGTCTGTGGTATCGGGCAAACTTAAAAAGTTTGGTCTGGTATGCAAAGCCGGTATTTGAAGCGGAAGGTTATGGAATTCCCCAGACATGGGATGAACTCATTGCGCTTTCTGATCAGATGGTTGCCGATGGATATACCCCATGGTCTATTTCCATCGAAAGTTCAGGCGCGACCGGCTGGGTTGCAACAGACTGGGTTGAAGATATTCTCCTCAGAACCGAACCTGCTGAAAAATATGATGCATGGGTTGCCGGGGACTTAAAATTTAATAGTCCGGAAATCAGAAGAGCGCTCGATATTCTCAGTGAGATATGGTTCAATAAAGATTATGTTCTTGGCGGAACAGATGCCATCCTCACCGTTCCCTTCGGTGACGGTCCCATACCTCTTCTCCAGGACCCGCCCTTCGCGCTCATGCATCGGCAGGCTAACTTCATCACCGGATTTTTCCCGGAAGGAGGAAGTGAAGTTGAACAGGGGCTCATTGACTATTTCTATCTGCCTCCCATTGATCCTGAAGAAGGAAAACCTGTGCTTGGCGCAGGCGATATCTATTCAGCGTTTACCGATAGGCCTGAAGTACGAGCTGTTATGAAGTACATTTCAACTGGTTTATCAACAAAATCATGGATTGAAGCCGGCGGGTTTGTGAGTCCTCATAACGATTCTTCTCTCGACTGGTACCCCTCGCCTATTGAACGGGGGTACGCCGAAATTATTCTTGCAGCCGATACCTTCCGTTTTGATGCTTCCGATCTCATGCCTGGCGCAGTGGGATCGGGAACCTTCTGGAGCGGTATGGTTGATTTTGTTAATAGTAAGGGCCTTGATGAAGTTGAAATACTCAATGCAATTGATGCATCGTATCCATAATTTTTCTTGTGGGCTGTCTGAGCAATCGGGCAGCTCATACAAGTTTCCTCATATGGTATATTGCCATATGGCACATGTGCAGATGGTGTATTTGGAGGGCGGCGATGGCAGATTCCGCTAGACCGACAGCTCAAGGGCATCCGGCTCGGCTACTGTTGAGTATTGTCAGATTCATTGCCACGATCATTGCGCTCATTTTCGCCTTTATTATTATTGGCAACAAAAATATACCAACCATTATCAATACCATTCTTGTGCTTTTTGTTGGCATTGGTGGAATCTGGCTTTTTTACTGGACAGGAAACAGTGTTGCCGAGCAGATATCGGAAAAAAAGCGTGAAAAAATTGTCGGATATTTTTATGTGTTTCCGGCTCTCTTTATGCTGGGAATCTACCTAGTCTATCCGGCTTTTCGGACAATTTTTTTGAGCTTTTTCGACAAAACAGGCGATATCTTCCTTGGACTGCAAAACTATATATACATTTTTTCAAACCCGAGAATGCACATTGTTCTTCGGAATACCTTCCTGTGGGTGATAATTGTTCCTATTGTTACTGTTGCGCTGGGGCTGACGGTAGCGGTTATTACCGACAAATTACGCGCAACTGCCGAGAAAATGTTCAAGGCATGTATTTTTTTACCAATGGCGATCAGTTTTGTCGGCGCTTCCATAATTTTCCGATTTGTATACTATAAATCGCCCTTTGGGGAAGAAATTGGCCTCCTCAATGCTATTCGCCAAGCCGGCGGCAATGAATCTATTGCATGGCTCATTCAGGAACCTTGGAATAATTTTTTTCTAATGTTTATTATGATATGGCTTTTAACCGGTTTTGCAATGGTGATATTATCGGCTGCGATCAAAAATGTTCCGGCAGAACTCCATGAAGCGGCAAAAATTGACGGAGCCAACGTGTTCCGCATATTTTTTCAAATTACCATTCCCTACATTCGCAATACACTCATTATGGTGCTCACTACTATTTTATTCATGGTACTCAAGGCCTTTGACGTTGTCTTTGTGATGACCAGCGGCAATTACAATACTGACGTTGTCGCCTCTGCAATGTACGATCAGACCTTTCAACAGGGTAACTTTGGAACCGGCAGCGCGCTCGCTGTGCTGCTCTTTATTGTTGTTCTTCCCTTTGTTATACAAAACATACGAAACATGAAAAACATTGGAGGGTAATTGTGAGTTCTTTTAAAAAGCGCGCAGGAAAAACATCGGCGTACATATGTATGATTATCCTCATAGTTATCTGGATGGTTCCGGTTTTGGGACTATTTGTATCTTCCTTTCGATATCCGCAGCAGATAAGCAGCTACGGCTGGTGGGAAGTCTTTGGTGATTTTTCTGAACGGACGAACGAAGATGGCTCGTCTCGCTGGCGCAATCCGCCTCCGGTCGGACTGACGCTCGACAATTACCAGAAAGTGTTGGGTTCCGGAACAGGTTCCGGCGGCGGCATGGGAAGAGCATTTATCAATAGTCTTCTGGTAACCATACCCTCAACCATTATTCCCATAACCATTGCAGCCTTCGCTGCCTTTGCCATCGCATGGCTGAGCTGGATCGGGAGAAGAATGGCTCTGTTCATCATTGTTGGTCTGTTAGTCGTGCCTCTGCAGATGAGTCTCATTCCCATTCTCCGTATATACACCACACTCGGGCTTAATGGTTCCTTTCTCGGAATATGGCTCGCTCATACCGGCTTTGGCCTTCCCCTTGCAACATACATCCTCTACGGATACATTTCGGGAATTCCCGGATCGATAATTGAATCGGCAAAACTTGATGGAGCAACTCCATGGCAAACGTTCACCATACTCATTCTCCCGCTGTCCATTCCTGCCATAGCATCGTTTGCAATTTTTCAATTTCTGTGGGTCTGGAATGATCTGCTGGTAGCGCTTGTTTTTTTGACACGGGGAAATATCACCCTAGTTACTACACGCCTTCAGGAACTTGTCGGATCGAGAGGACAGGACTGGCAAACATTAACAGCAGGCGCCTTTGTGTCCATGATACTTCCTCTTGTCGTGTTTTTCTCTTTACAGCGGTATTTTATCAGGGGTATGATGGCCGGATCAGTGAAGGGATAGCGAGGAGAAACTATGTCGGTAAAAATTGTTCTTGTTGGGGCAGGAAGTTCAAACTTCGGCACTGGTACCATTGGCGATATATTCGGCAACAATACTTTGCGGGGGGCACATGTATGCCTGCATGATATACATGAGGGGCGTCTGAGCAAAATGCGCGCGAAAGCCGAAGATGCTATTGAGGAATACACGCTGAATTTCAGCATCTCGGCGACACTCAACCGCAGAGAAGCATTTTCCGATGCCGACTTCATTATCATTTCCATTGAGGTTGGCGACCGCTTCAAACTTTGGGAGGAAGACTGGCGAATTCCGCAGCAATACGGAATACAGCAGGTATATGGAGAAAACGGCGGAGCTGGAGGCCTATTCCATGCTCTTCGAATTATCCCTCCCATTCTTGAAATTTGCCGCGATGCAATTGATATTGCTCCACATGCTCATTTATTTTGTTACTCAAACCCAATGACGGCAATAACGACTACCGTACACCGAGCATTTCCGGGCATTAAATTTACCGGTTTATGCCATGAAATTGCTTCCCTCGAACGATATATTCCGATCATCCTTAACAAAGATTTTGATGAGCTTGAGTGCGCAGCCGGCGGTCTTAACCATTTCAGCTGCCTTCTTGAAGCCCGGGATAAAAAGACAAATAAAGATATGTATCCGGAAATCATGAAAAAGGCCTATGAATTTTTTCGTACTGAACCCGGCTATAGCGATATTTGGAATCATTACCTGAAAACAAAAACCTTTGCCTTTGCCGAAGGTTCCCGAAATAGAGCAAAGGTTTCGAGTAACTTTGAATGGGCAGACCGCAGTCTGTTCAAATTTATTATGGAAAATTATGGACTCCTGCCAATAACTGTTGACAGTCATTTTGGAGAATATATTGCATGGGCCTGGGATATTGCAGACCATCGCGGTATTCTGGACTTTTTCGATTATTACCGCATAAGCTGCGCGCAGTGGATTGAAAAGAAAGTCAGCCTTGAATGCAATGAACGCGTTGTTCCCATTATTGAAGGTATACTGACAGACAGCAACTATCTGGAAGCAGCGGTCAACATTCCTAACGCCGGCTACATTGATGATCTTCCGGAATGGATTGCAGTGGAGGTACCGGCATATATACGAAAATCGGAAATTGAAGGAAAACACCTTCCCAACATTCAGAAGGGTTTTCTGGCACTCCTGCGTAATTACTGCGGTGTCTATGATCTCACAGCCGAAGCAGTACTCAGGGGGAGCCGTGAATATGCAATGCAGGCCTTACTTGCGAACCCTGTCATTAACCGCGCCCTTCCTCTTCGGAATATGCTCGACAGAATGATTGACCAGCAGCAGGAATGGTTGGCATATCTCACATAAGAAGGCCATTCACATAAAAAATGCCATGATATGGACGGGAGCATTGGGAGCTGGCGGCGCATATCAAGTTTTCTCTGCGCATTCAGAGGTAGCGAACAATAATAATAGTTAATACACCATCAATATACGCAAGAATTACCCCGAGGGCGTATCTATCTTCAAAACCTCGTAATTCAAGGAAGACCTCATAGCGCTGTTCTCCGAGGGAAGATATTTTTCCAACTATCACAGATCGAAACGGCGCAGTGGGCAGGGGCTCAAGCGCGAAATTCGTAAAGTCAAAATCATTCCAGAAAGTTCTCGCTGTCAGTTCCTGATAAATTTCTTTCTCAGAAGAGAATAATTGATCGGGACGCAGCTGACTGCCAAGAACAGTATGCTGCGGAAAACTAACCCGCCGATATTCAAATGAAAATTGCCGGGCAAAATTTTCGAGTTCCCTGTTTACCTCGGGGAATTCACTGTTCTCTTGAGAATAAGAAGGTACTATCGAAAAAAGAAAAACAATAATGAGGATTGCCTTAAAAAGAGAAAAAAAAGTATATTTTACCACTATGGATAGTTCCATTATTCGCGAGCATCTCCTTAACGATTATTATATTCCCATCCGTGATCCGCTCTGGGGTCACATATATTTATCATCGGCATTCCGCAAGATCATTCAAACCCGTCAATTTCAGCAACTCAGCAGAATAAAACAACTTGGCCCTGCCTATCTTGTGTATCCGGGAGCGACACATTCCCGATTCAATCATAGTCTGGGAGTTTTCCACATTGCATCGAACCTCATGAAGCATTTTATACGAAAAAACACAACTATGCCTATTACTCTGGAAGGATGCAAGGCATTTCTCGCGGCTGCCCTCCTGCATGATATCGGACATTTTCCATTCACCCACAGTTTAAAAGAACTTCCTCTGAAGCAGCACGAAGAACTCACCGCTGAAATTATCCTTTTCTCGCCAATAAAAGATATTCTGCGGAATGATCTTCTCATTGATCCTGATTTTTGCTGCGCAATTATCGATGAAAATATTGATTGCAATGATGAGCAGGTCATTTTTTTCAGAAAATTGCTCAGCAGCGCCATTGATCCTGATAAACTGGACTATTTGAACCGTGACGCATGGTTCTGCGGAATTCCGTATGGTTCTCAGGATGTCGATTATATTCTTTCAGTGCTGGAACCAAACGCTATCCATGGATACGTTATCGACCGAAATTCAATAGCAGCTATTGAGGGCTTATTATTCTCAAAATACCTTATGTATCGTGCTGTATATTGGCATCAGACAATCCGCACAGCAACCGGAATGATAAAAAAATCGCTCCATATAGCCCTTGAGAACAATACAATACAGGCAGATGATCTCTACGGACTTGATGATGAAAGTTTTTATCTGAATTTTGCTAGGAGAAATGACCCTGCTTTTTCCCTCATTAATGCCGTCTACAACAGAGAACTGTTTTCTGTTGTCCGGACAATTGAGTTCCAGCCGGAAAACCCTATCCACCGCTCTCTTGAAAACCTTGATAATCGCCAGCAGATCGAAATTGCGCTTATACAACGATTCACTGATTTTCTCGATGCAGATATATCGAATACCGATATACTCATTGACATACCTGAACATATCTCTTTTGATATAGATATAATGCTTCGTGATAACAATGATCTTGAAACATACGACAGTTCACCATCCGTATTCACAAAAAATGTCATTGAACAGTTTGTCAGATCTCTTCGGAAAATTCGAATATCAGTTTCCGCAGGGGTTGCCGAAAAAATTCACGCACTTTCATCAATTCAGCGAAAACAATTTTTCGAGCTCAGTGGTGATATATGAGTCGGAACAAAAATTATATTCTCAAAGAACGGAAACAACGGGTAGACCTCCTTTTGAGGGAACTGGAATATGAGATCCTCGATACCGAAGACAGCAACGATTCGTATTCCGCAACGTTTCAGGATTCTGAAGAATGTGTAATGGGGTATTATGTCGAGAAGGAAAACAAGTTCGTCGAATTTAGTTTTATTTTCTGTTTCAGCGCAGATTTTCAGGATTATATTCGAGACAGAATGGAAGAATTACTTCAGATATGCTGTGAATTCGGCGTATATTTCAATTTGGTACATTCCACGAGTGAGATTCTGTTCAGTATATTCACAAAGACATACTACGCAGGCCTCAACTACCATGCGCTGAAATACTCTCTGTCGGATCTCAAAAAGGCGGCACGCACTCTTACAAAGCTGCTGGATGTCCGTACGGAAATTGAAAACAATTAATGGTCATCATTCGCCGCTCCATTTTCTCCGTTGGCACTTGGAGCGCCGAGATCAGCGAAATCCGCAAGATTAACAGCAGACAGTGTCAGTACCGACTCCTGGTTTTTTTGTCCTTCTCTGTCTTTCATGGGAAGATAATCTCTGTTGAATGATTCAGAGAGAATATATACTTCATCATCTTTGAACTGATCGGGAATACGAACCTGAAGATTATACGAAGTCTCATCAAACCCTCTTCGCATTACATGTATCGGATCCGATATAGTGAGCGCAAAATGGGGGCTGTAGACAAACATGATAACCAGAATCACACTGAAAATCATAAGAAAGAAATACAAATTACTTTTTGCCTCCGATACATTCAGATACCATATATTTATATACAATTCTAATGCATCTTTTTGAACATACACATAATCGTTAATAGACCACTGACGGGCATACTCGGCGTTCGTGTAGCGGGTATAAAGAGTCATCCCATCATACTTTACCATCAGTATAATTGGAATTGAAGCAAAATAGGCCTCTTGTAATTGTGTATCCGAAGTGAGGAAACCTGAATTAGCGCTGATATACTGCGTAAGTCCCTGAATGCTTTCTTCATACACGGCATATACATCGTTAATGTTCAGAAAATTATCAACAACCGTGAACAGAAGGAGAGCAAGGACAATTGTGGCAATAACCGTTGTCGTAATGCGCGCAATATGGCGCTGTGTCATAACGGTTTCGGTGTTTTTGATACGCCGGAATATTTTCAGAACGCGCAATAAGCGTAATATTCGCGCAATGCGTATTGACTTTACTACCTTCAATACCTGGAGAATTCCGCCAAAGGAAACGGCAAAGCCGCCAGTAACTATGGCAAAAAATTCAGGGCCGGAACTGAAGAGTAACAAGGGCACAGAAACCATAAAATCAATCCACCCCCTTCCCTCAAGCACATAATGCCCGAAGCGATTTTGTGAAATGGCAAAAAAACTTCGGGAAAAAAATTCAAGCGTGAATATTATGTCGAAAATAAATCCAAGAATGGTAAGTACACGACGGTATTCCACCGGCCACGAGGCAAGAACTGCCACATCTTCAAGAAGGGTTTGAATGAGTACAAGAACAATGACAATAAGTATCGAATTTTCAAAAAAGGTGTTTTTTCCGCTTTGCATTGTTCCCCTACCAGCCATTTTCGGCAGCTATAATATACATTTCATCAAGCATCCTGCCATCAAAACCATAAAACTTATAATTTCTTCTCGTAATTCCAAACCAACTTTTGTCGGGTGTATCTGCCCCCCGGTCAATTTTTGTATTACGGGCAAAGGTTTTGCCGCGGGTAGAAAAAATAGCCGCCAACCGCGCTGTTGTCTCAACCTGAGAATTTTCCTGAAAAGATATGGCAGAATTGACGATACTGCTGATAATTTCAACCGGCACAGTATTAAGTTTCAATTTCAGTTCATCGAATATGCCCTGACGGAGCTGCGGACTAACTATTTCTGATACATTATTGCCGGAGTCAGAATAGGCCTTCATCTGGACAAGAGCTCGAAGAAGCATGCATATTTCCACAAATGCCTTGATCTCGGTTTTATTCATGCGGAGTCGCTGAAATTTTGTAAGTTCATAATAAATATGGCGTTTTCGTTTAAATATCTCACTCATATATCCTTCGATAATGTTATAGCGCAGCGCAGTATAATTGCCTGAAAATGTCTGCCTGAAACCGGGCATGGCGAG
Organism: Salinispira sp.; assembly: GCA_965226555.1. Classification (GTDB taxonomy): domain Bacteria; phylum Spirochaetota; class Spirochaetia; order DSM-27196; family Salinispiraceae; genus CBDDDG01. The sequence goes on along the minus strand of CBDDDG010000022.1, from coordinate 86,757 downwards.
AAAATGCTCAATAATTTGTAATATCTGCGTTTTTAGTGTTTTTATAAACTCTGAACCTTCCTGAATCGGCACTATTTGACCCAGGAATGAATAATCAATTCCCTGAATAATGGCGCTGACTGCGGGCAGCAGAGATTCATTTGTCAGGGAATGAAGTGTTTTGTGAAGAATTTGGGATATTTGATCAATAGTGTAGCCCGGAAAAAAGGCCGCGGAAGTGAGTGTTGGTTCTAATTGCTGTATATTCGTCTCTAAAAAACGAGAAACATGTTCCTCCTTTTGTAAAGGAGTATATGCCGTAAGAGTAGGATTTGACAGCAACCGATATACAAATGCGTATGCGTTTTCCGAAAAATTACTCATGTTCACTTCCTGTGGAGTGTATGACAGTACAGGCAATGCAAAAGTTTCTATAATACACAGATGAGGAATAACTGCATACGGGAACTCTACCTTTACTCAATATCACTTTTCCTCTTCAGCATATCAGGAATGCACGTATTTTCCCAGACAACCCTGCCGGAATTGCAACAGGATGGAACAATAGTATACCCTGAAGAATCTCCTCAGGCAATATTTGATTATTCAAGCGATGACACGGAAATAGAATTTTTTATTTTGGGTTCTTGGGAGGCCCGCCTCGGTTTTGCTGCCGGCAGCCGCTGGATTCCCCGAAGTGACGGAACCTATGAACAGCAGCCGCTCGCACCATCAATTTTCAAATCAACCCCCCTCACCAATACTGTCGATTTACTCACATCATTGTGGTTAAACAACAACTTTTTTTTTGAGGCCAGTTTTCAATCGGGATTTACCGATAACAGTATTCTTCTCGGATACTACGGCAATGGGCTGCTCCGGGAGGTGCTCATTGGTAATACCGATATTGGAATTCAGCAATATCCCCTTTTACCAATGAGTACAGGGACTGTCGGCAGCCCGGGAGTTTCTGCGGTTCTTGCAACAGAATCGACCCTCCATGAATTCATGCTTCGCTACGATACCGCACATGAAGTTCGGCGCCGTTTTACCGGGAATAACGAGTACCTCATCAATGAGCAGAGTGTATCAGATTATGTGCAGGGCAGGTACTTCCTTCTTCCGGATATAAATCCTCAGAATTTACGGGTCTGGCTGGAAGATGCGGATGGAAGTTTTGGTTCGGAAACAGTACATGATGAGGATGGCATTGTCTACCGTCTGCTCACAGCGGATCAGGATTATGGTTTCAGGCCGGAGCTTGGAGAGTTGAGCCTGAGTTCCATATTGCCCGAGGGACGGGTGCTGGTTCACTATATCGCTGGAGGAATTTCTGTTGGCGATAGCAGTTATGTCGGACAGATACCGGTTGTTCGCTTACAGGCATCCGAACATTCCCAACATTCCGACTATGAAATGAGCAAAAATTCTGTTGATTTCAGCCTACAGCCGGGAGGAGACTTTGAACAGCACTTTGTTATTCCGCTCAATGCGCTATACGGATTCACATCTGCGGCTCCGGGCATTACTCTTAATGATTTTTCCCGCGTTCTCAATAAGGACCGGAGCGGTGGGCAGGCGGGGGCGCAGGGCGGTGTAGATGCGGGCGATGTGCAGGCTCTTGTACTCTATGAGCCGGGGCTTTTCTCGCCCTTTGAAATTCAGGCCTACTATACTGTCGATGCCAACATTGAAGATGCGCTACTCAGGAAGGCAAATGGCGCATATACGGCCATTCCCTTCCGAAATACAGCGGGCGGTGTGCAGCTTTCTCCGAAAAATTCCGTACAAAGAAGCGCCGACCCATGGAAAATCCGCTATCCGCTTTTGGATATTGACGCTGAAACCGCCCGACTCTACGTTCCCGGCTTCCTGAGCAACACCGAAGCTACGCTCAGCGATACCCTTCTGCAATTTCGTTCAAAAATTGGAGAAGGTTTGAGAATTGAGGACAAAATAGTACCCGGAAGCCTTTCCGTATATCAAAATTCACGGTTTGTTGACAATGTTGAAATTGTTGACGGTCTTTTGATCTTTCCCGAAAACATTGGACCTCTTGATGATATCCTCATTGTCTACCGAACCCCCGATCAGGCGGGACAGTTTGCCAGCCTGAGCGCAGCGATCGGAAACCGGTTTTTTCTCTCTCAAAATGATACCCTTGAACTTGCCCTGAACGGGTCGCTGAGCCTTCCCCGAGAAGGAGAAAATTCTCCGAGCGGACCCTCGCATATTCAACTGAGTGGGGCATATCATCTTGACGGGCAATTTCTGAAAGCAGACATTGAAGGAAGCCTTAAGTACACGGTTACCGATACCAACGGAATTTTCCACCCTCTTCAGGCAGCTTCCGACAGCAGTTTTCTTGCGATCAATGCCGCATCACTCTTCCCTTCGGCGGCTCCTGAAACAGTCCGGTTGGAAAATTCATGCGCTGGAGACTGCGCGGCAATCATATCGATCCTCCCGAACCTGAACCGCAACAATCGCGGGCAGCAATTTTTCAGAAATTTCCGACAGAACGGTATTATTCTTCCGCGTGACACCTTCCAAAACACCGCTGAACCCGAAAGACTTGCGACTGCGATCGGCCCCTACCCCGCATTCCCTGCTGAGAACGACAGTATTTCCGGCACTCTTGCGGCATTGGAATTCACGATAACGGACGCTGAGCCGTGGGTCGGGTATCAGAGCAGCAACAGCAGCGCCGTATCCGATTTCATAAGCGGATTCACTATTTCGGTATTTCCGGAATCGCTCAACGGGGGGGTACATGTCTTCCTGCAGGCAGGTGAATTGAATGAAGATATTGATGGCGATTTGAATCTCGATTCACAGGCGCGCCCGGAGCAGCAGGGAATACCCTTTACCGGCGCATCAGGCGAACTCCTTGCCGCATATCCGGGTCAGGCATATTATGAGGGTTGGCAGGGATTAACAGAAGACATAAACGGAAACGGAAGGCTCGATGGAGATAATCCGGCAGCCATAGTGAGCCATTATCTTGGTTTGTTGGATGCTTCAGATGTCGGCAGCTGGCAGAATCTGTCATACAATCTTACTGCTGTTGAAAGTGCCCGCTTGAAAGACCTTCGGTCGCTGAGGATCATTCTCGTTTCTGACGGCAATTCCGGGGGAGCTGCGGGGAGAATTTTCTTTGGAGATCAGAAAATTCGGAGAAAAAATGTTATTGTGCTCGGAGAAACAGCTCGAATTGACCAGAATGCGGATCATTATGTCTTCAGCTGGGCAGGGAATTCTTCCTCGGAATTACGCTTCCCGCTTAACTCAATTGCGCAGGATCTGTATGAATCTCTGGAAATTGAACTTAACGGAAAAGAACTTGCCGCTCAGGAAAGCATTACGGTTGCAATTAACGGAACCCATTTGGCTCAATTATCCGTTGACTCCGAAGACAAATGGAAAACACTCCGCATCAATTTTGTTGAAAAAACCATCAGCCTCCTCCACTCTGGAGAAATTGAATATACCGCCCCCTTCCCGCATTCCCTCGGAAAGGGAGAACTCAAATATCTCAGTTTTGCGCTCATGGCGCAGGGAACAGGATCGCTGCTTCTCCGCCCGCCGAAATTCTCAGATAGCAGGGAGATTTTTTCCGGCGGAGGACAGGCGCGTATGCAATGGACTCCCGAATCGGCAGTTCTGTTCCCCGACAGCGTTTTTCATATGGGGATCACTTCGCTGGACCTTAGCGCCGCAGCCTTCTCCCCCGGTTTTGGCGCTGCCGCGGGGCTTGACGGCAGCATTCAACTCACGGGCTACCTCCCGTTTTTTCTCAGTTCCATTTTCCTGCGCTATTACTCGGATCTGGATGATCAAATTCACATAGATTCCTCGCATTCACTCACCTTCAATGCCATTCGGGGACTGAAATTTACAAACATCTACAGCCAACAATGGATGAAAGGAAAACAATCTGCGGGAGTCAGTCAAAATTTTGGAATTACCTTGGACCCTGCGCCATGGTTTTATCTGAATCTTTCTTATCAGATCAGCGCAATCAAAGATAAGCGGATGAGAAATTGGGATATTGATTTTACCCTTGGCGAAAATCCCGCCCTCCATACGGCATTGCTTTTCAGCATTAATGAAGAAGAACCTGCCGAAGAAATTTTTGAATCGTCATATATGGCAAATTATTTTAATAGCATTGCGCTGCTGGATTGGACACAATTGAGCAGCGCTGATTTTCGGAGAAATACCGATATTAATATATCAATTGGATTCGGAGGAGAAAATTTCTCCGGTGAACTTGGCGCGCATGCCCTCAGCTCATTCGATTCCCTCCCCAATCTGAATGAGAATTTCACGCAAACCCTTCAGGCAGGGTTTTATTCGGATTCAGGGATTGATGTTATAATAAACGGCAGGCAGAAGTTTTTTCACCAAAGCAGTTCATATTCCGAGAATTTTTTTGATCCACTCGAACTGCTCTTTGAACATGCCGCAATAAACCCCTATGTTTTTCTGCCGCTATACATAATTGGCGTATTTTCGGATGATGCCGGCAGCTCATTCTTTGCATCGGCAGGCAACGATAGCGTCTTTCGCGATCCCCGCAGAACATTTCAGGAATATGAAATGGGCATTGTTTTCAGGCGAGACTTGAATCCGTCAATGTATGACCTCATCATTCCGCGAAGCGCAGAACTGGATATCATTCGAAAGCTCGAATGGATACAGGGCATTCAATCGGACGAGCGATCACTCAAGGCCCTTATTACCTGGCAGGCGCTGAATCTCTTTGGAAAATTCGGCAGAGAACCCATTTTTTCATTCTATGAGAGTGATGAATTTTCAATGAATTTTCAGTACAGGCATAATCTGGATAATATTGAAGACTGGCGCATAGGCGGAGAACTAATGCCCGTTCTTTTCGAGCTTCAGCCCTTTTCGGAACTGCGGAATACTGTCGACTGGAAATTTGCCTCACGCGGTGAGGCATCCTTCTCGTTGGGGATATCGTCATCATTGCTGTGGATGACGCGGCTTAACACGGCTGCGAATATGGCTGCGAGTACCGGTTTTGAAAATCTGAATACCGAAAATGAAAGCCTAGGTTTTGAACATGAGGAAGCGATTTCGCTTCGCTTCACTGCTCTCAGAGAAAATTCCTCCGCAACGGCTCTGTCCCTTTCCGAAAAACCAGGTTTCTCAATCATCCTTCGGCATGGAAGCATTCTGTTTTTTTCTGATCTGGGAAAATTCAATGCCGATATTGCAGTTGCATACACAGCGGAGTCGGTAAAGTTTGAAGACTATGCCTATGCCCATAGTATCGGCCTTGAAATCAACCTTATACTGGAGATATCATATTAAAAAATTTGCTATTTGCATGACATTTTAGTGGAATTATGGATTATTATGTGGTATTCTTTTAGTATCTGACTTTTATAAAGTTTTACAAAATGCGAGAATGCTCAACATAGAAAAAGCATTCCAGATTTGAAATTTTGGCTACTGGAAATTGCGCAAGCGCAATTTTCCAATGCAAGAATTTCTTTAAAATTATTTTCAGGAGCTCATATGCGTTTGAAACATGTAGTGATCATTTTGTTGCTATTCACAACAACTGTACTTATTTCTCAGGAAAATTCACCTGCTGGCGATAGTCCCGGAGACGGAGTGGATTTTGGTCTGGGTTTGGGATTTTCCATACTGTCACTGGACAATTCCATTACCGGAGAAGAGGAAACTTGGAATAATCTCAAAATACGTCCCGACTTTTCTGTTGGCACCTTCGGAATAGGTCTGGATATCGAAATAAACTTCTCAATCGAAAACGCCGATGGAACAACAGGATTCCGCATACGCGAGGAAGATTGGCTGCCCGATCCAGACAATGGACGAAGTTTTCTGGATATTTATCTTCCCATTATCCGATATATACACCTTGGCTACAAGGGCGATCCATTTTATCTGGCAGCGGGCAGTATCAGTAATTTTAAGCTCGGTAATGGATTTATCGTATCCGATTATAGTAATACCAGCTTTCTCCCTAACCGACGGATAACAGGATTATCTTTTGACCTTGATGGAAAACTGTTTGACTTTCCCTACATTGGTCTTGAAACCATTATCGGTAATCTTGCAGCCTTCGATGTCATTGGCGGACGCTTTTTTATTCGACCACTGTATTGGCTTGATGTTCCCGCCATCAAAGATATTCAGCTTGGCTTTACAGGGGTAATTGATACAGATCCTTTCTACTATGAAAGAGAAGCTGAGAAATCAGCCTATAGCAATTACTTCGACAGCGAGGAAGCGGTGTTTATTTTCGGAGGCGATATCCGGTTTCCTCTTTTCTCCGAAAACCTTCTGCGCCTTGCTATTTTTGGAGACCTTGTTGTGCAGAATTCAAACCTTGGAGGAATGGTCGGCTTGGGTGGAGAGCTTTTTGATATCATGACCTATGGTGCGCAGGTACGATTTCTCGGCAATAATTTTATTCCCGAATACTTCAATTCATCATACGACCTTTATCGCGCACAACGATGGGAAATATACAAGGACGGTAATGCAACAGTGAGTATTCCAGATAGCATCGGGTGGCTTGCGAAACTTGGTGTGGATATTCTGGATAGTCAGATAGTGCTCGATGCCACATTGGAAGGTTCATTCACAGACAATTCGGATATAGACCACCTTAATCCAACCCTAACCGCAAATTTCAGCATTGATCCTGAGCTACTCGGAGGCATCACTATTGGAGCAAGCTACCGGAAACAGTATATCAGAGACATCGCTGATCTAATTTCTCCTGAGAATGCTATTATAACTGCCAAAATAGGATATGCCACTGGTGGAGTAGCTGTTGGGTTTATTTATGATCTTCGATATGATTCAACACCAGGAGACAAAATAGATGCTGATGGCAACCCGCGCTACTGGACAGTTTCAACTCGATTGGAGACAAGTTTCTCGTTATTTTAATGCCCTGAGTGGAAGCTCCCGCATGGTATACGTACGTTGAATATACATATCCTTGCCGAAACGGTAAGCAGAAAAATTGCGGCCGGTGAAGTAATTGACCGGCCCGCTTCTGTTTTACGCGAACTTCTTGATAATTCCATTGATGCCGGCGCAACGGAAATTGATTGCCGTATAGAGCGCGGCGGAATCGCTCTTATTCAGCTTGTCGATAACGGCAGCGGGATGAGCCCCGATGATCTTCGCCTTTGTTGGCGGAGCCACGCAACGAGTAAGATTGTTACTGAGAATGATCTTCTTCATATCGGAAGCCTTGGTTTTCGGGGTGAGGCATTATCCAGTATTGCGGCGGTTTCACATCTGGAAATCCTCAGTGCGGCCGATGGATCTGCGGAGGGGCTCAGGCTGAACCTCGATGGAAATCAAAAACCTCGTTTTACAAAGGCTTCTTCAAATCGTGGAACACGAGTTAAGGTTCACGATCTTTTCTTTAACCTTCCTGCCCGTAAACAATTTCTCAAGTCGCAGCAAGCAGAAACAGCTCTCTGCAAGAGCATGTTCCTTGAAAAGGCGCTCACACACCCCCATATACATTTCAAACTGCACAGCGATCAGAAAACCATATCTCTTCTTCCCGCCCTGACGAAAACAGACTATCTTGATCGTATTGCGCAGGCATATCAAAAACAATGCCCCAGAGAATTACTCCACACAATTACCGGAAGCGGTAATAATTTCTCCTATACCATAGTACTTGGACTTCCGTCACTCTATCGGCTTAATCGAAAATTTCTCCACATATACTGCAACGGAAGGAGAATCAATGAATTTTCTCTTCAGCACGCAATTGAATATGCTTTTTCATCCGTTCTTCCCGGCGGAAAACATCCTGTTGCCTTTGCTTTTATTAATATCAATCCTGCCGAAATTGACTTTAACATTCATCCCGCAAAAAAAGAGGTCCGATTCAAACACCCCGATGAACTTCACCGGCGCATTCGGGAAACTGTTCAGAGCTTTATTGAATTTTATGCGCGCCATTCGCCAGACACTGACCATTCGCCAGACACTGACCATTCGCCAGACACTGACCAGAAGAGTATATTCCCAACTCTGGAAAATACCGTATCGCATACTCCGCCTATTGCATACCCACCTATGCGGAATGCACAGAATAAACAGAATACGCAAAATGATCGGGTGCTGCCCTCATCTGTTGAATCTATTGAAGAAGAAAGAATTTCCTATGAAGCCCCACCGTCCTACCGTTATCTTGGGCAGATATTTTCAGTGTTTCTCCTCGTTGAATCTGAAAATCTACTATACATTATTGATATGCATGCCGCGCATGAGCGCATTCTCTATGAACGGTATCGGAAAAATAAAACCAGCGAGAAACTCCTCATCCCCATAACTATCCGCAGCGATGAACGAAAAGAAGGCCTCAAACGCATAAATGATGCTTTAAACACTATCGGATTCAAAAGTACACTTCAGGCATCTAATGAACTGAGCCTTTCCGAAATTCCAAGCGTTTTTCGAGGAAAAGAACACAAGGTAGAAGAAATGATTTCAGACATCGGAAAAACTGCTCAGGATCTGGAGAATGAACTGTATGCCAGTATGGCCTGCCGCACAGCCATTAAGGACGGTGATCTCATTGATTCTACTACAGCCTGTCAGATAATTGAGGAGAGCTGGAAACTTCCGACAAAACGCTGTCCGCATGGAAGACCGATCTGGTTTATCCTGAGCAAGAAGGAACTATTTCAGCTCATTGGACGAATAATATAGCTCGACGCTTCAGAGAATGCGCCTACAGTGAATTAATAATATTCATAGCTTCCCTAGCTTGTTCGGAATCAATTGCCCGCTGAATGAGATCGTTCAGGATCCTCACCCCCTTGTCATTTTTTCCCTGAGCAATGAGTACCTCTCCAAGGCGTATATACGCATCAAAATACATATCATCAATACCAATTGTTTGCCGCAAATTGGACTCAGCCTCTGCGAAGCGCTGCAGTTTTATGAGTGTGAGTGCAAAGTTGTAGCGGATCGGAGCAGAGTCAGGTTCTGCCCCGATGGCTAATGATGAGTGTTCCAGACTCTTGTCATAGTCCCCTTTGAGTCGATAAATTGTTGCAAGATTATTATTTACATCGGATCGTGAAGAATCCAGACGAAATGCGATCAGAAGTTCCTGAAGAGCAGCGTCATAATTTTCTTTAATAATAAAAATTTCGGCTACTTCAATTCGTGGTTTGATATAACTGTTTTGCTGGGCAATAGCAACAAGAAAAAAGGACTGGGACTGTTCCAGATTATCAACTGCTTTCAGCGCAAGACCAAGTGTATAGTTATACTCAGGAACCGAAGAGTCTAAGCGTACTGCCTCTTCAGCAAAGCGCAGAGCTTCATCGGATCTATTGAGATCCAACAGTACTGTTGCAATGTTATACTGATTTTGCGCACGATTGGGCTCAAAGGCGAGTACGGTCAGAAAAAAATCCAGGGCCTGTTCGTATTCTCCCCGCTCATAAAAAACCCGAGCAATAGCTCGGTTATTACGCGCATTATTATCGTGGATCAGCGCCTGACGGAGATTACTGAGAGCCGCATCGCTGTCTCCCTGAAGCAATGAAAGCTCGCCAATACGATTATATGCCGGCGCATAATTACTTTGGACTCTGAGTGCCCTTTGATAATTTTCGATGGCAGGTGAATGGAGATTGAGTCGTTCAAATGTCAAACCAAGATTAAAAAATGCGTTTACATTATCTGAATTTCGGCTTATATAGCTCTCATAACTCTTTCGGGCTGCGCTGAACTGCCGTGCATCAAACTGCGCATTTCCAAGAGCATAGAGCACCTCATCGCTGGCTCCTTCGAGATCGGCTGCAATGCTGAAGGACTGAATTGCCCGTTCATATAATTTTGAGGCATGAAAAATGCTGCCAAGTACATTGTATGGTTCCCAGAGCTCAGAATCTTTATTAATTGCAATTTCGGCAAGTTCGGCAGCCCTTCTCCGATTTTCCGAATTTTCAATGTCTTCTTCCAGATAAGTTTCTGCGAGACGTGAATACGGCAGGGCAAAATCCTCATTCAGACCGATGGCCTGTTGAATTTTATCCCTAGCAGAAATGAAATTCCGTACCTCCTGTAACTGCCGGGCTTCCTCAAGAAGAGTATATATCTGCCGCTGAACTTCCCGATCGGCTACGCGGCGGCCTTCGTCAACATCTGCCGGATCGGAGAATTCTCTTTGTTCGGCGCTATCATCGGCGCCATCAACATCGGCAATATCATCGGCGCCATCAACATCGGCGCTATCATCGGCAATCACATTTTCGCTATGTACTTCCCCACCCGTTTTCTGTTCAATCGCCACATTTCTGAGATATATTGCGTTTTCGTTTTCCGGATCATCAATCAGAATATCTTCCAGAAGGTCCAGTGCTCTGTCATATTCCGCCTGCTCAATATAATCTTTTGCCAGAGTAAGAATGTTCTCTACCCGCGAAGGAGCATTATTGGCGCTCATCGCAAAAAAAACGATACCAATTATAATTCCTGCTGTAATCAGCAGGGCTCCGGGAATAATTTTTTTGTTCATATTACTATTCTGCCCTCATAAAATCGTCTTCTGTATTCGATATTTCTTCAGTACCCGCCCCAAGGGTGTTTCCTTCTTCCCCTGCTGTGTTAAGGCTGCCCAAAATGCTATTGAGCAGCTCATGGCGCCGTAACTCTTCTTCCTGCGCCCGTTGTTCAGCTTCAAGTGCTTCTAATCGGCGGCGTTCCGCTTCAAGCGCCGCAAGGCGTTCTTCTTCCATTTTCCGAGTTTCCGCTGCAAGCATTTCAGCGCTCATAGCTTCAATCATACGCCTGACAACTGGCACAAGCCGGTGATCGGGAACGATGTTGATAAATGTCCGGTAATCGCTAAGTGAAGCAGGAAAATTCTGTTGCTGCAGTTGGGCATTCGCCCTATTCAGATAGGCCTCAGCATACAGGGACTGAGTTTTAATGGCAAGATTAAAATATTCAATGGCCTCGTGAAATTCCTTCTTATACACATGAAGATTGCCAAGATTAAAATAGAAAACATCTCGTTTTTTTTCCGCATAATTCAGACCATCCTGCAGAGTTGATATTGACTGATCATAAAAGCCTAATTGCTCATAGGTATATGCGAGATAAATGAATACATCCTCTTCTGTATTCCCTTCCTGCAGAGAAAGTTGAAAAAGAGCGGCTGCCTCCCGGGGATTGTTATACAAAAATTGCTCAAGCCCATCATCATACAATGAATCGCAATAGATCATGTAGGGGAGAAAAAAGCATAATATAGCAGCAATAAGCATTTGACAAGGAGGCATACATTGCTGTATTGTATGTATACCTTTTTTATGAACAACTAAAATAGACCGCATGTATTTGATAATTCCCCTTTGGCTAATAGTTTTTATCGTAACATTATTCTTAATTTTCGTCAAAAGAGCGTTTCATAACAAGTGAAAATACTCTGTGTTGCCGATCACATTGATCCGCTTGTTTATTCAATACACGCGAAAGAACGCTTTGCCGATGTAGACCTTGTATTGGGCGCCGGCGATATCCCCATGAATTATCTTGGCTTTATTGCCAGCATATTGAACAGAGACATTTTCTTTGTTTTTGGAAACCATGACCTCACATGCTTTGAAATGTTTCGAAAACCGGAACAATCCTCTATCTACGATTTCAATGACCATGGAAATACGGAAAACAAAGTACGAAACTATTTCGGATCAACCTATATCGGCGATAAGGTAATAAAGGCGCGGCATGGGCTACTTATTGCCGGTCTTGGGGGCTGTATCCGCTATAATAAGGGAACAAATCAATATACCGAATGTCAAATGTTTTTTAAAATGCTGACTCTTATACCGCGCCTTATTTTTAACCGTATTTTTCACGGCAGATATCTGGACATTCTTCTCACCCACAGTCCGCCGTATAAATTAAACGATCAGAATACACATACTCATCGGGGATTCAAGACCTTTCGAATCTTTATGCGCTTATTCAAACCGCGGTATCTTATTCACGGACATGTGCATCTCTATGATCATAATTCAGATCGTGTGGTGCATTTTCATGAAACGCAAATTATCAATGTGTATAATCATTTTGTATTGGAGTTTCCATATGAATGTTGATAATACCTATGCCAACGTCGTTTCTCAGGAAGATTTTAATCGCGCCCGCCATAAGGCCTTTATTCAGAGCATAATTGGTATTCTCAAACCCCATAAGTACGATCTCCTGTCACTCGATGAGGTAAAGCGTATCCTCAGTCCACGGACTGAAGCCTACCGCGGGATACAGGCTGTCGACATCAACAAAATTATTGGAAGCGAAGGACGTTACAGGGATTTTAACAGAATTTTTCTTCCCAAACATAATCATCTCAGACCCCGGTGGTTAAACATTGACAAACTCTATTTGAGCAATATAATTCTCCCGCCCATACAATTATATGAAATAGGCGGAGTGTATTTTGTCAGGGATGGAAATCATCGGGTAAGTGTGGCTCGAAGCCAAGGGATGGACATGATTGATGCGGAGGTTATACAGCTCGATTCAATTATAACAATAACTCCCAAAATGGATAAGATTGAGCTCATGGAAGCAGTAATCGGGTATGAAAAAGAACGATTTGAACAAAAAACAAAATTTTCCTCTCTTATTAGCGATTATTCTTTGAATTTCACAAGCACCGGGCGCTATAATGAAGTGCTTTTTCATATTCTTGAACATAAGTATTACCTCAATGAGGATTACGACTATGAATTATCGCTTGATATTGCGGTAATTTCCTGGTTCAACAACGTATACATGCCTATTATTGAAGTAATTAAAAATTATAATTTACTGATTCATTTTCCCGACAGAACTGAGGGAGATTTATATGTCTGGATTGCCAAGCATTGGCACACCCTTAAGGAAAAATACGGTGAAAACATTGAAATTCACCAGGCAGCCAGCGATATTGTTCAAAGCAAGGGTATGAAGCCCCTGCAAGTGATGAGATATTATCTTCGGAAAATTTTTTGCGGAAAACACACCCACGAATAGCCCTCATCAAATAGCACCCCATCACCTGCGTCAGTAGGGTCCCGCAAGTACCAGACAATTGATGCCGGCAGGCACTCCCCACAGGAAAATTCCCTCACTGGCATCCCCGCTGGATGATATGTACTCTTCCTGCTCCAATTTCAGCACTGCATTGTTGCGAGGATCATTATGGTAGACAACTTCATAGGAATTTTGAATGTTCTTTTGGGATGGGTTCAGGGAGATGAGATGTTTCTTCAGATCCTGAAAATCATTTTCACTGATATTTGTATAGCGAGCAGAAATTTGTGAATTTTCACCGGAATAGTCCCACAGAATGAGAGAATATACGCCATTGGGAAGAGCATTTTCGCCCGGGCTCAGAAACCATGGGTACAGGAAATCGGTTTTCTGCTCATCTTCCCCAACCTCAAAGAATGGAGATACATATTCCTCTTCCGAAGACTGGGGAGTACGGGATATGTAAGACCCATTTTGAACCAGATCAATTTCCCAGAATAGTCCGCCTTCTTCTTCCAGACGAATTCGGCGGATATCGGTAGCTCCCGCCTCAAGACGAACGGAAAGCGCCGCAAAGAGCGTTAGCGAATCTTCTTCAGGATTATAAACATAGAGCGGATATAACTTTGCGGATTCTATAACAAAGGACTGCGGCGTACAGGATAAAAGGAAAAATATGGTTTGCAAAATGCAAAACCTTCTCCAAAATGGGAGCCTGCAAAGCCCCTTCCCGATCCTGCGAACCATCAGTAATTTTTCATACTTTGCGCCTTACGTATTTTCTTTTGGACCTTACGCTCGGCCGCTTTTCGTTTTCGATTCTTGATTGTAGAAGGTTTTTCATAAAATTCACGCTTTTTCCATTCACGAATTATCCCCTCTTTTTCCACCATCCGCTTAAAGCGCTTGATCGACTTTTCCAGATTCTCGGCATCATCAACTTTTATATATGCGATAGTATATCACCACCTTCATTAAACTATCTGCTCAGTATATCACTGAGACGTCCTCTGTCAAGTAAAACACCCTCAAGAAATATTTCAGGGTCAACAGCCACTCCCCGCACCCGAATTTCCCAGTGGAGGTGCGGCCCCGTCGCAAGACCGGTAGCCCCAATGGTTCCGAGAACATCGCCAATTATCACATCATCACCCGGCGCGACATCCATTGAAGAAAGATGGTAGTACAAACTATATGTCCCCGGCAGGTGTTCAAGGATTACGGTATTTCCCGTAACAATTCGATCCTTCGCCATACGCACCCTCCCGTTAAATGGGGAAAAAATTGTTTCCCCTACAGCCCCGCGATAGTCCAGTCCATTATGAACACTTGTTGCCGTATTACCGTTGTCATAGACATAAACACGGCGGTCGCCAAAGAATGATGTATATACTATATTCTGTAATGGATGCCTCCGCTCTGAAGAACCGAGCATGAATCGGCTGGAGTTTTTTACGGTTTCCAATAATTCAATCAGTTCCCTTCCCTCATTAATACGGCGGGAACTTGCATCAGTCCGAATTTCGGTGAGTTTTGTATTCAGCACGATTTCCTCACTGTGAAAATCCCGTGGATAAATTTCAATATAATACTCGTGAAGTATACGATCACTTTCCTGAGTTTTCATGCGCAGCTGATAATTTCCGGGGCTGACTGTACTATCGAGTCCCTGAAGGAAGTACAGAAAGGGTTCAAAATTCTCTGTATCGTCAACGGGCACCGGCGGGATGGCGTACAGAATTTTTTCACCGTCCATTATGTACAGCACGGGCTCCTCTTCATGGTAAGACATAAATGCTTCAAACAGGGAGCCCGGATAAAGCCTGTCTTCAGCAATGATGAAGCCGGGAAAGAATGCGTTTTCCGGAATCGGAACGTGTTCGGCGGAAATGTCCGGCGCATTCTGGGACTGGTCTTGGAACTGGTCTTCAGCATCAGAAAGACTTTCCGCTGCCGGGCTGCCATGAATGAGATGAAGAAAGCCGATGAGAAAAAAAATGTACAGGTATCTATGCTTCATGATTTTGAATGTCGAGAATTGTCAGCTGAAGAACTGAATTATTGGCAAAATAATTCCGTTCGAGGGTAAAAACACAATCGACCACTGAATTTGCAGTGAAATCCCTCTGAAATCGATCTGCCGATGACCAGTAAATGGCAGGCCATTTCTGATTTCCAACAGCCAAAAGCAACTTGAGATGCTCGGCATTCTTGCCGATAATTTTCGCATCTACAATCCGTGCCTTACGTACCGCATACTGAATTTGCCGAAAACCCTGACCCGCCGGAGCCATTGATTCCTGAAATTTCTCAAGTTCCTCACCAATCTCCGAAGCCCGAAGCTCCATATCCACATTCAGCACTATTTCCGATTCTCCCCCCAGCTCAATAAGAGCTGCCCTGCTTTTGAGTTCACTCAGAAACTGATCATAGCGATCCTTTTGGAAGCGAAACCCCCCTGCTGCATCATGTCCGCCAAAATCATCAAAAATATGCGAGAACTGCGCCAGAAAATCGGTAACATGAAAATTCCGCGCGCTGCGCACAGAAGCAACATAGCTATCGTCAACAATAGCCAGAACAATTGCCGGCACATTGAATTGTCTGCTCAATCTTCCTGCCAGAATACCGGTTATTCCCCTGCTTATTGACTCATGCGAAACACAGATCAACAGACCCTCATAATTTTCAAGCGACGTTTTTGCCTCAGGGAGAGAAAATTCCCAGGCAGTATTACCCAATTGTTTTCTTTTTTCGTTGAGCTGATGAATGTTCTCTGCCAACTCAACAATGTTACCTTCTTCAAGCAGCAATGTAATGGTGAGATCAGGCTGACCCATACGTCCTGTCGCATTAATTGCCGGAGTAAGTTTCCATGAAACAGTGGTTGAGGTTAGCGGAGAGCCAAGTACATTCAGACGCGCCATAAGTTCGCGCAGGCCCTTGCGCGGTGTTTTCTCAAGTAATCTGAGTCCGTGGCGGATAATTATTCGATTCTCATCGAAGAGGGGCATCATGTCTGCAATAAGACCAAGCGCGGTAATGTCGAGACGCGCCTTCATATTTTCAAGAATGAATGGATTTTTCGCATAAAAGTAACTTGTGAGAAGCTGTACGGCGGCATCAATTTCCTGCATCGGTTTTGCGCTGAATTTATTGAGTTTTGAGCCCTCCAGCATACGGAGAAGGCTCTTACCTCTGAGAGCGGGAAATGCAGTCCATATTTCTTCGGTAATATCCGTCATCATAAATTCGAAGGAATTCCCAAATACCTCAGAGAGGAGTTTCATCTGAATATCCTGTTGATAGACGATGATTGGCTGATCCTTTATGAAGTCGATAATTCGATCAAGCTGATGTTTACCTGAACCCGGAACTATCGTTTCACTTATGCGAGCTTCCTCAACAAGATTGAAAAGTTTCACAGCTTCAATAATTATACTCTCGTTCCCCGGGCGAAGATTAAGGAAGCACATGGGTTGGTTGTAAAAATCGCTCCTCGAAATGTCAAGAGCGGTAAGTAATTTCAGAACTAAGGCGACAGCGCTGAGACCTTCAAAGGGATATCGGTCAAAACTGCATTTCGGGTCGATTATTGCCGCAGCCTCCGGAAGTTCTTCTCCCTGGTTGTGGTGATCGATCACTATGCAGTCAATTCCCGATGTACGGGCATGAGAAATTTCCTGAACATTCGTTATTCCGCAGTCTACGGTAATAATGAGCGTGACACCCTTCTCCGCATATTTTTCAACAATACTATTCTGCAATGAATAGGGATCATCACCCATCGGTACTTCCCAAAAAACCGTGAGCCCCTCATCCCGCAGGGCAGAAACAAGGAGTACTGTCGCAGTAATTCCATCGGCATCGCGGTCGCCGTAAACGAGAACGTATTCATTTTCCGATATCGCAACCTTAATTCGGCCTATTGCCGTATTCATATGAGAAAAAAGAAAGGGGTTATGCAGGAAGCGCAGATCATCGTTCAGAAAGTATTTTAATTGCTCGGGTTCCACAATGTTCCGAGCCAGCAATAAGGCAGATGTTAACCGGTTAGTGCCATATTTTCGGGTAAATAAGTCTATATCTTCAGGAGCCGGCCGGGAAACCTTCCATATCATATTTTTTCCTTGTTCGGCAGCATTCATATTGATGTATGTTCAGATCACTGAAATGATCTGCGGTTCCTCAATTTTTTCTTCAGCGCCGATGTCAGCTATACCAGATACATGCGTAGCAGCGGCAGCAAGCTTTGTTTCATCACGGGCAAAAAGAGTGAGTACTTTTTCACCCTTCGCGAGAATAGCCATGGGTTTTGCATGCACTTCAATGCCGACATCGGGAAGAACAGTATCGGAGGCGCGGCTACGCCCCGCTCCAAGCAATACCGATGCTTCGCCAATTCGCTGCGCATCCAGACTCTGAAGACAGCCGCCCCGCGGAGCAGTAATTTCCTTCCGAAACAGGCCATCCCTATTGCCAATGAGCGCTTCGCACTCGGCCCTCTGCCCCTTCTGAAGTTCAACATTCTGCCAGAAACGATCAAGCGCCTTTCCGTTTCGGAGAAGCTCTACGGAACGCCGCAGTCCAGTATCGAAATTTTCCGCAATTCCGCTTATGCTGAGCATATGGGCAGCAAGATGAAGCGTTACTTCCATAAGATCGGCGCTTTCTCCATGAATGACAAAATTACCGGAGCTGAAATCTGCCTGCCAACCCTCACAGGAAAGGCAGGCAATGCTTTCTTCTACTTCAAGAAAATTACCGACCTTTGTTCCCAGGGGGGCGTCCATTCGAGTTATGACCGCAGTGGTGCCGCGCCCAAGCTCCTGACCGACACGGACTAATGATTCCGCTAATTCCCGCGCTTTTTCAACAGTCTTCATGAAAGCGCCCGTACCGCATTTAACATCGAACACAAGCTGCTGCGTACCCTCAGCAAATTTCTTACTCAGAATGCTGGCGGTTATGAGCGGTACCGATTCAACTGTTCCGGTAACATCCCGTAAGGCATAGAGTTTTTTATCGGCCGGCACAATGCGCTTACTCTGCCCGGTCATCGCAAAACCGCAGGTATCAATTATCCGCGCAAAATCCGCCGGAGAAAGCGCAGTCGAATACCCGGGTATGCTCTCAAGCTTATCCAGAGTTCCACCGGTATGCCCCAGACCGCGCCCCGACATCATGGGAACCTGCGCGCCTGCGGCAGCGACAATGGGGGCGAGAATGAGACTGACTTTGTCGCCAACGCCGCCGGTTGAATGCTTATCTACCAGAGAATTTCGGGAAAACCCCTCCAGTTTCTCAAGATTAATGACATCGCCGGAATCGATCATAAGCTGCGTGAGTAATGAGGTTTCCCTGTTACTGAGTCCCTGAAAATAGACCGCCATGAGAAATGCAGCTATCTGATATTCAGGTATGGTATTCTTCACGTAGGAATTCACAAGAAAACGAATTTCATCTTCATGCAGTTCATTACCCGAACGTTTCTTTAGTATTAGGTCTACGGCTCTCATAATAACAATTTCGATAATATCATAAAAACAAAGTTTTGCAGAGCACAATTTTCAGTAGCAAAACATATTGTTTTTACTGTATTTCAGCTTGCATTGCCTCTTTAATGGCTTCTACAGGAAAATCCACGACACTATTTTCAGCTTGCATTGCCTTTTTAATGGCGCTTACAGAGAGCGGCATGACAGCACTCTTCTCAGATTCAGGATTTTTCCATTCAGAACAGGAAGCGTGTAAAATATCCACAAGTTCCTTTTCACTATATCTTCCATAAACATTGGAGATATTATCTGCCATAAACAGTTCTTCTTCATTGAGAAGATTCTTATGGTTAACAGGGGCAATAATCTCTACATCATAACCTTTGGTAGTAATATGATCATTCCAGAAAGGATACTTCTTCTTGCCAGTAATAGCATAATAAACATGAGAAAGCACAGGACCGAGTTTCATTGAAACATACTCATCGCCTGTAATAAATTTTTCATGTTGTTCATACATATATCTGTCACAAAGATACATGAGTTTTAACAGTTTAAGGAAATTAATCTTATCACCCTTACCTGCTTTATCAATAATATATGCAGCTAATGCTGTTGCTTTTTGTACATTATACATTCTTTAATTATACCATACCTTTACAGAAATGAGTCAAAAAATAATGAAAAAGTTTTAGTATTTTGACCTGATCCAGTCGCATGGGCGGGCAGGCGCGGATTTTTCCCTTTTTTCTTGAATTAGTTTGTTTAATGTATTTTATATGGGATATTGTATGTGGTAGTGTAGTGTGAAATGCTAAAAATGCGGCGGGCAAAAAATGGAATCGGTAAATACTGAGCGTATTGTTAACTCAACATTGAGTAAGCTGAATGTTGAAATAGCTGAAGGGTTGGGGAAATATATCCTTTCTGGCAGTACAAATCACGATAAAACGGGTGTCGACTGTCTTTTTATAAATTCGCCAATTTTTCCACCCTTAGATGATGAATTTAGAGTATTGGTAGAAACATTAAACAAAAACAGACAAAAGACAAAAAAAAGACCATGTCTAATTATTTTATTGGAGACCAGTGGCGGTTCGATAGAAACAGTTGAACGATTGGTTTCAGTTATGCGAAACTATTATGCTGAGGTGTCATTTGTGATTCCAAACGTTGCCTATTCAGCAGGTACAATTTTGGTCATGTCGGGTGACAGAATATTTATGGATTACTATTCAATGCTGGGGCCCATTGATCCACAATTGAATATCGCTGGAAACACAGGGTACGGGTATTTGGCAAAATATAAGGAGTTAATTGCAAGTATAAACAAGGCGGATACATCTGATGCTGTGCGTGCGGAGCTTTATTTTTTGACACAGAATTTTGAACCTGCTATGCTTTTTGCCATAGAACAAGCCATTGAACACGGCGAAGACTTAATTAAAAACTGGTTGCCAAAATACAAATTCAAAAACTGGAAAAAAACAGAAAGTAGTGAAACAATAGTAACGAAACCCATGCGGAAAGAAAGAGCTGAAAAAATCGCAAAAGCTCTTGGAAATGCTGAACAATGGCACTCTCATGGGCGAGGAATAACAATGCACGATCTTTCCAGCGAGAAAATAAAATTAAAAATAGATAATTTTGGTAATATTGATTCTGTCAATGAATTGATTAGACATTATCATGGTTTGTGTAATGATTTTTACCGTAAGAAATTAGGTTATAAAGGGTTCATGCATTCAAAAATGGGATGCAGGAGATGTTTTTAATTGATAGAGGACACAAAAATGGAGGAATATATAATGAATAATTTTGATGATTTCACTAAGGGTAAGCCAAATCCATATAAAAAAGATTTTGATGATTTTGGCAATCTTATAGCTGAAAAGGGGTGGAACGACACTTTCATTGATATGGAAGATATTGCTCAGGTACACAGTAAGCCGGAAACGATAATACCAGTTCCATGGGGATCGTGGTGGCTTAAATATCAGGATTTTTAAATCTATCTCAAAGTTTTGCATTGGAAAATTGTGCAGAGCACAATTTCCAGTAGCAAAACTTTCTATAAAATAGGAGAATGCTAAGCACAAAGAAAGCATTCCAGATAGAAACTTTTGCATTGATAAACTTTGTTCTCGTCCTTTCCCGTATTCCCATTAATGCAAAAATACGGTATATAGTTTTATGCGTTTGTATTATTACTGCATCACCGTCCTTGTTTTCTTCGCATTAAACTCATGCGGGGAAACCCAGCCTCTTCCGGTGGCGGGCGGTTCAATTTTCCCGCAGGCAGGAAATTCCATAGCCCTTTTTTCGCCTCAGACACCGAACCCCGCGTCGCCTGCCGGAGAAGATATAGCGGATCTTTTCATATCTCTGCCGGATGAGTTTATCGTCCATCAAATACACAACGTGAATATTGATACCGATAATCAGAATGAACAAATAGTCGTGTTCAAGGACCAGAATGATCAGGGTAATTTTATTGGCATTATGGTCATTGATCTTGATCCTGTGCTGAACTCCTATCTGGCAAGCTGGCAAGGATATACTCAGGCAACAGACCTCAAAACCCTTAACCTCTACATTGATGATATTGCGGGTAATGGGAATGTGGAAATTGTTGTTATTGGAGTCAATAAGCCCGGAGAACAGACCCTCGATATATTTCAGCAAAATTCAGCCGCAAACTTCGGACTCCAGTTTACCTCGATAATTAGTATTCGCGCCGATATTGCGGTGGACATACATAATGTCAACAGGGAAAACATTCCGGTAACGGGATTGAATACCACCGCGCATACAATACATGCGCTGAATCATGATCTTGGAACAGAAAATAATCTTGATATGATACAATCTACGTATACGTGGCAACCGGATGACAGCCGGTATCATCTGACATCAACACGGAAAATATCGGGCACCATCGTGGAACAAGATCAGCTCGCCCGTCTGCATGCGGGAAATGTTAATGATTTTCATGTATTTCTTGACGGTCTCTGGATTCATACAGACGGAGATCAGATTATTCTCTTCTCTCACGATAACGAAACGATTCAGATGGCGACAGCCGATCGGCAGCTGCATTTTCATTGGACAAGTTCTGCCCGCTGGGGTATTGGCAATAACCTATGGATATACGCTCAAAATGAAATTATTTCAAACATTACTCAGCGCATTCAATTATCGGTGCTGGATCTTAACACCATAGCGGTAGAATTCAACACGAGATCAAACAGCACATTCTGGTCGGGAAGTTATCAACGTGTCGAGAACAATTCTACCCTTCAGAATACCCAATACCACATAAAGCAGAAAATTCTTTATCCCCATGAAATTTCAGGGCTCTATGTGAGCGACAGCGATTGGGAAATGTTTTTTGCGGCGCCCTACATCACCCTCCGAACCCGGGAGCAGGAACTTAACGGCGCCTACGCAGTTTTTCAGCTTAATGATCAAAGTATTCTGGAAATTACCTTTTTCGACAATAACGATGCCCTTGTTGAAAAACGCAACTACCTCATACGGTTTGAGCAGGAAACCGAAGGAACCCAGCTCCAGCGCAGAATACACATGCAGGAAGCCATTCTGACAAGCTATGGGGCTGAAGTGTTGCATACTCATGACACAGTCATTATGGAGCAGATCCTTCAGCTTGAGAACGATCAATGATAAAACCCTCAATTATCGTCTGGAAGGCTGTTTACCGATGTATCGAATAAACGGATGTCCGGATAGGCAGACACAGAATGAGCCGGTAATTGTACCCCTGTGAGTATTTTTTCAAGTTTTTTCAGGAGATCATTATCGGCGGAGTACTCCCCATTTGACTGCAGCAGATCATAAAGAAGCTGCGCACTCTGGACATAATACAGAGAATCAATCCTCGGATCGACATCAGAATCGACCCCGGAACTATCTGCCGGAAGCCTATCTGCCTGAAAATAGTCGAGAAGGAGCGTCCGCGCAGCTATGACATTTTCTTCTGCAATAAAAATACGGGCAAGCAGGAAAAGACTCTTAACATATTCTGCCGGCTCTTGCCTGATATTGTTGCGCAGGTAGGTGTTCAGACTTGAACGCGCCTGCGATGTATAACCGAGCAGAAGTGATATTTCAACAAGATCGGTACTATTGCTGTAGGCAGGAAAGAAGGCAAAGAGCATGTCCGCAAGTTTCCCTGCTTCCTGAATGCGGTTCTGCAGCAGATAGAGGTTCACTCTTTCAGCGGATATTTCAAGCACACGTTCCCGATTTTCCAGAGAAACCATAAAACGCGGAACAATATCTTCAAGCCCTGAATCTTTCAACACATTCAGAACAGCAGCAGTAAAGAGGATCGGAAGTTCCGACTCATATGCTCCGATAAGAGTGAATGTTTCCTGAGGAGATTCTGCTGCCAGCAAGAGTTCCTGTTGTTTTTCAGACAGGTTATTCCAGAAGGGCATGGATGAGATAGATGAAACGGATGACACATCGGGCAGATCGGCAAACAGCAACCGGGTGGAAAGGCAGAAGATGAGAATGAGGAATTGAGCGGTATTTCTACCGTGCAGGCGGAGATGTGTCGGTGTTTTTCCGAATGTTCTTTCTGATCTGTTTTTTCTGCTTGTTCTCTGGTCGTGAATCATCAATGTGCTTTTCTTCGGAAATGGTTTGTTTTTTCCTTATTTTCCGGACATGTATTATGGCATAGGGAATACTGAAAACAGCCCCCAAAAGAAAGGATATTCCCATAATAATGATTATCGGAACATTAACAAATGTATATACACCGAAAATGGAAACATCGGATGTATTTGTCCAGTTAAAACCAATGAGTACTATAAGACCCGCAATAATAATCAGAATAAACAAAAGTTTCCATGGCATGGCGGACTCCTCTATTTTTTACGGCTGAACACTGAGTAAATGATACTGCCGATTTTCCACAGGGCAATACCCAGTGTACCTGCAATGCCGATCCCGAATAAACTACTCCCGACAATTCTCAGACCGGGAATGAGCACAAGAAAGCTCATACCGGCAACTGCGGCGCATAATATACCGGTCTTCTTTTTTTCGGGATATTTATACAATATAATTCCACTGGCAACGCCAAGAATAAATACCGCAAAAAACCCAAAAACCGGCACAGCACTTACTCCCCGCAAAAAGGCGAAAACCACAGATAAACACAGGGATGCGAGCCCTACTGCTCCTGCCCTCATCCGTTCAGTCTGGTTTACCGGAGCATGAAAAAAATGCCGTATGTGGTCTATATGATCCGATATATTTTTCCCCATATAATATCCTCCACATTCCTCGCCCGATAATCGGGCAGATACGAAAGTTTTGCTACTGAAAATTCTCTCATCTCAGAAAATTGTGCTCTGCAAAAGTTTCTCCAATAATTATTTCATACAATGGCATAGATAATCAATGGAAATTTCTGAATACTGTGGGAATTGCTATTGACGGGCTGGCGGAATTATGGATAATAGAGAGAGTTGCTTTGAAAGAAGTAAAAAGACAGAGAAGAACCTTATTTCTATCGGAATGTTCGGGCAACTTGTTTTTTTCAGAAACATTTTTCCATAACTTGATTTTTTTCTCTGTTTCTTCTATGGTTTTACTACGATTTTTTTGCTACTGGAAATTGCGCAAGCGCAATTTTCCAATGCAAAAGTTTCTAATAAGAATAAATTATGGCTTCCACAATACTCATGCCCAAACAGGGCAATACAGTTGAAAGTTGTCTCATACTGGAATGGCGGGTCAAAGTCGGCGACACTGTTGCGAGCGGCGATGTGCTGTGCTCTGTTGAAACCGACAAGGCAACGGTTGAGGTTGACAGTGAGGAATCGGGAACAGTTCTCGCCCTCTTGTATGAAGAGGGAGACGATGCGCCGGTTATGCAGCCCATAGCCATTCTCGGAGAGACAGGTGAGGATATTAGTGAATTGCTATCTTCGGCAGGGAGTTCCGCAGAATCACTCGAATCACTGGCTGAAGAACCGGCGCCCGCGCAATCATCAGCGTCCGCTCAATCATCTGCGCCCGCGCAGCCATCTGCGGGAATATCCATGACGGAAGTCGGGCAGCATGCTCCGGAGGAAGCCGGGCAGCGGCACGCGGCAAGTCCGCGGGCGCGCAAATCTGCCGAGACCGGCGCGGTTGATCTTTCACAGATGAGGGGAAGCGGGCCGGGGGGGCGGATTCTCGAAGATGATGTTCTTCGCTTTGCTGAGGAGCGCGGAACACTCAGCCCGGCGGCGCGGGATCGCCTCGCCGCTGAACATCGCCTCGCCGCTGAACAGGCAGACACTGCCCGGGTAATCTCCGGGGCAGGTATGCAGACTGCCATCGGTGAGGAAGGCGCTGTTGATGAAGGTGAATTGCGCGGCATGCGGAAGGTTATTGCCCGGAGAATGATGGAAAGCCTTCACAGCACGGCACAGTATACCCTGCATACTTCGGCTCCGGCATCTTCTCTATTGAAATGGCGGAAAATCTACAAAGAGAGTAACGAAGCGCTGGAACTCAGGGGAATAAACATTGGCGATATGGCCATCTTTGCCCTGAGCCGTACGCTGAAAAACTACCCCCAGCTAAACGCTGAATTTCGGGATGGAAAAATGTATCAATACCAAAATGTTCATCTTGCCTTTGCTGTTGATACACCTCGGGGGCTCATGGTACCGGTACTGAGAAATGCCGACAGAAAATCGCTCAAACAGATATCTGCCGAAATCAAGGAACTCGCGCAGGCCTGCCAAAACGGCAGCATTCAGCCCGATCTCCTTACCGGAGCAACATGTACTGTTTCAAACCTTGGAGCCTGGGGCATTGAGCGTTTTACGCCGGTCATTAATCCGCCGCAGGTTGCTATTATCGGATTGTGCAGTATCGGCATGAAGGCCATACAGAAAAATGATACTACTGTTTTTGAACCTCATATGGGAATTTCAATGACCATTGATCATCAGGTAGTCGATGGAGCGCCCGCAGCCCGCTTTCTCAGTGATTTTTCAAAAATGCTCGCCCGTTTTGAATTACCGGCAGCCATGTAGAAATATGGGAGAACGGAGAAAATGGAAAGCGCCATGAAATTACACGCTTCTTCGCAGAATGTATCGGAACCTTCTTCGCAGACCTTCGATCTTATTATCATCGGATCAGGCCCGGGGGGCTACGTAGCCGCAGAACGCGCTGCGGGAGCAGGTCAGCGTGTTCTTCTCATAGAAAAGGAGAACATTGGAGGCGTCTGCCTTAACTGGGGCTGTATACCAACGAAGAGCCTTTTGAATGCAGCAAAAACCTATCATCACGCTCTCAATAGCGGGAATTTTGGAACAATTGCCGATAATGTCCGCTTCGACCTTGCAGCTGCCATGAAGTGGAAGGAAAAAACCATTACGCACCTTCAGCAGGGCATTATCTCGCTCATGAAAAAACATACGGTACAGGTTCTGTATGGAGAAGCCATTCTGAGGAATGCTCATACGGTACAGGTGAATAACACCTCCTTTCAGGCGCGGAATGTTATTATTGCGAGCGGTTCCTCAGCCGTAATTCCACCCATTCCGGGTGTCGAGCAGGATCATGTTCTTACAAACCGCGGCGTCATTACCATTGATACGCTGCCGAAACGCGTCGCCATAATTGGCGGCGGGGTTATCGGACTGGAGTTTGCTTCATTCTTTTCAGGATTGGGAAAGGATGTCGAAATTTTTGAGGTTCTTGATGAAATTGCGCCCGTGATGGATAGGGAAATGGCAGGACTTCTGCGGAAGGCCATGCCGCAGGTGAGGTTTCATTTGCAGACCCGTGTTGAAAACATTGAAGGCGGGCGTCTGTGGTACTCACATCTGAACAAAAAATCTGAAAAATCTGAACAAAATGGACAAAATACCGGCAGCACTGCCAAACAGAGCATCGATAATGTGGATATGGTCATTCTTGCTACAGGACGCAGAGCAAACATCCAAAATATCGGACTTGAGGCAGCGCGGATTGATACAGACAAAAACGGCATTATCGTCAATGAGCAGATGCAAACCAATGTTCCGGGCGTGTATGCCATCGGCGATGTTACCGGACGGAGTCTCCTCGCTCATGCTGCATCGCGTATGGCAGAAGTAGCGGTGAACAGCATACTCGGGCATAAGGACAGGATGCGCTACGGAGCAATTCCCTGGGCAGTCTACACCATGCCTGAGGCCGCAGGCTGCGGACTCAGTGAGCAGGAAGCTCTGAAGCAGGGCCGCAAGATACGTATTGCCCGCTATGATTACCGGGCAAACGGCAGAGCCCTTGCCGAAGGCAGTGAGGGACAGGCGAAAATTATTGTTGATGAATGTTCCGAAAAAATTCTCGGCATCCACCTCATGGGCAGTTATGCGACAGAGAACATCTTTGCGGCATCCATCATCATTGAGAATGAACTTCGTGTCAGGGAACTGAAAGATATTGTATTTCCGCATCCAACTGTTTCGGAAGCACTGCGGGAAGCCCTGTTCCGACTATGAAACTTTCTCAATAAGTTTATAAAAAGGAGATTTCATGCCCAAAAATATGCGCATTGATCCGAAAACGGTAAGAAAATCGGGGTATATACGAATACCAAACATTCCGGTTAATCGTTACAAACCCGATTTTTCATCGGAACAAAAACTCTACGGAAACGACCGTCTGCAAAAAATGTATTATCATATGCTCATCATCAGGGAATTTGAAACCGCCATAGACATGATAAAAAAAACCGGTTCATATAAGGGGTTTGAATACAATCATCGGGGGCCTGCCCACCTTTCCATTGGTCAGGAAGCAGCCGCCGTGGGACAGAGCCTAGTACTGGATGCGGATGATTTTATTTTCGGATCGCACAGAAGTCATGGTGAAATTCTTGCAAAATGTCTTTCGGCAGCAGACAAACTTGACGAGAAAAAGCTTGAAAAAATTATGAAGGAATTTCTCGGAGGCGACACCCTCGCCGTTGCTGAAAAAATTGCTCATGAATCGGTGAAGGATCTTATTGAAAACTTCATAATTTACGGGACCTATGCTGAAATTTTTGCGCGAAACACCGGTTTTAATCGCGGACTCGGCGGTTCCATGCACACCTTCTTCACACCCCTCGGCTCCATGCCCAACAACGCCATTGTCGGAGGCAGCGCCGATATCGCCGCCGGCTCCGCCCTCTTCAAGCGCATAAACCGCAGAAAGGGCATTGTTATCGCCAACATCGGTGATGCTTCCATGGGATGCGGGCCGGTATGGGAAGCCATCATCATAAGTTCCATGAAACAGTACCGTCAGCTCTGGAATACCGGCGGAAATCCGCCTATCATCTTTAATTTCTTCAATAATTTCTACGGAATGGGCGGACAGACTGAGGGAGAAACCATGCCCTGGGACATGCTTGCCCGTGTAGGCGCAGGAGTAAATGAGGACAACCTTCATGCGGAACGTGTGGATGGGTACAACCCTCTGGCAGTCGCCGATGCCGTTACCCGTAAGCGGGCTGTTCTTGAAAAGGGGCATGGACCAGTTCTCATGGATACCATCACCTACCGGATCAGCGGACACAGCCCCTCAGATGCTTCAAGCTATCGGACAAAGGAAGAAATTGAAGACTGGCAGAATGCCGATGCCATAGAGTCCTACGGCAGATATCTCAGGGAAATGGGGGCAGCCTCAGACGGGGAACTGGAAACGTTACGGAAGCGGGCAGAAGAAAAAATTATGAATGCTCTCACATATGCTGTGGATACTGAGCTTTCCCCCTATGTTCATGCCGCTATCATTGAAGATGTTATGTTTTCCAATGAAACGGTACAGGCCTTCGATGAACGGAAGAGCGAAGTACTCATACCAATGGATGAAAACCCGCGCGTCAAGCAGATAGCGCGGAAAAATCGTTACGGACGCAACAAGGACGGCAGCGCGATGAGCGCAAACAAGGTCTATGCGTACCGCGACGGGCTCTTTGAAGCAATGCTGCACCGCTTTTATGAGGATCCCAGCATGGCCGCCTGGGGTGAAGAAAACCGAGATTGGGGCGGAGCCTTCGCGGTATATCGCGGACTTACCGAATGCCTCCCCTATCACCGATTGTTCAATAGCTCCATCTCTGAAGCTGCTATTGTCGGAACAGGTGTGGGCTATGCTCTTTCAGGCGGACGGGCCGTTGTTGAACTCATGTACTGCGATTTCATGGGTCGGGCAGGTGATGAAATTTTTAATCAGGCCGCGAAATGGCAGGCCATGAGCGCGGGGGTGCTCAGAATGCCCCTCACCGTTCGGGTATCGGTTGGCAATAAGTACGGAGCCCAGCACTCCCAGGACTGGACGAGTATTGCCGCCCACATTCCCGGCCTCAAAGTGTACTACCCCGCAACACCAACAGATGCAAAAGGCATGCTGAACCTTGCCCTCAGCGGCACCGATCCCGTTATTTTCTTTGAAAGCCAAAAACTATACGGTATTGGAGAATTTTTTGAAAAAAGCGGGGTGCCCCTCGGATATTATGAAACCCCCGAGGGTGAACCGGCAATCCGCCGAACAGGCAGCGACATCAGTATTGTGACCCTCGGCCCCTCCCTCTACACGGCATGGGAAGTCTGCCGGACACTCAGCGGCACATACCAGATGGAAGCGGAACTCATCGATCTCCGCTTCATAACCCCTCTGAATCTTGACCCCATTATTGAATCGGTCAAAAAGACCGGCCGCCTTCTTCTGGTTACCGATGCCGTTGAGAGGGGAAGTTTCATGCACAATGTTGCGGCAAACATTACCCAGACAGCCTTCGACTATCTTGATGCTCCTCCGGTCATTGTTGCTTCCCGGAACTGGATAACACCGGCAGCCGAAATGGAGGAGGATTACTTTCCCCAGGAAGAGTGGATTCTTGACAGCATTCATGAAAAAATACGTCCTTTGCCGGGTTATCATGCGCGCACAGTTCAGACAACAGGTGAAATCCGACGGCAAAGCCGGAGGGGCATCTGAAAACATCCACATATGATACCATCCCATCCTGCTCCCCGAGCCCAGACAGTGAAGAAGGGCTTGCCTCTGTTCGGCAGATCTTTGAAGATGCCTGCCGACATGGACAGCTTCCGGAAAAAAAACCGGACGTGAACAATCATGTCCACAGTACCTACTCCTTCAGTCCCTACAGTCCCAGTCAGCTTGCGGTAATGGCATGGAGGTCCGGGTTACAGGCTGTCGGCATCATGGATCACGACAGCTATGCCGGAGCCGCTGAACTGAGAGAGGCATGCCGCATTCTCGGTATTGCGTCAACATGCGGGGGAGAACTCCGTGTTAATGCCCGCGGTACCTTCATGGAAAACCGTCTGATAAACAACCCGGATTCACCCGGAATTTTCTACATGGCCCTGCACGGCATTGCCGAGCGAAATTACCATACCGTGCAGCAGTTTCTTGCTCCAATTCACCGCGCGCGAAATACGCGCAATCGCAGACAGCTTGAAAAGCTCAACACAATTATCCGAAAACGTTTTCCCCGCCGCAACAATCTTTCTCTGAATTTCCAGAACGATGTCTATGCCTGCTCTCAGGCTGCCCGCGGCGGGTCGATAACAGAACGTCATATTCTGGCAGCCCTCGCCCGCAAGCTCATGGCAATTTTTCCCAACCGGCAGCGCCTGACAGCACTACTTGAAGAGGAATTTTCCATCTCCATTGATGCATCAATGCGAGCATATCTGGAAAATGAAGAAAATCCGCATTGTTTCTACGATCTCATCGCGGTGTTGAAACACTCCCTTCTTCCCCTCTTCTACATTCAACCGGATGAAAGTGAATGTATAGGGGCAGCCCGCGCCGTTACCTTCGCCCGATCCATTGGGGCAATTCCCGCCTACGCGTATCTTGGTGATATTACGCATTCTCCAACCGGCGATAAACCGGCGGCGCGCTTTGAAGACTCCTTTCTTACCGAACTTTTTGAGCAGCTTCATGTCTGGGGTTTTCAGGCACTCACCTTCATGCCTCCCAGAAACAGTAAAAAACAGCTTATGAGAATTATGGAACTTTGCGGGGAATATAATCTTTTGCAGATAAGCGGTGTCGATGTTAATTCAAGCAGGCAGTCCTTTCGTTGCCCTGAGCTCCTGTCTCCCGAATTTGAACATCTCAATACGACGACCTGGGCATTAATTGCCCACGAAAAACTATATAATTATAATACGGAACTGGGTTTTTTCTGCCCCTTCATTATGAGGAACATACCTGATGTAACCGAACGTCTGAATCTCTTTTCCCGTATCGGACGGGATATGGATCGGCGGAAACCTGATCTTTCACAGGCAGAACATACTATCCACACATATATCCAAGGATAAAGTTTCAAGGAGTCAGTACATGAACTGGACAAGTATTTCACCTCTTCTCAGAGGATTTTTTCGCAGGAAAAATAGCGATGTTGGACCCTTCGTCCGCTTTTCTTTGAATGCGCAGGATAGACGCGCGCGGCGTATCTCTTCAATTGATATTTCCTCTGATGATTTTTCCGATAATTTTTCTGGAGATTTCTCTTTCCCAACTATATTGCATATAAGCGGGCTCGGTACCTTTTATATCGCAGAAACCTACGAAGAGGCACTCCGGATGAGTCGGGAAGGTTCAGACCCGGAAAGGAATCAGGGAGCAGAGCATAAAGCAGGGCATGGAACGGGCCGCATGAAGGGGCGGGTATGTCTGATTACCGGCGGCGCCCAGGGCTTCGGAGAGGAACTTGTCCGGCATCTGCATTCCGAAGGAGCCTTTACCTACATTGCCGACATCAATTTTACAAAGGCACGGCTTCTGGAAAAGGAACTGAATGAGGAAGGTATATCGTCACGCGCCGTTGAAGTAGATGTTGCGGATGAGGAATCTGTTCGAGAAGCGGCAGAGTATGTTACACGGGAAAGCGGCGGACTTGACCTTCTTGTAAATAATGCCGGAGTTATACGGGTAGGAAGTGTCACGACACTCAGCAGAGATGATTTTGATTTTGTTACCAATATCAACTATACCGCCTATTTTCTTATGGTAAAGCATTTTTCTCCCATTATGGCCCTTCAGAACCGCGCCAAGGGAGATTACTTTACCGATATTATCCAGATTAACTCAAAGAGCGGTCTTACGGGTTCAAACAGAAACGGCGCCTATGCCGGAAGTAAATTCGGCGGAATCGGTCTCACCCAAAGCTTTGCGCTGGAACTGATAAACGACAATATAAAGGTGAACGCAATTTGTCCGGGTAATTTTTTCGATGGCCCCATGTGGTCTGACCCTGAAAAGGGTCTGTTCAAAAAATATCTGAAAGAGGGTAAGGTTTCCGGGGCTCTGGACACCAATGATGTACGGAAATTTTATGAAGCAAAAATACCTATGAACAGGGGCTGCCGAGGCATTGATGTCGCCCGGGCAATGTATTATGCAGTTGAACAAAAATATGAGACAGGACAGGCCATACCGGTGACCGGCGGCCAGTTTATGATGAATTAGGACAACATTTCTAGGAGAACATATGAAAACAATGGCTGTCAGATTATACGGAAAAAATGATATCCGTCTTGAAGAATTCGAACTACCGCCGCTTAAAGACAATGAGATTCTTGCGCGGGTTGTATCCGACAGTATCTGTATGAGTTCTTATAAGGCAGCGAACCAGGGAAGCGATCATAAGCGCGTTCCCGATAACGCAGCCGAAAAACCAATTATCATTGGTCATGAATTCTGCGGTGAAATTATTGAAGTCGGAAAAAAATGGCATAAAAAATACACAGCAGGTTCGCGCTTTTCCATTCAACCCGCCCTGAACCATAAGGGATCGCTTGATGCGCCGGGCTATTCCTACCAGTATATCGGCGGCGATGCAACCTTCATTATCATTCCGAACGAGGTAATGGAAATGGACTGTCTCCTAGAATACCGCGGAGAATCATTTTTCATGGGGAGTCTTTCTGAACCCATGTCCTGTATTGTCGGCGCCTTCCGCGCAAATTACCATGTTCCCCAGGGCAGCTATGAGCACATTATGGGAATACGCGAGGGTGGAAAGATGCTCATTATCGCAGGCGCAGGGCCAATGGGTCTCGGCTGCATTGATCTTGCCCTGAACGGCGACCGCCGCCCCGCCCTCCTCATCATTAGCGACATTGACGGCGCCCGGCTCTCTCGCGCAGCCCGCATACACTCCGTTGAGAGCGCGCAAAAAAACGGTATTGAACTCCATTATGTTAATACGGCAGATACCGATGATCCACTGAGTTTCCTGAAACAGTTTAGCGGTGAAGATGGTTTTGATGATATCTTCGTAATGGCACCGGTGAGCAGCCTCGTTGAATATGCTGATATGCTCCTTGCAAAAGACGGCTGCATGAATTTCTTCGCAGGACCGAGCAACAAGAATTTCTCAGCCTCCATAAACTTCTATCATATGCATTATTCCTTTCATCATTATGTCGGAACAAGCGGTGGAAACACCGAAGATATGCGCATTGCGCTTAAGCTCATGGAGGAAGGACGCATTCAGCCCCAGGCCCTCATAACTCACATTGGCGGACTTAATGCCGTTGTTGAAACCACTCTCAACCTCCCGAAGATCCCGGGCGGAAAAAAGCTCATATACACTCACAAAAAACTGGCGCTCACCGCCCTCATCGATTTTGAGAAAAAGGGTCAGAGCGATCCCCTCTTTGCCGAACTGCATCGTATTACCCGGCAAAACAATGATATGTGGTCAGGGGAAGCTGAGGACTATCTTTTGAAGCATGCCCCGAACATCGCGCCCGCTCAGCAGGCAGCGCGATCACCCCTCAGAGAGGAATCCGCCGCAGATTTTCATCGAAACACAAGAGGATAAGCGATGAAACACACGGACAAGCACCCCAGAGAAAACCATCTCAGAGAAATGCGCCCGCGAGCCCAACGGAAACGGAAAAAGCGTCTGCTCCGGCAGAACACGCTCATTAAAAACTACCTGAACCTTGAGCTGCTCCGCTTCACCACCGCGGGGAGCGTTGATGATGGGAAGAGTACTCTTATCGGCCGTCTGCTGTACGATTCAAAGGCAATTTTTCAGGATCAGCTTGAGGCACTTGAACAATCGAGTAAACTCAAGGGTGATGATCAAATCGATTTTGCCCTTCTTACCGATGGACTTCGGGCAGAACGGGAACAGGGCATAACCATTGATGTAGCATACCGCTACTTTTCAACCCCAAAGCGTAAATTCATTATTGCCGATACTCCGGGCCATGAGCAGTATACGCGGAACATGGTCACCGGCGCATCAACCGCAAACCTCGCAATCATCCTCATAGATGCCCGCAAGGGCGTCCTCACCCAAAGCCGCCGCCATGGGTTCATTGCTTCCCTGCTCGGTATTCCCCATTTGCTTGTTGCAATAAATAAGATGGACCTTGTTCATTGGTCCCAGCAGGTGTATCAGAAAATTGTGGATGAATACACCAGTTTCAGCGAAAAACTCAGCATTCTCGACATAAACTTCATCCCCATTTCAGCGCTTACCGGCGACAATGTTGTGCGCAAAAGCCGAAAAATGCGCTGGTACAGACAGGGAACCATTCTTCAATATCTGGAAAATCTCACAATTGCAGCCGACAGGAATCTTCAGGATTTCCGCTTGCCGGTACAGTATGTCATCCGGCCAAACCAAGACTTCCGCGGATTCTCCGGCAGAGTAGAAAGCGGAACCATTCATGTCGGCGCTGAAATTCTTGCCCTGCCCTCGGGGCAGACGTCTCGGGTAAAGGAAATACTCGAATATAATGAGAACCTTCGGGAAGCATTCCATGGGCAATCGGTTGTTATTGTTCTTGAAGATGAGATTGATGTTTCACGCGGCGATATGCTGGTGCGCAGAGAAAATATCCCGGCACAAAACACTATTTTTGAGGCAATTATCTGCTGGATGGATGAAAATACCGAGCTCATTGTCGGCAAAAAATACCTTCTTCAGCACGGTACACGCAGAGTTTCAGCACTCATACAAAAACTTGATTACCGTATTAATATCAATACCCTGCACAGAGAAAATGTACAAAGCCTCAAACTTAATGACATAGGACGGATCGAAATTGAGACGGCATACCCGCTCTTTTTTGACCCCTATACGGTGAATCGTTCAACCGGCTCATTCATACTTGTCGATACAAGCTCAAATCGGACAGTGGCAGCAGGCATTATCCGCCATGAAACACGGAATACTGTTGATACTGCATTGAAGGTTGAAAATACCTCGAAATATCCTGATATTCACTGGCAGGAGCCGGCAGTTGCTCTCAGCGACCGCATCGCCCGAAACAAGCACCGCCCCCTCATTCTCTGGCTCACCGGCATTTCCGGGAGCGGAAAAACGACAATTGCCAGAGAACTTGAACGTCGGCTTTTTGAAGACGGCAAGCAGGTATGTATTCTCGATGGCGATAATCTTCGGCACGGATTGAACAGCGATCTCACATTCAGCATTGATGACCGGAATGAAAACATCCGGCGGGCGGCGCACAGCGCGCAGCTATTTTATCAGGCAGGGTTCATCGTTATTTGTTCGTTCATCTCCCCCATCCGAAAAATGCGCGATTTTGCCCGCTCACTTTTTCCAACAGGCGCATTTAATGAAGTTTATATAAAGGTTGATATTGAGAAAGCCAAAAAACGCGACCCCAAGGGCCTGTACAAAAAAGCCCTCGCCGGCGAAATTGAAAATTTCACCGGCATTCATCAACAGTATGAAGAAAATAATTCCGCAGAACTCATAATTGATACCGAAATGACAAGTATTGAAACAGCCGTTGAAAAAATATTGAAAATCGTCTGAGTTTTTATTGGGAATTACATACGTCAAACTTTTGCTACTGGAAATTGTGCAAGCACAATTTTCCAATGCAAAAGTTTCTATGTAATTATCGTTTATTTCTGCGCAACCATGGGGCCAATGATATTGGCAAGAGCTGTTATGTCCCGCGATTGATAGTATATCCGACCGGGGCCGGTATATTCGCATATAAGTCCTTCACCGCTGAAAAGCAGGGTTTTTATTTTTCCGCTGCTTTTAATGGCGTATTGCACCGATTCATCGAAGGCCACCGTATGGGCAGTATCAACAACATAACGCTGCCCTGCTTCAAGGGTAACTTCCTCAATGGCCCCATACGATGAAAGAAAAATAGTTCCATTTCCGCTGCAGCGCAGCAGAAAAAAGTTCTTGGTTGAGAAGAAACCCTTGGTACCTCCCCACTTTGTATCTACTTCAACGTCGGGTGTGGCAGCAATGAAGGAACCGGATTGTACAAACAGTGTCTGACCATTCAGCTCCCGGGCGATAATGTCGCCGGGAAGCCTGGGGGCAAGCACCAGTTCACCGTCTCCATTGCTGGTAAATGTATTGACAAAGAAACTTTCTCCGCCGAGAAGACTTCTTGACATACTTTTCAGAACGCCGCCACGCGCGTGCGTTTTTATGGTCATTGCAGTATTCATGGCGACCATTGCGCCTGCTTCTGCAATAACACTTTCAGCATCGGGCAGGTTAAGCTTTAACATGGCATAACTTGGCCGATGAAATATTTCGTATTTCATATCATCTATTATAGTACAAAGTTTTGCAAAAAGCAAAAGTTTCTCAGTAAATTTGTGGGATATTTTATTGACCAGCCCGGACGCATGGCGAGCAGGAGGCGCAAGCCTCCGACCAGCCCCTAGCCCCAGCAACAGTCGCATGGCGAGCAGGATACTTGGGTGAGCAGGCCGAGCAACGTCAATTAATGCGATCCGTTCCGCAATGTCCGCATTTCCTCATCGCTCAGCCCGGTAATCCTCTGAACAGCCTCGGTCGACAACCCTTCCAAAAACATACTGCGGGCGTTTTTTCTCCGCTCCTCAATATGCCCCTCCGCGCGACCTTCCTGTCGACCTGTTCGCAGTCCTGTCTGAAGTCCTTCTTCACGGCCTGTCTGCAATCCTGTCTGAAGTCCTTCCTGCCGACCTGTCTGTAGCCCCTTCTGAAGTCCTTCTTCACGACCTGTTCGTAGTCCTTCCTGCCGACCCATCTCCGCAATGTGCGCTTTGAATGTTTCCGCATTCATTCTGAACATTTTTGCTACCTCCTTACCTCTCGGTTCTTTTGTTCTTTGTAATTGGTTCATTAACGTATCGAAGTCTATAACAATTCCAAACATAGAATCTACCACGCCGATAAATTCCTCTATCAGCTCCAGCGATTCTTCATTCAGCATTCCTGCTATCGCTTTCTCCGTCTTCTGAATGTCCCAATCCGTATTCAGCAGATTTTTCGAGTACAGATCAAGGTACATAACAGCCGCAAACATTCTTCCCCGCTGCTGCAACTGCTCCGCAGAATAATCGGTCACGCGTATCAGATCGTAGGGAAAAGGAGCAAGATACTGCGGGAATTCCCGCTTCCGTTGCTTTCTGACATTCCCGGGCACCTTCCACCTTTGCTCTCCATTATAGAACACAATGGGCAGAAATACCAACTCGCAGTCATCGGGAATTGTGCCGGAGCTGCGAATGTTCCGGCAGAGAAGGTGCGTGTATTCCAACATGCGGAAGGGCATGTCTTTGTCCACGCCGGACTGATGCTCAAGGAGCACATAGATAGCAACATCTCCCGTGTGATCCTTCTGCGTTATTTTGCAGACGATGTCGGCCATCCGTGTTTTTGCATGGTCGATGAAAAAGGTACCGTTTTCAATGGTTATGTCCTCGGTTCGGAGTTTTTTCGTCCATGCGCCTCCGACAAAGCGTTGAAGAAATTGGAGCATTATTGCGGGTTGGAACAGCAGGGAGCGGTAGCCTTGGTCGTAGGGAACGGGGGCGGGTTTTTCTTTGAAATCGATCATACAATCCTCCTGAACGTTTTTTTCTGAATAGGGGAGCTCCCATGGCGACATGGTCCCATGGTGAATTCTCCCTCTATATCTATAACGGGTAAAAAGTCATTTTTAACTATGTATTTTGAGAGAATTTGAAAGAATGTTGTGATTTTTTTCAGGGGATTGGGGAATGCGGGGGCTGGTATGCTCTGTGCCGATATACTTTTTGCTCATACCATATAGACGGGATACATATGAACGGTGAATATGAAAAAGTTTTTGAAAAAGTTTCGATTTTTTCGGGATATTATCCTGATCCAGACGCATGAGCGAGCAGCCGCGCAGCCTCCCCGACCAGCCGTCTTATCAGAAAAAAGGCAGGCACGGGGCTGGTCGGCGCTCCGCGCCTGCTCGCCCAAGCATCCGGGGGAAAATCCGCGCCTGCCTGAGTTGAATTGCCATTTTTTCAATAGCCGCTGCGGGCTATGGGCTATGAAACTAATACCATGACGGAAAATTTGGTTGCTTCCCATCAGTCAGAGGATCTGTATCCACATCCAAGCCGGAATCCGTAAACATATTTATTTTGGTTCCGGTATATTTGCCATTGGCATCGAGCTTGTTGCCAGTTTCGGACGTCCAATGTGCCTTCCACTCCTCAAGATTCTGATTGAATGCGCTTGCCAAAAAGAACATATTGCTCATACTCGTTACCGAGCTGACATCCCAACCGGAAATGTTGCCATTGAATGCGATTGCGCTCAGGAACATACTGGCCATAGTCGTTACCTTACTGACATCCCAACCGGAGATGTCGCCATTGAATGCGATTGCGCTCAGGAACATACTGGCCATAGTCGTTACCTTACTGACATCCCAACCGGAAATGTCGCCATTGAATGCGGTTGTGTTAGCAAACATCCCCGACATATCCGTTACAGCGCTGACAGTCCAATTATTAAGATCACGATTGAATGCGATGGTGCTAGTAAACATCCCCGACATATCCGTTACCGCGCTGACAGTCCATCCCGAGATATTTCCATTGAATGTGTTTGTGTCACGGAACATTTCTGACATATCCGTTACCGCGCTGACAGTCCAATTATTAAGATCACGATTGAATGCGTCTGCGTTATGGAACATACCGGACATATCTGTTACCGCGCTGACATCCCAACCGGAAATATCGCCATTGAATACTTTTGCGAAATAGAACATATTGCTCATAGTCGTTACCGAACTGACAGTCCAATTATTAAGATCACGATTGAATGCGGTTGCGCCACGGAACATTTCCGACATATCCGTTACCGCGCTGACAGTCCAGCCCGAGATATTTCCATTGAATGCGCGTGCATTATTGAACATCCCCGACATATCTGTTACAGCGCTGACAGTCCAACCCGAGATATTTCCATTGAATGCGCCTGCGCCATGGAACATCGACGACATATCCGTTACCGAACTGACAGTCCAGCCCGAGATATTTCCATTGAATGCGGTTTTATCTTTGAACACTTCGGACATGTCCGTTATTGCCGTAGTAAGAATGTAGTTGAGGTCGGCAGTTTGTCCCCAGTTTGATATTCCATTAGCTACCGCTGTTTTCAGTGCAGCGTTAGTAGGAGGACTCAGGGTAACAGAGAACTCTTCGGGGGTGAACAGTTCGCTTCCTCCGTCTGTACCAGATACCGTATATGTTCCTGGGCTTGTGCTTGCGGTAACCATAATAATTCCGGTAGCCGCATCAATTGTCGGCAAGACAACCGTTAATGCCGGGGAAGTAACCGGAACCACAGTAATGTTTGGGTTTGCGGCATTGGCAATTGCGTTGTCAACAGTCGAAAGAATGACAAAGACCTCCGTACCCTCCGGCACCTGTGTCGCAATGAGCGGGAATGTTTTCGCTGCGGATTCTGACCACGGACCCCTGCCTTCAGCGTTGATGCCGCGCACCTGTACGGTGTAGCGGCTGCCAATTTCCAGTTGCATAATGGTATGAGAGGTATTGCTTGTGTTGCTAATTTGCGGCTCGTCCGGCAGGGGTGAATTGTTTAGTGCGTAGCGCAGGTCATAGCCGGTAATGTCGCTGCCGCCGGTGTTGGTCGGCGCTGCCCATGAAATGCGAAGTTGCTCATTTTCCACGGTGAGGCTTGGCAAGTCGGGAGCATGGGGAACGGCAACAGGGCTTGCTAATGCGCTGTCCGACCAGCCGCCTGCGCCCTGCGCGTTGATGGCGCGTACCTGTACTTCATAACTGCTGCCGTTGCTCAGGCCGGTGATGATGGTCTTTGTGGCGGGCGCGGCGACTTCAATAGGAGGATCCGACCATGTGGTTCCGCCGTCTGAGCTATATTGTCTATATTGCAGCTCATAGCCGGTAATGGCGCTGCCACCATCGCTGGTCGGCGCAGTCCAATAAACTGTTAGTTGACTATTTTCCGGGGTAAGCCCGGGAGCGTTCGGCGCATGGGGAACGGCAACGGGGCTTGCTAATGCGCTGTCCGACCAGCCGCCAGTGCCCGCGCTGTTCCGTGCGCGTACCTGTACTTCATAACTGCTGCCGTTGGTCAGGCCGGTGATGATGGTCTTTGTGGCGGGCGCGGCGACTTCAATAGGAGGATCCGACCATGTGGTTCCGCCGTCAGCGCTATATTGTCTATATTGCAGCTCATAGCCGGTAATGCCGCCGTTATTTGGCGCAGTCCATGTCGCAATGAGTTGCTCATCTCCCGCTTCAAGAGTTGGGGCAGCCATTGTGCCCGGCGGGCTTACATTACCCCCCCCCATATTGGGTTCCGGCATTGGACATCCCGCCATCAATACAATAAACATTGAGCAGAATAGAAAAAGGGTTCCTCTCCGCATAAAATTAACACACATATTTTCCTCCTTCTTAATAACTGGAAGTATTATAACAGAAAGTTTTGCCGTGGAAAATTGCGCAAGCACAATTTCCAGTAGCAAAACTTTCTGTATGTATTATGAAATTCTAGTACGAAATCCGCCTGTCCTGAGCCCGGGGGGTTTCC
The DNA here is from genome assembly GCA_965226555.1 of Salinispira sp. Lineage (GTDB taxonomy): Bacteria > Spirochaetota > Spirochaetia > DSM-27196 > Salinispiraceae > CBDDDG01. The sequence goes on along the minus strand of CBDDDG010000022.1, from coordinate 46,299 downwards.
TCAACTGAAAAGGCACGCGCAGGGTTTGCATGAAACTGCAGCAGGTACTCAGCAAAGGCATCTTGTTCACCGCCCGTGTAGCTGAAGGAATCGTTTCGACCCGGATCATTACCGAGGTTTCCGTCCGGATAATCGGTTTCCTCTCCAAAGCCTGTTCCTTCGTAGAGATTCTGCCGATCAGGTGAAGACAGATCAACAAAGGGATAATCATCGCCGCCGTTGGCAAGGAAATTCAGAGTTACCAGACGATAAACACGCTCGGAGTCGCCGACAAGGTTCCCTGCGGATACGACCACGTCATTACTGCTGCCGTCCGCTCCCGTTACCACTAGTTCCACAATTCGCTGCCCGGAAGGCCGAGATGCGTCAAAGACCATCCGCATGCCGCCAATTTGGGGAAAGCGTCCGGGGGTTGCGCCCTCGGCAGTTTCGGCTATACCGTGTTCTAGGATATCGCGAAGTTCCGCGGGGGTCGCGCTGAGAAGAACAAGACCGTTATCGAAGCGCATTGTTGCCCGCAGATGTCCTTCAGTTACGGCTCCTTCATCGGTGCCGACTTCAGCATTTGCGCCCGGAGGATTGTATACAGCCTGACTATAGTCCAGCGAGCCCGGCGGTACTACGGCAGAACCAATTTCGGTGCGCAGACCTCCGCCATTCTTGAGTGAAACATGAACTGGTTCATCGGAAAGCAGGTTTGCATACCAAAGGTTCGCATCGGCCGAAAGATTACCAAGATTTGTTTCTTCAGTACGGACCTGTGAACGGCGCCCATCAAGATACACCGATGTATAACCGACAACATTACCATACTGAGCATTAATTACTCCCTGTATTGCATCGCGTACAGCAACAACATCCGCGTTCACTCTCCCGCCGACTTCAGCAACAGTTTCGGAAGTTGCAGGCCAGGAACCATTAAGGGAACGGTTCTGATCGATTGAGCTTTTCAGAAGTACACCATCCTCATCAAAAGAGATAACCAGACGCCCCAGATACTTGTAATCGCCGTCAACATTCACGACAACAGTGGGCGATCCACCGGCATCGGTTGCGCTGTAGGGATAGTCCATCTCGAACTCTTCATCGCCCGGATAAAGCATGTTGGAAGAATTGCCCATGCGCGTGTTCGATCCGCCGGCGACAATAATATCAACATCCTCCAGAAGACCAGCGAGCTCCTGCTCTATCGCTATCTGCTGCATGTGCGAAAGAAGAATGATCTTGTTTACACTCATGGCAGAAAGTTCATCAACCGAAGACTGTATTATTGCAGCAAGAGATGTAACAGATCGATCTTCCGGCAGAACAGTAATTCCCCCGGTGCTGGTAATAGTACCAAGAAGAGGAGTTGAAGCTCCCACAAGACCTATTTTCTCACCCCCCACCACAACAGTGGCATAGGCAGCTACCTTACCGGCAAGCTCCGAAACATCGGCGCCATTCCTGCCTGTTATTTCGGCAGTATCGTTATCGGTACTCCAATCGAGGTTGGCAGACAGATACGGAAACTCCGCGCCGGGAAAATCCACACCATTACTGGATTCAGCCTTAATTGCATCGGCAAATTCTCCGGGGCCGGCATCCAGATCATGATTACCCATGGCAGAAGCTTTTACTCCCAGCAGGTTCATAAATGCAATGTCGGTATGCCCGGGTTCATTACTCCCCGTTACTGAGCGAACAGCCCTCTGTTCAGCAGCATAGAAACGCGGCCCCGGAATAATATTATCTCCTGAACTTACCAGAAGAGTTGCCGGTCCGTATTGTTCATCAGCTGAAAATGCCTGAACCAATGCCGAAAATTCATCGACAGAAGAAAGCGCAATTTCTTCATTACCATCAATGTCGGCAAAATGGAGCAGCTGAAGTGTGAAGGCTTCCTGACCTTCCCCATACAACTGAGTCGCACATCCGACAAGCAAAAAAAACACAAGCAGTATAAGCAAAATAATTGGTGAAGAATTCACCAGTTTCCGCTTTACAACATGTTCTGTAGCACTATACATTTTATAGTCCTCCTAAGTGTGTACATTATACTATAATAATTAAAGAATGGTTAGAAATTTTTTGCATTTTGCAGAGTTTTCGATAAGTTTTCGATGAGTTTTCACATTTTCAGCTCACATGGATGAGATTTACCAGCAGACCCTGAATTTCTTCAATAGTACTGAGAAGATCTAACTGATTTTTCTGACTTCCGAGAACATTCCGGGACAGAGTATCAAGTTTTTCATCTATCGTCTGAATGAGAACATATTTTTTCTGATTAAGAATATCTCTTCGGGAAATATACTCACGTGTTGTATACGCATTTCCGGTAACATGATTAATGAAATTACGGACAGCCTGCCGATAGTGGGCAACAGTGTCTGGATGAGGATATTTCAAAAGTCGGTCGCCAAGGCGGTGAATGGAATTCACGACTTCCTGCAGTTCGGTATCATTGGTAATTGGAACTGCTTCAGTTTCTTCAACGTTGAAAAGACCTGTTCTGCTTTGTTCAGAACCGGAGATACGGGAAGGTGCTGTTTTTCTTTTGCCCTTCGATGAAAAAGAACCCGGGCGAAGTTTCCCCTTCAATGAATTGTCAATTCTATCCATACGCAGAACCTATTCTGACTCAGGAATGCTCTGAAGGTTTTGCAAAAATTTCGCTCTGTTTCTTTCTGATAACGCGGGGAATTCGGGGATGCTTTCGTTTGCGCTCCTGTTTTTCTCTGAGATTTTTTTCGCCAAGAGTTTTTTCTCTGAGATTTTTTTCTCCGGGATTTTTCAGAGTGATTGACAATTCTTTCTCTGTTCTGCTTTTTGGCCTACCTTTTGAATTGCCGCTGATAATAAGTGATCCGTGCAGTAACACGCCATTTTCAGCCACAAGCCGGGGAGCATACATATTACCGATAATTAATGCTGATGAGAGCGCTACTATTTTATCGTGAGCATAAATTGTCCCGCGGAATATACCTCCGATAACAACGACCCGAGCAGTAATAGTGCAATCGGCCCTGCCGTTATTCCCAATGAGAACCCTGCTCTCGGTTTTTATGGATCCTGAGAAATCACCATCAATACGAAAGAAACCGCTAATTTCAATGTCGCCTCGAAAATTGCTCCCGAAGCCTATAAGCGAGTTAACATAATGATCATCGGAGTAGGCTTCCATTTTAGCGGTTACCTGTCCATCGGCTGAAATTATTTTTAATACTCAAAAAACTCGTTGGGTCAAGAACTTCGGTGCCGAGCATAATCTGAAAATCGAGATGAGCTCCGGAAGAAATACCGGTGTTCCCCAATGTGCCAATACGGTTTCCCTGAGAAACAATGTCGCCAACTCGTACCAAACGGGACCCCATATGGCTATAACGGGTCTTAAAGCCGTATTTATGCTCTATGAGAATGTAGTTTCCATACCCGGAACTCTGATCATATGCCGATTCTATGACTCGTCCATTTGCTGCGGCAAGAATAGGTAAACCATAGGGGCCTGCGATATCAATACCCTTATGTAAATACCAGCGGCCTTCAATGGGATGAATGTTCGGGCCGAATTCCATGGTAACGACTGAACGTCCTCCAGAAACAGGCCAGAGAGTAGGAAGGTCTGCAAGCAACTGCTTTTCGGAATGAAGAACCGATGATATGTCATCGAGCGGTTGAATTGCTTCAAGAAGTGCCGCGCGTAATCGGCGAATGTCATGAATTTCCCGAGCTTCACTGCTTGTAACTTCATGAAGGTCGCTAATTGAAGAGAGATCGCCCTGAGCGCTGATAACGCTGTCGCTATCCTGAGTAAGGTCAAGAGCCTGAAGGGCTTCTGTCATGGTATCTTCAAAAGTATTATAGACGCTGACCAGATCGCTCACCTCATCAATGATGGTGTTGATATTTCCCTGAGTAACTATGAGATCATTCTGCTGTTCACTGATAACCTGCTTTGAACCGGTATATACAGTAGTCATGTAAAAAAATCCAATGAATACGCCAAAAAGCAGGACCGTGATAAAAGCTATGAGGAGCGTATTAACCTGAAAGTTAACAATTTTTCTCTCAGAATGAGGAATGAGCATAACGGTAAATTTCTGATTGATTATAGCTGAAAGACGGGACAGAATTTTCCCAGAATTCAGACGCGGAAATTTTGAGAACAGCTTTTTTTTATCTTTATCGGAATATGTATTCACTACCGTATGTTCCCTGTAAAATGAAATATAATATAAAATTTTGCTACTGGAAATTGTGCTCTGCACAATTTTCCAATGCAAAAGTTTCTAACACAAAAGTAATGTAGATATTTCCACAATTCATTTTGCGCATAACAGTTAAATGATATATTACTATGTATACAATAACTTTGTCAAATAATTATTAAAAGTTTTGTGGGATATAAACTTTGCATATTTCTGAAGCCATGATATACTCATTTCAATTATCGCTCATTGCGGGAGAATATCCGACGTGAATAAACGAATCCGGAGTTTGCTGGAACAAATAGTTGCAGTAGTCAGACAGTGGGAAGGCGTAGATACGCTCACACTTATGCAGAATGAATACGATCTCTATGACCCGTATTTTTTTCTCAGTCTCGATGTATATAAGAAGGGAGAAATTCCCAATTCCGATAATCGGGGTGAATTTTTCCCCTTTGCCGGAGCTTTTGAAACACAGAATCGCAAGGATCGTTTTCTGGCCGATTCCATACCCGTACGTTTGGAATACAAAGACATAAAGCGCTTCGACAATATTATAGACACTGCTGTCAGCGGAGCAGTCTCCATTCGAGATTCAGGAACCTACACATTCTACCGAATTATGGAGGCAGAAATTATCCATGCGCATTCAAACTGGATTAAACAATCCCGTTCACGGCTAAAAAATGTGCCCGATGTTTTCTGGAATAAACTCAGAACGGGAGCTCAGGCGCGTATGGAACATGCCCTTGGCGATCTCAGCGCAGCTACTGCAGTTGCCGATGAACTCTTTTTCCTCACCTCAGCAAGCGGTTTTATTACAAGCGCCTGCAGAACACTCTTTGCTATTAATCATGTATTTGAGCCTCCCCCGCGCCAATTTTATCAACATACTCTTGAGCTTACGCATAAACCAGATACCTTTCAGGGTCTGCTCGAAAATTTCGTCCGCCATCAGGATGCTTCCCTCGAACGGAAAAGAGAAATTGCGGAATATATGGCTCGGAGGATTATCAGTCTCTGAGAAAATCTATGAAGCAGAAAATACCATGCCTTCTCTGTTGTATCATCCTTAGTCTTACCGCCTGTCAAGGCAAGAGTATTCCTCTGGAAGATATTGATGGAAATGTCATTAAAAAAATGACACTCAGGCAGAATAGAGGAATAAGAGAGCTGGATATTTCTCCCATATCCGAAGGAGCGGGCATCCTTGGCATATCGCTCGCCTATCCCGCAGACCCTCTGACACTGGAAATTCTCGATCGTGATGATATCCTCATTAGAGAGAAAACAATTGATCCTGTTCACGGGCTATTCCCCGGTCAGGGGATACTTGAATTTCAATTTGAATATCCGCCTGAGATGCGGAAACTCAGAATGAGGGGAAAAAATGAGCAGAATTTCCCCGATATTTTCGGGCTTTCATTTCATACAGACTACAGCGGGTTTCATTTCGATAGTTATCATATGGTTTTACCGGAGACAATACGGTACCAACAGGAAATTTATAGTTCCGCCCCGGGCAGCGCTGTATCTCCGCTCATTTATCAGGAATTGCATTTGTCAAATTATTTAGAGCGTGTAGTTCCTGTAGAGGAGGTGCCGGTTTTTTCTCTGGAATATGAATATACTGTTCCGGAGAATGGTATGCCGCTGAAATCTGAGCATGGACATTCCGCCGATCATATTCATTTTGATGATGATCTCCCGCATCCTGCGCCGCCTCTGGCTGAAATTGAAATTCTTTCTGAAAAACGGGAGCTCATCGGCAGCTGGAAACTCACCCTGCGCCCCGGAATACAACGGGTATATTTTTATCCGGAAAGCTTTACCGCGGAAGCGGCTGTCATTCGCTTTACGCACAATTCGGAATTTGGACGGCTCCGCTCATTCAGGCTTGAAACGAAAAACGCTCAGGCCGATGCACCTGAGAATCTGGAACCGCTCCCAATAGATCTTGGTATGCTCATGAATTATTCCTCAGTTCTCTGGCGCCATAATACTTTCGAACTCTTTACATGGAATCTTTTTCCTGAAGTACACATTTTCGATTTTGCCGATTATGCTGTTCAGGCGCGTTTTCTCAAACGCCTTGCCTTTTTCACAGAGAAAACAGGAATTCGGGGAACACTCCTGTCCAATGCAGAACTGATAGACCGGCATGGGTGGAATGCCCACAATTATCATGCCCGCGATCTTGCCCGTTTCTATAGCCAGGCGCTCAGGGAAAATTTCGAGCTTAATCCTGAAGAAATACTTCTTCGCGATATTCTTCTGAAGCAGGGCATTATCGTAAACGAGGCAGGAAATTATGGAGAAGGAGAGGGGCAGATTCTCTCAGTTAGTGTTCAGCCCGGTCAGGCAGATGCGGCGCGGCAGCTTTTTCTGAATCATGAAGCCCTGCACGGTGTTTTTTACAACCATCCGCCTCTTCGGAATGTGAGTTTCGCTCTCTGGGAAGACATGAGCGCTAATACACGTGAGTATATTACCTATTATTTTTCCTATTTCGATTATGATAAATCCGATGAATATCTCCTCGTGAATGAGTTTCAGGCCTATATGCTTCAGCAGAATGTTGATGATCTGAGCTGGATTGTGCAAAACAGGATGTCGGAACGCATAGGGCGCTGGGCGCCGCGCCTACGGAATTTTCTGAATCGGACAAAAGCGCAGGCGAGTGAAGAATTACTGGCGGATGCTGAATATCTACAGGATGTCATCTATCAGGACCTCGGTCTCATAGCCGGCGATTTGTTCTGTCTGGTCGAAAATTAATGTTTCTGCGCCGTTATGGCGCGCAGCGCCGATGGTTGTCGCCGCGCCGATGATTGCCGCCGCGCCGATGATTGCCGCCGCGCCGATCAAATCGAATAGCTTATCTGCTGTTGCTGCGCCTGCATTTCCAGAGCAACATCTTCAAGATCGCGGTTAAGAAATGTTCGGATAGTTTCTTCCATGGCGTTCCAGAAAAAATTCAGCGTATTGTCTTTTTGTTGCCCTGAAAGCACTGCAAGCTTTCCTTCCAGAAGTTCCATTACTTCAAGAACCTGAATTTGAGACGGATGTCTGGCAAGGGCGTAACCGCCGCGCGCGCCTCGGTAGCTTTCGACAATTCCTGCCTTTCGTAAAACCAGAAGAATCTGTTCCAGATAGTGCTGCGGAATGTTGTGTTTGCTGGCTATTTCCCGAATTTGGCGGGATTTTTGATTATACGAAGGCGTAAGTTCGATAAGCGCAGAAAGCCCATATATACCTCGTGCAGTAATAGTAAACATGGTTTTATCATAGTGGAAAACGTGCTATATGTGAATATCCTGAACCTTTTTATCGTCTATCTTCTAACTTTGAGATAGTTCTCCCAGCTCAGAGATGCAAAATCCTCATAGCGAAGAATCCTATATTCTTCGTTGGCCGTGAGTCTCAAACGGTTAGTATCTCTCACAGATACAATCGCTTTTCTCTCTACCGGCTCATCCCACTGAATGCGCTCACAATAATCGCATCCGCTGCACATTTCCGGTTCCTGACCAAGTGCCTTAAGGGCCTGCCGACGCCTGCAGGAGTTTTCTGTAAAAAGTACTGCCTTCTTCCGCAGCACATAACTATATGCCTGTTCGCCGTCTCTTCCAGCGCGTCCGCTTTCTTGGAGAAAGTCCACCATGGTTTCGGGTTCATGAATGTGTATGGTTGAACGTATGCCCGGAATATCTATTCCGGTACCGAAGGCCTTGGTAGTGAAGAGCAGCGCCTTTTGTGTTGCGGCAAAATCATGTTCAATAGTCTTACGATCGCGGGAACTAAGCCCCGCATGATAATACCATGTGCAAACATCGGATCGTTTCCAGCGGCGAAGCCATATTTCCGCCTGCCGCGCCAGATATTCACAGTCGTTTCTCCGCTGAATAAATATCAGCATGGGATATGTAAGCTCCCGTTTCAATTCCGGTCGCGCTGCGAGAAGATCCCATGTATCATCGAAGGATTGCCGCAGAAGCAAACGAAGAGCAGAGATTTCATCAACACAGGGAATGATTCGGTATGAAATATTGGGTCTATCGCTTAAAAGTTCCAAAAATTCCCAGTTTTCATCCTGCCACAGGAGTTCTGCCAGTTCTTTCCTGTCTTCCTCACTTATGGTCGCAGTAAAGGCAGCAGTTACCGGATTACCAAAGGTTTTTTTCAAATCTCCTATCTTCAGCAATCCCGAGCGAAATGTCTTCCCCCATTGAAGAATGAGATGAGCCTCATCAATAATAATCAGCCGAACATTCTTTGCGCGTAGGTGTTTCTGAAAATTCTCCGTTCCCGCGCTTTCAATGTTTGTAAGAATAATTCCGTGTTCCATGTTTCTCAGCGATTGAAGAGCCTGAATTTTCTCATTCTTTTCAAGTCCGCCATAATACAGAAGAACCTGAGCCCCGACCGATTCAAAGCGTCGTTTCTGATCGCGTAAAAGCGCATTGAGAGGATAAAAGATGATCGTGATGCCGCCAAGCAGGGTCGCGGGAGCCATAAAGCAAAGGCTTTTTCCGCTGCCTGTCGGGAGGCTCACTAAAAACCCCGGATTGCATTCCTCATCGGGTCCAAAGTATCCGGCAGCAGAAAGTACATAGTGTATGCTTAGTTGCTGGTGAGGAAAAAGAAAGGGTACCGACCATGTGGCAAGAATACGTTCCAAGGTTTGTTCCCAAGAAGGGAACTTCTGATCATCCGAAGGTGAAGAAGGTGAATAAGAAAATTGAGCTTCCATATTACTGGAACGGACAAACAGGCGCCTTTGAATGATTACAGGCTCGTATATCGGAAAAAATTAAAAAAGGCTGGATTCCAAAGAACCCAGCCCGCATTCAGGAATACCATGGAAACCTGTGCTAGGGAATAAGATTTCCCTGTTCGCTACTTACGGCAATGGTACCGGAAATAATGCCGTCAAGCAGTTCGCCAACAGTGCTTTCAACAGAGTCCGAAAGGTTTGGATTTTCCGAGGGAATACCAATACCGCCGGTTGCGGCAGCAAAAATCAATGTTTCACCACCCGGAAAACTTTCGGATATAAAAGCATCAATCATGCTGTAGGCTGCCTGACCAACTTTTTTTACAGCCGAAGTGAGAATAATGGATTTGTTATCCTCATAAATGCCGTCTGCGTACTGATCAACATCAACACCAATAATCCAGGCATTGCTGCCTGAGCGCGCGCGGCTTTTTGCCTCGTTAATGGCGCCAACACCAACACCGCCGGCTGCGCAGAAAATTGCGTCAACACCCTTGTCGAACATCTGGGCAGCAATTTGCTGACCTGCGGCTACATTGTCAAAGGATCCCTGATATATGACATTTTCAGCATCCATAGTGATATTTGTGCCGAAATTTTCATTCGCATAGGAAACACCCTGTTGAAATCCCCAGTTGAATTTCTGTACAGGGGGAATTGCCAATCCGCCAATGAAACCGAAATTACCTTCTTTCAGCTCAAGGGCAGCCGCGGCTCCCGCCAGAAAACCCGATTCGTGCTCGGCAAAGAAAATTGATACCGTGTTTTCTCCGACAACCGGAGTAAAATCGCCTGCGTGGGGAGCGCCGTCGATGAGCACAAATTGAGCATCGGGATATTCTTCCTGAGCCTGAAAAATGGCTGTTTCAAACTTGAAACCGGGAGTAACAATGAAGGTGTAGCCCCCATCGTACAAATTGGAAATTTCAAGTATGTAATCTGCCTCTGTCGTGCCGGTCGGTTTGAGATATCGGATGTCGAGCTCAAACTCTGAAGCGGCCATTTGAATTCCTTCCCAGGTTCCCTGGTTAAAGGATTTGTCGTCAATGGTACCAGCATCGGTTACCATACCTACCTTCATCTGTGCCGTTCCTTCCTGTTCGCCGCCGGCGAAGAGAGAAAAGGCAAGAATGAAGAATACAAGTGCAAAGAAAATTTTCTTCATTATTCCTCCTAATTTAGAATAATCATGTTGCTGCATATTATCACGATTCATAATACATTGTAAATAGTAATTTCTGCAAATTATGGGATTGTTATGCGAATGCTGCTGTTAACACATACGGCAGGGGATCACCCATAATCACGCGCCCCCTGAATCCACCGCCTGCAAAAGCATGCAGACCTGGGAAGCGCGCACGTTTTTGCCCATTGTTACGGTTTTGCCGTGGGAGTTGAGGCAGATTTCGCCCATAATGCGCAATCCGAGTTCTGTGCAGAGGCGGATAAAGTCTTTTCGGGTGCAGAAATGGATGTTGGGCGTATTGTGCCAGCTGTAGGGGATGTTTTTGTTCACCGGCATCTGTCCGAGAAACATGAGCTGGAACCGGTTGAGATAATGCCCGAAATTCGGGAAATTGATAATGACGCGCTTACCGACCCTGCTCATCTCCCTGAGCAGGAACATGGGATCGTGGAGCATCTGAAGTGTCTGATTCAGAATGACATAGTCATAGCTCCGGCTCGGATAGTCCCGCAGCCCCTCATCAAGATCGCCCTGGAACACCGACAGCCCCTTGCGGATGCAGCTCAGTACCATGTCCTCACTCCGGTCGACCCCCCGCCCTGTGCAGTTATTATCGTTCTCAAGACGCAGAAGCAGCTCACCGCTGCCGCAGCCAAGGTCGAGCACGCTGCTGCCCTCATCAACCAAACCCATAATGAGGGTGTAACTGAACCGTGTCGGATCGGCGCCCATTGGCGCGCCGCCCTGCCCCCTGCTCATCGGCGACCCTCCGCGACCGATTGCAGAAATGACGATACAATAATTTCCTGCTTGTCGCCCTCCAGCAAAAAAGCATCGTGACCATAGGGACTGTCCAATTCGGTGTAGGAAACATCCTTCCCGAGCCGCATCATATCGTAGACCAGCTCCTTAATTTGCCGGGGCGGAAAAAGCCAGTCGCTTGAATAGGAAATAACCAAATACGAACAGATCGCCCGGGAAAGCGCGCGCTCAATGGTGCCGTAGCGCGCGGCAAAATCGTAATAATCCATGGCCTTGCTAAGATAAATATGAGAATTGGCATCGAAGCGCTCCACAAAGCGGTCGCCCTGATACTCCAGATAACTTTCAACCTGAAACTGATCGGTGAAATCGAAATTGACCGATTCACGATTCTGGAGCCTACGCCCGAATTTCCGCATCATCGATTCATCAGATAAATAAGTAATGTGCCCAATCATCCGGGCAATGGACAGTCCATGACGGGGAATGTCTCCGCTCTCATAATACTCCCCGCCCTTCCAGTTCGGATCGGTCATTATGGCGTTCCTGCCAACGGCATCGAAGGCGATGCCCTGGGTGCTCAGCCTGCCCGCAGAAGCAATAACAATGCCCGCGCGCAGGCGCTCCGGCCAGGCAATGCTCCACTCCAACACCTGCATGCCCCCCATGGAACCTCCAATAACAGCCAGAAGCTGCGGTATTTCAAGATAATCGAGCAGAAGTTTCTGTGCCCCCACCATATCCTGAATCGTAATAACCGGAAATTCCAGAGCATAAGGCTTACCGGTTTTCGGGTTGATACTGCCCGGTCCGCTCGTCCCCATGCACCCGCCCAGCACATTGGAGCACATAACAAAATAGCGCTCAGTATCAATAGCCCTCCCGGGGCCGATCATGCGATCCCACCAGCCGGGCTTCCGATCATCGACCGCGTGGTACCCCGCCGCGTGGGCATCGCCGGAGAAAGCATGCGTGAGCAGAATGGCATTTGACCTGTCGCTGTTGAGCCTGCCGTAGGTTTCATAGCGGATATTCAGCGGACCAAAGGTCTGCCCATTTTCAAGTATAATGGCATCGGGAGAATTGATAAAACAATTCTGCGGCACAACGTATTCTCTGTTGATATTGATATTCCCCTCACTAGAAACTTTTGCATGATATTGCCCGAAGCGCTTTCTGTCAACGCGTGCCTGTGGGCGGCGCATGTACGAGACGGATGCAACCGCACATTCTGCCCTTGGCATTTTTTCTTTCCGGTAATACAATGAAAGAATTATGAAGTGGTACATTGCCGTTCTTAAAAAATATGCGGTATTTTCAGGACGCGCGCGCCGTAAGGAATATTGGTATTTTACTCTTGTTGATCTTCTGTTTAAGTTCGTTAATGCAGTGATCACGAGGCTTTTGAGTACCATTGAATCGGCGCCCGCTGTTATGCCCGTCATTACCTTTATTATTGCGGTTCTGTACCCCGTACTGGTACTGGTACCAGCCCTCGCCGTAACAATCCGAAGGCTTCACGATACCGGACGCAGCGGTTGGTGGCTGCTTCTCGCCCTCATTGCGCAGCTCTCTGCTACCTTCGGGGGTGTCCTGTTTTTTGTTCCATCGGAAGGTATACCGACAAGCGCAGCCAGAATATACGGTCCGGTTTTTCTTATTTCCACTACCATTCTTCTCATCTTTCTCACACAGGACAGTCAGGCGGGAGAAAACCGATTCGGGCCGAATCCCAAAAAATCGGGCGGAAAAAAATAATTGCCTGCCTATGTCCAGCCTGCCTATGTTCTGGCGGTTCTTGCCCATCCCGATGAAGAAAGCTTCTGCGCCGCCTTGCAACAGACATTCACAAGCGAATTGGATCGATCCGCCCAACTTCCTCTGCAGCAGATATCAGTGAACCTTTACCATGAGGCCTTTAACCCCGTTATGGACCTGCCCGAACTGCGCCGACACCTGCCTATTGACAGTCCGGCAAGCAGCTATCTTGAAAAACTGCACTCCTGCCGGGAACTCATACTATTTTTCCCCGATTGGTGGGGAGCTGAACCCGCCATTCTTAAAGGTTTCTTCGACCGCCTGTTCCGCCAAGGCATTGCCTACGACCGAGAAGACAGCTCCGGCGGGGAAAAGGGGGGCAGCCGAGGCCTCCTCGGCAACTGCGCGCTGACGCTGTGGATTTGCAGCGACAGCAGCGGCAGACAACTGGAAATCGGCAGGGAACAGTATTACCGGCGCTTTCATCTCCTCGCCGACTACTGCGGAATTCCCCACATCAATGTACATATCTGCTCACCGCTTCGGGGCTCTCCCCTGAAAAAACGCCGCTCATGGCTACAGGAATGCCGGGAATCGGCACGGAACATCATCCAGAAATATATCTGACTACTCAGACCGATCACTCAGGCTGACTACTCAAAGCTGAGTGTCCAGACATCGGCATTACCCTCTTTTTCGGCAGTAGAAGAAAATTTCAGTTTCTGAAAAAGTGCCTGCGCAGCTGTATTTTTCTCTCTGATACAGGCAAAAATTGCGGCAGGATTACGTTCCCTGCGAATAATGTTTATCAGTTCTTCCAGTGCCATGCGGGAATATCCCTTACCCTGGTGAGCAGCGCTGATTATAAGGGTCTGAATCCACACCCTGCCGTCTTCATCATCGGTACCATATACACAGAAGCCCACCAATTCTTCAGCATGATAAATTGCCAGTGGGCGGAGATCCTGTTCCACATTGGGCTGACTCAAAAAATAGGTAATGTCCTGAGTGAGATCCTTTTGATCCTCCTTAACCTTCAGGGCAATAACCTTATCAACAATATCCTGTGTTACATCTGTCAATCGTATATTCATGGCAGTCTCCATTCATGGGGGTAATTCCGTATTCTACAGAGAAATTGAATTATTGTATACGGAATAATGCTCATGAAAAATGTGTATGAAAATTACAAAAGGAGTATGTCAGAAAGATTCAAATGGATGAGGGAGAAGTTCAGAAAACTTCATATCCCGGCGCTCATTCATATGGTTTATGAGAATAACAGGGAAATCTCCATCACAGAATTCCGATATAAATTGCCGACATATACCGCAGGGAGGGGTAAGTGTCTTATGGCGGGTATAGATGATGATGAATCCAAAGGCGGTTCTGCCATATTTACTTACAGCAGAACAAATTGCTGACCGTTCCGCACAAATGGTTCCGCCAAAACTCATATTTTCAACGTTCACTCCCCCAATAAATTCTTTTTTCTCACTCAGATACAGGGCTGCTGAAACATGGAATTTTGAGTACGGCGCATAGGCAAGAGAATGGAGGTTTCGGGCATACTCCATGCCTTTCTCTATAAGTTCTTCACTAAAACTCTTCATAGTATAACTATTTATGCGCTTCCGGCTATCATTGCTGCCTTTTTTTTCGATGAAGAATCTGCATCCTTCTTTTTTTCGGAAAACGTAATTATGTCCTTTTTCAATGAGACGAGAATGCGGCTTCCCTCACCATGCTTACCTTCCAGAATTCTCAATGAGAGCGGATCCTCAATTTCCCGCTGAAGAAGACGTCTCAGCGGACGGGCGCCAAGCCTCACATCGTAGCCCCGGGTAACCAGCCACACTTTTACCGCCTGGTTTACCTGAAGAAGCATCTTAAGCTCCGCCATCCGCTGCTGGATTTCCGCAAGATATATATTAAGAATACTCATAACCTGATCCTTACTCAGGGAATGAAAGACAATGGTTTCATCGACACGATTTATGAACTCCGGACGGAACACCCGCTTCAGTTCATTCATGGCACTGGCTTTAATCTCATTATAATTCATTATACCCGATTCTTTCCTGAATCCCACCGATGACTCATAGGTAATTTCTCTGACACCCGCATTACTGGTCATAATGATCACGGTATTTCTGAAATTGACCTTATGCCCAAAATTATCCTGAAGTTCTCCCTCTTCAAGAACCTGAAGAAGAAGATTAAAAACATCGGGATGGGCCTTCTCAATTTCATCGAACAATACAACGGCATAGGGCTTTCTGCGTATTTTCTCGGTAAGCAGGCCGCCCTCTTCATATCCGACATATCCCGGAGGGGCGCCGACAAGCCTGCTCACATTGTGTTTTTCCATAAAATCGGACATATCAATGCGCACAAGAGCTTCAGGCTTTCCAAAGAGGAACTGGGCAAGTGTTTTTGCCAGAAGAGACTTTCCCACTCCGGTTGGACCGAGGAAAATAAAGGAGCCGAGCGGACGGTTTGGACTGGATAATCCGGTTCGGTTGCGGCGGATTGCTGAAGATATGGCTGCTATGGCATTGCTCTGCCCGATTACCTGCCGGTGAAGTTCGTTTTCAATTCTGAGAAGCCGCTTACTTTCATTAGCGGCAAGGCGGGTTAGGGGAATACCGGTAATATCTGAAATGACTTTTTGGATATCATCCGAATCCACAATTTTGGATTCACTCTTCAGAGTCAGTTTCCAGTTATGTTTTATATCGACAATGCGGTTCTTCTGAAGACGAATTTCATCGCGGAGAGCAGCTGCCTGTTCATAATTCTGAGAATTTACCAGACCTTCCTTTTTCTGCGTCAGTGTGCGTATGTCTTTTTCCAGTTCCTGAATTTCATCGGGAGAAATTGAGTTGCTGATCCGTTTGCGGGCGCCAGCCTCATCCATGATGTCCAGCGCCTTGTCCGGTAGGAAGCGATCGGTCAGATAGCGGTTTGCCAGTACGGCCGACATTTCAATGGCGCCGGTAGTGTATGAAACATTATGATATTTCTCATAGCAGATTTTCACGCCGTTGAGTATATTCATGGTATCGTCAACGCTGGGTTCTTCAATCATAACGGTTTGAAAGCGGCGCTCAAGAGCGGCATCTTTTTCTACATATTTCTTGTATTCATTCAGCGTAGTGGCGCCGACACATTGTATGATCCCCCGCGACAGAACCGGTTTCAGTATACTCGAAGCATCAATTGCCCCCTCTGCGCCGCCTGCGCCGATAATGGTGTGAAGTTCATCAATAAAGAGGATGACATTACCGACTGCGGTAATTTCCTTCATAATACGTTTGAGGCGTTCCTCAAATTCTCCCCGATACTTCGTGCCTGCAATAACAGTGGCAAGATCAAGAGAGAGCACGCGTTTCTCCAGAAGAACATCCGGCGCCCTGCTGTCTACAATGTGCTGCGCAAGGCCTTCTACTATGGCAGTTTTCCCGACGCCTGGTTCTCCAATGAGAACCGGATTGTTCTTGTTGCGCCGCGCAAGAATTTGAACAACACGGGTAATTTCCTTTGAACGTCCAATGATTGGATCAAGTGCCTTGTTCCGTGCCTGCTCTGTGAGATCAAGGGAAAATTCATCCAGAAAGGGTGTTTTCTGCGCGCGGGGGCGGTTACTGCTGCTGCGGCTGCGACTGCGGTTTCCGCTGCGTTCGGTAAGGGTGTGCTGACCTTTTGCGGGAGATGGTTCCTCATTGGCGGTTCGTTCTTTTCCGTAGCCCATGATATCCACGATAATTTCCCTGAGAATGTCTGCGTTAATTTGGTTTTTTTCAAGGAAGGTCTCGGTTATCCCCTCCCGCGCAATGGCAAGAAGAAGATGCTCAGTTCCAATGTACTCATGCCCCAGCTTCTGGGCCTCAGAGGCAGAATCTTCAAGAATTTTTTTGCCGCGTTTTCCGGGAGGAATGTCGCCAAGCACAAACTTACTGTTCTTTCTGGGAAGAGCATTTTCCAGCTCAACCTGCATTCTGAACGGATCGAGTAAGGCTGCCTCAATGGCTTTGTACGCCGTACCCCCGCCTTCCTTGAGAATGGCAATCATAATGTGCTCAGGCAGCAATTCATCCGCATGAAAGCGCTTTGCTTCATCCTGAGCAAGTGTGGTAAGCACGCGCTGCGCTCTTTGAGTAAGTCCTTTAAACATTTTCATCCCTAATGTGTTACTGAGCTCCGTATGGAAACTTTCTTATAGAAACTTTTGTTATAATATACACATTCCCAAACTCTTTTTAAAGACACATCGCAGTAATTTACTATATGAAAGTTTTGCATTGGAAAAGTTTCTATATGCCCTGGAAATTCAACCAGCTGGAAAGGAGCAGCGGAAATTGCAGCAGCCCCGCAAGCTGTAACACAGCAATTACAAGAAAGAAAACAATTACCACGATCCGCAGCGCCGATACCTTCTGTTTTTTGCGGATAAGCGGCAGCGCAGCTAAAAATGCACAGAGAAAAAAGATTCCAGAAAATAACAATGTGCTCGCAAGCATATTCATACTATCCCATCTTTTAAGCCTGAAGCTCATAAGAGAAAGCCAACTCGTAATTTGCTGATACTGCCCAAAGATCATGAGTACGCCAATGACAATAAGCACAACACCGCTGACGCGCTGGATCGCGCTCATATGGGGTTTTATTTTCTGAAATGCTCCCTGAGCCTGCGATAAAAAGATACTGGTAAGCAGAAAGGGGAGGGCAAGACCAAGAGAATATGCCCCCAACAAAACAATTCCCGATGAAAGACTCCCTGTTCCCGCGGCAAGGGCAAGAATACTGGCAAGTATTGGTCCAATACAGGGCGACCATCCCGCAGCAAAGGCCATGCCCAGAAGCATCGCGCCGCCCGCTCCCGCAGGCGCCTTACTAAAGTGAAAACGCTTTTCATAATTCAGAAATTTAAGAAAATTGAACAGTAAATTCAGGCCGAAAAGTATGACAACAGTTCCGGCGACAATGTTTATCCAGCGGATCGCGCCGCTGAAGGCCGCAGCCGTTCCGCTGAACACAATCCCCATAACAATAAACACGACGGTGAAACCGAATATAAAAAAAAATGTTTTGAAAATTAATGATTTTCGGGAAGATGTGAGTTCCCGCTGTCCTCCAATAAACGAAATATAACTGGGCACGAGCGGCAGCACACAGGGACTGACAAAACTTATCAATCCGGCAAAAAAGGCTATGAAAATATTAACATTATTCTGCATATGAACCGCCTACATGAGTTCCCGAAAGAGACTTCGGTATAATTCGCCGTCATAGTTGTGAATACCAACCTTTCCGGCAATAATATTACCATCCGGTCCAATAATATATGTTGTGGGGATGCCGCGGATACCGTACTGATAATTGATAAGGCCATCGCCATCCAGAATGATCGGAAAGGTAAAACCCGAACCATTAATGAATTCTCCGACAAGCTCAGGATATTCCTGCTGATTAACGGCAAGAACAATAAAATTCTCATCTTTGAGATCATTATACAGATTTTCCATTGTCGGCATTTCAGCCTTACAGGGACCACACCACGTTGCCCAGAAATTCATAAATATGACTTTGCCGGAAAAATCTGCCAGTGTAACCTCGTCTCCGGTCAGGGTCATGGCAGTAAAATCCGGAGCCTTTGTTACCTCATCGGTAAAAACACTCATGCCGATATCCCGCAGCAGTTCCAGCGCCTCATCCCTGGAAGATATAGTGCCGGAAGCATCACGCTCTTTCCCTGCTGTATTCTCATCCGCACCCTCTTCTGAGGGTCTGCATGAGATCATAGATAATGTTACGATAAGGCTGCACACAAAAATATTTCGAAGTATGCTGTTTTGTATCATGATATCACTCCTCCTATATTATAGTGTAACATAGATAGACAGTTTTGCAAAATGCAAAGCTTCTCTTACACATACTCATGTACAGAAAAAATAATGAGATTGTACATAATGTGAACAACAATCCCTGCCTTCACTCCCCCACTTCGGTAATACAGAGCAGCAAGCACGAATGAGGCGCATAAAGAAAAAAGTACTCCCGGCAACCCCTGATATATGTGCCCTGCTGAAAATATAAGCCCCGCAAGAAGTGTTGCTCTATTGCGGCCAACAGTATTGAAGACCTCCAGAAGCCAGGCCCGATAAAATAATTCTTCGGATACGGCAGATACCATGATCATCATAAACAATAAAATAGTGAATTGATCTCGGGGAATATACAATTCTGCGTCAGGATTGAACAGGACGGTGCTCGCCATGTTCAGTAAAAACAATATGACCAGAGCAATGCTCATAGATATCGGCTGGAAATTACCTCCAGTACCGGCAGTGAGTCCATATCTTCTCATAAAAAAGATCAGCGACAGTATTTTTATGATGTGCCCAAGCAGAAAAATCGGTATAAATGAGAAAAAAGATGCGAGAAAAGAAAGAATATAGTCAAATATGAGAAAAAAAATAAGACATAACCACATGTATGCTTTCCCTTACTCCCGTTACTCCTTTAAGGAGAAACTTTTGCTACTGGAAATTGTGCTCTGCACAATTTTCCAATGCAAAACTTTGAAGGAGTATGTATGTTTCCTACTATATTTGTCACCTGCCTGATCATTTCACAGTTATTCCTCTCGTCTGCATCGTCTGCATCACAGAGGTTTCCGGTCTGGCTAGTATTTTCTCTCTGCGCCCTTTCGGGACTTTTCTTATTGATTGTGCTCTTGGCGCGGGCTCGGGCGCGTACTGGACCGCTGGCGCATAATCATCATGAAAAAGAAACTCATTCTCTTAACTGGAAAAGAATTATTCGAAAACAAACTGCAACATTCTGTTACCTCATTGTCATCGTCATACAGGTGAGCATAACTATTGCTACTGCCGATGAGCAGCAGAGAATGTATGAGTCCGTAGTTCAGAATGTTCATGAACGGGAAGAGAACATATATGTGCACGGCAAAATTATTCGGGATGGAACGCTTACCTACAGCGGGAACTCCGTCAATTATATGGCAATAGGCTTCATTGAACATCAAAACGGGCAGAGGTTCAGCGCCGGGGGAAAAGTACTGCTGTACGGCATGGACCAGCGGTATTTCAGAGGTCGGGAGATTGTTGTCCATCTGCCGGGCGGACTTACTCCAACTGACCGCTCATCATTCCTAAGAACGGGCTTTCATTATACCGCCATCCCCGGCAATACCGACATCACCGGCGCATCGGCATATAATACCGCAGGAGAAGGAAATGCGCGCAGCATAGACCTCATCCGCGCGGATCTTCGTAAAAAAATTGATGGCGCCCTGCTGCAGGTTTCTCCTGTCAGCCGATCCTTCATGCAGAGCCTCATTTTCGGATACCGCTCCGAGATGGGGTCTGGATTATCGGACCTTTTCAGAGATTCCGGTGTTATCCACATTCTTGTTCTGAGCGGCATGCATCTGGGAATTATTTATTATGTTCTGCGTGCGCTTATTCCCATCTTTATTCCTCCCCTTCTGCGCGAGATATTGGCTATTTTGTTAATCGGATTGTATCTGTGGTTTATCAGCCCGGGGGTTTCGGCCTGGCGCGCCGCTGTTATGATCGTATTAGTGATGCCGACAAAATGGTCGGGCTGGAAGATTAGTAACAATACCATGCTGACTCTCACCTGGACATTTCTTATTGCCATACGCTCAGGGCTCATATTCGATGCGGGCATGTACCTTTCCTTTGGGGCAGTGTGGGGGCTCAGTTATATGGGAGTGGTATTCCGTTTCATGAGCGGACGCATCGCTTGGTTTATCAACAGGGGTGTTCGGGTGCGGGCGCCCGGGGTGCGGGTACCGAGGGCGCAGCAGACGGCAGGCGTCGGAAAGCGGGAGGCTCCTGTTCAGTCTCCCGTGCGGCAGAATGTTCCTGTTCACAGCGATTTTTCTGGTTCCATCGGATTTTTTTCACGAATCACAATTTTTCTCCGCCAACGCTTCGAGGACATATTCATTCCATCGATCTCCGCGCAGAGTATAGTGGGCATTATTGTTCTTATCCTCTTTGGAACTGTTGCGCCGCAGGGAATTATCATTCTCCCCTGCATTTTACCATTCTTTTATCTCAGCCTTGTTGTATCGGTGCTGATGGTGCCCTTATTATTCACCCCATATATTCAACTGCCCGCTGCAATTCTGGAATGGCTTATCGATGCAATGAACTTCCTGCTGTTTCCCGCTGCCCGATTCGGCATTGCGCTTAACGCGCTCCCGCTATTTTTGAAAATTATTATTGCGATTATCCCTGCCCTTCTCGCCGCTTATTGCACATGGAGAAATTCTCTGATACCGTCCGGTCATGTTCAACTACGCTTCAGTACAGAGCATAACAAAGCTCCTGACGTCCCGTAACATGGCTCCGCAGAAAAAATTTGGGCAGAATTTTATGGTTCATGAAGCAACGAAAAAACGGTTTATCGAATACATTCCCACGCGGAATGGCGGGAGCGGGCAGAATGGGCAGGCAGTGTGGGAAATTGGCCCGGGAATTGGCGCTATCAGCGCTCCCCTTCTTACACTCGGAGCGCGCCTGAGGGTTTTCGAGATTGATAGGGGCTTTGTTGAAATTCTGCGCGATTTGTTTGCGGCCGAGATAAAAAGCGGCAAACTTGTAATTGTTCGCGGCGATGCCCGTAAAACATGTATTCGGCAGACAGAGCATCCGTCGGCAATTATTGGTAATTTGCCGTACAACATTGCCTCCGGCATGGTATCGCTTCTCATTACTCAGGGATTTGCTGATACACCAATGGTATTTACTCTTCAGAAAGAAGTTGTTGAGCGAATATGCGCAGGCCCCGGCGAACGGATATACGGCAGCCTTTCAATATTGTGTCAGTACGCAATGGGGGTGGAAAATCTGGGGACACTTTCTCCCGGCCTGTTTTTTCCGGTTCCGGAAGTCGATAGCGGCATCTTACGGCTCATCCCCTCTCCGGCAATACCGGAAACGCAAGAACTCAAAACGCTTGAAACACTCCTGAACCTTCTCTTTCATTCACGGCGAAAAACAATCCACAACAACATCCGGCAATCATCCAATGAAAAATTCCGGCAACAGGTGTTCCGGGCAGTACAGGAGGCAGAAATTGATCCCGGGCGGCGGGCGGAAAGCCTTGCGGTAGACGATTATCGGAGAATAGTTGGGCTTATATGAGCCCCATTGTTTTGAGAACTGACCGGATTTCATTCTTGATATGCTCTGAAGGTTCGCACAGGGGCAGGCGGTAGGCGCCGCCGCAGAGCCCCATGAGAGACATCGCGTATTTAACCGGAATGGGGTTGGTATCGAGAAACAATGCCCGTATCAGGGGCAGGAGCTCAAAATGGCGGGTTCTCGCATTGTTGCCGTAAATTATGTCTCTGGTGAGCTCCGGTACGATATTGCTGATAACTGAGATGGCGCCTTCTGCTCCCAGACCCATCATCGAAAAGGTCAGTTCATCGACACCGCTCAGCATTACGAAACCATCGGGACGGCTGCTGAGCACATCCATGATCTGATCCATATCGCCGCTGGCCTCTTTCACACTGACAATATATTCATGCCTACTCATACGAAGTAATGTCGGGGTCTCGATGTTTTTCGCCGATCTGCCGGGGATATTGTACACAATGAGCGGAAGCCTACTCTGATCGGCTATGGTAGTAAAATGACGGAAAAGTCCTTCCTGATTCGGCTTATTATAATAGGGGGCAACCTGAAGACTCGCCGATGCTCCGAGCACCTTCGCCTGCTGTGTCATGGAAACAGCCTCGTCGGTTGAATTCGACCCCGTTCCCGCAATAACCGGAACGCGTCCCCGAGCCTGATCAACAACAATGCCGATAATCCTCAAATTCTCTTCATGGCTGACAGTCGGACTTTCACCGGTGGTCCCCATGGGCACAAGACCATCCGCCCCGGCATTAATCTGCCTGTCGACAATAGCCCGCAGAGCATCTTCATCTATGCTGAGATCATCTCTAAAAGGAGTAATAAGCGCGGTAAATAAGCCGGTAAACAACAGTCTTCTCCTGAAAATTGTGCTCTGCACAACTTGCCAATACAAAGTTTCAATACTATATCATGCCCGTGGCGCATGATCAACCCATTCGAAATTTTTACCCTTGGCCGTTTTTCTGAAATGCTCGAATTTCATCCTCGCTGAGCCCGGTCAGCTCATGCATAATGTCCATCGACAGACCCATTCTGAGTACCTGCTCACGCTGGAGCCGAGCAATCTCACACCGGAACTGAGCTTGCCCCTGCTCAAGCCCGTGCTCAACACCTGTATGTTTTGCCTCTTCAGGATTTTACTGCCGGATGCACGGCGAACAAGGCCAATTAATGCGATCCGTTCCGCAATGTCCGCATTTCCTCATCGCTCAGCCCGGTAATCCTCTGAACAGCCTCGGTCGACAACCCTTCCAAAAACATACTCCGGGCGTTTTTTCTCCGCTCCTCAATATGCCCCTCAGCACGACCTGTCTGAAGTCCTTCCTGTCGACCTGTCTGAAGTCCTTCTTCACGACCTGTTTGCAATCCTGTCTGAAGTCCTTCTTCACGACCTGTCTGAAGTCCTTCCTGCCGACCTGTTTGTAATCCTGTCTGAAGTCCTTCCTGCCGACCTGTCTGCAATCCTTCTTCACGGCCTTCCTGCCGACCCATCTCCGCAATGCGCGCTTTGAATGTTTCCGCATTCATTCTGAACATTTTTGCTACCTCCTTACCTCTCGGTTCTTTTGTTCTTTCTAATTGGTTCATTAACGTATCTAAATCTATAACAATTCCGAACATCGAATCTACCACGCCGACAAATTCCTTTATCAGCTCCAGCGATTCCTCATTGAGCATTTCTGCTATCGCGTTCTCTACCTTCCGAATGTCCCAATCCGTATTCAGCAGATTTTTCGAGTACAGATCAAGGTACATGACAGCCGCAAACATTCTTCCCCGCTGCTGCAGCTGCTCCGCAGAATAATCGGTCACGCGTATCAGATCGTACCGAAAATTTTGCTCCGCAAAATTTTCCAATAAGATTCTCCCATCTATATATTTGATTCTCTCAAGATATAGAAAGTTTTGCTACTGGAAATTGTGCTTGCACAATTTTCCAAGGCAAAACTTTGTTAGGGAAAAGGAGCAAGATACTGCGGGAATTCCCGCTTCCGTTGCTTTCTGACATTCCCGGGCACCTTCCACCTTTGCTCTCCATTATAAAATACAATGGGCAGAAATACCAACTCGCAGTCATCGGGAATTGTGCCGGAGCTGCGAATGTTCCGGCAGAGAAGGTGCGTGTATTCCAACATGCGGAAGGGCATGTCTTTGTCCACGCCGGACTGATGCTCAAGGAGCACATAGATAGCAACATCTCCCGTATGATCCCGACTTCTGATTTTGCAGACAATGTCGGCCATCCGTGTTTTCGCATGGTCAATGAAAAAGGTGCCGTTTTCGATGGTTATATCCTCGATTCGGAGTTTTTTCGTCCATGCGCCTCCGACAAAGCGTTGCAGAAATTGGAGCATTATTGCGGGTTGGAACAGCAGGGAGCGGTAGCCTTGGTCATAGGGAACGGGGGCGGGTTTTTCTTTGAAATCGATCATATAATTCCTCCTGAACGAAAGTTTTGCAAAATGCAAAACTTTCTATAAAATAGAAGAATGCTAAGCACATACAAAGCATTCCGAATCTGAAACTTTTGCATTGGAAAATTGTGCAAGCACAATTTTCCAATGCAAAAGTTTCTGAATGTTTCTTATGAACGTTTTTTCTGAATAGGGGAGCTCCCATGGCGACATGGTCCCATGGTGAATTCTCCCCTCTATATCTATAACGGGTAAAAAGTCATTTTTGACTATGTTTTTTGAGAGAATTTGAAAGAATTTTGCAAAATTTGTGAATTTTTTTCGGGTCGGGAGGGCTCGGAAATGCGGGTTAATGGGCGGGAAGGGGTGCGCGTATGGTTGAATTGGCCATGAAGTTATGTACCTCATTGACCACCATTGAGCTCGCCTGAATGATTTATATCATTCTCTATTTCAAACTTTTGCTACTGGAAATTGTGCTTGCACAATTCCTCCTGAACGAAAGTTTTGCCACAGGCAAAACTTTCGTATATACTTTTCTTTATGATACTTCTCTCAGCGGACATTGGCGGAACAAATACAAGCATCGCACTCATTGAATATGACAATGGCACCTTCACACTTAAAGAACGCAAGGTATATGCAACCAAGGATCTGGAAAATTTTTCTCAGGCGCTTTCCGATTTTTTTCAGACCCTCGCCGATTTTGCCCCGCACAATCCGCATAATAAAAAAATAACAGCAGCATGCCTCAGCATTGCCGGACCAATAAAAGACAAACACTGCGTACCAACCAACATCCCATGGACACTGAATGGATACGAAATTGAACGGCAGTTTGGGATACCGACCATGGTCATTAACGATTTCACTGCCGTCTGCTACGGTATTCCGCTTCTTGATATTCACGATCTGTCGAAAATACATCCCCTCCCCCTCCCCAACGGCAGACTCCCGCCCCAGCAGGATTACCTGCCGGGAATTTCCGTGCAGGCAGCTGTGGGCGCCGGAACAGGACTGGGACTGGGGTATATTCTGACAGATAAAAAGCGGATATGCGCCATGCCGGCAGAGGGGGGGCATGCCGACTTTGCTCCGCATAATGCGCTAAGTCGGGAACTGAATATATATCTCGGTGAAAAACTGGGTTTTCCGGTGCATGCCGAGCATCTTGTCAGCGGGCAGGGAATTGTGAACATCTTCCATTTTATGAGAGACGTACAGGGAGCCGATTCACCGGAAATTCAGAAAATCTCCTCACTTGAGGATCGGGACAAGCCCGAAGCCATAAGCGAGGCTGCGCAGCGCGACAAAACCTGCGGGAGTATTATAAAACTCTTCATAGAACTCTATGCCCGGGCAGCCCATAATGTTGCCCTCTCGTTCATTCCCAAAAAAGGGCTTTTCCTCGCCGGAGGAATTGCCGCAAAAAACAAGCACCTCTTTCTGGAAGAACATCACTTTATGAAGAACTTTATCCACAATACCAATAATTCAATACAGGCAGTGTTGCGGGATGTTCCAGTATACATTGTTGAGGATTATTGCACCAGTTTGTACGGCGCGGCGCATGCGTTCATCCAATTACAAAACATTCGCGCAGTTTAGCGCGCATTGAGGGTTATTGAAAATCCTGATAGAGCTGCGATGTCTGTATGCCGCGGTTATTCTGATATTTTCCGCCATTGTAGGAAATATGTTCACCTTCAAGGCTGTGGTAGAATATCTGGCAGATTTCAACCCCCGCGTATACCCGAATGGGCTGCACACAGAACATTTCCAGTGTCCAGAAGCCGATGAACCCAACATCGCCGAATCCGGCGGTAATGTGAACGAACAATCCGAGGCGGCCGATAGATGAACGCCCCTCCAGCATGGGCACAAGGTTTTCAGTGCGGGTGTGCTCAATAGTCCGTCCCAAATACAACTTGTGTGCATCGAGAATAAGCCCCTCATCCGGTATGTGTACGGGACTGCTCGCATTCGGAGCCTTCATATCGAGTGTCCGTTCATCATACACAAGGAGTTCATTATGCAGGCGCAGGTTATAGGAATTTGGGTTCAGTTGCGCTTCATTAAATGGGTCGATAATAATATCGGACCCCAAGCGCTTCTGAATTTCCAGCCCAGAGAGAATCATAAATTTACATGAGGTCCTTCGGCTTACGGGCCTCATTTCCTGTTTTCTCACAAATAGCAAAGTGCCGCATTTTTCCCGCTCGAAAAACCGACTTCATAATAATTTTCCCGCCCCAGCGGCTTATAAGTTCCTGGCTTCCTTCGCGTCTGGCGTTCTTTGAAATAGCAGCCATTATTCCTCCTCTATGGCATATATGCCATATTGTTCAGTATTGGAAAATTTTGCAGAGCAAAATTTTCAGTCTTGTTCAGATAGAAAGTATCATAATACAAAGTTTTACAAAATACAAAAGTTTCCCAAAAATTTTCGGAAATATGCTTGCCATACTCAATGCTTTCCATTATTATTGATAATAGGAGTTTGTGATGATAAATTATAACAATAATCCACGCCGGACATCCGCGCATAGCCTAAACCGGCGGAACCAATTTCAACGCCCGCGTCTGCTGCGGGGGCTTGTTTTCATTTTTACCCTAATACTCATTCTCACGGCCTGCGACATGAACGGATTTTTTGCCGATGGTGTTCACCACATCACTGGCACACCCTACAACCCGGACGGCTATGACGTAAACGGATATGACGCAGACGGTTACAACGCCAATGGCTATGACAAAGACGGATATGACGCAGACGGCTTTAACGCTGAAGACATT
The DNA here is from genome assembly GCA_965226555.1 of Salinispira sp. Lineage (GTDB taxonomy): Bacteria > Spirochaetota > Spirochaetia > DSM-27196 > Salinispiraceae > CBDDDG01. Next base: position 19,210 of record CBDDDG010000022.1, on the reverse strand, counting down.
TCACGCGACACCGGCACACCCTACGACCGATACGGTTACGACAAAGCTGGCTACAATGCAGCGGGCTTTAACGGCGCGGGTATTCACCGCGATACCGGCACGAAATACGACCTCTCCGGCTTTAATGCCGATGGCATTCATAAGGATACTGGCATACCGTACGACACAGATGGTTATGACAAATACGGCTATACATCAGACGGCTATGACAAAGATGGTTATACATCAGAAGGGTATGACGTAGACGGCTTTGACGCCGACGGAAATGACCGCTACACCGGCACAAAATATAACCGATTCGGCTATGACCGGGACGGTTTTGCCAAAGACGGTTACAATGTATTAGGCTATGACCGAAGAGGATTCAAAAGAGACGGATATAACGATGAGGGTGTTCATGAGGACGATTTTCCAAACGTGAGCCTATACCCCTACGACCTCTGGTCGGATGAAACAACAATGTGGGTGCTGGATCAAACGGATAAAAAAATCTATGCCTACAACATGAGCGACAAGTCGCGAGATGAGTCAAAAGACATCACGCTTACTGTCGGGGGTAATGTACTCTACGGCATCTGGGCGGATGGAACAACAATGTGGGTATCAGATTGGAGCAATAGCAAACTCTATGCCTACAACATGGAAACTAAGGCACGCGATTCGGGAAAGGATTTCACTACGAGTGGTGATAATGGTTTCTCATCTGGTATGTGGTCCGATGGGACAACGATGTGGGTGGGGGATGAAGTGAATGACAAACTCTATGCCTACAAGATGAGTGATAGATCACGCGATTCCAGCAAGGATTTGCCGCTTAATGCTACGGGGAATACTTCCGCCTATAGCATCTGGTCTGATGAGAACACGATGTGGGTGCTGCAAGGTTTCAATGGAGTAAAAATCTATGGTTATGACTACACGATAGCCAGCGACGGCGATATCAGCGTGACCGACAATTCAAAAGTGTTTACTCTTGCTGACGAAAATGCCGCACCCTTTGGCATCTGGTCAAATGGCACCACAATGTGGGTGACGGATAATGGCGATGACTATATCTACGCCTACGATATGGCAACCGAAGCCCGCCCGCCGAAGACAGAATAAGCGTCCGCATGGGCGAGCAGGCGCCCCGCAGCGCAGAAGTTTACCAGCGCAGCCGAACAAAGGCGTGCTGCGCTTCTGCAATTGCAGCGGGTTTGCGGATTTCAAGCATACCGGAGCAGATTGCGGGATAGCTCCGAATAAGAAGTTCCCTGAAATTCTGCGCCAGCGATTCCAGAAGATAGTATGCGCCCTCCCGGGCATGACGCGCAAAGAGCCGGGAAAGCTCGCTGTAATCAACAGTGGAGGAAATATCATCATGTGTAGGGCATTCAAGAGAAACCTCCAGATCACATTCCAGAATCTGCTCCCTCTTCCGTTCCCATTCTCTCATTCCAATAATGCAGCTCGTTGTCAGCCCGTGAAAGCCCAGAGTCATAAGCATAAAAATCCCACCCTCTCGGCTCGGCTACGATGCCCTTCTCCGTGCGCGCCGTTCACAGCAATTGCGGATAATTCTCTCCGTTTCATCCCAGCCGATACAGGCATCGGTTATACTCACACCATAGCGAAGCCGGCCGATATCCTCAGGAATATCCTGCCGGCCGGGAAAATGATTACTCTCCAGCATACATCCCATAATCTCCTCCACAGCGTCCACATCAGCGTCGCCCAGATGCTGCGCAATAACATCCTCAAATACACGATGCTGACGCTCATGATCCTTCCCGCTGTTGGCATGCGAACAATCAATGAGAATACGATCCCATAAGCCCCGTTCCCGGAGCTTCCTACCGGCATCCTCCACCTGCTCCCTGGAATAATTGGGCCCGGATTTGCCGCCCCTGAGAATGAGATGAACCATAGCATTACCATGGGTACGCATGACACTCGTTTTCCCTGCGCTATCTATACCGATAAAACTATGCCGATGCCGCGACGATGTCATGGCGTTAACGGCGCTATCAATCAACCCGTCTGTTCCATTCTTGAATCCTATGGGCATGGAAAGCCCGCTGGCTATTTCCCGGTGAACCTGACTTTCCGCCGTCCGCGCGCCAATGGCCCCCCAACTGAGAAGATCATCAATATACTGAGGAATAACCGGATCAAGTATTTCCGAACCTGCGGGCAGGCCAAGAGCGGCGATATCCAGCAATAATTTTCGAGCCGCATGTAATCCGCTATGAATATCGTAGGAACCATTCATGTGCGGATCCAAAATCAGCCCCCGCCACCCGAGAGCCGTACGGGGCTTCTCAAAATACACCCGCATAACAATGTATATCTGCTCACGCACTTCCTCCGCGAGCCGGCTAAGCTTGCGGGCATAATCCAACCCCGCTTCTGCATCGTGAATGGAACAGGGCCCCACCACAATGAGCATTCTGCTGTCCCTGCCGCGAATAATGTTCTCAATAGATTTACGGCCTTCAATAACCGTACGAATGTGCTCAGGTCCCGCAGCAAGCTGCCGTGAGAGCGTATGCGGGGCAATGAGCGGTTCTGACGATTCTATTCGGATGTCGCTGGTCTGTTGCATAATGATTTTCAGTATAATGAGATTTCCTGCCTCTGTACATCATCCTTTTGTCATAATTCATCCGCCTTTCTGTTTCAGGGCGATATGCCTTCCTGTTTCAGGGCGATGCCGACCGACGCCTGATGCCCGAGTCCATATGCCTTCCCAAGCTTGATTTTGTCATTTCCTTTATATATTGTTGAGGAGGTTTTGGGAGATGCTGGGCTATGGAAAATAGATCGATAAAAGTGAAAACCCTCAGCGTGCCTGAGGAAGATATTCGCAGCTTGATTTTCACCATTCGCGGCGTTCAGGTGATGATTGATAGTGATCTGGCCAGCATTTATGGTGTTGATCCCAAAAGACTGAATGAACAGGTAAAACGGAATGGGGTGCGATTTCCTGAGACATTTCGATTTCAGCTAACACAAACCGAATTGGACGAATTGATCACAATTGCTCACCAGTCAAACTTGAGGTCGCACATTGCGACCTCAAGAGGACACGGCGGAAGACGTTACCTTCCCTATGTATTCACTGAGCAGGGATGGTTCGCTTTTTCCCGATTCGATTCTGAAGCCCTGGAAATGTTCAAAAGACTGGGAGGCAATAAGCAATGAATAATGAAAGAAAAAACGATATGGCAAATTATCAGAAAGGGAAAAGAATTATGAAAGTATTATTGTCAATTAAGCCGGAGTTTGCCGACCGCATTTTTCACGGCAACAAAAAGTATGAATTTCGCAAGGTCATATTCAGGAATACCGATGTTAAAACAGTAGTTGTGTACGCATCATCACCGGTGCAGAATGTTATTGGCGAATTCGATATTGAAGCCATTTTGCAAAAGGCGCCCGCAAAGCTCTGGGAAGAAACGCAGGAATTCGCAGGGATCAGTGAGGAATTATTCTTCAATTACTTTTCCGAAAGAACTGAGGGCTTTGCGATAAAAGTGAAAAACGCTCGCCCCTATTCGGAACCGCGTTGCCTTCGCGAACGTTACAACATCAGTCCTCCGCAATCCTTTTGTTATATACATGAAGAAAATGTACAAAATGCAAAAGTTTCTAGTAAAAGAAGGCTGCGGTGATTCAGCAAAGCTCCGTGCCGGACGGGTGGCGGGAAGTGAAATTGGGGGATGTTTGCGAAATTATTGGGGGCGGGACGCCGTCAACGAAAATAGCAGAATATTGGAACGGAGATATTCCTTGGATAACGCCGAAAGATTTATCAAATTATGCAGAACGCTATATTTCCAATGGGGAGAGAAGTATATCGTCAGAGGGATTGAGAAATTCTAGTGCCAGAATAATCCCCAAAGGGTCTGTACTCTTAACTACAAGAGCCCCTGTTGGATACTTGGCAATTGCAGGCACGGAAGTTTCAACTAATCAGGGATTTCGATCTTTGCTTCCAAAATTGACAGAAGCAAATAATATATTTTTGTTCTATCTTCTCAAAGATAATGTCAACTACTTAAAAGCCAATTCTGAAGGTTCAACCTTTGGTGAACTGGCAGGCTCAACGTTAAAATCGTTGTATTTTTCTCTCCCCCCACTTCCCGAACAAAAAGCCATTGCCGAAGTCCTATCATCTCTGGATGACAAAATAGACCTGCTCCATCGCCAAAACACAACTCTGGAAAATATGGCGCAGACCTTGTTCCGCAAGTGGTTTGCAGAGGATGCGGATGATGATTGGGAGGAACGAAGAATTGGCGAAGTAACAGAGTTTATGAAGGGGCGCAAACCTAAACAAGCAGAAAAAATTATGTTTACAAATTCTCTACCACAAATACTCATAGAAACATTTGATACTGGAAAACAGCTGTATTCTGATCGGGATAGGATGATTATTGCAAATGAATATGATATTTTGATGGTTATGGATGGTGCAAGCTCAGGCAGAACAGAAATAGGTTTCCGCGGTATTGTCGGATCAACAATAGGATTGTACAAACCATTAGAGAATTTCAATTATCCTTTCTTTGTGTTTTCTTTCCTCAAAACTCACGAACAATATATAAAAGAGAATACAACGGGGTCTGCCATACCTCATGTAGACAAAGCCCTTGTTTCCAGCCTCCGTTTGAAATTTCCAAGCATGAAAAAAGTGGGTGATTTTGATAGCATGGCGGAGGAATATTTTACCAAGAAAAGAGCAAACATGAAACAAATCCGCACACTCGAAAACCTACGGAATCTGCTTTTGCCAAAACTGATGAGCGGGAAAGTGAGAATGGAGCAACAGGAATGAGTGCTAGCTATCCAACCAAAATAGTTCTTGCCATGAGAAGCGGGAATGTATGCGCATTCGAAAATTGTCGTAAACCTTTGACTTCAGATGACGAGAATGACGATCCCGCTGTTATTGGGGTGGCTGCTCACATTTATGGTGAAAAACGGATAGCGGCACGGTATCGCGCAGAAATGACCGACGCGCAGAGGAATCATCCTAATAACCTTATCTACCTATGCCCATCCTGCCACACAAAAATAGATAAGCAGGAAAAAGATTACCCGGCAGAATTTTTGTTCTCTCTGAAAAAAGACCATGAGTTATGGGTTGCCAAACAACTTGACAAGGCCATGTCCGAGGTCTCTTTTGCCGAATTGAAAATTGCAACAGATGCTTTAGCATCGGGCACATACTCTTCAAGTAGTTACGACTTTAAAGTAATTCCTCCGGGAGAAAAGATACATAAAAATGATCTTTCTGATTCCGTTCGATATTATATAAGTATGGGTTTAATAAATAGCCATGAGGTGGAGCGCTTTCTTGCGCAAATGGCAACACATATTAATGAGGAATTCCCCGAAAAACTCAAAAACGGCTTTAAGAAAAAATATCTTGAACTGAAAACAAACGTATCGGGCGATGAGCTTTTTATGGAAATGCTCAAATTCGCGCAGGCTGGTCAACATAACTTCAAACAACAGGCGGCGGGTTTGGCCATATTGAGCCATCTCTTTCTTGTATGTGAGGTATTTGAAAAATGATTATGCCAACAAAATACCTGCGTGAAGATGAAGCGCTCATTGGAGTAAGCGCGGCATTACTTCCACTGCTTGAAAAATCCAGAAATTTATCGGTACTATGGGAAGCAGCAAAAAAAATTGATGCCATCGGAAGTTTTGAGCGATTCATTCTTGCCATGGATTTCCTGTACATGCTCGGTCTTGTCGATGTACGCAATAATGAAATAGTGAGTATCCGGCTATGATTCATAAAATTTGGGCAAGCGACAAACGATTTAAACCTGTAGAGTTCTCCGCAGGCTTAAATGTCATTCTGGCTGAGCGCGCCCCTGAATCGGGACAGAAAGACACCCGTAATGGCGCAGGAAAAACGACATTGTTGAATGTCATTCATTTTTGCCTTGGCGCCGATTTGATCAGCCTTAATCTGCCAAAAGATGACTTACACAATTGGATTTTCTTTATTCGCATTGAACTTTATGGGGAAATTGTAACCGCAAAGCGATCCATTGAAAATGCGAAAATTATTGAAGTTGACACGATTATTCCCGGGCTCCCAATCATTTCTGAAGGGGAACTCTTCGAAAGCTCCTACTCATCATCCTATAAAAACAGTGACGGGAACAGGATCAAAAACGATGACTGGAAAAAAATATTAGGAAATTACCTTTTTGGCATTACAGAAGAATCCTCCGCAAAATATACGCCGTCCTTTCGGAGCTTAGTCTCATACTTTGCTCGCCGTGGAGTAGATGCCTATGCCAATCCGTTTCACTATTTTAGAAATCAGACAACCTGTAGCATGCAAATTAATAATGCGTATCTGCTGGGCTTAAATTGGCTGCATGCCTCAGAAGCACAGGAAATTAGAGAGAAAAACAGTGCCGTACAAGCCTTAAGCTTCGAAATTAAAACGGGAATTGTGGCTAATCAGGGCGAGTTAGAAGCAGAGCGAGTACGTATGGAACTGGAACTTAAACAGGAATCAGATGCTATTAAATCTTTTCATGTTCATCCGCAATATAGGGAATTGCAGGAACAGGCAAATCAATTAACAGAAGAAATGCATGAACTCTCCAATGAATCTTTGTTGTTGAGATCTACATTAGATAGATATATGAAAGCTGTGTCAGAAGAGAAGCCTCCTGACCTCAGCTCGGTTGACAAAATTTTTTCAGAAGTCGGTATACATTTTGCCGATAACGTAAAGAAATCACTTGCAGATGCCAAAGTATTTCACAAAACAATTGTTCAGAATCGAAAACGCTTTCTCGAATCGGAAATTGTCCAGTTAAAAAATGTACTAGCCTCAAATGACGAAAATATAAAGCAAAAATCCAACAGGCGGGCAGAGCTTCTGCGAATATTACAAAGCCACGGAGCGCTGGACGAGTTCTCAGTACTTCAAGAACGTGTTGTTGAGAAAAAAGAACAACTTGAGATCATAAAGAACAAAATTTCCAATATTCAGGAGATGGCGCAACGTAAAAAGGAAATTAAAGCTTCCAAAATTGAATTAGAGACAAAGCTCCAGCGCGACTATGAGCAAAACAGACCCGAATGGGAAAAGGCAATAACATTGTTCAATGAAAATTCTCAGGCCTTGTACAACGAACCCGGCAATTTGGTCATTAATACCACCGATAATGGCTATAAGTTTGGCGTCGAAATTCAGAAAAGCAGCAGCGCGGGTGTCGGAAAAATGAAAATATTCTGCTATGACATTATGCTTGTTGAATTAATGAAAATAAACCAAAGAGGCAGCATAGATTTTCTTTTTCACGACAGCAGTATATTCGATGGTGTTGATTCGCGGCAAATAGCGCTTGCACTTATGCATGCGCATCGAAAAGCAGCAGAAAATAATTTTCAGTACATCTGCGCGCTGAATTCTGATATTATTCCCAATGATGATTTTGATACAGAATTTAGAATTGATAAACATGTACGGCTAACATTAAAAGATCAAAACCCTGAAGATTCCATTCTGGGCTTCCATTTTGAATTAACTAAAAAACAAAATCACCCATGAAACGAAATGCGCCTGTCTGCCTCGCTCATAGCGAACGCTTGCGGCGCGAAATGATGAGGGATAAGTGATATAGCTATGCAATCTGTACAAAAGAATTTGCCGAAAGAGAGAAACGCTCGCCCCTATTCGGAACCGCGTTGCCTTCGCGAACGTTACAACATCAGTCCTCCGCAATCCTTTTGTTATATACATGAAGAAAATTTACAAAATGCAAAAATTTCTAGTAAAAGAAGGCTGCGGTGATTCAGCAAAGCTCCGTGCCGGACGGGTGGCGGGAAGTGAAATTGGGGGATGTTGCCCAATTAGTAAAAAACCTTTGGCAAGTTGGTGATGAAAAATTGCCATATATAGGATTAGAACACATTGATGAAGGAAAATTACGATTAAATAGTGTTGGAAATTCCGATTCTGTCGCAAGCAACAAATACAGATTTACTGCTGGAGATACTCTTTTTGGAAAATTGCGTCCATATTTTCGAAAGGTCATAAAGCCGAAGTTTGAAGGAATTTGTTCTACTGATATTTGGGTTATTCACCCAAAAAAGAAGGTAAACAAAGACTATCTTTTTTATTTTTTTGCAAATCAAGAACTGGTAGATATTTCTTCATCGTCATCAATGGGCACAAGGATGCCGAGAGCAGCTTGGGATTTTCTCTCAGAAACCACATGGAAACTCCCCCCACTCCCCGAACAAAAAGCCATTGCCGAAGTCCTATCATCTCTGGATGACAAAATAGACCTGCTCCATCGCCAAAACACAACTCTGGAAAATATGGCGCAGACCTTGTTCCGCAAGTGGTTTGTGGAGGATGCGGATGAGGGATGGGAGGAAGCTGAGTTAGGCGATTGGGAAGCTGCTAAAATTATTCCTAGTGGCGTAAATCAATTTAGTGGCACAAAAAAATATTTCGCTACTGCTGATGTGAGTGATATTGATTTTATGAGAGAAGGAGTTGATGTAAAATTCTTGAATAAGCCGAGTCGGGCTAATATGGAAACAGAAAATTATTCCATTTGGTTTGCACGAATGAGTGGTGAAAGAAAAGTCATCTGGTTTGTTGAAAAAGATGATACAATCATTTTATCAACGGGGTTTGCTGGGATAAAAGCCACCAAAAAAAGTTTTCCATATATTCTGTTTTTTATATTAAACGACAAGTTTGTAAAGCAAAAGAATCTATCAGGCGAGACTAAAAGTGTTCAGCCATCAGTGAACAATACTGATATTCGAAACTTTAGAATCGCCGCCCCGCACGAACAAATACTTGAGGAGTTCGGCAAAATTACATATCCACTAATACGTAAAATTACACACAATCAAAAACAGAGTAAATCACTTGAAAACCTACGCGATCTGCTTTTGCCAAAACTGATGAGCGGGAAGGTGAGGGTAAGAAGCTTTACGTAAAGCAAAAATTTCCGATCTGGTATGCTTTTTGTGTACTTAGCATTTTGCCATTTTGTAGAAAGTTTTGTTTGTGGTATATTCAGGGTCATGGTTTTGAGATGAAAAAAGTGGGTGATTTTGATAGCATGGCGGAGGAATATTTTACCAAGAAAAGAGCAAACATGAAACAAATCCGCACACTCGAAAACCTACGGAATCTGCTTTTGCCAAAACTGATGAGCGGGAAGGTGAGAATGGAGCATATAACTCATGACCGCTGAATCTCAGAACATCGAATTTAAACAGTCGTGGAACGATGACTACCTGAAATGGATATGCGGGTTTGCCAATGCGCAGGGCGGGCGCATGTATATCGGTAAAGATGATTCTGGAAAAACCATCGGACTGAAGAGTGCACGGAAGCTGATGGAAGATTTGCCGAACAAAATCCGCGATCATCTGGGGTTAATGCCGCAGATCAACCGTTTGCAGGAAGGCGGCAAAGCCTGTCTGGAAATTATCATTGAGCCGTCCACCGTTCCCATTTCCCTGCGCGGTTCCTAATATTTGACAATAGGCTGTGTATGTGGAATGCGGGAAAACTTCCCGAAGAATTATCTGTTAAGAAACTTTTGCATTGGAAAATTGTGCAAGCACAATTTCCAGTAGCAAAAGTTTCCGATCTGGAATGCTTTCTTTGTGCTTAGCATTCTCCTATTTTATAGAAAGTTTTGCATTTTGCAAAACTTTCTGTTAAGAAACTCTTTCAGACTCACGAATCCATTCCGAGAAATCCCCTCATTGCCGAAGTGTGCTATAAAGCGGGCTATATCGACTCATGGGGGCGCGGGGTTGAGAAAATCGCAGATGCCTGCAAACAAGCCAAATTGCCTCATCCAATTATCACCGAAAGAACCGGCGGTGTGGCGGTCGAGTTGGGTAATGAGTTGGGTAATGAGTTGGGTAATGAGTTGGGTAATGAGTTGGGTAATGAGTTGGGTAATGAGTTGGGTAATGAGTTGGGTAATGAGTTGGGTAATGAGTTGGGTAATGAGTTGGGTAATGAGTTGGGTAATGAGTTGGGTAATGAGTTGGGTAATGTTAAAGCGCGCATTCTCACTGAAATGAAAAAGAATCCGAAGATTTCCGCTGCCATGCTCGCAGAAATACTGAACATGAGTATAACGGCTGTGGAGAAGAATATTAAGCAACAGCGCGAACATGGACTCATAAAAAGAGTCGGCGGAACACGCGGGTACTGGGAAGTACTAACGCATCAATTTCCCGCCAAGCACAAATAAGTACTTGATACACTCCTCAGTCCATGGTATATTTACTGGAAATTGCGCAAGCGCAATTTTCCAATGCAAAACTTTTGCATATAGAAAATTTTAATGTTTTATTGGGTTGTAATATGAATCTTGCTGATACTCATGATTTTACCGACATTCGGGCATATCCGGAAAGACTATTCAGGAAATACTGGCGGCAACTCCAAACCGATCCGTACTTTATCCAGATAATGGATAGCCTGAATAAGAACCAGAAATGGCTTTCAGGGCATCTTTCACATCTCAGAACCTGGACCCAGTACCGCAATATGATCTATCAGCTCGTCAATTATCTTATTCACAAAACAATGGACGATTTCAGCTGGAGCGGTTCTGAAATTCTCAGATCTCTGGTAAAGACGCCGCGAAAATCTTCCGGGGCTATTTTTATATCGTCTCACCGCAGCACCTCGCTTGATCCAATTTTGTTTAATTTTCTGTTTTATGAAGAAGCCGGACTAACCGCATACAATGCCGTGGGAGATAATCTTCTTACCCCCTCCTGGCTCGGGCACCTCATTCGATTAAACGGAGGGTTCATTGTTAAGCGAAAGATCAATGATGAAGATATTGATACTAAGCTGGAAGAAGCCGGACACCTTTCCCAGTATATTGCAAATCTCCTCAGTCGGGGAAAGCATGTATGGATCGCCCAACGGAATGGACGGGCAAAAGACGGCAACGACAAAACCGATTCCGCAGTTCTTGCAATGATCAAGCTGGCGCATCGGGATAAAAACTGGGAAGAATTCTGCAATACAATACCAATTATTCCGGTAAGCGTGAGCTACGAAGAAATACCCCTTGACGCCACCATTTCTCAGGATCACCTTGGTGAACTTGATAAAAGCGACAGCCATCTGGACAGTAAACAGGTAATAAAGGAACTTACCCAGAAAAAGAAACGCATCCATATTCATATTTCCGAAAGAATTCAGGCAAAAAAACGAAGCGCGCTTGCGAGGAATCTGGATAAAAAAATAATTCAGGGAACAAAAATCTGGGATTCAAACAGGGCAGCATATGATCTTCTTACCAAAAATACCGTAGACAGCATACAGAAAATCCCCTGGTTTCAGGAACGGCTCGATGCTCAAACACCGCAGCTGCGGCAGGCACTCATTAATCTGTATGCCGCCCCGCTCGTGAATTTACACGCACTTTCGGAAAACACGCCCCCCCGCATGGGACAGAAACATTAATCCGGCTTAAAATCACCATCACCATTAACTCCACTCACCATCAAAATCACCATCACCATTAACTCCGCTCAAAATTCTGGAGAAAATCCGAGAGCGCGTTAAGTGTATGAGCAATGCGGACAGATTGTTTTTTCTTCTTCAGGCTTTTGGCAATTCCTTCGGGAACAGGGGCAGTTTTACCGCAGGCTTTCAGAACGACCTCATTGAATTTTGCAGGATGGGCCGTTGCCAAGGTAATAATATGACAATCGGTCGTATTGAAACTGAAACGTTCCGCGCTTTTTATACCTGTTGCCGTATGCGGACATACGAACATTCCCCGGGTTTCCCATGCTTCTTTCATTACCCGCACTATTTCATCATCGTTGACAGCATAGGCCCGTATCATCTTCTGTATATCCGCCTGCTTATAATGGAAAACATCCAGTAAACGCTCAAAATTACTCGGATTTCCAACATCCATGGCATTCGCATAGGTTCTGAGCGATCTGCGGGGAGAGAAAAGTCCTGTTTCAAGGTACTGCGGAACAACATCATTTTTGTTAGTCGCCGCAATGAAACCCCTTACCGGCAGCCCCCATTTCCACGCGTATATACCGGCGGTCAGGTTGCCAAAATTTCCGCTCGGAACGGCAAAATAGAGGGGGGTGTTCAGCTCCTTCTGTATCTGCGCAAAGGCATATACATAATAAAAACTCTGGGGAATAAGGCGTCCGACATTTATGCTGTTCGCGCTCGTAAGCGGAAGATGCTTCAATGCCGGAGCAGCAAATGCTTCCTTTACCATACGCTGACAATCATCAAAATTTCCCTCAACCTCAAGGGCATGGATGTTGTCGCCAATAGTGGTCATGTGCTTTTCCTGACTGGGGCTTACTCTCCCGCTCGGATAGAGGATAACAACATCAATGTGCTCCCGCTGGTGAAAGGCCTGCGCAACAGCCGAACCGGTATCGCCCGATGTGGCAGTAAGTATTATCGCTCGCCGGCTTTTGCCCGCCGGCCAACCACCCGCGTGCCCGCTTTTGTCCGCCGGCCAACCACCCGCGTGCCGGCTTTTGCCCGCCGGCCAACCACCCGCGTGCCCGCTTTTGTCCGCCGGCCAACCGCCCGCAGCCCCGCTTTTGCCTGCAAGAAAATATTCCATACATGCAGCAAGAAACGATGCTCCAAAATCCTTGAAGGCATGGCTCGAACCGTGAAAGAGTTCCAGAATTGATATTTTGTCACTCCAGGGAACAAGGCGGGGCGTGAAGGGAAATGACTGCTTTGCCAGATCGAAGGCATCTGCTCCAATCTCTGATGGAAACAGAGCTCTGGTAAGCTCGGCAGCAACGCGCGCAAAGGAAGTATTTCGGGTAAATCCGCGTATCGTACTATGCAAATCGGGCATTTCAAGCGGCCGATACAGACCGCCGTCTGCCGCAATGCCTTTGAAGAGCGCTTCCCTGAATGTTACTGCCTCATGGTCGGCGCGGCCTGAAGAAGTTCCCGCACGGGTATGGGTCGATACAAATTTCACCGGTGAGTTCCCTCGGCATTTTTATCGGCATTTTCACTGACATTCCCATCGGCATTTTTATCAATGAAAAAGACCCGATGAAGGCTCTGCAAACAATCCCTGAGGTCAGCAGCGCTGATGACAAAGGAAATATTCATTTCAGATGATCCCTGCGCAATGGCAAGAACATTTATTCCTTCATCGCCAAGCGTTTTGAAGATCCTGCCGGCAACCCCCGGCCGACCGCACATATTCGCGCCGATAACCGAAACAATTTCCAGTTCGCCCTGAACAACAATGTCCTGAATAATGCCCGCATCCAACTCATACCGTAATTCATGCCGCAGTTTCCTTAGTACCCGGCTGATGCCTTCCGAACGGGTAACAATGCAGATACTGTGCTCACTTGATGCCTGACTTATCATGATAATGTTCACATCTTCCTGCGAAAATACGGTGAATATCTTCATGGCCATACCGCTTACGCCAGACATTCCATTTCCGACAATATTAATCAAACTCACTCCGGAAATACTTGCTATTCCGGTAATAATATTGGGGTTTGCCTGCGCATCGGATGCAATTCGTGTGCCCGGAGCCGCCGGATTCAGGGTGTTTTTTATATAGATGGGAATATCATGCTGTATTGCAGGGATCATTGTCGATGGATGAAGTACCTCAGCTCCAAAATAACTCAGTTCCATGGCCTCATCAATACTCAGTTCGCGTATAACGGCTGCCTGCGGAACTATTGATGGGTCGGCTTCGAGTACCCCATCAACATCAGTCCAAATCTCAACACATTCCGCAGCAAGGGCAGCGCCAAAGAGCGATACGCTGTAATCGCTCCCGTTGCGTCCCAGAGTAGCGGCAGTACCCGACCGGTCTGAGGCAATGTATCCGGTTACAATACCAATACCCTCTCTGGAGGCGAAACATTCCCGTATACGGCGAAAGGTCTCAGAAAAATCGACATTTTTCCGGTCAACAATAACAAGCTCCCGCGCATCAACATAGAAGGTTTTGCTGCCTGAACAGAGCGACCACGCAGCTATAAGCCGATTATTCAAACGCTCGCCGAATCCCATAATAAAATCCAGGCTCTTTGTGCTGCATTCTTTCAGCATGAACACCCCGCGGCACATTTCTTCAAGTTCGGTGAATTCATTCCTGAGAATTGCAATTATCTCTTTCAGCATCGCGTTGGATTCTGTTGATTTCGCCGATTCTGTTGATTTCGCCGGCACCGCGCTGTATAATTCCGCGGCCGCAGTTTCATGTTTCTGCCAAATTTCTCTCAGGGTAGTCTGATATGACTCATTACCCGATCCGGCCTGCTTCGCTGCCCGGAGAAGTGCATCAGTTACTCCCTTCATTGCAGAACAAATTACTGCCCGGACATCTCCCGCCTCACTAAATATGCTCACAGCCCTTCGTATGTGCGCGGCATCGCAGACAGAACTCCCGCCAAATTTCATAACCTTCATATAGCTTACTATATCAGAAAAATTGACTATGAGAAAGTTTTGCTCATTTTCCATCATTATCGCTTTTCCCCCTTTTCATTATCCCTGCTTATGTGATATTATTAAGAATTATCACGTTATATCACAATTTGTGATATAAAGAGGCTACATGACTGATCATACAATTGGTATAAGTGATATTGCGCTCTATGTTCCAAGACCCAGAATTCCTCTTGAAACGATTCTGAAAGCCAGAACCCATGAAGATCCGATTTTTGGAGATCGCCTGCGGCAGGCCGTCAATTCCACCGGACAAAAGTCCATCCGTTTTCCAGATGCCTTTGAAGATAACGCAAGCATTGCGGCAAACTCGGCAAAACGCCTCATCGATACAAACAAAAACTACGACATTTCAAGCCTGAGATATCTGGCAGTGGGAACCGAAACAGCAGTGGACATGAGCAAGCCGGTTTCAGCGTATGTCTGCGGAATGCTTCAGCGGGCAGGATATTCCCTTCCCCCAGCTCTGGCAAATTTTCAGGTTCAACATGCCTGCGCGGGGGGAACCCTCGCAATGCTTTCCATAGCATCCATGCTGAAGGCGGCTCCCCGAAAAAATGAAACCGGCATTGTTATATGTTCCGACATTGCCCGTTACAATGCCCAATCGACAGCTGAAATTACCCAGGGGGCAGGTTCGGCAAGCCTCCTCATTGAACATAATCCGCAACTGGTCGAACTTGATCTGGAAACTCAGGGCTACTCCTCATCGGATGTGGATGATTTTTTCCGTCCCCTCGGCAGTACAACGGCCCGGGTCAAGGGCCGGTATTCGGTACAGTGTTATCACAAGGCGCTCGATGAGGCGCTTAATGATCATTCATCACGATGCGGAAAATCGGTATCGGACATTATCGGCGAGACCGATATGTTCGTCTTTCATGTTCCCTTTGCCAAAATGGCAGTAAGCGCTCTCAAGCGTTTACTGAAAAAGCATCTTCATATGGACGATCCGGAGGCCGATATTCTTCTCGAAAGCCGCGGCTTTTATAAATCGCTGGAGGCAACGGCTCTTGTCGGCAATATCTACACGGGCGCCCTCTATTTGAATATGGCTGCCCAGCTCAGTGAGAACTATGCGATGTTTGGAAACGATATTATCGGAAAAAAAATACTCATCACAAGCTATGGCAGCGGCAATATCATGCTTGTTATTTCCGCGCGGGTATCCCGCCATGCCCCCGCGCAGCTTGAACGTTGGAACATCCCCGCCCAACTCAACCATGACCGTCAGGTCGATCTTGATGAGTATGAGCGCTGGATGAACATTTCCGAAACCCCCGCGACCAGCCCCGCAGCGAGCAACGGACGCATGGGCGAGCATCCCCGCGGAATCTTTGTTTTTGATGGAACTCGGGAAGACGGCTATCGTCAATACAGCTACCGGGAATAGAAATGGCTAGGAATACAGACGACCTCGTACAACGGAAGAACGATCATATCAATATATGCTGCGATGAGGCGCTTCCGGTTGAGGGTGCATCAACATATCTTGAACACGTTTCCTTTCTGCATCACAGTCTTCCTGAAATTGACTATAATACAATCTCAACATCAACATCATTTCTCGCTTATGAACTTCGCGCCCCATTTATGATCTCCTGTATGACCGGAGGATCGGCAGAGGGGTATACAGTAAATAAACTGCTGGCCATGGCTGCGGAACGTGAGGGCTTGGCTGTCGGCACCGGAAGTCTGCGAATTCTCATGCGAAAGCCGGAGGTCATGGAACATTTCCACTTAAAGAAACTTGCCCCCAGCGTTCCGGTGGTCGGAAACCTTGGAGCGGTGCAGCTTCCTGAATTTTTCGACAACAATGCCGCCGCGCTGAAACAGTTCCTCAATATACTGGATGATCTGGAACTCGATGCTCTTGCCGTCCACCTTAATCCGGGGCAGGAAATTTTCCAGCAGAATGGCGACAGGAATTTTTCCGGGCTGCTTGAACTTATCGGACGGCTCTGCGATATAAGCAGGCTCCCCATCATTGTAAAGGAGACCGGAGCCGGTATTACCCCCTGGGAAGCAGAGCAGCTGTTTCGCGCGGGAGTAAAGTATGTTGATGTCGCAGGCTCCGGAGGAACGAACTGGATCGCGGTTGAGGCAATGAGAGGACAGCAGGATGATCTTTCTTCAGGTGATTTTCAGCATTGGGGTATTCCAAGCGCTCTGGCTCTTTCAGCCATCGTTTCCCGCTGCAGAAAGTTCATTCCTGAGGATGGTGGAATTATTGCCTCGGGCGGCCTCCGCGATGCTGCCGATTTCAGCAAGGCCATTGCTCTCGGAGCGGACATTGCCGCCTCTGCCCTCCCCTTCATTCGTCTGGCGCGAAAAACAGGGCTCGAGGGCTGCATACAATACATTCAGAAATTAAAGCTCAATTTCCGCCGGCATATGCTGCTGAGTTCTTCGCCGGATATACCCGCTCTTCAGCATGCCCCCCTCCTCTTCAGTGAACAATTCAATTACCGACTCCGAGAACTTGAGAGGGCAGCGTATGAAGCCGGCAGAAGACTGACCCAAAGAAATAATAGCGGACAGGCAGCCGGTTCCTCACTCAGAAATCGCGCATTCCGCAAACATTCCATTCACCAGCGCCGGGAGCGTATGGCGGCTGATCCGCTTTTTGCCTCCGGTGAGAAGGCAGGGGAATTGGCAGCAAGCGGACACAGGCATCATCTTCTTGACCTGGCCGATGCAATGGTTGAGTCGGCAATTGGTTTCATGCCGATTCCTCTGGGTCTCGTACAGAATTGCCTCATTGACGGCGAACATCGCAATCTTCCAATGGCAGGAGAAGAGCCCTCGGTTCTCGCAGCCGCTAACTACGCAATGAGACTCATTGCCCATCATGGCGGGTGTGAAACATCAAGTACTGAATCAATAATGAAGGCAAGCGTGTATCTTTCACTCGATGAAACACTCGAACAGCAGCCCGGGAATCATCAGGATATGAAAAATCAGCATGACGATACCGGCGCGCATGGCGCTGCTGGCGCGCATGGCGCGGAACCTGAAATTATCAGGGAAATCCGCTCCCGCATAAAACATCGGGAGCATGATATTCACCATGTATTGGCAGACATTCTCACAGGCATGGAATCGCGCGGCGGCGGGTACCGAGGTATGCGCAGCGCATGGCTCAGCGATTCGCAAAGTCTGCGTGTTACTCTCATTGTTGATGTTTGTGACGCAATGGGGGCAAACATTCTCAATACCGCTGCTGAGGCGGTCAGCCCCCTGCTTGAGGAAATTACCGGCGGCAAAAAGCTTATGGCAATTCTGAGCAACCAAGCAGAAGAACGCAGGGCATCCGCATCGATCACAATTCCCCTTTCTGCCCTTCACCGGGGCGGATATACGGGTCGGGAACTCGGTGAAAGAATTGTCAGAATCTGCCGAATTGCCAACGAGGATCCCTCACGGGCAGTAACTCACAACAAGGGAATTATGAACGGTATAACAGGTCTTGCTCTGGCAAGCGGCAACGATACCCGAGCAGTTGAGGCCTCGGCGCATGCCTGGGCTGCGCGGAGCGGAACATACCGCAGCCTGAGCTCATGGCGCATTGAAGCAGATACTCTGCGGGGCTCTCTCGAACTGCCTCTCGCGCTGGCAACTGTCGGCGGCGCAGTATCCTGTCATCCGGTAGCGCAGCTTTCCCTGACAATAATGGATAATCCGGACGCACGCGCGCTTGCCCGCTATGCCGCCGCGCTCGGATTAGCCCAGAATTTTGCGGCTCTTATGGCCCTCGCAGGAGAGGGTATACAACAGGGACATATGAAACTCCACAAGCAGCGTCTCATATATAATTATGATGGGCGCGGCGATGCGGGAGATGATGCCGGCAATGACGCGGGGCGCGGCGACGCGGGACATGATGATGCGGGGCACGGCGATGCGGGGCGATCGTAAGATGATTACTGCCTGTTCGCATCCGAATCTGGCCCTCATAAAATACTGGGGAAAAAGCGACCCCGAGCACAATCGTCCTGCGACCGGAAGCATCGGCATAAGTCTGGAAGCGCTCACAAGCACCACAACCGTCAGCTGTTCTTCTCCCGCTATCGCCGGAGCTGCGGGTTCTGGCGGCGCAGTCGGCTCTGGAGCAGTCGGATCTGCGGGTTCTGTCGGCGCAGTTGGCGGTGGCGGTTCTGTCGGCGCAGTTGCGGATGATCATGGCGGATGTCTGAGCTGGAGAATTGCGATAGACGGCCGCCCCCAGCCGCCGGAACGTTTCAGCGCCTTCTTCAGGGCGGTTCTTGAAGCGGCTGTTCATGATAGGGCTGCCCGGCATTCCTCCCCGCCCGGGGTTCACCTGGAAATACAAAGCAGCAATACCTTTCCGGCGGCAGCCGGGTTTGCAAGCTCCGCCAGCGGCTTTGCGGCTCTTGCGGGCGCCGTAAATACCGCGCTGAAACTCAACCTGGAACAGAGCGGCATAAGCGCTTTGGCGCGCATCGGATCGGGGTCGGCGAGCCGGTCAGTCTACGGCGGTTTTGTCAGCTTTCCCCGGAACGCAGAACATGCCGGCGCAATTCACGACAGGCATTATTGGCCTGAACTTCGATGCATCATCATTACTGTGAGTACAGGGCAAAAAGCAGTTTCCAGCCGGAAGGCAATGGAAGACTGCAGGCTGACATCGCCCTACTATCAGAAATGGATCGAAATCTCTCAGGAACT
>CBDDDG010000021.1:0-439706 GCA_965226555.1 Salinispira sp. | reverse complement strand
TGCGAACTTTTTACAAAAATTTCTCATTTTGTCATACACCATTCATATTTCAACAAGGACCTCGCGCGGAGCATGAATTTTATGATTGACAAGTTTTTTGATCGCCAATATACTGTTCATATGCTTATGAAACCGTTGCCATGCAGCGATTTCTCATTGAGCCATTACCAAATTAAGGAGTATTACCAATGAATCTTCGAAAAAAAACAACCGTGAGAAACTTTTGCATTATTACTGTTCTTTTTGTTTTTATGCTTATACTTGCGGCCTGCCCCTCAGCCCTTGTCGAAATCCCCGACATTAGGCCCAGCGAGCCGACAGCTCCCATGCTCACCGCCGGAGATCCCCCCGCAGTTCCCGCTGTGCCGACAGCGCCGGGAACTCCAACATTCGCCGCGGGAGACGGTCAGCTTACTGTTTCATGGACTGCGCCGACCGACAACGGCGGCAGTGCCATTACCGGGTATACATTGCGGTACACTGACAATTCCACGAATGCGCACTTTCTTGTTGAGGGAATTACCAGCACAAGCTACACCATTACCGGACTAACAAACGGCAAAACCTACACCGTACTGGTGCGTGCCGTAAATGCGGAGGGTCAGAGTGAGTGGTCGGCTCCCTCAACAGCAATAGTGCTCGTGTCGGGTTTTGCAACACAGGTTCCCGCGGGAACAGCAGCCTCCATAAGCCCTTCGGCTGCTATTGATGCCCTTATTGCCAATGGGGATATCACCGTTTCCCTGACCACCGCGGTCATTCCTGCGCCCGCAGGAGTTACTGTGCCGACAATGAATGCGAGTACCGGAGTTATTACCGTTAGCGCGAGTACAACGGCAGGAACATACATCGTATCCGGCGAAGACAGCGGGGGAACGGTACTGTTTGCCGAACATTTTTATGTTACCGAGAGTCCAACAACTAATGCCCGCCTGAAAACTACTGCCAGCCTGAAAACAGTGGTAAATACGGGAATATCAACCTGGGGACAAACTGCCGATCTCAACTACATTATTACCACAAATGTAACGGATATGTCTGGAATTTTTGAGGGGACTCCGTCAAATCCAAACATGTTCAATGGCGATATCTCTCGCTGGAATGTCAGCTCGGTAAGGACTATGAGAAATATGTTCTCTTATGCAACCGTATTCAATGGCGATATCTCCGGCTGGAATGTCAGCTCGGTAACGAATATGTCAGGGATGTTCCGGAGCGCAGACGCATTCAATGGCGATATCTCCGGCTGGAATGTCAGCTCGGTAACGAATATGTCCGAAATGTTCAATTCTGCAGACGCATTCAATGGCGATATCTCTCGCTGGAATGTCAGCTCGGTAACGGATATGGAAGTTATGTTCCGTTATACATCCGCCTTCAATGGCGATATCTCTCGCTGGGATGTCAGCTCGGTAAGGAATATGTCAGGGATGTTCGATAGCGCACGCGTATTCAATGGCGATATTTCCGCTTGGAATGTCAGCTCGGTAAGGGATATGTCTTGGATGTTCTATGGTGTACGCGCATTTAATGGCGATCTTGAGAATTGGAAGGAGCATTTACCGCTCAATGCCGCTGGCACATATACCGGAGACAAAACAGGGATGTTTGTGAGTTCCGGCGTAACAGCTAATCTGATCCCCTCATGGTATTAGGTTCATAGCCCGCAGTAGCCAGCCCTGCGCTCCGCCTCCGACCAGCCTTCCGATACGGTTGGAAGGTTTATATCCCATCAATTCACAAAAAATCTATTGCAATAGTAAAACCTTATAATATCATCATTCTCAATAAGCTATGGAGGTAACAAATGATATATAAAGCCATGTCGACAACATTTCTCATTCTTCTCATCCTTCTCATATCCTGTGGACAGGGAACAATGGGGCTATTTTTCAGTCTTGAACGTGTTGGCGCAGCCGAAGAAGAACCCGCAGCCGAGGAAGAACCCGCAACCAAGGAAGAACCCGCAACCGATGAAGAGCCCCCAACCGAGGAAGAACCCGCAGCCGATGAAGAACCCGCAGCCGAGGAAGAACCCGCAACCGAGGAAGAACCCGCAACCGATGAAGAACCCGCAACCAAGGAAGAACCCCCAACCGATGAAGAACCCGCAACCGAAGAAGAAACCCCTCCCGCCGCGCCGCCCGCTCCAACGCTCACAACAGGGAACGCCCAACTCACCGCAACATGGACTGAACCGCTCAATGACGGCGGCAGCGCAATGACCGAGTATCACCTGCAACACCGCGAAAACGGCAGCGGCAACTGGACAGTGCTCAATTCCGGCATTGGCGCACACGCGCGCTCCTACACCATTACCGAATTGACAAACGGCGCCGCATACGAAGTACAGGTGCGCGCCGTCAACGCGCGGGGCGCTGGCTCATGGTCGGACAGCTCTACAATGCTCCTTCCGGCTACCCCTCCCGCCGCGCCGCCCGCTCCAACGCTCACAACAGGGAACGCCCAACTCACCGCAACATGGACTGAACCGCTCAATGACGGCGGCAGTCCAATTACCGAGTATCGTCTGATATGCGCTTATAAGACCGATGCATCGGACAAATTGTCGTACAGATACAAGCTCATTGAAGATATTACCGACACAAGCTACACCATTACCGAATTAACAAACGATGTCAGCTATCTCATACTGGTGCTCGCCGTCAACGAGCTGGGCCACGGCGAATGGTCGGAAATTTCCATCGCAACCCCTACTGCCGACCCATAACAGCTCCAACATTCAGCAATCATACGCGATTCAGTACCTCACCGCGAAGCCATGCCCGTATGTTCAATGCCGCAATACGCATGCAGTACTGTATGTCATTTTCGCGGGCGCCGGATTCTGAAACCGGCTCCGAAGCCAGCGCCGAAGCCGGAACGCAGCTTACCGGCAGATTGAGCATGCGGGCATAGTTTGTATCAACATGAGCGAAATCCGACCCCAGTACCCCGATGTACCGGAGGCGGGTAAAGATGTCCATAAGGTCCCTGCCGATGGGAGCGCGGCATGTGAGCAGAATGTCTGCGCTGCGGGCACGATCAAGCACTTCAAGACCGCTACTCCGTTCAAAGACCATCAGCCTGCCGAACTCCGCCATATGTTCCCGCATATGTTCCCGAATCGGCGCAAAACCGCTCGGCTCCGGGTAATTCAGCGCGGCATAATCAAGAACAACAACATTCATACACCCACCTGCGCGAAAACTTTCTACAAACCATATTCATCAATTTTACGGTGGAGGGTTTTCCGTCCAATGCCGAGAATCTCTGCGCTGCGGCTTTTATTATTATGATTAAAAAGAAGCGTCTGCTGAATAATCTTACGCTCCGCCTCCGATAACGATGTACCCTGCCGAATACTAATATATCCTTCAGCCCTGCTGTCCTCAATTCTCGGGGGCAAATCGTGCAGAGAGAGAATTGTATCGCGGCACATAACAACCGCCGACTCAATGCTGTTGCGCAGTTCGCGCACATTCCCGGGCCAGTCGTATTTGTACAATGCCGAAAGGACATCCTTACTCATGCCGAGAATGTTCTTTCCGTTCTCCTCGCTTATTTCCTTGAGGAATGCGGCGGCAAGCAGGGAAATATCTTCCTTACGCTCACGAAGAGGCGGCACATGAATGTTAACGACATTCAGACGATAGTAGAGATCTTCCCTGAATGCGCCCCGTTCAATTTCTGCCGTAAGATCGCGGTTTGTGGCAGCGATCAGACGGATATCGACCTCAACTGTCTGCTCGCCTCCCACCCGCTCAAACGATCTTTCCTGGAGAACACGGAGAATCTTTATCTGCACAGTCTGACTAATTTCGCCTATTTCATCCAAAAAGATACTCCCGCTGTCGGCAAGCTCAAAGCGTCCCCGCTTACGGCCAACGGAACCGGTAAAGGCCCCCTTTTCATGACCGAAAAGTTCACTCTCCAGAAGGCCCTCGCTCAGGGCGGCGCAATGTACCTTAATAAAGGGCTTACTTGCCCGCGGGCTCATGTTGTGGATGGCATCGGCAACCAACTCCTTACCCACGCCGCTCTCGCCGGTAATGAGCACCGAGGCCCGCGCGGGCGCTACCTGCTGAATGAGCTCCATAACCCTCCGAATGGCTGGGCTCTTACCCATAATAAAATTGCTCTGTCGGAGCTGCCGCAGTTCCTCCTGAAGGGCGCCATGCTGGAGTATGAGCGATCTGGTCGAAAGCGCCCTCTTAACCAGCATACTGAGCCGCCCCAAATTCACCGGCTTGCTCAGAAAATCGAAGGCGCCATCACGCATGGACTGAACAGCAGTCTCAATGTTCCCATGACCTGTGAGAATGATAACAGAAACCGTCGGCCAGTTACTGACAATTCTGCGAAGAAGTTCCTCCCCCCCCATGCCGGGCATTTTCAGATCACTAATGACCAAATCAACATTCTCTGTCTCCATAATTTCAAGCGCTGCAAGTCCATTTTCGGCAAGCGATATATGGTAGCCATCCATTTCCAGACTTCGGGCAAGCCCCTCGCGTATATTTTTCTCATCGTCAACAACCAACACATGAAACCTCATACCTCGCCTCCGCATGGAGAATCCTTAAGCAGATGACGCTGATCATCGGGAACAGGAAATGACAGCAGAAATGTACTGCCCTCATTCTCCTTACTAATAACCGAAATATCGCCGCTGTGTTCTTTTATTATCTTGTATACAATTGTCAGCCCAATACCACTGCCGAATTCCCTGGTGGTGAAATAGGGTTCAAATATTTTCTCCATGATATCTTCATTCATGCCGCAACCTGTGTCGCCTATTTTGAGCTGCACCTCGCTTCCCGAAAAATGCGTTTGCACAGTAAGCGCTCCGCCATGCGGCATGGCATTAATGGCATTTTTCACGATGTTCAGCACAGCCTGCCGAATAAATTTCTCATCGAGAAGGATGTGGGGAATGTCGGTCTGATATTTTTCACGGAGTCCGATTTTTGCTTCCTCAAGTTCATATTTGAGGAAGTCCAGAGTTTCATGCAGGAGAATGTTCAAATCGTGGAGTTCAAAGCTAATGTCAATTGGCCGGACGGCAAAGAGGAAATCCATAACAATGCGGTTGAGCCGATCCACTTCTTCATCAATAATATCAAGATATTTCCTGAGCTCGGAATTTTTATCGGTGGTGAGAATACGTTCCATGAGCTGAATGTGAATGCTTATGCTCCCGAGAGGATTTTTTATTTCATGGGCAACCGCAGCGGTAAGGTTGGTAAGGCTCGCAAGGTTTTCGGCGCGTCTGAGGCGAGTTTCGCGAAAGCGTTTCTCGGAAATGTCCTTAATGTGTATCAGGTTGCCGTGCACCTCCCCCTTCCGCACCAGAGGCATAACTTTCACCGACAGAATTCTGTAGGGATCTTGGAGGGTAAATTCCCGATCGGAGGATGGTTCTTCTCTGCTGATAATTTCCCGCGCAAAGTCGGCAATGTCCTTATCGTCTATGACATCCCATATAATTTTTTCGCTATCTTCCTGCTCGTGCGCAGATATAAGACGCTCAGCAGCCTTGTTCACGAGAATGACCCGATTATTCTGATCGGAGACCAAAATACCATCGGCGATGGAATCGAGCACTGTTTCCATTTGATCATTTGATCGAGCAAGATCATACATGAGGGCATGAATTTGCTGTTCATTGAGTTTTGATAATTTGTTAAGCGCCCGCTGAATAAATTTCCGCATTGTTCTTACCTATATCCACATTCCAGAATTGATGCTACCGGGATGTTATAGGTTTCACAGCGATAATACATTTCCTCAAGTTTTCTCTGCATGATAAATAGTTCATGAATGTTTTCAAAATTTCCCTCAGCCCCCGAAAGTGCTGTACGGAGTTTTTCCAGACAGAGGATGATGAGACGCCGCAGGTTCTGACGGTCAGAACGAAAATATGCGGCGAGCGTATCGCGGGCAGCAATGCTTTTTTTCCTGAGGAGAACAAACATGAGCTCCACATGCTTCCGATCAATGTGCCAGCGCAGAATGCCGTCAAAAAAATCCTGAATGGTATTATAGCGCTCCGCTTCGGAACAACGGTAGACCCTGCTGATAACCTCCCGCAATTCTTCTGGTTTGCGGGAAAGAAAACGGAAAAACCGTGCGCGGCTGCGTATGGTGGGGACAATTGCCCCGGGGCGTTCGGTGGTAAGAATGAAGAAGGTTTGCGGGGGCGCCTCTTCAAGAACTTTCAGCAGGCTGTTTCTGGCTGAGTTATTCATGCTATCGGCATTTTCGATAATAATAGTCTTGTTGAGCGAGCGGTCTGCCGTGCGCGCCCAGTACACAGCCCTGCGGAGCATATTGATGCCGACGCCGTCGGCGGGAAGAAGTTGATCGATGCTGCGGACAAGATCGGAGCTGATGATCTCTTCTGAACGGCTCATGAGGTCGGCATTGAGTTTTTTCGGATCGCCGATGAGTTCATTCAGGCGATCCATGAACTTGATTGCCATGTTCAGTTTTCTGTTATCGTCCTGCCAGAGGAGATAATCGAAACGGCGGACAAGTTTTTTGACGTTCCGCAGAAAAAGGTAATAGAGTTCCTTTTTTTTCTCCCGCATAAGCATGTTCTGCGCAGCCTGAATTTCATCGCTGAAATTGCGGCGGCCCATAAGCAGCATGTAGGGGCTGTCCAGAAGCCGGTACTGCGCGCAGGAAGAACAATGACATGCCCATGGCGCGCCCGAAACCTTACAGTTCAGCGCGCGGGCAAGTTCCAGAGCGGCAGTCATTTTTCCGCTCTGAGGAGGCCCCGCAAAGATAATGGCAGGCGGAAGACGGCCTGTTGTAATTTCCCGCTTCAGGGCATCGCGTACCTTGTCCTGATACAGAAGATTTTCAAACATACATTATTCCCGTGAAATAAGCTTATGCGCATAGGGAAAGAGCGGCAGCAGCATAGGTGCAAATAAACTTTCTGCAATAAGCGTATCTGTCTGTATGAAGGGCTGAAGCTGAAGAATGAAGATAACAATAAAAATGAGCGCGAATCCCTCAAGAAGACCAAGAAATACTCCCAGAGCCTTGTTCAGATTAGTGAGATTCGCCTTTTCTATCAGGCTCTTCAATCCCGCTTCAAAAAGCTTAACTATGAGATATGTAACAATAAAAAGAGAAAGAAAGGCAATGACCTGATTCCAGAACGATGGTTCAAGGTATTGATCCAGTACGGAGGCCGCAATCCCGCTGAAAAAGCTCGCAATGAGCACACCGGAGAGAATGGCCGCAATTGCGCTGAATTCTGTCACAAAACCACGAATGAGTCCCCGAACAATAAAAACCAGAAGCAGCAGTATACAGATAATATCAAGAGGATTCAATTTTTCCTTCCTTTTTCGGAATTTCCGCCATCGGATCCGGTGGAAAATTCCGGTGGACATTTTTCTCAGATGCAAGAATTTTTCTGATAACCCGGGCAACACGCTCAGCACCCTCATTGTGCACAATTGTTTTCCATGCTGCCGCCATTGCCCGTTGTTTCGGCAGATCGGCAAGGAGCGCCGTAACTCTTTCTGCAAGATTTTCCAGCCCCTCCTCCGATTCACAGACCAGAGCAGCGCCGTGCCCTTCAACATAGCGGGCATTACGCAGTTGATCGCCCCGTGAACCCGCCGTAAGCGGAATAAATACCGCTGGCTTTGCCGCCAGCCCCAGCTCCCACACAGTCCCTGCCCCTGCCCGGGAAATGACAATATCCGATATCTTCAGTATATCGGAATATGTATTACTAAAAAAAGACCGTGAAAAATATCGGGAGCGGAGGCGGGCGGGTACTTCAAGCTCCCAGGAACTGTCTCCTGTCTGGTGAATGACCTGCGCCGATTCAAGCAGGCGGATGATGTTATTTTTCACAAAGGTGTTAATCTGGCGGGCTCCGAGGCTTCCGCCTTGTATAAGGAGAACCGGCAGAGTTGATGAAAAACCCGTCATTGCAAAGGCAGCCCTCCGTGAACCTTTCAGAACATCGCTGCGGACAGGATTCCCTGTAACAACTACTGTTTTTCTGCTATTCCGGCTATTTCTGCGGTAAAACCGGAGCGATTCTTCATAGGGAATACAGAGCGCTGAACAGAACAATGCGCATATTCGGGTCGCAAGCCCCGGGTCATAATCGGATTCATGGCATACAACAGGAATTTTCAGGATGTATGCCGCAATAACCGGCGGCACACTGACAAACCCCCCCTTGGAAAATACCAGCGCGGGACGGAAACGGGCAAGAAGTACGAGAGATTCTCCTATTCCCGCAAGAAAACGGAAAAAATCGATACAATTTTTCAGGGAAATGTACCGCCGCAGTTTACCGGCGCTTATTCCCCTAAAATCAATACCGCGGCGGGCAACAATATCAGCTTCAATACCTCGCCGCGAACCAATCCACAGAATCCGCGCATTCATTCCCAAGCGGTCGATCACAGCAAAGGCGGGAAATACATGGCCCCCGCTTCCTCCGCCTGTGAAGACAATAAGCGGTTGCTGACTCATGTCCTCCTCCGTTGCGGATATACCCCGTGATCAGGATGATACATCGCAATAAGCATATTCATTAAAGCTCCCCCGGTTGGATTCGAACCAACGACCCAATGATTAACAGTCATTTGCTCTACCAGCTGAGCTACAGGGGAATGGTACAAGATTAGCGGTACAACGGTAGTCTGTCAACTACATAAAGCACATTAGGGCGAATTACTGCGATCCGTTCCGCACTGTCCGCAAGTCTTCATCGCTCAGCCCGGTAACATCCTGAATGTCATGGGCTGAAAATCCTTTGGAAAACATACTGCGGGCGTTTTTTCTCCGCTCCTCAATATGCCCCTCCGCGCGACCTTTCAGAATACCTTTCTCAATGCCCTCAGCCCGGCCCTTTGTGATACCCTGCTCAAGACCTTCAATCCGGCCCTTCGCAATGCCTTCCCTCACGAAGGCGTTGGTAATATTATATGTCCGCATACTGTTTTCTCCTCTAGGGAACAGTTCCCTGTCAATTTTCTCAAACTGCTCATACAGTCCCAAATCTTTCAGATAGCCTAGCACACTCTCTGCCAGATCAGTAAAGTCTTGTGAAGACAGACCGTTCAGGAGCTGCGCAATCTCTTTCAGCCCCTCAGCATCCATCTCATTATCTCGCATTATATACCACAACGCAGTCGATGTATATCGTTTTCCATCGGAGCGCAATGCCAACTGCTTCTTTGTCATTCTCCTCAGATCGCGCACAATGTACGACACTCTCACCCTGACATCTACCGTGCCTTCAGTCATGGATTCGGAAGCAGCATTTCCATGCGAGCTGTAAAATGTGAGTGGGAGGTTCCATCCATTTTTTCCATGGTAAAACAGAAGTATATAGATAGCATCATTTTCATTGTACACATTGCTGTTTCTGAGGGCATGTTGATAGTTATCGATTTGAGTGAGAGCATGTTTGTGCAGGTAGCTTTTGTGCTCAATAATAAACAGAGATTTCCGCTTGGGGTCTGACAGGAAGGGGGCGCTGACAACGAGATCGCAGTGAAGGTTCTTTTTTCCTGCAATGTAGCTGGGGGTTTCAATGCGGATTTTTTCCATGTCCAGCTTGGAAAGAGTCGTATCCTCACAGAACAGCCGCAGCAGGTCGGGAATCAGCCGGGGGGTTCTGTAGTAGGCGATCTTGAAGGCTATGTCGTGGATATGGCCTGTGCTGTGGGATGATTTTTTCATAAATATTCCTCCTACATCTATAACGGGTAAAATGTCATTCTTGACTATGTTTTTGGAAAGCATTTTGCAAAATTTGTGAATTTTTTTCGGGGAGTCGGGAATGGGGGCTGGTATGCTCTGTGTCGATACGCTCCATACTCCCGGGGACAATGCTCCGCGCGAGGTTTTTGTTGAAGTATGAATAGATGAAGTTCCTGAATATCTGAGGATTTTCGAAAGCATATTTCCAGCTTTTGTCATGTACCATGCCGATATATTTTTTCCCCATACCATATAGACGGGTTACATTGAATGGTGAATGATAAAATGAGAAATTTTTGTAAAAAGTTTCTATTATTTTGGGATATTACTGTTTGACCAGCCCCGGACGCATAGGAGAGCAGGAGGCGCAAACCTCCGACCAGCCCCCGTCTCAGCAACAGTCGCATGGGCGAGCAGGCGCGGAGCGCGCCGACCAGCCTAGGAGACTCCGCTGCCGACCAGCCGTCTTATCGAAAAAAGGCAGGCACAGATTTTTTCCGCGCCTGCCTGAGTTGAATTGCAATGTTTCATTAGCCGCTGTGGGCTATGGGCTATGAAACTAATACCATGACGGCACCAGACTACCTGTCACACCGGAACCATTGAACATATTTATTGTGGTTCCGGTATATTTGCCAGAGGTATTGAGCGTCCAATGATCCTTCCACTTCTCAAGATTCTGGTTGAATTCGGCTGCGCTAGCGAACATAGAGTTCAGATTCGTTACCGAGCTGACATCCCATCCAGAGATATCTCTATTGAACGAGGCTGCGACATTGAACATGTAGGACATATCCGTTACCGAACTGACATCCCATCCGGAGATATCTCTATTGAACGAGGCTGCGATACTGAACATATTGTTCATATTCGTTACCGAACTGACATCCCAACCCGAAATATCGCCATCGAATGTGGTGTTGTTAGAGAAGACAGTGACCATATCCGTTACTGCGGTGGTAATAATGTAGTTGAGGTCGGCAGTATTGCCCCAAGTAGTTATCCCCGCATTTACCGCTGCTTTCAGTTCACCATTACCGCCATCATTATTAGCAACACCAGCACTACCATCACCATCTTGAGGACTCACGGTAACGTAAAAATACTCGGCAAACCGTCGACCATCGGTTCCGGTTGCATTGTTGTCATATATCACATATGCTCCTGCCGTTGTATCCGCGCTAACCGTAAGCGTAATAAGTCCGGTGCTCGAATCGACAGTCGGCGGGGTGACCCCATCGGGCGTATCTTTGGGGATAACCTCCGTAATGTCTCCATTAACGACCGTGATATTGCTCGCCCCCACCGTGGTCAAAGAAACGCTGAGCTCGGTGGCAATTTCAGGGGCAATGGGGTTATCAATATCAGCCGGAACAATTACGACCGCTTGCGAGTCCGCGGGAACCTGCCTTGCAAACGGAAACGGGAACATTGCTGTTGCAGACCATTCGCCCGCTCCTTGCGCGTTGATGGCGCGTACCCGCAGTTGGTAGTTGGTGCCGTCTGCCGTAATGCTGTGAATTGTGTAAGGGGAGTACGATGAGAAGGAAAAATGACAGACTTCTGTCTGCCCCTCGCTACGTGCGCGGCAGGCAATGCCGGATCTCATGATCGTCCAATCTCCGTCATCTGTACGATATTGCAGCTCATACCCGGTAATGGGACTGCCGCCGTTATCGGTTGGCGCAGTCCATTTCGCAATGATCTGCCCAGTGCCCGCTTCAAGGGCTGGAGCAGTCGGCGCATCAGGAACAGTGAGAGTTGCGGTAGGTGTTGCCGTGGAAGATGCCGACCAGCCGCCGGTGCCCTGCGCGTTGACAGCACGCACCTGCACAGCATAATTGACGCCGTTTGTCAGCTCGGTAATGACGTGGCTTATGCTGGTAATACCGGATGTGATATCTGTCCAGCTCTCGCTACCGTCTTCCCGATAGCGCAGGTTGTACGAGGTAATATCGTTTCCTGCGTTGTTCTCCCCCCAATTCCATGTAGTCGGATCAACCCACGATGCGGTGAGCTGTTCGTTCTCCGCTGTGAGAGTCGGCGCATACATGGAAGGCGGAGTAATTAATGTTGGACATCCGACAAGCAATACAATAAATATTGAGCAGAGAATAAAAAGGGTTACCCCCCCCCCAACTGTATGTCGTAATTTTCATAGTATGTTACCTCCTTCTAAGGTACTATGACAAAGTTTTGCATTGGAAAAATTCTTACGGCTTTCACCATTGTTTCCGAGATTGTTGTTTGGAAAATTGTGCAAGCACAATTTCCAGTAGCAAAACTTTGGTATAGTAACAGTTGAGAAACTGTGCGTCAAGCAAAAGTTTATTAATGCGAAACTTTGTTACGGTATTTTTCAGCTTTTCTGCTTATACGGTTCCATACTCCGGTCAAACCCATGGCCTTTTTTACTTCGATAATTGTGCTTTGAGCCACTTCGCGCATTTTTATACTCCCGGAATACATGAGTTCATCAACAAAACCGTTTTTTGATGCAAAACATTCCCGACGTTCGCGGATCGGTTCCATAAAGCAATTGATCGCTCTCGCCAATTTTTGCTTTACTTCCACATCTCCCACTTTTCCTTCTCGATATCGGCTTTTTAGATCCTCAACTTCATCCGCATTTTCATTAAATGTTTCATGATATATAAACACCGGATTCCCCTCAACTTTTCCGGGAATGTCGGCTCTGGTGCGTTGGGGGTCGGTATACATACCGTGTACTTTCTTCGCTGTGGTTTTTGCATCATCAGAAAGTAAAATAGCATTTCCCAGACTCTTGGACATTTTTGCCTTTCCATCAGTTCCAATGAGTGTGCCTCCCTGAATTATGGGTTCGGGTTCGGGAAATACTTCACCGTAATGATAATTAAAGCGCCGGGCAATTTCACGCGCAATTTCAACATGAGCCTCGTTATCCTTTCCAACCGGTACTACATGCGCCCTCGGAAGGAGAATGTCAGCGCTTTGAAGAACCGGATATCCGAGGAGCCCGAATGACATTTCTTCCATGTGGGCATCGCGAAGCATATCCTTGAGGCTTGGAAGCCGCTCGAGCCGGGGAACGGTTACCAACATTCCGAGAAGAAGATTGAGTTCATATACTTCATGAATGGCCGATTGAAGATAGATACACACTTTTTCAGGATTAATGCCGCAGGCCAGATAATCCAGAACAATGTCTCTACTGTGTTCACCAATTTCCATGATGCTATCTCGGCTTGGCCGGGTTGTCAGCATATGGAGATCGGCAACAAAAATGAACGATTCATATTCATTCTGAAACCGCACTCTATTTCTGATTGAACCAATATAATGACCAAGGTGTAGTTTTCCTGTTGGTCGATCACCAGTTAAAAGCCTTTTCATAATACTTCCTTCACAAAATATAAAGTTTCAGTGACAAAGTTTTGCATTGGAAAATTGTGCAAGCACAATTTCCAGTAGCAAAAGTTTCTTTCAATAATTTTAATTAAGAAAAAATCTGAGGAGAAAAATAAATACAAACTGAAGAATTCCTACAAGACCCGGAAAATATTTATCGCAAAAAACAGGAACAGCAGATCCACGGGCATTGTGATCTGATGTATTCTTTCTGCCGACAGAGCCTGATTCCGGTACCATCCAGATATAAAAAATACTGAAAACAAAGGCAACACCTCCCCACATCAGATAGTTCTGAAGGGGAACCTGATTATTAGCCCAGGTCCAATAATTCGCTTTTCCCATGGCGAATGGTTCCAGCACAAGGTCAAAGAGTACTATCCAGAGCGGTGTAATGAGGAGTCGTAAAAACAAACTTAGCCGTAGTACCCGCAGAGTCTCAATGGCAGCAAAAACAATAATACACCAGTTGAGACCGATGACAAGCGGCACGCCAAGTAACTTCGGCCCCAGAGTTGTTCCATATGAATATTCTCCGAAAACAGCGCCTGTTTCTACCCCTGCGTATTCAAGAAGCCAGGCAATAACATAACAGAGAAAGAACCAGAATATAATGTGCCGCTTCTCATGTACTGTTCGAAGATGTGAAAAGAGTATCTGAAGAATAACAAAACCAGCAGCGAGTATCAAAAACAGCGGTGTAAGCGCAAGCATGAGATCGTAGGTTGGCTGATACAGATGTCCGAAGACTCCAACAGTATAGAGGATGATCAGTATGACCAGCAGTGCTATTGAAAATTTCATGTAAGACATTTTCCTCCATTATTCTTTAGGAAACTTTTCGCGGCAATTATACCAGAACTGAGGGCAAGCGGCATTCCTCCCCCGGGGTGAACACTCCCTCCGCAGTGGTATATGCCGGTAAAGTATGGTGAAGTATTTGGGTGGCGCCTGAACGCAGACAAAATACTATTTGAACTCATACCATATAGACTCCCGCGATAACTTCCTGTCTCTTCTTCGATGAGCTCAGGACTGAGTATACGTTCTTCCTCAATAAGCGCTTCGATATTTCTGCCCAGATGCCCGCTAAGCTTTCTGAGCACTGTTCGGCGAAGTAGTTCAATGTTTGCTCGTGAATCTTTCCGGATGCTGGGAGCATTTATCATTACAAACCAGTTTTCTCTTTCAGGAGGGGCATCGGTACTGCAATTTTTTGAAGTAATGTGTACATAAATGGTCGGATCACCTGGGAAAATATGTTCTTTGTGTATTTCATGAAATTCTTTTTCATAATTTGATGAGAAAAATACGTTATGAAGGTTGAGTTCAGAAAAGGCGGCGTTGATACCCCAGAAAAAAACGATTGCGGAACTGCTTTGTTCTCCACGAAAATGTGTATTGATTTTATTTTGAAATGCCCCGCCCGCCATTTTTTTCATAATGTGTGTATACCAGATTCGAATATCAATGTCCGAAATGATATGTGTTGCCGAAAAAGAACTCCCTCCCCTGAAAAGGAGCTTCCATGCGCTGCCCCGCTGCTGCATGCCATGGGGCTGCAGTTCCGTGAGCTCATGAGAATAATGAAAATTTACTCCAAGCTCAATACAGCGCTTCTCAAGCGCGCGCGGAATTTCAACAATACCGCCTTCAGGCACATACACAGGAAGTCCATGCTCAACCCAGGCGATGGCATGTAATGCGGCAGGCGCTCTGAAGGGATCTGAACCATTATATGTTGCAAAACGGTTCAGAAACTGCCTCAAACGCCAATCTTGTACAAAACTGCTGCTTGCCTGGTTCATTGTACGGAAAATATCCATACTTCCCAGAAGGGAAAGATTACGGACGCTCTGAAAAATTCCTCCGTCTTTCCAATGAGTAATAGGATTTCTGAGGAACATACCATCACTTATTTCATACATTACCCGGGAATGTTGAAAATAACGCTCCATCCCTACTCTGTCGGAAGGCGCAAAATTTTCAATTTCATTGAGGAAATACGGAAGCGGACGGCTGTATAATTGGCTGCCGTCGCTGAAGAAATAATGTGTAATAGGATTAAGCGGTTTGAGAGTAATATAGTCGGTAAAATCTGCAGCGCTATACGCGAAGATATCACTAAAATATCCGGCAAGTGTCAGGAGACTTGGTCCGGCATCGAAACGGTAATTCCCAAGATTGAAGGAATAGGCCTTTCCTCCCGCCTGTTCACGCTTGTCGAACACATCGACCGTACAACCTGAAGCTGCGCAGTACAATGCTGCCGCAAGGCCTCCAATGCCGGCTCCAATAATTACTACGCTCTTGTCCATGCGTGTTTCCCGACTCAGGTGTAGCGAGTTCGATGCGGAGCGGCGCCGGTAAAACTGTTCACAATAGCGCGCAGGATAATGTGACTCTTAGAGGGTTTCAGGCTCCCCCGATAAACCCGCCAGGGATTGCGGTATAGCTGTTCGGCTGTCCACAGATACATATCGGAAGCAGTGCCAACTGCTACTCTGAACCTTCGCGGAAGATACATGAACGAAGCGTTAGCCTCTTCTTGCCACTCAAGGAATCGCCGAAGTTCCCGGCGAATGAATTTTTCAAAATCATCGGGATATTTACGTGTTTCCTCTTCCTGAAGATTTTTGAACGGTGCATCTGAAAGCGGAATATACCGTCTGCCAAATGTATTATCTTCCTTAATGTCTCTGATAAAATTTATATACTGCATGGATCGTCCAAGCATTCTTGCTCCAGAAAGAGCAGCATCAGGGAGGTTCATAATCTTCGCCATGAACAGGCCGATGACCTCAGCTGAACCGTACATATACTCAATAGTCTCTTCAAGAGTGTTATAATTTTTCTTATCAAGGTCAAGACTCATGCTGTAAAAGAAGGCTTCTACCCATGAAGGATCAAATGAACACTCAAGATGCAGCCAGACAAAACCAGCAAGAACAGGATCGGCATCATCCCAAGAAACAGCGCCGCGGACTGCTTTCCGATAAAAGTCCTTATAGTCTGCGCAATACATTTCAAAGGCTTCTCTGTCTTGTTGGGTTGTGTCAACAATATTGTCGAGTTGACGGACAAAGGCATAGAGAAAAGTTACCCGCTTACGTATTTGAGGAGGAAAAAACCGTACCGCATTATAGTAGGTCCTGCTGCCTCGAAAGAAGAGTTTTTTGTGGATGTTCTGAAGTGGATATGAAAAATTTTGCGGAGCGCAATTTTCTATATGTGAATAGCCCAGCCTTCAACTCCTCGGGCAGCTTCCATTATACCTTCGCTAATTGTTGGATGAGCATGAATCATTTCTGCCACATCCTCAGGCAACAGTTCGGCTTTCTTTGCAAGAAGAAGTTCATGAATCAATTCAGTAGCGCAATAGCCAACGATATGCGCTCCAATAATTTCATGCGTACTGTTATCAAATATGATCTTTATAAGCCCTTCGGTCTTTTCAATGGCATTTGCCTTTCCAATACCGCTATAGGGAAAAATATATTTTCCGTAATTGAGATTATTGGTCTTTGCCTGTTCTTCGGTGAGGCCAAAGGAGCCAATGCCGGGTTCTGTATACACTGCGGAAGGATTTTCATGCAGATTAACCTGCGGTTCGGGAAAATGTCCGGCAATGTGCTCAACGGCTGTTTCTCCTTCTTTACTGGCCAGGTGGGCCAGAAGCGGTGTGGCAATAATATCACCAATCGCATAGTGTCCCGGGATATCTGTTTGATAATAATCGCCAACTTTTATGAAACCCTTCTCGGTACGAATTCCAATGTTTTCAAGCCCGAGTCCCTCAGTGTTTGCCGTCCGTCCAACGGCAACCAGAATTTTATCGGCAGTGATCGTTTCGCTTTTCCCGTCCTGAGAGCTCAGCGTGATGCTTATTCCGCTCTTAGTTCGCTGCAAATTATCGGCCTTTACACCGGTGAAAAAGTGTATCCCCTGTTTTTTGAATTCATCCTCGACAATTTTACTGACATCATTGTCTTCCAGCGGCAGAAGATGGTCCATCATTTCGACTATCGTAACCTGCACTCCAAAGGCGTTCATCAGGTAGGCAAACTCCATACCAATTGCTCCCGCGCCGAGGATTATAAGGTTTGAGGGCAGTTCTTTGAGTGAAAGAATACCGGTAGAACTCAGCACATTTTGTTCATCAAATTCAAAACCTGCCAATTCTCTCGGACGCGAGCCGGCAGCAATGAGAATAGATTTTGCCCGAACCTTACGATCGCCATCGGCTCCTCCTGAAATGAGCAATTCTCCGGGAGCAGTAATCGCTGCCGATCCCTTGATGAGTTCAATAGAATTTTTTTTCAGGAGATATTCCACTCCCTTCCCGCTCTTTGTTGCGGCTTTTCGGGAAACTGCCTGTACCGTGGAATAGGCAAAACCAGAGGTGTCAATTTTGAGTCCCATCTTTTCAAGGGTCGGAATGTTACTGAACATCGTTGCCTGATTCAGAAGTGTTTTGGAAGGAATACAACCCCAATTTCCGCATACTCCGCCAGCCTTGTCTTTTTCGATGACAAGAACAGTAAGTCCAAGCTGATGTGCCCGAATTGCGGCAACATATCCTCCCGGACCGGCGCCAATTATTGCAAGATCACATTTTTTTTCTACCATTAGCATATCTCCTGTTACATAACTGATAAACTGTGCCGCTTCCTGAATAAACAGGAAAAGCAAATATCATTAGAATTTTTCCTTATTGTCAGAACAACACCCGTACCGGAGCCTCAATCATGCGCTGCAGTTCGGAGATGAATCGGCCGGCAAGGGCGCCATCAATAACACGATGATCGCAGCTCAGAGTAATACGCATCTGTCGGCATGGTTTCAGGTTAAGATTTTCATCATAAACCGGCACGGTGTTTACCCTTCCAAGCGCAAGTATTGCGCTTCCCGGCGGATTGATAATGGCTGTGAATTCATCAACACCAAAGGAACCGAGGTTCGATATGGTAAAGGTCGCTCCGCTGTATTCCTCAGGTTTGAGGGAATTTTCCCGTACCTTTTGTATGAGGTGTTTGAGTTCTTCATCAATGTGTTCAATTCCCTTATTGCCGACATTTCGAACAATAGGTGTGATCAGACCGCTTCCAAGATCAACAGCAAGTCCGATATCAATACTGCCGAACTGTAAAATACTATCTCCCTGCCAGCTTGAGTTTATTTCAGGATATCGTTTTATTGCTTCCGCAGCAAATTTGAGTATGAATGCATTGAAACTTACTTTTTCAGGGGTTTCTTTGTTCAGCATGGTGCGCGCCGATATGAGATTATCCATAGCAACAGTATTCTTCACATAGTAATGCGGCGCAGTAAATTTACTTTCAGACAGTCGGCGGGCAATAACAGCGCGCTTCCCGCTTACAGGAATTGTGATATCTTCAGACCTCATTGTCATTGCTGATGATGGAGTAGATGTGTGATTTTCAATATCCCGTTTCACAATTCTGCCCCGGGGGCCGGTACCGCTAACGGCAGCAATATCAATTCCCCGCTGTTCGGCAAGCTTCCGTGCCAGTGGGCTCGATACCACTCTGCCGCCCGAAGCCGTTCCTTCAGCAGCCTCAGCAGCCGACCTGCCGCCCGAAGCCGTTCCTTCAATGGAATATGAGGAACCTGCTGCAGTGACGGGTTGAACCTGAGCTTTTTCAGGAGTAGGCACTGCTGCCGGCGCGCCGGCAGTACTCTGCTGTTCTCCTTCTTCAAGCACACTGCTGATATCCTCACCCTTTGCTCCCAGAATGGCAATGGTTTCACCGACTCGGGCGCTCGTTCCTTCGTTTTTGAGAACTTTCAGAAGGGTTCCTTCTTGAGCCGATTCATATTCCATGCTCGCCTTATCAGTTTCAACTTCACAGATAATGTCGCCGGTATCAATTTCATCGCCTTCCAATTTCATCCACTTTAAAATTGTTCCCTCTTCCATTGTCGGAGAGAGCGCAATCATAAATATTTTTTCAGCCATAGTATCCTCACTTTATTGCAGTACGCTCATTTAAATATAGCACACGTTTTGCGGCATCGACAATTTTTGCAACCGTAGGCTGCGCCTCAAGTTCAAGGGTATGGTTATACGGCAGCGGAACATCTTCAGATGATATGAACTCAACCTGAGCATCGAGATCGTCAAAACAATTCAGACTGATAAGATGCGCAACATGACTCCCCACGGAAGCTATGGGCCAGGCCTCATCAATGACAACAGCCCGGTTCGTTTTACGCACCGAGGCATATAGTGCTTCTTCATCAATGGGACGAAGCGATATAAGATCAATAACCTCCGCCTCAACCCCCAGTTTACCTAATTCCGCAGCGGCATCCATTACCATATGCCGCGGTTTACCAAATGTAATGAGGGTTATATCCTTTCCTTCTTTCGCAATTTCAGCCTTGTTCAGAGGAAGAGTATATTCACCTTCAGGAACCTCACCCTTTAGTCCGTACATCATTTCCGCCTCAAGCACAACAACGGGGTTATTATCCCGAATTGCCGATTTCATGAGCCCCTTTGCATTATGGGCTGTTGAAATTGCCACCACTTTGAGACCGGGAATGTGCGCATAATATGAAGCAAAGCTCTGACTGTGCTGCGAGCTGAGGTATTCCGCCGGACCGTTCGGACCCCTGAATACGACAGGAACCTGAAGTTGACCACCCGACATGTGGCGGAGTTTTGCTGCATTGTTTACTACCTGATCAAGCGCAAGAAGGGAGAAATTGAAGGTCATCCATTCAACAACAGGGCGCAGACCAATGTGCGCGGCGCCAATTCCGACACCGGTAAAACCCAATTCGGTAATTGGCGTATCCAGAACACGGTGCGGACCGTATTTGTCCAGAAGTCCCTTACTGACCTTGTAGGCTCCATTGTATTCAGCAACCTCTTCTCCCATGAGCACAACAGACTCATCGCGGTTCATTTCTTCATCGAGCGCTTCTCTCAACGCATCTCTAACTGTTAAAATCATAATTATCTGCCCCCTTAGTCCGCATAGATATCTTCATACATACTCTGAAGTGGCGGTTCGGGGCTTTTTTCAGCAAACTCTACCGCTTCTTCACATTCTGCCTTAATTTTAGTATCCATATCTTTAAAGTCCTTTTCAGTGAGTAATTTTGCTTCAATCATTTCATTTTTAAGATTATTGATGGGATCCTGAGATTTGAATGATTCAAGCTCTTTTTTCGTGCGGTATTTTGCAGGATCAGACATTGAGTGCCCCCGATATCGGTAGGTCTTCACATCAACAAGAAAAGGCTGTCCGGTCTTACGGCTCATTCCGACCATTTCCTTTATTCCCTCATACATCTCCAGAAAATCCATGCCATTAAGAACCCGCCCCTCAATTCCGTAGCCAGCGGCCTTAACACTAAAATCCTCCACTCCGGAAACTCTGGCAACAGCTGTTCCCATTCCGTAACGATTGTTCTCAACGAGAAAAAGTACCGGCAAATCCCATATTTTTGCAAGGTTAAGACTTTCATGGAATGCGCCCTGATGAATTGCCCCATCGCCAAAATAACAAAGGGTTACGCCCCTGTCTTTGACCTTTCCCATTTTACACCAATATGCCTGAGCAAAGGCAACGCCGGTTGCTATGGGAATTTGTCCTCCAACAATGCCGTTTCCCCCGAGCATGTGACGTTCAAGGTCGAACATATGCATACTGCCGCCCTTTCCCCTACTCACTCCGGTAACTTTTCCATAAAGCTCAGCCATAATTTTTTTCGGATCCATACCGCAGACTATGGCATGCGCATGGTCGCGATAACTGGTGAGAACATAGTCCCTAGATAGATCAAGCGCGCGTATTGATCCTGATGAAACAGCCTCCTGACCATTATACAAATGGCAGAAGCCTCCAATTTTTCGGAGCCCGTACATTTGACCTGCCTTTTCTTCAAAACGCCGGACAAAAAGCATTTCTCTGAGAGAATCCCAGAGAAATTGCTTGTCATAATTCTTTACTCTACTCACATAGTTATCCTTGATTGATGAGAATTTTTTGCATTGATAAAGTTTTGCCTTGGAAGTATAGCATCATCTCTCTATGTGGGCAAGTGCAGCGCGCGAATATAGTCCGTAAATGCCTGCAAACCCGTAATTGTGGTAATGTCCCAATGAGGAATGTCAGAATTTTCACTATTCAGATGAGCAATGCCCCTGTTTATTACTATGGACAGATTTTTTTTTAACAAAATGTTGAAGTTTGGAGAGCGCCTCAGCCGCCATTCGACAGAATTATGACGATGATAAATTGTGTTAAACAAAACCTCATTATCCTCTTCTTCATCTTCAATGCGGATACTATGCAATCGCTCAATAAGTACCTTTTTCAGGGAAGTTACAAAATTTTCCTGAAGAAGCGCAGGTGAAATATTGTTGGGTGAAATATTATTGTCCGCATTCGGAATGAATGAGTGAAGCGCTGCTACCGGCGCAGGACGAGAATTCACGGCAGGGCCTGAAAACTGCAGATCGTGGAAATGATGGAGCCCCTTCAAACTGTTACCGAGAGCATCAATGTCAGAATTCAAAAGGAGAGTACCATGATGCAGAACCTTATCTGCTCTGAATGCAAGGGCATTACCTGAAATTTTTCTTCCTTCATAGAGAATGTCTCCTCTGTCCGTGAGCGAAAAGCGATCAATGGGAAGGTTTGAATATTCGGCAGCAGCATTTTGTATGATTGTAAGATTCGATTCCTGAGAAAATTTTGTTCGGGAACTAATGAAGGCCCAAAGAATGTTTCCGGTATCATGAAAAACTGCTCCGCCGCCGCTAATGCGCCTGAAGAGAGGAATGTCATGCTCAGAGAGCCATATCAGATCCGATTCCTTCCACGGATTTTGATGCTTCCCGATAATTACTGCCGGACTATTTATGTAGATGAACAATGTTTCCCAATTATCCGGTTCTGGACTATAGCGGGAAAACAGAGTTTCTTCCGTACTGAGATTAAAAGCCGGATCACATATGCGCGATTGTTGAAAATTGAAATTCCGTCCGGAATTGTTGTGAATAGTGCCTGCGCTTCCAAACATTTCTGTTACGAACTCAATACGAACCATGCGGCAGCATGGTTGCAAGCATGAGGGCCTTAATTGTATGCAGTCTGTTCTCAGCTTCATCGAAAACAACAGAATGATGTGAACGAAAAACCTCATCGCTTACTTCCATTTCCGTCATCCCGTATTTCTCCCTGATCATCTGCGCCGTTGTGCTGTTCTGATCATGAAAGGCGGGAAGGCAGTGTAGGAAAAGAACATTCTCATTACCTGTTTTTTTGAGCATATCCATTGTTACCCGGTACGGACGCAGCAATTCAATACGCTTAGCCAGCATGGCTTCCTCGCCCATGGAAATCCAGGTGTCGGTATAAATAACAGATGCTCCCCGCAGCCCTCGGGAAAAATCGGCTGTCTGTTCAATTCGAGCGCCGGTTTTCCCGGCAAACTCGCAGGCCTCCGTGAATAAATTCCCGGGAGGGGCAAGTTCGGGAGGAGAAAGCGCAGTAAAATTCATGCCCATTTTTGCCGCGGTAATTATGAGACTGTTTGACACATTGTTACGGGCATCTCCGACATATACCAATTTGACCTTTGACAGGGGCATATCAATATGCTCCTGAATAGTAAGAAGATCGGCGAGAACCTGAGTAGGATGATAGTCATTCGTAAGCGCATTCCACACGGGAACCGTCGAATGCCTGGCCAGTTCCTCAACAGTCGATTGCGCGTAACCTCTGAAGGCTATTCCATCGTAAAAACGGCTGAAAACCTTTGCGCTATCTTCGAGCGATTCCTTTTCCCCCGCATGACTATTACTGAGAACGGTCGCATGGGCTCCTTCTTCAGTAGCCGCGAGTTCAAAGGCGCAGCGCGTTCTTGTAGATTTCTTCTCAAAAATAAGAACAACTGCCTTTCCCCGAAGAGAAGAACCCGGTATACCTGCCCTTCGCTTCTTCTTGAGTTCAGCGCTCAAATTCAGCAGATAAGAAATTTCATCCGGCGAAAAATCCCTCATTGTCAGAAAATCTCTATCCTTCATAATACCCATCATACTGTTTTTGTTCCGCGTGTAATACAGGCATAGGCCTCATGGTTATGAATACTCTCCATATTTTCCGCCTCTACCGAAAACCATGGAAACAATTCAAGCCCTTCAATTTTCAGAGTAACTTCACGAACCATGTCTT
This sequence comes from Salinispira sp., assembly GCA_965226555.1. Classification (GTDB taxonomy): domain Bacteria; phylum Spirochaetota; class Spirochaetia; order DSM-27196; family Salinispiraceae; genus CBDDDG01. Next base: position 416,349 of record CBDDDG010000021.1, on the reverse strand, counting down.
CAACAAAAACCGGATTATCATAACTTCGTTCGGTAATGTACTTCTCATCTTCTCTTTTGAGGAGGGTATATACGGGAGCAGATGCGCATTCCTCAATGAGTGATATCATATCCTCTATCCAGAAGAATTTCCCAAGCTGTACCAGCACCTGCACAAAACTCCGTTGATTATGAGCTCCATATTCCGATATTTCCCGTGAACAGGGACAAAGCGTTAACACCGGAACTCGAATTCCCACGTAAAATTCCCGAAAGTCCGAATGCACATTACCGATGAATTTACAGTTATATTCCATAATACTTGTCCGCCCGGAGACCGGCGCTTTTTTCTCCATGAAAAAGGGAAAACGTATTTCTCCATGGGACTGTTCGGCATGAAGCGCCAAGCGAATTTCCTCAAGCATGTGGAGAAAATTGTTCATGCGGATGTTATGAGCATGTTCATTGAAGACCTCAATAAAGCGGCTCATATGAGTACCTTTGAAATAATGAGGAAGATTGACATACAAATCGACTTCCGCGCTTGTATGCTGATATTCAACGGACTTATCTAAAATTTTTATGGGGTAGCGGATATTTTTGACCCCAACCCGATCGAGGTCAAGCTTTCGATGATCAAAAGAATTCTGAATGTCTTTCATATTTTCAGAATCCTGCTAGTGTTGCGCCGATTTCATGCGCTGCGCAGACAATTGATCCCGCGCCGCCTTAACGGTATTCCACAGGAGCATGCTTATGGTCATGGGTCCGACTCCTCCCGGCACAGGCGTAATGTATGAGGCACATTCTCGGGCCTCATCAAAGGCAACATCTCCGACAAGCCGATATCCATTTTTCCGTGTATTGTCTTCAATACGGTTAACTCCCACATCAATAACAATGGCTCCTGGTTTAATCATACTGCCGCGGATTGTTTCCGGCTGACCTATGGCCGCAATAAGAATGTCTGCCTGTCGGGTATAGGCTGACACATTGGGAGTACGGCTATGGCACACGGTAACTGTTGCGTTACCCATTGAATTTTTCAGGAGCAGAAGGTTTGCCAGAGGCTTTCCCACAATGTTGCTCCTTCCAACGATAACGCAGTGCCTGCCTTCGGGAGGCTGATCAATAGAACGAAGAAGTTGAATGATACCGTGGGGCGTACAGGAAATGAAGGTATCCTGTCCGAGCATGAGCTTTCCAAGGCTCATGGCATGGAATCCGTCAATATCTTTTTCTGGAGAGATACATGCCAACACGCTGCTTTCATTAATATGCTGCGGGAGCGGGAGCTGCACAAGAATGCCGTGAATTTTCTCATCGGCATTCAAATTGCTTATGTGGTTCAATAACTCAGTTTCACTGATTGTTTCGGGTAACAGAATGTCCTGTGAATGTATGCCTATTTCTTCACAGGCCCGCTTCTTTGCGCGAACATAACTTTTACTCGCAGGATTGTTACCCACAAGAATAACTCCAAGACCCGGAACAGTATTGTTTTTCCGTAATTCCTGCACATCCTGAAAAATTTTTTTGCGCAGGTCAGCGGATATTTTTTTTCCATCAATTATTTGAGAAATCATTGTTTTGTAGTATCATATCGATTGAGGATAATCAAGAAAGGCAGGCATCTTAAAGAAGATGAGCGTAGATGATAAAGAAAAATTCATGGATTTGGAGCCGAAGCAATTAAGGTTGCTGAAAACAATTATTCAGCAAAGCTCCGTGCCGGAGGGGTGGCGGGAAGTGAAATTGGGGGATATTGTTGAAGAAATAGTGATGGGACAATCGCCCAAATCGGAAACATACAACACTACCAGAGACGGAATGCCTTTTTACCAAGGTGTGGTAGATTTTGGTGATATATTTGTTACGCCTCGCATATATTGCTCAGCACCAAAAAAAGTAATTAACGCTGGCACCATACTTCTGAGTGTCCGTGCTCCCGTTGGGCGCGTTAACATGACAAGAGAGCAATGCTCTATAGGTCGCGGAAATTGTGGTCTCAAAACAGAAAAAAACAACCAAAGATTTCTTTTTTATCTGCTCAAAGCATCCGAAGCACAATTTGAAAATAGTGCCTCTGGAACGGTTTTTTCATCAGTTTCTAGTGGAGACATAAAGGGAATAGAAATCCTACTCCCCCCACTCCCCGAACAAAAAGCCATTGCCGAAGTCCTATCATCTCTGGATGACAAAATAGACCTGCTCCGCCGCCAAAACACAACTCTGGAAAATATGGCGCAGACCTTGTTCCGCAAGTGGTTTGTGGAGGATGCGGATGATGATTGGGAAATTGGAAAATTAGAAGATATCATTGATGTAATAGAATCCGGTTCCAGACCAAAAGGCGGTATTGACCCCAATCTAAAAGTGGGAATTGCAAGCATAGGCGCAGAAAGCATTAACGGTATCGGCAACTTCGATTTTTCAAAAACAAAATACATTTCTGAGGAATATTTTCAGAACATGCAAAAAGGCAAAGCAAAAGAATACGATGTATTGATATATAAAGATGGTGCGTATATTGGCAAAAAGGCAATGTATGGACATAAATTTCCGTTTTCGGAATACGCAATTAATGAACATGTCTTTATTTTGAGAACTAACGAAAAGGCAACTCAAATTTTCCTTTACTTTCTTTTAGAAAAAAAAGCACTTCGCGAATTGAATACCAGTTCGGTTCAGCCCGGAATTAATCAACGGGCAATCAAATCACTTGCGGTAACTATTCCACCACAAGAAAAAATTGAAGAGTTTGACTCTCTTGCAAAACCCTCCATAGACAAGATTTTAAAAAATTGTCGCCAAATCCGCACACTCGAAAACCTACGCGATCTGCTTTTGCCAAAATTGATGAGCGGGAAAGTAAGAATATTTTAACGGCGCATAAAATGAATAATGGAACTCTTGCTTCGATTTAACGGACACTCTTCTAAGCACGATACTATAGGGAGAGGAGAGTGTTATGGAAACACGGAAAGTCAGAAAATTCTATGCTGAGGATTTTAAGGAACAGGCTGTGGAGCTTGCCAAAGAAATTGGCACGAAGCAGGCGACGGAAAAGCTGGGTATAGCAAGTTATCATACCCTCGCGAAATGGGTTCGGAACGACCAGAAAATGAACAATGGTCCCGAGTTTCGGGAACTTCAGGAAGCCCTGGCCGAGAACAAACGATTGAGAAAGGAACTGCGCGCAGGCAGAGCAGCAATAATTAATGCGATCCGTTCCGCACTGTCCGCATTTCCTCATCGCTCAGCCCGGTAATCCTCTGAACAGCCTCTGTTGACAAGCCTTCCGAAAACATACTGCGGGCGTTTTTTCTCCGCTCCTCAATATGCCCCTCAGCGCGACCTTTCAGAATACCTTTCTCCATTCCCTCAACCCGTCCTTTCAGAATGCCCCTCTCCATTCCTTTCAGAATACCCTTTTCCATACCTTTCTCCATTCCTTCTCTGACGAAGGCGTTTGTAATATTATATGTCCGCATACTGTTTTCTCCTCCAGGGAACAGTTCCCTGTCAATTTTCTCAAACTGCTCATACAGTCCCAAATCTTTCAGATAGCCTAGCACACTCTCTGCCAGATCAGTAAAGTCTTGTGATGACAGACCGTTCAGGAGCTGCGCAATCTCTTTCAGCCCCTCAGTGTCCATTTCACTGAAAATTGTGCTCTGCACAATTTTCAAATGAGGATTCTCTCATCTATACTCTTGATTCTCTCACGGTATAGAAAGTTTTTCCTAAAGGAAAAACTTTGTTATTATCTCGCATTATATACCACAACGCAGTCGATGTATATCGTTTTCCATCGAAACGCCATGCCAACTGTTTCTTTGTCATTCTACAAAGATCGCGCACAATGTACGACACTTTCACCCTGACATCTACCGTGCCTTCGGTAAGGGATTCGGAAGCAGCATTTCCATGCGAACTGTAAAATTCGCGCTGGAGGTTCCATTCCTTTTTTCCATGGTAAAACAGAAGTATATAGATAGCATCATTTTCATTGTACACATTGCTGTTTCTGAGGGCATGCTGATAGTCATCAATCTGTGTGTGAGCATGTTTGTGCTGGTAGCTTTTATGCTCAATAATGAATAGAGCTTTCCGGTCGGGGTCTGACAGAAAGGGGGCGCTGACAACGAGATCGCAGTGAAGGTTCTTTTTTCCCGCAATGTAACTGGGGTTTTCAATGCGGATTTTGTCCATGTCCAGCTTGGTAAGCGTTGTATCCTCACAGAACAACCGCAGCAGGTCGGGAATCATACGGGGGGTTCTGTAGTAGGCGATCTTGAAGGCTATGTCGTGGATGTGTCCTGTGCTGTGGGATGATTTTTTCATAAACATTCCTCCTACATCTGTGACGGGTAAAAAGTCATTCTTGACTATGTATTTGGAAAGAATTTTGCAAAATTTGTGAATTTTTTTCGGGGAGTCGGGAATGGGGGATGGTATGCTCTGTGTTGATGCTCTCCATGCTCCCCGCGAGGCCTTTGTTGAAGTATGAATATATGAAGTGCCGGAATATCTGAACATTCCCGAAAACATATTTTCAGCGTGTACCATACCAATATATTTTTTGCTCATACTATATAGACGGGTAAAATATGAATGGTGTATGACAAAATGAGAAAGTTTTTGAAAAAGTTTTATTATTTTGGGATATTACAGAGTTTTGCTATTGAAAATTTTGCTCTGCACAATTTTCAAATGAGGATTCTCTCATCCATATTCTTGATTCTCTCAAGGTATAGAAACTTTCTATGAAATAGGAGAATGCTCAGCACAAAGAAAGCATTCCTGATGGATGCTTGGGCGAGCAGAAGGCGCAGGCCTCTGACCAGCCCAAGCGTACGCCGATCAGCCGTCTCTATCGAAAAAAGGCAGGCACGGGCTGGTCGGCGTTGCACGCCTGCTCGCCCAAGCATCCGGGGGAAAATCCGCGCCTGCCTGAGTTGAATTGCAACGTTTCATTAGCCGCTGCGGGCTATGGGCTATGAAACTAATACCATGACGGCACCAGACTACCTGTCACGCCGGAACTCACAAACATACCTGTTTTAAATCCGGTATATTTGCCATTACCATCAAGCGTCCAATGATCCTTCCACTCCTCAAGATCTTGATTGAATGCGCTTGCTATATTAAACATATATTCCATATTCGCTACCGAGCTGACATCCCAACCGGAGATATCGCCATTGAATGAGCTTGCTAAACCGAACATGGAGCTCATATTCATTACCGAACTGACATCCCAGAGTGAGATATCGCCATTGAATGAGATTGCAAAAGTGAACATATTGCTCATATTCGTTACCGTGCCAGTATCCCAAACAGAGATATCGCCATTGAATGCGTTGGCGGAACCGAGCAATCCACTCATATTTGTTACTTTACTGACATCCCAGCCCGAGATATCACCATTGAATGCGACTGCGCTATTGAACATATTGTTTATATCCGTTACTGAACTGACATCCCAGAGTGAGATATCGCCATTGAATGTGCTGTTATTCTTGAACACCTCAGACATATCCCTTATTGCCGTGGTAACAATGTAGTTGAGATCGGCATAGGTATAGGTGGTGTCAGTATCAACCATGACTTCTGTGCCCAAAACAGATATCCCTTCAGTTACCGCCATTTTCAGTTCACCATTACCGCCATCATTATTACCATCACTATCTTGAGGACTCACAGTAACATAGAAATATTCGGCAAACAGTATGTCTCCGGTTCCTGTTTTACTGCCGTATACCAGATATGTTCCTGCCGTTGTATTTGCTGTAACGGTAATAATTCCGGTACTTACATCAACTGTCGGCGGGGTGACATTTTCGGGCACAGTTGCGGGGGTTATCGTAATGACATCTGATTCATCGACCGCGTATGTGCCCGGCTCTACCGTGGTCAAAAAAACGGCGAGGTTCTCAGCGGCAATACGGGTATCAATATCAGCCGAAAGAAGTACGAGCGCCGCTGTCCCCGCGGGAACCTGTGTTGCAAACGGCAACATTGATGTTGCTGTTGCGGACCATGGACCATTGCCAACAGCGTTGACAGCACGAACCTGTACCTCGTAGCTGATGTTATTTGCCACATGGGTGATGGTGTGATCTGTGCCATCAATACCGGAATAGATTAACTTCCAATCAGATTCACTTCCGGCCGATCGATATTGCAGCTCATACGCGGTAATTGCGCTGCCGCCATCGCTGGTCGGCGCAACCCATTCAACAGTTACTTGCCCGTTCCCTGCTGTGAGGGTTGGAGCAGCCATGGTACCCGGCGCGGTTAGTTCTGGTTCCGGCATTGGTTCTGGTTCCGGCATTGGACATCCGGCAATCAATGCAATAAGTATTGAGCAGAAAATGCAAAGGATTGTTCCTGAGTATGACCTAGTTCTCATATATTTTGCCTCCTGTGGCTAATAGTTTTGCCTCAGAAAAATTCTGACGGCTTTCACTATTATTTCCGAGATTGTTGTATACAACAGTTGAGAAACTTTGTGTCAAGCAAAAGTTTATATCACCGAGCAGAATTACTATTCCGTTGATGTTTTAAGCAATTCATAGTATCATATTTATGCTCATTGGGGGCAAGAATTGATATTTTGGAGATGATGGATGATTCAATCTGTAAATAACTACCCAGTCTCACAGCTTTTCGATATTGAAGCGGGAGTGGTTTACGCCATTCCTCGCTACCAGCGTGCATACTCATGGGGCAAAAATCAGTGGAAAAAACTTTTTGATGATGTGCTTGAAAACGAGCAGGGCTATTTCCTTGGCTCAATTATCTGCATCAATCAATCGACCGATGCGCTTTCTATTCAGAAGCTTGAGCTCGTTGACGGACAACAACGCCTAACAACGCTCTCACTACTTCTGTCCGCTGTTTACCAGATTCTAAAATCTTATAAAAATGATTTGGATGATGAACAGGGCGCTGAGCTGATCAATTTGAAGCACAAGTTGGTTCTCAAGAAAGGGGGCGATAAAATTCGTCTGCTTCCGCAGAATCAGGGTAATAATTTCGATGATTACCGCGCTGTTCTCGCCGATGCCGGAATTATTGGGGATGCGCCCTACCCCCATCACGCTGGTAACCGTCAGATATTTCGCGCTTATCGATATTTTCAAGATCGCATTAATCGAATAAGCAATGAAGAAAACAATCTGCTACATACGATCATGGCATTCATAGAAAAAGTCAGCCACGCGTGCATGGTCAAAATTGAGGTGGCAAGCCACGCTGACGCGTATATCCTGTTCGAGACTTTAAACGATCGGGGGATTCCGCTTACCGCCGTTGATCTGATCAAGAACAAGCTATTGGCCCGTCTGGAATCCATTGAACCATCAGGCGAAGGCGCGGTAGATCACAATTTTGAGAATTGGAAGCGTCTCCTGAATTACCTAGGCGATGACTATACTATTCAGGAACGTTTTTTTCGTCAGTACTACAACGCCTTCAGGAATCAACTTAAAGCGATCCCTCAGGTACAGGTCGCCATCCGATCCAACCTAATTCAAATTTATGAAAAGCTCATTGACCATAACGCGAAAGATTGTTTACAGAAGCTCAGTGACGCTGGACGACTGTATTCGCTGATACTTTCACGAAACGAGGATGAAGCCCTCAATGCTCTTGAGAATGATCTTAAGAAACCGCTAAAGGATTTAGAACGGATTCAGGGCACCCCATCATATTTGCTCATTTTGTATTTACTCGTACGAAAGAATGAGCTCAAACTTGAGAATTCTCACCTATCATCAATAGTCAAATTACTTGTCCGATTCTTCGTTTATCGTAATTTGACCGATACCCCTTCAACCCGAGATCTTCCCCGACTGTTTATAACAGTAATTAACAAGATCAGTGGGTTGCGCGCACATGCGATTACGGAATCAATTAAGCAAGAATTACTGGCTGTCTCTGTTACGGACGATTACTTCCAACGCAAGCTAAGGGGGCCGATTTATGAAGAAAATGTTGGGGTAACCCGGTTTATTCTCTGCGCTTTGGCCGAAGAGTCCATGACAAAAGAAAGTTGGGTTGATCTTTGGCAGCGCGGTGAAAATAAGAAATTCGTATGGACAATTGAACATATTTTTCCGAAAGGAGAAAATATCCCAATGCCGTGGATAACCATGATCGCCGATGGCGATGAGAAAAGAGCGAAGGAAATACAAGAGACACATGTTCACAAATTGGGCAACCTGACGATTTCCGCTTTCAATAGTAAACTTGGTAATAGGAGCTTTGAGGATAAGAGGGATCATACTGATAAACAAGGTCTTCCTGTCGGCTACAAAAACGGACTCACGCTTAATAAGGACTTGGCCGTTGCTACAGGCTGGAGCCATGATCAAATTGACTCAAGGACAAAGAATCTCGTTCAGTTAGTAACTCAACGTTTCAAGCTATCGGAAGCTGACGTATGAGCAATGATTTACTGAGTGAATGGTCTCCGCAGGATTCCGCTAATCTTTATGGAATAAAGGAATGGGGCGGAGGATATTTTGATATTAACAATTCTGGAGAAGTCATTCTCAGGGTATCCACAGATGGAAAATCCAATGAAATACGTTTTCTTGATATTATAAAAAATTTGCTTGACCGAGGCATTCAAATGCCTGCTCTTCTGCGAGTGGAGAATCTTCTTGAAGGGCAAATCACCCTGCTTAATGAAAGTTTTCATGCGGCAATGAAAGAATTCAATTATACCGGAAAATATCAGGGGCTTTTCCCCATAAAGGTAAACCAACAGCAGCAAGTCATTGAAGAAATAACAAAATGCGGCGCTCGGTATAATCATAGCCTTGAAGCCGGCAGTAAGGCCGAGCTCATTGTTGCCCTTCACATGCTGTACAGCACCGAAAACGTTATTGTATGTAATGGTTACAAAGACGCTGATTTTTTTGATCTCGGGCTCTACGCGCATAAGATGGGGTACCGTTGTTTTTTTGTTATTGAAGCCCCCAGTGAGTTACCCATTCTCATTGAGAGAAGCAAAAAACTTGGCATTCAGCCTCTTATCGGTCTGCGCATCAAGCTTTCAAGCAAAGCCGGCGGTCATTGGCAGGACAGCGGGGGCGATAACAGCCTTTTTGGACTGACAACTTCAGAAATTGTCGATATTATTGATATCCTCCGGGCTGAAAACATTCTGGATTCACTTCAATTGCTGCATTATCATCTGGGCAGTCAGATTCCAAACATTCGGGACATACGAAATGCCATACAGGAAGCGGCGCGCTTTTATGTCGGGCTTATTCAGGAAGGAGCTCCCATGGGTTTTCTGGATCTTGGAGGCGGATTGGCAATTGATTACGATGGAAGCCAGACAAATTTTGTCCACAGTAAAAACTATACTCTCCAAGAATATTGTACTGACATTATTGAATCGTTAACCTATATTCTTAACGACTCACACACTCCCCACCCATGCATTATGACTGAATCGGGAAGAGCAACTGTCGCATACTCAACCATTCTTGTCTGCAATGTTCTCGATGTTACTCCTGTACAGCACCCCCAGCCGCCGGAGAAACTGCCCGAAGCTGTGGATGACACAATTTTTCACCTGTGGGAAATTCATGGATATATGGACCTGAAAAACATTCAGGAATGTTATCATGATGCTGTCCACCATCGTAATGAGCTGCGCGAACGCTTCAAAAGCGGAGGCATAAGCCTGAGAGATCGGGCTCTGGGTGAGAATATATTTTTGTCGCTTATAAATCAGATAATCATTAATCTGAAAAAGGTAAAGCGCATTCCCCGCGAGCTCAGGAACCTCGGAGAGGCATTGTATGACATTTATTATTGTAATTTCAGTGTGTTTCAAAGCCTGCCGGACGCATGGGCAATTGACCAGATTTTTCCGGTTATTCCTCTTCATCGGCATAATACAAAACCGGATCGGCAGGGTATTTTAGGCGACATTACCTGCGACTCCGATGGAAAAATTGATCATTTTCCCGATATTCATGATATTAAACGGACACTTCCCCTCCATAGCCTTAAAGATAATGAAGAATATTACCTTGGAATTTTTCTTGTGGGCGCGTATCAGGAAACTCTGGGAGATCTGCATAATCTTTTTGGTGATCCGAATGTTGTTTCCATCAGGGTAGAGAATGACGGAACCTACGACATTGTCAGGGAGATTCACGGCGATTCAATTTCCGATGTTCTCAGCTATGTGGAATATGAGCCGGATCATGTGCGGGAGCAGTTCCGCAGGAAAACAGAAACTGCAATTACGAAGGGTAAAATAACTGTTTCAGAAGGGAAGATAATTATGCAGACCTTTAATTCAAGTATGAACGGATATACCTATTTCAAGCGTTGAAAAGTTGTGCTTGCACAATTTCCAGTAGCAAAAGTTTCGAGGAGAATAAAACAATGGGCAAACATGTATTAATTGTCGGAGCCGGAGGCGTTGGGCAGGTAACAACCCATAAATGCGCCATGAACTCAGATATTTTTTCCGAAATTACCCTTGCAAGCCGGAGAGAAAGCACATGCAAAGTAATTGCCGAACAAGTAGATGAAATGCGCGGACGGAGCATTTCCACAGCGCAGCTCAATGCCGATGATGTATCTCAGACGGTGAAACTTATTAAGAAAGTTCAGCCTGATCTCCTCATCAATCTCGCTCTCCCGTATCAGGATCTGCCGTTAATGGATGCCTGCCTTGAAACAGGTGTTGATTATCTCGATACAGCAAACTATGAACCGAAGGACACTGCAAAGTTTGAGTATCGATGGCAGTGGGAATATCATGAACGTTTTGAAAAAAAGGGGATAATGGCTCTTCTTGGAAGCGGTTTTGATCCCGGCGTAACAAATGTCTTTACCGCGTATGGGCTGAAGCACTATCTCGACAGGCTCGATTATCTGGATATTATTGATGTTAACGGCGGCACACATGACCGGCCATTCGCAACAAATTTTAATCCTGAAATTAATATCCGTGAGGTGAGCGCTGCCTGCGTTCACTATGAAAATGGAAAATTTATTGAAACACCCCCAATGTCCATGTCACGGGAATTTACCTGCCCCAACGAGGTCGGAACCTACAATATATACCGCATGTACCATGAAGAGCTTGAATCGCTGACAAAGCATTTTCCCGATATCAAAAAGGCTCAGTTCTGGATGAGTTTTTCTGATAATTACCTCAAATACCTCGAAGTATTAACCAATGTGGGAATGACAAGTATTAAGCCAATTGACTTCAATGGCAGGGAGATAGTTCCCCTGCAGTTTCTTAAGGCAGTACTGCCTGAACCCTCAAGTCTCGGCCCCCGCACAAAGGGAAAAACCTGCATCGGAGGCATACTTCGAGGGGTAAAAGACAGCAAAAATCGGGAAGTTTATATATACAATATCTGTGATCATCAGGAGGCCTACCGTGAGGTTCAAAGCCAGGCCATTAGCTATACGACCGGGGTTCCAGCCATGATTGGGGCAAAAATGATGCTGACAGGCATCTGGCATAAAGCAGGCGTGTATAATATGGAACAGTTTGACCCCGATCCTTTCATGGATGAACTACCGGCACATGGCCTGCCATGGACAGTACAGACAGTACAGGCAGCGCCGGAGTGACCTTCCACGGAAACGGAAAACGGCCTGCCTTCTTCAGGGGCTTTGACCCGAGCAAAGTTCCCTCGCCGGCCTTTGTCATAGACAAGGCGGCAATACAATACAATCTTGATGTTCTCGGTGAAATTATGGAGCTATCCGGCGCGAACATTATTCTCGCCCTTAAGGGTTTTTCAATGTTTCACCTCGCTCCGCAGATAAGCTCCATTCTCAAGGGAACCGCCGCAAGTTCGGTGTATGAGGCTCGTCTCGGACGGGAAGAATTTGGAAAGGAAGTGCATGTATACGCGCCGGCTTTTAAGGAAGAAGAATTTACTGAACTACTGAAAATTGCTGATCACATTGTTTTTAATAGTTTTTCTCAATGGAAGCATTACCGTGAACAGGCTCTGGCAGCTCAAGCTCAGCGGGAAGGAATTCATTTCGGCATGCGCATTAACCCGGAGCACAGCGAAGGAACAATTCCCCTCTACGATCCCTGCGCAGCTCATAGCCGGTTTGGCGTAACTGAGAAGGAATTCCGTGAAGAGGAAGATGAACCGGCAGGATTGGAAGGGCTGGCAGGATTGGAAGGGCTGGCAGGATTGGAAGGGCTGGCAGGATTGGCAGGGCTGGCAGGATTGGAAGGGCTGGCAGGCATAAGCGGCCTGCATTTTCATACTCTCTGTGAACAGGGCGCGGAACCTCTCGAACGTACACTGAAGGTTGTTATTAAAAAATTCGGACATGTCCTCAAAAATATGTCATGGATCAATTTCGGAGGCGGGCATCACATTACCGGAGATGATTATAACCGCCAACTCCTTATTGACTGTATAAAAATGATGCGGGACGAGTATAATCTTACGGTGTATATTGAACCCGGAGAGGCAATAGCCATACACACAGGTATTTTGCTTACAACAGTTCTTGATACTCTCCATAACGGCATGGATGTGGCAATTCTTGATGCTTCCGCAACCTGCCATATGCCCGATACTCTGGAGATGCCATATCGGGCTGAGATCTGGGGAGCGGCTGATCCCGGTACCCTTCCCTGCCTTTACCGGCTCGGCAGTCAGACATGTCTTGCGGGCGATGTAATGGGAGACTACAGTTTCAGTTCATCGCTGAAACGCGGTCAACGGCTGATCTTTGATGATATGGCGCATTACACAATGGTGAAGACGACAACCTTCAATGGAATACCGCTTCCGGCCATCTGTACCTTCGACAGCCGCAATGGCGCGTATGAAGTGGTAAAAACATTTAATTACAACGATTTCCGTAACAGGCTTTCATAACACTGGAGATCATATGAAGCACAGAGCAGAATTTACCGCCTACGAGGGCTACGAGGGGCTGGGATTCCTTGAGAGTGAACATGATGCAATACCTCCCGACAAGGCGGCATTTCACGTAGTCCCCTTTCCGTTTGAGGCATCGGTCAGCTATTTAGGCGGCGCCAATGCAGGACCTGAAGCGATTATCCGCGCCAGTCAGCAATTAGAACTTTACGACGGAACAAGTTATCCCGGATTAGCAGGAATTTTCACCCACAAACCACTGATGCTGAACAGTCGCAGGGCTGCGTACAATGCTCGGGCTGCGTACAATGCTCCTGAAAACGACAGGCTCAGCGATGAATTAGTTGACGGGCTCTTTCAGTCCGCAGCCCGTAAGACAGGAGACATTCTTGAACATGGAGCGCTGCCGGTTATCCTCGGCGGAGAACACAGCATAACATACGGTCCGGTAATGGCCTGCCGGGAACATTCCAGAAACAGAGGGAATTCTCTGGGCATTGTACACATTGATGCCCATGCCGATATGCGGCTCGCATATCAGGGTAAGGTCTGGTCGCATGCTTCAATTATGCGCCGCTGCGCAGATGCCGGAATTCCGGTGTTTCAACTGGGTGTACGGGCACTTTGCCGGGAAGAAGTGGAATACAGAAACTCCTGCCCCCATGTACATTATTATGATGCTCCCCAGCTCGCGCCCGGGCAGCCTGATCAGATAAATACGGTAACTTTGCCTGAAGATTTTCCTGCCGATATATACCTGAGCATCGATCTCGATGGTCTCGACCCGAGTATTCTTCCTGCAACCGGCACACCCGTTCCCGGAGGGCTGCAATGGTACCAGACACTGTCCATCATTGAATCGGTCATTCAGCAGCGGAATGTTATTGCATTCGATGTTGTTGAACTTGCTCCGAATCTCGGGGGTCATTTCTGCGAATTCACTGCCGCTCAACTTGTCTATATGGTCATGGGGATGATTGAGCGGAAGAGATCACGTCAGCTTACTGAATGATAAGCCCTTTATTGAATGATGAGCCGGATAGATGTAGCAGATAATCTGATGGTACCGTCTTCACTGCTCACTCTCGCAATAACCTCAACCGCCTCACCGCCTCGAAGATTAACGGCAAAATCGAGAATAACAGGTACAGTACCCTGAACAATCCGCCCATCATCGAAGCCCACCAGCAGATCAAATATGATGAAGTCATCAGCTATTGAAAAATTGGCCACCCTTCCCCGCCATCGGACATATACCCCATTATAGAATTGGGGATTTTCCGCCACTTCTGTGTATTCGAAATTATCCTGAAAATTGGTGAAGTTGGGCACCTGAAGCTGCGCCATAATGAAGGAGATGCGATCTTTCAAGCCGAGAGGAGCATTTGACATAAGTATGGTATTTCCATGATATCGAATGAGATTATCCTGAAAATGATGGAAGAGATATTTTATTTCGGCAACTTTTCTTTCCAGTTCCGCATCAGTAAAAATGATGGCTGCAAATTGTGAGTAATCTCCGGGCGTATAATCGTTCCGATCAAACTCCAACAATTCCGAATTCACACGATAAGGAGGTTCAATTCCAGAAATAGCAGATATGATAACTACAAGCAGGGCAACGAGCAGCAATCCGGCAACTGTCCATGGAATTATTCTGGAGAGTACGAGGCTGCGTTGAGCAGGAAGTATGGAAGAATACTTTTTTTTCTCAATGAGTTGAAGCCAATCGTTCTCTGAAAAAGTTCGGGCCATATCCAGAGCGCGTTTTGCCCGTTTATTTTTCGGGTCAAGCTCCAGTACCTGCAGCCAGATATTCAGGGCTTCAGTAAGTTTTCGGCGCCTGAGCATAACAACTGCAAGGCCAAGGAAAACAGAAACATTCTCAGGCGCAAGATCGCGGGCTCTTTTCAAATAACTATAGGCGCCGCCAAAATCTTCAGTGTACAGGCATGAAAACCCGAGTATCGTATAAAATGCCGGATCCTTCCGATAAAGTACAATCTGCGGGGTAAGTTGGGAAATAATCTGTCCATACTTTTGTCTGGCGAATAATGTCTGAGCTGCCCGAAGATCATTATGCGTATCTTTCATGCTGCTAATAATGTGAACTATTTTTACGAATTATAGCCAATATATCCTCCATCCGGATAATATCCTGCGATGTTACTATTCCCCGCGAATAAAGGATACTATCAATTTGACTAATGAAACTGTCAAGAATCTCCAGATCACGAAGATATGATGACACTGTCCGAAGCTGCTCAGAGCTATAGTTTTCGGAATTCAAACCATCTATGGATTGAGGAAATGCGTTGTCATCAATGTGTGTAATTCGGCTTGTCCCATAGCGTAATGTATGAACATGCGCATGTATGAGATTTTCACGCCATGCAAGAGGATCGGTATCACTTGGCACATAGCTGAGAACAATTTCGTAATGTACTTTCTGCCCCTCGCCAATAGTTCGAGGTTCAAAAACAAGCGCAACTGCACTGTCATTAATTGAGAGCGGCGCTTCGGTAAAATTTCTTCCATTTTGAACGGTATATTCCCAATTACTATCAGATAAGCGCTTCCAGTTTGCAAGCAGTACCTTATCCGGCCCTGTTTTACCCCAGAAGTATATTGCAAGTTGATCGGTTTCATTCGCGCTGAGAATGTAGGAATTATCGGTGTCGGAATTATCGGGGTCAGGCAGGA
The DNA here is from genome assembly GCA_965226555.1 of Salinispira sp. Taxonomy (GTDB): domain Bacteria; phylum Spirochaetota; class Spirochaetia; order DSM-27196; family Salinispiraceae; genus CBDDDG01. Next base: position 400,754 of record CBDDDG010000021.1, on the reverse strand, counting down.
ACATGAGCTCATCAAATACCGCCCCATCGTTCTGCGTTGAAAAATGGGCAGCTTCCGATTCTCCAAGCACAGTATCCAGAATGTTGCGGATACCAATAAATACATCATTTCCAGAATTGTTATGGATGCTGTAGGTAATTTTGACCGCAAGAATTCTGTTTTCCTGCCGGAGAAAGGAAAACCGTTCTTCAACAATAATTCCCCCTAGGTCATATTGTACGATGATTGCCTCATCTGTTTCGAGGACAGTAATATAAAAAACGCTCTCATTCGCCAAACGTATGATTCTATTATTATACAGGATTTCAATAAAACTGCTTCGCGGATTTTCGTTGTCCAGAAGGGGAACATGCGATGTCTGTTTACGATAGGACAGGGAAAAATGTCCATTCTCCTCAAATATACCGAGATTATAGTTTCCAACGACATAATCAAGCCCGTGAAGATACATGGCAGGGAGTATACACAGGAATATAAACAATCCTGCAGCAAGATGTTTCACTGCTGATACCCGGAATTTGCAATGAGACGCTCAAGATTCTCAATTAAATTTTCCTTGAGAATAAGGCTTTTTTCTTTGAGGGCAAGAAGATCAAGACGTTGCTGAAAATCGGCATCGGTACTTCGGATGATCTGGCTTTCCGCCAGGTTTTCCTGAGACGCAGATGATCGGTTATTCTGAATAGTTCTGACATCATTCTCAAGTACCCGGACAAATTCCCGTTGTTCATTATTCAATTGCCTCAATCGTGTATTTTCCGATTCAAGCTGGGTAATCCTTCGCAGTAACTCTTCGAGTTCCCGCGCTGCCAGACCGGATGAATCAGGCGCAGCTCCGGCCTGATACAAACGTATGGCCTCCTGATATTCCAATTCCTCTGTACGGAAACCCTCTATGTAATGCAGATATTCTTCCTGGGTCCATTGAAGAAGATTGAGAAGTTCCTGTTCTCGTCGGCTTAAATTGATAACGGATAGCCGATATCGGGCTGCTTCAACCCGATAGCTTTTCGGAAATTCACTAATTACTATAAGAAACAGTTTCTCTGCCTGATCCAAATACCCGGTGTGAAAGAGCGCCTCACCTGTCCAGTAATAGGCATTAGCTGCAAAGGGATGATCGGGGTACTGGGAGGTAAACTCCGAAAAAGCCACTATTGCCGACTCATAGCGCATACTGAAAAAGAGTATTCTCCCGCGTTGGTAAAGGCCCTCAGGATAATTACTGTTGTTGGGGTAATTTGAAAGAAAAAACTCAATGTTTCGTTCGGCATCCTCAAAACGATTCTCCGCAATAAGGGTTTTGCCTATCCAGAGATACGCATCGCCGTGATAATTTCGATACTGCGGATCAAGCAGTATCTGCCTGAAGGTAGAAAGTGCTTCAGAATATTTTTCTTCCTGATATTTAACGATGCCGGAATTAAAATCGTTTGTATGTATCTGCGACCACAGAGAAAATGAAATCATACAGGTGAATACTAATATGCAGTATCTTTTCACGTTCAGCTCCTTTTTTATTATCGGAAACTTTTGCATAAAATAAAAGTTTCCGATGGCTGGCCGGAGGCTGCGCCACACGGAGCAAAGCGTTTTTATGCAATTTGCTCTCCCTTGAGTTGACGGACAAAGAGAGATTTCTCTTGTGCCGTAAAAAAGGCGCTGCCGCTTACGAGCACATCAGCCCCGGCATCAATAACCCGAGGCGCGGTATTAAGGTTTATTCCTCCATCAACACTTATCAGATAGGAATAATTATGATCTTTTCTAATATCAGAAAGCTGACGAATTTTAGAGGTACTTTGTTCAATGTATGACTGCCCGCTGAATCCCGGATTCACACTCATAACCAGAACCTGATCCACAAGCGGGAGAAGTTCCGTACAGAGCGCAACCGGCGATGAGGGCACAAGAGAAATACCCGGAGATTTTCCACAATTCCGGATCATTGAAATTAATCTATGAGCATGTGTTACCGCCTCAATGTGGAATACTATATTATCAGCTCCTGCAGTAACATATTGTTCAATCATTTCCATGGGCTTACTCACCATGAGATGCACATCAAAAATGAGCGGTGAATGGGAACGGAGATCAGAAACAATCTGCGGACCAAAGGTAAGATTAGGCACAAAGTGTCCATCCATAACATCAAGATGAACCCATTCAGCCCCTGAATTTTCGATAATTCGCAACTCATCCCGGAGAGATGAAAAATCTGCCGACAGTATTGAAGGCGCAATGTACGGCGGCAGATGAGAATTACTGCGAGTAGTTGTATTTTGATAGATACCCATATAATATATATATCAGAAATAGTAATTTCTGCATAGTGGAGACTAATGGTATCAAAGCGTAAGGACCATCAGAAAGATATTGAACTTCTCATTAATAGGGCAGCTGAATTCATTGCGAATGATAAATTTACTGCCGCGCATGAATGTCTGAATGAAGCATTCTCACTCGACTTTAATCATCAGAGAATTATCGGGGGCCTTAAGTATATGAAATTCTGGGAAAAAAGAATAGATTCTCTGTCTCATTATCAGGAACCAATTGAACACGCTGAAATTTTACTGCAATACTGGAAGAGGTTCAGAGAATTTACGACGACCTTCCCCAATGACATTCAATTTATACAGAGTTTCAGACTCAATATTTTCTCTCGGGTACTAAAAATTTTTACGAGCCTGAATTATAATGACAATGAGCAGGAAATGCAGTTATGGCAGGGCATTGCATATAAGGGAATGGGAAATTTTGATGACGCGCAGCAGTGTTTTTTGAAGGCGATGCAGAATGGTATGCCGCGCGCGCGCCTTTTTGCTGAGCTTGCTGATACCTGCGCTCTTGTTGGAGAAGAACAGAAAGCGCGGGTATTTTTTCGCGAGGCATTTTTTCTTGATCCGCGGGATATTGACATTGATGCCTTTGAATCGGATTTATTTGTCAGGCTTATACAAAAAATGAGGAACGATTTTACCTTCGGTCCGAATGAACTACGTGAATGGATACCGGTCTACGGAACCCTCTGGGGCATCCTGAATATTAAAAGGGAACTTCGGGCTCTGGAGTATGGAAAACTACGGCAGCGCATTTTCAATTATGAGCAGGAACTCAAAAAACATGAAACAGCGCACACAATTCTCCCAAAATTACTCAACCATTACTTCTGGTTAATTGATTATTTTGTATTGAATCAGGAAAAACAACATAAAATTGATGAAATTCTTCTGAAGGTCCGTAGTGTAGCTCCTGAAATATACAAGTTATATACAAATGGATAGTTCTCACACTCATTACATTTCTATATACTATAACAAACTTTTGCATTGGAAAATTGTGCAAGCACAATTTCCAGTAGCAAAACTTTCTATAAAAACATTCAGAGCGGATACATGATTTTCATTGATCTTCTCCGCTCACCATTACACTCAGGGAGAACATTATATAATGTCGGAAAAAATTCTGAAACTTCTCAGCGAACACTTAACCAAGGAAAAATGGACTCGATTGACAGTACCAAACTATACTATCAATGATTTTCTGGAATTAGATAATCTTCTCGAGCAGATTTTTACAGCAGACATTGAAGAACAGGCAATGGAACTATGCGCGGAACAGCTCACTACCTCCAAGAATAGCATTGTTGCTCTCTACTTATCGGGAATTATTAATCTCAACCGTCAATTTATTGATGACTCAAATCTCCTTTTGCTGATTAATTTATTCAATGAAAAGCAGCGTTGGAACATTATAGAGCATCTGTGTAAGAGAATTCTGGACTTCGGAGAAAACCGTCATGCCCTGCGGAATCTTGCGGAGTGCTATGTCCATGAAAATAAACCGGAACAACAATATAAAATCTGGGAACGTCTCATACGCGTCGATTATGAAGAAGCTGACATCGTATATAAACTTGCAAAATATGAAGAAGCGCAGGGACATATGGAGGAAGCAGCTTCATACTATAAACGAGCTCTGCACCGTTATATAAACAAAAAATCTTTTGATCAAATCCACGAAATAATGCTGAAACTCATGGAACTTGTGCCTTCTGAAACAGAATTTTTTCACCATGCGGAGGGAAGAGTTTCAAAAATCATCGGTAAGCAGGAAGCGGTGGAGTTACTCAAACTGCAGTACCCGTATTTTTTCCGTAAGAAGGACTGGACAACATCAATAAGCATTCTGAAACAGATCCTTACCTGCGATAGCAAAGACATTAAGGCGAGAAAAGAGATAGTTGATTGCTACAAGGCAAAATACGAAAACCATAGTCATCTTGAAGAATACATCCGGTTATCAAACCTTAATCAGAACTGGAGAAACGTTCATGATGCCATACAGGATTTTGAGAAGCACATTGCATTCGATAAGGGCAATTTTGTGTATCACCGTTCATGGGGCATCGGCAGAATTACATCAACAAAGGATGATGAAATTATTGTTGATTTTGCCCAAAAGAAAAATCATAAGATGTCTCTGAAAATGGCTGTCAGCAGCTTTCAGGTTCTGGACAAAAACCATATATGGGTATATCGGATCACGAAAAAGAAAGAGGTTCTGAATAAAAAGGTCAAAACAGATTCTCTCTGGGCGCTTAAAACAATTATCAGAAGTTTCGATAACGCCGCAGATTTGAAAAAAATAAAGGCGGAACTCGTTCCCGGTATTCTCAGCATAAATGAGTGGCCCAGCTGGAGCCTGAAAGCGCGGGATATCCTCAAAACTGGTGAAGCATTCGGGAATCTTCCTGATAATCCCGATATATATACGGTTCGTGATCAGCCTATGAGCCTAGAGGAACGAACCTATAATCGGTTTAAAGCTGAAAAAGATTTCTTTGACCGTATAAAAACTCTTCAGGAATTCATGGAATTTATCGGCGACAATGGAGAATCGCTGGAAAATGATCTTTTTCTTGATATGTTCGATTATTTTGTTACCTACGTTCGGAATCCTGGAAGTTACAATGAACATACTATTTCAGCCATGTTAATAATTTTACGGATTGTTAACCAATTTCCGTTTCTAAATCCGGGGGTTAATCTTAATTTCAAGGAATATTTCACTAATCTTGAAGATTACGAGGAAATGTTTCAAAAAATCAACAATACCGATATACGCAAACTATTCCTTACCCATATTCACAAACACAAAATACCCGATTGGAATAAAATTTACATTACGCTCCTTCCCTACTATCTTCATAAGGACGTAGTGCGTGAGCTTATCACCGCAAACCATCAGGATACCGTCATACAAAAATTTCTGGAGCTCTACAATAATTATCGGGATATGCGCGAACCCTATATCTGGTTCGTAAAAAACTGCATACATGATGACTGGTTTGCAAAAACAGGCGTTGAACGTGAAAAAATTCTTATTTCCATGATTCATTTATTGGATATTACCGCGCGGGATATTGATAATAAACGGGACGTCATTCTTAACCGTAAGCTTCACAAGCAGGTTTTCAATTTCCTTGTGAAGGACAATACACTGTTCGACTATATACGCATGAGTAATGAAGATATCGTTGGAAGAATCTATTCCCTTCTCGAAGATGTCAAGGATATGGACGCGAAAGTAATGAAGATGATTCAAAAAACAATTTCAGAACGTTTCCCCAACTTCGCATTCTTTTCCAACCAGGCAGATGTTCTGGAAACAACAACCCGAAGTGGTTTTCTTTCCATTATGAAAAGCTATGAGGGCCGGCAAAAGGCGCTCAAAAGGCTTCATGATGTTGAAGTTCCGAAAAATTCCAAAGAAATTGCGGCGGCTCGGGAATATGGAGATCTGAAAGAAAACGCGGAGTATAAAGCGGCAAAGGAACGGCAGGATATTCTCAATACAACAGCCCGTAAATGGGAAGAAGAACTTCAATCTGTACAAATCATTCAGCCCGACAGCATACATTACGACAAGGTCGGTTTCGGCACGATGATTGTTCTTTTGAATCTTATAACAAACACAGAAGAAACTGTTACCATAATGGGACCTTGGGAATCAAATCCTGAAAAAAAGATCCTCAGCCATTTATCTCCCTTTGCTTCAAAATTACTGAACAATACTGTTGGACAGGTAATTGAATTTACCATTAATAAACGAGACTACCGATATGAAATAAAGAACATTCTCCCGGTGAATTTTGATGAAATTGAGCCGATGTCGGTCAGCATCTGATTGGGGGAATTTTTTCTTGATGAAACTTATGGTTGAATTCGCACCAATTTTCATGTAGTAGTTGATATTTCCGATACTTTGTAGTAACCTTTGTATAACAAAGTTTTGCAAAATGCAAAACTTTCTATAAGGTTTCAGCGCGTATCCGCAATAAAACATAAGCGGACATTGTCCGACAAATATTTTTTAGAAAAAGGAGTATTAATCTTTTTAATCCACTACGAAAGTTATGGGGGGCATCCTCTGTATTGATTATAATGAGCGTGGTTCTCATCGCATTACTTGCCGGATGTCCACTGCCGGAACCGGAACCAATGACGGAACCGGAACCAGTGCCCATGGATACATCTCCCCTAATAGGCGTGTGGACCGCGGATAATGAGTTTCATACCATAGAATTCACCGCGACAACGTACATAGATGTGTTTTTGGAGGTTATTTGTGATTACACGGATAACGGAAACTCAATTACGTTCAGTAATTGTATAGGAGAAGGAGCGGAAAACCGTAATGGGGCAACGGTAGAGTATACCATTGATGGAGATACCTTAACATTGGATGGCACTGTCTATACCCGGCAGAATTCAGATGTACCTGAACCAGCCGTGCCGGGCACCATGGCTGCCCCAATCCTTGAAGCGGGGAATAAGCAACTAACGGTTAACTGGACTCCGCCGGAAGAAACCGGCGATAGCGAAATTACCGCGTACCATGTGTAGCACAAACAAAGCAGCGCAGACTGGCCAGCGGACGATACAGATACCGCCATTATTACTCCTCCGACCTCACGCTCCACCATTACCGGGCTGACAAACGGCACCCCCTACGATGTGCGGCTGCGCGCGGTCAATGCGCATGGTGCGGGAAACTGGTCGGAATCTTCCACAGAAACCCCTATTACCGTTTCCTTGGCGCCGACTGCGTTCACGCTCGCAGCGGACGATACGACAATTACCGCAACATGGGCTGCGCCGACCGATACTGGCGACAGCGACATTATTCGCTATGAACTGCAACATCGCGTAGTCGGAGTAAGCGCGTGGGAACCTGTCATTGCAACCGCCGATGCCGACACCTACACCCTCACCATCCCCAACCTGACAAACGGCACCGAGTATGAGGCGCGGGTCTACGCTGTCAATACAGAGGGCAATGGCAACCCAGCGACCGGCACCGCAACCCCTATTGGGCCTCCTGCCATGCCGAATGCTCCCAGGCTCACAGTTGGAGACACCCAGCTCACCGCGATATGGACAGCGCCCAACAACGGCGGCAGCCCCATTACCTCATATGATGTGCAGTATAGTTCAGACAGCGGAACTAACTGGACGCTGGTCACCGACCCTATCAGTGCTACGAGCTACACCATCCCGAGCCTGACGAACGACGGCACCTCCTACAATGTGCAGGTGCGCGCCGTTAACGCGCTGGGCACTGGCGGCTGGTCTGCCTCCGCAACGAGAACACTGCTGCCGCTTGCGGCACAGGTTCCCTTTGGTACATCAACAACATCCGTCATTCTTTCGGCTGACATTGATGACGCCGCTGCCAATGCGGAGAATCCAAGCGTTACTGTGGCTGGGGTTACTTCCCCGCCCTCAGGGGTTACCGTTACCCTGCCGACAGTTGACGCACGTACCGGAGTTATTACGGTTGCCGCAAGTACAACGGCAGGAACATACAATGTATCTGTCATAGACGGAACCGATGAGAATACACGGCTTACCGAAAAGTTTTATGTTACCGTGAGACCTGCTGATGGCGATGGCAGCGCGGGCGCTGCTAATACCGATGGCGGTAACGATGAACTGGACGCAGCGGTAGCTGCGGGAATAAGTAATTGGGGCAATACTGCCGATCTCAACTACATTGTTACCACGGCAGTAACGGATATGACCACTATTTTCCATAACCCAGGCGAATTCAATGGCGACATCTCACGCTGGGATGTCAGTTCGGTAACGAGTATGAACAGTATGTTCTATAACGCAGACGCATTCAATGGCGATATCTCGAAGTGGAATGTCAGTTCGGTAACATTTATGACTCAGATGTTCCAGGAAGTAAGCGCATTCGATCAAGATATCTCAAACTGGGATGTCAGTTCGGTAACGAGTATGTTCGGTATGTTCGCTCAAGCAAGCGCATTCAATCAGAATATCTCTGGCTGGGATGTCAGCTCGGTAACGAATATGTCCTATATGTTCGCTGAAGCAACCAGTTTCAATGGCGATATCTCGGGATGGGGTGATGTCAGTAAGGTAACGAATATGTCCTATATGTTCGATGGAGCAACCAGTTTCAATCAGGATATTTCCGGCTGGACAATTGCTGCGGCACCGAATATGACTCAAATGTTCGATGGAGCAAGCGCATTCAATCAGGATCTTGAGGAGTGGAAGGATCATTTGACACTCGAAGATAAGGATATGGACACGGATACCCCCAGCACATTTACCGGAACCGACACCAATATGTTTCGGAATTCCAAGGTGGGCCGCGGCCAAACAGGCGATGTAGCCTTTCCAACATGGTATAACCAGTAGCGGCAATTTAACGAGTTGCAATTCAACTCCGGCAGGCGCGGGGCAATCCGTGCCTGCCTTTTTTCGATAGCTCGCCTATGCGCCTGTTGCTGAGACGGGGGCTCAGGTCAATATCTCATTTGGAATGCTGTCTTTGTGCTTAGCATTCTCGCATTTTATAGAAAGTTTCTATACCTTGAGGGAATCCTCATTTGAAAATTGTGCAGAGCACAATTTTCAGTAACAAAACTTTGTAATATCTCAAAATAATAAAACTTTTTGAAAAACTTTCTCATTTTGTCATACACCATTCATATTTTACCCGTCTATATGGTATGAGCGGAAAATATATAGGAATGGTACACGACAAAAGTTGGAAATATGCTTTCAGGAATGCTCAGATATTCAGAAACTTCACATACTCCTACTTCAATAAAGACCTCGCGCGGAGCATTGTCCCCGCATTCCCCCATCCCCCGAAAAAAATTCACACATTTTGCAAAATTCTTTCCACATACATAGTTAAAAATGACTTTTTACCCGTTATAGATGTAGGAGGAATATTTATGAAAAAATCATCCCAGAGCACAGGCCATATCCACGACATAGCCTTCAAGCTCGCCTACTACAGAACCCCCCGTATGATTCCCGACCTGCTGCGGCTGTTCTGTACGGATACGACGCTTGCCAAGCTGGACATGGACAAAATCCGCATTGAAAATCCCAGCTACATTGCGGGAAAAAAGAACCTTCACTGCGATCTCGTTGTCAGCGCTCCCTTCCTGTCAGACCCCGACCGGAAGGCCCTTTTTATTATTGAACATAAAAGCTACCAGCACAAACATGCTCTCACACAGATTGATGACTATCAGCATGCCCTCAGAACCAGCAATGTGTACAATGAAAGGGATGCTATCTATATACTGCTGCTCTACCATGGAAAAAAGGAATGGAACCTCCCACTCACATTTTACAGTTCTCATGGAAATGCTGCTTCCGAATCCCTTACCGAAGGCACGGTAGATGTCAAGGTGAAAGTGTCGTACATCGTGCGCGATCTGAGGCGAATGACAAAGAAGCAGTTGGCATGGCGTTTCGATGGAAAACGATATACATCGACTGCGTTGTGGTATATGATGAGAGATAATGAAATGAACGCTGAGGGGCTGAAAGAGATTGCGCAGCTCCTGAACGGTTTGTCTTCACAAGACTTTACTGATCTAGCAGAGAGTGTGCTGGGTTACCTGAAGGACTTGGGACTGTATGAGCAGTTTGAGAAAATTAACAGGAAACTGTACCCTAGAGGAGAAAACAGTATGCGGACATATAACATAACCAACGCCTTCGTCAGGGAAGGCATTGCGAAGGGCCGAATTGAGGGAATGGAGAAGGGCATTCTGAAAGGAATGGAGAAAGGCATTCTGAAAGGTCGGGTTGAGGGTCTTGAGCAGGGAATGCAGAAAGGTCTTGCAAAAGGAATGGCGAGAGGCATTCGAGAAACGGCCCGCAGTATGTTTTCCAAAGGATTTTCAGCCCATGACATTCAGGATGTTACCGGGCTGAGCGATGAGGAAATGCGGACAGTGCGGAACGGATCGCATTAATTGGAACAGCTCTGCCTGCTCGACCAAGCATCCGGCTCGCCATGCGTCCGTCAGGAATGTTTTCTTTGTGCTTAGCATTCTCGCATTTTGTAGAAAGTTTCTATACCTTGAGGGAATCCTCATTTGAAAATTGTGCAGAGCACAATTTTCAGTAACAAAACTTTGTAATATCTCAAAATAATAAAACTTTTTGAAAAACTTTCTCATTTTGTCATACACCATTCATATTTTACCCGTCTATATAGTATGAGCAAAGATTATATCGACACAGAGCATACCAGCCCCCCATTCCCGACTCCCCGAAAAAAAACACAACATTCTTTCAATTTCTTTTCAAATTCTTTCCAAATACATAGTCAAAAATGACTTTTTACCCGTTATAGATGTAGGAGGAATGTTTATGAAAAAATCATCCCACAGCAAATACCATATCCACGACCTAGCCTTCAAGATCGCCTACTACAGAACCCCCCGTATGATTCCCGACCTGCTGCGCCTGTTCTGTGAGGATACAACGCTTGCCAAGCTGGACATGGACAAAATCCGCATTGAAACCCCCAGCTACATTGCAGGAAAAAAGAACCTTCACTGCGCTCTCGTTGTCAGCGCACCCTTCCTGTCAGACCCCGACCGGAAGGCCTTTTTTATTATTGAACACAAAAGCTACCTGCACAAACACGTTCTCACACAGATCGATGACTATCAATATGCCCTCAGAAACAGCAATGTGTACAATGAAAAGGATGCTATCTATATATTACTGCTTTACCATGGAAAAAAGGAATGGAACCTCCCACTCACATTTTACAGTTCACATGGAAATGCTGCTTCCGAATCTATGACTGAAGGCACGGTAGATGTCAGGGTAAAAGTGTCGTACATTGTGCGTGATCTTTGTAGAATGAAAAAGGAGCAGTTGGCATGGCGTTTCGATGGAAAACGATATACATCGACTGCATTGTGGTATATAATGCGAGATAATGAAATGAATATTGAGGGGCTGAAAGAGATTGCGCAGCTCCTGAACGGTTTGTCTTCACAAGACTTTACTGATCTGGCAGAGAGCGTGCTGGGTTATCTAAAAGATCTGGATCCAAAACTGTATGAACAGTTTGAGAAAATTAACAGGAAACTATATCCTAGACAAAGTTTTGCCACAGGCAAAACTTTCTACAAAATGGGAGAATGCCAAGCGCAACGATGCATGCCAAATTTGAAACTTTTGCTACTGGAAATTGTGCTCTGCACAATTTTCCAATGCAAAAGTTTCAGGAGGAGAAAACAGTATGCGGACATATAATATTACCAACGCCTTCGTCAGGGAAGGCATTGCGAAGGGCCGGATTGAGGGTCTTGAGCAGGGAATGGAGAAAGGCATTCTGAAAGGTCGTGTTGAAGGTCTTGAGCAGGGAATGCAGAAAGGTCTTGCAAAAGGAATGGCGAGAGGCATTCGAGAAACGGCCCGCAGTATGTTTTCCAAAGGATTTTCAGCCCATGACATTCAGGATGTTACCGGGCTGAGCGATGAGGAAATGCGGACAGTGCGGAACGGATCGCATTAATTGGAACAGCTCTGCCTGCTCGACCAAGCATCCGGCTCGCCCATGCGCCCGGGGCTGGTCGGCGCTCCGCGCCTGCTCGCCCAAGCATCCGGCTCGCCATGCGTCCGTCAGGAATGTTTTCTTTGTGCTTAGCATTCTCGCATTTTGTAGAAAGTTTCTATACCTTGAGGGAATCCTCATTTGAAAATTGTGCAGAGCACAATTTTCAGTAACAAAACTTTGTAATATCTCAAAATAATAAAACTTTTTGAAAAACTTTCTCATTTTGTCATACACCATTCATATTTTACCCGTCTATATGGTATGAGCGGAAAATATATAGGAATGGTACACGACAAAAGTTGGAAATATGCTTTCAGGAATGCTCAGATATTCCAGGATTTCATATACTCCTACTTCAACAAAGGCCTCGCGCGGAGCATTGTTCCCGGGAGTATAGAGCGTATTGACTCAGAGCATATCCCCAAAGATGACCCCAAACGTTCAGTCTCCGATATCATTTACAAAACCACATGCAATTTTTACGATAACATGCTGAAATTGAAACCACTTGATGTGTATTTCATCATTGAGTTTCAGTCGACAGTGGATAGCGACATGCCGGGGAGAATATATACATACGCCCATCACCTATCCGAAGACCTTTCCTCATCGGGGGATGAGAAAACCGACTACCTGATAATCACCCTTGTGATATACACTAGGCGCAGCGCGTCAATGACGAATTCGAATCCGCGCACGCTCGATTTTCAATCATATTTTCACTCAGGAAATCGGATATCTCCCTATTATCAGATCAACATTAGTAATTTCAGCAACAAGGAACTGAAGGCTGTCGGAGGGGTTATTTCGGCAATAATGTACATCACCAAAGTTTTGCCTTGGAAAATTGTGCAAGCACAATTTCCAGTAGCAAAACTTTCTATATCTTGAGAGAATCAAGAATATAGATAAGAGAATCCTTATTGAAAAATTGTGCAGAGCACAATTTTCTGTGAAAATCTTGGAACAATAGAAGAGTACACAGAAGAAACAATCGCCATACTCAAAGATATAATACAGGATGAGAATCCCGAAAAGAAAGAGCGATTTTATGACAAAGTTTTGCCTGTGGCAAAACTTTCTATACCTTGAGAGAATCAAGAATAGAGATGAGAGAATCCTCATTGGAAAATTGTGCAGAGCACAATTTTCTGTGGATGGATACTCAAGAGATTTTCTGGTAAGATAACTAGGGATGAAACAAAGAAATTATTTCAGGACAATCCTGAGGAGGTAAAACGTATGTTGGTAGATCTTTTAGATGACCCATGGCGGGCAGGTGTTGAGCAGGGGCTTGAGCAAGGACTTGAGCAAGGGCAAGCTCAGGCTCAGCGTGATCATGCGCTCAATATGCTTATGGATGGTCTGTCGATAGACCGTATTCGTAAGTACACTAAGCTCAGCAAGGATGAAATTCGAGCATTTCAGAAAAACGCCCGGAAAAACGGTAGTGAAAATAGCAGGGAAAACGGTAAAAAGTAACAGCACAGCCGCGCATTGCCTCAGCGCCCCCTTCCTCTCAGACCCCGATCGGAAAGCCCTGTTCATTACTGAAAATTTTGCTCCGCACAATTTTCAATAAAATGAATGCTGAGGGGCTGAAAGAGATTGCGCAGCTCCTAAACGGTTTGTCATCACAAGACTTTACTGATCTGGCAGAGAGTGTGCTGGGTTATACCAAAGTTTTGCCACAGGCAAAACTTTCTATATCTTGAGAGAATCACGAATAGAGATGAGAGAATCCAGATTAGAAAATTGTGCGGAGCACAATTTTCGGTATAAAAGATCTGGATCCAAAACTGTATGAACAGTTTGAGAAAATTGACAGGAAACTATATCCTAGACAAAGTTTTGCCGCAGGCAAAACTTTCTACAAAATGAGAGAATGCCAAGCGCAACGAGGCCTGCCAAATTTGAAACTTTTGCTACTGGAAATTGTGCTCTGCACAATTTTCCAATGCAAAAGTTTCAGTAGGAGAAAACAGTATGCGGACATATAATATTACCAACGCCTTCGTCAGGGAAGGTATTGCGAAGGGCCGGATTGAGGGTCTTGAGCAGGGAATGGAGAAAGGCATTCTGAAAGGTCGTGTTGAAGGTCTTGAGCAGGGAATGCAGAAAGGTCTTGCAAAAGGAATGGCGAGAGGCATTCGAGAAACGGCCCGCAGTATGTTTTCCAAAGGATTTTCAGCCCATGACATTCAGGATGTTACCGGGCTGAGCGATGAGGAAATGCGGACAGTGCGGAACGGACCGCATTAATTGGAACAGCTCTGCCTGCTCGACCGAGCATCCGGCTCGCCATGCGCGCGCCCGTGGCTGGTCGGCGCTCCGCGCCTGCTCGCCCATGCGCCCGGGGATAATCCGCCAATATCGCCATTGCCGGATGATGGGTTTTATAATTGTTTAAGAGCCTCTTCGATGTTTCTTTTTAGGGAAGAATTAATGTTCTTCCGGTCGGCGATAGCTTCTAGGTTTTGCCGGAGGGCGAAAATTCTGTTCCGGCCGATTCCCCGAACACCATATATCTGGATAACAAAATTACTATGATGCAGCATTTTCTCATATAGCCCTGCCGCAGCAGATAATTCTGTAATACTCAGCTCTTTACATATGGCATCGAGAAGTCGGCTATCCTTTTTATCCCATTCATTCATCATACTGTCTTCAATAATGTCGGAAGAGGCGGCGAAGTCATTTTGTATAAGAAGGATTGCGGCACTGCGCCGGTACGATTCAGCAAACATGGTATCGGTGAGAATAGTACGCAGAAATTCCCAGCCCGCATCGATATTGAGAGCTGAAATAGTCTGCAGCGCCTGCTGACGAATAACTGTTTCAGGATCATTTTTCGCCATATATTCCAGCGCGGGAAAGCTTTGCGGGAAGGGATCCTTCTCAATGCTCTTGAGAACATTGAGGCGTATTCTCCACTGTTCATCTCTGAGGGCTTCAAGATAGAGTTCCTGAACATCGGGGGAAGAAAATTCAGACAGGGCAGAAACAGCGGCAGTTCTCAGAAAAATATCCTGAACCGAAACAAGTCGGATGATCTGTTCGAGCGCTGCGGCATCAGCATATGATCCAGCGGCATACACTGCGGCAATGCGCAGAGAGCGGTCGATATTTTCATCCTGAATCAGATCAAAAATCAATCTCCGACTATTTTCATCCTGTATTTTTCCCAGAGACCGCAGAATGTTTTCCTGGAGCGATTGATCTGCCTTTGTATACAATTCTTCCAGAATTACTGCCGCTGGCTGATATTGACTATCTCCAAGATATGCGATTATTGTCGATTTCACGAGATTACCCTCTTCCTGCAGCATTTCCTGAAACAGATCCCACAGATCTTCATTGATACTATGCCTGCGTTCTGAGAGATGTTCGATAAGACGGGCAGTAAACTGCGGAGAAGTACCATCCTGATAAAATTGGAGTTCATCAATGACCAAGGGAATGAGGTCATCGCTTTCGAAGGCCTCAAAAAAATCCATGACCTTTATGCGCAGAGAATCGCGCCTGCTGCCGAAAAGAGCTGAGACATCTTCCGTGAGAATATCCGATTTCTCTTCAATCATGGAATCAATAGTCGAAAGTACATTCTGTTCAATACCAAACTGCAATGTTTTTTTCCATTCCGCAGTCTGATCTTCTCCTTCAGTGTCGATGTTTTCTGCGCCGATTGATATGGAGAGAATTATAAGAAAAACACCTATTATCTTCATTGCCCTGCCTCCTCTATTACTTACCATGATCTACTTACCATGATCTACTTATTATGCTCACTTATTATGATCGTTTTTCTGCGGACCTTTCTTTATGAATATATATAATGTCTCAAGACGGAAAACAGCAAACATGAGAATGATGCTGCCTGCAGCCGGAACGGCAACAGCCAAAAATCTGGCAAGATTCTCCAGACTCGAACCGCTCATCCAGTAATCGCCAAACAGAGATTTTCCGCTCAAAATTATGAAAATTCCAGGAAGAATGGCTGGAATAATTTTCAGTAAATTCCGCAACACCGGCCAAAAATAAAAGTCGGGAAATCGTTTCTTTGTTTGGTAAAAAAGCCAGATTGTTGCCCCTGCATAGCTGAGAGTATTTGCAAGAGCCAGTCCGCGCACACGAAGCACAGTTTCTTTTAACCATAATGAGAGAAAAACATCCAGAACGGTAATTATGAGCGCGTTTATAACGGGAATTCGTGTTTCATTACTGGAAAAATGAAGCCGCTGAAGAAACATGTTAATGCCCACAAAAACCAGACCCGGACTGTACCAGAAGAGTACCTCCGCAGAAAAAATGGTATCGGTTACGGTAAATGCCCCTCTCTGGAGAGCTGTTGATATTAACTCCGGCGCCATGAGCATCATTGCCGCTGAGGCAGGAATGAGAAAGGTCATAATTGCCGATATACCAAACTCAATAGTTCTCGCGGTATCCTGCCGCCTGCCTGCCGCAATTTGACTGCTCATTTTTGGAAAAAGTACGGTAATGATGGATGCGGAAAATATTCCATACGGGAGCTGCCAGAAAACAATTGCATTGCTCAGGGCCGTTGTACTTCCGCTTTCCATGGCACTCGCAAACCGATACGCAATTTGCTGATTAACGGCAAATATCGCTGAACTACAGAGAATGGGTCCCCAATTACGGAGAATTTGCCTGAATCGGGCATTGTTAAAGGTAAAATTGAATGTAAAGCGGTACCCCAGTTTTGAAAACTTCGGGAGTTGGAAGAGAATCTGGCCGAGACCGCCAACAAGAACTCCCACCGCCATGGCAAATATACCAAGTTGCCGGTGAAAAATGAGTAATGAACCAATAACAGACAGACTGAAAATAATTGGTGTGAAACCGGGAATAGTAAATTCATCATTACTATTCAAGGCTCCCATAATAACCGCGCTGAAGCTCACAAAGAGAATGTAATATATGAGATAACGGAAGAGGGATCTCGCCAATTTCAGGGTTTCAGGATCAGAGAAATTCAGAAAGGTTCTCATAACAAATTCAGGAAAGATCGTTGAAAGAAGAAGAAAGGGGGCAAGGATAAGAAACTGGAGGGTAAGAAGATTTTTGATGATTTTTGATGATTCTCTTCTGCTGGGGTCTGCGATCAGGCTTTGCGAAATAACAGGAATGAATGCTGCGGAAAGCGCTCCTTCCGACAAAAGTTTTCTGAGATTGTTCGGAATACTGAATACCGAATGGATAACATCGGCCTCAACGGAGGCGCCGAATATAAAGCTGATTATCCCAATTCGCAGAAAACCAAGAAGACGCGAAATGAGAGATGTAAGCATGAGGAGAACAGTTTTTCGGGCAGAAGTCCCTATATCTTTCGTGATCTTCTTCAATCTTCCTGTCCTGCTGAATACATCGTCAGAAAATGTTCCTTGAATGTACGAAAGCTGTTTTCCCGGATTGCTGCGGCTGCCTTTTCAACAAGATCGGCTAAAAACCAGAGGTTATGCAATGAGGCGAGCATGGGTCCCAGCATTTCACCCGATTTAAACAAATGCCTGAGATAGCTTCGGCTATAGCGCGCAATGGGGCCTTCCTCCATTATCGGCCTGCTATCCGAAGCATATCTCCTGTTTTTTAATACAAGGCGGCCATGGCTCGTCAAACATGTGCCGTTCCGCCCTATGCGGGTGGGAAATACACAGTCAAACATATCAATACCATGTTCAATAGCTTCAAGAATATACTCCGGGGTGCCAATGCCCATGAGATAGCGTGGTTTATTTTCAGGAAGAATAGCCGCGGTCCATGCAAGAAAATGCCGGAAATTCTCAAACGATTCACCAACCGAAAGACCGCCAATTGCATAACCGGCAAAATCGAGCCCGCATACCTGTTCTGCGCTGATCCTCCGCAAATCTTCATAAAAATTTCCCTGAACAATGCCGAAGAGATGCCCCCGATAATTTTTCCTATGGGTAAAAAGATGTTTTTTTGCCTTTTGTGCCCATTGAGTTGTTGTTACAAGGGCACGGGCAGCCTCATCGTGAGAAATTCCCGCGGGAGTGCAGATATCAAGCGGCATCTGAATATCAGAGTTGAGAATCAGCTGGATATCCACCACCATTTCCGGGCTCAGAAAATGATGTGAACCATCAATGTGTGATCGAAATGTAATTCCATCGTCATGTACTTTTCTCAGAGCGGAAAGTGAAAATATCTGATACCCTCCGCTATCCGTTAAAATATTATTCTGCCAATGAATAAATTCATGAAGACCGCCGAATTCCTGTATTATTTTTGTGCCCGGGCGCAGATATAGGTGATAGGTATTTGCAAGAATTATCGGAAAGCGTAATGAATGGAGGTCCTCAAGCCGTACCCCCCGTACGGTTCCGCCTGTCGCAACGGGCATAAAAACGGGCGTATGAACTATTCCATGCGGAAGAGTAAGGGCGCCGGTTCTGGCGCCGCAGTGAGCATCGGTACATTCTGCCTGATAGATCACTCATGCTTCCTAGGTTTTGGCCTTATTCAGCAGATACATCGCGCTGCTTCCGGTAAGAAGTGTTCCTGCCCACGCGCCGACAATGCTGTCGAGAGCGCCGACGGTGGCAAGAAGACCAGACAATAATTGAATGCAGTAATACACAATTGAAAGGCTGAGTGAAACCAGAAGGCTCATGCCCAGAATGTTTTTCCGGTACCTTCCGCCAATTGCCACAGAAAGCAGGGTAACAATGAGGGGCGTTAATGCGAATGAATAGCGCTCATGATATTTTGTGAGCTCTTCTCTGAAGGGAAATCCGCTGTTTCGGAGAAACCGCACATAGTTCCGCGCCTCTGTAATATCCATTTCTTCAATTTCGCCAAATTGGTTTTGGAAATTTTCAGGAAGAAGGTTCACATCGTCCTGTGAATGCACGGCATGTTCCTCTATAACAAAGTCGGAACTCTCAGCATTATCTGATGCCGGAAGACGGGTAATATATGTTACTTCATAAAATTGCCATTTTTCATCCTCCCACAGCGCCCATTCAGCTGCAATGTGAGTGAGTATCGCCCTATTCTCATCGCGGATAATGACTGTTACATCGGTGAGCTTATTGTCAGCGCTGTCGTAATATCCCGCGCTGTAAATTACCCTCCCGCTTTCTGTCTGAATGTTCACATCGGATTGATCAAGATTAATTGGTTGATTTCTCAGCAACTGCTGACTCAGGGTATCCTTATCTTTTAACAGGGGGATAGCAAGATAATTCTGTGTAAGAAAAAGAGCGACGCTCAGGAACACTGCAATTATGATCAGGGGAGTGATAAATTGCTTCAGACTGATTCCGCTCCCGAAAATTGCGATTGTTTCATTATTGGAATACAGCATTCCCATGGAATACGATACAGAAAAGAGGAGCGCAATTGGGAGCGCAAATACCATACATTGGGGTAAAAAGAGATATTGAAGCTGGAGGATGTTCAGAAACGCAACATCGTTTTCAATGTATCGGACAATACTTACAAAGAGATCGGCAATGTTAATGAGAATAACAAAAAATGCGAATGCTCCGATAAATACCGGAAGAAAATTAATTAGCAATAACTTCGACAACGTAGACATGAAACAGCTCAGAACGCTAATATACACAATTTGTATGATTCTGTCTCACACTTTGCATACACATAATGGAAAGTTTTGCGTTGCGAGCGATTTTCTCAGTGCTTGAAGTAAAGACGGATCAATAAAATGCCAACGATAATCATTGCAAAATTGGGGGAAAAGGCAATGAAGAAGGTCGGAACCTCAATGAGCCGAATGCCGATAAACTCATTGAGAAGAAGCAGTCCCCAGTATATTCCGCCGAGAAGAAAGCCGGTAAAGATACCGACATTTCTTCCAACCTTCAAAGCTGTGAGGCCAAGCGGAAATCCTATGAGAATAAAGGTCAGGCTTGCAAAGGGTATGGAAAATTTTTTCCAGAATTCCATCCGATATAACCTGAGCGTGCGATTATATCCGGACTCCCTGGGAAGTTCGGGAAGGTTTTTATGATAATCTAAAATCTGCGAATGATCATTGCTGTTTTCCATGGCTATGTGGGCGAAGTAATTGATATAGAATGCCGAAGCGGCATTAACATACTGCATCAGATCGGTTTTGAATTGGGTTTCCGCGACTATTTCCTGCTCCTGTATGAGTCCATGCACATCTCTGGCACTCATTTCACGCACACTTGGATTACCGACACTGAGCGCAATGTCTTCAAGGAGGATATTGTATTCCATGGAGTCCGCGGAACTCTCTTGGATAATTGAATTGGTCATGCTGAACATTTCCACATTTTCCAGCTTAAGTGTGATAATTCCCTGTTGACGATCATTGCGCTGCAGTTCAGCCTGACGGGCATTTATTGTGCGGTCAGTGCCATCGTTTGTTTTGTCGAGAATCATAAGACCATCGATACTCAGATCATCGACATTGCCGGTAATGAGAATGCTATTGTCATATTTTCGGATAGCATAGGGTTCAATTACCAGCCGGGGGTTTGAGTAAAGTAATTCCTGATAAAATCGACTGTAATTCATTGTACTTACCGGCAGTAAATAATCATTAACCATGAACGATATACTGCTGAGCCCCAGCGCAGTGAGTAACACCGGAATGAGGAGGGTAAATATGCCGAACCCGTTGGCTCTTGCGGCAAGAATCTCGCAACCCTCGCTGAGTTTACCAATTGCCAGAATAACACCAATGAAGGATGCATAGGGCACCGCAAGCGCGATAATTGCCGGCAATGCGTAGAGAATAAGGCGCAGGGTATCCAGCAGTGAGACCATCTCCGCCAACTGATTTCTGGCGAGCACAAGTATTTGGTTAACAAAAAAAATGGAAACGAAAAACAGAAATGCCACAAAAAACGAAAACAAATATTCCGCGCATATATAGCGCTGTAACATAAGACCGGGTAATGGTATTTTTCTATCATAGGGTGCGCGGCTGCGCCCGATAGCTGAGGGAATTGTCATGTCAGAATCCGGTACTTCCAAAGCCCTTACCGCCCCGTGTGCTTTTCAGTAAATCTTCCTCGTTTTCAACTTCAATAAAATTGGCATGGACGACCGGGGCAAAGACAAGTTGGGCAATTTTCTCGCCGGGCTGTATGAGAATCGGTTCAATGCCCACATTTGCGCATATGAGTTTTATTTCACCGCGGTAATCGGCATCAATGGTTGCGGGCGCATTGGGCAGGATCAGACCGTTCAGCGACTTTCCCGAACGAAGGCGTATCTGGGCCTCGTATCCGGCTGGAATTTCTAGGCGGATTCCCGTTGGAAGAAGCGCCCGCTCCATGGGGCGAACATTCACAGGCTGTGAAATTGCTACTGCGATGTCACAGCCCGATGAATACGGCGTTCCGTAGAATGGCACAGGGCCGCCGCCGGAAACATGGCAGCGTATGGAAATGCGCGGGTGGCTTCTCTGCCGATTTTCCTGCGGGCGGCTTTCGTCGTTCATGATGGCCCTGCGTTCCCCTAGCCTCGCGGATTCCTTGGGCGATGGTTTGGTTTTCGTCTGTTATAGGAGCCGTCATCTCTCCGGTGCGAACCACCGTCATCTCTCCGGTAGGGTCCGCTATCCCGACGATGTGAACCGCCGCCATCGTGCCGATGCGATCCGCCGCCGTCTCTTCGGTGCGACCCGCCTCCGTCTCTCCGGTGCGGCCCGCCGTCATCTCTCCGGTATGGTTTGATATCTTCATCAATAAGAGTTGTCAGATTCACCCGACCCATTCTATCAACCTCAATAACCCGCACGCTCACCTGCTGATTCATCTGAAGAACATCTTCAACCTTATCAATCCGTTCCTTTGACATTTTTGAAATGTGGCACAGCCCGTCCTTACCGGGCAGTATTTCAATGAAGGCGCCGAAATCGGTTATCCGCCTGACAACGCCATCGTATACCCTCCCGACCTCAGGGTCTTCTAGGAGAGTGAGAAAGCTGTCCTTGGCTTTGCGGGCAGCATCCGCATTCGTGGAATAGATGGTAATGGTGCCGCTGTTTTCAATGTTGGTTTCGACTCCATACTTTTCATTTACGCTCTTAATTGTTTTACCGCCGGGACCAATGAGGGTTCCGATAACATCGGCATCGACAGTGAAGGTGATAATACGGGGAGCATACTCACTCAACTCAGTCTGCGGTTCCGATATGAGCTCATTCATAATGTTAAGTATGTGCAAACGTCCTTCACGAGCCTGAGAAAGCGCTGTTTTCATTATTTCAGGGCTGACATTTGAGACCTTTATATCCATCTGGAAGGCAGTAATTCCATTTTCCGTGCCCGCAACCTTAAAATCCATATCGCCCAAATGATCCTCTTCTCCAAGAATATCACTGAGTATGACAGTATTTTCACCTTCCTGAACCATTCCCATTGCAATACCGGCGACCGGCTTGCTCACAGGAACCCCCGCATTGAGGAGGGAGAGCGCACCGGCGCAGACTGTTGCCATGGATGATGATCCGTTTGATTCGAGAACTTCGGAAACAATCCGGATTGTATATGGAAAATCATGCTTTACCGGCAGTACAGAAGACAATGCCCTGTAGGCAAGATGTCCGTGACCAATTTCTCTGCGGCCGGTTCCGAGGCGGCCTGTTTCACCAACACTAAATGGGGGAAAGTTATAGTGGAGCATAAAGGACTCGCGCCTGTCTCCATCAATGTCATCCCGAACCTGCTCATCGTTTACGGTACCGAGAGTTGTTACTGCCAGAGCCTGCGTTTCTCCTCTGGTAAACAAGGCCGAACCATGGGCCCTCGGGAGCACATCTTTCTCAACACGTATCGGACGAATGTCAACGGGAGACCTTCCATCTACACGAAGATTTTTTTCAATAATGGAAGTGCGGAGAATGCTCTGTTCCATATCTTCAAAGATCGCATGAAATTGCTTTTCGCTCCCTTCCGCAAGTTTGTCGGCAAATTCGGCGGCGCATTCATGGATAATTGCGTTTATGGCTTCACGCCGTTCAAATTTACCCTTTATAAAACAGGCCTTTTCCATTCCCGCTCGCGCTTTCGAGCGTATGGCATCGGCGCATTCAAGATCGTCTTTTTCCTTCTGAATGGGCAACTTACTTTTGCCTGCCAGTTTCTGCAGTTCCATCTGAAGTTCGCAAATTTGTGTAATAACAGGACGGGCCTTCTCAATGGCCTCAATCATCTGCTCTTCACTCACTTCCTTTGCGCCGCCTTCGACCATGGTAATACCGTCCATAGTACCTGCAACAACAATATCCAGTGTGCTCTGAGAAATTTGCTGGAATGATGGATTAATGATGTATTCATCATTCGTCAGACTCACCCGCACAGCCCCCACAGGACCATTGAAGGGAATGTCTGAAATAACAACAGAAGCCGATGCGGCAACCATGCCAAGTATATCCGGCGGGTTTACCATATCGGTTGAAATAACTGTTGGAACAACCTGTATCTCCCTGCCGAATGCCTTGTCGAAAAGCGGGCGCAGGGGCCGATCAATGAGGCGTGAGACAAGTATTTCCTTATCCTTCGGGCGCCCTTCCCGTTTCAGGAAGCCCCCGGGAATTTTGCCTGCGGCATAATATTTTTCGTTATATTCGACAGAAAGAGGGACGTAATCGAGTCCTTCCACTGGTTCTGATCCGCAACAGGTTGTTGCGATAACAGCAGATTCGCCTAAGGTAGCAAATACAGATCCATTTGCCTGCTTAGCCATTCTGCCGGTTTCAAGAGTAAGGGTTTCCGCCCCAATTTGTAATGCGATACGATGCATTGGTTCTCCTAAGATAGTACATGAAACTTTTGCTACTGGAAATTGTGCACGCACAATTTTCCAATGCAAAATTTTCTACATGAAACTTTTGCGTAACGCGCAGGTTTCAGAGGGCTGGTCGGAGGCTGCGCCTCCCGCTTGCCCATACGTCCGGGTTGGAATGCTTTTTCTATTCTCAGCATTCTCTCAATTTGCAGAAAATTTTATTTCTGCAAAACTTTGTACTATTTTCGCAGACCTAATTTTGCAAGAATAGCACGATAACTTTCAAGATTTTTCCGCTTTAAATAGCGGAGTAGCCTGCGCCGCTGTCCGACAAGCTTAAGCAGTCCGCGACGGGATGCGTGGTCTTTTTTATGGGTTTGAAGATGCTCATTCAGTTCATGGATTCTCTCATGTAAAAGAGCAATCTGCACCTCTGTTCTACCAGAGTCTTGTTCAGAACTTCCAAATTCTTTTATAATTTTCTCCACCCGTGTTTTCAAAAGCGGCATGTATTGTAACTCCTTTTTTTCGTCCGGTAATTATCTTACCGCATAAAAATTTCTGAATAATTATGATGATAATCAATCTATATGTCAAGTGTATAAAATACTCTTCGGTATTTTATCCGTACCGGCGCAGATGAAAGATCTTCCGGCACTTCAACAATGGCCTGTATGTCATCCGAACTATTCACTAAGGCGCTGAGGCCAGGTTCCAATTCTGCTGATGCGCCGGCAATGTCGGAGAGGTATAATTGTTTACCATTTCTGATAGCCGGCAGTATAGTATCGGATATTGTGATTTTCTGGATATGGGGAACTGCCTGAAGAAGCTTACTGCCCCAGATACGGCGTTTTCCTATTTCCGCGTTCGAGAGTGCGAGAAAATCGTCAAGATCAAGGGCATTGAGTGAGGTGAATGCGCCAATGGAGGTTCTCTGAAGTTGTGTGAGATGAGCCCGGGTTCCCGCGCAATGGGCAATATCGCGGGCAAGGCTCCGCACATAGGTTCCCTTCGAGCATTCAAGAGAAATTGACGCATGAGAACCATCATAATTGAGCAGGCGAAGAGAATATATATGTATTCTGCGGGTCGGCATCGTAAATTCTTCTCCAGAGCGGGCGCGTTGATAAGCTCTTTTTCCCTGTATGTGAATGGCAGAAAATTCAGGCGGCGTCTGATCTATTTTTCCCTGAAATTGCCTCATGCATCTGAGCAGCGAATCCCTATGCGGTAATGGACCGGTAGCCGCAACCCTGCCGTGAGGGTCTAATGTATCTGTCTCGGCTCCAAAGCTCAGCTCAGCACAATACGATTTATCGAGATTCGCAAGATACTCCGCAAATCGTGTTGCCTGCCCTGCCAGAACCACCATGAGACCCTCCGCAAATTTATCGAGCGTGCCCGCATGACCAATTTTTTTTGTACCGAGCCGCTTTTTAATGGGAGAAAGAAATTGAAAGCTGGTTATGCCGGGGGGTTTGTTAATGAGGTAGAGCGCTGGGAGGATCATCGGATAATTTTTTTAGGCGCTGTGATATTTCCATGCCATGAATGAGCGCTTCGTCTTTTATGAAGGTGAGTTTTGGGGTACGACGCGTATGAAGACGCGATGCGACAATTTTCTGAATATACCCCGCAGCGCTATTGAGACCAACTATGCCCTCATCTAAGTCATTCTTCGCAAGATACCCGCTTACCTTAATTTTTGCATGCGAACCATCGCGGGAAAGCTCAACGGCGCTGACGCTTAAGAGGCTATTCACCCGATGATCTTTGATCTCATTATTTACAATGATTTCATTGAGAAGGTGCTGAAGACGGGATGTAATTTTTTCAAAACGGAAGTTGCTCATTTTAGGTTATATCGATTTTTTTCTCTCAAAGGAAATTTGATCGGGAAAATCGTTTTTCACTCCTTCCATTCCCTGAATAAACATATCCGTAAGACCCCGAAGCCAGCCCTGCGATTCCGGCGCTGATGAAACAATGTGAAAACATACATTTCCCGGGGAAAGGGTATGAACACGAACTTCTACATCACTTCGCTTTTCAAGAGCCATTCCAAGACTCCTGATAAGCGCGCTGACGGCAGCGCAGGAAATACTCACCGCTCCCTGCCGACTGTCCGTATGAGCATGCCCCTTCGATTCAAGCCTTCGAAGAACACCGGACGATTCCGTAATTACACAGTGTATCATAGGTAAGATCCGCGGCAGCAAACTCAGGGCTGCTGACAATGGCGCACATATAGCGCAATTCACATGGTGATATCGGTTATTTTCAGAATGGAATAATGTGAACGGTGGCCATTTTTGCTCATGGAATCTTTTCTGCGGCGATACTTAAATACCGTAATTTTTTTCCCCCGCAGGTGTTCAACAACTTCCGCCGTAACCTTTGCTCCCTTAACATATGGAAGTCCGACCTTCACATCCTTCCCGGAATTAAGAAGAAGAACAGAATTGAACGTAATTTGCGCCCCTGCTTCCTCATGCAATCTATCGACCTGAATGAGAGCATCCTTTTCCGCCCGATATTGCTTACCTCTGATATCTATTAATGCATACATGAATGTAATTCCTGATAAAATTTGGCTTTCAACACATTTCGTTGATAATTTCCGAGCTTAGCATCATTGGGACATCATGTCAAGCAGACAGAGCGGTTCCAACTTAATGCGACCCGTTTCGCAATGTGCGCATTTCCTCATCGCTCAGCCCGGTAATTCTCTGAACAGCCTCGGTCGACAACCCTTCCAAAAACATACTGCGGGCCGTTTCTCGAATGCCTTCTTGCCGACCTGTCTGTAGTCCTTTCTGCAGTCCTGTCTGAAGTCCTTCTTCACGACCTGTCTGCAATCCTTCCTGCCGACCTTCTTCACGGCCTTCCTGTCGACCTGTTCGCAGTCCTGTCTGTAGTCCTTCCTGCCGACCCATCTCCGCAATGTGAGCTCTGAATGTTTCCGCATTCATTCTGAACATTTTCGCTACCTCCTTACCTCTCGGTTCTTTTGTTCTTTCTAATTGATTCATTAACGTATCTAAATCTATAACAATTCCGAACATCGAATCTACCACGCCGATAAATTCCTTTATCAGCTCCAGCGATTCCTCATTCAGCATTTCTGCTATCGCTTTCTCCACCTTCTGAATGTCCCAATCCGTATTCAGCAGATTTTTCGAGTACAGATCAAGGTACATAACAGCCGCAAACATTCTTCCCCGCTGCTGCAGCTGCTCCGCAGAATAATCGCTCTCGCTAATAAGATCGTAGGGAAAAGGAGCAAGATACTGCGGGAATTCCCGCGTATTCTGCTCCCTGACATTCCCCGGCACCTTCCATTTTCTCGTGCCATTATAGAACACAATGGGCAGAAATACCAACTCGCAGTCATCGGGAATTGCGCCGGAGCGGTGAATGTTTCTATAGAGCAGATTCGTATATTCCGACATGCGGATGGGCATGTCTTTGTCCACTCCAGACTGATGCTCAAGGAGCACATAGATAGCAACATCTCCCGTGTGATCCCGAGTTCTGATTTTGCAGACAATGTCGGCCATCCGTGTTTTCGCATGGTCAATGAAAAAGGTACCGTTTTCAATGGTTATGTCCTCGGTTCGCAATTTTTTCGTCCATGCGCCTCCGACAAAGCGTTGAAGAAATTGGAGCATTATTGCGGGTTGGAACAGCAGGGAGCGGTATCCTTGGTCGTAGGGAACGGGGGCGGGTTTTTCTTTGAAATCGATCATACAATCCTCCTGAAGGTTTTTCTGAACGTTTCTTTCTGAATAGGGGAGTTCCCATGGCGACATGGTCCCATGGTGAATTCTCCCCTCTATATCTATAACGGGTAAAAAGTCATTTTTGACTATGTTTTTTGAGAGAATTTGAAAGAATTTTGCAAAATGTGTGATTTTTTTGGGGCTACGGGAGGGGAGGGCTCTGAAATGCGGGTGAGTGGACGGGAAGGGGTGCGCTCAGGATAGCGCGTTTATGGCGATATCCGACTGACTGCGTAAGATATAGCCCGAAAATTGAGCGCGCATAAGCGAGCCGGACGCAAGCCTCCGACCAGCCCGGCTGCATGGCGAGCAGCGCGACCAGCCCCCCCGCCTCAGCAACAGACGCATGGCGAGCAATCGAAAAAAGGCAGGCACGGATTTTTTTTCCGTGCCTGCCTGAGTTGACTTGTCACTTTTCAATAACCGCTGGGGGCTATGAAACTAATACCATGATGGAGTACCAACACCTGTAGGCTTACTCATATCCGACCCGTCCGTATTCGACACCACACCGGAACCATCAAACATACTTACTATGGTTCCGGTATATTTTCCATCGCCATCAAGCGTCCAATGATCCTTCCACTCCTCAAGATCGACATTGAATGCGATTGCAGAATTGAACATAAAGGGCATAGTCGTTAAAGAGCCGACATCCCAGCCGGAGATATCGGTATTGAATGTAGCAGCGCTATTGAACATCTGGGTTGTAATCGTTACCGAACCGACATCCCAAGCGGAGATATCGCCATTGAATGCGCTTGCGTTATTGAACATCTGAAACATATTCGTTACCGCGCTGACATCCCAGCCGGAGATATCGCCATTGAATGAGGTTTTACTATTGAAAATGCTAGACATATCCGTTACTGTAGCGGTAATGATGTAGTTGAAATTACCAGTATTGCCCCAAGTATCTATACCCTCAGTTACCCGTGTTTGCAGTTGAGTTTTATCTTGAGGACTCTCAGTAACAAAGAAATATTCGGCAAAGAGGAGACCATCGGTTCCGGTTGCATTGTTGTCATATATCACATATGTTCCTGCCGTTGTATCTGCGGTAACCGTAAGCGTAATAAGTCCGCTGCTCGAATCAACAGTCGGCGGGGTAACTCCATTGGGCGTCGCTACGGAGGTGACCGACGTAATGTCTCCATCACCGACCGTGATGATATTGCTCGCCCCCACCGCGGTCAAAGAAATGCTGAGCTCAGTGACAATTTCAGGGGCAATGGGGTTATCAATATCAGCCGGAAAAATTGCGACCGCTGCCTCGCCCGCAGGAACCTGCGTTGCAAAAAGCAACATTGCTGTTGCAGACCATTCGCCACTGCCCTGCGCGTTGACGGCGCGTACCTGTAGTTGGTAGTTGGCGCCGTCTGCCGTAATGCTGTGAATTGTGTAGGAAGAGTACGATGAGAAGGAAAAATGACAGACTTCTGTCTGCCCCTCGCTGTTTTCGCAGGCAATGCCGGAGCTAATGCGCGTCCATGCTCCAGCATCTGTGCGATATTGCAGTTCATACCCGGTAATGGGGCTGCCGCCATCATTTTCCGGCGCAGTCCATGTCGCAATGAGCTGTCCATTCCCCACTTCAAGGGTTGGAGCAGCCATTGTGCCCGGCGCGACAGGGGGCGCAGTTGGCGGCGCAATAGGTGTTGCTGTGGCAGATGCCGACCAGCCGCCAGTGCCCTGAGCGTTGATGGCGCGCACCTGCACGTGGTAGGTGTCGCCGTTTGTCAGTTCGGTAATGGTGTGGCTTGTGCCGGTTATACCGGAGTTAATCTCCGTCCAGCTCTCGCTGCCGACTTCCCGATAGCGCAGATTGTACGAGGTAATAGCGTTGACCGCTTTGTTATCTCCCCAATTCCATGTAGTCGGATCAATCCATGAGGCTGTAAGTTGTCCGTTTCCCGCTGTGAGAGTCGGAGCAGACATAACAGGCGGCGCAGTTGGCCCGGGTTCCGGTTCTGGTGTTGGGCATCCAGAAATCAACGCAATGGATATTGCGCAGAAAATACAAAAGGTTATTCCTTTAATTTTCATATATGTTACCTCCAAGGTCATATAATTGAGATCGTTGCACAGCAACTGTCTCAAATGATAAAGCCAGTATAATTGCGATCAGAAAACTTGTCAATCACAACATCCACCGAATGGCGAATTCAACCATACGTACACCACCTCCCTGCCCTCTGAGATAGCGCGCATATAGAGAAAAAATACACTACCAAGAGGACAGAAAGATGATGAAGTGACAGTATAAATTAGTTTATGCTGATAATCAAGAGAAAATTGATAAAAGTTTGGGATATAAACCTTTGGACAGACCCCTCCTCCCCAGTGTAAAACGAAGGTTATTCGTATACACTGGGGGTTGTATAAAACATAAAAGGAGGGAAACAGTGAACAGTAGTATCACATATTCTCAGTATCATCTCAAGTCTCGGAAGTATCAGGCGGCTTCGATGTATGATTGGCAGTTGCGGATGGTTCGGTATGCCCAGGAGCATTCGATCAAGGCGGCTGCTCGGGAGTTCGAGGTGTCGCGCAACACGGTGCGACGGTGGGTTCGGCGCTTTGAATCCGGCGAGGGGCTTGAAGACAAGAAGCGGGGCACGACCAATCATCCGATGAAGATGAAATTCGGGCACCGGTGTCATCTCGAGAGTCTTGTCCAGACCAAGAATCGGAATCACAACAAAATCATTGGAACTCAGGTGCAAAAGCAGTTGCAGACGGAAGTTGGCGGGAAGTACAGCCTGCCGACGATTATCAAGACGCTAAAGCAGATAGGGGCGCGGAAAACAAAGAAGCCGAAGGCGCTACCCAAGAGAGATTTGCGGGAGGTAACCGACAGGATGAAGTTCGGCGAGTGCATTCAGATTGATATCAAGTATCTGACGGACATTCCCGCTATGCGGTTTTCTCAGAAGTGTTTAGACGTTCCGAAGTACCAGATAACCGCCCGGGATCGGGCGACAGGGGCTCTGTGGTACGCCTTCGCCAATGAGAAGAGCAGTATGGTAACAACCTTGTTCGCCGAGTACCTGCTGGAGCACCTGCGGAATCGCGGCGGAGACCTTGTCAACGGCATAACGGTTCAGACCGATAACGGGGCAGAGTTCACCGTTCGGCATCTGAGCAAGACCCGAACGTCGGGGTTTGAGCAGGCGCTCATACAGGCGGGTGTCGAGTATCGGCGTATTCCGCCCGGGCAGTGCACATGGAACAGTTCTGTCGAGTCCTCGCACCGGCTCATTGAGGATGAGTTCTACAGTCAGGTGATGAATCCAAAGCTCAATGAGTTTCTTAAGGAAGCCGAGGAGTATCAGATAGATTTCAATTACCGGCGGTTCAACACCTACCGAAAAGGGACTCCGCTGGATCTTTTGAGGCAACGGAATACCAATGTGGATAGTGATATTCTCCGGCTCAAGCCGATCATAATGGAGCAACGGCTCACACGACCGACGCTTGAGCGATGGAGGGCTTGGCACTCGGAAGAAATGATCGCATAATAGGTCAAAGTGGGGGTCTGTTCAAACCTTAATATCCCAAAATTGATAAAAGTTTTCAAAACGTGTAGATAATGATACAATGGCGCTTATGGAATACCGTGAAATTCTCCAAAGCTTCCCTGCCGCAAGCGATTATCTCGCCGCCATGTACCTTATTCGCAGGGATGATGGAATAATAACAAATTCACGTATTGCTTCATGGCTCAAAGTGAGCCGCCCCGCGGTAAGTCAGGCTGTTAAGCGCCTGAAAATCCTCGGATATCTTTCCCAGGAACGCTACGGTGATATCGCTCTGACAAAAGACGGAGAAGACTTTGCGGTAAAAATGCTCCGTCGGCATTATCTTCTTGAACATTTTCTCCTGAAAAACCTCAATATGACCTGGGATGAGATAGATGAAGAAGCAAAGCATCTCCAAAATAACATTTCCGATAAATTCGCTGAAAAAATGTATGAAGTACTGGGAAGACCACAGACCTGCCCTCATGGGAACCCAATACCGGGAAGTCCCGGGGAGCAGGAAATACTCAATGCTCCATCTATTCAATTACTTAAACCGCAGGATACCTTTATTCTTATGAGAATAAGTGAAGAGGGGGAAGAAACAGAAGGATTGTTGAGCTTTATTTATGAAAACAATATAAAACTCGGCGACTGTTTCACTGTTATACAGCGCACAGAAAAGGGTATTGAACTCAGCTCCGAAGACGAACAGCGCATTCTCATTCCAGCCGGTTATACTCCGCATCTTCGTTACACGATGCAATAAGTACTCATTCTCCCGTACTCTTAGCCTTATCCGTACTCTTCGCCTTAGCCGTATTCTTAGGCGCAGCCGTATTCTTAGCCTCAGCCGTACTCTTAGCCGCAGCCGTACTCTTAGCCGCAGCCGTATTCTTAGCCGCAGCCGTATTCTTAGCCTCAGCCGTATTCTTAGCCTCAGCCGTATTCTTAGGCGCAGCCGTACTCTTAGCCGTATCCGTACTCGTAGCCGCAGCCGTACTCTTATCCGCAGCCGTATTCTTAGCCGCAGCCGTACTCTTATCCGTATTCTTAGGCGCAGCCGTACTCTTAGCCGTATCCGTACTCTTAGCCTCAGCCGTATTCTTAGCCGTATCCGTATTCGTAGCCTCAGCCGTACTCTTAGCCGCAGCCGTATTCTTAGCCGCAGCCGTATTCTTAGCCGCAGCCGTACTCGTAGCCGCAGCCGTATTCTTAACCGCAGCCGTACTCTTAGCCGTATCCGTACTCTTAGCCTCAGCCGTATTCTTAGCCGTATCCGTATTCGTAGCCGCAGCCGTACTCTTAGCCGCAGCCGTATTCTTAGCCGCAGCCGTACTCGTAGCCGCAGCCGTATTCTTAACCGCAGCCGTACTCTTAGCCGCAGCCGTATTCTTAGCCGTATCCGTATTCGTAGCCGCAGCCGTATTCGTAGCCGCAGCCGTATTCTTAGGCGCAGCCGTACTCTTAGCCGTATCCGTACTCTTAGCCTCAGCCGTATTCGTAGCCGCAGCCGTATTCTTAGCCGTATCCGTATTCGTAGCCTCAGCCGTACTCTTCGCCACAGCCGTATTCTTAGCCGCAGCCGTACTCTTAGCCGTATCCGTACTCTTAGCCGTACTTTTAGCCGCACTCTTATCCGTATTCTTAGGCGCAGCCGTATCCGTACTCGTAGCCACAGCCGTATTCTTATCCGCAGCCGTACTCTTAGCCTTATCCGCAACCTTCGCCTTATCCGTACTCTTAGCCTTAGCCACAGCCGTATTTTTAGCCGCAGCCGCACTCTTAGCCGTAGCCGTACTCGTAGGCGCAGCCGTACTCTTAGCCGTACTTTTAGCCGCACTCTTATCCGTATTCTTAGGCGCAGCCGTATCCGTACTCGTAGCCACAGCCGTATTCTTAGCCGCAGCCGTATTCTTAGCCGCAGCCGTACTCTTCGCCGCAGCCGTACTCTTCGCCTTATCCGTATTCGTAGCCTCAGCCGTACTCTTCGCCACAGCCGTATTCTTAGCCTCAGCCGCACTCTTAGCCTCAGCCGTACTCTTAGCCTCAGCCGTATTCGTAGCCGCAGCCGTACTCTTAGCCGCAGCCGTATTCTTAGGCGCAGCCGTACTCTTCGCCTTATCCGTACTCTTAGCCGTAGCCGTATTCTTAGCCGCAGCCGTATTCTTAGCCGTATCCGTATTCGTAGCCTCAGCCGTACTCTTCGCCGCAGCCGTACTCGTAGGCGCAGCCGTACTCTTAGGCGTACTCTTAGCCGCAACCTTATCCGCAGCATTGGCCTTACTCTTACCCGATTCTTTCTTTTCTGCTTCAATTTCAACAAGAGGCTTACCGAGCTTACGGGCAATTTCCTTCATTTCGAAAATCTCAAGAATGTCGCCAACTTTTATATCGCTATGATCTTTCAGTCCAATACCGCACTCATAGCCCTTAGCGACCTCCTTAGCATCGTCCTTGAAACGCTTCAGGCTGTTCATCGTTCCATTAAAAATTTCCACACCCTCGCGGTACAGCCGTGCCCTGCTGTTTCGTTTAACGACTCCCTGAGAAACAAAGCAGCCGGCAACAATACCTATGCGGGGAACTTTGAAGGTTTCGCGAATCTCGACCGTACCGATGTTCTCTTCCTTCAGTTCGGGGCTCAGCATTCCTTCCATAACCGATCGAATATCTTCAATAACATCGTAAATGACGCTGTACTTACGAATTTCGACCTTTTCCCGATCGGCAAGGATCTGCGCATGGTTTGTCGGCCGCACATGAAAACCAATGATTATTGCCTGTGAAACAACGGCGAGGTTAACATCGGAATCGTTAATTGCTCCAGCTCCGGAATGAATAACCTGAATGCGAATTTCCGATGTGGAAAGTTTTTCCAATGAGCCTTGAATGGCCTCTACCGACCCTTGAACATCTCCCTTAATAATTATTTTTGCTTCCTGAATTTCTCCTTCCTGAATGCTGGTGTAGAGATTGTTGAGGGTGATTTTTTTAACATTTTTTGCGGCTTCAAGTTTTTTAAGTTCCTGCCGCTTTCCGCCAACCTGACGGGCCTTCTTTTCGGACTCGGTCGCCTGAAAGGGATCGCCCGTGTTCGGAATACCGGAAAGACCGGTTATTTCAACCGGCATGGAGGGCCCGGCGGCATTGAGTTCCTGTCCTCTGTCATTAAACATTGCTCTAATGCGCCCGGGGTATACGCCCGCGAGGAAATTATCGCCAACGCGCAACTTTCCCCGTTCAATGAGAATGGTTACAATTGTCCCCCTGCCGGGATCAATTCTCGATTCAATGATTCGTCCCTCGGCGCGGGCATCGGGGTTTGCCCGCAACTCCATGAGTTCTGCCTGAATAATGATGTTTTCAAGGAGCTCCGATATTCCTTCATTTTTGAGCGCGGAAATTTCATGAAACATCGTATCGCCGCCCCAATCTTCAGCAAGAAGTTTGTGCTCGGAAAGTTGCTGTTTCACCTTGTCAACATTCGCATTGGGAAGGTCAACCTTATTTACCGCAACAATAATCGGCACATCGGCATCCTGAGCATGATGAATTGCCTCAA
Organism: Salinispira sp.; assembly: GCA_965226555.1. Classification (GTDB taxonomy): domain Bacteria; phylum Spirochaetota; class Spirochaetia; order DSM-27196; family Salinispiraceae; genus CBDDDG01. Next base: position 366,183 of record CBDDDG010000021.1, on the reverse strand, counting down.
CTGTCTGGGGCATAACACCATCATCCGCCGCCACAACAAGAACAACAATATCGGTTACCTGAGCGCCGCGGGATCGCATGAGCGTAAAGGCTTCGTGCCCGGGAGTATCGAGAAAGGTAATGCTATTCCCTGATGATTCCACCTGATACGCGCCGATGTGCTGGGTAATTCCGCCCGATTCATCGCCAATGACATTACTGGAACGAATGGTGTCGAGGAGTTTTGTTTTCCCATGATCAACGTGTCCCATAACCGTAACAATGGGGGGGCGGGGCTGAAGTTGATGGTCATGATCTTCTTCTGTTTCAATAAGTGTTTCATCGTAAAGGGATACGATTTTCACTTCACAATGATATTCGGAAGCGAGTATGCCGGCAGTGTCCGCATCGATCTGCTGGTTAATGGTAACCATCATACCCATTCCCATGAGTTTGGCAATGAGCTCGGAGGCCTTCAGGTTCATTTTTCGGGCCAGATCGGAAACGGTAATAACTTCCATCATATCAATGGATTTTGGAACGGGATTAGCCAGTTCAATCGATTTTTTCTTGAATTGGAATTCCTTCTCCTGATGCCGATCTTTCCGCCGATAGTTGTTGGTATTTTTCTTTGGCTTGAAGGATCGCTTGCCGGTGCCGGATGGGCGCGCATCGCTTTCGGGGCGGGGAGGTCCGCCGGAAGAACCGCGGCCGGCGCCCCCGGCGCCGTAGCCGCCGGAAGAACCGTAACCGGAGGGGCGGTAGCCGCCGGGAGAACCGCGGCCGGCGCCGCCGTAGCCGGATCCCCCGCCGTAGCCTGGTCCCCGCCCTCCCCCGCCGAAACGGTTCGCTCCGCCGAAACGGTTCGCTCCACCGCCCGGGCGGCGGTAGTCGTTGCGGTTTCGATTATAGCCCTGATTCGTATCGGAGGGTTTTGCCCTGTTCGATTTGTAGGATTTGTGTGTTTGGTCTTTTGCATATTGTCCGAAATTTTTACGGCCGCTTGGATGGCCGACATATTTCCCGCCGACTACGCCCTGCTTCATTGCGGTATTTTTTGCCTGGTTCGGGTTGCGGGATGGGCGCTGAGCGGTTTTGGTAGCGGTTTTGGTATTGGAAGGGGATTCTTTTGCGGTTGGTTTTCTCTTAACTACTACCTTTTTCTTCGTCGACTTTTGTTCCTGCTCAGAGGGTTCTGCTGGTTTTTTTTCTTTTGCAGACCGCTTTATGAGCTCCGCCTTGGGTTCCTGCTGGTTCATGATAATGCTCCCTATTCATCCTCTTCAATAACTTCAATGGTATTTTTGATAATATCCTGAATGAGGGTAATATCTTCATCTTCAAGATTCGAAATTTTACGGAGCTCATCGTCATTCATATTCAGGAGATCAATAATTTCAACAATTCCCTCTGCTTTAAGTACAGTAACGATCCTCTCAGGAATATCTGGAAGTTCCGATACAAACGTGATCTCATCTTCTGCTTCATCTTCAGGTTCCTTCGCAGGCTCATCTTCGGCAGGCAATGCTTTTTTATCGCCCCCGCCTTTATCGCCGTCCGCATTCTGAGCTTCAGTATGTCCGGCATCTTCAGTATTTTCGGTATTTTCGGCGGCTTGAGCTTCGGCTTCGGAGGGGCTTCCATCCTCAACAATAAGCGAATCTTTCATAAGTTTCTGAATATATGCCACGTCATCTTCAGTAATGTTAGCCAGCTGTTTCATTTCATCCTGATCGAGACTCATGAGGTCTTCAATGTATTCAATGTTATCGCGGGTAAGAATTGCAACCAGACGGGGGCTTATATTCGGCAGTTCTGCAATTCGTGTAATTTCAACCTCGTCATCGTTAAACAGTTCGCTTATTGCCTGTTTTTTGGCAATAGTAATATCCATTTCCTCAAATTGTTCTTCTGTCTTAACATCAATGTTCCAGTCGACAAGTCTGTTTGCGAGCCGTACGTTGAGGCCCTGTTTACCGATGGCAAGACTGAGCTGATCTTCTTCAACAATTGCGAGCGCGTGCTTTTTTATTTCATCGACAATAACTACTTGGCTGACGACAGCCGGACTGAGCGCATTTTGTATTAATTCCCGGGGATCGGTGGCAAATTTCAGCATGTCAATTTTTTCACCTTCAAGTTCACGGACAATGGATTGTATGCGGACTCCTTTCAGACCAACGCAGGCGCCGACAGGATCAACATCGATGCGGTTTGAATACACGGCAATTTTTGTCCGGTAGCCCGGCTCCCTGACGATTTTAAACACTTCAACTGTTTTGTCGTAAATTTCGGGAACTTCCAGTTCAAATATTTTATGAACAAATTCAGTATGAGTTCGTGTGAGGATGATTTGAAGTCCGGTTGCGGATTTCTCAACTTCATAAATCATGGCTTTGATTCTGTCATTCGTTCGATAGGATTCCCGGGGGCTCTGATAGCGGCGCGGGAGAATTCCCTCAGTCTTTCCGAGGTCGACAAAAATGGTTCCGTTCCGCTCCCGCTGATAGTACCCAATGACCATTTCTCCCTCTTTACTTTTGAATTCAGAATAGAGGGTGTCTTTTTTTATGTCTCTCAGTTCCTGCTGCGCTCGTTGTTTTGCGCTCTGAACGGCGGAGCGATCGAAGGTTTTCGGATCAATCTTGATAAGCAATTCATCGCCAATGTCGGCATCTGAATTGTACTTCTGCGCTTCAGACAGCCCGATTTCCTCTATCGGATTAAGCACTTCTTCGACTATCGCCTTGCGGGCATAGATCGATACATCATCATCCGAAAATTTAATAACCGCATTATCCGAGGCACCGTATTTTTTCTTGTATGCTGCAAGGAGAAATTCCTCAATTGTGTGCCGAACAAGATCTTCTGAGATACCTTTTTCCGCAACAACCGCTTTAATTGCATCTATAATGTCTGAGGCCATCTATTTTTCTCCCCGATAGATCAACTGTGCCTTACGTATGTGATCGTTTCTGATTTCACGCATAATTCCTGCTTTATTTAAGAATAGACTTTTTTCGTCTGCCTTTGCAATGACCCCGTATATCCACCGGGAATCTTCAAGCAGAACTCTAACATATTTTCCCTGAAATATCATAAATTCATCAAACCCCGCCAGTTCTCTTTCCAGACCCGGAGAACTCACCTCAAGTGTAATTTCACGTGAAGAAAATAGTATCTCAAGCCGGGGAAGAATTGTTTTGTTGATAAACGCGCAATCTTCCATACTAATACCTTGTTCGGAATGTATGACCATATACACTTTCCGCCCCGCTGATATGTGAACGGTTTTTACTTCCAGAAGAACATAACCCATACTGCCGATTAGCGCTTGCAACTCCATATGTAATTCACTTTTTCCTGTTTCCATATTCCGTAATAAAAAAAGAGCCGGAAGACCGACTCTCATAGTAAAATTTGCCGCCGATCAGAATTGAACTGATGACACAGGGATTTTCAGTCCCTTGCTCTACCGACTGAGCTACAGCGGCGAAGAATCATTACCAATGATATACCAGTATGAAGAGACAGTGTCAATACCCTTGGGCATCATCTGGAGAACATCGCATATGGAAACATAACGGTTCCCAACATATGGATGGGATATTAGTATTTGACCTGCGCCCGCAAAGAGTCTATCATTATTTTGGAGGACATGACAGGTGAATATGGAAAAGCATCTGCAAAAAGTCTACAAACAGCCGCTTAACGAAAAAAATACGCCACCTAATTCTCATATTCTGAAGATTATTACCCCCGATGATTCGGCAAAGGGCCCTGAATTGCGCGAAATTGCCGGTTTTCTCATGCTTCTCGGTAAGGATGCCGCTTCAAAAATTATCGCCCACCTCCCTGAACACCTCATTGAAAAGATCGCTTTTGAAATAAGCCGAATTACAACCCTCAAACCGGAGGAACGAACGGCAATACTTACGCGTTTTCATCTTGCGGCTAAGGAAGAACAGAAAAAACTCCATGGCGGATACGAGACCGCCCGCGCGCTACTTGAAAAATCGCTGAACAAAGAACAGGCCGAAAACATTCTGAGACGGATAGCTCCTGCTAAAAACATTCCACATCTCCGTTTTCTGAATGAATTAGAACCTGCCCAACTCCGGCAACTCCTCATAAAGGAACCGCCGCGGCTCATCGGCATAATTTTAGCTCATCTTGAAAGCACGCTGGCAGCCGATCTTCTGAAAATTCTTCCCGCTGCTCTCACCCCCCGGATTATACACACGATGAAAAACCCCGCCCGACTTTCATCGGAAACCATGAACAGTATTGAGGAATCGCTTAAGAAAAAAATCCGGCTTGTCGGCACCCAACAGAATGAAACTCCTGACGGCACACGAATACTGGCAGAGATTCTCAGAAATATGGATACGTCAAAAGGAAGGAATATTCTCAATGAACTGGGCATGACAGACCCCGACATACGGGAAAAAATTCAGGATTACCTTTTTACTATTGAACAGGTACTTCATATCCGGGATAATGATCTTCAGCGTATTCTCGCGGAAATGGAAGATAACGATATTGCTCTGCTCATGAAGGGAAAGAGTGAAAATATTCGGCGCCGTTTTTTGAATAACGTAAGCAGGCAACGCGCAATATCGGTGAGTGAGGCATATCATTTCATGGGGGCGGTTTCCCGCAAGAAGGTTGATGAAATGACCAGAGAATTCATTGACACGCTCTGCGAATTGGAGGAATAGGTACAGAATGGGTAAAAAGAAATTGCGTGATGCGTATGTGCTCGCGGCTCTTGGTTTTTTCGGGCTTTCCGGTATTCATCGATTTTATTTGGGTAAATACGTATCGGGCTTCCTGTATTTTATTACCGGAGGATTTTTCGGAATTGGAACAGTTATTGATCTCCTGAATATGCGGAACCTCGTAGATAGCGCAAATCAAACAGCATATATTGAAGATCGGCTTGATGAAAGATCACACGATTTTTCTGAACCGGATGTTTCCCGACAGCGCATGCAAAGCCAGGCCCATAGTCTTGAACATCTTATATTCATTCTTGCAAAAGATAACAACGGTATTCTCAGTACCGCTCAACTTGTTATTGAGTCCGGCCTTTCAACTGAGCAGGTTCAGGAAGAACTGGAAAGTATGGTTACAAAGGGGCACGCAGTTCAGGGAGAACGAAGTAACGGCCTCAAGGTATATGTATTTCAGGAATTTCTCACGCCGGATACGCGTACAGATGTTATATTCTGACATAACCATGCTGTGAAATGCCGGAGGAATCTGTGAACTCTACGGAATGCAAGCAGAATGTCGGCAGAATGCCAGCGAAACAATACTCCGCTGTACAAAACAATAGGTATATGTGTATATTGAGCTCATGACCGCCAAAGAATTGCGTGAAAAATATATATCGTTTTTTATTGAACATCTCCATAGTGAAATATCGGGAAAAAGCCTTATTCCCGAGAATGATCCAAGCGTCCTTTTCACAACCGCAGGCATGCATCCTCTGGTTCCCTACATTCTGGGCGAGGAACATCCGGCGGGAAAACGTCTGGTGAATGTTCAGAAGTGCATTCGAACCGGCGACATTGATGAAGTTGGCGATTCGAATCATCTGACTTTTTTCGAAATGCTGGGAAACTGGAGCCTTGGCGATTATTTTAAGGAAGATGCCATCAGCATGAGCTGGGAATTTCTGACCAGCGCAGACTGGCTCGGCATTAATTCGGAAAAGCTGGCAGTAACTATTTTTGCGGGCGATGAAGATGCTCCGCGTGACACCGAAAGCGCCGAACTCTGGCGAAAAATGGGTGTGCCGAAGGATCGTATATTTTATCTGCCAAAAAAAGATAACTGGTGGGGGCCTCCGGGCAAAACCGGCCCCTGCGGGCCCGATACAGAGATATTTATTGATACCGGAATTCCCGGTCATGATCAGAGCCGTCCGGGAATAAACGATGGGAAATGGCTTGAGATCTGGAATAATGTTTTTATGCAGTATCGCAGGACCGATGATGGACGTATTCTCAACCTAGAACGCGTCTGCGTTGATACCGGAATGGGAGTTGAACGTACCATTACCATTCTTCAGGGAAAAAAATCGGTATATGAAACCGAACTCTTCAGCCCCATCATCAATAAAATTCAGGAATTAAGCGCCATACAATATGGCGGCAGCGAGAACAATACGGATCGCTCGTTTCGAATTATTAGCGATCATCTGCGGACATCCTGCTTTATTCTCGGCGATCAGCAGGCAGTCCGTCCGTCCAACATTGGGCGGGGGTATATTTTGAGAAGACTCATTCGCCGAAGTATCCGCCACGGACTCAAACTTGGATTGCCCGAGGGCTTTCTTTCGGAGCTGAGCAGAACTGTCATTGAAATATACTCGGATGTGTATTCGGAACTTCAGTCCGGAAAGAATTTTATTCAGAAAGAACTTACACATGAAGAAGAACGCTTTACCAAAACTCTCCGGCACGGAGAGCAGGAATTTGAGAAAATGCTCCCGAATCTTCTCAAAAGTTCCAACCGAATTATTCCCGGCCGCATCGTTTTCAAACTGTATGATACCTATGGTTTTCCGCTTGAACTCAGCGAGGAACTTGCGGGAGAGCATGGACTCAGCATAGATAAAGAAGGATTCGAACGGGCATTCCGAAGGCATCAGGAATTATCGAAAACGGATGCGAAGGCGACATTTAAAGGAGGGCTTGCGGATCATGGAGAGAAAACAACAGCCCTGCACACGGCAACTCATCTTCTCCATGAAGCGCTCCGCCGTATTCTCGGTGACCATGTTGCTCAAAAAGGCAGTAACATTACCCCGGATCGCCTGCGTTTCGATTTTTCACATTCTGCAAAACTGAGTTATGAAGAACTTAGGGACGTTGAGGAGCTTGTGAATGAGCAAATTAAAAATAGTCTGCCCGTAAAATATGACAGTATGGCGCTTGATGATGCTAAGAAGATCGGCGCCCGCGCGCTTTTCGGAGAAAAATACGATAATACCGTAAAGGTATATTCTATTGGAGATTTTTCAAAAGAGGTCTGCGGAGGCCCTCATGCGGAAAACACCGCGCAATTAGGACAATTCAAAATTACAAAAGAACAATCGAGCTCTCAGGGTGTGCGCCGCATAAAGGCAATACTCATTCATAATTGAAAGCGCCAGCACATAAAGAACATTCCAGCCCGGACGCATGGCGAGCAGGAGGCGCAGCCTCCGACCAGCCCGGACGCATGGCGAGCAGGATGCGCAGCCTCCGACCAGCGCGGACGGTACAAAATAGAACGCACATTCGGAGGAATGCACCAATGGTTTGGCGGGGGGAGAACCCGCTATGTCGGGATAGCAAAAGCGCATACGCAGCATCTGTTGTCTGCTATTGCGTATAATTTGAAACGGGTACCGAAGATTTTGGAATTGCAGAAACAGGGAAAATGGGCGGCTTAGCAGCCGCATTCAGGACAAACGGCAGAAGCCGACCGGCAACAGACGCCCGAAAGACGAAAACCAGCGGAGAAACGGTCGAAAATGAGCGAAATGCGATCCTTTGCAGGCACTCAGATGGTGTTATCACCCCGTTTTTCCCGCATCATCCCATCACTTTATCTCAAATTTTTTATCATCCTTCCCTACATCAATAAAACCATGGATTATGCAACGGTCTCTTATTAACGAAGCGGTAAGCACCATAGACAGTACCGTTTTTCATATCAATAGGCGGGGAAGCGGGAGCGAGCAATATCATCCGAAAAAATTTGTCAAATACTGATATCCCAATAAAAACACATGAGATTATTCATAATGTGCTTGCAATTCTCAAAGGTTTCAATTATTATTGATGATAGGAGTTTTTGATGATGAACTATAACAATCAATCCACGCTGGCACCTGCGCATAGCGTAAAATCCCGGAACCATTTCCAAAGCCCGCATTTGTTGCGGGGAATCCTTTTTGTGTTTTCCCTCATACTCGTTCTCAGCGCCTGCGATATGCGCGGGTTTTATGACGATGGTATTCACTATATCACCGGCACGGAATACGACCTCTACGGTTATGACGCGAACGGCTACAATGTGGCCGGTTTTAATGCTGACGGTAAACACCGAGACACCGACACGATATACAAACCCACAGGGCTATGACGAGCAGGGTTATAACGCAGACGGCTTTAACGCTGCGGGCTATGACGCGGCCGGGTACGACAAAGACGGCTACAATGCAGAAGGCTATTCATCAAACGGGTACGACAAAGATGGTTACAATGCAGAAGGCTATTCGTCAAACGGGTACGACAAAGATGGCTTTAACGCAGCGGGCTATGACGCGGCCGGTTACGACATAAACGGCTTTAATGCCGCGGGCATTCACCGCGACACCGGTACGCACTACAACCCAAATGGTTATGACGCGAACGGCTACAATGCAGCCGGTTTTAATGCTGACGGTAATCATCAGGATACTGGAACGAAATATGACCTGCGCGATTTCAAGAAAGACGGCTACAATGACGAAGGTGTTTACCGAGACGATTTCCCTACCTTGGAAAATGCTAAACCCAGAGACATTTGGTCGGACGGAACAACAATGTGGGTTCTGAATAATGATAACAACAAGGATACTACCGAAAAAATCTATGCCTATAATATGGAGACCACGGCGCGCGATGCGGATGAAGATTTCGACCTTGGTAGCACTATTGATGACCCCAGAAGCATCTGGTCAGATGGTGAAATAATGTGGGTGCTGGATGAAAAAACAAGCACAATCTATGCCTACGACATGGCAACCAAGATGCCGTCTATGGAGAATGAAAATTTTAGCATAACTATTCCATCGGGAGGAATCCTCCTTGGCGGCATCTGGGCAGATGCTGAAACAATGTGGGTGGCTGTTGGCAGTGCTGCGATCATCTATGCCTACAAAATGGCTAAGAATGAACGCGGAACTCGCGATGCCGCTAAAGATTTTGACAGGGACATACTTGACGATGAGAATATGAAAATTACAGGCATTTGGTCGGATGGGAGCACAATGTGGGTGCCCGATTATGACACCGACAAAATCTATGCCTATACTCTGGATACTAGGGGACGAGATTCCTCAAAAGATTTCAATAATCTTATTGGGGGCACTATGCAACATCCCACTAGCACCTATTCGGATGGAACAACAATGTGGGTGTTGGATGAACAATCAGCAACAATCTATGCCTACGACATGGCAACCCGCGAGCGTCCTCCCAAGGCAGAATAAGCATCGGCGCTGCGCCTTGCTGTGCCGACCAACCCCAGCGCAACAGGCGCGGGCAGGGAACGCTTTTATGCGCGGAGCATTCCCGCATAATGCACTATACTTATCAAAAAATAACAATGGGCGAAGAGGGACTTGAACCCCCGACATCCTGCTTGTAAGGCAGGCGCTCTCCCAGCTGAGCTATTCGCCCGTGAACAACATGTATGATGTTATAACACTTCTGCCGTGCCTGTCAAGAAACTTTCTCCTTGAAACTTTTGCATTGGAAAATTGCGCAAGCACAATTTCCAATAGCAAAAGTTTCCGAGGGCTGGTCGGAGGCTGCGCCTCCTGCTCGCCCATGCGTCCGTCAGGAATGCTTTCTTTGTGCTTAGCATTCTCCTATTTTATAGAAAGTTTTGCATTTTGCAAAACTTTCTCCTTGAAATATCCATAATACAGAAGTATTATCCATATACCGCGAACAGCTCCGTAACGCCTCCGGCAGCGCCGACATTTTTCCTGAAATGGTCCGCGGAATCAGAAACGTGGAAGATATTATCAGCGGCAGAAAAACTATCAGGGAAGGAATAGAGAATGCAGCGGATACCCGCCCCGGAGAATCGGCATAGCGGGCGCTTCACATGTTTCTGACCAGATAACGGTATAGCTTCTTCCCCATTCTGTTCCCCAGAAGAATGGTAGTAACACATACGATAAAACGGTTCAAAAACCCTGAAATAACTATTGTTCCCGCTCTCCGCGTACGGATCATCCGCAGCGAAAAGGCAGCTACCTGCTCTGAGGTCTGCCAGCGGACAATACCTCTGTTCCGTCTTTCCCGTTTCCACTCGGGCATGCGCGCATGAAAATCGCTCCGAGTAAAACCGGGCAGAAGGGCCTGAACCCGCACCCCATCATCTCTCACCCGCATTGCAAGGCTCTCAGTAAAAACGGTGAGAAAGGTCTTGGTCGATGTGTACATAATTGCCTGAGGCAGCCGCTGTTCTCCCGCTACCGAGCTCACATTAATCACCTGTCCGCCGCCGCGCTCAATCATTCCGGGAATAAGCTCCCTGCACAGCAGAGCAGGAACATAACAGTGAACCCTGAGCATATTGAGCTGCATATCACCATCGCTAAAGAAATCCTGCATGGCGCCATACCCCGCATTATTTATGAGTAGATCAACCTTCTCTTCCCGACCCACTCCAGCAAGCTCGTTTAGGGTGTCCTGCTCCATGAGATCGCCGCATACAATTCGGACGACTTCTTCGTTCGGCCTTTCTGACTCTGATTTTGATTTTCCTGATGGAGATTTTTCTGATGGAGATTCTGACCCTCCCGCAGTTTCAGCGCGAGTTTCGGCGCGAGCTTCGGCGCGCAAACGGCGCAGTTCCCCGGCAAGCTCTGCAAGCTTTTCCTTTCTCCGGCCATGAATAATAAGGTTGTATCCTTCCTGAGCAAGCTGCCGGGCAAAGGCAGCTCCAATGCCTGAACTGGCGCCGGTAATGAGGGCTGTTTTCATCATCCCTTCATTCTAACAAAAATTTTTGCTTTGATAAAGTTTTGCCTTGGAAAATTGTGCTTTCACAATTTCCAGTAGCAAAACCTTCTAATTGTTATTGAGAATATGCACACGGCCATTCCTGTTTGAATAGCCCGGTTCGCCAATAATGACGGCAGCGCCGTCTATGGCAACGCTATTGCCGAACAGGTTATTGGCTGCCCTGTCTGCCTGTCCGTTTTCATTTCGGGCGGTGAATTTTGACTCTGTCCATGTTCCATTTTTGAGGTAAAAAACATACACAGCGCCTGCGGCGCTATCGGCCTGCGGAGCTCCGACAATAACAACCCTCCCCGAAACCGAAACATCAACACTGTGCCCGAATCTGTCGCCTTCAGCCCCACCGGCAGCCCTGAGTACCGCGGTCGGAGCTGCGCTCCATGTTCCCCCGCTTTTTCCGAAAACATAGACCGCGCCGCGGTCGGCGGAATCTCCCGGCGCGCCAACGACAAGCGCGGCGGAATCCGCGGCAATGGCGGTTCCGAAATCATCACCAATTTCAAGGTCATTGGGGCTAATGTGCGCGGGGGTACTGTCTGCCCAGGAACCTGCGCTGTTGCTGGTGTACACATACACGCTGCCCTTTTCATCGGCTCCCGGAACCTTGAAAACGTTAATGATGAAGCGGGCTACTTGGTTTGTGGCAGCGACATTTCCAACAGCAATGGTATTGCCGCTTATGGCAAGGGCAACGCCGAAATGATTTATTGTTGTTTCAATTTCAGGGTAGGGAACATAATAATTGATGCTCGCGTCTGTGCTGTCGAGTACCTGAACGAGGTAGTAATAATCTGATTCTCCCTCCCCGTTAATATCAATATCAATGTCATATCCGCTGCCAACCAGCACCGTACTTCCATCGACGGCAACATCCCATCCAAAACGCTGATCTGTGCCGGAGGTTCCGCTAATCGACCCTGTTGCCGCCGTCCATGCGCCCGTACTGTCTCTGGCGAGAATGTGCGCAAACCCGGGCGTATTTCCCGAATATTCATAGCCGCCCTGTCCGAAGGCTGCGGTATTGCCGCTTATGGCAACCGATTCTCCGAAGGCAGTCGCCTCAGAGGGGCTTACTTCCCTGTTATAGGCCTGCCGCCATTCTGTTCCGTCCCATTCAAAAACATACACCGATTCCCGCGGGGAGCCGCCAGTATCAGTGGTTCCGACAATTACCGCATTGCCGGATATATCAACATCGTATCCAAACCCCCGATCCTCCTGCGTATCGGCAGCCTGAAAAACAGCAACCTGCGGATTCAGTATTTTCGCTATGAGGTCGTCCGCAGGATTGTCCATGGGCTCGTCCGCCGGATTGTCCATGGGCTCGTCCACCGGATTGTCCATGGGGTCGGGCACAGGATTGTCCATGGAGCAGGATGCGAGAAATAGAATCGGAACAATGGTAATGACCAGCCAGATTCTGAATTGTCTAATTTTCATACCCACAGTTTATAACCGTCCATATATATAGAGATCATTGCATGGCAACAGTCTCATCGGTGATATTATAGTACCGTTCATTTATCCAGAGTGTCAACATCCCATATGAACTTTTTTGAATTTTTCTTTCGATTTTTTGCTTTCTGGCTGTAATCAGTCCTCATATATATGTTATGATCCTTACCATGATCAAATCTCAGGAGCACACTATGTCATTTGTCGCAGACAGTATGGAAAGACGTACACGGAAAAACACCTTCTATCGGAAAATTGACCAGATTATCGACTGGAAGCCCATTGAGGATATTATTACAGAACACGATACCCGAGGAAGCAGCGCGGTCGGCAGGGCTGCCTACCCTGGCCTGTTGCTGTTCAAAATGCTTCTATTGGGGATGTGGAATAATCTCAGTGATTATGGTGTGGAAGATATGGTGAACGACAGCATGGGAGCATCGAATTTCTGCGGTCTTATTGTGGAAGATGATGTGCCGGATCACAGTGTTCTCAGCCGGTTTCGCACGGCCATGACGAAAGCGGGAATCTTTGACCAGTTGCTTACTGAAATAAACCGACAGCTTGAAACGCGCGGGATCATGATAAAGAAAGTGGTCAAAGTTGATGCGAGCATTACCAGAAGTCCGAGAAAACCCCGCGGGATTGTTGATCGCACAGACAGTGATAAATGCGCTCAATCGGATAATAAATCCTTAGAGCGGGAACCGGAGAAGTTTGCGGACAGAGTAGATACCGATATGAGGTGGACGAAAAAGAACGGGGAATTTCATTTTGGCGCGAAGAAGCATTGTCTTGCCGATGACAATGGGCTTATGGTAGCGGTCAAGACCACCCCGGACGCATGGGCGAGCAGGAGGCGCAGCCTCCGACCAGCCCCGGCGAATGTCCATGACAGTACGGTGTTTGAAACGCTACTCGATAAGGGGCAATTGGATGAGAATGCAGAAGTGCAGGCGGACAAAGGATATACAAGCACGAAGAACCGAGCGGCGCTGAAGAAGAGAAAGCTGAAAGACGGCATTATGTGGAAGGTAGCCAGAGCGAAGAAGGGTGAGAAGAAGAAGCAATTGACCGCGGAGCAGAAACTGAGGAACAAAGAGATACAGGGCGGACGGTACAAAATAGAACGCACATTCGGAGGAATGCACCAATGGTTTGGCGGGGGGAGAACCCGCTATGTCGGAATAACAAAAGCGCATACGCAGCATCTGTTGTCTGCTATTGCGTATAATTTGAAACGGGTACCGAAGATTTTGGAATTGCAGAAACAGGGAAAATGGGCGGCTTAGCGACCGCATTCGGGACAAACGGCAGAAGCCGACCGGCAACAGACGCCCGAAAGACAAAAACCAGCGGAGAAACGGTCGAAAATGAGCGAAATGCGATCCTTTGCAGGCACTCAGATGGTGTTATCACCCCGTTTTTCCCGCATCATCCCATCACTTTATCTCAAATTTTTTATCATCCTTCCCTACATCAATAAAACCATGGATTATGCAATGGTCTCATATAAGAAACCTTTGCACATCATCGGGAATAATGGTATTTTGAAGAAAATTCACACAGAGAGCTGGGAATGAGCAATCGGGTTGTATTGCGCGCTGTCCGGCGCTGAAACAGGAGAACACAATGGGAAATAATTGGAAAGAACATCATGGATCGCTGATCAATCAGGGTATTCAGGAAAGTAAAGCGCTGAAACGCTTCGATAGCCTGTATGAACTGATCAATTGGAAGGAAATTGGGGAGATGCTCTGTGCTATCAACAACAAATCGATGGGCGCGAAAGGATATCATCCGGTTATGATGTTCAAAGTGCTGTTGCTGCAATCTTGGCAGAATCTCAGCGATGAAGGCATGGAAAATGCTCTTGCCTGCGACTTGGCATACAAGCGTTTTGTGGGGCTCAATGTTCTCGATGATACTCCCGATCATTCCACGATATGGCGGTTTCGGGAACAACTGACCCGTAAGAATATTCTTAGTGCGCTCTTGGACACGGTGAATGCGCAGTTGGACACGCAGGATTGTGAAGTGCACCGGGGCGCAGTCAGCATAATTGACGCGAGTGTCATACAGGCTTCGCGGCATCGGAAGAAAAAAAATGACGCAGGAGAATCGACACAGGATCCTGAAGCGGCCTACGCGAGTAAGAAGGGAGGCGATGGAACGGTACGAACAACCTACGGTTTCAAGATACACGTGACGGTAAATGAGACGGTGGTGTACGCGGATGCCGCGTACCGGAGTAAAGCGATTGCTGCGATGCTTGAGGAGATGGGCATAGAGAATCAAATACATGAGCGGGCGTATCGGAACACACCGTTAACCGATGAGCAGAAGCAGGCGAATTACGGGCGGTCGCGCGTAAGGAATACGGTGGAGCGGTTTTTTGGGCTGAGCAAACTCCATTGCGGCGCAAGAAAGGCGCGGTATATGGGAGTTCAGAGGAATCAGAGTCGGTTTATGTGTATGGCGATTATGTATAATCTGAAACAGATGATCGGCATGAAACGGCGAATGGGGAACATGGCGCTGGAAAACTCTGCGGTTGCGGCATAACAACAGGATAGCTGTGCCCTTATGGCGGTACTGCTGCCGGAAATGAGGGAAATACTGAAAAAAGATGAAAAAAAGAACGAATATAGCGCGTATCGCGCCGAAAAAAGACGGAGGATGCTGAAGAGAATAACGTGAAAAACGATGAATAATTTTTTCTGCGTGGAAAAAAGACTACCGGCAGATATAATGGAGTTATTCAAAGGTTTCTATAATTATAATGTAACATGCGGCACATAACCACAGAAAGTTTTGCAAAACTTTGTAGGGAACCTGTAATATCCCATTCTCACAAATCATATTTTTGTTACCATGAGAGAAGTTCGTTGTCTTCTTTTATATAAAGGTGCATCAACTACCTCCTAAATTAGTGATGTTTAATTGTGTAATGTATCAAATGGTTTTGCTCCTTTACCATTGGATATGTCCCGGCGGCTGACTCCATATCAGCCGCCTTTTTATATATGCGGGCGAATTCACCCATATAAAAAAAGAGCACTTGACACAGTACATATCTTGTTACATAATTCCTGACAATTACACACAATAAATGGGGATGTAGTTCAGCTGGTTAGAACGCCGGCCTGTCAAGCCGGAGGTCGCGGGTTCAAATCCCGTCATTCCCGAACTGTATACTGATATGAGTAGAACAATTTCAATTTTCGATACAACTCTCCGCGATGGAATGCAGGGCATTGAGATAAGCTATACGCTTGATGATAAGCTCCAGATTGCCCGAAGACTCGATGAAATTGGTATTGACTACATTGAAGGCGGCTTTCCCCTGAGCAACAAAAAGGAAGCCGAGTTTTTCAAGCGCATAAAATCAATGAGTATAAAGCACGCGCGCATTGCCAGCTTTGGTTCTACGCGGAAAGCCGGAGGAAAGGCGGAGAGCGACGCTCAGATTCGCGCTCTTCTTGAGGCAGAAACCGATACCGTTGTCATTGTCGGGAAAACATGGACTGAGCATGTACACAAAGTACTCGGCACTGACCTTGAAGAAAATCTCCGTATGATATCCGACTCCATCAGCTTCCTCAAAAAAGAGGAACGAGAAGTTATTTTCGATATGGAACACTTCTTTGACGGCTGGAAGGATAACAAAGACTATGCGCTCCGTGTATTACAGACCGGAAAAGAGGCTGGCGCCGATGTTCTGGTCTGCTGCGATACAAACGGCGGAACCCTCCCCCATGAAGTTACAGCAATGTATAAGGAACTCTCCGGCTCAGGATACACGAACCTCGGCGGACACTTTCATAACGACTGCGGCACTGCCGTTGCCAACAGTATTACAGCGGTACATCATGGAGCAATGCACATTCAGGGAACCATAAACGGCTGGGGTGAGCGCTGCGGAAACGCGAACCTCTGTGAAATTATGCCGAATCTCACCCTGAAGATGGGCTACAAAGCCTATTGCGAAAAAAACATGGAGCATCTCACAGCACTCAGCCGTTTTGTTGCCGAAAAGGCGAACATTATTCCTGAAAAACGGCAGGCCTTCGTTGGTATTGCGGCCTTTGCGCATAAGGCCGGACAGCATGCGGATGTCATCCTCAAGGCCCCCCGGCTCATGGAACACATGGATGGTTCTCTCGTGGGAAACTCACGCCAGGTACTGCTCAGTGAACTGGCAGGAAAATCGACCATAGTCGAAAAACTGCGCAAGTACGGAAACTACGACAAAAACAGCAGCGTGGTAAAAACGCTTATTGAAACACTCAAGCACAAAGAAAACGAAGGCTATGAATATGAGGCGGCCGAAGGCAGTTTCGACATTCTTGTACGCAGAGCGCTGGGAACCTACCGCCCCTTTGTGCAGCTGAAAAACTACCATTTAGAAAGCTATAAAACCACGCATTTGCAGAGCAGCACCATTGGGCGTATGTTTCTCGATGATGCCGGAACTGAAATTATGGGAGCGGCTGTGGGAATCGGCCCGGTCGAAACTCTGGATGCTGCTCTCCGTAATGCCCTCGGCCCCCATTATCCGGAACTGGAAAAAATCCGCCTTATCGACTACAGGGTTCGGGTACTTAATCCGGAAAGTGCTTCTGCCGCAAAGGTGCGGGTTTTTATTACCAGTTCCGATGGAACAGAAGACTGGGGCACCGTTGGCGTTAATGAAAACATTGTGGAAGCGAGTTGGGAAGCCCTTCTGGACAGCTTTGAGTATTTTCTTAATAAACAGACCGATTCACGTCGGAGGGTTTTTCATGGAGAGCATCCGAACAGTATTTCGTAATTCATGAATTTGTTTTTTCTGCGTGCTGAGCACTTCGAGGAATTCTGTGGCATCTGCCTGAGCCTGACGTTCGGGAGCGGTGCGCTGTTGATAAAGCTGTTCCAGATCCTGTTTCGATTCTATATGCATGAGCGCATAGGAATCGGGATAGAGATCGGTGGCAAGAGCAAGCTCGGGAAAATTGGGCGACTGAACAATTTTCTGGGTAATACGGTCAACCTCAATACTAAAAAGGCTTTCGGGAACAATTTCAACCATGGGAATTTTCGAACGATGGGAGGCAGCTATGCTGTCATCATGAATGATCATCCCCAGAGTTTCCAGTTTAACATCAAGATTGTTGCCGGTAAGATCCCGTAATCTTTCGAGAATATCAAAATCATCAGCAGTTCTCACCATATTTAATACAAGCAGAGGGCGTACCAAATCCACATATCGCCTTGCCTTCCTTGCAAAGGCAGAATCCATTTCCTCAATGCCCGCAAATACATTGGCAATTGTTACCGGATTTCCCGGGCGGCGTTCCTTTATGGATTCTCTGAGATATTTTTCAACATCCGATTCTCCTGAGAAGGCGCGAATAAGAAAACGGAATATGGTATTTTTCAAAAAGCTGTATGTGTTGAGTATTGACCCAATGTGGGGAGAGGTAAGTAAAATTCCTGAATTGGAAATGAGAAAAAAATCGACCACATTATTTGAGGAACCTGAACCCAGATCAATGAGAACATAATCGGCATCCAGTTTTTCGATATTATGTATAAGACTCTGTTTCTGCGCAAAGCCGAGATTCGGCGTTCCGGCTACCAATACATCGCCGGGAATAAAACCGACATTCGAATAGTGTGTCTGGCTGATCAGATTGTTGAAATTGAGTTTTCTATCTGAGAGAAAGTTTCCGACACCAACCGACTTATTTTTAAGCCCAAGTGTTGAATGAAGATTTGACCCGCCCAGATCAAGGTCTATGAGAATGACTTTATATCCGAGCTGTCCGAGATGAACACCTAAATTCGCGCAGAATTCTGTTTTACCGACACCGCCCTTCCCGCCTGCAATAGGTATTATCTTTGTCTTTGTCCGCTGTGTGACAATCATAATTCTGTATTCATCCCGCAAAAAATGTACTATGGGCACTTATAGAAAATTGTGCATTTTGCAAAATTTTTTTAGGCAAAACTTTATCAATGCAAAAGTTTTTCATATTTTATTGACCCATTAATTTTCTTATCATATAATACATTAAATTGAATGCCAAGAGAAAAACAAACATTACCAGCAACCGCTTATATCATATTGATCAGGAATGCTATATTCTTTACACGGGTTGCCCGAGCCATATGCGCAAACCTTTCATACGCATCGGCAACAGCGCGGCGATCCCCGAAAGCATTCGCCCCTATATCGGATATGTTATCCTCACCGATAGATTAACCGGTAACTGGTTCATTGAATCTTCATGTATTGCCGCATCTGCTTCGGAACCGACAAACTATGTTGGTTCTCAGGAACTTGTTGATGCGATGATACGTATTATCGGGAATAAAAAAGCCATGGATCATTCCATTTCTCAGGATGATGCCCGGAATTATAATGACAATGTTGTTTTTTATGATGATGAGAATTGCAAAATATTTCTCAATGGCAATTGTCTCTTTGATCTGCTGGAACGGGAGAAGACCGATCGTCATGCCATTGAGCTTATTCAGCGAATAGACGATCTTGTACGCAAAACAGAGAACTTCCTCACCCCTGATGATCTTTTATTTCCCGGTTTTATTGTATTCCCGGATAAGAGTTTTGCCCTCTTTGAAAATGGAATAGTTCAGCCGGCAGGAATGGTTTACAGCACTGTTGCCTCCATTGCCGAAGCCATGATTCCTCCATCAATGATCCGGAATTTTGCAGGATCCTCACATGCGGGGGACCTCATGAATATGGTAAAATGGCAGAGATCACGGGGGAAAGATCAGGAAACCGACATCACAATTGTTGCAGACGCTGATCCGAAGGGAAATACCGGAAAATTCATTGCCCTTCTCAAAAACCTTGCGGTGAATGTGAACATAGGCGCGCCAGAAGGTCTTCCCTTTTGCCTGAAAGTACAATCGTATAAACAGCATCTCAGAATCAGTGAACGGAATTCCAAACATACTGTTACATCGCTCTCACTTCCCAAGGGAAAAACATGGCTTCATCTTCCTCCACCTCTTCTCCCCCTTGTTCCGTATTACCTTCCCGGCGGCGCTGCCGGTTCTGTTTCAGTGAATGTTGATTCCGATACCGCTCAGAATTCGCTGGAACAATTTATGGGAAGCCGCGGACGGGAACTGATTCATAATCTTGATCTTACATCCGGTATAAAAACGCAGCTTGAATCGCTCAGGCAGGATGATCATATTACCCGCTTCACCGTTCTCCTGTGGGTGTGGAATTATGTTAATCTTCATCTGGAAATCGGCAGCGCCGCCAATGATGCATCATTCATTGCCGAACACATTACATCGCTTCAGATGACGGTAAAGCTTCCTGTCCGCGCAGCGCTTATCCAGCAAGACAAAAAATGGACAGTATTGTTTTTTATGGCTGAAGGAATAACCCGGAAAACCTTCCGTTCATGGGATGAGACCCGTGGAAAAATTGCCGATCTTGCAGGGCACAAACCGAAAACATCCGAATACAACGATGAACTCACGAGGCTCATCAATACGCTTCAGTATCTGCTCCATGGCAATGAAACCGCAGAAGGAGATCCTGAAGAACATTATTATGCACCTGCCCCCGGCTCGGAAATTTCACATACCGATACATCGAAAAATGTTTCCGATAAGGCAAACACTCCCAACAAAACAGAGATGTCGGAGGATCCCAATAGGGCGGGTACCCCCAATAAAAGATATACAACTCAGGATGCCGGAAAACGGAACGCAGAAAAGCCCAAGACCGGAAAACGGAACATTGCTATCCCCTTACTCGTAGCAGGAACAGCCATCATACTGGTACTATTCCTTGCCATGTTTTTTTCAGGGGGAGCACAATCGTCCCCTGGAGAAAACGGCGACACACGCGCTGCAGAGGAACAATCGCAAAGCGAAGCGGCAGCATCTGCCCAGAATCAGGAAGCACCTTCCCAAAGTGAAGCGGCGGCATCTTCTCAAAGTGAAGCGGCGATATCCTCCCTGAATCAAGAAACATCCTCCCAGAATCAAGATACAGAGAGAGCTGCCGATACTGTTATAGCGGATAAATTCGAAAAAATTGAATGGAGTCTGGAAGAAGTACTTTTTATTAGTAACTGGATAAGCTATAATAATGGATATGATTTTCTGGGTGAAGAAACAATCTTTGAACGAAACCCAGACTGGATATATCCGGGAAATACACTTACCCTTCCCGACCAGTCAGTTCACGAAATTGCGGGAAGCGCAACTATCTGGTTTATCGCGAGCAGCTTCCTTGATCGAAGTTTTGAAAAAACTCTCGTTAATGAAGAAGATTTCCGTGAATTAATCCGGAATTTAGATTATAATCAAACAATGAATTTTTGAAATAACGTTTTGCAGAATTCAAAACTTTCTACAAGGTGCGAGAATGCTAAGCACATACCAAAGTTTTGCAGAATGCAAAAGTTTTTGAAAGTAAATTATGGTATAGTGAGTGTGACACTACATAATACCAAAATATAACGAAGGTACTAAAAACACCTGAAGACGACATGATGAGGAGTTTAATTATGTCAGACCTTGCCCGTAGTCCAAATGTTTTTCATCCGACCAAGCCATCGGCCGTGGGGTCGCGAAACAGTTTGGCCCAGGATGGACGAGACCATCGACAAGAATATGATAATCTTGTCCATGAGGAAACAGATCGTATCCTTAAAACAATCCAAACCAAGCTTCCCAAAGAGGCGCTGGAACAATTGCATATTAGCGGAGGTTTGAAAGAAAAGCTTTACGACTACTTCAATCAAAACTACCAGAATATGTTTAATCGCTATATCACCACAACTGAAGATGAAATGGTGAAAAAGATCCGCAATTTTGTTGATAAGGAGGAGCATAAGTCGCTTGCCCGCTATACCCCCAAGGAAATTGCTTCTCTTCTTGATGAAGTAGCCGGATCTGAAAAATTCAATACCGGTGAAGTTGAGAAATCGATTGTAAATATGTACGGACATCTTCAGGGCCATGTTCAGCGGGGTATGAATGATCTCGAAAATGAAACAAACGCCATGCTCCGTCAAAAGACCGATGTTGGAGCATTTATCCGCGGTGAAAACGCCTATTCTGTTGTAAAATGCGCCTTTAAGGATAACATTCACAAACCCAAAACAGTCTTCGATGTTAAGCTCTCAGTTAATGTTCTTGATTCTGAACTTATCAGCCCCATCTTTCAGTATCAGGCAACCGTTGAATATCTTATAAAGGATCAAATCAGCCGTGCCATCACCACCCTTATTGATCAGGAAATTGAAAATTACCAGATGGAGCGTATTGATGATGGACAGGAAGAACTGACCGATTCCGAAATTATTTTCGAGAAGATGAGCAGGGTTCCTGAGTTCACCGATGACAATGTTAGTGATGAAGCCTCAAAGCGCTATCGTTTTCTCGCGAAATCGCTCATGGATAAAATATCCGGCCTTCGCGCAGATATCGATCCCAAGGAGTTTGATCCCGCAAACATCCGTGAAAATCTGAAAAAGATTATTGACATTGAAAACATTCGAAACCGCGGTTTCAATACTGTCATTAATTCTCTTACCTCAATTCTCGACTGGAGTAAAATGGGCTATCAATACATTGAGAACCTCAAAAATGCCCGCGAGCTGATCATTCGGGAATATGAGGATACCGATATTGAAAATATTCCCGATGAGCGTTATCAAATACGCCTGAAGTTCTATGATTCCGAACAGATCCATGTTGAACAGGCTGCCTACGATGCACAGCTTGAAGCGTTCCGCAGGGAAATTCAGCGGCTGTATGATGTGATTGAGCAAGTGTATCGTGATAACCGGTCAAATTTTGCAGTAGCCGATTTCGACAGCCTTGTCAACCGTCTCAGCCAGAAAATTGGCCGCAGGAAAGAAACTGCCAGCTTCGATGTTACCGGTGACCCCATCGTTGCCGAACTCAAAAAGGTCTGGAACGAGATTTCTCATATCAAGGCGGATGTAACAGAAGTGGAGCGTCTTAATCAAACATATCTCCATGAAAAGAAGCTCTTCAAAAAAATGTTTTCGGACTTTACCAAGAAAATATCTACTCTCTACGGTTTTCAGAACCCAAAGGAGCGGGTAATACTTGATAACAGGGTTACATTTCTGCGTCAGCAGTTTGAAGATTTTGACTATCAGATTAATCCCTATCATATTCAGGCGGGCATTCTCTTCGATGTTGATATTACCAGTATCAAACGTAAGAAACATACGCTGAACAGTATGGCAAACGTACTTAATGAATTCCTCCATGGAGTTTCAAAAGGTTTTCAGGATGCGGCTTTTGCGGCATTTACGCGCCGCCGTTCAACTGTCCGTGAGGATATTGGCATGAGCTACAATGCTGACAATGATGAAAATGTAGATGACAACGAGACAAGCGCTCCGCCTGTTGCCAGTCCTGTTGGGGCTGGTGTAAAGGGGAAGGCTGATATTTCACCGGCTTCGGGTAACATTGCTGACGATGGATTGCAGGAGCTTTAAAGGCATATGTCCTCTGGCAATTTTGATATTTTTTCCCGCAGAGCAGGGTTTAACGTTGCTCTGCGGTATTTTAAATATGTTAGCAGTCTCATCAAACCCATCAGCTCGGGTCAAAACCTTGCAGATCTTCTCCAACCCGCTCTGACAAACAATACAATAATAAAGGAACACATTCCTCCCATTATCAGTTCCATGCTTGTTGACAAGTTTGAATACAGCTATTGTTCCAAAAACTCAGTGCGGGGTTTTGACGACTGCCGAAAAATCTGTAAAACGCTCTCCCAATGGACTGCGTTTCAGATTGTGATCACCTATCAGCATCCTGAAATTGGTATGTGCCTTATCAACCCTACACAGCCTGAATCATGGAAACCGGTTCTTCCTATAATGAAGGATGAGTTGCTTGTCGTATATCTTCAATCGTTCAACAGTAATGTGAGTAAGGAAATGAAGGATCAGGCAGTATATGATGTGCATGAGGTGCTTGCCGGCAACGATGTTACAGGGGCAAAAGAATACCGAGCGGCGGGGGGCGGGAGATTTTCTGCTCCGGCACTGGTTCCAACTCCGGCTACATCTGCATCTCCCGAACCTTCAAAAACCGAAAATTACCGCATTACTCCAAAATATTCGGTATTGGTTACTAATGAACTATTTCATAACGGTAATGTTGAATCGTGGAAGCGTATAATTGCCAGCTATCGTTCATCGTATGATGACTTAGATGTCCTCGTGTATTATGATGGCGAGCGAATCAATGATCTAAATGCCTTATTCAAATGGGGCAAGGTAAAACATGGTACGCCGATCAGGATTAGCGTGGGCGGCGTGCATATTAAGGATGTTTCAAAACTCCGCCGGTACTTGTTCGAAGGGGCGAGTCCGCGTTTTGAAGTATTCCTTAAGGGGAGTATTGATCAGCCCCTGGAACTCTTTTAATACATCGTCATAAAGATGAGGAGACCGACAGCATGAGTACACCTATTTCATTTGGATGCGCAAAAAACAGTGATGCCCTGAAGCATCGGGATATCCTTGGCAGCCGTGGAATCAGGGCAGTTTTCCTTGCGGAACTTGATATGCCGATCTGTCCGGGTTTTATTATCACTCCCGAAATGGCACAGGCCTTTGTCGATACACCCAAGGATATGCTTGATCCAACAAAAAAGGCCATCACCCAGATCGAAAAAATTATGGGTAAGGGCTATGGTCACAAGAATAATCTGCTCCTGCTGAAAATTGTTGAAAGTCCCATGCTCAACATTCAAAGTGCTCTTCCGTCAATTCATCATGTTGGACTCACCACTGACGCAGTGGAAGCCATTGCGCAGATAACCAATGAAAAATTCGCATATGGAGAATATGCCTATCTTATTAATTGCATACTAAAACTGAATAATATTATATGTGATGATACATCAGAAACTTCCAGAATTGAGGCCTATGCTAGGGCGCTGGCAAAGACAAGGTCAAAGGCAGGTATTACCAGGTCCATTGAATCTTTTACGGATGTTCTCCCTGAAAAATTCTATACCAACCCATTTTTTCAACTTGAGTACATAATCCAACAATTCCATAAAGTATTTCAAAAAAGCCCGACAACGAACGATTCTGCTCTCATGGTTCAGGCAATGGTCTATGGAAACATGCAGGAAAAAAGTGCTACCGGATACTTCTACACACACCACATCATAAGCGGAAAACATACACTCCAAGGAGAATTTTTTCCCGAATCATACGATGAAAAATCCACTAAGGGAAGGGACATAAGTAAACTTGATGAAAAAAACACAAAAATATTGAAGGAACTTGCGCGAAAGCTTGAGTATTATTATAAGGAATTGCGCTGGGTGCGTTTTGCTATTGAAGCCGAGAAACTATGGTTGGTTGATCAGTCATCTGTCCCCAATAAATCAGCTCAGGCTGAAATTAAGACCCTCCTTGATCTGCTTCAGGAAAAGGTCATTGATTCACGCTACATCATCAAAAAAGTTAAACCCGGACGGATCTCCGAAATTCTTCACTCTGTTCTTGACCTAAATTCCGTAAAAAAATTTGACGAACAGCAGGGAGGTATTGCAGGAGCCATAGGCGCCGCCATAGGAAAGGTTTATTTTAATGCTGAAAACCTCGTTACTGCCTACCGTCAGGCCCAACTTGCCGGAGACGACACACATATGATACTGGCCATGCCCTCCACCTTTGCCGGAGATGTTAAGGCCATTGAACTCGCTCAGGGAGTACTCACCTCGGAGGGGGGATATGCTTCCCATGCGCCGGTGGTTGCCCGCAGTCTTGGAAAGGTTGCCCTTGTACTGCCGAATGCCGTTTTCAAAAAAAATTCCATGATAATAGGCGAACAAACTATTAAAGAAGGCGATTATCTGACCATGAATGTTCCCTATTATGAGGAACCCATGCTCTATATCGGTAAGGGAGCACTTACCAAACCAGTATTGGAAGACAGCGGACTTCTTGAATTTCTTGAAGTTGTGCAGAATCATATCGGGAATATGGATGTGCATGCTAATGCAGATCAGCCGCGGGATGCGGAACTTGCAAAAAAATTCAATGCTCATGGAATTGGTCTGTGCAGAACCGAACATATGTTCTTCGATGAATCGAGAATTAATCGTTTCCGTTATATGATTTTCACAGAAGATAAAAAAATGCGTATTAAAATTCTGGATAGCCTTGCAAAAGATCAGACCCAGGATTTTTACCGGCTCTTTAAAATAATGGATTCCTTCCCGGTAACCATCCGGCTCCTTGATGCCCCGCTCCATGAATTCCTGCCTCACGGTAAAACCGCCATGCAGAATTTTGTGAAGCAGGCTAAAACCGATGGAGTTGGTCTCACCTCCGCTGCCATTGCTGAACGGACTGAATTGCTTGATGAGTTTAATCCCATGCTTGGACATCGCGGTGTTCGCATTGCCATGTCATATCCTGAAATTTATCAGATGCAGATAAAGTCGATTTTTGAAGCTGCGTATCAACTGAAAAAAGAAGGGAAAGATCCCCGTCCTGAAATTATGATACCCCTCATAATGAATAAACATGAACTTAAGGTCATGCGAAACGGAAAGCGTATGGAAGGAAAAACCATTCTCAGTATTGCAGAAATTGAAGAAACAGTAAGAAAGAAATATAAAAGCGGCAAACTCGACTACCTTGTCGGAACGATGATTGAACTCCCTGCTGCTGCCCTTGATGCTTCGGAAATTTCCAAGTACGCCGATTTTTTCTCATTCGGCACGAATGATCTTACTCAGACAACCTACGGCTTATCGCGTGATGACTTCAATACCTTCTTTTCAGACTATACAGAACTTGACATTCTTCCTGATAATCCCTTTCAGGTATTGCAGCCTCAGATACAATCGCTTATTGGCATCGCAACACTTCGAGGAAGGATGACCCGACCCGATCTTAAACTCGGTCTTTGCGGAGAACATGGCGCCGAACCACGGAACATTGACTTTATTGCCGAAACCGGACTGGATTATGTTTCTGTTTCACCGTATGGAATACCCATTGCAAAGCTTGCAATAGCCCAGATGAATCTGAAGAACGAAGATCAGGGCTGAGGAAAATTCCGGTTTTCTGTTGGTTTTCTGCCGGTTTTTGTCAGCGTTTTCGTGTCTGCCTGCTCGTGATATGAGAAACTAGAGAGATGTTTCAAGCTGTTCGCACAATGCCGAAAAGACTTTCAGCAGTGACAATTTCACCAGAGTATCAGAAACATAGGGGCTATCATAGTATTTGGTCAGAAGCAGAATGAAATTCTGTTCTGCTTGGTATCGGGCTGCGGGGCATATGAGACCCTGTATGTGTTCAAGTGTCAGCATTCCCCGTTTTATTGATGTATCGAGCGCCAATGTGCCGGCATTGTAAAGTTTCTCTGCTTTGAGATTGAGATGAGTTCCGACTTCCTGTTTCCGAGGTTTTATACGCATATTTTCATAAAACGAAATAGCAAAATTGGTAATAATTTTTGCCTGATGATGTTGATGCGCGCTTCCCTGCCATTTCTGCGTGCCCCGCAAATCATGTATTGTTTGTTCCATCCGGCGCAGGGTAAGCTTGTAATGCTGCCGGAGCGTTCCCTCTTCACGGAGATACAGATTATGCATTCCTTCAGAATAGTATTTGTAAAGATGCTCAAGTAAGCTGTCGTAGAGAGCGGCAATACGGGCCTGCATGGAGAGACTATAGAGACCATACCCTGAATTGGGTTCGGTAAACTTATCGGATATGATTTTTTCCGGTTTTTTCCGGAGATGAGCGCTTACCGCCTTGAATGCTTCAGTGAGCCGAATGGTCATTCTATGGGACCATTCGCTGCGTTCCCGATTTTTATCGGGGTGATATTCCTTGAGGAGCCTGCGATATGAGGCATTGACCTCATCATAGGTAGCCGCTTCCGAAACATGTAAAATTTTCAAGGCTGAATCAACATTCATATCGCATCAGTTCATATCGCATCAGGCATTCTGCGGAAGTGATTGAACACTCACCTTCCCTTTCTTCAGATATCGTATAGCTTCGACCATTGCCTGAGCTGCTGAGATAGTTGTTGTATACGGCACCTTGTACCGCATTGTCGTGATGCGAAACACAGTATCCTCAGCCTGAGTAAAGCGGCCCAGCGGCGTATTGATAATAAGATCAATTTTTCCCGCCTCAAGATAGTCTATGGCATTTGGATGCCCCTCATAGTGCTTCAATACAACAGCGGATAGAATACCTGCCTTAAAGAGATACTCAGCTGTTCCCCTGCTTGCCATTATCTCAAAACCCAGCTCAACAAGGTCTTTCACAATGGCGATACTCGCTTCCTTATCGGCATCATGAACTGAAACAAAGGCGCAGCCCCTGAGCGAAAGCCGTGTTCCTGTAGCAAGAGTTGCCTTGGCAAATGCTTCTCCGAAACTGCTGCCGAGACCAATAACTTCCCCCGTCGATTTCATTTCCGGGCCCAGCAGGGGATCAATGTTGTGAAAGCGGTCAAAACTGAACATGGCCTCTTTAACTGCCCATCCTGTCTGACATGTACCAATGCCATATATCGAATCTTTTGCTACAAGACCTTGCTCCCTCAAATTCTGCCCTTCCCAGATGCGTACCGCCGATTCAACAAGATTGATGCCGCTGGCCTTGGAAATGAATGGAACAGTACGGCTGGCGCGGGGGTTTACTTCGAGAACAAACAGTACATGATCTTTGACGGCAAATTGAATGTTGAGAAAACCGTTTATCTCAATTCCAAGAGCAATACGAACTGTCGCATCAATTATTTCTTTTTCCATTTCAGGGCTTGTTTTGTACGGGGGGAATATGCAGCCTGAATCGCCTGAATGTATACCTGCCGATTCAATATGCTGCATGATTCCCGCAATATACACACATTCACCGTCACAGATGGCATCGACATCATACTCGAAGGCGTCTTCTAAAAATTTATCCACAAGGATCGGTTTCTCCGGGCTGACATTGATATCCTGCTTTAAAAATCCCTTCACTTCCTCTTTATTGAAGGCAATGACCATACTGCGTCCCCCGAGAACATAACTCGGGCGCAGAAGTACCGGATAGGCAATTTCCTCGGCACATTTTTCGACCTGATCAAGATGTGTCGCGCTGCGGTTCTCAGGTTGCCGCAGACCGATTTTTCTGAGAAATTCAGAGAAAAATTTCCGATCTTCAGCGTGTTCAATGTTCTCAATGGATGTTCCGACAATGCGCGCGCCCCATTCATGCAACTGCCTTGCCATATTCAATGGCGTTTGGCCGCCAAGCTGTACAATAATATCCCGCACACTTTCAGTGTTCAGAATTTCCTTTACGTCTTCAAAAACAAGGGGCTCCATGTAGAGCCGGTCGGAAACGTTAAAATCGGTGGAGACTGTTTCCGGGTTTGAATTAATGATAATGGTTTTCTTTCCGCGTTTCTGATAACTCAGGCTTGAAAGCGTACAGCAGGTATCAAACTCAAGTCCCTGGCCAATCCGGTTTGGCCCGGAACCCAGAATGATAACCGCATTGTTTCCGAGGGGCGCTGCTTCATTTATTTCTCCCCAGCTTGAATAGAAATAGGGCGTTTCGGCTTCAAATTCACCCGAGCAGGTATCGACAAAATGATAGCAGGCATGAATGTTGTTCTCTTCCCGATATTTCCCTATATCCTCACTGCCGCAGCCCCTGAGTGTGGCAATACGTTCATCAGAGAGTCCGGATCGTTTGGCTTCCAGCATAATGTCTGGATTCAATTCTGTCGTAATGTGCTGTTCAATCTTCGCCAGTTCACACATATTGTAGAGAACCCAGAGAGAGTATCCGCTTTTTTCGGATATTTCACGGATCACTCTGTGGAGGGACTCAGGAAGCTCTGAGGTATCGGCGGGGTCTGCGGTGGATGTTGCGGTGATATTTGCGGCACGGCAGGCGCGCAGGATTTTTGTGTACGCGGCAAAAATACGCTTCGGATGAAGGCGGGAAATAAGATCGTCTACTTCCTCATCGCTGTATGTATCGAGATCATCAAGCCCCTGAACACCGAGCTCACAGGAGCGCAGAGCCTTGTTCAGAGCCTCATTATATGAACGGCCAAGCCCCAGAGATTCTCCAACACTCTTCATCTGCGTACCGAGTTGATTATATCCCTGGGGGAATTTTTCCAATTCAAATCGGGGAACTTTCACCGCTGCATAATCGAGAGATGGTTCAAAACAACTCACTGTTTTTCCGGTAATTTCATTAACAATCTCATCAAGCGTATATCCAACGGCAAGTTTCGCGGAACAGCGGGCAATGGGAAAACCTGTTGCCTTGGAGGCAAGCGCAGAGGAACGGCTTACCCGGGGGTTCATTTCAATAACAATCATACGGCCATTCGCAGGATTATACGCGAATTGTACGTTCGATCCCCCGCAGTCAACACCCACCGCTCGGAGAATGGCAATGGAGGCTGTGCGCATACGCTGATATTCCTGATCCGACAGCGTTTGAACAGGGGCAACAGTAATGGAATCGCCGGTGTGTATTCCCATTGGATCAACATTTTCAATGGAACATATGACAACAGCATTATCCGCGCTATCTCTCATAACTTCCATTTCAAATTCCTGCCAACCCAGAAGGCTCTCCTCAATGAGTGCCTGATGAACAGGACTTTCATCAAAGGCGCGGGTAATAACAGGTACAAGGTCTTCCTTCTTCTCAACTATGCTGCCGCCCTTTCCGCCCAAGGTGTAGCTTGGACGAACAATAAGGGGAAGGCCTTGTTTTTCGGCAAAGCTCAGGGCGGTATGGAGATCAGATGCAATTACCGAGCGGGCGCTTTCGAGTCCAATGCTGTTCATAAGAATTTTGAACTTGCCGCGGTCCTCTGCAAGCTCAATGCTTTCGATCTTTGCCCCGAGAAGTTCAATGTCATACTTTTTGAAAAGCCCTGCTTTTTCCATTTCCAGAGCGAGGTTCAGCGCTGTTTGCCCGCCCATGGTCGGCAGAACCGCATCGGGCTTCTCATGCGCAATTATTTTTTCAACATAGGCGAGTTCAAGCGGATCCATGTAAATTGCATCTGCTATGCCGGGGGTTGTCATTATGGTGGCGGGGTTGGGGTTCAGAAGTACAATAGTATATCCTTCTTCTTTAAGCGCCCTGACAGCCTGATTTCCTGAGTAATCAAATTCGCAGGCCTGGCCAATGACAATGGGGCCTGATCCCAGAATAAGTATTTTTTGTATATCTTTTCTCGCGGGCATATCAGCTTCCTTTATGAAGTTTTCATCGGAATAGCAGTGAGAAATTCCGTAAATATCCAACGGGAATCATATGGCCCCGGAGCGCTTTCAGGATGAAATTGAACACTTAACACTGCAAGATCATCATTTCTAATGCCTTCATTACTCTGGTCGTTCGCATTTCTGAACCAGATCTCTGTAGAAGCCGGCAGGCTCCCCTCATCCACCGCAAACCCGTGATTCTGACTGGTAACAAATACCTTCTTACTCCGTTCATCGCGAACCGGATGGTTAATGCCGTGATGCCCGAACTTCATTTTGTAAATTTTTGCTCCGAGTGCCTCAGCAATAATCTGATGTCCGAGACAAATACCGAATATGGGAATTTTTCCGATAAGTTTTTTTACCGTCTGAATTTGATAATCCAGCGTTTGAGGATCGCCGGGGCCGTTTGAAACCATGAGCGCGTGATGATTTCCGGCAAGGATTTCCGAAACTGAGGCTGTTGACGGATACACTGTCGGCACGCAGGAAATGTTCTTAAATTCACGGATAATGTTCGCCTTGATCCCGCAATCGTACAGAGCAAGACTGATATCGGCATTGTTTCGGTCGGTGTCGGCGGCGGCTGAAACGGCGGCGGGGGCGGAGAATGCGGATGGAGGAACAATTTCACGGCTGCCGACCGCGGAAAGAAGATTACGGCCCTCCATGGACGGAAAGGTATTCAGACAGTTCAGCGCAGCAGACAGTTCAGATTCACTGAGAAAAGAATTGCCGGATTGAACAAGAATACCGTTTATACTTCCCTGTTTCCTGAGCCGTAATGTGA
This sequence comes from Salinispira sp., assembly GCA_965226555.1. Taxonomy (GTDB): domain Bacteria; phylum Spirochaetota; class Spirochaetia; order DSM-27196; family Salinispiraceae; genus CBDDDG01. The sequence goes on along the minus strand of CBDDDG010000021.1, from coordinate 334,854 downwards.
GGGATCGGGTATCAACATCACTGATACCGGGTATGGAATGTTCATGGAGGTAGGCATGCAGGGTCTGCCGTCCTGCGGGAATAGGTCCGGGATAGAGTTTTCGAAGTATGAAACCGGCAACCTTTACCGGACGCCGATCCGCATGAGAAGTGCCGGTCGGGCCGCTTTCGCTCCATGCCTCATTCACGCCATAGTTACCGATGTGCGGATAGGTCATGGCAACAATTTGCCCTGTGTACGATGGATCGGTAAGAACTTCAGGATATCCGACCATCGCAGTATTAAATACGACCTCGCCGATACCGGCATAATCATTCTTTCCAAGACTATCGGCAAAGGGAGCGGGATGTCCGAATCCCCTCCCTTTGAAAACCTCGCCATCTGCGAGGACTAACCATACTCGTTCTCTCAAGCTCTGCCCCTCCCGAAGTAGCTTTCAGAAATTAAAAACACAATGAGAAAATTTTGTTACTGGAAATTGTGCAAGCAGAATTTTCCAATGCAAAAGTTTCAATGATCTTCCCGGGGAGGACTTGAACCCCCAACGACAGAACCAGAATCTGTAGTGTTACCAATTACACCACCGGGAAATAATGCGCAAACGATAGCAGAAAACCGCGGCTCTGTCAATTTTCATCGGCGCGCGTATCCATGTATTTACTGCAAAAATTGTGCTCTGCACAATTTTCCAATGAGGATTCTCTCATCATAGAAAGTTTTGCCTCGGAAAATTGCTTACGCAATTTCCAGGAGCAAAACTTTCACTGCAAAAATTTCACTGCGTGAAATTAATGATCGTATAGATGGGCGCAGTTGTTAAAACTTTCTCATAGCCAAGGGCAGGAAGTCCGATGACCGCAGTGAATCCTGCGACGGTAGAATGCATTTTCTTCTCAACAATTGCCGCCGTTGCCTTAAATGTTCCTCCAGTTGCAATAAGATCATCAACGAGGAGTACCCTGCTGCCTTCGGGGATATCCGACTTCTGAATACAAATTGCATCTACCCCATATTCCAGATCATAATCCTGGCACCACACCTCACCGGGGAGCTTACCCTTCTTTCGGGCAAGTATCAGCGGAATACCCCTCTTCTCAGCCACCGGCGCCGCAAAAATAAATCCTCTGGCTTCCACACCAACAACAACATCTACCTGTAATTCCCCGCTCCATTGAGTAATACGATCAATAGTGAATCGGAAAGCCTCCGCATTGCCAAGGACACTGGTAATGTCATAAAAATTGATCCCTGGTTTGGGGAAATTCCAAATTCGCCGGATCGCCTCATCGAATGTTTTCAGGTCCATAATAGCTCCCAGTATGTATCTGACCCGATGCTCAGGGTCAGTTCGATATGCCATAAACAACAGCGCATCTTACGACACTTCTTCATATTACACTTTTTCCCGCTCACTGCCTACTGAAATCGGAAGGCATTACGGCCTGTGATGCTTGCGCTGATGCCGCCGCCCCCGCTCACTGCCTACTGAAATCGGAAGGCATTAACACGGGCAGATACTCCATGATCCATGGCGCTGGTTTTACCGTTTTTCAGGTAATGATATGCAAGGCCTGCGACCATGGCGCCATTGTCGGTACACAATTTCAGTGAAGGAAAATATGCCCGATAGCCGCGCCGAAATTCCGGGCGAGATTCCGAACGGGATTCACGATGATCGCCATGACGGGAACCAAGAGCCATGCGAAGATAACTGTTTGCGGCAACCCCGCCCCCCACAACCACTGTTTTCAGACCGGTATCGTTGACTGCCTGATCAAGTTTTCGTAATACACTGTCAATTGCCACACGCTGAAAGCTGGCGCAAATGTTTTCGACACTCTGTGTACTTTTACCGTCCCAAAACCGATCCCGTTGATTAATAACAGCATTTTTAAGACCTGAATATGAAACAGCATAGTTCTTTCCCCGCTTGGATAAGTTGGCAAAGGGAAAGGTAAATGCCGTATCGTTCCCTTTTTTTGCTAAGTCATCAATAATTTTTCCGCCGGGATACCCAAGATCAAAATGTCTGGCCACCTTATCGAAGGCCTCTCCGCAGGCATCATCGATGGTCGTTCCCAGAATTTCCAGATCATCATAGTCCATTATTTTTGAAATGATCGTATGCCCTCCCGATACCAACAAACCCAAATGAGGATACGGTATGTCGGAACCCATGCGCGGCGCATAAAAATGCGCCAGTATATGGTTTATACCAATAAATGGCCGCTGTAATGTGAGCGCAAGCCCCTTGGCAAAGCCCAGCCCGACCGCCAGACTGCCGCTGAGCCCCGGGCAGGACGTAACACCTATACCATCAATTTCGGAAAGAGTAATTCCCTGTTCTTCCGCCTCTCTCATACAGTGCTCAAATACCGGAAGAATCATTTCAATGTGTTTACGGGCTGCTATTTCCGGCACCACTCCTTTATAGGGCCGATGAAAACGCATCTGCGTAGCAACAATGTGGGAGATAATTGCGCGGCCATCCCGAACAAGAGCGCAGGAACATTCATCGCATGAGGTTTCTATGCCGAGAATCAGCATTATTTTTCTCCTGAAAAGAGACTACTGAGCGCCGCAAACTCAAAACCTTCAGAAATTATGCCGCTGTATTCTTCCAAAAGAAACTGAGCCAGTTCACGGGTTCCGACATGCCCTATGAGAACAGCATAGCCCTGTTCCCGGGCAACGTTCTTTCCCGTTTCCATCGAATCGGCAATGTCGCTCCGTATTTTGCTATTATCGAGAAACACATCTCGTTCGGCAAAGGCTATGCCGTAGTCGGGAATGAGCTCAGGGATAACAGTGTTCGCCGTTGTTCGGGAATCGAGAAAAAACAGGGAATTCTGCTGCGCAAATTCAAGTACCGCAGATACTATGCGCCTGTCTTCGCTGCCCTTACTCCCCATATGATTATTAATGCCGACTATCCCCGGGACAGTACGGCTGTTTTCCTGTATGAGATTCATTAATTCCGCATCGGACATTTCCTCGGTAAGGGTTCCGGGGCCCGGGAACTGTCCGGTTCTACTTTCCATAGGAAGATGAAGGATCAATTCCTGTCCGGCTTCTGCTATGTGGACAGCTGCTTCATCGGAATAGGTAACCTGCGGTAAAACTGCAAAGGTAACAGGAATGGGTATTTCAAGAAAGGCATCCACATCTTCCAGATTATAGCCAACATCATCGATGACGATAATGAGTAATGGTACTTCGCCGGCGGGGGGTAGTTTTTCTGCTGCCGGCGCATTTTCTGCTGATTTTTCTGCTGATTTTTTCGGCAGCTGATTTTCTGCTGATTTTTCTGCTGCCGGCTGATCGCCGTTGGGTTGGGGATCGGGATATTGTTCGGAGAATGGTATGTGTTCGGGGTATTGTTCGGCAGATGGATCGGCAGGCAGCGGTATCTGCGGTTCGGGGTATGGATTGGGTTCAGAAGCAGTTTCTGATCCGAAAAATCCAGGGCTGAAAATGAGACTGAATAAGAGAGCGGCGAGAACGATGATGACAAGGATAATAAGTATCCGTATTATCGTGTCGCCATTGCTCGCGCTTCCTTTGCGCCCGTGTTTGCGCGTTGGGCTGAGTGTTGGCTTGCGCCCGTGTTTGCGCGTTGGCTTGCGCCCGCTGGTTTTGCTCGTTTTGCTGCTTAGTTTTTTTCCCGGCTTTCTTGAGGGATTTTTTTCCGCCATAGTACAATGAAGGTACCTGCTCAGAACATATCGGTCAAGCAGAAGTATGCACATTTAGGCAGCCACGCGACCGCTGGAATTGAGTATTTTATCCTCCTCAAGCGCTCTCACATCGATAACAGGATATTCGAAAATTTGGCGATCACTCATGGCATAGTCCACAGATGACTGATGCTCCAGAATAATATACACCATTTTCTCTTCCTTCTCTTTCCCGCAGCAGAAGGAAACTTTCGCAACAATGTCCGATATTTTACGCCTGAAATTCTTCGACTGCTCTCTGCCGAGCACTCTCTCGATGAACTCGTTGCTCATAAGGGTAATGTTCTCAGGGCAAACATACCGTATCCAGTCATCATTAATAAATTGCAGCAGTTGATGTATGGACTCCGCATCGGCAAACAGAAATTTATGGGATTCTGAATATGTTTTCTGAAAAAAATTTATTTTTTTTCGGGATGGGGCAGGCGGGGGTTTCACATGTGACAGGGACATTCTCAACCATGCAGGTAAAATCTCTCCGAATTTGCGTTAATCAGAATGGCGACCGGGGCTGGCATATAGCCGTTTGTCAGACCGGTAATGCTGTGGTCTGTGCCGTGAATCTCCTGCGCTGATGGGTCATCATCATGCTCTGTCGTATTGCCGGTATGTTCAGCGGGGAGATTTACCCGACGCTGGGGGCTTCGATGATCTCGGCATCAACAATTAGTACGTGCTTCCGTCCGCCCGAGCATTCGGGGCGGACTCGGGCGCGCTTATTCTGCTGCCTTGGGCGGGCGGGCTCCGGTCGCTAAGTCGTAGGCGTAAATTTTGTCACTGGCATTATCCAGCACCCACATTGTTGTCCCATCCGACCACATACCGGAGGCGTCAGTAATACCATCAGTAGTACCCGCACCCCTAATATCAGCAGGCATGGCGATGTTGATATCTCTTGATGAAGACCGTACTTCGCCGTCACCGACACCGCCCAACGGGTAGGCTGCAATTCCTTTATTGGCGCCAAGTGCTTGCAGCACCCACATTGTTTCCCCATCTGACCAGAGGCGTCGGACAGTAAACATTATTTCAATATCTTTTGTATCGGTACGATTCCCAGTATTTATATTATAGGCATAAATAGGAGAATCAGCCAACTCCCGTACTACCCACATTGTTTCTCCATCTGACCAGATTCCCGCGCTACCAGCAACAACGGAGATAGTTTTTGTCGGTACGTTTTCCTTGCTCACCATATTATAGGCATAGATTTTATCCTTGCTTGCATCTATTACCCACATTGTTGTTCCATCGGACCAGATGTCGTTGGGGTTGGTATTCCCGGCAGCTGTAAGTGTGTTGAAATCTTTGTCTGCATCGCGTTCCTTGCTACCCATGTTGTAGGCGTAGATTTTGTCATTGGTATTATCAGCCACCCACATCGTTATTCCATCCGACCAGATACCGGATGGTGCAGTATTCCCTGCAGCAGCAAGTGTGAGAAAATCGTCTCGGTAGAAACCTGCGGCATTATACCCGTTTTTCTTAAACCCGCGCAGGTCATGTTGTGTGCCAGTGTCGCGGTGAATGCCTTCACTGTTAAAGCCAAATGGATCATAGCCATTTTCGTCGTAGCCGGACAGGTTGTACTGTGTGCCAGTGTCGCGGTGAATGCCATTGGCATCAAAACCGGCTGCATTGTAGCCGTCTTTGCCATAACCGTAGAGGTCGTATTCCTCGCCGGTGTCGCGATGTTTGCCCGCAGCGTTAAAGCCTTCTGCGTTATAACCCTGTTCGTCATAGCCATCATCGTTGTATTTCGTGCCGTTACGATGTTTGCCGTCAGCATTGAAACCCGCAGCATTGTAGCCGTCTGCTTTATAACCATTTCTATTGTAGCCGTCTGCATTGTAACCGTTTTTGTTGTAGCCCTCCGCATCGTAACCATCTGCGTTATAGCCATCAATATCGTAACCGTCAGCATTGTAGCCGTCTTTGTTGTAACCGTAGAGGTCGTATTCCGTGCCGGTGATATAGTGAATACCATCGTCATAAAACCCCCACATATCACAGGCAGTGAGAAGTATTCCCGCAATAAAAAATGCCGTGAGAGCGTACAATCCGAAACCTTTCTGCGCGGAATGCTTCCGGTGTTTAATGTTCAAATTCTTCATGAATTTCCTCCATTAATTTTTATTATCGTAGAAAGTTTTGCATTAGTCAAGTTTTTCATGAGGCAAAACTTTATCAATGCAAAAATTTCTCTTAATACTGTTTTCCCCTACTGAACAGCCGCAGCAGGTCGGGAATCATCTATGGGGTTCTGTAGTAGGCGATCTTGAAGGCTCTGTCTGGATATGTCCCTTGCTCTGGGATGATTTTTTCATACTAATTTTTTTCTGGCAGATGCTCTATGCACAAGCAGGGCAGATGCAATAACTACCCCTCTTACCACCTGTTCCCAGAATGATGGAACATTGAGCAGATTCAGACCATTGTTGATGACAGCAATAATGAGTACACCGATAATGGTGCCCGCAATACCGCCGCTCCCGCCTGCAAGACTTGTTCCCCCCACAACAACCGCCGCAATCGCATTGAACTCATATCCCATACCCATAACCGGCTGCGCCGAGTCCAAACGACCAACAAGAATCTGTCCGGCAAGCGCCGTCAGAATACCGGTTATGACATACATCATTGTTATGTAGGCCTTCACTGGAATGCCGGTAAAGCGCGCCGCTTCAGGATTGTTCCCCAGGGCATAAATACGCTCCCCATGCACAGTACCCTTGAGTACAACAGCAGCAATGAGAAACACCATCCCTGCCGCAATAACCGGCACCGGCACCATCGCAATAAAACCAGTACCCAGCCATCGGAATGCTTCCGGAAGCCCGGTAACGGGTTTCCCCTGTGTGAAATTCAGGGCAAGCCCCCGCGCAAAGGTCATAGTTCCCAGGGTCGCAATAAAGGCAGGAAGATGAAATACCGTCACAATAACCCCATTGAACAGACCGAGCAGCCCGCCTGCCAGCATCCCAATAATTGAGGCAGATACCGGCGGCAAACCAAGAACCAGAAGCTCCGCTGTTATCACCGCAGTGAGCGCAAGCACCGCTCCTACCGACAGATCAATGCCCCGGGTGAGAATGACCAGCGTCATACCAACCGCAATAATCCCATTAATAGATGACTGTCTGAGAACATTCAGAATGTTGGGTAGTGTGAGAAAACGATCGGAGAGACGCGCGAGGATAACACAAAGCACAAGGAATGCCAGCAACAATCCTGAACGCTGTACATACTGCCCAACATGGGACCATGTCCGCGTCTGACCCTGTACCATCAGAATGCAACTCCGGAATAGAGAATAATGTTGGAATATGGGCTGCACTCACCGGTTCTCAGCACCGCCCGGGTTTCATGTGTACGCTTCTTAAATTTCTCATGGCTCAGGTATTCAATACAGCCCCCGGCTGCTTCCGCGCTCAGTTCCGGCTTCAGCAACTTATAAACTGCTTCCCACATAGACGGATTCATCGTCTTAATCTCCTCGGCCATAAGCACCCTCTCCACCACTATTTCAGAGAGTACTGCCCTCAGTACCTCCAGAAATGACGGTACCCCCGGGCTGACGGCAAGATCAATCCGAGCCGGAAAATCTGTACTCACCGGAATCGGCAACCCGGCATCTGCAATGCAGAGACCATCGGTATGTCCCATTTCTGCAACAATGCGGGAAACAGAAGCATTAAGTAACTGTGTTTTCTTCATATAACAATCCTCCGAACCCACCGCCGCACCGTGTTGCGCGACACCTCGAACTCTCTAACCGCCCCGGATGCATGGGCGAGCAGGCGCGCAGCGCCGACCAGGCCGAGCGGCGCCAATTAATGCGATCCGTTCCGCACTGTCCGCATTTCCTCATCGCTCAGCCCGGTAATCCTCTGAACAGCCTCGGTCGACAAGCCTTCCAAAAACATACTGCGGGCCGTTTCTCGAATGCCTTCTTCACGACCTGTTCGCAGTCCTTCCTGCCGACCTGTCTGTAGCCCCTTCTGAAGTCCTTCTTCACGACCTGTCCGCAGTCCTTCCTGCCGACCTGTCTGTAGTCCTGTCTGAAGTCCTTCCTGCCGACCTGTCTGTAGTCCTTCCTGCCGACCCATTTCCGCAATGCGCGCTCTGAATGTTTCCGCATTCATTCTGAACATTTTTGCTACCTCCTTACCTCTCGGTTCTTTTGTTCTTTCTAATCTGTTCATTAACGTATCTAAGTCTATAACAATTCCGAACATCGAATCTACCACGCCGACAAATTCCTCTATCAGCTCCAGCGATTCTTCATTCAGCATTCCTGCTATCGCTTTCTCTACCTTCCGAATGTCCCAATCCGTATTCAGCAGATTTTTCGAGTACAGATCAAGGTACATAACAGCCGCAAACATTCTTCCCCGCTGCTGTAGCTGTTCCGCAGAATAATCGTTCTCGCTAATAAGATCATAAGGAAAAGGGGCAAGATACTGCGGGAATTCCCGCTTCCGTTGCTTTCTGACATTCCCCGGCACCTTCCATTTTCTCGTACCATTATAGAACACAATGGGCAGAAATACCAACTCGCAGTCATCGGGAATTGCGCCGGAGCGGTGAATGTTTCTATAGAGAAGATTTGTGTACTCCGACATGCGGAGGGGCATGTCTTTGTCCACTCCAGACTGATGCTCAAGGAGCACATAGATAGCAACATCTCCCGTGTGATCCCGAGTTCTGATTTTGCAGACAATGTCGGCCATTTGTGTTTTCGCATGGTCGATGAAAAATGTGCCGTTTTCGATGGTTATATCCTCGGTTCGCAGTTTTTTCGTCCATGCGCCTCCGACAAAGCGTTGCAGAAATTGGAGCATTATTGCGGGTTGGAACAGCAGGGAGCGGTATCCCTGGTCGTAGGGAACGGGGGCGGGTTTTTCTTTGAAATCGATCATACAATCCTCCTGAAGGTTTTTTTCTGAACGTTTCTTTCTGAATAGGGGAGCTCCCATGGCGACATGGTCCCATGGTGAATTCTCTCCTCTATATCTGTGACGGGTAAACTGTCATTTTTGACTATGTTTTCGGAAAGAATTTTGCAAAATTTGTGAATTTTTTTTCAGGGATGGGGGAAGGAGGGATGAGTGGGCAGGAATGGGGTGAGCGTATGGTTGAATTCGCCCTGTATTATAGGGTGTATTGACGCACGCTCCCGGGAACAATGCTCAGCGCGAGGTCTTTGTTGAAGTATGAATATATGAAGTCCCTGAATATCAGGGGATTTTCAAAAGCATATTTCCAGCGTGTACCATACCGATATATTTTTTGCTCATACCATATAGACGGGTAAAATATGAACGGTGAATATGAGAAAGTTTTTCAAAAAGTTTTATTACAGAGTTTTGCTACTGAAAATTTTGCTACTGGAAATTGTGCTTGCACAATTTTCCAATGCAAAATTTTATCAATGCAAAACTTTCTACAAAATGAGAGTATGCTAAGCACAAAGACAGCATTCCAAATGAGATATTAGCCTGATCCAGACGCATAAGCGAACCGGAGGCGCACGCCTCTGACCAGCCCAAGCGTACGCCGATCAGCCGTTTTATCGAAAAAAGGCAGGCACGGGGCTGGTCGGCGCTCCGCGCCTGCTCGCCCAAGCATCCGGGGAAAAATCCGCGCCTGCCTGAGTTGAATTGCCGCGTTTCAATAGTCGCTGCGGGCTATGAAACTGCTCCTAATACCATGATGGAGTACCCACAGCAGCCTCCACCACCACATCATCACTAGTATCTGTAGTGCCTTTATTATCAATAATCCCATTCTCCACACCGGAATCCGTAAACGTATTTGTTTTGTTTCCGGTGTATTTGCCACTGTCATCGAGCGTCCCGGCAGCAGTCGACCAATGATCCTTCCACTCCTCAAGATCTTGATTGAATGCGCTTGCAGCATGGAACATAGAGCTCATATTCGTTACCGAACTAACATCCCAGCGCGAGATATTCTGATTGAATGCGCTTGTGTTATTGAACATTAAGGACATATTCATTACCTTGCTGACATCCCAGCCGGAAATGTCGCCATTGAATGCGCTTGCCTGATTGAACATAGTGCTCATATTTGTTACCGAACTGACATCCCAGCCCGAGATATCGCCAGTGAATACGCTTGCATAACGGAACATAAATCTCATATTCGTTACCGAACTGACATCCCAGCCGGAAATATCGCCATTGAATAAGAGTGCCTCATTGAACATCCTATACATACTCGTTACCGCGCTGGTATCCCAGCCCGAGATATCGCCATTGAATACGCTACTAAAAAACACCTCGGCCATATTCGTTACTGCCGTGGTAATAATGTAGTTGAGATCGGCAGTATTGCCCCAGTTTGATATTCCCGCAGCTACCGCTGCGTCCAGTGCAGCGTTATCAGCAGGACTCACGGTAACGTAAAAATATTCGGCAAACAGTATGTCTGTACCTCCAGATTCAGTGCCGTATACCAGATATGTTCCTGCCGTTGTACCCGTAGCAACCGAAACAACTCCGGTACTCGCATTAACTGTCGGAACGGTAACCCCTACGGGCGCAGTTGCGGCGGTGATCGTAATGTCTCCTGATCCACTAACCGCGAGAGTGCCCGGTTCCACCACGGTCAATGAAACGGTTGGACTCTGAGCGGCAATAATGGCATTAACGGCAGGCGTAAGGCTTACCGTCGCTGCCGTACCATAAGGAACCTGTGTCGCAGAAAATTGCGACGTTTCCGTTGCGGATAATGACCAGCCGCCAGTGCCGATAGCGTTGACAGCGCGCACCCGTACTTGGTAGGAGGTATCGTTTGTCAGCCCGGTAATGATGTGACTCGTGGTACCCCCATCAGTAATAGTGGCGATGTTATCTGTATCAGCCGTTGACCACGTGCCGGAGGCGCTTATTCTGTGCTGCACATGGTACGCGGTAATTTCGCTGCCGCCGTCATTCGGCGCGCCCCATGTTGCGGTGATCTGGGTATTTCCAGCTGTGAGCGTAGGAGCTATCGGCGCGCTGGGTGTGGTAGCCGGAATTGTTATTTTCATAATTTCCGTTGGGTTACCATTTCCATCTGTATTGACAGCGTAGACCTGCACCTCGTACTCGGCACCTTTTGTCAGGATGGGGATGGTCAGGGTCAGGGTGTCGGCATCGGCGGTGGCAATGACAGGTTCCCACTCGTCTGCTCCAACTTCGCGATGTTGTAGTTCATAGTGAGTAATGGCGCTGTCGCCAGCATCGGTCGGCGCAGTCCATGTTGCGGTAATTGTTTGCATACTCACTGAAAGCATGAACCCATTCGGCGCCGTGGGAACGGCGGCAATAGGTGTTGCTTCTGCGCTCGATTCCGACCATTCGCCTGCGCCCGCGCTGTTCCGTGCGCGCACCTGCGCGACGTAGGGGGTGCCGTTTGTCAGCCCCTCAATGGCGGTGCTTACGGCTGGCGCGTCGGCTGTAGTAATGTCATCCGACCAGTTGCTCCCGCCGTCATCGCTATGGCGAAGTTCATACGCGGTAATGTCGCTGCCGTTATTTTCCGGCGGAGTCCAGTTAACCCTTAGTTGACCATTTCCCACTTCAAGGGTTGGAGCAGCCATGGTGCCCGGGGCAGTTAGTTCCGCCATTGGATCGGGTTCAGGGCTTGGTTCCGGCATTGGACATCCGGCAAGCAGCGCAATGAACATTGCGCAAAATAGGAAGAGGGTTACCCCCCCCCACTTTTCAATAACGTAGTTCGCATAATTTTATACCTCTTTATGCTTCAATATTTTTCATCGGCATTTCCGACTGTTCCTGCACCTATCGGTACAGTATATCAGTTCGAAAAGCCGTACTATAGTTATATCACATTGGGACAGCACAATCAAGAAAAAAACTTTCTATGAATGTAAAAACAAAAAGCCTGGCGATGACCTACTCTCCCACAGCTTATGCTGCAGTACCATTGGCGCAGGAGGGCTTAACTTCCGTGTTCGGAATGGGAACGGGTGTGACCCCTTCGCTATCGTCACCAGGCACACAATTCACTATACATACCCGCCAGCGGCGGTTTTACACTAATATAAAAGGAGAGAGAAAGCAGACAAGGTATGCTGCGCACTGGATGGGCAGAACAATACTCAAGATATTTCTTCTGGAAACAATCAACAACGAAAAATATGGTCAAGCCTCACGGGCTATTAGTACTGGTCAGCTGAACATGTTACCATGCGTATACTTCCAGCCTATCAACCTGGTGTTCTCCCAGGACCCTTCAGCTGTTCTTTCAAACAGAGGGATACGTCATCTTGAGGAGGGCTTCCCACTTAGATGCTTTCAGCGGTTATCCCCTCCGAACATAGCTACCCAGCGCGTACTGTTGGCACAATAACTGGTACACCAGCGGTCCGTCCACATCGGTCCTCTCGTACTAAATGCAGCTCCTCTCACATATCCAACGCCCGTGGCAGATAGGGACCGAACTGTCTCGCGACGTTCTGAACCCAGCTCGCGTACCGCTTTAATTGGCGAACAGCCAAACCCTTGGGACCTTCTTCAGCCCCAGGATGCGATGAGCCGACATCGAGGTGCCAATCCCTTCCGTCGATATGAACTCTTGGGAAGGATAAGCCTGTTATCCCCGGAGTACCTTTTGTCCGTTACGTGACCGCGCTTCCACTCGCCACGGCCAGATCACTAAGACCTACTTTCGTACCTGCTCGACTTGTCTGTCTCGCAGTCAAGCTTCCTTTTGCCTTTGCACATACACACTGATTTCCATCCAGTGCAAGGAAACCTTCGCGCACCTCCGTTACTCTTTGGGAGGTGACCGCCCCAGTCAAACTGCCCACCTGACAATGTCCAATAACCTGTTTCAAGGATACTGTGAGAACCTTCATCAGCCAAGGGAGGTATTTCACTTGGCGGCTCCACACAGCCTCACGACCATGCTTCTACGCCTCCCTCCTATTCTACACATGACAAACAAACATTCACTACCAAGCTGCAGTAAAGGTTCACGGGGTCTTTCCGTCTAACCACGGGTAATCGGCATCTTCACCGATACTTCAATTTCACCGAGTCTCACGTCGAGACAGTGCAAAAATCGTTACACCATTCGTGCGGGTCGGAACTTACCCGACAAGGAATTTCGCTACCTTAGGACCGTTATAGTTACGGCCGCCGTTTACCGGGGCTTCAATCAAAAGCTTCTCCCACTATCACGATGCTCTTATCTCTCTTACAATAACAGCACCCAGAAAGTGGGATAACCTCCTTTCTTAACCTTCCGGCACCGGGCAGGTGTCAGTCCCTATACGTCATCTTACGATTTCGCAGAGACCTGTGTTTTTGGTAAACAGTCGCTCTTGCCATTTCTCTGCAACCTCTCACCATTGTTTCCAACAGCTCAAGGCCATACTTCTCCCGAAGTTACGTATGCATTTTGCCGAGTTCCTTAACGTGAGTTCTCTCGCGCGCCTTGGAATATTCATCTCACCCACCTGTGTCGGTTTTCGGTACGGTCACTCAGTACTTATCCCTAGAGAGTATTTCTTGGCACCATGACTCCATCCGCTTCACCTCACCGTAGCTCGGCTCGCCTTCACCGCTTACCTCATGGATCGGATTTCCCTGACCCATTCATCAGCTCGCGCGCTTAGACCAGGTATTCCATCACCCAGCCGGATATTGCCTCATGCGTCTTCCCTTCAGATGCACTAAGTGGTACGGGACTATTAACCCGTTTCCCATCGACTACGCCTTTCGGCCTCGCCTTAGGAGCCGACTAACCCTAAGCAGACGACCTTTACTTAGGAAACCTCGGGTTTTCGGCGGACGGGAATCCCACCCGTCTTTTCGTTACTCATGCCTGCATTCTCACTTCTTTTGGCTCCACATATCCTCACAAATATGCTTCTTCACCCTCAAGAACGTTCACCTACCAATTATTTCAATTCCGTAGCTTCGGTATAGTGCTTAGCCCCGGTATATTCTCGGCGCATCGCAACTTGACCAGTGAGCTGTTACGCACTCTTTCAAGGATTGGCTGCTTCTAAGCCAACCTCCTGGCTGTCTGTGCCACGACACTTCCTTTCCCACTGAGCACTATTTGGGGACCTTAGCTGACGGTCTGGGTTGTTTCCCTTTCGTCCATGGAACTTATCTCCCATAGACTGACTCCTGCATCTTATATACCGGCATTCAGAGTTTGTCTGGATGTGGTACCCTGTGACAGGCCCTAGTCCAACCAGTGCTTTACCTCCGGCACACGCATGCAAGGCTAGCCCTAAAGCTATTTCGGTGAAAACGAGCTATCTCCGGGTTTGTTTAGCCTTTCACTCCTACTCACAGCTCATCCCTGCCTTTTTTAACAGACGAGGGTTCGGTCCTTCACAACGTATTACCGCCGCTTCAACCTGGCCATAAGTAGATCACCCGGCTTCGCGTCTACGACATGAAACTCATTCGCCCTGTTCAGACTCGGTTTCCCTCCGGCTCCAACACTCCCATGTCTTAACCTTGCTTCACATCGTAACTCGCAGGCCCATTCTACAAAAGGCACGCCATCACCGGCTTCCACCGGCTCTGACCGCTTGTACGTTTACGGTTTCAGGTTCTCTTTCACTCCCCTCCCGGGGTTCTTTTCATCTTTCCCTCACGGTACTTCTTCTCTATCGGTGACTATCTCGTATGTAGCCTTGGAGAGTGGTCTCCCCAGGTTCAAACAGGATTTCTCGTGTCCCGTCCTACTCAGGCATAGCGCTGTAGAGTCAACGGTATTTCGCATACGGGCCTTTCACCCTCTCTGGATGTCCTTCCCAGAACATTCTGCTATACCATTGATTTCTTACTCTACTGATTCCCGCATGCTCCTCGCGCGCCAGCCTTCAACACCACATGAGCAACACCATGCTGCTTACACTCATCTGGTTTGGGCTCTTTCCCTTTCGCTCGCCGCTACTCAGGAAGTCTCTTTTGATTTCTTTTCCTCCGGGTACTTAGATGGTTCAGTTCCCCGGGTATCGCTTCCATAAACTATTTTATTCATCTATGAATGTCAGAACATTACTTCTGACGGGTTACCCCATTCGGTTATCCAGGAATCATAGGATGTGTGCTCCTCCTCCTGACTTTTCGCAGCTTACCACGACCTTCTTCGCCGGATAGTCCCAAGACATCCTCCGTAAACGCTTCATTACTTGACCATATTCATCGTCGGTGATTGCTTTCGCATCTCACGAACGCGGTCATATGTTCTCTTTTCCAATTCGCGTTGTTTCCTCTTCCGGCACTCGTCGCCGCAAGAGGATCTCGTTACTTTTTTCTACCCATTCCGAAAAATTGCTCCCAACTTTGTTGTTTCCAACTGCGCTGTTCCCAACTTCCCGGATTCTTCAATTCCACAGCAAGTACAGCTTTCGCTTACACCTCGCCGCTTCCTCTCCCCTTCTCTGGTACACTCAGATACTCATTATATGATAAGCCTGAGCCCTGTTTTCACAGGAATTTCAAATATCGTTACTCATGAAAACAAAGCGAAACTTGTGCATTGGAAAATTGTGCTTGCACAACTTCCAGCGGCAAAAATTTCACAGCGTGAAGATCATAAAAAATCTCCCACTCCTCCTATTTCATGAATAGTCTTGCACCATAGCACATCTGCTAACAGGTAGTAAATACCTTTTTCGCTTTTTTTGAAAAAACTTTACTAAAACTTTTGCATTAATAACGTTTATTCAGTAAGCCCGAAATATGGCGTGGGTAGGGATAACCCCACCCACGGATTGGATTGCCGCTTACGGCGCAACGGTTGAAATAACATCGCCTGTGGGAGTAAGCGTTACGACTGTGCCAGCGGGGTAGGTTGTCCCGTCAATAGCCGTTTCTTCAGCAAGCGTCCCTGAGTAGACAGTGCCGGTGCCAGAATATACAATAAGTTCCGTACCACCCTTATACGTGATACCGTCAAAGACGGTATCTGCATCCAAGGTAAACGGATCACTTATAGTATAATCCACAACTACCGCTGGCGGATCGACAATTTTGCCCAATGGATCAAGCCAAATAACATCACCAGCAACGTATTGCTTTCCTTGAATATACATTGACGAAGCAATGGTACCAGAGCGCATTCTATCTAACTGAACATACACGATATACACACCAGCTTTCCAATGGATACCTTCGCGCCATGTATCAACCGCAAATGTAGTCGTCTCCAGATCATGCGCGGCAGGATCAGGGTCAATACCATCATTCGGATCGACAGCATCAGCGCCATCATCTCCGTCCTGACCATCATCTCCCTTCTGACCATCGGCTCCGGGCTGACCATCATCTCCCTTCTGACCATCGGCTCCGGGCTGACCATCATCTCCCTTCTGACCATCGGCTCCGGGCTGACCATCATCTCCCGGAATGCCTTGCTCTCCCTGCGGGCCAGGCTCACCTGGCATACCCTGAACGGGGGGGGGGGTACATCCCGCAACCAACACAAATACTATCAACACCGATAGTAAACTTGTAACAATAAACTTTTTCACAAAAGCCTCCTTTTTATAGCGCGCAGAGTAATCGAACCTCTGTCAGCTACGAATCGCCCAGCGGATCGTGCTATCTGTCTCCTGAATCCTGTTTTTTCAAAATTACTGGGCCAACCTGGACTCGAACCAGGGACCTCTTCCTTATCAGAGAAGCGCTCTAACCGACTGAGCTATTAGCCCGGAATTATTTTTAGCAGAAGCTGAGCCTATCATAAAAAATATATTTATGGCAATAGGCTACAGCAAAGGTTTCTCATTTTGAATGCTTTTATGCACTGAGCATTCCCGCATTTTGCAGGGAGTTTTGCGAAATGCAAAAGTTTCTCATTTCAGATGGTTCTATCAATGAGGAGACCGGCAAATTCCCGAATGCGCGAACGAAGTCGACGGGCCTGTTCGGGGGGGAGCTCTTTTATTACCTTATTCGTCGTAGCATCAATTACTTTAACCATAATATCCTTACTATTGAAATCGATGGAGTATTGTAGTTTATGATTAACAGGGAGCCGTATTTCACGCGATGCCCGTTCTAATTCCTGTTTGATCCTTCGCTGCGCCGCACGGCGGGCTTCAGCAGCTTTTTCCGCCGTAATCTGACGAATTTTCATTGTCTTATTACTTAATGAGCTCGGGGTGGGTGATGTATGGGAATTGTTTCTGGAGCGGAATTGAACTGCTCCGGCATTTTTTTCTATTCCGTGTATTTCTGGTACCATATTTCACCTCCATGTAGAATGCTCTGCCCCTCCCGAAGAAGGGACAGAGAAAATCAAGAAAAGAAGAAACATCCAGAACCTTCTTTCCATATGAACGGAGATTGCCTGACCAATATCAAAAACTAACCAAGAAGCTGAAGAACTGACTGACTTTGAAGGTTTGCCTGAGCAAGCATGGCAGTATTTGCCTGAGTAAGAATCTGATTCTTAGTGAATTCGACAACCTCACTCGCCATGTCCGCATCCCGAATGCGGGATTCAGAAGCCTGCAAATTTTCAGCAGCAATATCAACCCCTTTTTGAGCCGATTCGAAGCGATTCTGATATGCGCCAAGATCTGCCCGTTGTCTGTTAACAGACGTGAGTGCCCCATCGAGCGTTCCAATAGCCTGATTTGCAGCCTCAGGTGTGGCAATACTCATTTGATCGCCAGTACCCTGCTGATTTTGCAAACCAAGAGATTCCGCAGTCATTGCTTCAATGAAGACCTGTTCATTCTGGTCAACATTGGCGCCAATGTGAAACTGCATAACCTCTCCTATAACGCTGTCCCGAGCAAATCGACCGGTAAGCATGTTCAATTGGTTGAACTGAGCATGATCCGCAATTCGATTCACTTCATCCACAAGCTGAGAAACCTCTACCTGAATCTGCGACCGATCTTCGGCCGTATAGATACCATTGGCAGACTGTACAGCTAGTTCTCTCAGACGGCCGAGAATATCGCTTGTATTTTGCAAATACCCCTCTGTTGTCTGAATAAACGAAATTGCATCGCCGATATTTCTACTGGCTTGATTAAGCCCTCGAATCTGCGATCGCATTTTTTCCGATACCGCAAGCCCTGCCGCATCTTCTGCAGCACGCGTAATACGTTCACCAGAACTCAATTTTTCAATTGAACGCTGGGTTTCAGCACCACGCTCACCGAGCACGCGGTTAGCATATAATGCACTTATGTTGTGGTTAATAATCATTTAACCCCTCCTTGAACTATATATTCTCAAAAGCAATCCGTGCTTTTGACCCCGCCATCGCAGCGCTTTAGGATTTTCATCCTACTCCGTTCAGGCTGCTGAGCGAAGTGATCTACGCCTACTTATTTGCTTAAAAACAAGCAAGCAGATCACTTCGTTGATCGCGGAATTATTCGACAGGCAGTGTCAAGAAAGGGAACTATGTCAAAGATCTTTGGATGCAAAATCACGTATGACCCTGACCCTGCTCCACGACAAAACAACATTGTTCTGCCGTTATATGTATATTACATCATTGCGACGTATACATCAAGAAAAATACGAAGAAATTTTTGCATTTTGCAAAACTTTCACGAAGAATCAGAAAAAAATAATGCCGACCTATTTTTGAATCAAAACAGGCCGGCATAAACATGTGCGTCAGAAAAAACTTCTACCAGATTTAACCAAGAATCTGTAAAATTGATTGAGGCTGAAGATTTGCCTGAGCAAGCATGGCAGTCGATGCCTGAACCAATATCTGGTTCTTTGTGAAATCGACCATTTCCTGCGCCATGTTCAGATCGCGGATACGGCTTTCAGATGCCTGCAGATTCTCTGCGCCGACATCAAGCCCGGTGATGGTTAATTCCAGACGATTCTGATACGCGCCAAGATCCGCCCGCTGCTTGTTGACTTCCTTGAGCGCTTCATCAAGAATGCCAATGTTCTTGTTGGCATCTTCGGGAGTTACAACAGTGATAATATCTCCCGATCCGACATTCCGTACATCAAGGGCCTCAGAAGTCATGGTACCAATGAAAACACGTTCCCGCTGGTCCATGTTGGCGCCAATGTGAAACCACATGCTCGCCACTACGACATTGACATCATCGTCCTGAGCGAAACGCCCGGTCAGCAAGTTCAATTCGTTGAACTGCGCATGGCTCGCTACACGGTCGATCTCATCGACAAGCTGACTCACTTCAACCTGAATCTGCTGCCGATCTGCTTCCGTATAGATACCGTTTGAAGCCTGAATGGAAAGTTCGCGGATTCTCTGCAGAATATCGGTTGTTTCCTGG
This sequence comes from Salinispira sp., assembly GCA_965226555.1. GTDB lineage: Bacteria > Spirochaetota > Spirochaetia > DSM-27196 > Salinispiraceae > CBDDDG01. The sequence continues at coordinate 315,828 of CBDDDG010000021.1, read as the reverse complement.
AGATAACCCTCAGTTGTTTGAATAAGGCTGATTCCATCCTGAGCATTCCGACTGGCCTGCTGGAGACCACGAATTTGACTGCGCAGTTTTTCGGAAACCGCAAGACCGGAAGCATCGTCGCCGGCGCGGTTAATCCGCAGACCTGAACTCAGCTTCTCAATATTCTTAGTGGTATTCATGGCATTAACGCCATTTTGACGCTGCGCAAACATAGCACTAAGGTTGTGATTAATTATCATTTCATCCTCCTTGATGATGATAAAGATATGCCGAATTTTTACGTGCGGCAGTACCGGGCATCCATGCCCGGCAGTGGGAATACCTGAAGCAAAATTGAATGTTTTACTAAAGGCTTTATTTCAAAATCCGATAGTAAGATTAAGGAGAAGTAGACCCTGTCTTATAATCGTTTGACATAAATTACCCATATTAATTGTCGGCAGGTTTTGGGGGAAACTTTAGGAAGAAAGTAGCAGAAAGTAATTTATGTTTCATCCGCCCCTGAAGGCTCAGGGTCATTTTCCCGCAGTGTTTGGGCAATGGTGTCTATGAGATTGAGTGTTATCTGCTCGGCTTCTTCGAGATCATTAACAGTCAGATCGGAAGCCAGCTCGGAGCTCCCCTTTTCTGAGGTAAAAAATTCATCAGTTATCATCATGCCGGCGAGAATTGCGAGTTTCAGAGGATCCGAGGTATCAACGGTTCGGCGGGTTTCGTCAAGTTTTTTTTCAAAATACCGCACAACCTTTTTGAGATATTCGCGGTCTTCATCCGATTGAAGAAGAAAACTGGTACCCAATAACTCTATTTTCATGCGCATGAGCTTCAGAAAATATCAAGCTGCTCTTCTTCAGAGGAACCATCGTCACCGGACTCCACTTCGTTGTTGATCTCGGATGCGGCATTATCAGCATTATCATGATCGGAATGATCATCATCAGCAGAACTGTCAATATCAATATCAATATCAATATCAATACTGGGGTTATCGTCATGTTTGGATTCATCATGTTCATGTGACGGTTCAAGAGCGATATGGGAAGCTGCTTCCCGGGTTCCGACTGGAGCGACTTCCCTGCGGGTTCCGACTTTTTTCAGATTACCGACCACATCTTCAATGTTATTGAGCTGATCAAGAGCCTTAAGAATGCCCTGCTCAATTTCTTCCTGCTCATCACGATGTTTTTTTAGGTCATTTTCAAGCTCTTCTCTACGCACCTCAGATGCTGCAAGCTCCTCTTTTATATGAGCGTTCTCATCTTTATAGCGGCGGAGAAGCTCCATAACTTCCTGAATTTTATTTTCAAGGCGCCGAATTTGTTCAATAGTGATCATTTTTCCTCCCAAATAATTTTATCGATTTTTGCATTGGAAAATTGTGCAGAGCACAATTTCCAGTAGCAAAAGTTTCTTTATGCATTGAGATGTTTTTTTGAAAGCTCTATCAGCAAGGAAAAAGCCTGCTTATCTTCAATTGCGAGATTTGAAAGAGTTTTTCGATTAAGTTCAACTCCTGCTTTGTGCAGGCCCTGAATAAAACGGGAATAGTTCAGCCCCTCTTCTCTTACTGAAGCTGAAATTCGGGCAATCCACAGTTGACGAAAATCTCTCTTCCTGACCTTACGGTCGCGGTAGGCATATTGCAGACTCTTCTTCAGGGCATCTTTTGCGGTTTTATGAAGGGTTCGTCTGCCCCCATAGAAACCCTTCGTTTGTTTGAGTATTTTTTTTCGGCGATTCTTGCGCCGGGTTCCATCAACTACTCTTGGCATGGTCGTCTCCTCAGATACACGATTGGATTCTCACTTACCCATAGGGAAGTAACTTTCGAACGCGTTTGGTTTCAGCCGGGCTGAGAATGCCGCTCTTGCGGAGCCCTCTTTTACGCTTTGTACTCTTTTTGGTAAGTATATGACGTAAGCCCTGTTTTTTGTACTTGATTTTTCCTCCTGCCGTTACTGAATAACGCTTGGCAGCAGATTTACGGGTTTTCATTTTTGGCATTAGCTTTTCCTCACTTCTTTTTCCTGTTTTTGGGACTGAGAATCATACTCATAAATCTTCCTTCCATGGCCGGCGGATTATCGAGGTTGTAATTTTCTTCACCAAGAAGATCCAGAACCTTGAAAAGCACTTCTTTCCCAAGATAGGTGTGCGCAAACTCCCGCCCGCGAAACCGTATCGTTACCTTGCATTTATTTCCTTCCTGCAGAAATTCCAATACATGTTTGGTTTTGAATTGAAGATCATGAACTTCAATCTTGGGCTGCATGCGGATTTCCTTTAACCGTACCTGAGATTGATGCTTCTTCGATTCCCGGTTTTTTTTGTCCACTTCGTATTTATACTTACCATAATTGATAAGTTTACAAACCGGGGGATTGGCATTTGGCGAAACTTCAACCAAGTCAAGCCCCTTTTCGTTTGCCGCTTCAAGCGCTTGGGCTATGGGAACAATACCCTTCTGTTCACCCCTGTCATCGACAAGACGAACTTCATTAACCCGGATTTGCTTATTAATTCGATGTTTCTTTGCGGACAATATACCCCCTATGACGCAATACGCGTATATAAAAAATGATCATATATGTATTTTCCAAAAACGTCAATGATCTACGGTCAATTTATATACTCAAAGTTTTGCTACTGGAAAATTGCGCAAGCGCAATTTTCCAATGCAAAAGTTTCTACTAAATTACCGCATGCGATGGTTCAGACAGGCGATGGAGCCTCGGCAACCATGCGCTTTACCTCACGCGCCAACTCACGGCCCCGTTCCTGAATGCGGTTAAGATCGGGAGTGGTCGGGTTCCCCTTAAACTCAACCGATTCGAGAAAGTCCCAGCCAGATTTATGCTGCGCCATGAGTTCATCGAGCTCCTTTTTCGCTCCGCCCGACCATCCGTAACTGCCCATGTAAAAGGCCTTACGGTTCTTTACCTTTTTCTTCACCAGTTCATCAACGACAGCAAAGACGGGGGGGAACATTTTGTACTCATAGGTGGGAGTCGCAATAACGATACCGGTAGATGTCCACACAGAGGTGAGAATATCTCCGAGAGGCGCCTCGGGAACACGGTGAACATGGACCTTCACATTCTCCGATTCAATTGCGTCTACCAGCGGCTGAATAGCCTTCCCGGTACAGCCGTACATTGACCCCCAGATAACAGTAACCTCTTCTTTTGCCGGATTTTTGTCGTAGCTCGCATAGCGCTTGTAATCGTCAATGATCTTTTGCGGATTTTGTCTCCAGACAATTCCATGCCCCGGAGCGATAATTTTCACCGGCAGCCCCTCCACTGCTTTAATTGCCTTGTTTACCGGAAGACAGAAGGCCGCAACAATGTTGGAATAGTACCGCACAGCTTCCCGTTCAAAAAAATCAATTTCCTTCTGATCCAACTGATCATCATAGGGAGCATCGCCAATTGCCCCAAAGGATCCGAAGGCATCGCAGGGAAGGAGGGTGCCGCTCTTCGTATCGAAGGTTGCCATAGTCTCCGGCCAGTGAACATTGGGAATGTCGGCAAAGGCAAGTACCCGTCCGCCGCCAAGATCAAGCGTATCACCCGTTTTAACGGTACGGATGTTCTCGGTAATTCCGTAGAAGGCATCAAGAAGCGCCTCCCCTCTGACACTGGTAATAATTTCAAAGTTGGGACGTATCTTCTTAAAATCTTCCAGCCATCCGCTATGATCCGGTTCATGATGGTTCACAATAACATAATCGATATCATCAACATGTATATCCATGTGTTTGAACTGTTCAAAAAGTGTTTCCGGCACTCCATCCCACCCGCAGACACCATCGACAATGGCAATTTTCTCACCCCGAACAATATAGCTGTTCATGCTTACACCGTTAGGAATTGGCCATATGCCCTCAAACAGTAAATTGTGTGCGTTTGCGGATAAGCGAAAAATTCCATCCGTAACTTCGGTAACGTGCATATCGTACTCCTCAAAACATTTTATTTTTATTTCAAAGTTTCGTATACAATACATTTATTTTGGGAATGATGCAAGGGCTGATTCAATGTGATTTTTCAATTTTTTCCCATTTTTCCCACCCCAATGGGGAAAACTTATTGACATACCAGCAATAATCTCCCAAAATGCGACTATGATAAAAACTGATTTTGAAAAAAACAATCCGCCGGGCACAAAATATCCGCACTTGAAAAAACCCGGTGCGTCGTATCGGTGCGATAAATGGCGAGACGGCGTTTGCATGTATTACACATCGCAAGGCTCCGAACGCGTTAACAAAAAAGGAATTCTGCTCGCCGACATCCAAGTAGCTGAAAAGCATTTGCTTGTGCGTAAAAAATTTGACCGCAAAGATTTCAGGGAGCAATGTCCAACCGCAGCCCGCAACGGCGGGTGTGCGTTTACTGTAATTGGTCGCATGTTGGAAAACAGTTGCAATGCCGAATATAACGGCGACAACGGATTCGTGTTACGCGAATAAGGTGGATTCATTGGAAAAAACGCCTGACAGAATTTGCAATATTTTTTATAAAAAAATTATAGGGAAGCTCTGGAAACTCACAGTTCGGTAGGTGATGTGTGGTGAATTGACATTTTGTGAGTGAGATAGGAGAATATCGGATACTTACCCATTGGAGGCAGGCATGAACACTCAATTATCATTTTCTGACAGAGCAGAACAGGAACGGTTACACCGATTAGAGAAGCGAAACAAACTGTTGTCGCTAAATAAGCATATTAATTGGAGTATGTTTCTTCCCATTCTCACGAAAGCCATTAAGGGAACCCCCCGCGGTCCGGGAGGCCGCCCGGGATTTGACCTAATTCTGAAGTTCAAAATGCTGATTCTTAGCCGTCTCTATAATTTTTCCGATGCCGAATTGGAGTTTCAGGTTGAAGACCGATCAAGTTTTCGGGGTTTTCTGGGGATAACGAGTGAAGATACCGTTCCAGATGAGAAAACAATATGAAAGTTTTGCCTGAGGCAAAACTTTCTATAAAATAGGAGAATGCTTAGCACATAGAAAACATTCTGAATCTGAAACTTTTGCTACTGGAAATTGTGCTCTGCACAATTTCCAGTAGCAAAAGTTTCGATATGGGAGTTTCGGGAAAAGCTGACGCAGGCAGGAGTAATTGATGAGTTGTTCGAGCGCTTTACCGCGGAGCTGAGTGATAAAGAGCTGATTGTTAATGACGGTCGGATTATTGATGCCGAGATCATTGAAGCTCCCCAGCGTCGGGTAAAGCTTTCTACGGATCGTCCCGGCGATACGACAGAGCATGATGACCCATCAACGCAGGAGATTCACCGGGATCGCCAAGTCGATAAAGATGCGAATAAGACAAAACGGCGGGGGAGATTCTTCTTTGGCTATTCCCACACCATAAAGATTGATAATGGATCGAAGTGTGTTCTCACCTTCCATGCGACACCGGCATCGGTGCATGATTCGCAGTCTCTCGGGCGTGTACTGAATCCTGAGCAGGACAGCGGGCAGGAAGTATATGCGGACAAAGGCTATTGGGGAGAGCCCTGCGAGAAGGTTGTCACCGAGATAGCGGGTAAGGGCAAAAGCCGAATACTGCACAAGGGGACGCGGGACAATCCGATAAGCGATGAGCAGAAGCGGGAGAATACCCAGTGGTCGAAGATTCGCTGCCGTGTGGAACATGTGTTTGCCCACCGAAAGGGAGCATTGAGATTTCGGCAGGTCAGGCGGAAGGGACTGAAGAGAGCGAGATTTGAGATTGGTTTGGGAGATGTGGTCTACAACATGCAGAGAATGTGTTTTTTGATCAATCGGTTGCAGTCGGGATAAGGCAACACCCCGAAAAAGTATGAAAAGAACAAGAGAAACAAGCAGAAAACACCGGAAAACGGGGGCGCAAAACAAAAACCTCTGCACAAAAGAGAAAAAGTGCTTGACACAAACGAATTTTTTGATGATACTAGATCACAGTGGAGCTTAAAAAAACGCTATTTCCGCGATACAGTGTGAAATACCCGTGTTTCCAGAGCTTCCCTATAGGAGTTTTTAATGCGAAAACTAACAATACTATCAATTATGGTAATTATGATATTGACCGCCGGGCAGGTAGCCTTCAGTGAAACAACAATAAACGGCATAATCTATAAAAGTATTCCTACATATTATTACGAAAACGGGCAGGTGAAGGAGGGAACCCTTGCCGGAGAGCAGATCATAGACAGCATAACCTATAAGAGCGGTTATAAAATTAGATTTTATGAAAACGGGCAAGTAAAAGAGGGAACCTTTGCAGGAAACCAGATCATAGACGGCGTAACCTATGAAGGCGGGCAATACATCATTAAATTTTATGAAAACGGACAGCTAGTAGAGGGAACCCTCGTCGGAGACCGGACCATAGGAAACCAGACCATAGACGGCATAACATACAAAGCCGGAAAGGACATTCAATTTTATAAAAACAGGCAGGTGAAGGAGGGAACCCTTGCCGGAGACCAGACCATAGACGGCACAACATACAAAACTGTAAAAAATATTCACTTTTATGAAAACGGACAGATAAAACAAGGATGGCTTGCCAAGAATACGGAAATAAACGGAGTAACCTATCAGGGCATTAGTTATAGTAGTGATATTTTCTTTTATGAAAACGGACGGTTTAAACGCGGAACCCTTGCCAAAGACACCACCATAGACGGCGTAACCTATCAAGGCGGATTTGACATTAGTTTTTATGAAAACGGACAGATAGCAGGGGGAAAATCTGCCAAAGATCAGATCATAGACGATTACGAGCATTATTGGAGTTCACCTATTTCCTTTGATGAAAACGGAAATGTAACATCAGGCTTCTAGGCCTAACCAGCACCAGCACCCCCCGGAGACATTCTCCGGGTTTTTAAAACCCCAAGACCTTGACAGCTTATCTCTACAAGCATATTATCCGATTATGCACACACATACCATAGCAATCGCTCTCATCGGCTGCGGAACAGTCGGCAGCAGTGTCGCACAACTTATTCTTAAGGATCGGAAAGATCGATGTGCTCGCAGCGGAATAGATACATATTTGAAGTACATTGTGGATAGAGATTTTGCCCATGCCGAAGACTGCGCTCTCCCACCGGAACTATTTGAATATGAACTGCAGGCTGCGCTCGATGATCCTGAGGTAGAGATAATTATTGAATTAGTCGGCGGAACCGATTTTGCCCGAAGGCTGATAATACAATCGCTTGAGGCCGGAAAACATGTTGTTACGGCGAATAAAGCGCTTCTTGCGCATTACGGACGGGAACTGTACGCGACTGCCCGGAAAAATAAGGTCTGCATCGCCTTTGAGGCAAGCTGCGGAGGCGGTATTCCGATTATTAGGACACTTATTGATGGTCTTGCGGCAAACAAAATTGACGCGCTTTTTGGTATTGTGAATGGTACCTGCAATTATATTCTCACAGAAATGTCCACAAAGGGGCAGAGCTATGGTGATGCGCTCTCCCAGGCTCAGGCAGATGGACTTGCCGAAGCGGATCCCAGCCTCGATGTAAACGGAAGCGATTCAGCGCATAAAATTGCCATAATGGGCGGACTGGCCTTCGGCGAGGCGATGGATTTCAGCAAAATTCCTGTTACCGGCATCGACAAGCTCCAGTCTGTCGACTTGGTTCTCGGAGCCGAAATGGGTTTTACGATTAAACTCATTGCCTCTGCGCTGAAAACACCGGAAGGCTGCTTTTTGCGGGTCGAACCCGCCTTCATCGCAGAGGAGCATCCGCTCGCATGGGTCGCCGGATCCTTCAACGCCATAAGCGTATATGGGCACAGTGTTGGTCATACCATGTATTATGGTAGAGGGGCAGGCGGTTCTCCTACTGCATCGGCGGTGGTTGCCGATGTTCTGAGTATTGCCAACGGCAGCTATCCGGCACTGTTCAACACCCTGCGGACATGGCCGGACATGAGTAATGAGTCCAATCAGCTTCCGCCCGCAGAAATACAGCGGCCCTACTACATTCGTTTCCAACTCAAGGATCAGTCGGGCATACTCGCCGGACTTACCGCCATTCTCGCAAACTACAATATAAGTGTCAGTTCCATTCTGCAGCATGCGGACAGTGAAACGGATTCGGGACTGCCGCTGGTAATTATTACCCATGTGGTTGTGGAAGAAGCATTACACAGGGCTGTAGAAGAAATTTTGAAGCTTGATGGAATATCCGATGGACACAGCATACTGCCGATTCTTGAGGAACATCCGGAATTTTCGGGGCAGTAATTCAGCTGCACCACATTGGAATACTTTTACATTATAACAAAGTTTTGCTACTGAAAAGTTTGCTCTGCAAAATTTTCTATTATTTTTTATTTCGGAAATATCAACACGCTTACAAAGACCCTCAACATCGCAATACACCCCCGCCGGAAAGCGCTCCAGCAGCCATTGCGCTTGCCGGTGAAAATAATGCGCTAAATTGAGAGACTCAACGAGCGCCTTCCGCCTCTCATTGAGCACCTTCACATTGTTCCGAATTTTTCTGCTGTCCAAGGTCTTATGCTTCCGCGCATTATAAGTGCCCTCCACTGTTTCCAAATTTTTCTCAATGAGCCTATGAAGATGCTCAATGAACTTCGCAATGTCCCGACTCTGCCCCGCAAGAGGCTTCCACGTTTCCGCGAGGGCGGCGAGTTTTTTATTATTGCTCGCGCTTCTTTTCTTCGCACCGAGGGTTGTTACCCGCTGCTGAAATGCGGCGGTTTCGGGCAATGTTTTCAGGGTAAACGTGCTTTTGGGGTTGCCTGTGTTAAAGCAAGAAAATATATTATGAACAGTCGGTTCCGACAGTGCCGTCCGATACTGTCCCATCTTCATTAAAGGTGATGTACCCTCCGTAACATTGTCCATCAATTTGTTGATCTTCAGATAAATATCCTGACGCAACCTGACCTGAATCATAGAAAGATATGAGATTAGCAGCAAAATATATTCCCCTTATCTGTTGCGTTTCAGATAGCCATCCGCCTGCCACCTGTCCTGAATCATAAAAAGCCATGATATTAACAGAAGAAAAATATATCCCTCCTATCTGCTGCGTTTCAGATAGATATCCGCTTGCCACCTGTCCTGAATCATGAAAAGCTGTATGATTAGCAGCAAAATATATCCCTCCTATCTGCTGCGTTTCAGATAAATATCCTGATGCCACCTGTCCTGAATCATAAAATGTTATCGGGATATTAAAATATAGCGTCGATAAATATGCCTGCGGATATTCGGAAATATAATATACCCCATCTATTTGTTGCCGATATGCCAATACACCGGATCGCACTCGCCCGGAAGGTATGAATATTGTTAAGTTTGTGCCGCCTTTCCACGTCAGTCCACCATGTTCATAATCAGCAAACAAGTACCGAGTTTCCAGTATCTCGTATCCACTGTCTTCGGGATCGGGTTCTCCCGGTTCAGGTTCGGGGGGGCTGACTCCGGGCTCGGGTTCTCCCGGTTCAGGTTCGGGCGTGCTGATTCCGGGATCGGGTTCGGGTGATGGTGTTACAATATCAGGATCGCAGGCTGTCATAAATATCATGCCGACAATACCGAATAGCAATAGTACTTTTTTCATGTTCATCCTCCGCAAGACTCAACAGGTTTGAATTTTCAAATTCACATGTAAGCGCTCACTTATTTTCTGAAGTTGTTCAATTTTTCCCTTAGTGCTGGAATGCGTGCACACAAAGAAGCCGTCGCCAACATCTTTCCACTGTGGCTTGTGCTGTTCCTTCGATATTAACGGATGCCCAGCTATCATGATCTCCGCCCGCGCCGCTTTGGCGAAGCCGATTGTGCGCAAGGTATCGACAAACGTTGTCGTTACAGCATTGTTGTATATTTCATGGCCGTTGGGGAAAATTACCCTTATCTTCTCTCTGTTGCCGCTTCGCGACTGTGGCGGCGTTTTTTTGCCTGAGAGGCTTCTCTTTTTGTGAGGCGATGTGTCGCCGCTTTCCGATCTGGATTCGAAAGACAGGGTCTCCAGAAATTCAGTAATTTGCTCATCTGCGGGAGTGTGGCCGCATAAGGTTTTAACTTTTTCCGATACCGCGCGAACAACCGCATCGCGGTGTTCCGCCATCAACTTTGCGCATGCCTTTGGAATATGTTCCCATGTTTCGCGTTTATTGCAGAACTCTTCATAATCGTTTTTCGCGTTTCGTAAGGCCTGCTTGCTGCGAACGTTTTCCCACGACAAATAGCGCTGTAACTTTGCCGCCGCTTTTTTGGCATCGTCTTCGAGAAAATCCACAACGCAAAACCGCCGTTTCTCATAACTGCCGCTGCCAGAGGGCCAGTAAAAACGCCATTCCCGTCCATCGGTCGCGACCGCAACATCGACGCTTCCATGGAAAGATTGCTTAAACGCATACTCAAACAACTGTGTGTCCGCGTCATCAATTCCGCCGGGCTGCTTAACCTCAATAAAAATAACCGGTTCGTTTGGATTTACGCACAACGCAAAATCGACCCGTCCGCCCCTAACCGTATACTGCGGGCAAACTTTGTCCGTTTCCTGCGTTTGCCAGCTCATTGTCTGCAACAGATGCACAACAATGCCCTGCGATACCGCCTGCTCGTTGGCGTACTCGCGCTTGTTTAACTTTTCGCGTATCTTTGCTATCTGTGTTTGCAATGACATCGTCATCACCTCCGTATCAATTCAAACAAAGTTTTGCAAAACGCAAAACCTTCTCACCGCTGATATTATCATCACCGCTCATATTCCACAACAGCCGATTGTCCGATGATTTCGACAATGCGAACGACAGCGCCCCGTCCCTCCGCATCGGTAAGCCTCAGGTCTTCCCCGAAGGAGAAGTGAACCGGCTGCTGCCTGCCCTCGTTAATGGAAATGTTTGCGGCATAGAGATATGTGCGGTCATCGGCATCCCGAATCGGATTCAGGCGCCCGGACACATTGGGAATGCAGCCTGTCGCATCAGAAAAAATAAGCGACCCGCCCCCCGGGAGTTTCCGCAGGTTAAGGGCAAGGGCGCGCTCGGAGGGTATCCAGTTCCGTTCTATTTTCGCTGCATAGCCGCTGCCGGCCGCAAACACGGTCATCGGCAAATGGGAGGAATGCAGGTTCAATATCGCCCTGCCCTCCGCATCGCTTACCGCTTCCTTCCCTGTTTTATTCGGAAACAGCGCCAGTATGCAAATATCTGCTGCGGGGCGCCCCTCGTGGTAGGCAGTTACGGCGGTCTGTATGGGAACATGCTCCAGAATTGCAGCCGGAATGGTAACCTGAAAGACCGCATTATCAATGGTTTTGAACTGCGGCTGCTTACCGCTGAGTTCTTCGGTTTTCTTCTGGATGATGGGTATGCCGTTCCCCCGCCCCTCCAGAATGTATGCCCTGTTCTGCGTTCCCTTCATGCCGGCAACGGGCATGCGCGATAAAATTTTCACCAGCACTTCGTTTCGTGTGGCCTGTCGGCTTGCCAAGTTCTCATCGGTCACTCCGTTGAGCAGTTTTCCGGGCGATTGTATTTCCAATCGATCTTCAAACATTGATAGACGGATGCTCTCTCCCTTTATTGAATAATCTCGATGGATGACAGCGTTCACAATGGCCTCAAACAGGGATTCTTCACTGTATTGCGGCAAATTCTCCCGCGCCGGCGCCTTCCTCGCTGCGACCCGCATATTTTTTACCGCAAAGTCAACCGCTCCCGAAATCTGCTTCACAACGGAACCGGTAATATCAGCCGAATCAATGTGCCCGGACGCGCGATCCTTTCCCCGATAACATGTCGCCTTTATGCAGGCATTCGGCAGCCATGTTTCAGGATTTTCAGCGCACATCAAAATGCCAGCGACAGAAGCGCGCTGCGACCCGCCCTCATCGGCAACAAGCAGCCCCATTTTCTCCAGCGCCTTCGCCGGATTCCTCTGCTCCTCAACATTCAAAACCGACTTCCAGAGGAACTCGTCCAGCGTTTGAAACCCGGTGTTCGGAATAGATTGTTCGTCAACGTTTCTGCTCATGCCTGCTCCATCTCCTCCTTCTGACGAGGCGATTGAGACTCAGCGTATCATAATTCTCTGTTTTTGTATGATTTTTTCCACAATGATGAGGATGGGCAGATTCTCCCGCTCGCCCGCGCATTACTGCCAATCAATGCGATCCATTCTGTAATGCCCGACCGTTTTGCAATGCCCGAATTTCCTCATCGCTCAATCCGGTAATCCTCCGAACGACTTCGGCTGAAAATCCTTCGGAAAACATACCGCTGGCGTTTTTCATCCGTTCTTCCCGATGCCCTTCCGTGCGGCCTTCAGTGCGCCCCTTTGCGAGACCGTATTCGAAAATTTCATCGGCTACAAGTTTAATCATGGTTGTTACCTCCTCTCCTGTTTGTATGTGTTTTTCAATTTCCTGCGGGCCCTAATGCTTGGAGAAATACCTTTTTCATATCTTTGAAGTGATCGGTAATGCTCCCTTTATCCCAGCCTGCATTATCCGTCATCTTCATCATTAAATGTTGTTTCACACTATCGATTGTATTCTGTTGATAATGATCATTTTTTGCCTTTGGCATGTAATTGCTGAGCCGTGAATTTTTACTGTGGCTGATTAAACAGAGGTTTCCAAATGAATGTAGTGTTTCTGCCGACAACTTTTTATATCCGGGCAATGGGTGCTGAGGATAGTAATGTTCCACCGAACTCCGAAACGTGAATTCATAATTCTGAACATGACTCTTATGCCGATACTCAAGCCACAAAAGATAGTCGAGAAAATTGAATACTAAGTTGTTCTCAATTTTGCCGAAAGAAAGTTTGTCGTCCATTGTTTCTTCCGATATGGTTTCTTTTCGCGCTTGGCAAATACCCTTCTTCGTGTAAATTATGTCAAAATAGTCCAGTCCGCCATCTGCTGCCAGAAAACGATCAAACACGAATGATTTAGCCACAGATTCCAGATGAAGTAGGTATGCGGCAGGTTGAATTTTCTCGCAGAGAACTATTTCGGTAGTGAATAGATAATGTAGCGCAGCGTTAAGCCAGTGTTTATAGACACGAGTAGGTGTGGAAACATGGAAAGCGGAGAGAAGCATGAGAATTTTTCTGTTTTCTGCTTCATCGTCTTCAGCGTCATCCTCCTTGCCAAAAGTATTCACATACGATCCGCGGCCGGAGCGATTTTTTACACCACCTTCATTCCATTTAAGGCGTTTGAGACTCCAACGGTCATTTCCCTTAATGAATTCGCGCTTAATAATATATTTGTCGTACAGGAATTTGCAGCGAAGCAGATTGAAGATAAACTCCTTAATTTTTTCTGAGGCATCATTTTTTTTGAGCACGTGTTCTTCGAACGTTGAGATGAGCCTTTTATCATCCAATGGTATATCCTTTCCTGTCTGAACTCGTAAAACATGCAACAGAAAATTGGGGAAATTGATTATGGAGTTAAATCGCTCTGATGATCCATCATCCTCGTTACGTTGTTGGCTATCAGCACTACTTCGATACCCTGTAATAATTTCAGTAAGTTGCTCTGTATCATTAACGTCGCTTTTTGATTCTCCCCCTATTTGCTTTATTTTCTCACTAAGTTCCCTAAAATTGTTCACAGCGAAAGAATCCCAATTCTTCTCTTTAAAAAAAGCATTGCGTTGAGACAGTGAAAAACCCATCTGCGCATATTTTTCCATGTTCTCACACACTTCCCATACGTTGGAAAGGCAGTTCTGACTGTCTTTATCGTTCTTAAGAGTCTCCAGCATCCGAGATTTGAGTATTTCATGTTTTTCCAACTGCTCGCCCCGATTATTCATGATCTCAAAATAATGATTCATGTCGGTATCTTCGGGAACCATCACTCTCATAATCTGAACATTGTCGAATAAAAAATTGGAAAATTTTTGTGGTACAATGTCCCTTTCGGCAAGTTTCAGAGGGAGATTTTTCTGGATAAGATGATATCCGTTCAGAATAGCGGTATTTATCTCCTCGGAGTCAATATGTTCTGTAGAGTCATCTTTGAATTTGCCAGTGAAAATTTTATCAAAAGTCTTCTGTGATTTTTTCCGGCTATCGAATGTAATTGGCAACTGCGTTAACCATGAAATATCGCATAATCCTCCATTAACTCGTTCATTTTTCAGATACGATGCCAACAGGGCCAAAGTGGTCACCCTCTGCTGACCGTCAATGGTTTCATATCCGCCAGATTCGTCAAGCTTGTCAGTGTCAGGCCTTTTGAAAACGACAAGTGTGCCGATGTAGTAGTTACGTTTTTCTGGAAGATAATCAATAATGTCCTGTATTAGTTGTGTAATTTCGCCCTCGTCCCATGCATAATTCCGCTGATACATGGGGATAATATATTTGTCTCCGCTTTCGAGAAGCTCACGGACGGAAAGTTGTGAAATTTCGTTACTGTTACTCATTATTATTGTTGCTCCAAATATTTCATCTTACTAAATAATTTGTTAATTTTCTCGGTTTTGGTAGATTTTACCTCCAATAAACCCTGAAGAGGGCAATTGATAAAGTCAGTGGGGTGAATAGCATCTTTAATAAGCTCAAAGAGGTTATTTTTCAGAACGTAGTTATCCATACTGGCAAGATGAACCACCTGCATTTTCAGACGAAGGCTGTATGCCCAAATAAAAATCTTTTCGATTGCTCGGGATATTTCTGCATGCCCGAATTTGTCAATATAATAGATCAGCAGGCAATCGAAAATTGTTCGAACATATCGATCTCCGGTGCGTTTACAACCCGTATAGTCGTTAATAGTTTCCAATATCGCTTCTGAATACCCATTCAGATTTTCCATTGTAATTAATGATTGGGAATCAGCAACAGAGCAGTTATAGTTGCATATCATTTTCTGATAGTGCGTAATCATCTCAAAAAAGCGCCTGCCGTTGATGATGGTTTGATCTAAATGAAACGGAAAACTGCGGGTATGACCATCAATACTGCGTTCGTATTGCCGTTTATAATGATCAATAAAACGGTGTACTATGCGCAACTGTTCAACATAGGGATAGCGTTCTATTTTTTCCATGTTGACGCCTTTAAACAATTCTGTATCTTCTTTGCCAAAATAACGGGCGGAAGCCCCCTTCGACCAGTTGCGGATGCGATATAAATATTGTGAAAAGAGATTAGCCAGTTCCTTTGTTTCACTACTTTCCCATTCTTCAACAGTGGAAGCCTTCTCCTGTTCATCATCCGAACTGAATTCCCGCAGGTGATAAGCTTTCAGCAGATCATGCGGTTCAAGATCGCGCCCACGCGCATTCTGGGAATCAAAGAATTGGAAGGCTTCGGAAATATCATTCAACGTAAAAGTGACGACTGCGCATTTATTCAAAAGGAAATTGATGTGCTCTTCAGTAAAATCGGATCGGGCGATAATGCGGAAAATTTCAAGATAATTTTTGTGTATGTTATTTTTGGAAATTTTATTTTTGAAGCAGGGGTTTATCATGTTCTGCTCCAGCGAATTCAACTGTTCCTTCAGATCGCTGCGTTCAATTTTGTCATTGCGAAGTATGAGTAATGCGCGAACAGTCAGTAAAAGTGTAATTATTCTCTGCTGTCCATCGACAATATTTTTTCGGACACCATCCTGATGAAAGACAATTGTTCCGAGACGATAAGAGGATTTGTCCTTGTGAGTTGCAATGTCGGTGAAAAGCTGGTTAACGTTCTTTCCTGTCCACTTGTACGGCCGCTGATATACGGGAATGGTCAAATTCTCAATGGAAAGAAGTTTCTCCACTGTCAGTATTTGACTATCAGGCGTTAATGGGTTGTTTGGCGCCATAATCGTTAAACATCTCGAAGGTTAAAAGTGTTGGGAGCTACCCGTATAAAGCGCGATTTATCACCCCATTTTTTCATATCTTGACAAATATAGGAAACGAGAACTTTCTTCTGATTTTTAGCAATAGTTGACCACAATCCGGTTTCAATCATCCGCTTGGCAATATCTCTGGCATGGAGGGGTTTCCCTGCTTCTTTTAATACGTGTTCGGCTGCATCCAGAACATTCATCATCAATACTCCTCTATACATTTTTATAAATCCGATTCGTCCCAAAATTCAGGACGAATCGAATTGATAATAGATCAAATTTAGGTCAGTTGTCAGCCTCCATCCAGAGAATACACGCGGACATAATCCACATACATGCGCTGGGGGAATACCGTGGAACCGTCGGGGTAGCCCGGCCACTGTCCGCTCATTTCAGCGCATTACTGCCAATCAATGCGATCCATTCTGTAATGCCCGACCGTTTTGCAATGCCCGAATTTCCTCATCGCTCAATCCGGTAATCCTCCGAACGACTTCGGCTGAAAATCCTTCGGAAAACATACCGCTGGCGTTTTTCATCCGTTCTTCCCGATGCCCTTCCGTGCGGCCTTCAGTGCGCCCTTCAGTGCGGCCCTTTGCGAGACCGTATTCGAAAATTTCATCGGCTACAAGTTTAATCATGGTTGTTACCTCCTCTCCTGTTTGTATGTGTTTTTCAATTTCCTGCGGGCTTATTCGAAACCCGAACATCATTGCTATTACACTGGCAAATATATTCAGCATTTCTGAAGTTTCATCTGCGATCATAGCGCCAATTTTTGCCAGTATTTGCGGGCGCTGCTCCACATCAATAAACATGGTGCTCGGCTGTCTGCCGACATACATAACAGCCGCCAATACCCCGCCTATCTGTTGGAGTTGCTCATCAGACATTTCGTTCACGAGAATCGTATGGTATTGAAACCCCGACCCCAGTATCTGAAAACCCTCCAGATCATCCAGCTCGCGGAAACTCGTGGAAACCGTCCACTTCTTATCACCAGTATACAACAAAATGGGAAAAACGGAAGGAAATTCTCCGGGCTGTATGTCGCCGACTTTCAGCAGGCACTGGCTCAGAAGGTTACTGTAATTCAAAAATCGATTGAGCATTGATTTATCCACCGTGGACTGATGCTCAATGAGAACATAGCCCACCCTGTCCGGCTCTCGCAACGTAATTTGGTACATCATATCTGGAATGCTGTCCTTCCAGTGCGAGCTAATGAATGTAGTGGGGATAATGGTAATATCATCCGCCTTCACATTCCGCGGCCAGTTGAATGTGAAAAACCTTTGCAAAAGTTGACGCGTTCCTTCCTTGTAGCTCAGAAGTTCTCGCCAGCCCTTATCGTAGGGATTGTGGATGGCATCGGAATCCGCATTAACATCGGAATCCGCATTCCCGACAGAATTTCCATCGGCTCCAAAAGTAAAATTGATAATGGACATATCATTCATCCTCATTATATTGAGCCCGCCATGTTGATGGCACACTCGCTTTGAAAATTTTGCCGTATGCAAAATTTCCTCTCTACATATATAACAGGAGAAATGTCACGGATGATTGATAGATAATCGAATTTTGAGAAATTTTTATAAATCCGATTCGTCCCAAAATTCAGGACGAATCGGATCACAATCAGATCAAATTCAGGTCAGTTGTCAGCCTCCATCCAGAGAATACACGCGGACATAATCCACATACATGCGCTGGGGGAATACCGTGGAACCGTCGGGGTAGCCCGGCCACTGTCCTCCGACAGCAAGGTTCAGGAGAAGGAAGAAGTTGCGGTCGAAGGGGGCGGGGAATCCTTCGGGCAGAGATGTGGTCCATGCGGCTTGTCGGCTGTAGAGGGTGCCATCGACATACCAGCGGAGTTCGCCGGGCTCCCATTCGAGGGTAAATATGTGGAAGTCATCGGAGAAGTCGCCGGTGGGGAGTGAGTAGTGTCCGCCATCGTATTTGTGGCCGGGGTCGCCGTAGTGAAAGGTTCCGTGCACCTTGTTGGGTTCGTGCCCGACCAGTTCCATAATGTCTATTTCGCCGGAGACAGGCCAGCCGACCTCGGTAATGTTATCGCCAAGCATCCAGAACGCAGGCCATATGCCCCGCCCCTTGGGAAGTTTTATGCGGGCTTCAAAGCGTCCGTAGGTCCAGCTTGCCAGCCCCTGGGTTTTCATGCGGGCAGATGTGTAGCCAAATCCGCCGACACTTTCCTTCCGCGCTTCAATGACCAGCCCCCGTTCACCGTCCGAAAAGTCTTCAATTGTCGCGTTCGCCGCCTGATAGTACTGCGATTCATTGTTGCCCCAGCCGCAGAGGCTCGGGCAGCCGTTTCCTGTTTCAAAGGTCCACTTTGACGGATCGACACTGCTGCCGTTGAATTCATCGCTCCACAGGAGCGCGCTTGGTTCTCCAAGCACTCCTGGTTCTCCGGGATCGGGATTGCATGAGGCAAAAAGCAGCGACAGGGCGGCAAGGAATCCGCAGAGCGGAACAACGGAGGTTCGCCCCTGCCCAGACGCGCGCGGCGTCCGGGAGTTTTGCAGGGAATTTTGCGGGAAGTTTTGCCGTAAGCTGTGCCCGGCATGAGAGCTAGCGCCCAAGTTTTTTTCTGTTTGCATGTACCTGCTCCTGTTGATAGGCGATAAGTTTGTCGAGGCCGAGCGCGCTGCGTTCGGTGTGCAGTTCATCCCAGAGGGCATTGAACTCTGATTCGCTTTCGGCGCGAATGAGCTGAGGGAGGGCTTTCCCGAACAGGCTGCTGAGCTTGGCGCCGATAATTCCCTCTTCCTCGAAGGGTTGGGGGGCAATGTTATCGTAGACGGCATAGCTCACCGTGTAGGGCAGCGTCCATTCGTACATCTCCTTGTAGGGCGTTACCGGTTCGGTTTCCCATTGAGCGAAGAGCGGATTATCCATGAGCATCCAGTACTTCACCGAAGCGCCGTATTCACGGTCGAAGGCTCCGCGGTCATTGTTCAGAAGCTCGGCGACCTCGGGAATGAACTGTTCGCGTCCATCGCGCATTTCCCAGGTAAGCCCCTCAATGCCCAAATACAGATCGCGCTGTCCTTCTTCACTCATGAGATAGCTCATGAAACGGATGGCGCGGTCGGGGTTCGCTGTTGTTTTGGAAATGAATGTTACTGTCCAGCCGGAAAGACCCTGCCCTGCTAAGCGCGGGGGGTCGAGCGCCCTGTTTGCCGGTCCATCCACAGCAATGTAAATGGAATTGGGATCCTGCTGATGGCGGATGGCTTGAGAATCGATCATGTCGCTGCGCTGATAGATCAGCGCAAAATATCTGCCCTGAGCAATTTTTTCTTCGACCTGCGGACGGCGATCCAGAAAAATATCGGAAGAAAGAAGTCCGCGCTCATTGGCCTCGCGCAATGTTGCAAGCCAGAGTCGGTAGTCAGGATCGGCATAGCGGTCATAGAGCTGCCCGTCCTTTTCCAGTGGAATGGCAAGGAAATTCATGAGATATGACTCAAGCGAGTAGTTGCCGGTATCGGTGAACTCATGGAGCCCGAGGGGAATGAGGGGCTGACCGCTCACTTCGGGAAACATTCGCTGCGCCGCTTCGAGGGCGCGCAGGAACCCTTCGGGAGTCCGCATATCCGGGCTGCCGATGGC
This sequence comes from Salinispira sp., assembly GCA_965226555.1. Classification (GTDB taxonomy): domain Bacteria; phylum Spirochaetota; class Spirochaetia; order DSM-27196; family Salinispiraceae; genus CBDDDG01. The sequence continues at coordinate 296,321 of CBDDDG010000021.1, read as the reverse complement.
CTCCCACATATCTTTGCGCACAAGAAAGGTCTGGTTCGATGGCAGCTCCCGTTCCTCATAGTCTGCGGACGAGTACGAAGCGTTCGGGTAGGAATAAACATTACCGTCTTCCTGCGTGTACCAGCCAAGCCGTTCGGGGTTGGCAACATTGAAGAAATAGGGATCGTAGTATTCCGCGAGCTGATTGAGCGGATACACAAGTTCGCCGGCGATCAACTGCTTCACCTGCGGTTCCCACCACCCGAGGGTGATAAAATCGGGCAATTTACCCGAGGCAATGAGGGTATTGAGCTTTTCGGCCTCATTACCCGCGGGAATAATGAAATCGACATTCACCCCTGTTTTTTCGGTAACATACCGGGAAACAGGATCTTCACCCCACACCCCGCGAAACCAGGAAAAATGCAGGTACCAGTCGAAACTGACCGGGCTGGTATCAACCGTCCATCCCGGAACATCCGGATCGAGCAGCTCGGCATTAGGCTCGGGAAGTTCCCCTCCTTCGCCCCCTCCGCCTGCTGCGAGCGGCATGAGTAACATCACCATCGACATTACTATTACTATATAAAATAAACACCTTTTCATGTTTACCTCCTAACCTTTTACTGATGCCACCAACAGCCCCTTAACAAAGTATTTTTGCAGAAAGGGATAGACGAGAACGACAGGAAATGTCGCCGCGACCATGGTGGCAAGTTTTATAGATTGCGATGTAACAGCGCTGCGGGCAATGCCGGCAGGCATGTTTGCGAGCATCTGGCTCGACTGATTCTGCGCAATGACCCGGTACAGATATGTCGCTACCGGCTGCAAATCGGCATCATTAATATAAATGACGCCGTGAAAAAAATCGTTCCAATGCCAGACCCCATGAAAGAGCGCGATAGTCGCGAGAACTGCCGTTGAGAGCGGCAGAATAATTCTTATGAATATACCGAAGTCGTTCATACCATCGATCATTGCCGCTTCCTCAATGCTATGGGGAATTTCCCTGAAAAAGCTCTGAAAGATAATGAGATGAAAAAAATTGAACATGGTGGGAATAATGTAGACCAGTAAATTGTCGATGAGCCCGAGATTCTTTATGAGCAGGAAGGTCGGAATGAGCCCGCCATTGAAAAACATGGTAATGAGCCCAAGAGTCATGTAGGTCTTCCGTCCGAGCAGGCGCGCCTGCAAAAAGGAATATGCCACCATGCTCGTGAACAACAAATGCGTAATGGTTCCGACAACCGTGCGGAACAGCGATATGCTGAAGGCATTGAGAATGTCGGCATTCGAGAACATTGCCCGATAACTTTCCAAACTGAACTGCCGCGGCCACCAGTAAATGCCCCCAAGCAGGGCATCGTTGCCATCGTTAAAAGACAGCACCACCGAGTACCACACCGGATACAGGGTAACAAAACAGATAACAACCATGAGAATAACATTCACCGCAGGAAATGCATCGATTTTTTGCATGCGTTTCATTCTTTCTCCCTCCTTATTTTGCATTCCGCAAAAAACTTTGTTTTAGAAAGTTTTGCATTGGAAAATTGTGCTTGCACAATTTCCAGGAGCAAAAGTTTCCGAGGGCTGGTCGGAGGCTGCGCCTCCTGCTCGCCCATGCGTCCGTCAGGAATGCTTTCTTTGTGCTTAGCATTCTCCTATTTTATAGAAAGTTTTGCATTTTGCAAAACTTTGTTTTAGAACAGCGATCTGTTCTGTATTTTTTTTGAAAATCCGTTCGCCCCAAGAAGAAGCACCAGAGCGATAAGGGCCTTGAACAAGCCGACAGCAGTGGCGTAGGAGAGACGAAGCCCCCGAATGCCCGTTCTGTACACATAGAGATCCAGAACATTGCTCGCCGATTCATTCAGAGGATTGTTAAGCACAAACATTTGGTCAAAATTGGTATTGAGCGCGCCGCTAATGGCGAGAATGAGGAGAATGGTAATTGTTCCCGCAATGGACGGCAGGGTTATGTAGCGTATTTTCTGAAAGCGGTTTGCGCCGTCAATGACCGCGGCATCGTAGAGCGCGGGAGATATGCCCGATATTGCCGCAAGATAGATAATTGCTCCCCAGCCCATTTCCTTCCATGTTTCCGACAGCACGGCCATGAGCCAGAAGCCGTCCGGACTCCCGAGAAAAGGGAGCGGCTCGCTTATGATCCCCGTGTTTGTCAGAAGCTCATTGACCAGCCCATTTTCGGAAAACCAGGTGCTCATCATGCCCCCAAGCACAACCCATGAAAGAAAGTGCGGTAAATAAGAAATAGTCTGCATCCATCGCTTAAAGCCCACCTGCGTAATTTCGTTCAGAAGAATGGCAAAAATAATGGGTATGGGAAAGCCGATGAGCAGTTTCAGCACGCTGATTCCGAGGGTGTTCCGCAGGGAACCGAAGAACTCAGGATCCCTGAATAGTTCCTGAAAATGCACAAGCCCCACCCACGGCGCGCTGTTAATGCTGTGAATGGTCTGAAATTCCTTGAAAGCAATGATAATTCCATACATGGGAATGTAATTGAAAATAATCATCCACAGCACCCCGGGAATTGCCATGGCCTGAAGCGCTTTCTGACGGCTCACCCTCTTGAGAAGAAGAGGTATGCGTGTTTTTGCGGATTTTGATGGCGGTGATATTGATGCTAACGCCGATGATGATGATGATACTGACTGCTGCGCGTTCTGCGCCTCCGGCGCGCCGCCAGCCGCCTGTTTGCCTATTACCTTCATTGCTGCGCTCCTTTTTTCGAAAAGAAACCGAGGCGGGCGGAAAGCCCGCCTCAGAACATACGTTATTTATTCAAAGCGGATATTATCGATATAAAATTCACCGGGAAGAATCATGGTATCGCTGCCATCCGCCGTGGTCTCTGGATGCCAGAATCCGACTGCCTTAAATTTTGAAAAATTTACCGCAGAAATATCAGTTAAGGTAACTGAGTACTCCTCCCAGCCTGTTGAACCGCTAATTGCGGTTCCAGTCAACGTAAAGAGGTTCGGGGTATACGATCCGCCATCAGTATCTTCAAGTTTGAATTCAATAAAACCCGGGCTTGTCAGCGTTCCCGTATTGAAAGCAAATTTGAATGAGGTAAAACCTGAGGCATCAACTCCGGCAGTATTTTCGAGGAATCCGCCTCCCCATCCTTGGGCCTCGGGAACGTCAATTTCGACTGAAGTTCCACTGCTTCCAACCTTTTCTGTTGCGCTGGCAGGATCAATGGCTACATTATTGTTGTTAGCAGAAGCAGTAGCAGCCGTAAATCCGCCCTGAAGGGCATCATCATAGATGGTGCCGGCAAAAGGTTCTGGAGCTGCGGTAGCTGCGGTAATGGTAACCGCGGAGCTGAGGTCGTAGTCCCCAAGTTTGGCGGTAATTGTCGCGGTACCCTCGGCAACACCGGTAACGGTGCCATCAGCGGCTACGGTTGCAACATCCGTATTGTCGGAAGCAAATGCAGATGCATAGGGGAGAAACGCAGTAACGGCAGCAACCCCTCCGGGCGAAAACTGTGAAATTCTCTCCCCATTGTACGTGAATACAAGTCCTGATACTTCAGGCTTTCCGGTGTCTCCAGCGCCAATGCTCCCAATGGCCATGTTTGCCTCGGTCAGGCTGAGACCACTGATCTTCTCAAACTTAACATCGTCAACATATATTTTACCGCCGCCATCGCTTGACGCAAAGAACAGTTTGCTCGCTGCGGTGAGTTTCGCCGGATCGGGTATGGGCAGAACAAATTTTTGCCACGAGCTGGTAACCGTAAGGGGAGAAAGGGATATTTCATAGGCAGTGCCAGATTCAAAACCAATCTTCGTGACCGCAAGATCAGCATTTCCGGCCGCTCGCGCCCAGAATGTGAGGGCTGTATAGATGGTGAGATCCTGTTCCATACCTGTTTTTACGGGAAATTCCGTGCCACTCCCAGGAGCCGTCCATTCGAATGACAGTGAACTGCTGCCAGTTTTTACCGTGCTGGTTTCCTCGGCAAGCGTAAGACCACTACCCCATGAAGGAAAATCATTTTCAGTGTCTATGACAGAGTTGTAGCTGTCATCGTAGACAATGAATGCATGGACAGAAGAGCCTGAATCGGCAACAGGACTTGCGGTTGCGCTTTTCGACCACATTCCGTTACCCACGCTGTTCACGGCTCGCACCTGCACATCGTAGCTGACACCGTTTTCCAGCTCATCAATGGTGTGGCTTGTGCCGATGACATTGGAATCGAGCAAGGTCCAATTATCAGCTTCGCTTACGCTATGTTGCAGATGATAGCCCGTGATCTCGGCGTTGCCATTGTCGGACGGAGCGTCCCACAGAGCAGTAAGCTCACCGTCCCCAAACGTGAGCATTGGAGCGGCCGGCGCAGATGGCGCAGTAGGATCATCAATAGGCGCAGGAGGATCAATAGGAACAGAAGGATCCATATCCATATCTGTTTCCATAGGACACCCTACCAGAACAATAAAGATGAACATGAGAACAAGTCCCAAACTCTTTGATATAACATTAATTTTCATAATGCGCCTCCATTGAAAGTATCTCGAACTTCACATCGTCAATGAATATTTTCCCGCCCGGAGCAGCATCTACCGCATAGAACAGATTAGAAACCGAGGTAAATACGGATGAGTCGGGTATGCGCAGGATAAGTTGTTTCCATGTGCTGTCAAGCGCAACACCATTCAGAGACAATTCGTAGTCAGTACCTGCTGCAAAACCAAACTTGTCAATATTAACAGTGGAGTCGCCGGCAGCGCGGGCCCAGAGCGTGAGCGCGTTATAGGCACTGAGATCCTGCTCCATGGCAGGCTTGGCAACAACAGCCATGCCGTTCCATGCGTATCCATCGCCCTCTCCTTCTGTGGCTTTCACATTCGTCCAGTCGATAAACAAGGAACTATTACCTTCCTTATACTCGCTGAACTCATCGCCAATCGTAAAGCCGTTATCGCCATTCCAGAAATCGACACTTTCCTTCGCAACAGCCGTAAAACCATCATCGAAGACGGTTCCGTTGAATGTCGGCGTTGGATCACCATCACCATCACCATCAGGATCAGGCTCAACTATCGGACAGCCTGCCAGAAAAATAACAAGCATGAGGACAAGCCCCAAACTTTTTGCATACAAATTAACTTTCATAATGCACCTCCATATTGAAAGTATTGTGCGAGAAGCTTTGCTACTGAAAATTTTGCCAGATGCAAAACTTCATTAATGCAAAACTTTCATTACTGTATTCCTACCAGCTAAATGCCAAGTAGGTAAACAATTCCATTTTCCACGCGTAGAGACCGTTGTTGGTCTCGGTGTCGGGCGCGCGCTCATCGTAGGAGCGCCCCTTCCACTGAATGCCTATGCGGTTGTCGCTGTTGAGAAACTCAGGAATGGCAAAGGCGCGGGATACATCCACATTCCACTGCAGCGGATAGGTCAGATTAAACTGCCGGTAATAATCTTCCTTCCCCCAGGCATCAATATCGAAGCCTCCCGAGAAGGCCCACTGCGCGACCCGCGCGCTTATCTCCGCGCCGAAGTAGGTAACAATGCGGTCGTCCTCTCCCCAGCTCTGCTGACTCCCCGCGCGAAGTTCGCCAATGAGGCGGAGCGAGGTCGATGGGTTCAGAACAGCGCGGCCGGTCAGGTTCCAGAGCCCCTCAACCTCCGGAAGTCCGGCGGAAAAGGAGGCAATGTCTCCGTACTGGGTTCTGTAGGTTGTCGCATCGGTCGCTCCTTCATAAAAGGAATAGAGAAACGAGAGCGATGCCGCAAACAAACCGTTTTCACGGTCTGAATTGTTCCATTCGAAGAAATATGTTTCACCGGCATCGTCATAGGTCAGGGTAATTTCGGCCTTATAGGCCTCCCTGTTCGCGTAGACTGCAAATGGGGCAGAAAGTGCCCGACGCGCGCCGCGGTTCACCGCGCTCAGCGGGTGGCTAATGGGAACGCGCGCGAGAAAGCGGGGAGTAATGGCGAGCGGGCCGTACATGAAGGTCAGCCCCGCTTCAAACTCATGCCGGTTACCGGTTCCAACATCGGCTATATGGCTTCCTCCGCGGGGAATGTACGGGTTCGTTTCTGCCACCCGTCCCGCGAGAACATAGCGGGCAAAGAGCCGCGTATGCAGAAAAATTTCAGAACTAATTTCTATTTTTCCGGCGAGAGTATCCGCAAAAGTGAGCTCCTGATTCTCCAGCGCCGAAAAACTACCATCGGCTTCCTTACCCACATGAGTATAGACACGGTCAATGTCGCTCAGGTTGGCCGTCATAACACCAATGTTCACATCAATCCATGGCAGAAAATTAAAACCGAGCCAGCCGCTGGCGCGGCGGTCATAGGCATTCTCCAGCGGATCGCTGTTATTCGAAAACAATTCGGCCTCATTATATATGAGGGACCATGAGACATTCTCACCCCTGCTGAAATATTTAATGAGCGCCTGCGGTTCCGCTCCCCAGAAAATCTCCGGTCCCGCGTATATTTTCAGCCCGTCAAGCGCCTGCCTGCCGGTAAATTCAACTCCGTAGGGCGCCTTCGAGCCGGCTAAATCCATGCCGATGAAGTCGAAACTTTCGGGGAGAAAATGGAAAAAATCGCCTTCGCCAATCCAGTCGGCATGACCGTTGTGATAATACAGGTCAGTGTCAAAGAGATCGGTTTCCCAGTGGAGGTAGGCATCATACAAATTCACGATGGGGAGGGCATAGAAATCCTGATTGGCAAGCTGAGGGTTATTTTCAGGATTTCTGGGATCATCAAGGGCAGTGCTCTTAAGAATGAAGGGGCTGTAATGCGAGTAGAGCCGCGATTCAAATGCCGTATCGGGAACATCGCCCTGCAGCCGTATTGTTACCCCCGCAGAAACCGTTTCAGCGGGGCGGACATCGAGCCCCAGCTTGAGCCACTGCCCCACCGATGTTTCAACTCCGCCCGTTTCAAGCTCCTCAAGGTCGACGTCGTTCCACGATGCAGTTCCCGCGAACACCGCCTCGCCGCTTATTTCTGCCACACTCTCCTCTTCATTGAGCTGCTGAAGGGCTGCGATATCGCCTCTGTTCACGTAGGGAACAACACTGCGGGCAAAATGCGCTTCAATTTCTTCGGGAGTTGATGCAAGCTGATCGAGAGTCCAGATATCTCTCAGAAGATAGTAGGCGGCGCGGGGCACCCGAACATTAATTCCGTCTCGTTTCTGCGTGCTCTGGGCAGCAATACCGAACCATTCCTCATTCATATTGTTCTCACCCGGCACCACATCGAAACGGTAGGCGCTGTTATTCCATGTTCCGCGCGTATTATGAATGTCGAGCTCGGTGTACTGTCCGTGCTTCCACCATTCATCGAGCCACTCAAAAACAAAGGCGCCAAGAGTATTCTGCGATTTTCCCTTGCCGTAGGACTGCTCATAGAGTTCTTCCCACTGATTTTTGATGATGAGAGCCTGATTATACTGATCTTCGCGTCCGGTAGCAATGTTGTAGGCATCGGCGCCGAGCTCGGTGAACACCAGCGGCACATCTAAGGATTTCGCCACACTCGAATAGAACAGGTCATAGGCCGCATCGCCTCTATAGGTATTCACGCCGAGAATGTCGAGCGAGGGAATGAGTTCCTTAATAATGTTCAGATACTGAATATCGCCATTGACAATGCCGACCGGCTTGGTCGGATCAATATCGTTAATAATAGTGATGGCTTCCTCAAAGAGGCTGTACAGGTATCCTGCCCGAACCTCAAGCCGCTGACCAACGGGCAAATCTTCTATGGTTCCGCTCTCCCATTCGAGACCATAGTTATTCTCGTTGCCGAGCAGATAAAAGAGGACGCCCGGCACATCGCGGTATGTTTCGGCCATTTCGCGAATTTCTTCAAGAACGATCTCGCGAACGCGCAGATCGGCGTAGTTCGTACGGGGATGCCAGCGTCCATCAACTGAAATACCGTAGCGCGCAAAGAGCGGATTCACAACCGTATAGATGCCGTACTGCTCATACAGGTAGGTAATCCACCGAGGCGGCACATCCGAAAACACCCGAATGGCGTTAGCGCCCATGTCCTGAAGAAGGCGGGCATCGGTATCTATCATCCGCTGAATAAATTCATCATCCATACCCCAGAGATCATAGGTTGTTGTCTCTCCAATGGGGGTAAAGGCCCACACGACCCCGTGAATTGCCATGGGCTCGCCATCGACAAAGAGCCTCCAGCCATCTTCGGGATCTTTCGCAACCTTCACCCAAGACTGCTGGGCAAGAACCGGACTGAGAACAACAATGAGAAGTACTGACAGAAAAATATGCCTGAGATATGAGCGGTATGAGCGGTATTCAAAGTTCATTACCTGCCTCCTTTCTGGTTTCGGGCAGGGCAACAACAGAACCGTTGCCCCAGACGGATGCGTCATACCATGGATCATCACCCTCGCTGATCCAGTGCACCATTCGATCGCGCTCGGTTTCATCGGCATCGTTCACCTGAAAATCGCAGCGGACTCTCTGCCCGATATTGAGCCCGTCAATTCCCATGAGGCTCAGCGGAATGGCAACTTCAATTTCATAACCGGTATCGCTGTAGACCGCTGCTCCGCCGAAAATAGCCTGCGGATCATTGCGCGCAAGGTAGGCGCCGGCAGTCCGCTGATTGATCACAATGTCAACATCCGAACTGTCTTCGCGACTGCGGGGAACAAGCCGCAACTGGTTATCGCCCTGGGCATAATTGGTATGGGGCAGGGTATTGACGCCGAAGAAAATTTCAACGGTATCGCCGCGCCAGGCAAGTGACCCGGGGAGGAAATTTTCATGGGCAAGATCATCGCTCACCCGTGAATAGATAAACAAATTATTGCCATCGGTTCTCAGTACAAAGAAGGCTTCGGCATCGCTCGGTATGTGACTGCCTCCAAAAACAGCGCGGCGGGTAAGGGGGCCATCGAGCCCCTGCCACTCGCCGAAGTCGCCATCCATTACCGGAATATCATCTTCACTAAAGAAGAGCGGAGCAATGGTGTTCTGATCGGGCAATACAATATTCTCATCGATCCCTTCAGGGGGCGGCTCAGGAACCCAGGGCGGATCCATAACATTCATCGGGTAGTCGGTAACGCAGCCCGTGAATATGAGGCTTGTGAGAATGACGATTTGAAGTCGCATAATTAACTCCTGATACATTGATTACGTATTTTACAGTAGCTTTAGATCATATGTCAATAGGTTATTATTATTTTTAGAATGATTTGCAGACGATTTGCAGACGATTTACAGACAATATAGCTGCTCAGGAAAGAAAGCTGACAAAAAAGATTGAAAAATAGCAAAATTCTTCATGCAAAAGGAGCATATAGGAAAAAGTTTTGCATTTTGCAAAACTTTGAGGTATGTAATCAAGACCTCGTTTACTTTTCACCAGTCTCTATAGTATGAGCGATACAAACAACAAATATTTTCACGTGTCCGAAGGGGACGCAAAGCCGCGGGAAAAAGCATTCGCGAACGGTGTAGACAGCCTGAGTGATGCTGAACTCATTGCCCTTATTATCGGCTTCGGAGCGAAGGGTTCGGGGGTCATGGATGTTTCGGAACAGGTCTGCCGGATTATTGATGACACTGCCTACGATCTCATTGGAATTCAGGAGATACTTCAGAAAATCCACGGATTGGGCTACATAAAGAGTATGAAGATTGTTGCTGCCCTGGAGCTGGGACGCCGCCGCTACGCCCCCGGTCTTCATCCGGTGCGGTGCCCGGAGGATGCATGGAAGTGTATTCGACATTACGGGGACCGCAGGCAGGAATTCTTCTTCGTGCTCTGCCTCAACGGCGCCCGGGAACTTAACAACTATGAAATTGTTACCAAGGGGCTGCTCAACCGGAGCTTGGTACACCCCCGGGAAGTATTCGCGCCGGCCATCGAAAACCGAAGCGCCTCGGTAATAGTTGCGCATAACCATCCCAGCGGAAATCTCAAACCGAGCACGGAGGATAAAAACGTAACAGATAGGCTCAAGGATGCCGGCAACATACTGGGCATAGAGGTCGTCGACCATATTGTATTCAGCAATACGGACTTCTACAGCTTTCGGCAGGAGGGCATATTGTGAAATTCAGTCAGAATCGGCATGGCGCCAGAATCAACACGGGCGCGAACCTGTTCAGCATCTTTTGCCTGCCTATTGTGATGTATTCTCCAGTATTTGCCTACCCTTATCGGTAAGCTGATATTTCTGCGTAGGGCTTTTGGGCGAATTCGGCTGAGTCGGTTTAATTAATTCATTTTCAATAGCGGGAACCAGATAATTTTTTGAAAAACTCACCCTATCTTTGATTCGTACCCGTTTCATAAGTTCGGTTCTACTTTTCTTACCGGCGCATGCTTTCAGCAGCCTTTTTACTTGATGGGTTACTTGATGGGTTACTTGCTGGGTTACTTGCTGGGTAGGCTCCTGAGCGCGGTCAGAATTTGGGTGAATTGAGAAGCGGATCAGGAAATAGCTGCGGTTTTCATCTGTCTCAATGACAGCTTCAGGGGAACCATTATTTTTAAGCGCCCGCTGAATCTTGGGAATACCTGTTGCCCGACCTTCGGTGAGATTTAACTCTTTCAGAAACTCACCAATTCGACGATTCCGATAGCGCCTATTAATGGCTTTTCCCGATATCAGATCTCTTAACTTGATAGAGCGATCCGGGCCTGGATAACTGAGTATGCTTAACTCTTCCGGTGTTATACGAACTTCAATGGGTTCTCTTATTTCATAGGCTCGATGATACACCGCATTTATCAGGGCTTCTTCGATTGCGGAGAATGGATAATTCCACACACGTATTGTTTCAGCCTGACCAGGTTGCTTTAGTATGATCTCATGGAGAAAGCTCCGTTGAATATAATTAAGAGCATCTCGTACCATACTGGATAACGAACCGGTAAATAGTTTTTCTTCAATGCGATCTCCGCCGGCGTCCTCCGGCAGCCAGACAATATCGATCTGGGTACAGGGGAAATATTTTTGAGGGTGATAGGTGAAAAACATCAACCCCACATGCTTTGGGAAGAGGACTTCTGCCGGACCGCCCGCAATATTCATTTGCACGGCCACATCAGAAATATCAGTAGAATCCACATCCACTTCCAGATCACTCTTTACTTCATGAAGAAAATCGGCAATCAATGAGCTGGAAATAGCATCAAGAGTCTCAGTCTGGCAATAGCGATCATCAAAAGGAACTGTTGCGGCAAGTCCAAGTAACTCGTGTTTGTCCTGTTTGACTGCAGGTATAGTACTTGATTGGATGCGGATATAGTATTCCCATTGATTCTTGTTCTTTGCAAGCGAGACTTTGCATTGATAAGGTCTTGTTTCACCGCCGGGAACCCATATAACAAGAATATGTCGCTGGCTAATAACATAAGGAACAGAAATTGGATGATACATTGGCCGAATTCCTGAATGGCCAAGGTTCAGTAATTCTTTCTGAATTTTATTCATCTGATTCTGGTTTAAACCCTTTGGCGGTAAAACCGGTATTCCATTATTCTCCGCAATACCAACAATGATATAGCCGCCGCCAAGATTATGAAAATCATTGGCAAAAGCGCAGATGCTATGGAGAATATTCTCCGGATTCCAGCCTTCCTTAAATTCAATACGCTCCCATTCCACGATAGTTCCCTGAATAAGTTCATGTATTGAAATTGGAAGTGATAATTGATTCATAGTTTCATACCGATATGGATTATATCATATAGTAGGAGAATAACATTGTCCGACAAAAAAGAAGAAAAATCTGATGACTTGGCAGCAGTACATGAGAATATTTCCCGGATGCCCGAGCGTTTCAGGCAGCACTGTAATCGTTTGTACGAGATTATAATGGAAACCTGCCCGGAGCTGAAGCCTCGATTATGGTACGGCATGCCCGGCTTCGCGAAGGAAAAATCGCGTCCGGTTATATGTTTCTTCAGATGTGATGCTTACATCACCTTCGGCATCACGGAAAAGGCGCATTTGGAGAAAGCAAAGGATCAGGAGCATCAGCTCATTCCCAGCGCATGGTTTCTCACTGGGCTGGATGATCCCACGGAGAAAAAAATAGCAGACATTGTCCGCACAGCCCTGCGGTAAATTGCTGCGGGAGAATGGCGCCCGCTCTATTCAAAACTTTTCCGGTCAAAAGTTTTCCGGTTATTTTTTCCGGTCTTTTTCCTGGCGCTTTACCATCTCGGCAATCCAGATAGGCGCGAAGGGAGATGTACAGCCCCGTGAAACCGGATAATCGCTGTAAAGGCCCATTCGTTCACCAATTTCCAGTGCCCGCTCCCGGTATTTAGGCACATTAACACCGATTGCAACCAGAGTATTGTTCATAGTCCATTGGGCTTCAGGGGGAGCCGATAAGATCTCCGCTTCAATGCGGTCCAGAAGACCGCAGGGATCAAAGTCATCGGGGTGTTTTTGAATACCCTCAGCAGTGAGATCCCAACCGGAACGGGCGATCATGGGATTATCTGCGTTCAGCCAGTCCTCACGGAATTGTCCGTTTTCAGGATATTTTCTGACAATGTAGGCATTAAACCAATCGGCCTCCTGAACACAGCTGAGCGAAGCAATCATCTTTTCCAACTCTGCGGGAGAGAGATTCTGTATCTTCATAATGAGAATTGCAAGAAGTCGGGCATCGAGATTTTTACTCGCCCAAAGCTCCAGAGCCAGATCATGATCGATTCTTATTTTTTTCGCAATTTTTCGGATGTCGCCAAGATTGGCCCCAAACTGTTCCTCTGCGCCCCGCCGGGAAGCCAGCGCGCGCATTTTCTCATTCCCGAGTTCTTTAAGCTCTCTGAAAACGTTACTAACTTTGTATTTTATACTTTTCATCAGAACTTCCCCAACAAATTTTTTCAGACCATTGCAGGAACTCTCATACACATTCATGATCCGCAATCATCAACACATCACAGAATTCCTGAGTATTTTACCTAATAAAAAGCCTTATGTCAATCAAAAATTTCAATCTTGGTGAATTCAACCATAAGTGCACCACCTCCCGGACACATGGCAAGCCGGATGCGCTTGGGCGAGCAGGCCTGCAACGCCAATTAATGCGATCCGTTCCGCACTGTGCGCATTTCCTCATCGCTCAGCCCGGTAACATCCTGAATGTCATGGGCTGAAAATCCTTTGGAAAACATACTGCGAGCGTTTTTTCTCCGCTCCTCAATATGCCCCTCCGCGCGGCCTGTTTGCAGGCCTTTCTCCATGCCCTCAGCCCTGCCCTTTGTGATTCCCTGCTCAAGACCCTCAACCCGGCCTTTCAGAATACCTCTCTCCATTCCCTGCTCAAGACCCTCAATCCGGCCCTTCGCAATGCCTTCTCTGACGAAGGCGTTGGTTATGTTATATGTCCGCATACTGTTTTCTCCTTCAGGATATAGTTTCCTGTCAATTTTCTCAAACTGCTCATACAGTCCCAAATCTTTCAGATAGCCTAGCACACTCTCTGCCAGATCAGCAAAGTCTTGTGATGACAGACCGTTCAGGAGCTGCGCAATTTCTTTCAGCCCCTCAGCGTCCATCTCATTGTCTCGCATTATATACCACAATGCAGTCGATGTATATCGTTTTTCATCGGAGCGCAATGCCAACTGCTTCTTTGTCATTCTCCTCAGATCGCGCACAATGTACGACACTTTCACCCTGACATCCACTGTGCCTTCAGTCATGGATTCGGAAGCAGCATTTCCATGTGAACTGTAAAATGTGAGTGGGAGGTTCCATTCCTTTTTTCCATGGTAGAACAGAAGTATATAGATAGCATCATTTTCATTGTACACATTGCTGTTTCTGAGGGCATATTGATAGTCATCAATCTGTGTGAGAGCATGTTTATGCTGGTAGCTTTTATGCTCAATACAAAAGTTTTGCTACTGGAAATTGTGCTTGCACAATTTTCCAAGGCAAAACTTTCTATACCGTGAGAGAATCAAGAGTATAGATGAGAGAATCCTCATTTGAAAATTTTGCGGAGCAAAATTTTCAGTAATGAATAGAGCTTTTCGGTCGGGGTCTGACAGGAAGGGGGCGCTGACAACGAGATCGCAGTGAAGGTTCTTTTTTCCTGCAATGTAACTGGGGTTTTCAATGCGGATTTTGTCCATGTCCAGCTTGGCAAGCGTTGTATCCTCACAGAACAGCCGCAGCAGGTCGGGAATCATACGGGGGGTTCTGTAGTAGGCGATCTTGAAGGCTATGTCGTGGATGTGTCCTGTGCTGTGGGATGATTTTTTCATAAATATTCCTCTTACATCTATAACGGGTAAAATGTCATTTTTGACTGTGTTTTTTGAGAGAATTTGAAAGAATGTTGTGTTTTTCAAAGGTGGATTGATATGAATTGCCCGGTAAGAGAGTATTCGGTGTTTCGGGCATTAAGGCAGGAGCAGCAGTTTCCGGCGGCGGGCGCGCTCAGGGAGCGCGGGATAGCGCGTCTATGGCGATATCCGACTGACTTCATAAGATAGCCCGAAAATTGAGCGCTCGTGGGTCAGAGTGGTACCATTCCGATATATTTTTCGCTCATACCATATAGACGGGATATGCGGGCATAGTGGATGATGTAATAAGAAAATTTTGCAGAATTTTCGATTTTTTCGGATGGGATTTTACTATGCGACCGGCGCCGGACGGGCAAGAGCGAGCAACCGTGCAACCGTGCAACCATAAGTGCACCACATCCCGGACGCATGCAAGCCGGATGCGCTTGGACGAGCAGGCGCGACCAGCCCCGCGTCTGCCTGAGTTGAATTGCAACATTTCATTAACCGCTGCGGGTTATGGGCTATGAAACTAAAACCATGACGGCACCAGACTACCTGTTACGCCGGAATTACCAAACATAGTGCTTTTAGCTCCGGTATATTTGCCACTGCCATCAAGCGTAAGATGCTCCCCCCACTCCTCAAGATCTTGAACGAATGCGGTTGCATTACCAAACATAATGACTGTATTCATTACCGTGCTGACATCCCAGCCGGAAATATCGCGATTGAATACTACCGCGCTATGGAACATTTTGTACATAGTCGTTACCGAGCTGACATCCCAGCCGGAGACATCGCCATTGAATACGCTTGCTCCCTCGAACATTTTGTACATAGTCGTTACCGTGCTGACATCCCAGCCGGAGACATCGCCATTGAATGCGGTGTTGTTAGCGAAGACAGAGGACATATCCCTTACTGCGGTGGTAATAATGTAGTTGAAATTGCCAGTATTGCCATAGGTTGATATTCCCTCAGTTACCGCCATTTTCAGTTCACCATTACCGCCATCATTATTAGCATCACTATCTTGAGGACTCACGGTAACGTAAAAATACTCAGCAAACAATATGTCTGTGCTTCCGGTGTCACTGCCGTATACCAGATATGTTCCTGCTGTTGTATCTGCGGCAACCGTAATAAGTCCGGTACTCGAATCGACAATCGGCGGGTTGACCCCATTGGGCGCAGTTGCGGGGGTTATCGTAATGTCTCCCGATTCATCGACCGCGTACGTGCCAGACTCTACCGTGGTCAAAGAAACGCTGAGATCATTGGTGGCAATAATGGTACTAACCTCAGCCGAAAGAATTGCGACCGCTGCCATCCCCTCGGGAAGCTTTGCCGTAACAATAGGGAGCGTTGTTGTTGCTGTTGCAGACCATTCGCCATTGCCCTGCGCGTTGACGGCGCGTACCCGCAGTTGGTAGCTGGCGCCGTCTGTCGTAATGGTGTGGCCTATATACGGAGGGTAAAATGAGAAGGAAAATTGACAGACTTCTGCCTGCCCCTCGCTACGTGCGCAGGTAATGCCGGAGCTCGTGAACATCCATGGCTCCATGTCATCTGCGCGATATTGCAGCTCATACCCGGTAATGGGGCTGCCGCCGTTATCGGTTGGCGCAGTCCATGTGGCAATGAGCAACCCATTCCCCACTTCAAAGGTTGGAGCAGCCATTGTACCCGGCGGGGTAGGGGGCGCAGTTGGCGGCGCAATAGGTGTTGCCGTGGATGATGCTGACCACGCACCCCCACCCCCCGCGTTGACGGCACGTACCTGAACGGCATAATTGACGCCGTTTGTCAGCCCGGTAATGGTATGGCTTGTGGTAATACCGGTGTTAATCTCCGTCCAGATTCCACTGCCAAATTCACCATAGCGTAATTTGTACGAGGTAATGGTGTTTTTGCCATCCTTTTTGTTTACCTCATTCCATATAGCGGCGAGCTCAGCCCACGATGCAGTGAGCTGTCTGTCTCCCGCAGCAAGGGCTGGCGCAGACATTGTAGGCGGCGCATCCGGCATCGGACATCCCGCCATCAGTACAATAAATATTGAGCAGAGAATAAAAAGGGTTACCCCCCCCAACTGTATGATGTAATTTTCATTATTTTGCCTCCTTGGCTAATAATTGCTGTGGCTAATAATTGTTTTGCCTCAGAAAAAATTCTGACGGCTTTCACCATTATTGCCGAGATTGTTGTATAGAAACTTTTGCATTTTGCAAAACTTTGGTATAGTAACAGTTGAGAAACTTTGCGTCAAGCAAAAGTTGTAATTATCAACAAAATTTCTCATAAATCGACAATGTGATAATTAGGAGGAAAAATGAAACGGCTCATAGCCCATAGTATTATGCTCATGGCGATACTGCTGCCTGCCTACACGCAGGAAATTGAAGTTACAACTGGTTCCGGTAGAATTGCCGGACGCAGTGAAAACGGATTGGAGGTATATCAGGGTATTCCCTATGCTGAACCGCCTGTCGGCAACCTGCGGTTCACGGCTCCCATTCCGGTAAGAGCATGGGAAGGCATTCTCGATGCGAAAAATCATTCCTTCAAAAGCGCCCAGACAATTTCCGGTATGGTCTATCCCGATATTGTGAGTGAGGACAGCCTCACCCTGAGCATTACCCGACCTGAATCGGATGCTGTGCGTTCTTCGAATGGCGATGCTGCGCGTCCTGTTTTTGTCTGGATACATGGAGGCGCCAACACTTCCGGTTCTGCCAGCGATGATGTGTATAACGGGAATGCGCTCGCACTGAACGGGGACCTTATTGTGGTGCATGTTCAGTACCGCCTCGGCATCTTCGGATGGCTCGACCTCTCACAGTTTGGCGGAGAGACCGGAAGCGGAAACAACGGACTCCGTGATATCATTCTTGCGCTGCGCTGGATCAGGGAAAACATTGAGCATTTCGGCGGTGATCCCGACAACATTACCATTGCCGGAGAATCGGCGGGAGCTGCGAACATCGGCGCCCTGCTGAAGCTCAACGAAGCGCAGGGTCTCTTTCATCGGGTTATTATGCAGAGTGGGCATCCGAATGTTTTCCGTCCGGCGGAGGATGCTGCGAAACTTACGGCTCAGTACATGGACATTGCCGGGGCGGAATCGCTCAATGATCTGCGCGCATTGTCAATGACGGAACTTCTTGAGGCTCAGCGGGAGCTGATGTCGGAAATACGCTTTGGGCTCATTGCCTTCGGGCCAACAATAGATGGAAGCGTCCTCACTGAAAAGGAACATGATGCTGTTGTTGACGGGGATACGCCGGTACCCGTCATGCTCGGCTCAACTCGGGATGAGGTCAGATATTGGATTTCACGAAGCGATTTTCTCGATAGGCTGCCTCTGAATTACTGGAGGCACTGGCTCAATCATCTGACGGCGGGAGGGGCGGAAGAAATGCTCAATACCTACCGATCATTCTATGAAGGGTACACAAACAGCCAGATCGGAATTGCCCTTGACTCGGACACATCCTTTCTCATGCCCGCCATACGTTTCGCAGAGAGCGCTTCAGAAAAAAAGAACGATATCTGGCTCTATCTCTTACGAACGGAATCGAATATCGAAAATGGCCGTTTCGGCAGTCCTCATACCATGGATCTGCCCTTCATGTTTGGAAATTTCGATACCCGACTTTCCCGTCTTTTGCTGGACATGGGTAAGGATTCCGAAGGGTATGTCGATTTTTCAGCTGATATGCAGAGCGCCTGGATACATTTTGCCCGGCAGGGCGACCCCAGCTCCCCGCGGCTTGGCGAGTGGCCGGTATACGATACGGACAGGCGGAGCACAATGGTTTTCAATTTTGACAGCAGGGTGGAAGATGATCCTGTTACACCTATACGAGAGGCATGGGCGGCGCTGCCCTTCGATGGCGCTTCACCGTCTTATGGCGATTGGAGCCCCATATGGTTTGAAGGAACGAAAATTGGCCTGCTGATAATTCTTACGATTATTGGTCCTGCGAGAATTATCGCCGCATTCGCAGTGCTGCTTCTTATTGTTGCCGCTCTGGTTCTGCTTATCAGGCGGATGCGGGGTCGGGCGGGGACGCACAGGCGGGCGGAGGCGAGGTGAATAGTTGACACGGGCATATATTCACCTCAATAATTTCCGCAGCAACATTGCCCTGCTCCAAAAGCGCAGCGGCGGGAAACCTCTCTGTCTTGCAGTAAAAGCCAACGCGTACGGTCATGGCGCTGTCCGCATCGTCCGCGAAGCAGAGAAAATGGGGGTGGGCTGCTTCGGTGTTTCACGAATTTCCGAAGCCGCTGAATTGCGCAATGCGGGCATTAGCTCACGCATACTTTTGTTCACCATCTCATCGCCCGAAGAATTCCGCGAACTCTGGCATTACCGCATTGAACCCTTTGTTGTCGACCTCGCCCACTTCCGCCGCCTTGCTGAAACCCTCAAAACCTTCACCGCGCCCCGCGCCAGCACTGATGACCCCCGCACCGCGCCCCCCAACGCCGCCAACCCCCCCCACGCGCCCCCCAACGCCGAGGAAGCCCTCCGTGTACACATAAAAACCGACACCGGTATGGGGCGCATCGGCTGCCCGCCTTCCGAGGTTCGGGAACTCGCCGAAGCAATACACGCGCACCCGGCCTTTATCCTCGCGGGCATTGCCACGCACTACCCCCTTGCCGACAATGCCTCCGACACCCTCTGCGGAGAGCAAACAGCAATACTCAAAAAGCTGCGCAAAGAACTGAAAGCAGCGGGAATAAACACCGCAATCCATGCCGCAAACTCGGGCGGCATTCTCTACCATGCCGATGATCTTGACCTCATAAGACCGGGAATAGCGGCCTACGGCTATCCGCCGAGTGGACTTGCCGCGTTGCCGTCTGCCCCCGTCTCGGCTGCCGGGCTGGCTGCCGCCCCAGCCCCTCCCGCCTCCCAGCTCGGCGAAGGATTCAAGCCGGTTATGGAACTGCGGGCAGATGTGAGCTTCGTAAAAAAGGTGGCAGCCGGAACCCCAATTTCTTACGGTCATACTTGGACAAGCGAACGGGAATGTTGGATTGCAACAATTAACGTCGGCTACGCAGACGGTTATTCACGAAGATTATCAAACACGGTCTCCGTATTGATAGACGGCAGGGTATGTCCGCAGGTCGGAGCAATCTGCATGGATCAATGCATGGTAAACCTCGGCTCCTCACCCGGCAGGGCGCTGGGAAGTGAGGCCATTCTCTTCGGGCCTGATCCCCGAAGCGAAAGCGCCGCCAGTCTGGCGCGGATAAGCGGTACCATTTCGTATGAAATTACCTGTGGAATCAGCAGCAGGGTTGAGCGGGTGTACATTGATGCCGGTGCGGACACCCCCAAGGTCTCCGCCGCCCATGCCGGCGCGGACACCCCCAAGGTCTCCGCCGCCCATGCCGGCGCGGACACCCCAGCCGCTGCCTCCGTCGCCCCAGCCGCTCCGCCCGCGGGAGATGAGCAATGAGCAGCGCGTGGGATGTCCCCATATCACGACAATCGAAAATTCTGGAACTGCTCCAGGAGAGCGGCCATGTTCGGGTACATGAACTGAGTGAAACATTCGGGGTCGCTGAAATTACCATCCGGAGGGATCTCGATACCCTTGAATCGCGGGGAATACTTGAGCGGGTGCACGGCGGAGCAGTATCGCTCAGCCGCCTGCGTCATGAAAAAGCATTCACGCAAAAATATCAGCATAATCTGGAAATTAAAAAACGCCTTGCGCAGGTTCTCATTAATTATGTGGAAAGCGGCGACCTCATCTGCATCAATTCAGGGAGCACCATGCTCATCGCCATGGAAATGCTCATCCATGAAGACATTACCATTTTCACAAATAACGGCGGCATTCTCCAATCGCTTCCGGAGTATCAAGCAAACCTGAACATCCTCGGAGGGCACATCCGCCCCGAGAGCCTTGCCATTGTCGGGCCCGGGGTAATTTCCCAGATCGACAACATATACCCAACCAAGACCCTGCTCGGTGTGGACGGCTTTAACATGCAATCGGGATTAACAAGTCCGAACGAATTTGAGGCCGATGTGGGCAGGAAAATGATAAGCCAGACACGGGGCGATGTCATTCTTGTTGCCGACCACAGCAAAATCGGCGTCATTTCAAACTTCGCCATAAGCGGTATTGAAAAGGTGAGCATGTTGATATGCGATGACGCTCTGGACAGCAGTTATCGGGAATCCATACAGGAATCCGGCATTACGCTCGTTATCGCTCCGCCATATTCTTCAGGCTGATGTCAGCCCGTGAAATCACGAAGAATAATTTCGACCACTGAAGGATCGGCAAGGGTCGAGACATCGCCCAGCTCATCTCCCCTGCCCTCAGCAATTTTACGCAGAATTCTCCGCATAACCTTTCCCGAACGGGTTTTCGGCAGGCCCGGCACAACCTGAAAGCCATCGATAACGGCATGCGCTCCGATCTGTTCACGGCAGGCAGCGCGAAGATCATCGTTGGCAATGCTCTCCCCGCTTTGGGCGACAATGTAGGCATATACGCCCTGCCCCTTCACCGGGTGGGGATAGCCGACAACAGCCGCCTCGGCAACGCTGTCCACTGTTGTGAGCGCCGCTTCAAATTCGGCAGTACCCATACGGTGACCGCTCACGTTGATAACATCATCCACACGGCCGGTAATCCAGTAATAGCCGTCCTCATCGCGCCGGCATCCATCGCCGGTGAAATAGAGCCCGGGAATGTGGCTGAAATAGGTGGAAATAAAGCGCTCATGATCCCCCCAGACTGTCCGGGCCTGCCCGGGCCAGGGGTAGTCGATGCAGAGCAGACCCTGTCCGGGACCATGAATGATTTTTCCATGCTGATCGCGGAGAGAGGGCATAATTCCGGGCAGGGGCAGCGTTGCCGACCCGGGCTTTGTGGGGGTGGCTGGAGCAATGGGGCTTATGGCGATACCGCCGGTTTCGGTCTGCCACCAGGTATCAACAATGTTACAGCGTCCCTCTCCAACTACCTCATAGTACCAGTCCCAGGCCTCAGGATTAATCGGCTCGCCAACTGTTCCCAAAACCCTCAGGCTCGAACGGTCATAGCGCTTCACAAATTCATCGCCCTGAGCAACAAGGGCGCGGATTGCCGTTGGAGCGGTATAGAAAATAGTAATGCCGTGACGTTCAACCATGTCCCAGTAGCGTCCGGCATCGGGATAGATCGGGGTCGATTCAAACATGAATGTTGTTGCGCCGTTTGCCAATGGTCCGTAGACAATGTAGGAATGTCCGGTAATCCAGCCGACATCGGCAACACAGGCATATACATCATCAGGACGCAGATCGAAAACTGCCGCATGCGTGTATGCGGTATAGGTAATGTAGCCGCCGCAGGTATGCACCAACCCCTTAGGGCGTCCGGTCGATCCCGATGTATACAGAATGAACAGCGGATGCTCGGCATCAACAATCTCTGCTTCATGATTATCATTTTTCACCGAATCGTGCCACCAGACATCCCTGCCGCTGTTCCACGGGATATCGGCGCCGGTACGCCGGTACACAAGCACCTTTTTTATGCTCCCCGAACCCTCGCAGGCCTTGTCTACTGTTGCCTTGAGCGGAATCTTCTTACCGCCGCGCATTCCCTCGTCTTGGGTAATGATGATATCGGCGCTGCAGTCTCTAATGCGGTCGCGGAGCGATTCAGCGGAAAATCCTCCGAACACAACCGAATGCACTGCCCCGACACGGGCGCAGGCCAGCATTGCGATGGCTGTTTCGGGAACCATGCCCATGTAAATAATAACCCGTTCGCCCCGGCGGATTCCCAGATCAATAAGCGCATTCGCCGCCTTACAGACCTCACTGTGCAGTTCACGGTAGGTAAGGGTACGCTGATCCTGCGGTTCATCGCCTTCCCAGATAATGGCAGCCTTGTCCGGCTGAGTCTGTACATGACGGTCAAGGCAGCTCTCGCTTACATTCAGCTTCCCGTCTCCAAACCAGGAAAGCGGCGCCTCATGAATCTCGGAAAAACTTCCCGCCAAACTTATTGTCGGCTTCTCTCGCCAGTGGATATGTTCGCGGGTATGCTCAAGCCAGAAAGCATTCGGATTGTTCA
This sequence comes from Salinispira sp., assembly GCA_965226555.1. Lineage (GTDB taxonomy): Bacteria > Spirochaetota > Spirochaetia > DSM-27196 > Salinispiraceae > CBDDDG01. The sequence continues at coordinate 273,897 of CBDDDG010000021.1, read as the reverse complement.
TTACCTGAAAATACCTTTCCCGATATCGGTCAAGATCATATATATCTGTTGATGCGCCCTGCCGGACGCGTTCAGGAACCTTATAAAGCATACAAACCTCCAGAAAGTTTTGCAAAATGCAAAACTTTCTATAAAATAGGAGAATGCTAAGCACAAAGAAAGCATTCCAGATCGGAAACTTTTGCATTGGAAATTGTGCTTGCGCAATTTTCCAATGCAAAAGTTTCCTCCAGTGTTTACGCATTATACGCTTATTTTTCCTGCGTTGCAAGCATTATCTGCCCTGCCATACGCGTGCGCGCTGCTTATGACACAGCCCCACTATAGAAATTCGGAATTTTATGAGATAAACTACTACTATAGGAGAATGCTAAGCACAATTTTCTGAGATAATAGAACCCTCCTGAAAATTGTGCGGAGCACAATTTTCAGGAGCAAAACTTTGTAATGTCAGCCCAAGGAACTAAAATATGCTTGTTACATGTATGCGGAAGGGAGCCCTTTTCCTATTCTGCTCAATAGTTATTACAGTGTTTGCCGGATGTCCGCTGCCCGAACCCGTACCACTGCCCGAACCCGCGCCATTGCCCGAACCCGTACCGCTGCCCGAACCTGCGCCGCTGCCAGAACCCGCTCAGCTGCCCGAACCAAGCCCGCCGGGTACCATGGCTCCTCCAACCCTTTATGCGGGCACTGGGCGGCTATTTGCGGCATGGACTGCGCCGGAAGATAACGGCGGCAGCGCAATTACCGCGTATCACCTTCGCTATAGCGGGGACGGCGGCACCAACTGGAAAATTATTGAAGTCGCCGCGCCAGCCGAAGTCGCCGCGCCAGCCGAAGTCGCCGCGCCAGCCGATGCCGCAGCGCCAGCCGAAGTCGCCGCGCCAGCCGAAGTCGCCGCGCCAGCCACAGACCACACCATAACCGGACTCGCAAACGGCAACAGCTACCGCGTACAGGCGCGCGCCGTAAACGCGCAGGGCAATGGCGAATGGTCATCATCCGCCACAGCGCAGCCGCTGGTTTTTGCGACACGGACCCCCGCGGGTACGGCAGCCTCTGTACATCTTTCGGTTGATGTGAGTAGCATCATCGCCAATGAGAATCCACGCATTTCTGTAATCACCGTGGAATCGGGCACCATCATAGTCAATGAAACATCGGGAGAAACAACGGTCACCCCTCCGCCACCACTGAATCCGCCGCCTACAGGGGTCAGCATTCCGACAATTGACCCGATCACCGGAATTATTACGGTTGCCGCAGATACAACGGCAGGAACATATCTGGTATACGGAGAAAACGAAAGCGGCGACATCATCTTTGCCGAATTTTTCTATGTTACCCTGAATCCGCAAACGAAGACCGAGCTGAAAACAGCGGTAACTGAGGCAATAGGGCACTTCGGAAACTGGAGCAGAACTGCCGATCTCAACTACATAATTACCGCAGCAGTAACCGATATGTCCGAGGTTTTCGAGGATGAGGAGGCATTCAATGGCGACATTTCGCTCTGGAATACTACAGCGGTAACGAATATGTCCCAAATGTTCTTTGCTGCAAGATCATTCAATGGCGATATCTCCGCATGGGACACGAGAGCGGTAAAGGATATGTCCAACATGTTCCTCTCTGCAATCGCATTCAATAGCAATATCTCTGCATGGGATGTCAGTTCGGTAGAAGATATGAACCATATGTTCTATAGAGCAGAAGCATTCAATGTCGATATTTCCAACTGGAATACGGGAGCGGTAAAGGATATGTCCTACATGTTCGTTGAAGCAACTGCATTCAATCGCGCTATCTCAAGCTGGAACGTCAGTTCGGTAGAGAATATGGAATCGATGTTCGAGGGAGCAACAGCATTCAATGGCGATATTTCCAACTGGAATGTCAGTAAGGTAGCGGATATGAACTATATGTTCAATGAGGCGCGCACATTCAATGCCGACATTTCCAACTGGAATGTCAGTTCGGTAGAGGATATGGCATCAATGTTCGATGGAGCGGCAACATTCACCGCCGATATCTCCGACTGGGATGTCAGTAAGGTAGAGGATATGAACTATATGTTCAATGCGGCAACAGCATTCAATGCCGACATCTCCGGCTGGAACGTCAGTTCAGTAGAGGATATGTCCTCCATGTTCGAGGGAGCGAGCGCATTCAATCAAGATCTTGAAGAGTGGGCATGGAATAACTCGGTTAATCCCCCTGTTACATGGAAGACTACTGATGGTGGTGGTAAATGGGATGATGGCACATATATCGGATATAAACATTCTATGTTTGGGAGTTCCGGCTTGGATGTGGATACGGATGACATTACTCCTGGGAAGCAACCGAATTATCCATCATGGTATTAATTTCATTGCCCGCAGTGGGCCGCTGCCTACGAGCGCCGATAGTGGGCGGAATTGCCATAAAATTCATGTAGACAGTTGATATTTCCGATACTTTGTGATAACCTTTGTATAAGGTTTCAGCGCGTATCTGCAATGAAACATAAGCGGACCTTGTCCGACAAATATTTTTTATAGAAAGGAGTATTAAAATGATGTTTAATCTTTTTAATCCACTACGAAAGTTATGGGGGGGGGGGGGGGGGGGACGTCCTCTGTATTGATTATAATGAGCGTGGTTCTCATCGCATTACTTGCCGGATGTCCAATGCCGGAACCAAGCCCTGACACCGATCCAATGACTGAACCAATGCCGGAACCCGAACCAACCCCGGAACCCGATCCAATGCTGCCGGGCACCATGGCTGCTCCAAGCCTTGTAGCGGGGAATAGTCAACTAAGGGTTAACTGGACTCCGCCGGAAAAAACCGGCGGCAGCGACATTACCGCGTATGAACTTCGCCATAGCGCGGACGACGGGAGCAGCTGGTCGGAGGATATTACTACAGCCGACGCGCCAGCCGTAAGCGCCGCCATTGGGGGGCTGACAAACGGCACCCCCTACGTCGCGCAGGTGCGCGCACGGAACAGCGCGGGCGCAGGCGAATGGTCGGAATCGAGCATGGAAGCAATACCTATTGGCGGCGTTCCCACGGAACCGACTGCGTTTACGCTCACAGCGGGAAATATGCAAATTACCGCAACATGGGCTGCGCCTGAGGCGGGAGACTATCCTGATATCACGGGGTATAAACTACACCATCGCGAAGTCGGCGGAACATGGACAATGCCGATTTCCCCTGACACAAACACCAGCCATACCATCACGGGCCTGACAAACGGCACCGCGTACGAGGTGCGGGTCTACGCTGTCAATGGTCAGGGCAATGGTAACCCAGCGACTGGCACCGCAACCCCTATTGGGCCTCCTGCCGTTCCAACCGGCCTGACGCTCGTACCAGTGCACCAATCTATTACAGCCGCATGGACAGCGCCGACTAACAACGGCGGCAGCGCCATTACCGGGTATGACCTGCAATATCGCGTATCCGCAGCAGCTCTGGTAGAGGGCGACTGGCAGACCGAAACCACTACTGATACAAGTAATACAAGCTACCGCATTACGGCATTGAAAGACAGTACCGCGCTGGCAAACGGCACCGCGTATAATGTGGAAGTATGGGTTCGCGCACAGAACACTGCGGGCGATGGCGCGTGGCTGAAGTCGACTCCTGCTGCCTCGGTAACTCCTGCTGACCTTGTTCCCAACAAACCCGACCCTCCAATACTTACATTAACTGCGGGTATTCAAGGAGCATTTGATATTACATGGACACTGCCGACCGACAACGGAGGCAGTGCCATTACCGCGTATCAACTGCGATATAGCATAAATGATGGAGACTGGATAGTATCTAGTTATCCCCTCCCCAGTCAGTCCTTTAGCGCATATCAACCCGGTAATACCTCAGGCGACACATACAAAATAGGTATACGCGCTATTAACGCGGCGGGTAATAGTGAGTGGTCGGAATCGTCTAATACGATTACTATTCCATAACTGCATGCTGTAGATGCCGGCGCGGTACATGAGTGAGCGCGCCGGCTGGTCGGCGGCTTTGGCTACTGCGCTGCTCGCCCGGGCATCCGGCTCGCCATGCGTCTGTTGCTGAGACGGGGGCTGGTCGGAGGCTTTGGCAGGGTTTTCGGCAGAATGTCTGCCAGTTGATTTCAGTACCGGAAAAGGCTATTATACATGAGAGGAGACAGACAATGGCAGAACTAACCGTACAAGAAATTAAAGACATGATGGCAGAAACGGCAAAGTCCCAAAAGGAGTCTCGAATTGAGGCTGAGCGTCGAGGGAAGGAAATTGACCGTCGAATGGAAGAGTCCCGACTGGAGTCTCAGCGTCGAGAGAAGGAGGCTGAGCGTCGAGGGAAGGAAATTGACCTCCAAATGAAGGAAACCGACCGCCAAATGAAGGAAACCGACCGCCAAATGAAGGAAACCGACCGCCAAATGAAGGAAACCGACCGTCGAATGAAGGAAACCGACCGCCGAATGGAAGAGTCCCGACTGGAGTCTCGGCGTCGAGAGAAGGAAACCGACCGCAGGCTAAAAAAGCTCGATGAACTCTTTACCTCCCAGTGGGGCAAGCTCATAGAGAGCCTCGTGGAGGGCGACTTGGTAAGGTTGCTCAAGAGGAGAGGAATTACCGTAGACAAAACTTTGGTTAGAAGAGAATATATAGAAGTTCCGGGAAAACCGCTTGCCGAGTTTGATCTTATTGCCTGCAACGGCAATGAAACGGTGGTAATTGAAGTCAAAACCACTCTCAGGGTAGAAGATGTGGATCATTTTCTCAAGAGCATGAAACTATTTCGAACAGCCATGCCCCGCTTTCAAAACGATATTATTTACGGGGGTGTTGCCTACATAAATGTTGTTGGATCGGCCGATAAATACGCTCAAAAAAAGAAGCTCTTTGCCATTAAAGCCACGGGTTCCAGCGCCTCCATTATCAACGCCGAAGACTTTGAACCGCAGACATTTTAATTCATAGAAAAACCCGCCCCCGTTCCCTATGACCAAGGCTACCGCTCCCTGCTGTTCCAACCCGCAATAATGCTCCAATTTCTGCAACGCTTTGTCGGAGGCGCATGGACAAAGACATGCCCCTCCGCATGTCGGAGTACACAAACCTGCTCTATCGGAACATTCATCGCTCCAGAGCAATTCCCGATGACTGCGAATTGATATTTCTGCCCATTGTGTTCTATAATGGCACGAGAAAATGGAAGGTGCCCGGGAACGTCAGAGAGCGGAACACGCGGGAATTCCCGCAGTATCTTGCCCCCTTTCCCTACGATCTGATAAGTGAGAACGATTATTCTGCGGAGCAGTTGCAGCAGCGGGGAAGAATGTTTGCGGCTGTTATGTACCTTGATCTATACTCGAAAAATCTGCTGAATACGGATTGGGACATTCGGAAGGTGGAGAACGCGATAGCAGAAATGCTGAATGAGGAATCGCTGGAGCTGATAAAGGAATTTATCGGCGTGGTAGATTCGATGTTCGGAATTGTTATAGATTTAGATACGTTAATGAACCAGTTAGAAGCAAAGTTTTGCCAGAGGCAAAACTTTCTATAAAATTGGAGAATGCCAAGCACAAAGAAAGCATTCCAAATTTGAAACTTTTGCTACTGGAAAATTGTGCTTGCACAATTTTCCAATGCAAAAGTTTCAGAAAGAACAAAAGAACCGAGAGGTAAGGAGGTAGCAAAAATGTTCAGAATGAATGCGGAAACATTCAGAGCGCGCATTGCGGAAATGGGTCGGCAGGAAGGATTGCAGACAGGACTGCGAACAGGTCGTGAAGAAGGCATTCGAGAAACGGCCCGCAGTATGTTTTTGGAAGGCTTGTCGACAGAGGCTGTTCAGAGAATTACCGGGCTGAGCGATGAGGAAATGCGCACATTGCGAAACGGATCGCATTAATTATTGCCGCTCCGCGTTGCTCGCCCGGGCATTCGGTTCGCCATGCAGCCGGCAGGAAAATCCTGAGGAGGTAAAACGTACAGGACTTGCGCAGGCGCAAACTGCAAAACTTCTGCAAAATTTTCTCATTACATCATCCACCATGCGCGCATACCCCGTTTATATGGTATGAGCGAAAAATATATAGGCATGCTGCACGATCAAAGCTGGAAATATGCTTTTGAAAATCCTCAGATATTCCATGATTTCATATACTCCTACTTCAACAAAGACCTCGCGCGGAGCATTGTTCCCGGGAGCATGCTGAGCATCAACACAGAGTTTATCCACAACAAAGCTTTGCCTCAGGCAAAAATTTCATATATAATATCACCATGAAGAACGACATTGACCGGCTTATCTCAAACATCGCATCAATTATATATGTTGAACGAAGGAATCTTGAGTATATTATTGCAGCCATGATCGCGGGGGGGCATGTTATGCTTGCCGATACTCACGGCGTGGGCAAGACCTCCCTTGCGCGGGCGCTCGCAGGGAGCATCCGCTGGCCGGATGAAAACCGGACTATTGAGGGAGTGGAAATATCGTGGTTCAGCCGTATTCAGTGCACGGTCGACCTGCTGCCGCAGGACATTCTCGGATTCACACGGCTGCTGGGCGCCGATTATGACATGGTTTTCAATAAGGGACCTATTTTTTCTCACTTTGTTCTCTGCGATGAAATAAACCTCCTCACTCCCAAAACTCAGGGGAGTTTTTTTCAGGCCATGGAAGAGGGATATGTGAGCATTGAGGGACAAACCTACTCGCTCCCGAAGCTCTTCTTTCTCATTGCCACTATGAACCTCAAGGGGAGCCATCTTTTTCCGCTGCCGGCGCCGCAGCTCGACCGTTTTATGATACAGATATCTCTGGGCTACCCGAATTTTGACGATGAATGCAGCCTTGTCCGGCAGCACGGTTCAGCAAATTCATGGGAGAAGCTGCAGCCTGTTGTTACCGAGCGGGAAATTCTCTCATGGATGGAGGCGGTAGATACTCTTCCCCTGCATCCCGATGTTCTGGCATATATTATCAGCATTGTGAGAGCAAGCAGGGAGCATCCGCTTCTGGAGCTCGGGGCAAGTCCCCGGACAGGAGTTAAACTCTCGCGCCTTGTCCGGGCGCTCGCGCGTGTTCGGGGGCAGGACTATGTTGACCTCGACACCGTAAAGGAGATCATTATTCCCGCAATGGCGCACAGAGTAGCATGCCGCGATCCCCGGGCATCGGCAGGAGAGATACTCACCGACATTGTGCATTCAACCCCCGTGGATCCCGCCTACGCGGGAATTGTCCGGCAGCCCTCATGAATGTCCGCAATGCCCGCGCCCTGCGCAGGTACTACCCCCTGAGCGCCTTCGGCACCATTATAATGCTCTGTGGTATTTTTCTCCTTGGTTCCGGACTGATATTATCGGATACTCTCGCGGCAGTCATTGGGTCGCTGGCCTTCGCCTTCTGCCTTCTTCTTACCGCAGCGGTTCTTTTTCAGTCGGGCAGACATCCGCAGGATATTCTGCAGTGGAACTCTTCGGAGTATCTCACCGCAGAGAGGCAGAACACGGGGCAGCGCGCACGCATTCTGGGCCATGGACATGGACAGGGCCATAGACAGGCGCGGGGGCTGGGACTGCCGCCGTTTTTCCGTTTTCACCTCTTCGTAACGGCATGGCTCATGGCGGGGACGCGGCGGCTGTACCATTTTCGCCGCGATTACTGCTTTCGCAACGATGGGAGCCTGCTCATGGACATGCATCCCCCGCTTCCCGGGCGTATGGATATGCGGGGAGAATTTTATATTGCCGATATTTTCGGCATTACCCGCCGCGTTCTTTTTTCTCAGAACCGTACGGCAATTGTTCTTCCTCCGGGAGAAGGTATGGGTGATATTCTCATCTCTCAGAGCAGTGAAAGCCAAGACGATGCGCAGTCCCGCAGGCATTCCGAGAGTGAAAAGATTTTTATCCGCGACTATCAGCCCGGAGACCTCGCCCGCGACATAAACTGGAAGGCCTCGGGGCGCATCCGCACACTGCTCACCCGCATTCCGCCCGAGTCAGAATCGGAAAGCAGGATCATCAGCATCATACTCCTCGCGCAATCATATTCGCTGGAGCTTGCCTATTTGAAATCGCTTTTAAGAGGTTTTATTGATGCTGTGCTGCAGGAGCAACAGCAGGGAATGGAGATCACATTCCGCATTCGTCTGCACGATACCGAATATGAAGTGGATCCCCGAGAGCATTCTGACGGGGAGAAATCGCTCCCGCTCTTTCTGGAAATACTGGCGCAGTGGTATCCTCCTTCCCCTCTTGAGAATTTTCCTCCCGCCAGCTCGCGGTGGATCATCTTCAGCCATGAACGCTGCCGGGAACTCACCGCGCTCACCCGCCATTGCGGGAACTACGAACTATTTCTCGTGCGGACATGGCGCGGGACACGCCCTGGGACTGGCAGTCGCAGCGGGACGCGCTCTGGGACTGGCGCAGGCGACTGGCGCGGGACGCGCCCGAGGACTGGCGCACGCGTTGACAAGGTTATGAAATGGTTCCCGGGGGAGAATTTCATCCCCGCCTATATACCAGAACATCTCTTTGCATCACTATCGCCATCGCCATCACCATCCGCATCGCCATCACCATCCGCATCGCCATCACCCTCCGCGGCGCCATCACCCTTTTCCGAAGATGAAGCGCGCCCAAGCGGCCTGCGCGCAGGTGAGGTGCACGAATATATTCTCAAAAAGGAGTGGTAATGCTTTTTGCGGGACGCCTTCTGTTATATGCGGCATTAATGCTGCTGCCCATCTTTCATCCGGCGCTTGCCCATTATGCCGATGCTGCCTTCCTGCTGCGGATATTGCTGTTCATGCCGCTCGGGGCCATACTCGGCTGGGTAAAAGTTGAAAGGAAACAGCGGAGAATACTCCATATTCTTTCCTTCGTTCTGCCGCTGCTTATTCTGCCCTTCTTCTCCGTAACCACCGTCTCGTTGGATATTTTTCTATTCGCGCAATGTGCCTACTGGTCAACGTGGCTCATGTTTCACCGGCGCTGTGCCCGCATCTTTTATATTGATCTGTCATATTTTATCTTTGTTATATACCGGCTATTGAATATCCGTTCCCAGGAATCGCAGGCCTTTACTGCCCTCGCTCTCAGCCTCCTGCTTACCGGCTTCATACTGTATACAATACTTCTGTATCGGCTGAAATTCGGAGCTCAGCGGCCGAGGGCAGGAGAATGCGCTGCGGGTATTCTTGTTCCCCTGACTCTTGCTGTTCTTACTGCTTTTTTTCTTCCGAACGATTTTATACAGGACCTGCGGGTCTTTAACAATGCCGACAATATCATCAACCCTCCCCTGAGACCTCTTTCCGATTCTGAAGATATTTCTGAGAGCGATGGGGACTCCGAAAATAATGGAGATGGCGATGAGGCCGGTGTATTCATTCTCTCGCCGAATGCATGGGGAAGCAGAAACGGAACAGGAAATTCCGGTGAAAACGGCACGCTCAGCAGGCAGCATATGGTTATGATTGTTAAGAGTCCGGTTGGAACGCTGTATCTTGCCGATGAATATTTCAATAATCATGATCCGCTGCGCGGGTTTTATTCCGATCCCGATTTTCATCTCAACCGTCTGACAAAGAGCCAGTATCTTGAAACCTGGCAAAATCCTTCCCCGCTGCCCCTGCGAAACCGCCAACCGGTTCAGATTGAGGTTTATTCAACCATTTCCGATAAGGTGAGTTCCTACCAACCCTACCGGATAGAACCCACAATTTTTAACACGGACTTTTACCCCCTCACCTATACCTACCGCAGCCAGAGCCGTGTTTCCACCATCAGTATTCTCCAGCGTTTCCCCGGAAACAGAGCCGGAGCGGCAGAAAACGGAGCAGCAGCGCTGCTTCCTGTCGAACGGCAGAAACTTCTCCCCTACCTTGAGCTGAGCCTACCGGAAGAATTCAGGCAGCAATACCGCATGCTTGCCGATGAGCTTGCGTCCCCGAACAGCTCCTTCATGGAACGCATTGCAAACATTTTGCAGCACTACCGCGCATATCAATATGAACTGGGCTTTACCGATGACGTGAGCACCGCTGCCGTAAGCGCATTTCTCTTCGAGAATAAATCGGGCGATTGTACGGAATTTTCCAACAGCGCTGCCATTCTCGGCAGAATGATGGGAATTCCAAGCAGGGTGGTTACCGGGTATCTTGTTTCTGAAGGTTTCCGTAATGCCTCCCATCTTCAGGCATTGGCTGAACTTCAGCACAATTACCCCCCAATTGCCCATGCCGATATTTCAGACCTGTATCTGGTAACAAACGTGCACCGCCACTCATGGGCTCAGTTCTACCTCCCGATCTACGGATGGGTAGATATTGAAACTACCTCCTTCGCAATTCCCCCTGCCGGAGACATGGACCCACATAACCTCGACCTTATTATTCCCGACCTGCGTGATCGCTCCGCCCGTTCCCGATTGCCAATTCCCTGGGGAATTCTCCTGCGCCTCACAGTCATGACCACATTAGGCGCGCTTCTTGTTTTCTACGGAATCCGCTGGAGCCGACTTGCCCGGCTCATTATCATTTCCCGGAAAAATAATCGGAATGAACGTGAATCGGTCTGTAAGGCACTGTACCGGCTCCTCATCATCCGCTTAAATGCCCGCGGATACGCATTGAAAAATATCGACACCACCCCTGCCGAATATGCGGAAATGTACCCCGAGCTCCGAATGTTTGCGCAGGTGTATACGGCATTAATCTACCGAACAGAAAACACGGAAAGCGGAATCGTACCGGAGAGCAGCAGCAAAGGCCAGGAAAACAACAAAGACGGCAAAATCGCGCCGGAGAGCAGCAGCGAAAATATAGAACAACTCCGTAAAGAATATCGCCGTCTTTTGAAGGAACAGCATCGTTTCACGGCAATTCTGCGCGAATTGTTCTCCCTGAAAGATATGAGGTATTTGCTATGAACATATCGCCCCGTCTGCTGTTCTTTCTGCTGTTCTCTTTGGCGCTGCTCTTCCTTTTCTCCTCATGCGAACGTGAATGGATAGAGTTTCGGGGAAATCGGGGGCTCGGTATCGCCCGAACAAGCATTTCACCGCCGGTAGCTGTCAAATGGAAGCTCCTGCTCAATAAACAAAGCGAAGACCGGAGGCACTTCAACCAACCCCTGCTTATCGATAACAGCATCTACTTCGGATCGGCAGACGGGAATTTTTATTCCCTCGATCTTCGAAGCGGATACATGAATTGGGCCTTTCGTTCGGGCGGTCCCATCAATTCTGTGGCCTATGCCGATGAAACTCGGGTATATTTCGGTTCAAGCGATGGCATCATCTATGCCCTTTCACGGGAAAGCGGAGAAGTCGAATGGCAATTTCAGACCACAGGACAGGTAAACTCAACTGTTACTTCCTATGAAGATATGATTGCCGCCGCCGCCGATGCCGACGCCCTGTATTTTATAAACGCCGATGACGGGAATCTCCAATTCAGCCTCGACAATGCCGTATGGCGGCATAATTCCTTTCAAATATTCAACGATATTCTCGCCTTTGCCCCCGGAACCCCGACCAATCCCTATAGCCTCAGCGTCTATGATCTGAAGCAGAATGAGTATCTCTGGGAACTTGGAGACGAGCTCAGCAGGTATTTCTGGTATAGTTTTCCGGCAGTAAAAAACCGGAGCCTGTATTTTTCGGTAACCGGTCTGGTTGAGCCGGGAATTTGGGAGCATTATTTTGCTGCCATTGCGCTATACAGCGGCGATCTTCTCTGGGAGCAGATTGATTCCGCCTATTTTGACAACGGCATCACCCTCGAAACCGCGCGGGAATATCTGCTGAAAAACACCCTGCTGCTCGACTACGCCGCTCCGCTGCTCTGGCGCAGGCACGTCATCTTCGCCATGGGCGACCAGATCCTCCGTTCATATAACAATAGAAACGGCAGAATTATGTGGCAAAAGCGCTACGACCGACCTCTCTCCACTGCCCCCACCCTCGCAGGCGACCGCCTCTACTTCGGCCTTGAAAGCCCGGGCGAACTTCTCGCAGTCTCCCCCCTCTCCGGCGCCATCCACTGGCGCCTCGCGGTCGAGGGCTCAATTCTCAACTCACCGGTAATTGCAGGTCCCTGGATAATCTTCGGAACCGATGAGGGATACTTCTACGTTCTTGAAGAAGTTTTCTGATGTTGATATTATCCGCTCTGCGCGCAGGCCGAACGGCGATAATTAATGCGATCCGTTCCGCACTGTCCGCATTTCCTCATCGCTCAGCCCGGTAACATCCTGAATGTCATGGGCTGAAAATCCTTTGGAAAACATACTGCGGGCCGTTTCTCGAATGCCTCTCTCCATTCCTTTTACAAGACCTCTCTCCATTCCTTTTACAAGACCTTTCTGCATTCCTGTCTGAAGTCCTTCTTCACGACCTGTTCGCAGTCCTGTCTGCAATCCTTCCTGCCGACCTGTCTGAAGTCCTTCCTGCCGACCCATCTCCGCAATGCGCGCTCTGAATGTTTCCGCATTCATTCTGAACATTTTTGCTACCTCCTTACCTCTCGGTTCTTTTGTTCTTTCTAATTGATTCATTAACGTATCGAAGTCTATAACAATTCCGAACATCGAATCTATCACGCCGATAAATTCCTCTATCAGCTCCAGCGATTCTTCATTCAGCATTTCTGCTATCGCTTTCTCCACCTTCCGAATGTCCCAATCCGTATTCAGCAGATTTTTCGAGTACAGATCAAGGTACATAACAGCCGCAAACATTCTTCCCCGCTGCTGCAGCTGCTCCGCAGAATAATCGCTCTCGTTAATAAGATCGTAGGGAAAAGGAGCAAGATACTGCGGGAATTTCCGTTTCCGTTGCTTTCTGACATTCCCCGGCACCTTCCATTTTCGAGTGCCATTATAGAATACAATGGGCAGAAATACCACCTCGCAGTCATCGGGAATTGCGCCGGAGCGGTGAATGTTCCGATAGAGCAGATTTGTGTACTCCGACATGCGGAGGGGCATGTCTTTGTCCACTCCAGACTGATGCTCAAGGAGCACATAGATAGCAACATCTCCCGTATGATCCCGACTTCTGATTTTGCAGACAATGTCGGCCATTCGTGTTTTTGCATGGTCGATAAAAAAGGTACCGTTTTCAATGGTTATGTCCTCGGTTCGCAATTTTTTCGTCCATGCGCCTCCGACAAAGCGTTGAAGAAATTGGAGCATTATTGCGGGTTGGAACAGCAGGGAGCGGTATCCTTGGTCGTAGGGAATGGGGGCGGGTTTTTCTTTGAAATCGATCATACAATCCTCCTGAAGGTTTTTTTTGAACGTTTCTTTCTGAATAGGGGAGCTCCCATGGCGACATGGTCCCATGGTGAATTCTCCCTTATATCTATAACGGGTAAACGGTCATTTTTGACTATGTTTTTTGAAAGAATTTGAAAAAAGTTTGCAAAATGTGTGATTTTTTTGGGGCTACGGGAGGGGAGGGCTCGGGAATGCGGGTTAGTGGACGGGAAGGATGGACTCTCAAATGTTTATTTCCCACTTTTGCAAAACTTTGTAGTAGACATACGGCTGAATGTGTTGTAGTGTGTAAGAGAAACTTTTATAGAATTCGGAATACACAAAATTTTCGATATTCAAAGGATGATGTATATGATTCTCAGATTGATACTTACCGTAATTGTTGCAGCGCTGGTACTCAGCGGATGCCCAATGCCGGATGCTCCCCCTGCCATGTTTGCGCCAGCCCTCATAGCGGGAGACGGACAGCTTACAGCCTCATGGGCTGAGCTCGCCGCTATATGGAATGAAGTAAACGACAAGGATGGGGGCAACGCCATTACCGCGTATAATCTGCGTTATGGTGAATTTGACAGCGGCATCTGGATGGAGATTAACACCGGTATTACCGGCACAAGCCACACCATTACCGAGCTGACAAACGGTCTCAGGTATGCTGTGCAGGTGCGCGCCGTCAACGCGGGGGGTGCGGGTACGTGGTCGGCGTCTGCCACGGCAACACCTATTGCGCCGCCAACTGCGCCCCCTGTCGCGCTGGCTGCTCCCACCCTTGTTGCAGGAGACGGTCAACTGACCGTTACATGGACGGCGCCGACTGATACCGGCGGCAGCGACATTAGCGCATACCACCTGCGTTATAGGGAATACGGCAGCGGAAGCTGGGAAATTATTACCGAAGGCATTGACGGTACAAGCCATGTCATTAGCGACCTGACAAACGGCAGTGTCTATGAGGTACAGGCGCGAGCGGTCAACGCGGACGGAGGAATTGGCGCATGGTCGGAATCTGCCGTTTCAACTCTCCCTGCCCTTGCCGCTGTTCCTGACGCGCCGGTTGCCCCAACCCTTTATGCGGGCACTGGGCGGATCGTTGCGAGATGGTCTGCACCGGAAAATAACGGCAGCGAAATTACCGGGTATGAGCTGATATATCGCGAAGTCGGCATAACCGCATGGACAGATGCTTCCGGCATCACCGGAACAGACCACACCATTACCGGCCTGACAAACGGTGCTCTCTACCAAGTGCATGCGCGTGCCATCAACGCGGTCGGCATTGGACCATGGTCTGCCCCCGCAACGGAACCGCTGCCATCATTTCCTCCGACAGAGATTCCTTCGGGCGAGGAAAATTCTATAAACATTTTACTTGCCGATAATGCCATTAATACTGCCGGTATTGCCAATGAGAACCTGAACCTCAGTGTTTCTTTGACCACGGTAGAACCGGGCACTCTCACGGTTGATGATGGAGGAGACCTGAAGGTAACCACCGTAACTCCGCCCGGAACGGTCACCCTGCCGACAGTTAATGCGAGTACCGGAATTGTTACGGTTACCGCAGGTACGACGGCAGGAATATATGTGATATATGGTGAAACAGAAAGCGGAGACATACTCTTTGCCGAATATTTCTCTGTTACTGAGAGTCCAACAACTAACGCTGAACTGAAAACAGCGGTAAATGCGGGGATATCAAACTGGGGAGATACTGCCGATCTCAACTACATTATTACCGCGGCAGTAACGAATATGAATGGGATTTTCAGTGTTTGGTCAACATTCAATGGCGATGTCTCACTCTGGGATGTCAGTTCGGTAACGGATATGTCCATTATGTTCTCTGGAACAACTGTATTCAATGGCGATATCTCCGGCTGGGATGTCAGTTCGGTAACGAATATGGAAGGTATGTTCCTGAGTGCATCTGCATTCAATGGTGATATCTCACTCTGGGATGTCAGTTCGGTAACGAATATGAACACTGTGTTCTTTGGCGCAAACGCATTTAATCAAAATCTTGAAAACTGGGCCTGGGATAACTCGGTTGCCCCCCCTGTTACATGGAAGACTACTGATGGTGGTGGTAAATGGGATGATGGCACATATATAGGAAGCAAAACAACTACGTTTTTTCTTTCCGGCTTGGCCGGTAATACGCCGTCATGGTTTTAGTTTCATAACCCGCAGCGGCTATTGAAACGCTGCAATTCAACTCAGGCAGGCGCGGGGCGCAGACCAGCCCCGCGCCTGCCTTTTTTCGATCAAGTGGCGACTGGTCAGCGTTGCACGGCTACTCGCCCATGCGACTGTTGCTGAGACGGGGAAGGATTAGCAATGAAATTGTTAAAATACAAACGTTCTCGCATGATGAATGATGCCCGAATGAACTGTACATAAAAAAAGAGGTACTGCGCGAACTCAAAAATAAAAAACTCCTTATTGACCGCACAGATAATTCATTGATGTGGAATGGCTCAGAATTACCAAAATTAAACAACCAGATGTCCTGCTTTGTTCTTCTGAAAAATGAACAAGAACTTGTCAAAAATCAGATGGATTTCCATAATAAAATGTACCTTTTAAGTCACATTGATCCCGGAAGCTATGAACGTGTATGCGATCTTATAAAGCAGGCATTTCCCTTCATCATCGACACTCAATTAAAGATAATCTCTGACATTTTACCGGGAGTAAACCTTCCGGTAAAGGTTGTGGGGGATTCCTGCCAGTTTATTATGACCAGCCACCACCCCTATATTATCAATAATATTGATATTTCATCATGGAAGGTATTTTATCGGAATGGATTGGATGTAGAAATTCTTAATGGTGAATCACTGAAGAAAAAATTCCTGAGTTCAAAACAAGAACATTTTACGCAACTCATAAACAACAAATTCTATTCAGAAGGGATCGCTTGAATTTATACATAGTTGTGGAGGGTAAGTGCGGCGAAGCAATTCTATATCCAAAATGGATAAACTTCCTGTCCGCTCATTTGCGTCAGGTAGAATGTGTCGCTGATATAGATAAAGATAGTTTTTATCTGATTTTCCGGAAATGGGTATCCTCAATACTTAAAAATGATCGCGCTTCGTTAAATCCAGCGGTTTAGCGTTACGGGGAAGTGCAAGTTCGAATCCTTCACGAGAAGGATTCAAAAATGTAATTGAATCATAAAAATCATCCAGCGCAATAAATTTGCCGTGCATTTCTGCCCACTCGCGCATACGCTTATTACAGGCATGCCTCCATGAGAGAATTTCCACCTGCCATTTGCGGCCATGCATGCGCTCAAGCGTACGATGAAAGCCCGATCCCTGATAATAACCAGCGCCATCACCAGTAAGCAACACGACAATGCCCGGGGTACCGTTATAGTCTAAGGCATCTTCCAACATACGCAATTGCAACACCTTATCGGGCATATTTTGCTCGCCCTTCAGCCCGCGATCGAACAACTCAACCTGCACCCCCTGATTTTCCAAGCGATGCCATAACTGCCGCATTTCCGGCGGTACAGACCCGGCAGCAAGAGCAGCCTCAACCTCCCGATCGGCGCGGGCAAGACGATACAGTTGCTCAAAGTCAACACGCAAACGATAATATGCTCGCGCCTAATTTCCCAAGGCTTCGGCAAGTTTTTCTACGTTGTAGCGCATGAATGACACATAGGTATCTCCCGGAGAACCGGGCTTTGCGAGCGCATCGACAAGAATAGTAACAACACTAACATTCCCGCCCGCCTCCTTCGCAATTTCATCGGCAAGCTGCCGTCTACTGGGAGGAGCCCCCGCATCCATTAAAACAATACCTCCCCCATGCGCTTGTAGTTTTTCTATAAGATCAGCGGCATGCCGCGGCGATGGTTCAGCCTGATCACTGACGCTGGGAATGAGCGTTCCAATAAACTCAAGATTGTATGCTGAAATAAAATCGGTAAAAAAAATATGATCGGTAACAATTCCCCTGCGGGGCAGCGCATCCAGCCGGTCATGTATTTCCTCATCCAGCGCCCTGAGCGCGGCAATGTATTGTATGGCATTACGCTCATAGTCTGCGGCATTGTCAGGATCGGCTTCTGAAAGTATCCCGCTTATACTCTCCGTCCAAATCACCATATTCAGAGGATCAAACCACACATGAGTGTCGCCATGGTCATGCTCATCGTGATCGCCATGCTCATCGTGATCGTCATGTTCGGCATGATCATCGTGATCGTCATGATCATCGTGATCGGCATGATCATCGTGATGGTCATGATCATCGAAACCCAATGTTCGGCATGATCATCGTGTTCGGCATGATCATCGTGTTCGGCATGCTCATCGTGATCGTCATGATCAGATGTCAGTATATCTTCTGAAACCCAATACGCATTGCTGAACTGCTCAAGAATCGACATTCTTTCATTCCAGAAAATGATATCAGCCTCCTCCAGAACAATGAGATCTCGCGGTTCCGGTTCAAAGGAATGCGGATCTTCATCGGGGCCGACAAGTAAGGTAAGCTCGACATGTTCGGCAGCAATGACCGATACAATATCGCCAATCATACTATCGCCCGCAACAACCTTCAGACGGGATGAATTATCTTCCTCCGTGTTGCCGGAAGCAAAAACACAGACAGATATGCCCAAAAACAGAAGCAGATGCACTATGAAAACCACTGCTCCTCTGCGGTTTTTCCGAAAAACCGTTCTTTTCTTATTCATTAATACTCTCCTGAATATAAAAATTGTTTTCGTCAACAAATAAAATCGTAAAAACATATGTATGGGGATGTCAAGCTTTTTTTACATTTTCTTTGAGGGCAGTTTACAGAGTTGATTTCTTACAGAGAAAAGCTCTGCCAGTCTCCAATTGGGGGGTGTTTCAGCGCGTCGGCAAGGTACTGCAAATAATTTTTTCGGGGAATTGTACGCCCTCCCATTCCTTCAATATGAGAATTCGAAACCTGAGAATCGATAAGCGCAACGTTCTGGAATTGGAGAAAATTCACGAGCGCAGCAAGCGCCCAGGTCATTACTTATCCATGTTCCGTTTTCCCGACCCACGGTAGCGCAGGAACGAATAACCAATTCAAAATGCTGATCCGCAGAGAACCGATAGTTCTTCTTGTTCAGCGCCCGCCTCACGGGGATGCGGAAACCGAACCCGGTATTCCTCTCCAATTTCAGGAAGCTCAGAAAACAGGTACATTATACCAATTCAGGTCTTCCCGCATTCTTCTTTTTTGTCGGGCTCTTTTTCAGGGTCTTTTTCTGGGTCTTTGGCTGGGTCTTTTTGGGAGATTTTCGGGATGCGGAAAAAGCAACGGCAATGGGCTGCTCATCTTTTCCGGTTTCTCCGGTTTTCTGAAGGGTAACGGCGGCGCGCCCTCCATCTTTTAGGGTGCCGAAGAGAATTTCGTCTATGAAATGGACGCGTATATGGTCATCAATTGCTTTGCTGACATTGCGCGCTCCGAGCTCCTCATCGTAGCCGATATCGGCAAGCCACGCAATAACATCATCGCTCACTGAAAGGCGAACATTCTTTTCTTCAAGCTGCCCGCTGAATTCCTCTATTTCCTTTTCCACGATATCGATAACCGCAGTTTTGCTTAAGCCCTTGAATACAAGGACCTTATCCAGACGATTCCGGAATTCGGGGGTGAATGTTCGTTCAACCGCCTCATGTATGACCCTCTCTTCAACAATGCGTTCGCCAAAGCCGATAAGATTCTTCCCAAGGTCGCGGGCGCCAGCATTGCTTGTCATTATAATGATTATATTTCGAAAATCGGCCTTGCGCCCTGCATTGTCGGTGAGGCTGGCATAGTCCATAATCTGCAGGAAAACGTTATAAATATCGGAATGCGCCTTTTCAATTTCATCGAGCAGGAGTACCGCATGCGGATTACGCCGTACCGCTTCAATGAGCATACCGCCCTCTTCAAAGCCGACATATCCCGGGGGGCTGCCGATGAGACGGCTCACCGAGTGGCGTTCCTGATATTCGCTCATA
This sequence comes from Salinispira sp., assembly GCA_965226555.1. Lineage (GTDB taxonomy): Bacteria > Spirochaetota > Spirochaetia > DSM-27196 > Salinispiraceae > CBDDDG01. The sequence continues at coordinate 254,587 of CBDDDG010000021.1, read as the reverse complement.
TCAAAACGAAGAAGCTGCACCCCCATGTGCTCGGCAAGCTGACGGGCAAGCTCCGTCTTACCAACCCCGGTCGGACCCACAAAGAGAAAATTGGCAACCGGCCGACTTCCCTTCCGAAACCCTGCCCTACTCCGCTTGATCGATTCAACAACCTGCTTTACAACATTGTCCTGCCCGTAAATAAACTTCAGGATATGTTCCTCAAGCTCCCTGAGCTTATCCCGTTCATTTCCATACACCCGTTTTCTGGGAACTCTGGCAATTTTCGACACAACAGTTTCAACATCTTCCATGCAAATTTCAGGCCATGAATCGCGATCATTCTCCGGCAGATTTTCCCGCTTCGCTGGAGTCGCCGGAGTCGCCGCCCCATCTGGCTTCGCCGGAGTCGCTGGAGTCGCCGCCCCATCGGCATTCGCTGGGTTTTCCGGTAATTCCTTGAATGTGCGGAGGCGGATAAGAGCGCCAATTTCATCTATGACATCAATGGCCTTATCGGGCAGATACCGCTCATTAATGTACTGGTCTGAAAGCTCGACCGCCTGCTGCAGAATATCATCACTATAGCGGACATGATGATAATCCTCATAGGCCGAACGGAGCCCTTTGAGAATTTCCACGGCATCTTCCATGGAGGGTTCGGGAACTTCTATGCTTTGAAAGCGGCGTTCAAGCGCGTGGTCCTTTTCAATAAAACGGCGGTACTCCTCCTGAGTTGTGGCGCCGATAATGCGAATTTTTCCCGAAGCGAGGGCAGGTTTGAGCATATTGGAGGCATCCATGCTGCCTGAGGCAGAACCCGTTCCGACAACGGTATGAAGCTCATCAATAAAGAGGATGACACGCTTAAGCGATTCCACTTCCTTCATGAGAAATTTCAGACGCTCCTCAAAATCGCCCCGGAAACGGGTTCCGGCAACAAGGGCTCCCATATCGAGAGAAAGAACCTGATAATTCCTGAGAAGATCGGGTATCTCCTTCTTATGGATGCTCATTGCCAACCCCTCCGCAATGGCGGTTTTTCCAACGCCGGGCTTGCCCACGAGCACAGGGTTATTTTTGACGCGCCGCATTAGTACCTGCATGAGGCGTTCAAGTTCTTCATGCCGTCCAATAATGGGGTCTATCTCATTCTTCGCGGCTGCCTCAATGAGGTTACGGGTGAAGGTTTTAATAGCCCTATTTCGGATCTTTTTTCTGCCTCTGCCGCCCGCATGTTCTTCGCCGGATACATCGGATTCACCAGATTCCCCGGAATGATAATCATCACGCTCCTCAGAAGAACCATCCTCAATTTCTTCAAAAGTCTTTTTTTTCATTTCTTCTTCACTGCGGCCAAGAATATGACTAATGACACTGAGAAGTTTCACTCTGTTAATTCCCGCTTCTTCAAGAAAATAGCGCCCATGACTTTCCGGTTCTTCAAACAGCGATACCAGAATATCGCCGGGTTCAAGAGTTTCACGTCCAACTTGAAAACTATGCAGGGCGGCTCTTCTGAAAACCTGATCGAAAGAATTTGAAGAAAGAGGTTCCGTGTTATCCACAGAGGGGGTATTTTCCATAAGAAAGGAACGAAGTTGTTCACGGATACTGTCCGGCTTGGCCCCGCATTTATCAATTACTTCACGCGGATAGGGAAAATGAAGGGCAGCATACAATACATGCTCAGGGGTAAGAAATTCATGAGACCATGTTAATGCTTCCTTATAGGCCGATTGAAATATACTCTGAACTTCAGAACTAACTTTCATATTTTCCCTTCCGTGAATTTTCTCTCAGGCCTTTTCAACATTGCAGCGGAGCGGATATTCATTGGCCTTCGCAGCGCTATGAACCTGCTGTATTTTACTCTGCGCAATGTCGTAGGTATATACCCCAACTTCTCCCGCGCCCTTCTCATGGATGGTGATCATAATTTTCTGGGCATCCGCAGAATTTTTCCGAAAAACATTCATGAGTACTTCCACGACAAATTCCATGGTTGTATAATCATCATTCATCATAATAACCTTATACATGTCGGGTTTCTTTATCTTTATTTTTTTCTTTGTCTGTAATTCGCTCTGTCCAAAAGCCCCAAAATCCATAGAGTCCCTAAAATTCAAGCGGGGAAAAATAACCTAATTCATCCCGGCCGCTTTTGGTAAAATGAACAACCTCAACTTCAAGCGGAAGATATTCACGTCCAAAGCGATTTTCGAGCCCGGAGCGTAAACCGAATGTATATAAACCAGTACGGCGCTGAAGCAGGTCCTGCCCAAGCTCACCTATGCCCTGAGTTCTGTTAATAATATACGTATTCCCGCCGGTATTTTCAACAAGATACTTCAACGCGGGGTCTACATCGCCCGAAAGCGGTGAACTATCAATAACATTGAAGCGTATATGATTGTTCCTGAGATATGCCAGAGTTTCGGAGAGTCCGATGGTATCGAAGGCCCAGTCCGGCAGTCTTCCGCTGCTCACAAAAATAATTTCCCGCTTACTCTGATCCAGGAGGAGACGGTCGCCGGCAAGACGAATGGCCAGATCAAGTTTCCACTCCCTGTCCGCGCTCATGGAACGCATAACAGCAGGAATGTCAGCAGGATTGCTGTTTCGAGCATACTCCATTACCGGTGACAGACCAGCAGAAAAAATTCGTACATCTGAATCTTCCGGCAACAATTCGAGCGCCTGAAACACTCCCTCATTCTGCCATGCCTGAAATTCCGGATCATTCCTTCTGCCTGAGGCCTCAATAATAAAGGCAACACTGGAAACGGTATCAAATGAACCGCTGTATTCCAGGCGGTGACCAGCCGCGGAAAAACCATTTTCCGTAAAGACAAGATTCTCTTCCTGAAGACCAATAATGTCATTGCCGAGCGCATCGCGCACCGACAATTCAACAAAAACATTCGGAAAATCGGATGCATCAATTCTGTGAATTTCAACCTGATATCCCGAGTATACTCCCGACAGGCGGGATAAAAAGAGAATGCGATTATTACGGAAATCGCTGATGAGAAGATTATTATTATCGTCAAACCCTGCTGAAACAAACTGGGCATTCACATTTTCATTACTCTCATATAATACCTCAACAGAAAGGTTCTCAGGATCAAACATATACACGGTTGTTCTACTGGTAATAACAATGCTCCCATCATCCAGAAGAGTAAGATCCTCTATCATTGAAACATCATCCAGAACAAACCGTTCAAGAACATTCCCATCCTTGTCAAAATACAGCAGCTCGGAATAATCGGGAAGGTTATCGGCAACATATACCCCATCCTTTCCTGCGGCGAGACCGCCAATTCCCGAGAAGCCCTCAAAAATTTCAGGGCTGTTTCTGAATGCCTGCGGTTCACCGAAATGGAAGAGAAATGTACCATTGAGCGTGAACTTCGTTACCCGCTGGTTTCCCACATCCGATACATACAGGGCAGGTTCCTCAGATATGCTCAGGTACTGGGGGCCGAGAAATTCTCCCCCGGCAATTCCGGCGGAACCGAATGTTGTAATCGTATTACCGACGGAATTGAGCACGGAAATATAGTCGCCGAGAAAATTTGTTACATAGAGGCGATCCTCATATATCGCAATATCGAAGGGGCCGCTGAGAGGTTTCAGCCCGCCGGCAAGGTTTCTGAGCAGCTGTCCGTTCTGGTTAATATGATTGATGTTGTTGGTTCCGAATGAATTAATAAAGAAGTTACCGTTCCCGTCTGCCATCATGGCTCCCGGATTAACTACTCCCGAGGCATATTCCTCTTCCGTAAATTCCTCAATAATGAGAAAATCGCGGTCTTCTCCCAGCTCTTCTGCTAGGCTCCGGCGCGCTTCTATTGATTCGATAAAACTCCGGAGAAAGGGCGGCGACCGGCTTTCAATTCTGCGCCATTCATTGAGGGCAGCGTCTTCATATCCGGAAAAATAGTAGGCTCTGCCGAGCCACTCCCGTGCACGATAATTATCCGGCATAAAGCCCAGGCTCTTCTGCAGGGAAAGAATGGACTCGTTAAAATTACCCCTGTGAAAGAACACAACTCCTTCGCGGAAGGCATCCTGAAAATTGAGTTCATTAAAATCTACCTGAGCAGAAACCATACATATGTTCATGAGAAAGAAACATACCGGCAGAGAAGCTTTTACTATTGGAGCGCTCATGGTTTTTTTCCGGTCATTATACTCTCTTCTACTTTTGCATAATGCATTTTTATTTCAATGTTCTCAGGGGCAAGTTCACAGGCCTTCTGAAGAATCTGGCGGGCCTTATGATATTCACCATTTTTGAATAGTATCCACCCCAGAGTATCCAGATAAGCAGGATTCTGCGGTTTGCGTGTCAATGCTCGCCGAATGTAACTGAGCGCAACAGGAATGCGAATATCTTCATTGGCCATAATGAAGGCAAGCGAATTCAGGGCTGTCGGATTTTCCGGATCGAGAGTAACAGCCTTTTCCAGATTCCGAATGCCGGCCGGAACATTTCCCTGCTTAAAGTATATATATCCGAGAGCCGCATATACCTTTGAGCTTTCATAGCCCTCGTCGAGAAGATACTGAAATTCAAACTCGGCAAGCCGATACCGTTTGGTCGCAACATAAAGATACCCCACAACCATCCGGCTTTGATATATTTGGGTAAAGTCATCTGTTTTTTCAATGGCATCTTCCAGATATGCGAGCGCCTCATCATACTGCTCAAGCTGAACATAGGAAAGTCCAAGATAATATGAACTATCCTTACTGCTTTTCAGTCCCTTAAAGTACCGTAATGCTTCCTCAAATTTACCCTGTTTATACAGGCGGATACCTTTTTCCATATTCTATCCTCTGGTATACGCAGCCTCATACCGCCGATTAACAGTATGTGTTACCGGTTGGGTGTAGACGGGGCTGAGAGAAATATGACCATTCTGCACTGCTTCAAAATCGGAACCGGGATCACTCTCTTGGCAGGCAGGTTTTCCTTCAAGAAACCAACACTGATCGCCGCTAGGCAGATCAAGAAGAACGGGAGATTCACTGTATACTCTGAGGCAGAGATGAGTAAGCACTATGTTCCGTGGGCCGGCTGCATGATTCGGTCCATTAATATTGATAAAATGACTCGGATCCCATAATGCAATGAATTGCGCGAGGTTCTCCTCCACTGCCTGAGCCAGCGGAGAGAAATGATACGATGCGCCATTGTTACAGATACTGACAGCAACCGAAGGAACATTCATACACGCGCCCTGCCGCGCTGCGGCAGCCGTACCCGTATGGTATCGCCCACAGTAATGTAATGAGACATGCCGCTTCGGTCGCTGTCCGGCGCAACTATCCACAGATCATGACCGGCATCGACAAATACCCGTTTAAGGGATTGAAGACCGGGGCTAAAAAATCCGTCATCGTTGGTCAAGAGTATTTTCATTTCCTGCCCCTCCCCCCAGGAAAATTGCAGAACAGTGCAAAACTTTCTTTCTATTATACAAAGTTTTGCAAAATGCAAAACTTTCTATAAAATAGGAGAATGCTAAGCACAAAGAAAGCATTCCAGATCGGAAACTTTGGCTACTGGAAATTGCGCAAGCGCAATTTTCCAATGCAAAAGTTTCTTATAGTATCGTACTTTATCGTAAGTATCAAGTAATCATGATTATGAGAATGGGATATTAAGGTTTGAACAGACCCCACTTTGACCTATTATGCGATCATTTCTTCCGAGTGCCAAGCCCTCCATCGCTCAAGCGTCGGCCGTGTGAGCCGTTGCTCCATTATGATCGGCTTGAGCCGGAGAATATCACTATCCACATCGGTATTCCGCTGCCTCAAAAGATCCAGCGGAGTCCCTTTGCGGTAGGTGTTGAACCGCCGGTAATTGAAATCTATCTGATACTCCTCGGCTTCCTTAAGAAACTCATTGAGCTTTGGATTCATCACCTGACTGTAGAACTCATCCTCAATGAGCCGGTGCGAGGACTCGACAGAACTGTTCCATGTGCAATGCCCGGGCGGAATACGCCGATACTCGACACCCGCCTGTATGAGCGCCTGCTCAAACCCCGATGTTCGGGTTTTGCTCAGATGTCGAACGGTGAACTCTGCCCCGTTATCGGTCTGAACCGTTATGTCCTTGGCAAGGTCTCCGTCATGATTCCGCAGGTGCTCCAGCAGGTACTCGGCGAACAAGGTTGTTACCATACTGCTCTTCTCATTGGCAAAGGCGTACCACAGAGCCCCTGTCGCCCGATCCCGGGCAGTTATCTGGTACTTCGGAACGTCTAAACACTTCTGAGAAAACCGCATAGCGGGAATGTCCGTCAGATACTTGATATCAATCTGAATGCACTCGCCGAACTTCATCCTGTCGGTTACCTCCCGCAAATCTCTCTTGGGCCGCGCCTTCGGCTTCTTTGTTTTCTGCGCCCCTATCTGCTTTAGCGTCTTGATAATCGTCGGCAGGCTGTACTTCCCGCCAACTTCCGCCTTCAACTGCTTTTGCACCTGCGTTCCAATGATTTTGTTGTGATTCCGATTCTTGGTCTGGGCAAGACTCTCGAGATGACACCGGTGCCCGAATTTCATCTTCATCGGATGATTGGTCGTGCCCCGCTTTTTGTCTTCAAGCCCCTCGCCGGATTCAAAGCGCCGAACCCACCGCCGCACCGTGTTGCGCGACACCTCGAACTCCCGAGCAGCCGCCTTGATCGAATGCTCCTGGGCATACCGAACCATCCGCAACCGCCAATCATACATCGAAGCCGCCTGATACTTCCGAGACTTGAGATGATACTGAGAATATGTGATACTACTGTTCACTGTTTCCCTCCTTTTATGTTTTATACAACCCCCAGTGTATACGAATAACCTTCGTTTTACACTGGGGAGGAGGGGTCTGTCCAAAGGTTTATATCCCACTCCTTGAGCATCAGTCTGGAGTGGACAAAGACATGCCCCTCCGCATGTCGGAGTACACGAATCTGCTCTACCGGAACATTCACCGCTCGGGAGCAATTCCCGATGACTGCGAGGTGGTATTTCTGCCCATTGTGTTCTATAATGGAACGCGAAAATGGAAGGTGCCCGGGAATGTCAGAAAGCAACGGAAGCGGAAATTCCCGCAGTATCTTGCTCCTTTTCCTTATGATCTTATTAGCGAGAGCGATTATTCTGCGGAGCAGTTGCAGCAGCGGGGAAGAATGTTTGCGGCTGTTATGTACCTTGATCTGTACTCGAAAAATCTGCTGAATACGGATTGGGACATTCAGAAGGTGGAGAAAGCGATAGCAGAAATGCTGAATGAAGAATCGCTGGAGCTGATAAAGGAATTTATCGGCGTGGTAGATTCGATGTTCGGAATTGTTATAGACTTTGACACGCTAATGAACCAGTTAGAAAGAACAAAAGAACCGAGAGGTAAGGAGGTAGCAAAAATGTTCAGAATGAATGCGGAAACATTCAAAGCGCGCATTGCGGAAATGGGTCGGCAGGAAGGACTGCGAACAGGTCGCGAAGAAGGACTTCAGACAGGACTTCAGACAGGTCGGCAGGAAGGACTGCGGACAGGTCGGCAGGAAGGACTACAGACAGGTCGCGCGGAGGGGCATATTGAGGAGCGGAGAAAAAACGCCCGCAGTATGTTTTTGGAAGGGTTGTCGACCGAGGCTGTTCAGAGAATTACCGGGCTGAGCGATGAGGAAATTCTGACAGTGCGGAACGGATCGCATTAATTATCACCGCTCGGCCTGCGCGCAGAGCGGATAATATCAACATTCAGATCAACCTCACATACCAGTTCCTTCAGGGAATGCTCAAATATTTCGGAACTTCACAAACAAAGTTTTACTACTGAAAAATACTGTTTTTCTGATATATTATATTGTATGAATTCTTTCCGTAAGATTATAGTGCTTGTTTTCCTTGCAGCCCTCTGCAATTTTTTGGCTCAGCCGAATGAATTGTTTCTCGGCGGCAATTGGTTCTTCGGCCTTTTTTCCTTCATACCCCTTTATATACTTGCCCTTCGCTACACGAAGCGTCAGAATGTTTTTGCCGGTTATGTATACGCTCTTCTCACCACGCTGAGCAATTACTTCTGGCTGGCAAACTTCGGCGATTATTCTCTCTGGACAATTGGTTCTGTAAGTATTCTCAACATGATATTCCACGGCGCCTTCTTTTCCCTCATCCACTATCTCATTGGTTCTTCGGAATTTCGTCCCGCGCACGGGCATGGTCGGCTGCAGGATCGATGGCATGGTCAGTGGCAGTGGCAAGATCGATGGCTCAGGCCCCTGCTCTTTGCCATGGCATGGACTGCGTTTGAGTTATTCAAGAGCCGCGGCTACCTTGCCTTCCCATGGAATCTGGCTGCCTTTCCCTTTCACAACTGGCTGACCCTGAACCAGATCGGAGAACTTGCCGGGGTATGGCCGATCAGCTTTATCATCTTTCTTCTACAGGCTTCCATTGCAGAACTGATCATCTCCATGAATAATCGGCCTTCCAAAAACCGCCTTCGCGAACCTGCTCTCCGCTATCTTCTCTGCGCAGCCGCCATACTCCTGGTATTCAATCTTTACGGATTTTTCCGCATCACCAATGTACGACTCGAACAAGGCGAAGGTGAGAATGAAGAACCTGTCATCGTACTGCTCGTGCAGCAGAATGCAGACAGCTGGAGTCGGGGCGAAGAAATTTCCGCCCTCCAGACATTGATAGGCCTGAGCAATGATGGGATTGATGAATCGCTGCGAACCTACGGCAGGGTGCCCGATATTGTAAGCTGGAGTGAAACCAGCCTTCGCTATCCCTACAATCCGAACAATGCCTTCTTTGCGGAAAATCCTCCCGGAATCAGCTTCAGGGAATATCTCGCAGGCAGTAACACAGATCTCATAACCGGCGCCCCCATTGTACGAAGTGAACGGGTATATATGAACGGGGTTATTCATCTCGATTCAGGCGGGAATGTTCTCGGAGACTACGGGAAAATTCATCTCATTCCCTTTGCCGAACACATTCCGCTTACCAACCTGCCCCTTTTCGCAAATTTTCTGGAAAACGCCATCGGCCTGTATTCAAGCGGATGGACACCGGGCGAAGGAATCCGCACCCTCTACTTTGCGGACAGCAAGCTGAGAATCGGTACCCCCGTCTGCTTTGAGGACTCTTTTGCCGGCAATGCCCGCGCATTCGCACACGATGGCGCCGACCTGCTGCTTAACCTTACCAACAACTCATGGTCGCGGACACAATCGGCCCAGTATCAACATTTTGTTGCTGCCCGATACCGGGCAATAGAAACCCGGCGCCCACTGCTCCGCGCTACCAACAGCGGACTCACCAGCATTATCATGCCCGATGGGAGTATTCATAGCCACATTCCCATGTTTGAACCGGCGTATCTTCTGGCCGAAATTCATGTAAACAGAAACACGGGTATAAGCTTCTATACGCGGTACGGAGACTGGTTTGCATGGCTTGTGATAGCGGGAATGCTACTTGTTCTTATAAAGCGGGTATTGCCGGTAACGAGCGGTAGCTGCGCGCAGGCGCGGCAGGACACGGGACACCCTGCAGCGGGCTAAGGGGCGGGCGCCCGTAGCGGGCGCGGGCGGACGACCCGTTACTGCTTCTTTTTAATACTGTACTTTCGGTTAAAACGCTCAACCCGTCCGGCAGTATCTACAAGCTGCTGTTTACCCGTAAAAAACGGATGCGATAGCGAGGATATGTCGAGTTCATACAGGGGGTATTTTTTTCCATCGTCATGTGTGACAGTTTTACCGGTTTCAACACTTGAACGAGTCAGAAATATCTCACCTGTTGCTATATCCTTAAAGGCAACGGTACGGTATGTCGGGTGTATTCCTTCTTTCATGATTCCACCTATTCTTTTAGAAACTTTTGTGCGTTTGCGTTTCTGCAAAACCTGCGCTTCTGCGCGTCTGCAAAACTTTGTATTATTCTCCGGTCGGCGATGTATTCATCGACCGAAGGAAGGCTTCATTATTCTTTGTCTTGCGCATTCTGTCAATAAGGAGTTCAAGAATCTGAACATCTTCCATAGGATTGATAACCTTACGCAGGATCCACATCTTCTGTAGTTCATTCTCTTCCAGCAGAAGATCCTCTTTCCGTGTACCCGACTTTTTAATGTTAATAGCAGGATACAGGCGGCGGTCAGCCATTTTACGGTCAAGATTTACCTCCATATTTCCGGTACCCTTGAATTCTTCGAAAATAACCTCGTCCATACGGCTGCCGGTCTCAATGAGGGCAGTCGCAACAATGGTAAGGCTTCCTCCCTCCTCAATGTTCCGGGCAGCGCCGAAGAAACGCTTGGGCTTATGCAGGGCATTGGAATCGACCCCGCCGGAGAGTATCTTCCCCGAGGCTGGAACTGTTTGGTTATAGGCTCGCGCAAGGCGGGTAATGGAATCGAGAAGTATGACCACATCGCGGCCATGTTCAACGAGGCGGCGGGCTTTTTCAATAACCATTTCGGCTACCTGAACATGCCGGTTCGCCTGCTCGTCAAAGGTAGAACTAATTACTTCAGCCTTTACATTCCTCTGCATGTCGGTTACTTCTTCAGGACGCTCATCAATGAGAAGAACGATGAGGTAGACCTCGGGATGATTCTCGGTAATTGCGTTGGCAATTCTCTGAAGGAGAACGGTTTTTCCTGTCCGCGGGGGGGCAACGAGAAGTCCGCGCTGACCCTTTCCGATCGGACAGAAAAGATTAATCATCCGGGTAGAACTTTCACCGTTTTTTGTCTCTAAATTGAAGCGTTCATCAGGATAGAGCGGGGTAAGATTGTCAAAGGGAATACGCGTCTGCGCAACCGATGGAGTATCGAAATTGACCGATTCAATGCGGGTCATGGCAAAAAAACGTTCACTGTCCTTGGGTGTGCGTATCTGACCGTAGACGGTATCGCCCTTTTTCAGGTTGAACAGACGAATCTGACTCGGCGACATGTAAATATCATCAGGACCAGGAAGATAGGAATTCTGCGGAGACCGAAGAAAGCCATAGCCGTCGGGCAGAATCTCAAGACTCCCATAGGCATAAATGTTACCGTTTTTCTCAGTATGCGTCTTAAGAATAGCAAAAATAATTTCATGCTTCTTGAGAGCATTCATGTTTTCCTTGCTTATTCCCATTTGCCCAGCAAGATCCCGCAGACCCTTCAGCGGGGTGGTAATGAGCTCATTAATACTCAGAGAACGATTGTTGCCATTCGATGATGTCGATGGCGCAGATGGTGATGGTGCAAGATGAGGCTGATTTTGTTCTGCGAAATCGGGAATTTCCGGTTGCCGGCTTTCTGAAGGAGAAGGTGCTCCTCGTTTCTTTTTTATGATTGCCATTATGTCTCCATGAAAAATAGTAGAAACTTTTGTATTGGAAAATTGTGCTTATACAATTTCCAGTAGTAAAAATTTCAGGTTCGGAATGCTTTCTATGTGCTTAGCATTCTCCTAATATTATAGAAAGTTTTATATTTTGCAAAAATTTCGTTATATACAGAAAAAACAATTACAAGGAAGATTATTGCATGTATGTAACGTACCGTCAGCGTATATGGTTTTATATACCCTGTCAACTATATTCTGGTAGTTTTTACTATTTCAGCCCGCTGCTCTGAAATTGGCAGGGAAAAAATATCAATGTTCTCTGTCTTCCCGATCATTTCGCAACGACCCTCAAACACAACGCCATCCGCAATTCTCAATTTCTGAGAACGGACATTACCATATACCCGGGCATTTTCCAGCATTTCAATAACACCTCTTGCCTCAATGTTTCCCCGAACGGTGCCGTCAATGACCACATCGTGGACAAAAATATCGGCTTCTATCTCAGCCCCTGTTTCAATATACAAAAATCCGCCCGCAGATATTTTACCGTGAAAACGGCCGCGTATACGCATGCTTTCGGTAAATTTCAGATCGCCCTTGAGAAATGTTTCAGAACCGAGGCGGGTTTGGGTATTTTCAAGCATTTGCCGGTCAAAAAATGATGTCATGAGTGCTCCGTAAGTTCTGCTGCCGTAGATAGTACTGCCGTAGATTCTGCAAAACTTTGTATCAGTCTGAATAGTTGCTGAAATGTTTTTTATATTCCTTGTCAAGACCTTCAAAGCTGATCTCATTTTCTCTGAGCTTGTCTCTCTGAGACCGCTGCTCCGCAACTTCTTCTTCAAGCGCCGCAATGGTTACCAGTATTCGTTTAATTTCAACTGACAGCTCCTGCAGAAAATCGCCGACTTCGGCTTCATTTCCCGCATCCAGACTTTCTGTCGTTTTGAGAACACTGCTCATCGGTTCTTTAATATGATTGGTAAATTTTGTGAGCCGCTTATTCATTCTTTCAATGAGAGCGATTCGATCTTCACGCTGAATAATTTGCTTGCTGAGGTCACAATGCCGGAGCACCGACTTTACCCGCGCAAGAACATCCATAAAGTTAAAGGGCTTTGTTATATAATCCTCAATTCCAAGGTCAAAACCTTCAATCTTTGTCTGAATATCATCAATGGCAGAAAACATAATAACGGGAATGTGTGAATATTCCGCAAATTCCTCATCGGTCTTCAGAATTTTCACAACTTCCCTGCCGGAAAGCTTCGGCATAATGTTATCGAGAAGAATAAGATCAGGCTCAAATTCCTGTACCTTCTCAAGTCCTTCTTCGCCATTGCCGGCCTTTTCTACCTCGAAGCCCAGCTTAGAAAACATAAGATCGAAAAATTCGAGATTAACCGGTTCATCATCAACAATAAGTATTTTTTTGTTCCCCATTTTATCCATTTTATACCTGCTACCGATCAGAATACCGGTAATTCAAACACATGTCTACTACCAGATTACTCATCATCTATGATACCTGTCAAATAGTCGGAAAATTTCTGTGTGAAATCTGTTGTAATACGCTTTTTAATACTTTGCAGAGCAAGCGCCTTCACCGTATCCTCATCAAGGGCCTGCTCCCTGTCCGCAGCATCCATAAATACGGAACTTCGTCCATTTTCATCGACAAGCGCCAGAACAACATTCCACATAATCGTTTCATACCTGCCGGAAAACATATTGACATTGAAATTCCCCCATATGCGAAGGGCGGCATTCTCCCCGTTTTCATCGCTGCCATCGTTGCCATCGGTATAAAACCCCAGAGACCTCAGCTCCCCGGCAATGAATGAAGCAATGGTACCATCATCTCCCTCCACATCAACGTGAAAGATCATTTCAGTCAACAACGATGCCATATTCACTTCAATTTCTGCCGAGCTGCCATGGAGGAGAACGGAGGAAAGACTCCGGTGAATGTCGGGGTTTATAATCAGCAGCTGCTCCGCAAGGCGTTCATTCATGAGGGCGGTTACATGGGCAGCATAGGTATGGGCATAGGCCCGTATAAGACTGTCTGCCGATTGGGCTGAATTCTGAAAAGCGCTTATGCGGAGGCTGTTCTTACGGATGATATCCCGATAGATAGTGCCTGTTTCTTCTCTGTTGATATAGGAGGTCAGGTGTATGAGACCGGATGAGTCGGTAACGGGAGCGCTAAACTTAACGTTTATGAGCTCCTGATTGGCGCGTATGGATATGCTGTTAATTACTTCTGCTTCCCGTTCGGTAAATTCGGAGCCGCCGCGTGTCAGGGAGCGGTACGATTCAAGGGCTCTCGTGTCGGTTTCAATGGTGGAGCGGAAGATGCGGGCAAGGTTTTTCACTGCGTCTTCTTCGGCGGCGCGGCGCGAACTGCCGCTTCCTTCTGCTGTGAGGTATTCGGTTTCGGGATATTTTTCGCCGCCTTCAGCATTGCGGGTGAGCGGACGGGTGGAACTGCAGGATGCGAGCGCGGGGAAGATGAGGAGCATAAGGAGTATTGCCAAAGAAAAAGAAATAGGCAGAGAAGGCAGGGCTGAAATTTTCATACGAGCTATTTTACCATGGAACATATGCGTACATCAAGTTAAGATCATCGCCGCTGCGAATTCAACCATAAGCGCAACGCCGACTGATCATGCTATGGCATAATCCTCAGGTATTTTTGCCTGCTGACGAAGTTTTTTGAGCGCCCGAATTTCAATTTGGCGAATAGTCTCTGGACTTATTTCAAGTATTCTGCTGAGCTGCTTAAATGTGAGCTTATCGTTTTCCCACAGGCCGTAATGTTTGATAATGACAAAGCGTTCCTTGCTGTCGAGTCTATCAACAAGATCACGAAGATTTTTTTCTGCGCTTTCCTGAAGAAGTTCCCTGTTCGGAGCATAGGAATAATCTTCGTATAAATCGTAGATATTAACCTGTTCTGATGATACCTGCCTGTCGAGACTGGTTACATTCTCGCTCACATTCAAAATTTCAATAAGTTCTGAATATGGCATATGCAGGTAACGTGCCACATCCTCATATGTGGGATTACTGCCTTCATCCTGCGAAAGAACGTTAAAAACAGCTTTTATCTTTCGGAGCGCATCTTCCTTGCGGTACGGAATTCGAATAACACGTTTCTTGTTTGCAATTGACCGTGAAATAGTCTGCTTTATCCACCAAGAAGCATAGGTGCTGAAGCGGACATTTTTTCGGTAATCGAATTTTTCCGATGCGGTTATGAGACCAAAATTTCCCTCCTGAATAAGATCCAGTACGGGAAGTCCGGAATTCAGATATTCATGAGCAATTTTTACAACAAGCCGGAGGTTGGCCTCTATAAGTATTTTTTTTGCCTTCTCATCGCCTTTTAGAATTTTCTTTGAAAGTACAGCCTCATCCTCTGCGCTTAAGAGATCAAAGGTTTTTATTTCATCGTAATATGAAGAAAAAATATCTTCAGTAAATTTATGAGAGACTTTTGCTACTGGAAATTGTGCAAGCACAATTTTCCAATGCAAAAGTTTCCGATCCGTAATGCTTTCTGTGTGCATAGCATTCTCCTATTTTGATATTACTGGAAGGTTTTGCATGCCCTACTCTCTACCCTCTGCAAGTAACAATAAGCAAAAATCATGCCAATTATGCTAAAGCCAAAGCGCAGATGTATATCGTTTTATTGTAACAATTTATAAAGTTAGGAATTTCACGCTGGGCAACAGAGGGAAAATGTGTATACTTATGTATACATATCGCAGTTCTGAAATGCATCCTATATATGGCGGTTGGATGTATGGCGATCGGATGAAAATTGATTGATGATCATTTCGGCAATACCAAAATCGCCATTTTTTGCAATTTGACGGGAATATTCAGTATACAGCATATCTTCAAAAATATCTTCTGCCATTCCGCCATAGGTCAGGTTGTTTTCCTGGTTTCGGCTTGCGAGCATGGTATCTAACATCATCTTCACAAAGATCGATTCAAATTCCTGAGCAACCTCTTCCAGCTTATCCGGTGAGCTGTTCTGCCGCAGAGAAGGAATGTCCTGCTGCTGAAACTGTCCTATAATATCTATTGTATTCATTATCCTCTCCACAGGTGAAAATTATCGAAGGTTTCTTATCGCTTCAGATTTGCGGCAATTCCCAGCATGGTATCTGAGGTTTGTATCGATTTGGAATTAAATTCATAGGCGCGCTGGGCAACAATGAGGTTAACCATTTCCTTAACGGTTTCCACATTCGATGTTTCCAGAAAACGGTGAATGGTTTGTCCCATGCCGTCAAAGCCGGGCTGTCCGCCTATGGGGTCTCCGCTTGCGCCGCTTATTGTAAAAAGATTTTCTCCAACAGCCTGTAATCCTGCCGGATTGACGAAGCGGTACAGTTCAATTTGGCCGACATCAATTGGATCATCAAGTCCGGGAATTCGAACAGTAACCCGTCCATCCTGACTAACCGCAACCGACTCCCTGATGAATCCTTCCGGCATAATAATTTCAGGGATCAGACGATATCCGTTTGAATTGACAAACTGACCGTTGCTATCAATTTTGAAAGCTCCATCTCTGGTATATCCGTATGATCCATCGTACTGAAGTACCCGAAAGAAGCCCTCACCTTCTATGGCCATATCGCCGACATTGCCGGTATTCTGCAGCGAACCTTGGGTGAAAATTTTCTGAGTGGCCGCAACCCGCACCCCATGACCAACCTGAACGCCGACAGGTACGAGTGTCAGCTCTGTTGCAGGCGTTCCCGCGGTACGCTGTGTCTGATAGAGGAGATCTTCAAAGTCGGGCCTGTTCTGTTTGAAACCTGTTGTGTTCACGTTTGACAGGTTGTTTGAAATAGTATCGATATTGAACTGTTGCCCAATCATTCCTGAAGCTGCTGTCCACAATGATCGTATCATATTCTTCTCCTCACATGCCGATTAAAATCGCATTGCCTGATTAATAAGCTTTTCTGTCGCCTCATCCTGCGACTGAATAACATTCTGATTTGCCTCATATGCCCGGTTTACTTCTATCATCTTCACCATTTGAACAATGGGATTCACATTGGATGTCTCCAGAAAGCCCTGCCGTACCTGAGGACGATTTTCTTCAATAATACGGATTTCACCGCTTTCCCATGTATCCCTGTACATACTGGAACCCTGCTTCTGAAGGTATCGGTATTCATCAACTTCGGCAATGAGCAGGGTATCGACAAGGACGGTATCTTCCCATTGATTTTCAATGGCCGAAACAAGCCGAAGCGGATCATTTGCGAAACGATCATTCTGAAAAACCCGCCCATCCTGATCAACAATGAAGTTATTCGCCTTCACCGAAATTGGACCATTCTCCCCAAGCACGGGATAGCCGTCCTTATTTACCAAAAGACCCTCGGCTCCAATAAGAAAACTTCCGTTTCGGGTCATGCGTTGGCCGTAGGGGGTATTGAGAATGAAGAATCCTTCTCCGTCGAGAGCAAGATCAAAGGAATTTCCGGTTTCCTGCATTGATCCCTGCGCAAAAACAGTAAAAACCTCATTCTGCTCCACTCCTGTTCCAAGCTTACCTATTACCGGCGCTCTGTCGACCGATCCGAGGTGAGGCGCTGTGGAGCTTATGGGAAGTTCGGTGAGTTCGGTGTTCATTCGGCGGAGAAGAAGCTCAGGGAAGGCCTTGTGTACTGAAATATCTTCCTTATAACTACTGGTATTAACATTGGCTAAATTATTGGAAATAGTATCCATGGTATGCTGCTGAGTCATCATACCGGAAACGCCTGTGTAAAGTCCTCGTATCATGCTATACTTATCGGCACGGTGCGCATTTCAATAAGGCTCTTTTTTCTTACTCTGCTGTTCATTGTCTCACGGTTTCAATTGGATGCTCAATTGGATGCTCAGATCCTCCCTGAACTGAGCAGCCTCGATAGCCGCGACAATTTATTTCAGCAGATCGGCGATGATATACAGGCATTTTATCGGGCGCGGGCAGTAAACACCCTTGTTCCTGAACTCAGCATATATCAATACCGTGTAAAGGATGGCGATACCCTCTTTTCTCTTGCCGCAAAGCTCAACCTGCCGCAATCGAGCATAACAACCATAAACCGGCTGGACACTCCCAAGTTACCGCCCCCGGGAAAACGAATATTTATTCCGAATGTCCCTGGAATGTTTATTCCCGAAGAACCGATAAGCGATTTCGAAAAACTCATTAGCCGCAGGCTCGTATCCGATGCTGATGCAGGTATAGAGCTGAGTGAGCCCTTCAGCATTCCCTTTTCCGATGGAATGTGGAGATACGTCAGCGGCAGCGATTTCACCGGCCTTGAGCGTCGGGCATTTTTCAGCGCGCTTTTTCAGAACCCTCTGCCGGGAAGTTATGTGTCATCGCGCTATGGACTGCGCAGAAGCCCATTCACCGGAAAAACGCAGTTCCACTACGGTATTGATCTGGTACCAACCTCCACATTTACCGTGAGAAGTGCTGCCGAAGGAACAGTGAGCGAGCTCGGAAATGATCCCATATACGGGAAATACATCAGAATTGAACATCGCAGAGGATATGCGAGCCTCTATGCTCATCTTGAAACAATGTATGTTGAAGAGGGCAGTACCGTCCGCAGCGGTGAAGAAATTGGAACATCGGGATCAACAGGGCGCTCAACCGGGAATCATCTTCATTTTGAGCTCTTTTATCTGGGAGAAAACCGCGATCCAGCGCCGTACATAGGCCGATAGGAAACATGTACGTTATTAACATCTACAGAGTTGATTTCTTACATACCACCGACACACAATCAACGCAGACCGGTTGAAGTATGAATATATGAAGTCCCTGAATATCTGAGCATTCTCTGAAGGAACTGGTATGTGAGGTTGATCTGAATGTTGATATTATCCGCTATGCGAGCAGGCCGAACAGCGATAATTACTGCGATCCGTTCCGCACTGTCCGCATTTCCTCATCGCTCAGCCCGGTAACCTTCCGAACGTCATCTGCTGAAAGTCCTATGGAAAACATACTGCGGGCGTTTTTTCTCCGCTCCTCAATATGCCCCTCCGCGCGACCTGTCTGTAGTCCTTCCTGCCGACCTGTTCGCAGTCCTGTCTGAAGTCCTTCCTGCCGACCCATCTCCGCAATGCGCGCTCTGAATGTTTCCGCATTCATTCTGAACATTTTTGCTACCTCCTTACCTCTCGGTTCTTTTGTTCTTTCTGAAACTTTTGCATTGGAAAATTGTGCAAGCACAATTTCCAGTAGCAAAAGTTTCAAATTTGGAATGCTTTCTTTGTGCTTAGCATTCTCCAATTTTATAGAAAGTTTTGCCTCTGGCAAAACTTTGCTTCTAATTGGTTCATTAACGTATCGAAGTCTATAACAATTCCAAACATAGAATCTACCACGCCGATAAATTCCTTTATCAGCTCCAGCGATTCCTCATTCAGCATTTCTGCTATCGCTTTCTCTACCTTCCGAATGTCCCAATCCGTATTCAGCAGATTTTTCGAGTACAGATCAAGGTACATAACAGCCGCAAACATTCTTCCCCGCTGCTGTAGCTGTTCCGCAGAATAATCGTTCTCGCTAATAAGATCGTAGGGAAAAGGAGCAAGATACTGCGGGAATTTCCGCTTCCGTTGCTTTCTGACATTCCCGGGCACCTTCCATTTTCTCGTTCCATTATAGAATACAATGGGCAGAAATACCAATTCGCAGTCATCGGGAATTGCGCCGGAGCGGTGAATGTTCCGATAGAGAAGATTCGTATATTCCGACATGCGGATGGGCATGTCTTTGTCCACTCCAGACTGATGCTCAAGGAGCACATAGATAGCAACATCTCCCGTGTGATCCTTCTGCGTTATTTTGCAGACAATGTCGGCCATTCGTGTTTTCGCATGGTCAATGAAAAAGGTACCGTTTTCGATGGTAATATCTTCACGGCGCAGCTTTTTTGTCCATGCGCCTCCAACAAAGCGTTGAAGAAATTGGAGCATTATTGCGGGTTGGAACAGCAGGGATCGGTAGCCTTGGTCGTAGGGAACGGGGGCGGGTTTTTCTTTGAAATCGATCATACAATCCTCCTGAATGTTTTTTCTGAACGTTTTTTTCTTAATAGGGGAGTTCCCATGGCGACATGGTCCCATGGTGAATTCTCCCCTCTATATCTATAACGGGAGAAAAGTCATTTTTAACTATGTTTTTGAAAAGAATTTGAAAGAATTTGTGAATTTTTTTCGGGGAGTCGGGAATGGGGGGCTGGTATGCTCTGTGTCGATATATTTTTTGCTCATACCATATAGACGGGTAAAATATAAACGGTGAATATGAGAAAGTTTTTCAAAAAGTTTCTATTATTTTGGGATATTGACCTGAGCCCACCGTCTCAGCAACAGTCGCATGGGCGAGCAATCGAAAAAAGGCAGGCACGGATATTTTTTTCCGCGCCTGCCTGAGTTGAATTGCCACGTTTCAATAGCTCCTGCGGGTTATGAAACTGCTCCTAATACCATGACGGAATCAGATCACCTGTCACGCCGGAACCAGTAAACATAGCTCCTTTGACTCCGATATATGTGCCATTATTCCATTTACCACCATCACTAGTCTTCCATGGAACAGCGGGACTAACCGAGTTATTCCAGGCCCAGTCGTTAAGATTTTGACTGAATCCGCTTGCTTGATAGAACATCCAGTACATATTCTCTACCTTACTGACATTCCAACCGGAGATATCGTTATTGAATACGCTTGCACCATTGAACATCTGGGCCATAGTTGTTACCGCGCCGGTATCCCAGTTCGAGATATCGCCATTGAATGTGCGTGCATAAATGAACATATTGTTCATATTCGTTACCGAGCTGACAGTCCAGTTCGTAAGATCCTGATTGAATGCGTGTGCGTCCCTGAACATCCCCGACATATCCGTTACCGAGCTGACAGTCCAGCCAGAGATATTCTGATTAAATACGTTTGCGCCCCTGAACATGTCCGACATATCCGTTACCTTACTGACATCCCAGTCAGAGATATCGCCATTGAATGTGCTTGCATCCTTGAACACTTCGGACATATTCGTTACTGCCGCGGTAACAATGTAGTTGAGATCGGCAGTATTGCCCCAGGCTGTTATCCCCGCAGTTACCTGTGTGTCCAGTGCAGCGTTATCAGCAGGACTCACGGTAACATGGAAATGTTCGGAAAACCGTTCAATTCCCCCTCCGTCTGCGCCGGATACCACATATGTTCCTGCCGTTGTCGTTGCGGTAACCGTAATAAGTCCGGTACTCGCAGTAACTGTCGGCAGGGTAACCGTTGAGGCCGCTGAAGTAACCGGAGCCAAAGAAACAGTGAGATTCTCAGTGACAATCTGGGTATCGATAGCAGTCGAAAGAACAACGGACGCTGCCGTACCAGAAGGAACCTGCGTTGCAAAAACCGGAACCGGCAGCATTGCTGTTGCGGATGCAGACCAGTCGCCATCGCCCTGCATGTTGGCGGCGCGTACCTGTACCACGTAGCTGGTACCGTTTGTCAGTCCCGTAATGGTGGAGCTTGTGGTTGTACCATGTATAGTATCGGTGACCGCCGTCCAAGTGCTTTCGCCGTCTGAACTATACTGCACCTTATATTCGGTAATGGCGCTACCGCCGTCATCGGGCGCTGTCCATTCAACAACAAGCCGCGCATTTCCTCCTGCAAGTGTGGGAGCTGTCAGCGCGGCAGGTTTGGTCGGAAGGGTTAGAGTGGCAGATACCGACCAGCCGCCATCGCCCACCGTGTTGACGGCGCGCACCTGCACATCGTAGGTGGTACCGTTCATCAAGCTCGGGATGGTGTAGCTCGTGGCACTGATAGGGTTGCCCGGGGCCGGCGTCCAGTTAGTTCCGCCGTCTGAACTATACTGCACCTTATATGAGGTAATGGGGCTGCCGCCGTTGTTGGGCACTGTCCATGCTACCACAAGTTCGGTGTTTCCGCCTGTGAGCGTGGGAGCATTCGGCGCGCTGGGAACGGTAGCGGGAATTGTTATTTTCTTAATTTCCGTTGGGTTACCATTGCCATCTGTATTGACAGCGTAGACCTGCACCTCGTATTCGGCACCTTTTGTCAGGTTGGGGATGAGGAGGGTCAGGGTGTCGGCATCGGCGGTGGCAATGACAGGTTCCCACGCGCTTGTTCCAACTTCGCGATGTTGTAGTTCATAGTGAGTAATGACGCTGTCGCCAGTATCGGTCGGCGCAGTCCATGTTGCGGTAATTGTTTGCATATCCACTGAAAGCACGAACCCATTCGGCTCCGTGGGAACTGTTGAAATCGGGGTTGCTCCCTCGCTTGATCCCGACCATTCGCCTGCGCCAGCGCTGTTCCGTGCGCGCGCCTGTACGACGTATGTGGTGCCGTTTGTCAGGCCAGTGATGGCAATGGTCTCTGTGGCTGGCGCGTCGGATTTCGTATTAATCCTCCGACCAGCTGCTCCCGCCGTCATCGCTATGGCGAAGTTCATACGCGGTAATTCGGCTGCCGCCGTTATTTTTCGGCGGAGTCCAGTTAACCGTTAGTTGCTTATTCCCCACTTTAAGGGTTGGAGCAGCCATGGTGCCCGGCACGGTTGGTTCAGGTACATCTGAATTCTGCCGGGTATAGACAGTGCCATTCAATGTTAACGTATCTCCATCAATGGTATACTCTACCGTTGCCCCATTAAGGTTTTCCGCTTCTTTTCCCATACAATTACTGAGCGTAATTGAGTTCCCGTTATCCGTGTAATCACAGGTCAAATCCGAAAACACATCTAGTGAATCCACCTTAATGTACGTTGTCGCGGTGAATTCTATGGTATGAAACTCATTATCCGCGGTCCACACGCCTATTAAAGGAGATGTATCCATGTCCATGGGCACTGGTTCCGACATTGGTTCCGGTTCCGGCATTGGGCAGGCCGTGATGAACACTGTCATCATAATGAGAAAACCCCACAGCACAGAGGGTGTTAAAGGTTTCTTGGTTCTTGGTTAATGCTTACAATCTGCATACATTACCTCCATTTAAGGTCTTATTTAGAGTATAGCACATAATATCGACATTGGGGGGCGAATGTCAACATTACATAGAAAATTTTCTGCTAAATTCGTTTACTCATATACTCCTGCCATACTTCTTCCACGCAGGCATGATTCTCAAGTTCATTGATGAGTGAAATGCTTCCTCTGAGAGTTGCTGAACCGCGGAGAATCCGTTCATGGCTGCCGACATTAATATGGATGATCACGGGGCAATTGCCCGGGTGTGTATGGATGAGTTGACGAAGATGAATGAGGACATTGTTATCTTCAGGTATTTCCCTCAGCCTGAAGTGTATTTCCCCATTGTCGGACTGCCTGATCTGTTCAAGGTTCTGAGCTGTCTGAATAATGAGCTGTTTCCGATTGTCACGGATATCGCATTCGGCAGTGAAGGACAGAACGATATCCGGCTGCAGCAGATGGGCGTATTTTGCAAAAATGTCAGGGAACATAACAAATTCAATGGTGCCCTGAAAATCTTCAAGGAGACCGGCTGCCATAATTCCGCCCTTTTTGGTGCTCATTTCCCGGTAGCGGCTCACAAGGGCAACAATGCGGAAAATTTCACCGGCCTTCGATGGGGTAATTTTTGCCAAATTCAGATTGGTGCCCGATGCCCACTCTTTCCGGTAATTATCTAAGGGATGTCCGCTAAAATAGCAGCCGACAAGTTCCTTCTCCCATTTCAAACATTCAGGCAACGAATAATCTTCATGAGTGCGGAGCTGAATTGCCGGATATTCCTCCTCCGGCTCAAAGAGCGCTGTTTGTCCGAACATTTTTCCGCTCTTCCGGGAGTGCGCAGTATTGATGAAGGAATCGAGATTGTCCAGCACGGCTTTTCGGGAGGGGCAGATGCTGTTGAAGGATCCGCACTGCGCCAGTATTTCAAGGGTGCGCCGGTTAACAAGCCTGAGATCAATCCGCTCAAAAAAATCTTCCAGAGAAGTGTAGGGCCTATCTCTGGTACTGAGAATTTCATCGACAGCCGAGGAACCAACACCCTTAATTCCCATAAGTCCGAAAATAATGCGCTGCCGTTCCTTCTGTTCGTTCTGCTGCGCGCCCTTCTGTCCAGAGGGGGGCGGCGCGGCGCCGTTTCTCGCGGTGTTCTGCTGCGCGGTGTTCTGCTGCGCGGGGGTATTGGGAAGCGAAACGGTGAAGTATTTGTCGGACTCGTTGATGTCGGGCGGGCGGATGTCCATATCCATCTTCTTAATTTCATTGAGATAGAGGGCGAAGGTATCGTTGTTATCGCTTTCATTGGTAAGATTCGCTGCCATGAACTGCGCGGGATAATGCGCCTTGAGGTAGGCTGTCTTGTAGGCTAACACCGAGTATGCGGCAGCATGGCTCTTGTTGAAGCCGTATCCGGCAAAGGGTTTGAGGAGATCAAAAATATCGGCTGCGGTTTTTTTGTCTATTCCTCTCTTTGCCGCCCCATCCATGTATTCGACCCTCATTTTTGCCATGTCCTTTTCTTTTTTCTTGCCCATGGCTCTTCGGAGAATGTCCGCCTTTCCGAGGCTGAAGCCGGCAATTATGCGGACAGTTTCCATGACCTGTTCCTGATAGACGATAACACCGTATGTTTCCTTGAGGATGGGTTCCAGATCGGGATGCGGATAGGTAATTTTAACCCGTCCCTGTTTTGCATCGATAAACTGCCCGATGTTCTCCATGGGACCAGGGCGGAATAGGGAGTTGAGGGCGATGAGGTCCTCAATGCAGGTGGGCTGTGCCCTGATGAGGATTTTCTGCATTCCGCCCGATTCAAACTGAAAAACCGCAAGACTTTTGCCCTCGCCGAGCATTTCAAAGGTTTTCGGATCGTCACCGGGAATGGCATTAATATCGAATTCCGTATCTGTAAGGGATATGTGATTAAGGGTATTCTGGATGAGCGTAAGTGTTTTCAGGCCGAGAATATCCATTTTCACAAGACCATTATCTTCAAGTTCCTCCATGGTAAACTGGGTTGAAATGGCGCCTGTTCGGGAATCGCGAAACAGGGGCACATAGCGGGTGAGCGCTTCCTTCCCGATGACAATGCCTGCGGCATGAGTGGAGGCATGGCGGTGGAGGTTCTGAAGTTTTCTGCTCACGTCAATGAGTTCACGGTAACGGGTGTCGGCGGTATAGAGCTTTTTCAGTTGAGGTTCATCGGCAAGAGCGCTGTCGATGGTGGTTTTTAAGCCCTCGGGAATAAGCTTTGCGGCATGATCCGCCTCATCGTAGGAAATGTCGAGCACCCGGGCAACATCGCGAATGACCGCGCGGGGTTTGAGAGTGCCAAAGGTAATAATCTGCCCCACCCGATCGCTGCCGTATTTCCTTGTTACATAGTCAATAAGCTCCTGCCGCCGCGCGAAGCAGAAATCGATATCGAGATCGGGCATACTGACCCGCTCCGGATTAAGAAAACGCTCAAAAAGCAGTCCGTATTCCATGGGATCGATATCGGTAATACCGAGAGAATAGGCAACCATGCTGCCGGCTCCTGAACCCCTCCCGGGACCGACCGGAATGCCCGCATCTCTGGCATAGCAGATGAAATCCCAGACAATGAGGAGGTAATTTGAGAAGCCCATTTTGATGATGGTCTCCAGTTCATAGTTGAGCCTATTCCGCAGGTTCTGATCGGGGTTTTCATAGCGTCGGAGAAAGCCTTCATGGCTTATGTGCCGCAGATAGGCATCGGGATTATCGAAGCCATTGGGTATTTCATAATGTGGAAAGAGGGGGTCGGAAAATTCCATTTCCAGATTGCACTGCTCATATATTTTCAGGGTATTTTCCAGCGCATCGGGATAATCTCCAAAGAGCTTCCACATTTCTTCCGGGCTTTTCAGATAAAACTGATCTGAACTGAAGCGAAAGCGTCCGGGTTCATTTTTCTTCCGTTTATTGCCGATGCACAACAGAACATCGTGGGCATCGGCATCGTCCTTCCTGAGATAATAGGTGTCGTTGGCAGCGACAAGCGGAATATTCATGTCCCGGGAAATAGTAATGAGGCTATGGTTTATCTGCTGCTGACCGGCAATGCCGTGATCGGTAAGTTCGAGGTAAAAATTATCCCGACCGAATGTCTGCGTGTAAAAATCGGCTTTCTCCCGGGCTTCCTGCACACGGTTGCGGTTTATGAGCTGGGGAATCTCTCCGCCAAACCCTCCGGAAAGAGCAATAAGCCCCGCATGATATTTCTGCAGGAGTTCCTGATCAATTCGTGGTTTGTAA
Source organism: Salinispira sp. (assembly GCA_965226555.1). Taxonomy (GTDB): domain Bacteria; phylum Spirochaetota; class Spirochaetia; order DSM-27196; family Salinispiraceae; genus CBDDDG01. Next base: position 228,893 of record CBDDDG010000021.1, on the reverse strand, counting down.
TAAAACCCTTCCGTATAGGCAAGGGAACTGAGCATAACAAGATTCCGGTAGCCCTCTCTGTTTTTTGCAAGCAGAACCATACGTTGGTACTGCCTGCCGTCTTCAATTGTCGATTTCTGATGACGGCTGTGGGGAGCGAGGAAAAAATCGCAGCCGATAATAGGCTTTACACCGGCCTTTCTGCATTCCCGGTAAAAGGCGCATGCTCCGAAAAGGTTGGCATCGTCAGTGAGAGCAATGGCAGGCATGTTCATTTCACGGGCAGCAGATGCCAGCCCCCCGGGAGTGGATGTTGCCTTGAGCAGAGAATAGTCGGAATGATTGTGCACATGAATAAACTGCATGTGATAAGAGTGTATCAGGCATTGGCAATGTTGTGAATAAACCAGGCAGAAAGATTTTGCAGGCGCTCCAGCGCAAGATCATCGGATTCTTTCCGGCAGGGGTCCTTTCTCCAGCGGATTTCGAGATTTTTCAGGAATTGATCGGCATCACGCTTCGGCAGCGGCAGGCGGCGCCCCACGATACATGATTCAAGCTGATAATCGCAGAACTGTTTCAGGCCGGTGAATGTGTACGCAATTCTGATCCGTTCCAGAATGTTTTCGCGTACCGATGCGAGAGCGCAGAAGGCATATTCCCTTCCTGAGGTATGCGAATGAAAACAGCGGAAATGCTGATGGTTCCAGATAAGCGGCAGCCGTACCCGAGTAATAATTTCACTATTCAGCAGGAAGCACTTCTGCCCCTCTCTGAGCTTATTCATGGGAACCCAGCGGCTCCCGCTGGATTTTCTCAGTTCCACTCTGGCATCGTTCATGCTCAGGTAGTGGAATGCGGAAATATACCGCGCATCTGCCAGAAGGTTTCCCCCGATAGTCGCGATACTCCGTATATGAGGCGGCAACATGAGATGTATCCAGTCGATCAGACCCGGAGGAATTATCCCCGCCTTCAGGCAGCTCAGGCGTTCGAAATTTACCATACTCCCCAATTCCAGAAAACTGTCGCTGCGGTATACCCGCTTCAGTTCATCAATGGTATCGAGAAGAAGAATATCGTCGGCAGCGGGGGCATGGGCGGCGGCGGGAACGGGGGCAGCGGGGGCATGGGCGGCGGCGGGAACGGGAGCAGCGGGGGCATGGGCGGCGGCGGGAACGGGAGCAGCGGGGGTGGAAAAATTTTTGTATATATCGCTTCCGCCGGCAAAAATGACGCATTCCGGTTTCCGTTTGAGAATGTTCAGGGCATCATTGATGTTTTTCGGTCTGTGAACTTCAGGTTTCTGTTTTTTCTGCATGGATGTTTCTCCGATAGCTCCGGCTGCGATGATGCGGGCGGCATCAGGTTTCTGTTTTTTCTGCATGGATGTTTCTCCGATAGCTCCGGCTGCGATGATGCGGGCGGCATCAGGTTTCTGTTTTTTCTGCATGGATGTTTCTCCGATAGCTCCGGTGATGTCGGAGCGTATAGGCGATTTGTAGACCTTCTATGAAACGCCGCCGACTCGCGCAGCCGCAGAGCTCGGGGCCGAGACGGCGTATGAGATTACTGGTTCGCGGAGCTCCGCCCTCCCTGCGGAGAATGTACTCACAGAGAATTATTGCTGAATGTCTACAGATTTTACAGGGATAATATCCCGCTTCTTCAAAGCCCTGCTGAATGTGGCTGAAGGTATCTTGTTTCATCAGGCCGGAGGCAGTTTCCACCCTCCCCCCCATGAGTTTGAATGCGGGAAGAAGACAGGAGGGCGCCATATAATCATTGAAGAGTACCACACAATATCCGCAGCATCTGTTTCCGCACTCTTCAAAGGGCGGCGGATCGCTGGGCGGCTGGACACGGAGCGGCGGCTGGTTGCGGAGCGGCGGCTGGTTGCGGGGCGGCAGCTGGACACGGAGCGGCAGATCGCTCTCTTTCAGAATGGTAAAAAGACTGAGGTCTGCTGTAACATTGATGCTGCATGGTTCATGATCGAGAATAAAGTCAACGCGCATGGGCGCTCCCTTCATTATCCATCCGCTGTTGTTCAGAGTGATGGTGAATATATGAGAAAATCTGCCGACTTCCGCAGGGAATATCCGTACATGCCGTATCGCTTGCCTGACTCAGGGCTGAGAGATAGGCAGGCGGTATAAGCGCCTGAGCAAGTTCTTTGAAAGTGCTGCATGTTTCCCGCCCCATCCCCGACAGGTTGGTGAAGATAATTGTAATGCGCGGAACTATTCTGCTTTCCCGCAGTGAAGAACGTGAAGAGCCGCCGCATATTTCCACATTTTCCGATATCCCGTTCACCGCAGAATTGAGGCAGTTCAGTACATGACCCTCAAGAGCGGATATTGCCCGCTGCCGGTCAGGAAAGGGAGCTGCGTTAACCACCATCCATATCTGCTTTATGTGGGGAATGTAGGTGAGCGCATCAAATTCGAGTTCAAGGGCTGCCGCTCCATGGTGCCGATAGATAAAGGGGTTACCGCTGAGGGTTTGCTCATCCCATTCCCGACCCCCTCGGAAAACAGTGCTCACCGAAAGAGGAAGCGGATTATGAAAGCGCTGTTTCTGAAGCCTGATGCAGGCTCTGCGGAAGATTTCGGCAATTACCGTAAAAGACCGAAGATCAAATTCAGGTCCGCCGTCCGGAATTTCGCGGCAGTCCTCTGTATTAAAAACAGTGTTTTCCGGTTTAATACCCAGTTCATCCACAATAATCTGCCTGAGCCAATTAATAATAGGGGCATTCCTGACATTGACGTAGGCATGAACTGTTCCGTCTCCGTGCATTTCCACCCGTACCCTGCTCTTCATTCGTTTCTCAACGCTGCTGCTGAAACCGCCCGCCTGAAAACCGTAGGCGAGTCCAATGCCTCCGAAATTCTCTTTCAGCAGTACCTGCGTATTCGGCAATAGCTGCGTGACGGGAACCGATTCTGTTCTCTGCGCACTTTGGGTACGCTGCCGATTACGCTGCTTCCGAAGTAGTTCATAGGCTGAGTATCTGCGCGTATAATCTGAAAGTGTATCCAATACATTCAGTAAATCGGCAGAATCTCCGTCCGAGGTATCCGCCGCAGTTCTCCGGCCCCTGCGCCGGGGCGACGCATGCCGCGGCGGAGCGCGCCGCGCAGGGATTTTGGGCATATGTTCCCTCCGCCAGATAAGCGGATTCCTGTCCATAATTTTTGCTATGTGGTTTGCCTGAATTTCAAGAGGAACCTGCAGGAGGGGCATGCCCCGAAAAACATTCACCGGCGGACTGCTGCTCGTAAACAGCCTCATAACAAGTTTCCAGTTCTCCACCCCATAGAATTCCTGAACGGCGCTGACTGCCTGATGAATGACCTCATCGCTGAAGATGCAGAAGGCGCCGGCATTCACATCCATTGTGATATCGGCAACCTGCGCCGCGGCATCTTCGCCAATGCCGATGGTAAAGCTGGTCTGAACTGAGGGGCATTGCGTAAAGGCCTGTTCCTGCGGAGGTACCGACAGGAGGGTATTCTTCCCGCTGAGTATGGCGGATATGGCTGCGTAGAGCGCGATGAGATGGCTGTCGATGAAGGCAGAATCGGGAGGAGTATCCGTAGATACAACGCAGAGTTTCTGCGGTGAAATGCGGGATTTGAGATTTTTGATGATGAGATGCGGCCATGCAACGGGAGCAGTGATGGTGAGCATTGTATTATCGGCGGTGCCGCTCCAGTGCGCAGCGGCGGTGAGGTGTCTTCGTTCCCTTTCATCGCAGGCATTCGTTGTATGCCTGGTTGTGATGCGCGTATGAACACCGCCGTTTTCTGCCGTTTTCCGCCATGCCCTATCTGGATCGCCCTGTATTTTTTCGGCAGTACGGACAATCTGCGCTTCATCGGTGTATGTTTTCGGGTATGTTACAGAGTGTGTTTTCGGGTATGTTTCAGCTGTGATCCCGGGCGTCGGCGATTCCCGGAAACGGACGTGAATCATACCGGCGCTCAGCTCCAGAAGGTCTTCAGATTCAGCCAGAAGCAGGGCTATGGGTTGTCCCCGGTAATACACTTCATCTTCCGCAAGAAGGGGCAGGCTTTCTCCGAGAACATGGAATTTCCAGGGAATATCCTTCCATTGAAAAAACTGAGCGCCGGTGGAAGAGAATTTTGAATCGACCAGAATGGCATCTATTTTTCCCCGTGAAATAGATGATCGAAAAATCCTGCAGTGCCGGTAGTTCTGTTCCAGTGGCATGAAAACAGTCTATACTATCTTTATGGAAGAAGAAAGACAGTACCTGAAAAACAAGGCAATGATCCTTAACGGATTCTCAGATGATGAAATAGCGCGCATTATGCGGGCTGTGAAGAAGCTCTTTGAAAATCCCCGTGAGCTTATTTTCGCAAAAACCACAAAGCGCTCCATTAATATGAAGCTCGGTGATCTTATAGAAGATATCAGCGGAGATCATGAATATCTCATGAAAAATCCGCCGCAGCTCCATTCGAAGCGCCCGCATCAATCCTGATCAATTCAATCAATCCGAATGGCCTGCGATCATTCTGATTGCTGAGTCAGCTTGATGGATCAGCCCGATCATCCTCATTGATTCGATCATTCTCATGCTGATGCTGCCGCCTTTCCTTATGGAGCCGCGCGAGCTGCACAATGTTGATAATGGCGATAAAGAGATTGGTAATGAGCACCGGTATGGTAGGAAGTAATATTCCATAGACTATGAAACACAGACTCCCGATGAGGTTTAATATCCGTAATTTCAGAATGGCAGTCATGAGGAGTGAGCCGGCAACAAAGGCGCTGGCGACATATCCTATTACTTCGATAATTGATACATTCATAAACATATGTACTATAATATCATATAGAAACTTTTTCATAAAGCAAAACTGTGATGTATTATGAATTTTTGTAAGAATGTTGATACCCTCAGGGAATATAGCCCCGGCCGCAGCCGACCTGGGTATATGAAACTCTCCTCCAATGAAAATCCGCTTGGGTCAAGTCCCGCAGCTCGGAAAATTCTGACGGAGAACCTGAGTAATTTGAATGTTTATCCGCATGTTGTTCCCGAAGAATTACGGCAGGGCATTGCCGACTGGCGGGGGGTACGGGGCTCGCAGGTTATCTGCGCCAACGGAAGCGGTGAAATTTTTCATCTCTGCGCGGCAGCTGTTATTGAACCGGGGAAAAACGCAGTAGGAAGCCGCCACAGTTTTAGCCTGTATTCCTTCGCTACCGGACTCTTCGGCGGGACATACCGCGCCGTTCCTCCCCGCATATCTGCCAGCGCCATTGCCCACGACATTGAGGGCATTGCCGCTGCTGTCGATAATAACACCCGGCTCATTTTTCTCTGCTCCCCGAACAACCCAACGGGAGCTGTTATTCCTGAAGAAAAACTGCGCTGGCTTCTGGGACAGACGCCCGAAGATGTTCTTGTGGTATTAGATCAGGCCTACGGTGAATATGCGGACACTACCGCTTCTTTTGATGTGCCCGCTTTTTTTGACGGCGCCGCGCTCATTTCAGAGTACCCGAACCTGCTGGTGAGCGGCACCTTTTCCAAGATATTCGGCCTTGCGAGTCTCCGGGTTGGCTACGGGCTCGCCTCAGAAGAAATTATCCGCCGTCTGCACAGGCTGAAACTGCCCTTTAATACAAACGGACCTGCCCAGCAGGCAGCCCTTGCGGCGCTCAGCGACAATACTTTTCTCACCCTCAGCAGAGAAACAAACCGCGCCTCACGCGCCCTGCTCTGCGCAGGATTAACTCAGTCCGGCATTGAATTTTGTGAACCGCATGGAAACTTCATCTGCATGAAAAACCCCTCCGGCAGAAACATTGCCCGCCTCATGGAGCGGAACGGAATTATTATACGGGAGCTCGACAGTTTCGGGCTGCCGGATTTTGTCCGCATAACCATACCGGCCGAAGCTGCAGCGCAGAAAATCATCGCTATTCTGGAGGAATGGGAGCATGGGGGCGCGGGGGCATGGGAGGAAAAAACTCTCAGTGTGTAGATCTACTACCGGCAAACATGCCGACAGACAAGGGTTTTGAGAGGTTTCCGTTACGATGCTGTCTCTCATTTTTTTTCCGCTCATAATATTCTGTGTCTTTAATCTGATATTTATTCAACGATTCACCCGCAGCACCGGGCTGTCCATTGTTCCTACGCAGCTTATTTTGTACGTTCTCGCGGGCGCCGTTCTGACGCTTGCGGTATATCTGCTGCTGCTGCTTCTCGATACCATACTGGGGAGTTGGTATGAGTCCTTCAAGGTATTCAGCTCTCCCGTTCTTGAAGACCTGCTGAAAATATCACTTTTATCATTTCTGTGTTCGAAGGTCCATGTGAGCCCTGAGCAGCGTTACATGCACCGCCAGCGGATTCTCGCAGGCATACTTCTCGGCCTGAGCTTCGGGCTTTTTGAGACCTATTTACAGAGTTTTGTACTGTCGGAGTTCGGCTCGGCTCTTCTTGGAAGTATACCGCTTCAGATGGTTATCGGCGGAGCCTTCGGAGCCATCCTTTCCCGGCCTCTGCCGTCCCGGAGAATACTGCGTTTTTTGATCATACTCGGGCACCTCATTTATAACCAGATGCTCCAGCTTCCCGGACCCCTTGCGGTCATATCGCTCATTGTTCTCACCCTTGCCAGTTTTATACTGATACATCTGCTCGGAGGGCAGGGGAATTCGCGGGAATCGGACGATGGTTGATGAGGTTCAGGAGATCGCAGGCGGATATTATTTATTGATAGTACGTGTTGAATTCCAGTTTGATAGATCGACACAATTCCTCTTCCAATAATTCATGATTACAGAACCACAGCTTGCTGTAGATAAGGAGAATTCCCCCATTCCTGCTGATTTCATGAGTAGGTTTACATGTATTGAGCGATTTCCAGACTTCCTTTTTTGTTTTTTTAATGTCCGTTACAATATTTTCTCCATCATAGATACAGTATATTGCTGGTCTATTCGCAAGACTATCTCCTTCAAACTGTTTATTTTCAATCGTGTTCTGTAACGATCCGTCAGTTAATTGCTCAAAAGTAAAGCAACAAGACCAATTGTAATTTGTATTTTCAGGCTTGCCCCCATAAATTGGATCGAGAATAACTTTCCTGTTACCGTTAAGCCAACTATAGGCATACCTTTTCACTTTGTCTGCTGTCTTTTTCTCCGATTCCACAAATTCATCTAAACAACTGACCAAAAACTCATGATCACAGCACCACAGTTCGCTGTAGAGAAGAATAATTACCCAATTATTACGGATTCTATCACCCCACCAGTTATCATAATGTTTACGAAGTCGCTTCATAACATCATTAAATGACTTGCCAATATACCGCGCCTTTTCTTGCTTATCACCAATACAGTATATTCCTGGCCAAACAGAAACGCTTTCTTCTCCGAATTTTTCCTCCTTGATCCTTTTTTTCAAAGTACCATTGTCAAGCTCTGTAAATGTAGAGCTTACAGAACGGTTGTAATTTTTTCGTTCTGGCATGCGCCCATAAATTGGATCTAAATATTTCTTCCTATAGCGATTAAGCAACCTCAAAGCTTGCTTCTTTACTTCGATAATCGTCTTCTTCTCAGTCATAAATTTTTTCATCCTCGCTTTGTAGAAGATATTCCTTTCAAATCTGATAGGATATTAATTACTATCGCCGGACTTTGTCACCATGTTGTGTGCATAGATGGCGAATTCAACCTTCTGAATGCCGTTAATATACCAGAAAATTTTGCTCCTAAAATAGCCAGCCGGCTCCGGTCATTTCACCGATACGAGGAATTTCAGGAGAAAAGTAAAGACCCGGCTGCAGGAAGAAATACTGGTCCGCTCATCGGGGGTATGCGCTCCGAGAATATCCGGACCGAAGCTGATCATATCGGGATTATCCATTTTTGCGCCGATAACACCGCACTCCAGACCCGCATGAATGGTTCTCACCTCGGCATGTTTCCCTGTTTCCCGCTTCCATGCGGCAAGAGCCGCTTTCAGAAGTTCGGAATCGGGGTTCGGCTGCCATCCCGGGTATTCACGGGCAGAACGAGCGCTTCCCCCCGCAAGAAAAAAGGGAGCGGCGGTTCTGTTCCCAGCGTCCTCAATGAGGCTCTGAATATCCGAGCGCTGAGATGTGAGCACCTGAAGGTTTCCATCCTGAATTCGAACAGCTGCAAAATTTGTGCTTTCAGACACAAGCCCCGGGGCAATTGCGCTCATTCGCAGAACACCATGAGGAATACTGATAAGCAGGTCCGAGAGTGTTTTCCGACATTCACGGCGGAGTACGCGTGCCGGATAATTAGTGTTCCGCAGCTCAAAACCGATGTTGAGCGCCGGTTCAGAGGCGGAAAACTCCCTCTGGAAGGTCTGAAGATATGTGCTGATGATCTCGCTAACAGCATTCTTTTCCGATGCGGGGATAAGAATATCAATAAAGGCCTCACGGGGAATGGCATTATGCCGATCGCCGCCAAAAATATTACACACACGGGCGCTGTCGGGAAGATTATGAAGAATCCTGCCTGCCAATACGAGGCTGTTTCCGAGCTGACGGTGAATTTCGGTACCGGAATGACCGCCGGACAGACCGGAAACAAAAATCCGGCAGTTCAGCATCTGCGCAGGCGCCTTCTCCCAGGTAAGCGGAAGATGACCGACTGTTTCCATTCCACCGGCGCAGCCGATGTAGAAAATGCCCTCTTCCTCACTGTCAAGATTAATCATCCGCTTGTAGCTGAGGATATCCGGATCAAGTTTGAGGGCGCCAATGAGTCCGCCCTCCTCATCTATTGTGAACAGAAGCTCCAGTTGCCCGTGCGGATAATCGCCCCTCATGAGTGCCAGCATCATCGCAACGGCAATGCCGTTATCTGCGCCGAGGGTCGTGCCCTCAGCGCTGAGCCAGTCCCCATCAGTTTTTAATCTGATGGAATTGCTGTCAAAATTATGGGTACTGCTCATATTCTGCTCACAGACCATATCGACATGAGCCTGAATGATAATCCCCTGAATGCGCTCACATCCTTCCGATGCAGGCAGGCAGACCAGCATATTACCGGCCTCATCGCGCCTGACAGCCAGCCCCCGGCTCTCAGCCTGCCCCCGTATATATTCAAGAACCCGAGCTTCAGCGCCGGTACAGCGGGGTATGTTTGAAATTGCCTGAAACTCCTGCCAGAGCAGTTCAGGTTCATAATCCAGAATATCTGTCGCCATACTATAGTAATACGATATTTTGCCGAACTGCGCAAGCGGCGCGCAACCCCGTGCGGTACACAAACGTTTGTATAGTGTAAAACGCAAAATAGGCTACACAAATACTTTTGTGTATATTGGACACTACACAAACATTTTTGTGTAGTGTAAAACGCAAAATAGGCTACACAAATACTTTTGTGTATATTGGACACTACACAAACTTGTTTGTATAGTGTAAAATGCAAAATAGGCTACACAAATGGAGGAAAGGAGAAGAATAATGAAGCCATACATACCACATGATCTTCCAATTCAAAATTTACATTACGAACGTTTACTTAGCGCTGTTGGTGAAGCAAACGCAGAACTTGCCCGCTATGATGGTTTATTGCAGGGAATTGTCAATTCTCACGTAATGCTTTCACCATTAACAAATGATGAGGCAGTCCTGTCCTCAAAAATTGAAGGTACACGAGCAACTGTCGATGAAGTTCTGGAGCAGGAAGCCGGACTAATTAAAGATGGGGAAAAAGGCAAAGATATTCAGGAAATTATAAATTATCGTAATGCTTTACGTTTGGGGCATGATTACCTGGCTGAACGTACGATAAATCTTTTGCTTGTTCGCGAACTTCACAAAATTCTGCTCACGAGTGTTCGCGGTCAGAATAAAACGCCCGGCGAATTCCGAAACGATCAGAACTGGATTGGCAGTTATGGCTGCACCATGGAACAGGCGACCTTCGTGCCTCCCAATCCGCTGCAACTGCAGGATCATCTGGAGGCCTGGCAGAAATATTTGGCCTATAATGACATTGATTCACTGTTGCAGACCGCGGTCGTCCATGCCCAATTTGAATTACTGCATCCATTTAAAGATGGGAATGGCCGTATTGGCCGCATTCTGATTCCTCTCTTTCTTTTTCAGAAAAAAAAGCTATCGCAGCCCATGTTTTATTTGAGCTCCTATCTGGAAGCGCACCGGGAGGAATATTATTCCCGTTTGCAGACTATTTCCCTGGAAGGCGACTGGAATGGTTGGATTGAATTCTTTCTGAAAGCAATTACCACGCAATCCAAAAATAACAATAACAAGGTACAGGCGATTATGGCTCTCTATGAATCCATGAAAATACGAATTCAGGAAATTACCCATTCACAGTATACCGGACACATACTCGATGCAATTTTTGACCGACCAATTTTCAGCACAAGCGCCTTGGCGGCCCGTCTTCCAATTCATAAAGTAACAGCATTTGGACTGCTCACGAAACTGACCGACAAGAACATTCTGAGAGTTTTACGGGAAGGATCCGGACGTCGGCCTGCTATTCTTTCCTTCCCCGAATTGCTTGATATTGCCGATGGGGATGAGAGCGCAACGTATGCCTTTGTGAAGAACGGGCAACCCAAAAACCCGATCGCGGTATTTGAGAATGCTGACGATGATTGACTTTGTTAGATGTATAGACTTGGTTCGAGTAAATTATTACCAAAATTCCAATACCGGCCATTAATATAATACCGATTATCGTAGAAACGATATAATCCATTTTTTATCCTTTCCGGTCAGAATTGCGCCTCAATTAAACGAAATACCCCATCAATATCAGGTTTGACCGCGGTAATTAGCGCTTCAAGCTCACTTCGTATTTCTCCTGCATCCTTATTTGCCAGCTCTTTCGGAGGCAAGGGGAATGGCTTCCAATAAAACGTGCACCATACATTACATCGCTTCCAGTTATAATATTCCGATTCCCGCATCGCGTCCATAATTTTCTGGGCAATTTTCTCATTTCCGGGACCGATTACTGCTTTAAGACTAATGCTCTTACTATTTCGGATCACAAATTCAAAAAGAAACAACTCCCTATACTTCCATGTATTGTCCGATTCTGAATTTCCCTTGGGAAGGCGTTCAGCCAGTTTTTTTGAGGTGAATCGGACATATCCTTTGGTTTTGGAACCAATACTATAACCATGCGATTTCACAATGCCCTCAAAAATCGGGTAAAGCACAGTACTGACATCGGGGCTAATCGGTTTATTACTCATACATATCTCCTGCTCTCAGTGTTTACTGAATTGCGATTCATCAATGGTATTATGAAATTTTGATGGCGCGTTCATATATTCGACCCCCTGATGTACGGGAATTAACTCATTTTGGGAGATATTGAATAGTTGTCCAGAGCTTCCCAAATTCTCATTGAAACTTTTGCTTGACGCACAGTTTCTCATTGGGTAAAATACTTAGGAATTTTGTGATGTGTTGATGATTAGTAGATCATGAATGCGTATGAGAGTTCCGGCAATGGTCTAAAAAAAACCTTGTTGGGGAAGTTCTGGCACATATTTTCTAAACCTGCTATTCTGTAGCAACCTCAGAAATAATGTCGGAATTCGTCAGATTTTTTCTGAGGCAAAAAAATCATAGTACCTTAGAAGGAGGTAACATACTATGAAAATTACGACATACAGTTGGGGGGGGTAACCCTTTTCGCATTCTGCGCAATGTTTATTGCATTGATGGCAGGATGCCCAATGCCGGAACCAACCCCTGAACCCGATCCAATGCCTGAACCCGAGCCAACCGTGCCGGGCACCATGGCTGCGCCAACCCTTGAAGTGGGGGATGAGGAACTCATTGCTACATGGACTGCGCCGAACAACGGCAGCAGCACAGTTACCGGGTATGAGTTGCAATATCGCTCAGGCGATGAAGAATGGATGAAAATTACCGAAGGTATCACTGACGAATACCACAGCATTATCGGACTGACAAACGGCACTGCCTACGAAGTACAGGTGCGTGCCGTCAATGCAGTCGGCGCTGGCGACTGGTCGGAATCTGCCGCTGCAACCCCTGTCACTGTTCCTGACGCGCCGGCTGCCCCAACCCTTTATCCGGGAACTGGGCGAATCGTTGCGAGATGGACTGCACCGGAAGATACCGGCGGCAGTGCCGTTACCGGGTATGAGCTGCAATATCGCACAGGCGGCGAAGCATGGACGGAAATTAGCTCCGGCATCACCGGCACAGACCACGCCATAACAAACCTGACAAACGGAGCTCCCTACGCAGTACAGGTGCGCGCTGTCAATAATGCAGTTGGCGCTGGACCATGGTCTGAGCCCGTAGCGGGAACACCACTATTTTCTCCGACACAGACTCCTTCGGGTACAGAAAAATCCATAAGCCTTTCGGTTGCCCAGAATGCCATTATTGCCAATGAGAACCTCAGCGTTTCTTTGACTACGGGCACTCACGCGGTCAATGACTCAGGAGACCTGAAGGTAAAGCCCCGCACTACGCCCAATGGGGTTACCCCACCGACAGTTGATACGAATACTGGAATTGTTACGGTTACCGCAAGTACAACGGCAGGAACATATCTGGTATATGGCAGTGAAACCGAAAGCGGAGACATAGTCTTTGCAGAGTATTTCTACGTTACCGTGAGTCCAACAACTAACGCTGAACTGAAAACAGCGGTAACTTCGGGGATATCAAACTGGGGTGATACTGCCGATCTTAACTACATTATTACCACCGCAGTAACGGATATGTCCGATATTTTCAGTAGAGAACAAACATTCAATGGCGATATTGCGGGTTGGGATGTCAGTAAGGTAACGGATATGAACAATATGTTCTATTTTGCAGTTGCATTCAATGGCGATATCTCGGGTTGGGATGTCAGTTCGGTAACGAATATGAACAATTTGTTCCGGCTTGCAACTTCATTCAATGGCAATATTTCCGGATGGAATGTCAGTTCGGTAACGACTATGAGGGATATGTTCAATGTAGCAAGCGTATTCAATGGCAATATCTCCGGCTGGGATGTCAGCTCGGTAACGAATATGAGCTCTATGTTCTCTGGCGCAAGCGCATTCAATGGCGATATTTCCGGATGGGATGTCAGCTCGGTAACGAATATGAACAATATGTTCTCTAGCACAAGCGCATTCAATGGCAATATTTCCGGCTGGAATGTCAGTAAGGTAACGACTATGAGCGCTATGTTCAGTGGCGCAAGCGCATTCAATGGCGATATTTCCGGCTGGGACGTCAGTTCGGTAACGAATATGGGATCTATGTTCTCTAGCGCAAGCGCATTCAATGGCGATATCTCGCTCTGGAATACCGTCGCGGTAACGAATATGAGCTCTATGTTCTCTGACGCAAGCACATTCAATGGCGATGTTTCCGGCTGGGTTGTCAGTTCGGTAACGAATATGGGCTCTATGTTCAATGGCGCAAGCGCATTCAATGGCGATATTTCCGGCTGGGTTGTCAGTTCGGTAACGAATATGAGCTCTATGTTCAATGGCGCAAGCGCATTCAATGGCGATCTTGAGGAGTGGAAGGATCATTGGACGCTCAGTGGGGGCAAATATACCGGAAGCAAAAATGATATGTTCGCAGATTCCGGCGTAACAGGTAGTCTGATTCCGTCATGGTATTAGTTTCATAACCCCCAGCGGCTATTGAAACCTTGCAATTCAACTCAGGCAGGCGCGGGGCTGGTCGGAGGCTTGCGCCTCCTGGGCTGGTCGGTGCTCCGCACCTGCTCGCCATGCGTCAGGGCTGATCAAACAGTAATATCCCAAAATAATAGAAACTTTTTGAAAAAAAATTCTCATATTCACCATTCATATTTTACCCGTCTATATGGTATGAGCGAAAAATATATAGGCATGGTGCCACTCTGACCCACGCGCACTCAATTTTCGGGCTATCTTATGAGCCAGTCGGATATCGCCATAGACGCGCTATCCCGAGTTTCCTGAGCGCTCCCGCCGCCAAAAAATTCACACATTTTGCAAAATTCTTTCCACATACACAGTCAAAAATGACAGTCTACCCGTCACAGATATAGAGGAGAGAATTCACCATGGGACCATGTCGCCATGGGATATCCCCTATTCAGAAAGAAACGTTCAGGAGGATTGTATGATCGATTTCAAAGAAAAACCCGCCCCCGTTCCCTACGACCAAGGATACCGCTCCCTGCTGTTCCAACCCGCAATAATGCTCCAATTTCTGCAACGCTTTGTCGGAGGCGCATGGACAAAAAAACTCCGAACCGAGGATATAACCATCGAAAACGGTACCTTTTTCATCGACCATGCAAAAACACGAATGGCCGACATCGTCTGCAAAATCAGAAGTCGGGATCACACGGGAGATGTTGCTATCTATGTGCTCCTTGAGCATCAATCTGGAGTGGACAAAGACATGCCCCTCCGCATGTCGGAGTACACAAATCTGCTCTACCGGAACATTCACCGCACCGGCGAAATTCCCGATGACTGCGAGGTGGTATTTCTTCCCATTGTGTTCTATAATGGAACGCGAAAATGGAAGGTGCCCGGGAACGTCAGAGAGCAACGGAAGCGGGAATTCCCGCAGTATCTTGCTCCCTTTCCTTACGATCTTATTAACGAGAGCGATTATTCTGCGGAACAGTTGCAGCAGCGGGGAAGAATGTTTGCGGCTGTTATGTACCTTGATCTGTACTCGAAAAATCTGCTGAATACGGATTGGGACATTCGGAAGGTAGAGAAAGCGATAGCAGGAATGCTGAATGAGGAATCGCTGGAGCTGATAAAGGAATTTGTCGGCGTGGTAGATTCGATGTTCGGAATTGTTATAGATTTAGATACGTTAATGAATCAATTAGAAAGAACAAAAGAACCGAGAGGTAAGGAGGTAGCAAAAATGTTCAGAATGAATGCGGAAACATTCAGAGCGCGCATTGCGGAGATGGGTCGGCAGGAAGGACTGCGGACAGGTCGTGAAGAAGGATTGCAGACAGGACTACAGACAGGCCGTGAAGAAGGCATTCGAGAAACGGCTCGTAGTATGTTTTCGGAAGGGTTGTCGACCGAGGCTGTTCAGAGAATTACCGGGCTGAGCGATGAGGAAATGCGGACATTGCGGAACGGATCGCATTAATTGGCGCTGCTCTGCCAAGCATCTGGCTCGCCCATGCGTCCGTCAGGAATGCTTTCTTTGTGCTTAGCAGTCTCCTATTTTATAGAAGTTTTGCTACTGGAAATTGTGCTCTGCACAATTTTCCAATGCAAAAGTTTCTGGTGGAGAAAGAGTTATGATGAAAAACGGGCATGAATAACAGCCCTGAGCGCATTCACCCATGCACAAAAAAAATTTTCTCGGGGTTCAGGTATGCGCTCAGCTCATCTTCCATTGTTCGGCGTATATCGTGTATGAGTCTGTCAGGGTAGGTCGATATTCCGTCATACAGCCGCGGGCCGTGGTTGATAACGGGGCTTTCAGGGCGGAGGCGCTGCATTCTCTTAAAATACTGAGGGTTCATCCTGAATACCCCAAAGCTTACTTCCTTAACTAGTTCCGCAGGTATGCGGGTAAAGGTCTCCCGGATCATACGCGGATAGAGTTCCTGCCAGCCGTCAACTGCGAGCACCGGATCGAAGCAGAGCTTTATCGGCCAACCGTCTGCGGCAGCGCGTGCGGCGGCGAACAGGCGGTTGCGGAATGAGGCGCAGCCCCGCTCAGAACGGGAACTTACTTCTTCAGGGCTCAGGCTCCACACCGGAAAAACATTCTTTACCGGCTTCAGGTGGGAAATTGCATGGTAGTAATCGCTCTTGGTTCGTATTTCAAGCCCGAGCCGAGGATTTTCCGCCGCAAACCGTATCCATTCTGCGCAGTAGGGATAGAGCGGCTCAAAAGCAAGAATATCGCTCAGGTATGAAATACTCAGATACATCCCCGATCCGCCGGACGGCTGCTTCAGCTGATCCGGCTGCTTCGGCTGCTTCGGCTGTTTCGGCTGTTTCGGCTGTTTTGGCTGATCGCTGGCGGGCGCTTGGAGGGCGGCGAGGCGCTGGCGGGCAGCATCAATAAAACAATCGTTATTCACAAACATCAGAATATGAGCTGAGGAATGCATTCCCTGAAGAAAACAATAATCGCAGTTATACACACAGTTTCTCACCAGCGCATTATAATAGAGGCGGCTCTGCGTCCAGGAATTGATGCGCTCATTCCCCTCATAGAGGAAATTTTTTCGCTCCACCGCCAGAATGAGCGCCGGCGCCGTTTTCTGCATGGTAAAGCGCTGCCGGGGGCGATTAAAAATGTCGCCGTAATGTTCAATTGTGATAATGCGGGGACTGTTCTGCAGCTTCCCGATGATTTCTGCCGTCTGCGGCAGTTCCCGCGCAGACTTTTCAACATACACACAGGAAAAACGGTATGTCGACTGAAGGCACGCGTGGGAATTCATGAGCGCGCCCGGGCCGCGGCGCGCAGTTCATCCAGAGACTGCGCATAGTCCTTCAGCATGTTAATAAGCCGATACATTCGGCTGGGTTCACGATTCAGGTTGATGGAAAAGCCGAGCACCTGATGCGGCGAGAGAAGTTCAAAGAGATGTACATACACATAGTGGAGAAATGATGCGGGTTCCACCCGCAGAGCTTCTTCATGGAAGGTATGGCCGAGAATGATATCGGGATACAATGTGCCGGAATCGGTTATGACGGGATTATGCATGATCATATCCTGCCCTGACACAACGGCGCGGGCGGCATCAACATCGCCGGCAACATCAACATCGCGGACGGCAGCAACATCAACATCGCCAGCAACATCATCAGCATTATGGAGGATAATAAGCGGCGATCCGGCATATGCTCCCTGAAATCCGCCTGTTTTCTGCCAGAGACAGCCGAGCAGAAAGGGTATATCCCGAGCAGGCTTCTGACCCCGATATTCGTAGAGAATGAGTGTTTCATAACCGTCTTCTCCCCGCAGTCGGCTTTCATGCCAGAACTGCGGGAGGGCCCGGCTTTGTCGGCAGGAAAGAATTTTTTTCCATGAGGGAAGCGCGATCTGCCTGTCTGCCTGCGCATCGGTTTGCCGATGTATTTGCGGATGTGTTTGCTGATTGGCCCGGGCAATGCAGAAGATCATGCAATAATTTCAGCGATGAGTTCTGGATCATCGCCATCGGCAATGCCAGTGATTTTTACCGTGCGGTAGCAATTTTCGAAACTGCCGGGCTGCTCCGGCAGCGGGATTCTCTCCCCCGTTTTCAGGGAAGACCCTGTGACGGCTTCGGGAACAGAAAATTCCGGTGGAGAAAAACGCACGGGAACATAGTGCTCTCCAAAACCTCCAGCCCGGAACCTGCCGCCGCCGATATTTTCCACCCGCTCCACGAGCACCCGTTGTGTTTTGCCGATCAATTTCTGCCGGTACGCGCGTTTCATTACTCCGGCCTGCCGGCGGATTGTTTCGGAACGTTCGGTTTTAACCCGTTCCGGCAGATGCCCCCCCATGCGTTCGGCGCGCGTTCCCCTGCGGATCGAGTACTTGAATACATGCACATGACCAAATTCAATTTCCCTGAGCGCGTCCAGACTTTCCCGAAACTCCGCATCGCCCTCCCCGGGAAAACCGACAATGAGGTCGGTGGTAACATTAAAATTGCCGCGGACAGCGCGAATTTTTCCGATAAGTTCCCGGTACTCGGCATAGGTGTACTGCCGTCTCATTTTCAAAAGCATCTTCTCACTCGCGCTTTGCAGGCAGAGATGCAGGTGCGGTGTCATGCGCTCATGGGCAAGAAGATCAATGAAGTGATCATCAAGACAGTCCGGCTCAATGCTCGAAATTCTCAGGCGGTAATCGCCATCAACATCAAGCTCAAGCAGTCTCTCAAGCAGCTGTGAAAAACTGGCGCAGTCATCATGGTACCGGCTCATATTGACACCGGTAAGCACAAGCTCCTTGTATCCATCGCTGAGCATCTGCCGGGCGGAACCGAGTACTTCCTCACTACTTCGGCTAATAGCCTTCCCCCTTACGAATGGGATGATGCAGAAGCTGCAGAAATTATCGCAGCCGTCCTGAATTTTGAGCATTCCCCGGGTTCTGAAGATACGGCGGGTTCCGCTGTAGTTGAAACGGTCGGGGGGGAATGATTCAGGATGGACAATTTCCCCCCTGCGCCGCGCCTCGACCAGATCAAATATACTATTTTTATGTTCATTATCGACAACAAAACTCCGCCCGTCATGCTCAAGTTCATCTCTATGACTATCCACAAAACAGCCGGTAATAACCACCATGGAATGTGCCCTCATCCTGCTCCCGGAAGGTTCTGCCGAACAGTTCGGGGTGTCGGCGGGATGGGCGGCGCGGAGCGCGCGATTGAGAATGTTCCGGGTTTTTCGGTCTGCCTTATTCGTAACAGTGCAGCTGTTTATGATATAGACATCGGCCTGCTGATCAAAGGGAACAATTCGGTAACCGGCTCTAAAAAACTGTGACGCAATGGCATCGCTCTCATACTGATTGAGCTTGCAGCCAAGCGTGTTGAATGCCACAGTCGCGCCAGTCGCATCAGACATTGACTGCTTCCTCAATCAGCTCCCCTTCTAGGCTTAGTCCGCGTGCCGAAGATATCCGCAAATTGACAAAGTGCCCAATGGGGGCATCGGCGGCCGATACAAAGCGGAGCGGCAGTTTTCCCTCAGTACGGCCGGCAAGGTATGTACCGGTTCTATCCCGTCCTTCCACAAGCACCCGAAGGGTTTTTCCCAGCAGTTTGCGGTTATAGGCGCCGCTTGTCTTATGAAGAATATCGCTGAGTACTCTCAGACGGCGCTTCTTCTCATTTTGAGGCACATCATCGGCCCAGCGGCTGGATGCAGCCCCCGGACGCGGACTGTACATGGCAATGTAGGCCATATTGTACTGAAATTCTTCCATGGCTAAGCGGGTATTTTCAAACTGCTCCTCGGTTTCACCGGTGAAGCCGACAATAATATCCGTAAAAAGGGTTGCCGAGGGCAGTATTGCGCGGATGTTACTGACAATGTCGCGATAGCGCTGCATGCTGTGATTACGATTCATCTTGATAAGAAGCTTGTCATCGCCCGACTGCAGCGGAAGGTGTATTTGCTTTGCCAGACAGGAATGTTCGGCAATAACTTCAAGCAATTCACGGGTCATGTCCCGGGGATGGGGAGATGTGAAATAGACACGGAAATCATCTTCCCTGCCCATTTCACGGCCGATCTCGCCAATTTTCCGCATGAGTTCGGGAAAATTCATTTCCCTTCCTCCGCCATCCTGCCCGTAGGAATTCACATTCTGCCCCAACAGGGTAATGCTGCGGTAATTGCGGTCAATGAGATTCTGTACTTCTTCAATAATTTCACTGCTTGGCCGCGATACTTCTCTGCCGCGGGTATAGGGCACTGCGCAAAAGGTACAGAATTTGTCGCAGCCGTTCTGAATGGGTATGAAGGCCTCAAAGGGGGAGCGGTAATGCGGTCTGATGTTCCAGAACTCCTGCATGGAAGGTCGGGACAGCGTCTGCTGCTCATGTTGCGCCTGCGGCCCGATCCGCGCCGGACGCGCCAACCGAGGAGTTTCTGAATCGCGTATGAGTTCAAGACCGCCGCCGAACTGCCCGCCCGAGAAGGGTGTTGTAATACCATACTGGGCGATCATTTCAGGAAGTTGGGGCAACTCATGAATGCCAAACAGCAGGTCAAAGCGGTCAAGAAATTTCTCCTTGTCGGTCGGGAGAATACAGCCCGACACAAAGGTAAGAATGTTTCGCTTCTGCTTCCAGCTATTCCATTGGTGAATTTTGGAATAGACCTTATCAATTGCCTTCTGCCGCACAGAACAAGCCACTATGCCGAGAATCTCGGCATCTTCTTCCTGCGCTGTTTCTTCATAGCCCATCGCCTCAATAACCGCCTGAATGCGTTCGGCATCCGACTGATTCATCTGACAGCCGAGATGGACAATGTGATATTTCATACTCTGCCCGCCTTAAAAATACACCTCGGCAAACATCCGGTCTCGGGAAATACCCTGCTCGGAAAGAATGTCATAGGCCTCATAAATCATATCACAGTTGCCGCAGAGATACACGGCAGCGCCGGCCTTTGCTGGATTCTCCCGCAGATAATCTGTCACCCTGCCATGGTAATTCCCCGCATCCTCCCGGGAAACACAGCGGATCAGGCGCTTCACATCATAATCTGCAATATCAACGGCATCATCATCATGGCGGACACCATGGAGAATGGTATAATCAAGCTCAGACCAAGAAGTAACAAAACAGTGAAATGGACTAATTCCCGTGCCCGTGCCTATGAAAAAAATTTTTTCCGACCTGATCCGCTCATCCATCAGAAAAAAACCAAAGGGTCCCTCAACATAGACCTCATCGCCGGGACTGAGCAATTTCAGTTTTCGGGAAATATATCCGCCCTCAACTTCCTTCACAAGAATCTCCAGATACTCACTGTCAACAGAAGAGTATATGGAATACTCTCTCATGTTGATATCTCCCTTCGGGCCGACGCTGATGTATTGACCGGGCTCAAAGCGCAGATTGTTCCGCTCAAAACGGAGAATGTATGTTGACGCATGCACATTCCGTATCTCGGTAACTTTGTGATACACCCGTCCGCGGGCTGCCGAATGTTCCATATTCCTCCACTGCCCGCGGCAGCCCTGCTGGTCGGCGCTTTTCGCGCCTGCCCGCCATGCGACTATTGCTGGGATGGGGGCTGCTCAGCATTCAGAAATCCAGCATAGCCAATCCGCTCAGAAAATTCAAGATAAGCACTGGATACATCCCCGATAATCATATAGAAACCTTTACATTTTGCAAAACTTTCATATACACTTAACCATTATGAAAACCCACAATTTTTTAATGATATTGATGCTGCTGTGTATCGGCAGTCTCCTCCCCGCGCAGGAATGGGCTACCGAGGAATACTGGGAAAATCTGTCGTATGAAGATCTGCAGAATGATCTGATTGCAGGAACCATAGATGTACATGCGAGGGGTAAATACGGAAACACTCCCCTGATGTTTGCTGCCTTCTTTAACCAAAACCCCGATGTCATTACCGCCCTCATCAATGCCGGATCGGATATTCATGCGCGGACTGAAGACGGATGGACTCTCCTGATGTTGGCTGCCGAAAATAACCAAAACCCCGATGTTATTACTACCCTGCTGAATGCAGGGGCTGATATTCATGTACAGACTGAAAACGGAGAAACCATCCTGATGTTGGTTGCCAGATATAACGAAAACCCTGATGTCATTACCGCCCTCATCAATGCCTGGGCTGATGTTAATCAACAAGATGAATACGGAGAGGTTCTCCTGATGTGGGCCGCCGAATATAACGAAAACCTCGATGTCATTACCACCCTCATCAATGCCGGAGCTGATGTTAACGCGCAGAATAAATACGGACGGACTCCCTTGTTGCTGGCTGCCGCTTGGAACCAAAACTCGAATGTTATTACCGCCCTCATCAATGCCGGAGCTGATGTTAACGCGCGGGATGAAGACGGACGGACTCCCTTGTTGTTGGCTACCCGGTATAACGAAAATCCTGAAATTATTACCACCCTCATCAATGCTGGCGCCGATGTTAATGCGCAGGATGAAGACGGATGGACTCCCCTGATGCGGGCTGCCGGCAGTAACCAAAATCCCGAAATTATCACCGGCCTCATCAATGCAGGGGCTGATATTCATGCGCAGAATAAATACGGATGGACTCCCCTGATGCGGGCTGCCCTTTGGAACGAAAACTCCGATGTCATTACCGACCTCATCAATGCCGGAGCTGATGTTAACGTACGGGATAAAGACGGAGAAACTCCCTTGTTGCTGGCTGCCAAATATAACGAAAACCCCGATGTCATTACCGCCCTCATCAATGCCGGAGCTGATGTTAACGCGCGGGATAAAGACGGAGAAACTCCCTTGTTGCTGGCTGCCAAATATAACGAAAACCCCGATGTCATCACAGCCCTCATCAATGCTGGCGCTGATGTTAACGTACGGGATGAAGACGGATGGACTCCCCTGATGCGGGCTGTCCGTTGGAACGAAAACCCCGAAATTATCACCGGCCTCATCAATGCAGGGGCTGATATTCATGCGCAGAATAAATACGGAGAAACTCCCCTGATGTGGGCTGCCCTTTGGAACGAAAACTCCGATGTCATTACCGCCCTCATCAATGCCGGAGCTGATGTTCATGCGCGGGATAAATTCGGAAGGACTCCCCTGATGCAGGCTGCCGTTAACGAAAATCCCGATGTCATCACCGCCCTCATCAATGCCGGAGCTGATGTTAACGCGCGGGATAAATTCGGAAGGACTCCCCTGATGCGGGCTGCCGGCAGTAACCAAAATCCCGATGTCATCACAGCCCTCATCAATGCCGGAGCTGATGTTAACGCGCGGGATAAATTCGGAAGGACTCCCCTGATGCGGGCTGCCGGCAGTAACCAAAATCCCGATGTCATCACAGCCCTCATCAATGCTGGCGCCGATATTCATGCACGGGATGAAGACGGAATGACAGCCCTAATGAATGCTGCCGAATATAATAAAAACCCCGATGTCATTACCACCCTGCTTAATGCAGGGGCTGATGTTAATGCGCGGGATGAATACGGTAGGACTCCCCTGATATGGGCTGTGTGGGCTGCCAGATATAATGAAAATTCCGATGTCATTATTATCGCCCTGCTGAACGGCGGTGCTGATGCTAACCTACGGGCCAAAAATGGAAAAACCGCATGGGACCTCATACAGGAAAACGAGGACTTAGAGGGAACCGATGCCTACTGGGAACTAAGTGACAGGCGGTTCTAAAAAATCGGAGGTATATTGTATCCAACGGTAAATACTTTATTCCTGCGACATCATATAGAAACCGTTGCATTTTGCAAAACTTTCATATACACTTAACCATTATGAAAACTCACAATTTTTCAATGATATTGATGCTACTGTGCATCGGCAGTCTCCTCCCTGCGCAGGACTGGGCTAGCGAGGAATACTGGGAAAATCTGTCGTATGAATATCTGCAGAATGATCTGATTGCAGGAACCATAGATGTACATGCGAGGGGTGAATACGGAGAAACTCCCCTGATGTTTGCTGCCGTTTATAACCAAAACCCCGATGTCATTACCGCCCTCATCAATGCCGGAGCTGATGTTAACGCGCGGGATGAATACGGATGGACTCCCCTGATGGAGGCTACCAGTAATAACAAAAATCCCGAAATTATCACCACTGATCTTGCTTCGAAAATTCGGACAATCCGCTAAGCAACACAACAGGATTCTCCTGCTGTTTTCAAAGCATAATTCATCGGACTCATATAGTCAAGAGAAGAATGAAGCCTCTCTCGGTTATACCAGTTGATGTATTCAAAAACTATCTTCCGCGCCTCCTGAAGGTTCTGAAACCTCGGCTTACCAAGCTCATTCTTCAGCGTGTGGAAAAAACTTTCCACAAAGGCATTATCGTAGCAATTCCCCCTTCTCGACATCGACTGGGTAATATGTAACATTTCCAGTTTGTCTCGAATGCTCTGCGCGCAATACTGCGTTCCCTGATCTGAATGAAAGACCAAGCTATTCAACTCCCCGGGAGTTCTCCGTACGGCCTGTAACAGAGCCTTTTCCGTCTGTGTGCTCTCCATGGAATCACTGACATTCCAGCCCGTAATTTCCCGGGTATAGATGTCCAGAACCACAACAAGGTACGCAAATCCTGCGCCGGCGGGCAGGTACGTGAGGTCCGATGCCCAGACCTCATTCGCTTTCGTAACCGTGGAGCTTTCAATGCGAAACACCCGCGGAGACTTCTTCTGGGATGGATTGCTCATTGTTGTTCGCGGGCGATATGCCTTCGTTCTCCCCGCATTGAGCCCCGATTCCCTCATAAGCCGGGCGACTCGGTTCCTCCCGATTGCTTCACCATGAAGATGCAGCAGCCGGTGAATTCGGGGCGAACCGTAGCATCCCTTATTTTCAGTATACACACGCAGGATTTTACCCGTAAGCTCATCATCCCTGCGGGTGTTTTTGGACGGTTCTCTCTTAAGCCAGTCATAGAATCCCGAGCTGGACACCTTCAGAAGTTTGCAGCATGGTGCAACAGCATGTCCGGTCTGCTTCAGCTGCTCAATTCCTCGATACTTCATTTCAGGCTCTCCTTTCTGCAAAAAAAAACCATTGCATCATTGAGTATTGCCACCGCCTTTTTCTCGGCGCGCAGTTCCTTTCTCAATCGTTTGTTCTCGGCCAGGGCTTCCTGAAGTTCCCGAAACTCGGGACCTTTCTGGTCGTTCCGAACCCATTTCGCGAGGGTATGATAACTTGCTATACCCAGCTTTTCCGTCGCCTGCTTCGTGCCAATTTCTTTGGCAAGCTCCACAGCCTGTTCCTTAAAATCCTCAGCATAGAATTTTCTGACTTTCCGTGTTTCCATAACACTCTCCTCTCCCTATAGTATCGTGCTTAGAAGAGTGTCCGTTAAATCGAAGCAAGATCAATTCATTCCTTTCAGAACAGCAAAAAAATAAGATTCTTAAATATTTTTTACATCGTTTTCTTATTTCAGAGATTTTAAAATCTCCGGGGCCAGAAGATTCAGAGAATTTCAGTAATTTATTGAAAAAAGTGATGACCTCTTAGAAAGAGTTGCATTTTACAAAACTTTCATATACACTTGCCCATTATGAAAACCCACACTTTTTTAATGATATTGATGGTGTTGCTGTGCATCGGCAGACTCCTCCCCGCGCAGGACTGGGCATATCCGGAACGTTGGGTCAATCTGTCGTATGAAGATCTGCAGAATACCCTGAGCGCAGGAACCTTGGAACCTAATGAGCAGAACGCATACGGAGAAACCATCCTAATGGCGGCTGCTTGGCATAAGCAAAACCCCAATGTCATTACCACCCTCATTAATGCCGGAGCCGATGTTACTGCGCGCACTGAGGACGGAGGAACAGCCCTCATGTTTGCTGCCTTTAATAACCAGAATCCTGATGTCATTACCACTCTCATCAATGCCGATGCTGACATTCATGCGCAGGCTAAAGACGGATTCACTCCCCTGATGTTTGCTGCCGGATATAACAGAAATCCCGAAATTATCACCGCCATCCTGAAGTCCGGCGCCGATGTTAACGCGCGGGATGAAGACGGATGGACTCCCCTGTTGCTTGCTGCCCGTAATAACCAAAACCCCGATGTCATCGCCGCCCTCATCAATGCCAGAGCCGACATTAACGCGCAGACTGAATACGGAGAAACCATCCTGATGTGGGCTGTTAAGTATTACGACAACCGTGAAATCATCACCGACCTGCTGAATGCCGGCGCCGATGTTAACGCGCAGGATGTAAACGGATGGACAGCCCTGATGATTGCCTCCGACAATAAGCAAAACCCCGATATCATCACCGCCCTGCTGAAGGCCGGCGCCGATGTTAACGCGCAGAATGTAAACGGATGGACAGCCCTGATGGTTGCTGCCCGTAATAAGCAAAACCCCGATGTCATCACCACCCTGCTGAAGGCCGGCGCCGATGTTAACGCGCAGAATGTAAACGGATGGACAGCCCTGATGCTGGCTGCCGGTAATAACCAAAACCCCGATGTCATTACCACCCTGCTGAACGCCGATGCCAATGCTGATGTTAACGCGCGGGACGTAAACGGATGGACTCCCCTGATGGCGGCTGCCGAAAATAACCAAAACCCCGATGTCATTACCACCCTGCTGAATGCCGGAGTCAATGCCGATGTTAACGCGCGGACGGGAAACGGAAGAACTCCCCTGATGCTGGCTGCTGGCAATAACCAAAACCCCGATGTCATTACCGCCCTGCTGAATGCGGGGGCTGAGGTTAATGCGCAGAATAAAGACGGAAAAACTCCCCTGATGTGGGCTGCCGAATATAATGCAAATCCCGAAATTATCACCACCCTGCTGAATGCCGATGCTGATATTCATACACAGACCGAAGACGGAGAAACTCCTCTGATGCTGGCTGCCTACAACAACGGCAACCGTGAAATCATCACAGCCCTCATCAATGTCGGCGCCGATGTTAATGCGCAGACTGAATACGGAGAAACTCCCCTGATGCTGGCTGCCTTCAATAACAGCAACCGTGAAATCATCACCACCCTCATCAATGCCGGCGCTGATGATGTTAATGGGCGCACTGAAAGCAGAGAAACTCCCCTGATGAGGGCTGCCTTCAATACCGGCAATAACCAAAATCCCGATGTCATTACCGCCCTGCTGAATGCTGAGGTTAACGTACAGGATGAATACGAAGATACCATCCTGATGTGGGCTGCCGGTAATAACCAAAACCCGGAAGTCATCACAGTTCTCCTGAATGCAGGCGCTGATATTAATGCGCACACCGAATACGGATTGACCCCCCTGATGTGGGCTGCCGGGTATAACAGAAACCGTGAAATCATCACAGCCCTCCTGAATGCCGGGGCTGACATTCATGCGCGGACGGGAGGCGGATGGACTCCCCTGATGGTGGCTGCCCGTAATAACCAAAATCCTGACATCATCACAGTCCTTCTGAATGCCGGAGCTGATATTCACGCGCAGACGGGAGATGGAAGAACGGCTCTGATGGCTGCTGCCCGTAATAACCAAAACCTTGATGTCATTACCACCCTCATCAATGCCGGAGCTGACATTTATGCGCGGACCGAATACGGAGAAACTCCCCTGATGTTTGCTGCCGGCAATAACCAAAACCCTAATGTCGTTACCACCCTCATCAATGTCGGCGCTGATATTAATGCGCGGGATGAAAGCGGATCGACTCCCCTGATGGCTGCCGCCCGTAATAACCAAAATCCCAATGTCGTTACCGCCCTCATCAATGCAGGCGCTGATATTAATGCGCAGAATAAGCGCAGATGGACTTCCCTGATGTTTACTGCCGGATATAACGAAAATCCTGAAATTATTACCACCCTGCTGAACGCCGGCGCTAATGTTACCATGGGAACCCTCTACCCCAGAAAAACCGCATGGGATCTCATACAGGAAAATGATGCCTTAAAGAGAACCGATGCTTACTGGGAACTCAACCAAAGGCGGTTTTGAACATATGAAAATACACGGTGGATTCACCCACAATTTTTTAATACTATTGATGTTGCTGCTGCGCATCGGCAGTCTTCTCTCCGCGCAGGACAGTATTCTCTCCGCGCAGGGATGGACGGAATCGGAAAATTGGGTCAATCTGTCGTATGAAGATGCGCAGAATGCTCTGAGCGCAGGAATTGATATTAATACGCGGGATAAATACGGAAGAACTCCCCTGATGTTTGCTGCCGGCAATAACCAAAACCCCGATGTCATTACCGTCCTCATCAACGTCGGCGCTGATATTAATGCGCGGGATGAAAACGGATCAACTCCCCTGATGTTTGCTGCCCGTAATAACCAAAATCCCAATGTCATTACCGCCCTCATCAATGCCGGCGCTGATATTAATGCGCAGAATAAGCGCAGATGGACAGCCCTGATGGAAGCTGCCGGATACAACGAAAATCCCGAAATTATTACCACCCTGCTGAACGCAGGCGCTAATGTTACCATGGGAACCCTCTACCCCAGAAAAACCGCATGGGATCTCATACAGGAAAATGATGCCTTACAGGGAACCGATGCCTACTGGGAACTCAACAGAAGGCGGTTATGAAAATACGCAATTTTTTAATACTATTGACGACACTGCTGTGTATCAGCAGTCTCCTCTCAGCGCAGGACAATCTCATCTCCACACAGGAATGGATAGAACAGGAAAACTGGGTCAATCTGTCGTATGAAGATCTGCAGAATGCTCTGAACGCAGGAACCATAGATCCTCACGCGCAGAATGAAGACGGATTGACTCCCCTGATGTTGGCTGCCGGCAATAACGGAAACCCCGATGTCATCACAGCCCTCATCGATGCCGGAGCCGATGTTAATGCGCAGAACAAAGACAGCGGGACGCCCCTGATGTGGGCTGCCGGTTTTAACAGTAACCGTGCAATCATCACCACCCTCATCAATGCCGGCGCGGATATTCATGCGCGGACTGAAGACGGATCGACTCCCCTGATGGTGGCTGCCGGTTTTAACAGCAGCCGTGAAATCATCACCATCCTCATCAATGCCAATGCCGATACTGATGCCAATGCCGATATTAACGCGCAGAACAAAGACGGATTGACTCCCCTGATGTGGGCTGCCGGTAATAACCAAAATCCCGATGTCATTACCGCCCTCATCAATGCCGGAGCTGATGTTAATGCGCAGAATAACCGCAGAAGGACAGCCCTAATGGAAGCTGCCGGATATAACGAGAATTCCGAAATTATTACCGCCCTGCTGAGCGCCGGAGCCGATGCCAATGCTGATATTAACGCGCAGGATGAAAACGGATGGACTCCCCTGATGTGGGCTGCCCATAATAACCAGAACCCCGATGTCATTATCACCCTGCTGAACGCCGGCGCCGATGCCAATGTCGATAGTAACGCGCAGGATGAAAACGGATGGACTCCCCTGATGTGGGCTGCCCGCAATAACAGCAACCTTGAAGTCATCACAGCCCTGCTGAACGCCGGCGCCGATGCCAATGTACGGGATGAAGACGGTTGGACTCCCCTAATGTGGGCTGTCAGGAGGTATAACGGCAATCTTGAAATCATCACAACCCTCATCAATGCCGGTGCTGATGCCAATGCCGATATTAACGCGCAGAATGAATACGGAGCGACAGCCCTGATATTGGCTGCCGGTAATAACCAAAGCCCCGATCTCATTACCGCCCTGTTGGACGCAGGCGCCAATGCCGATATTAACTCACAGGCCGAAGACGGAGCGACAGCCCTGATGCGGGCTGCCAGATATAACAGCAACAGTGAAATCATCATCACCCTCATCAATGCCGGAGCTGATGTTAACGCGCAGAATTCAGACGGAATGACAGCCCTGATGTTTGCCGCAGGGAACAATAAAAACCCCGATGTCATTACCACCCTGCTGAACGCAGGCGCCGATGCCGATGTTAACGCGCGGAATTCAGACGGAATAACAGCCCTAATGTTTGCTGCCGGTAATAACCAGAGCCCCGATCTCATTACCACTCTGCTGAATGCCGGAGCTGATATTAATGCGCAGACCGAAGACGGACGGACTCCCCTGATGTTTGCTGCCCGTAACAACCAAGAGCCCGATGTCATTACCACCCTACTGAATGCTCGCGCCAATGCCAATGCCGATATTGCTGATGCCAATGTCGATATTAACGCGCAGGCCGAAGACGGAGTAACAGCTCTGATGTTTGCTGCCCGTAATAACCAAAATCCCGATGTCATTACCACCCTGCTGAACGCCGGGGCTGATATTCATGCGCACAATGAAAACGGACAGACTCCCCTGATGTTTGCTGCCGGTAATAACCACAACCCCGATGTCATTACCACCCTGCTGAATGCCGGGGCTGATGCTGATGCTAATGTCGATATTAACGCGCAGGCTGAAGACGGAGTAACAGCTCTGATGTTTGCTGCCCGTAATAACCACAACCCCGATGTCATTACCGCCCTCATCAATGCCGGGGCTGATATTCATGCGCAGGATGAAAACGGACAGATTCCCCTGATGTTTGCTGCCCGTAATAACCACAACCCCGATATCATTACCACCCTTCTGAATGCCGGGGCTGATGCCAATGCCGATATTAACGCGCGGACTGAAAGCGGATCGACCCCCCTGATGCTGGCTGCTGCTAATAACCACAATCCCGATGTCATTACCACCCTGCTGAACGCCGGCGCTGATATTCATGAGTGGACGGTAAAGGGAAACACCCCCCTGATGTTTGCTGCCCGTAGTAACCAAAATCCCGATGTCATTACCACCCTTCTGAACGCCGGCGCTGATATTCATGCGCGGACTGAAAGCGGAGCAACTCCCCTGATGTTGGCTGCCGATAATAACGAAAACCCTGAAATTATTACCACCATCCTGAACACCGGCGCCAATGTTAATGTACGGGATGAAGACGGATGGACTCCCCTGATGGCGGCTTCCGGGCGTAACGAAAATCCCGAGATTATTACCATCCTGCTGAACGCCGGCGCTGACATTAATGCGCAGAATAAAAACGGAGAGACAGCCCTGATGGCCGCTGCCCGTAATAGCCAGAATCCCGATGTCATTATCGCCCTGCTGAACGCTGACGTCGATGTTAACGCGCAGAATGAAGACGGAAAAACCGCATGGGATTTCGCACAGGAAAACGAAGCCTTAGAGGGGACCGATGCCTACCGGGAACTGGTACCTACCGAGCAATAAACGCACGAATGAGGATTCTCTCAGGATATGAAAGTTTTGCCAGAGGAAAAACTTTTGCTTTATGCAAAACTTTCATATATAATTACATCAGAGAATTTTGCTACTAAAAATTTTACTCTGCAAAATTTTCCATCAACTATAATAAAGGAAGAACATTATGAAACTACACACTTTTTCAATATTAACAATACTGCTGTGCATCGGCAGTCTCCTCTCAGCGCAGGAATGGACAGAGCCGGAATATTGGGCAAATCTGTCGCCTGAAGATCTGCAAATTGATCTGCGCGCAGGAACCATAGATGTTACTGAACAGGATAAAGACGGACGGACTCCTCTGATGTTGGCTGCCGAATATACCAACACCCTTGAAATCATCACTACCCTGCTGAATGCCGGAGCTGATGCCAATGCCGATATTAACGCGCAGGATGAAAACGGCTGGACAGCCCTGATGTTGGCTGTCATCAGGTATAGCGGCAACCCTGAAATTATCACCGCCCTGCTGAATGCCGAGGCTGATATTCATATGCTGACCGCAAACGGAGAACCCATCCTGATGTTTGCTATCAAATATAGCGGCAACCCTGAAATCATCGCAACCATCATCAATGCCGGCGCTGACGTTAACGCGCAGGATCAATACGGAAACACCCCCCTCATGGAAGCTGCCTGGCATAACGATGACCCTGAAATTATCACCGCCCTGCTGAATGCCGGAGCCGATGTTAACATGGTAGAAACCCTATTCGGAAAAACCGCATGGGATTTCGCGCAGGAAAACGAAGCCTTAGAGGGAACCGATGTCTACTGGGAACTGGTACCTACCGAGCACTAAACGCACGGCAGTTTTGATATGAAAAATACAGTTCCGACAGAAAAAGACGAAGTGCCGACAATTGATAAAAAACTCATTATCCCAATTATTCAGCAGCACTATCCCGAAGTGGAAGCAATATCATTGTTTGGGAGCTACGCCTGTGGGCAGCAGTGGCCGCAGAGCGATGTTGATATTGCCGTTCTGCTACCTGTTGTTCTGGATGCAGGGTTGACTACCGCTCCGGTTCAGAAGGAATTGCCCATGGCCATCTCACCCTGTGCCTCAGCGCTTTCCCACCTGCTTCGGAGCGATGTCGACCTCGTGAATCTCCGCCGCGTCAGCACGGTATTCCAAAACGAAATTATCAACACCGGCCGATGGCTCTATGTTAAGGACAAGGACATGGATGTCGTTCTGGCATTTGAGATGCAGGTCCTCAGCGCCCACCAGAAGCTGAATGAGGAACGAGCTGCCATTCTCCGGAGCTTTCTGGAAACCAAACGAGCCTACAACCTATGAATGAAACTCTTATTCAAAAAATTCAAAGCGCGCAGCGTTGCCTGAAACGAGCTCGGGAAGTGTATCGCGCATGTAAGGAGAATTTCGCTGAGAATTACGATGCTCAGGACATTGTCGCGCTGAACTTGATCCGCTTATGCGAAACCACCGATATAAATACCGCCTGTGAATACTTGGCAAAACATGGTAAGATAGCGTATCAGCGAGTTGCATCGTGCTGTGAATACAATTCTCAAATGTCAGAGGTAAATGTGCACACGATTGACGCCTTTATAATTTTATAAGAAGAGAATAAACTTTTGCTACTGGAAATTGTGCAAGCACAATTTTCCAATGCAAAAATTTCCAGGAGATACAATGTACAACAGAATATATGTCAGAAAGTTTTGCCGTATGCAAAACTTTGTAATGGTATTTTTCATGGCGGCGGCCGTTCTCGGCGCGCAGAATGCGGAACAGGCAGAATTTAATTCCACATTCACGGACAACGCGGCGGGGTTTGTCGGGGGGAGCAACGCCCGCTTCCCCGAAAAACTGCCGTCCACCCTGCTGTTTAATCCCGCGGTCTTCAATCCGCTGAACGTCCCCATCCTTGAGCTGGGCTACGGCGGAATCATCGACACCACCCGAACCGAGAATGCCTACAGCGGGCACCGGGCTTCGAGCTGGATCAACATTCCGCTGGAACGGGGGCAGCTCAACGGCGGCATTGAGTTTCAGTATCTCAATACCTCTGTTGCCGCAACCGGCGGCGCCATCCGCCTGCATTTCGGCTGGGCAAACAACGTTGTTGAAAACTTGGTGCTCGGGGCAGCGGTGGAAGGTGGCATCGGGTTTAAGGACGATTATGCCGACTGGGCGCTCAGCGCGAAGGTGGGAGTAAGTCAGAATCTTGGCGCTGTCGGACCCTTCAGCGAGTTCGCCTGGCATGCCGCGCTGACCGGAATCGGCAAGGAGATACTGACCCCCGGAGAAACATATTACCGGAGCCCCTTCACGCCGCGCGGGGGTGTTACTGCCGCCTTCAGGTTTTCAGAAGATGCAGGGCTCTACAACGCGGTGAACGTGGCATTTCCCGAATTTACCGATGTTCTGCTTGGTCTCCAAACCTCACTGCGTCTGTTCAATGCCTTCTCCGTTTCGCTTGCATGGAACATCGATTTTCGGCAGCAGCTCGAAGACGGGTATCAGAATGCCAGCCTTCTGCCGCGGCTGTCGCTTTCCTACAGCCTGTTGGGGCAAAATCACCCTGATATTGATACCACCATTTCCATCTACTCGCCCTATCCCGATCACTTCGCCTTCGCTGCCGGAGCCGCCTTTCCGCTGCAGAAGGTCGACCGCGATCCGCCGGCCATTGAAATAGCGCTGCCGGAAACAATCTACATTTCACCAAATGGCGATGGAATACAGGACAGCTGGAGCGAAGCACTACAGATTGATGATCCTTCGGGAATAGCGAAAGTAGAATTGCGCGTTCCCAACAGGGAAGATTTCACACAAACATGGGAACGGACAACGAATGTGTTTGGAATGTTTCGCCCCATACCGACCATTACACCGCCTCAAACCCTTTCGCTCAGCGGCAGAAATACCGATGGACGAAGCCTTTCCGATGGGAAATATGATGTTTCCCTCTCCGCCATTGATGCGCAGGGCAATGCCGCTCCCGCCCGGCAATTCATACTGGCGGTCGATACCGAATATCCGCAGGTGAATATCAGCGCGCCGCGAACAACATTCTCACCAGCGAAGGAACCCCTGCGCATTGAGCAGAGCGGCAGTACTGAGGAACTCTGGAACATTGAAATATCCGATAGCGCCGGCGCGGTTGTCAAAACCGAGCGCATCTCCCATTCCCCGCCCACTGTGTATTACTGGGACGGAACCGATAATGCCGGACAACGGCTTCCCGACGGGACCTACGAATATCACATTTCAAGCAGCGACCTCGCCGGCAACTACAGCTCGGAAACCATATCGAATATCATCATCGACAGCCTGTCTCCCGACATCACCCTGAGCGCCTCATCGACCTGCGAACGAGAAGGCATTCCAACATTCTCCCCAAACAATGACGGCAGCTGCGACACACTCCGCATTCAGCAAACGGTCAATACCAATCCCCCATGGACAGGAACGGGAAAAATACGCAGAGCCGACAACGGGCAGCTCGTGAAAACCTTTTCCTTCAACAACAGCAGCGCGCAGGAAACAATTCTCTGGGATGGCCGCAACGACGCGGGAAGAATCGCTCCAAATACCTCATACATCTATGAACTTTCGGCGACCGATGACCCGGGAAATACCACCACCGACCAAACAGGCAGTTTCATTCTCGACACCACGCGCGCCTCCGTGAGTGTGCGCGCCGCTGCGCCCGCCTTTTCGCCGAATGGCGATTCCACTCTGGAAACGCAGGAATTGAATATGCAGGTCTCCCCAAATAATTTTGTTCGTTCCTATGACTTCGAAATTCGCAACATCCGCGGGCAGTCGGTATACAGCGTGAGCGAAAACGGCGCTGTTCCAGAAAAACTGACATGGAACGGCAAAAATACCGAGGGAAAACTGGCGGCAGACGGCGAATTTTCGGCGCTGCTCAGGGTTCGGCTCGACAACGGAAGCATAACTGAGGGCGAAAGCGCAGCGTTTCTGCTCGACACACAGTATCCGGTCATTAAATCCATGGCGGAGTATCTTCTTTTCAGCCCGAATGGCGATGAAAAAAAAGACACCCTCCCCATTGTTCAGCAGGGCTCGGGCGAGGCGCTCTATTCGGCAGTTATATATAATGAGGATGGCGATGATGTCTGGGAGAGAACCTGGACTGGCGAGCTGAATTCCATTCAGTGGGATGGACGCTCCCGAAACAATGCCATTCTCCCCGATGGCGCATATCGCTATGTTGTCAGTTCGGAAGATATCGCCGGCAACAAAACTGAGGAGCACATTTCCACCATTGAGCTGGATAACCGCGAAACCACTGTTACTATTGCCCTGAGCGAGGAGGGCATAAGCCCCAATAATGATCGTTATAAGGATTCGCTCAGCATTACCCTCAGCGTGAATGTGATAGATGCCATTGAGAGCTGGACGGTGGGAATTTACGACGATGCGGGCGCGCTCGTTTGGGAACGCAGCGCGGCGAGCCTGCAAAATATGGATACGACTATACCGTTTTCGGGAGTTATGGATAATTCCGGGCGAATGCGCGAGGGGGCATTTTATGCGCAGGCTGCGGTAATCTATGCCAAGGGAGATACCCCCGTGTCGCAGCGGGCCGCTTTCACTGTCGATGTTACCGCTCCCGAGCTCAGCGCCAATATACAGCCTCTTCCGTTTAGCCCTGTCTATCCTCTTTTCATTGCGCAAAATGATGACGGCACCGTTGTCGACCCGGCGGCGGTCGCATGTCTTGCGAGTACCCGGAGGGGCAGTGAAATTGATGAGGGTACTGAACTGAACATTGGGCTTGAGAGCAGCGATCCCTCAGGCCTTCTCAGGTGGGACTTGAAGATTTACGACCGCGAAGAGAATTTGTTCTACGAAATTAGCTCCGATGTTCGTTCCGCCAGTGGCGGTGGGAGGGAAGCGCGTGAGAGCATACAATGGGATGGTCTCGCAAATACGGGAACATCTACCGGGGAATCGGTTATA
The DNA here is from genome assembly GCA_965226555.1 of Salinispira sp. GTDB lineage: Bacteria > Spirochaetota > Spirochaetia > DSM-27196 > Salinispiraceae > CBDDDG01. The sequence continues at coordinate 193,429 of CBDDDG010000021.1, read as the reverse complement.
TCGAACGAGGTCTATCAATATCGATTCAGCGCGAGCGATAATCTCAAAAATTACGCCGAGCTGAGCGGCGACATTCCCATTGGCATTCTCGTTTTCTGCACTGAAGATAAGAGGGTATGCGAAACACAAATTGCCAATATCAATTTTGCGCCGAATAGTTCAAACATCATTCTGAACAATTCACCAACAGGCAGAAAAAACCGCGCAACCTTTACGGATTTGGCGCATACCCTGAAATTGATCGACCCGAGCGCGAACAATTATTCAGACTACTCCATTCGCATTGAGGGGCACGCAAATCAGATAATTGATCCGCCGGGTCCGCGGCTCTTCCCCCTTTCCAGCGAACGGGCTCAGGCAGTGAGGAACGAACTGATAAAATCCGGCATAAACAGAAACCGCATGACAGCAGAAGGCTGCGGCAATGCGCAGCCAATAGTGCCCGGCCTCGGCAAAAGCCGAAACTTCACCCCCGCCCCCTCTACATTTGCATGGAAAAACCGACGCGTGGAATTCATACTTGTGAAGGAGTGAGCAGAGAGCAGAGAAATTTTCTACGGACGGCAGTGTTGAAAAATCTGTAATGTTCCACTGTGAATGCGTGTTAAAATATGGTATAGTAGCGCATCGTGCGGTAAATAACCTCACATGAGGTGAACATGTACGCGCGATTACCTTTTTAGGAGAATACAATGGCAAATATTAACCCGTACATTTCAGCACTATTACTGATAATGGTCGTAATAAGCTCATGTATGACAACGGAGGGCAATTCCATGTCTGTGCAGGAATGGACTGCAAATGAAGATCAAACAAGTGTATCTTCTGGAGAAACACAGGATGTGTTATCCGAACAGGAATGGGCTACAGAGGATTACTGGAGAAACGTATCTCCTGAAGTAGTACGGCAGGCACTGAGTACAGGAAGCATAGATGTATATGCGCGGATTACAACCGGATGGGCTCCCCTGTTGTTTGCTGCCAGATATAACAAAAACCCCGATGTCATTACCGCCCTGCTGAATGCTGGCGCTGATGTTAATGCACATACTAATAGTGGGTGGACAGCTCTGTTGTTGGTTACCAGATATAACCAAAATCCCGATGTCATTACCGTCCTGCTGAACGCCGGCGCTAATGTTAATGCGCAGGATAACGATGGATGGACTCCCCTGATGCGGGCTGTCAGGAATAACGAAAATTCCGAAATTATTACCGCCCTCATCAATGCGGGCGCTGATGTTAATGTGCGGAATGAAAACGGAGCGACTCCCCTGATGTTTGCTGCCAGATATAACGAAAATTCCGAAATTATTACCGCCCTGCTGAATGCCGGCGCTGATGTTCATGCGCGGAATGAAAACAGAGCGACTCCCCTGATGGAGGCTGTCTTTGTTAACAAAAACCCCGATGTCATTACCGCCCTCATCAATGCTGGCGCTGATGTTCATGCGCGGGATAAAAACGGATTTACTCCCCTGATGATGGCTATCTTTGTTAACAAAAACCCCAATGTCATTACTACCCTCATCAATGCTGGCGCTGATGTTAACGCGCAGATTGAAAACGGATTGACTCCCCTGATGGTGGCTGCCGCTAATAACCAAAACCTCGATGTCATTACTACCCTCATCAATGCAGGAGCTGATGTTCATGCGCGGAATGAAAACAGAGCGACTCCCCTTATGTTCGCTGTCGATAATAACCAAAACCCCGATGTCATTACCGCTCTCATCAATGCCGGAGCTGATGTTCATGCGCGGGAGGAAAACGGATTGACTCCCCTGATGGTGGCTGCCGCTAACAACCAAAACCTCGATGTCCTTACCACCCTCATAAATGCTGGCGCTGATGTTCATGCGCAGAATAACAGCGGATGGACTCCCCTGATGGCGGCTGTCTGGTCTAACGAAAATTCCGAAATCATCACCACCCTGCTGAATGCCGGTGCTGATGTTAATGCGCGGAATGAAAACGGAACGACTCCCCTGATGGCGGCTGCTACTGAAAACCAAAATCCCGATATTATTACTACCCTCATCAATGCAGGAGCTGATGTTCATGCGCGGAATGAATATGGAGCGACACCCCTGATGTTCGCTGCTAGTAAAAACCAAAATCCCGATATTATTATCACTCTGCTAAATGCAGGAGCCGATGTACAAGTGCGGAGTGACGAAGGAGATACCGCATGGGATCTCATACAGGAAAACGAAGCCTTAGAGGGAACCGATGCCTACTGGGAACTAAGTGACAGGCGGTTTTGATATGAGAAATAAGGCTCCAGAGCTTTCTGGAAAATCCTTGTTGAATTGAAAAAATGCTCCAAGAAAGTTAGAATACATTACATGTGCATAGTTCTCCTATCGCTCCTTTTATTTTCCTCCTGTGAGACAGTTCAAGGAATTGTTGACTCCATAGCAAGTGCCTTAAATATTTCAAACAATCTTTCAAACAATGAAAGCATATTTGAAGATAATCAATATGAACAATTGGTCATTCGCATGGAACGCGATGGATGGCCTGTAGAAGAACTAAATACCGCGAAAGATGTCGACTACCTAAGCAATAATGAGAAAGGAGTAATCCTTGTAACCAACGCAGTACGAACAAACCCTTCAAAATTTGCAGAAATATATGCTAAGGAAGAACTTTCATACTATAACTCTCAAGGAATTGTGCGATATCCGGGAAAACCAACCGGTTATCAAACATTCGAAGGAAGATCGGCAGTTGAAGAATTAATTAGCGTACTCATGCGAACACCCTCCATGGGAGTGTTACAGCCATCAAAGGGAATGTCGCAGGGGGCATCTGATCATTCGAATGATCAGGCAAGAACGGGAGAATGGGGACATACGGGCAGCGGGAGATTATACAGAAAAATAGAGCAGGGCAGGAATTCAGGAATCGCAAAGAGGTAATAAAGCAATACATGCTGAAACTGACTGAACAGGAAAAACAGGAAATTGAGCGTTGCATTGAGGCGGGCAAGGCGCTGCCGGAGAAGTACCGATTTCTGCTGTTCGAAGACACGCGCGAGGTCGAACTTGTCTGGAACGGGAAAACCACTGAGGTCTGCAACATTACGCTGCCCTTCCAGACCATTGAGCAGGTGGACGAGCCGCGGGCGGAGAAGCCGTATGATACATCACAGCAGATGGAGTTATTCTCGACCGATGAGCGGGGACGGCAGATCAAGGGCTGGACAAACAAGCTGATCTGGGGCGACAACAAGCTGATCCTGTCAGCCCTCAAGAACGGGCCGCTGCGCGATGATATTGAGGCACAGGGCGGGCTGAAACTCATTTACATTGACCCGCCCTTCGATGTGGGAGCGGATTTCTCCATGAATATTGAGATCGGCGGCGACACCTTTACCAAAAAACCCAGCATTATTGAGGAAATTGCCTACCGCGACACCTGGGGCAAGGGCGCCGATTCCTTCATCGCCATGATCTACGAACGCCTCATTCTCATGCGGGACTTGTTAGCCGAGGATGGGAGTATTTATGTGCATTGCGATTGGCGCGTAAACTCCGTAGTTCGACTGTGCTTAGATGAGATTTTTGGACAAGGAAACCATCTCAATGAAATAGCTTGGCACTATACCGGCGGCGGACGATCAACACACTATTTCTCAAAGAAGCACGACAACCTCTTCTGGTATCGGAAAGCAGAGAAATGTATCTTCAATATTGACGCTGTTCGGGTTCCCTATAAAGAAACCAGTGGTTACGCTAGGGGTGGAATAGTTGGCGCATCAGGAACAAAATATGAGCCTAATCCACGTGGAACACCGGTAGATGATGTTTGGGATATTCCAATAATAAACCCATTAGCCGATGAACGAATCGGCTACCCCACCCAAAAACCCGAAGCCCTGCTCGAACGCATTATTAAAGCATCCAGCAACGAAGGCGATCTTGTCGCCGACTTCTTCTGCGGCTCGGGCACAACGGCGGCAGTAGCGGAACAGTTGGGGCGCAAATGGATGTGCGCGGATCTGGGCAAGTTCGCCATTCACAGCACGCGCAAACGGATGATCGCTGTGCAGCGGCAGCGTAAAGAGCAGGGGCAAAATTACCGCGCCTTTGAAATTCTCAACCTCGGCAAATACGAGCGCCAGCATTTTGTGGGCATTAATCCTAACCTGCGCGAGGAGGAACAGCTGCAGCAACTGGCGCAGAAGGAGGCTGCCTTCCTCGACCTCATTCTGAAGGCCTACGGAGCGGAAAAGGTAACGCAGTTCGAGAGCTTCCACGGCACGCGAGCAGGGCGGCTTGTGGCGATAGGACCGGTGAACCTACCGGTAACGAGGCTCTTTGTGGAGGAGATCATCCGCGAATGCCGCAAAAAACACATGAGCGCGGTAGACATCCTCGGCTTCGAGTTCGAAATGGGGCTCTTCCCCAACTCGCTGAACGAGGCTCTGTCCACGGGCATTAACATTGCGCCGAAATACATTCCCGCGGAGGTCTTCGACAAACGGGCGGTAGAAAAGAACCACGTGGTTTTTCACGATGTGAGCTACATTGAGGTAAAACCGCATGTACGCGCGGGCAAGAAAAGCACGCCGCCAACGGTGGCAGTGGAGTTGACAGATTTCTCGGTCTACTACTCGCAGGACAGCATCATCAAAGCAGAAGATGCGCTGAGCAAAACGAAGAAGGAAGGCAGCAAAATCGTGGTGAAAAATGGGCAGGTTATACGGCTGAGTAAAGACAAAAAGGGAATTGTGCAGCGCGAAATACTAACCCAGAGCTGGACAGATTGGATAGACTACTGGAGCGTTGACTTCGACTTCGAAAATAAGCGGGAAATTATCCGCGTGAAAAATTCGGAAATCGGTGAGACCAGCGAGGAGTGGACGGGCAATTATATTTTCGAGAACGAGTGGCAGAGCTTCCGCACACGGAAGGATCGTTCGCTGGAACTGAAAAGCGCGGCACGCGAGGTGAGTCCCGGGCGGCGTAAGATCGCTGTGAAGGTGGTAGACATTCTCGGCAACGACACAATGACAACTGTGGAGGTGAATGTTGGAGAAAAGCCCTAATGGAAACTGGGAACCTCTGGAAACTCGAAATTTTCATGATTCATTGCGTAAAACAACGTTGTTTTAAGCTCAATCATGCGGTCACTGTTGCCCCCGCTTCCGCCACCTGCTGCACCATGTCCAGCACATCGCTTACCTCGGGGTCAATGTCTTTTTCAGGAATGTGTGCGATCAGTTTGTAGAAATCTTTCTTCTGCAAAGAACGCGAAGAGGGAATATCCGAAATTGCCTGCTTATTGCAGAGATAATTCTCTATTTCACGTTTTTTCCATTGATATTCCCGCAGATTCCCCGTTGTTTGCAGAGACTTGTCTGTGCGATCTGCCAAGAGAAAGCCCCGCAGCCCAAAATGCCAGAGCGCCAGCGCCTGCAGGGCAGTTGTTTTCCCCCTGTTGTTCGGGCCAATAAACACAAAGCCGTTGCCGAGCGGAATTTCCGCCCGCTCAAAAAGTTTGAAATTCTCTATTATCAGTTTTGTAAGCATGTATGAACGCACATCCTCCCCTGCATTACACCCTGCCAATCGTTTTTTGTCAATCGTGAGGGTGATGTTGATGCTACCAGATAATTAAATGACAGGCGGTAGTGTCGATAAATCTGGAATACCAACGGTAAATACTTAGCAAAACATGGTACAATGCGTGTACGCGCGATTACCTATTCAGGAGGATACAATGGCAAACATCAACCCGTACATTTCAGCGCTGCTGCTAACAGTGGTCGTACTAAGCTCATGCATGACAACGGCAGGCAATTCCGCATCTGAGCAGGAATGGGCTGCCAAAGAGTACTGGATAAACATATCGCCTGAAGAAGTACAGCAGGCACTGAGCGCAGGAAGCATAAATACATATGCGGAGGATGAATACGGAAACACTGCCCTGATATGGGCTGCCGCCATTAACCAAAACCCCGCTGCCATTACCGCCCTGCTGAAGGCCGGCGCTGATGGTAATGCGCAGGGTGAATACAAATGGACAGCCCTGATGACGGCTGCCTTTAATAACGAAAATCCTGAAATTATTACCACTCTGCTGAATGCGGGCGCCGATGTTCATGCGCAGACCGGAGGCGGATTGACCTCCCTGATGGTGGCTGCCAGATATAACGAAAATCCCGAAATTATCACAGCCCTTCTGAATGCCGGGGCTGATGTTAACATACCGGATGAAAACGGATGGACTCCCCTGATGCGGGCTGCCAGATATAACCAAAACCCCGAAATTATCACCGCCCTCCTGAATGCCGATGCTGATGTTCATGCGCGGATTGGAGATGGATTGACAGCCCTGATGCTGGCTGCTTGGTATAACGAAAATTCCGAAATTATCACCACCCTCATCAATGCCGGCGCCGATGTTCATGCGCAAGATGAATACGGAAACACCGCATGGGATTTCATACAGGAAAACGAAGCCGTAGAGGAAACCGATGCCTACAGGGAACTCAGCCAAGGGCGATTCTAAAAAAACGGCACTATAGATACATCCCGCGACATCATATATAATTGACCATCAAATATAACACATATAGCGAAGGTCATTATGAAAACATACAATTTTTCAATGATATTGACGATACTGCTGTGTATCGGCTACACTGCCCGTATGCACGCTGCCGTTTATAACCAAAACCCCGATGTCATTACCGCCCTCATCAATGCTGACGCTGATATTCATGCGCAGACCGAATACGGAAGTACTCTCTGATGTGGGATGCCAAAGAATACTGGGTAAACATATCGCCTAAAGAAGTACGGCAGGCACTGAGCGCAGGAAGCATAGATGTATATGCGAAGGATGAAGACGGAAGGACTTCCCTAATGCGGGCTGCCAAATATAACCAAAACTCCGAAATTATTACAGCCCTCATAAATGCCGGAGCTGATATTTATGCGCAGACTGAATAACGGAATGGACAGCCCTGATGGTGGCTGCCAGTAATAATCAAAACCCCGATGTCATTACCACCCTTATCAATGCCGGCACTGATGTTAACGGACGGGATAAAAACAGATGGACTCCCCTGATGTGGGCTGTCAGATATAACCAAAACCCCGAAATTATTACTGTCCTGCTAGATGCGGGAGCTGATATTCATGAGCGGACTAAAGACGGATGGACATCCCTGATGCTGGCTGCCCGTAATAACCAAAACCCCGATGTCATTACCGCCCTCATCAATGCTGACGCTGATATTCATGCGCGGACTAAAGACGGATGGACAGCCCTGATGCGGGCTGCCAAATATAACCAAAACCCCGATGTCATTACCACCCTCATCAATGCTGGAGCTGATATTCATGCGCGGACCGAAAACGGATGGACTCCCCTGATGGCGGCTGCCAGATATAACCAAAACCCCGAAATTATTACCGCCCTGCTAGATGCGGGAGCTGATGCTAATGGCGGAATGAATACGGAACTCCCCTGATGGCGGCTGCCAGATATAACCAAAACCCCGATGTCATTACCGCCCTCATTAATGCTGGAGCTGATATTCATGCGCGGACTGAAAACGGATGGACAGCCATGATGATGGCTGCCCGTGAGCTGATATTCATGTGCGGACTGAAAACGGATGGCGGCTCCCTGACCAGATAACCCCCTGAACGATGTCATTACCACCCTCATCAATGCCCTGATGTCGGACTGAAAACGGATGGACCCCTGATGGTGGCTGCCCTAGCCAAAACCCCGAAATTATTACCGCCCTCATCAATGCGGGAGCTAATGCTAATGTGCGGAATGAATACGGAACTCCCCTGATGGCGGCTGCCAGATATAACCAAAACCCCGATGTCATTACCGCCCTCATCAATGCTAATGCGCTGATATTCATGCGCAGACTGAATACGAATGGACTTCCCTGATGATGGCTGCCAAAAATAATAAAAACCCTGATGTCATTACCATCCTCATCAATGCCGGCGCTGATGTTCATGCGCAGAATAACCGCGGATGGACTCCCCTGATGGTGGCTGCCAAAAATAATAAAAACCCTGATGTCATTACCACCCTCATCACTGCCGGCGCTGATGTTCATGCGCAGAATAACCGCGGATGGACTCCCCTGATGGCGGCTGCTGGTTTTAACAGCAACCTTGAAATCATCACCACTCTCTTGAATGCGGGAGCTGATGCTAATGCGCGGAATGAATACAAATGGACTCCCTTGTTGTTTGCTGCCAGATATAATGAAAATCCTGAAATTATCACCGCCCTCATCAATGCCGGGGCTGATGTTCATGCACAAGATGAAAACGGAACCACCGCATGGGCTCTCATACAGGAAAACGAATCCTTACAAGGAACCGATGCCTACAGGGAACTCAACAAAAGGCGGTTCTAAAAAAGCGGCACTATAGATGCATCCCGCGACATCATATATAATTGACCATCAACATATAACAAAGGTCATTATGAAAACATACAATTTTTCAATGATATTGACGATACTGCTGTGTATCGGCTACACTGCCCGTATGCACACTGCCGTTTATAACCAAAACCCCGATGTCATTACCGCCCCGCTGAATGCCGGCGCTGATATTCATGCACAGACCGAATACGGAAGTACTCCCTGATGTGGGATGCCAAAGACTGGATAAACATATCGCCTAAAGAAGTACGGCAGGCACTGAGCGCAGGAAGCATAGATGTATATGCGAAGGATGAAGACAGAAGGACTCCCCTGATGCGGGCTGCCAGATATAACCAAAACCCCGAAATTATTACAGCCCTCATAAATGCCGGGGCTGATGTTCATGCGCGGAATAACCGCGGATGGACTCCTCTGATGTTGGCTGCCAGTAATAACCAAAACCCTAATATCATTACCGCCCTATTCAATGCAGGAGCTGATGTTCATGCGCAAATTGAAAACGGATGGACAGCCCTGATGGTGGCTGCCAGATATAACCAAAACCCTGATGTCATTACCGCCCTCTTCAATGCTGGAACTGATATTCATGCGCGGACTAAAGACGGATGGACATCCCTGATGCTGGCTGCCCGTAATAACCAAAACCCCGATGTCATTACCGCCCTCATCAATGCTGACGCTGATATTCATGCGCAGACCGAAGACGGAAGGACTTCCCTGATGCGGGCTGCCAGATATAACCAAAACCCCGATGTCATTACCGCCCTCATCAATGCTGGAGCTGATATTCATGCGCGGACTGAAAACGGATGGACAGCCCTGATGGTGGCTGCCAGATATAACCAAAACCCCGAAATTATTACCGCCCTGCTAGATGCGGGAGCTGATGCTAATGCGCGGAATGAATACGGAACTCCCCTGATGGCGGCTGCCAGATATAACCAAAACCCCGATGTCATTACCACCCTCATCAATGCTGGAGCTGATATTCATGCGCGGACTGAATACGGATGGACAGCCCTGATGGTGGCTGCCCGTAATAACCAAAACCCCAAAATTATTACCGACCTGCTAGATGCGGGAGCTGATGCTAATGAGCGGAATGAATACGGAACTCCCCTGATGGCGGCTGCCAGATATAACCAAAACCCCAAAATTATTACCGCCCTGCTAGATGCGGGAGCTGATGCTAATGCGCGGAATAAATTCAGATGGACTCCCCTGATGCGGGCTGCCGAATATAACGAAAACCCCGATGTCATTACCGCCCTCATCAATGCCGGCGCTGATATTCATGCGCGGACTGAATACGAATGGACTTCCCTGATGGTGGCTACCAAAAATAATAAAAACCCCAATGTCATTACCATCCTCATCAATGCCGGAGCTGATATTCATGCGCGGACTAAAGACGGATGGACTCCCCTGATGTGGGCTGCCCGTAATAACCAAAATCCCGATGTCATTACCATCCTCATCAATGCCGGCGCTGATGTTCATGCGCAGAATAACCTCGGATGGACTCCCCTGATGATGGTTGCCAGTAATACCCAAAAACCTAATATCATTACCACCCTCATCAATGCCGGGGCTGATGTTCATGCGCGGAATAACCTCGGATGGACAGCCCTATTGTTGGCTGCCAGATATAACCAAAACCCCGAAATTATTACCACACTCCTGAATGCCGGCGCTGATGTTCATGCACAGGATGAAAACGGAACCACCGCATGGGATCTCATACAGGAAAACGAAGCCTTACAAGGCACCGATGCCTACAGGGAACTAAGTGACAGGCGGTTCTAAAAAAGCGGTGTTCCGGTGTATAATGGGAACATCATGAAAGAACATCTTGTTATGAACTCATCGACCGATCTGGCTGAATTTACGAGGCTTGCGCCGGAAGAGCCGCCTGCGGTACGGCGCAAGCCGGAATGGCTGCGGATCAGGCTCAATACCACTGAAAAATTCCGCGGCCTCAAGCAGATGGTCAAACGGGAAGGCCTGCATACCGTCTGCGAGGAAGCCCGCTGCCCGAATATCCATGAGTGCTGGGGAAGCCATAAGACCGCAACATTCATGGTACTCGGAGATACCTGCACCCGCCGCTGCCGTTTTTGCGCCGTTAAAACCGGCCTGCCCGGCGCTGTCGACTGGGGAGAACCGCAGCGCGTGGCCGACTCCGTGCGTGAACTGCGCCTTCAGCACGTGGTCATTACCATGGTTAACAGAGATGATCTGAAGGACGGCGGCGCGCGCCTCCTTGCCGAGACGGTGCATGCCATACGGCAGCGGGCGCCCGACTGCGGAATTGAACTGCTCACCTCCGATTTTATGGCAAATGCTGATGCAATAGCCTGTGTTCTCAACAGCAGTCCCGATATTATGAGCCATAACCTCGAAACAGTTCGCCGCCTGACGCCTGTTGTCCGTTCGCGGTCATTTTACGACAGAAGCCTGCGGGTGCTCAGAATGTTCGGAGAGCAAGATCCGCATGCGGTACTGAAATCGAGCATTATGCTCGGACTCGGTGAAACAAAGGAGGAAGTGCTCGGGCTCATGGATGACCTCATCGGCTGCGGTGTTTCCATGATGAACATGGGGCAGTATCTTCAGCCGAGCCGCAATCATCTGCCGGTCAGAAAATACTGGAGTCCTGAGGAATTTACCGACCTTCGGGAACATGCGCTTGAGAAGGGTTTCGCCTTTGTTGAGGCCGGCCCCCTCGTCCGCTCAAGCTACCATGCCGGCGCGCAGTATGCCGCATTAAAGGAAAATCGGAACAGGCAGAACAGCGCAGAAAACATCGCTCATACCGAAGTGCTCCGGCGGATACAGGAATATCAGCAAAAAACAAACGGCGAGGATTAGCCGATGGCGATCATCCGCTCAACTGACTTTCGGGCACGGCGGATAATATCATCATCCAGATCAACCTCACATACCAGTTCCTTCAGGGAATGAAGAATTTTGTCGAGGGTAATGCGTTTCATGTGGGGACAGGTCTGACAGGTGCTTACAAAATTGCGCCGCGGAAAAACCGAGCGGAGGTTGTCGCCCATGCTGCATTCGGTAATCAGCATGACATTATTCCGGTCGCTGCCGCGGATCACGCTTTCCATCTGGCTGGTGCTGCCGGAAAAATCGGAGGCGCCGGTCACATCGGTATCGCATTCAGGATGGCTGATAACAAGCAGATCATCAAACTGGAATCGGGCCGATTCAATGTCTGCCCGCGTAAACTGCTCATGCACCATACACTTTCCTTTCTCCCAAGAAATAATCTTCTTACTCGTCTGTTTGGCGATATTTTTGGCAAGGTAGGCATCGGGCAGGAAGATGACGGTATCGCTGTCCACCGACTCCACCACTTTCAGGGCGTTGGCGCTCGTGCAGCAGATATCAGTCTCAGCCTTGACCTCGGCGGAGCAGTTCACATAGGTTACCACCGGAGCGCCGGGATACTCCGCCTTCAGGGCGCGCACATCGGCAGCGTTAATGCTTTCGGCAAGGGAGCAGCCGGCTTCACGGTCGGCAATGAGCACGGTCTTGCGGGGGTTCATAATTTTGGCGGTCTCCGCCATGAAATGCACGCCGTTAAACAAAATAATATCGGCATCGGTATCAGCCGCCGCCCGGGCAAGCCCGAGGCTGTCTCCGACAATATCGGAAACACCGTAAAAAACATCGGGGGTCATATAATTATGCCCAAGCACAACAACATTCATGCTCCGCTTCAACTCATGAATTTCCCGAATTTTCTCCAGTGCCGCCTCAACCTCGTGGGGGGGCATTGTCAATGCGAGCCGTTCATGAATCTCATCAATGTTTTTACTGACTTCCATACCTTATAAGATAATCCGATATTGATATTTTTGCAAGATATTTGTTTGTATGCTGTCAATCTGCCTTGAAACGATGCAGAAACATGGAATGATATGGATGTAGCATGATATGGTTCTATACGGATTCTGGAGGCAGAAATGAAAATTGAGCAATTACGGGTTAAGAATTTCAAGGGGCTGCGTTCTGTCACTATGAGAGACATACCCAATTTTTGCGTAATTGTCGGCGCCAACGGCACTGGCAAAAGCACGATTTTTCATGTGTTTGAGTTTTTACAGGAAGCTCTCAAGTCCAATGTCCATACCGCCCTCGTGAAAGAGGGCGGCAGCAAGGGTTTTGCCGAGGTACGGAGCCGGAGAATCAGCTGTATCCCACGCTGCTGGAGGAATTGGCCGAGGAATTTCGGCAATTTGCCGGACGGGGCAGTCAGGTGGTTGTGGACAGAGGGGCTTTTCAATGGAGCGGATCCCCGGTGAAGGAAGTTGTTTTTTTGCTGGAAGAACAATCTGCTCAACGAATGCTGGAAGGCATTATCGCAAAAATCCGGCTGCAAAAATAATAATAATTACGTGCAGCGCCATGAAAATTACCGGCACATACTGTTCCATGGTGGTAAATGGTCGGTAGATTTTCGGCTTCTGTCCTTTTTCTAGGAGTTCCCATTCCGCGCCGAATGGTTTTGCGGGGAGGTGCTTTTCCATTTCGAGTATGATTTTGAACTTCGCGCTGTTTAATCGTTTATACGAAATAATCAGCCCGCGCCATATCCAACAGAGCAGCACTCCAACAGCGGCAAATATCCACTGCCACTGAGGCAACTCCGCCGGAACATTACCAGCGCCCGATGCGGTATATCCGAAAAAAGCAATAATGGCAGAATTGATGCTCAAAAAAAAGCTATTTGCCGACTGCCGCCGATCACTAATCTTATCTGCCATATCAAGACATGTGAAATAGATTTGCAGGAAATGATCCCGGTAATTCTCGCCATAATCTTTTTCAGGCACCGACAGCACTAATGCGCGCGCATCAACCTCTCTCTGATTTTTCGATCCCATTTCATGCTCCCATAATCATTATACTAGGGTAATTTCAGATTCAGCTTTCCACCGGAACATATAATTCGAAGCAGATTTCCTCCTCAGAATGCTTATGGAATGCTTTTTCTGGAAACCGCGCTTCCGCAAAAGTTTCTAATACCATGACGGAAAAATCGTTTGCTTCCCAGGAGTAATGCCATCCGTATCCACATCCAAGCCGGAATTCGCAAACATAGCAGATTTAGTTCCGATATATGTGCCATCATTCCATTTACCACCACCATCAGTAGTCTTCCATGTAACAGCGGGATTAACCGAGTTATTCCAGGCCCAATCCTCAAGATTTTGATTGAATGCGCTTGCCGATTGGAACATACCGGTCATACTTGTTACCGAACTGACATTCCAGCCGGAGATATCGCCATTGAATGAGGTTGCTCCATTGAATGTCCCCTGCATATTCGTTACCGAGCTAACATCCCAGAGTGAGATGTCGCCATTGAATGCGCTTGCGTCCTGGAACATACTTGCCATATTCATTACCGAGCTGACATCCCAGAGCGAGATGTCGCCAGCGAATGCACTTTTACGTAGGAAAATCTCAGACATATCCGTTACTGCCGCGGTAAGAATGTAGTTGAGGTCGGCAGTATTGCCCCAAGCAGTTATCCCGTCAGTTACCGCTGTTTTCAGTCTACCGTTAGTTTGAGGATTCACGGTAACGTAGAAATATTCGGCAAACAGTATACCTGTACCTCCGGCTTCAGTGCCATATACCAGATATATTCCTGCCGTTGTACTTGTAGTAACCGTAACAATTCCGGTACTTTCATTAACTGTCGGCGGGGTGACATTGTCGGGCGCAGTTGCGGGGGTTACCTTCAGGTCTCCTCCTTCAACCGTGAGAGTGCCCGGTTCCACCGGGGTTAAAGAAACGCTGAGGTTTTCATTGGCAATAATGGCATTATAGACAGCCACAGGGACTACAGGAACTGCCGTACTCTCAGGAATATATGTCGTAGAAATTAGCGGCGTTCCCTGCGCGGATACAGACCAGGGTCCAGCGCCGATTTCATTGATGGCGCGCTCCTGCACGTGGTAGATGGCGCCGTTTGTCAGTCCCGTAATGCTGTGGTCTGTGCCGGTGATGCCTTCGGTAATTTGTGTCCATGCTCCGTCGCCTGTGCGATATCGCAGAGCATACCCGGTAATAGCGCTGCCGCCGTTATCTTCCGGCGCAGTCCATGTAGCAACGAACCGTCCAGTGCCCGCATAAAGGGTTGGGGCAACCGGGGCAGCAGGAACAGTGGCAGGGGGAGTTGCAGCGGCAGATTCCGACCAGTCGCCAGCGCCGACCGCATTGACGGCGCGCACCTGTACGCGGTACTCGGCGGCGTTTGCTAGGCCCGTAATGCTGTGGTCTGTGCCGGTGATGCCTTCGGTAATTTCCGTCCATGCTTCACCGCCTGTGCGATATTGCAGAGCATACCCGGTAATGGGGCTTCCGCCATTGTTCGGAGCAGTCCATGTAGCAATGAGTGCCTTATTCCCCACTTCAAGGGTTGGCGCAGCCATTGTGCCCGGCACGGTTGGCTCGGGTTCAGGGGTTGGTTCCGGCATCGGACATCCGGCAATCAATACAATAAACATTGAGCAGAATGCGACGAGAGCTACCCCCCCCATAAATTTGATCCTCATACTTTCACTCCTTACGGTAATAATTTGATAACGTTTCGCTACTGGAAATTGTGCTCTGCACAATTTTCCAATGCAAACATTTCAATAAGTATATTACAAAGTTTTGCAAAATACAAACTTTATTCATGCAAACCCTGTTTGTTGATCTTTTCTAATCGGCAGTATATACTTTATCAGAGTTACACAGGAATAGGAACTAATATGAAAGAAAACCAGAAACGTCTTGCGGTGCTTATAGATGCCGATAACACTCAGGCAGGACTCATTGAAGCCATACTCACAGAGGTCGCAAACCATGGCATAGCCCATGTTAAACGGATATACGGCGACTGGACCAGCACGCATATGAAAACATGGAAGGAGCACATGCACTCCAACTCCCTCCAGCCCATGCAGCAGTTTGCCTACACAATTGGCAAGAATGCCACCGATTCGGCACTCATTATTGATGCCATGGACCTGCTGTACGCCGATAACCTCGATGGATTCTGCATTGTCAGCTCCGACAGCGATTTCACGCGGCTTTCATCGCGCCTGAGAGAATCGGGGAAAATTGTATTCGGCTTCGGAAGAAAACAGACCCCTGAGTCCTTCACCTCAGCCTGCGACCGCTTTTTCTACACCGAAAACCTCCACGGCGCCGGAGACGAACCGCAAATTGCGGCAAAAAAAATTACCCCCATGAAACTCAAGCAGGACACCCGCCTCATCAACTCCATACGCAAGGCCATTGATGACAGCAACGATGACGATGGCTGGTCAAACCTCGGAACAGTTGGGCAAATTGTTATGAACGCCTGGCCGCAGTTTGACGCCCGCAACTATGGCTACAACAAACTGGGCGAGCTTGTGCGGGCAATTGGCCTTTTCACGGTTGATCACCGCAGGAATGAGCAGGGTTCGGGTCTGTACATCTGCAACCGCAAAAAACGGTCATGATGCGGCGCCGATTCCCCAAATTATCCACTTTTTTCCGCGCGCTCACTCCCGGAGACTTCATTGTAATTTTCACATATATTGGGATCTTCATTCTTTTCCTCATTCTGTCGGTACAGAACATCGGCGCTGCCGGATCAGTTCTCATTCAGGCATCCGGTACCGAATACCGCTATGAACTCGGCAGTCCCCGGACAGTTGAATTTGAAGGCCCGATCGGCAAAACAATCCTTGAGGTCACGAATGATGGGAGGGCGCGTTTTGTCCATTCCGACTGCAGAGATAAAATTTGTATTTCATTCGGCTACCTCGAACGGGGCGGCGACTGGGCTGCCTGTCTGCCGAACAGAATTATCGCCCGCATGAACAAGCAGATTGAAGACGCGCACGGCAGCAGCGGAAATCATGACGATCACGATATTGACGCCGGTTCATATTGAAAGTTTTGCTCCGCAAAGTTTTAAATTTGACATGCTTTTATGCACTGAGCATTCTCGCATTTTGGAAGATATTAGGGAACTGCCTGCGGGTTAGGGTCAAAGCCTGCGAAGGTACCGCGCTCATTGCGGCTAGCGGATTTTTCGGTGCGGCGCATAATTATCGCTGTGTGAAAAGTACCAGTATGGTAATCATAACCGGGAATATGAGAGCAAGCAACCAGAATATGTGCCGAATTGATTTCGTTATATCTTCCCGCAGCGCCTGAATATTTTCCTTTGTTTCTTCCCGCAGTACCTGAATATTTTCCTTTGTTTCTTCCCGCTGCGCCTGCATATCGTGTCGCAGTACCTGCGCATCGGTTTGCAGTTTTTCCGTATCTTTTTTTAGGAGCTGAATATCCTGCTTCATATCTTTTTTTAGGAGCTGAATATCTTTTTTTAGGAGCTGAATATCTTGCTCCATATCTTTTTTTAGGAGCTGAATATCTTGCTTCATATCTTTTTTTAGGAGCTGAATATCTTGCTTCGTTACGAGTTCGTCGTTTTGCTGCGCAATGATCTTTGCCAGCACATCCGACTGCTGAAGAGAGAAACCATTTTTCTGCAATGTTTTTGATGCGAGTAGTGTGTCAATCATGGTCATAATATACAAAAATTACAGGGCATTGTCAACAAGAGCTGCGGTATTGCATATAACGATTATTCATGAAAGAATGCCCTATGATTGTACATGTTGTAATGTGGAAATTTAATGATGATGTTGATGGTCAAAGCGCCTTCGCGGAGCTGAAACCCCTGCTTGAGGGCCTTACGGAAAAAATACCGGAACTTGAATCGCTGGAGCTTGGTCTCAATTTCAATGATGGTGATGCCGCCTGGGATTTGGTGCTGCGCAGTGTTCACAGGGATAGGGCCGCTCTGAAAACATACCGGAATCATCCTGAGCACCGGGCAGCGGCAAAACGGCTTGTTGCCATGGTGAAGGATAGCGCTGTCGTTGATTTTTCAACGTGATATTTGAATTTTATACCGATTCATCTGCGGTACTTGTCTTTCCTTCGGAAATAACCGCTGCCTCATGGGCTCAGCGAATTGCCGAAGGTACGGGAATTGTCCGGCATGACCGTTTCATTTCCTGGGACCATTTCAAGGAACTGACATTCTTCGGCAGGGAAGAACGGAAACCGGCCAACACATTGTTCAGAAATATCTTCGCCTACCACCTTCTGCAGAAAAACCGGAAGGCGCCCCTTCTCTCTGTTCTTGTTCCTCCCCGCTATCGCAACGACATTGAACTCTACAGCCCCGCCATTGTTGCCGTACTATCTCGGCTCATCTCCCGCACCGTTCAAGATACATTACAGAACATGATCAGCGCCTCACTTTTCAAAGATGTGAAGAATATCTGCGATAGCTACCGCGATTTTCTCGACCGCCACGGCCGCTATGAACCTGCGGATTCAGGACGGGAGTACATACCCAATGGGAATTCCTACTGCATCTTTTATCCCCAGCTATTGGAAGATTTTGAAGAATACCGGGCAGAGCTTGAAAAAACCGAAGACATAACATTAATAGAAGGCTCTAAAGAACAGGGAAGTGTGCTCCTCTATGAATTTGCCGACTATCGTCAGGAGTTCCAGCGCTGCCTTGAGGCAGCCGGCGCCCTGCTCCAGAGCGGAGTAGGGCCGAAAAACATTGCCATTACCCTCAGCGATTACTCATCCCTCTACCCACGGCTGGAATACATTGCCCGGAACCTCGGTATTCCCCTGAACCGGCGCAGGGGGAAGAACCTCTGCGAGTACTCCTCTGTTTCTTGGCTGAAAATGCTCGCAGATATGCGGGACAATTTCTCATTTAGGAATGTGCGGAATTTCCTTCTTCACCCCGGGCTGCCGTGGAAGTATCCGGAAACAAACCGCCGTCTTATCGCCCGCGCTATCGATTTTAATCTTCTTGAGGGAGGATTTTCAGCATGGAAGAATGTTGAGCTGGGCAGGAAGTCCGCGGGGTCAGCAGAGAATCGGACAGGCGAAGTGCACGGAAGCGCTGGGCTCTTTGATGCGCTCAGAAAGATTACGGCAGCGCGGGATGCGGATGAATTATACGCAGCAATGTACCGATTCCTTGGAACATATACCCAAACCGACCGCTGGAATACGAACGATGCTGCCGCTTGGCAACGGGCAGTAATCCATATTGAGGAAATAGGGAGGGAACTCGCGCAGTTCCCTGATATTCAACCCGACATACTCAATTTCACGATCACACAGCTTGAATCCGTTACCTATCTTCCGCAAAATACGGAAGGTATCGCCGTTTACGATTACCGAGTGGGAGCAGGGCTGGCAGTTGAGCATCATTTCTGCATCAATTTTAATGCCGAATCGGTCGCGGTGAACAGGAAGGGGCTTGAGTTTCTCAGGGAAGACATTCTTCGGCAACTCTTCGACTCTTCCTCCGCACTAACAGACAATTTCATCACAGCCTATACCGCCTCGGGCCGCAATGTATGGATTAGTTACAGCAGGCACACGCGGGGGCGTGAAAATCTGCCGATCCTCCTCTTCCTCACGTCGGACAAGATACAGGAATATCACCGAGGGCCCAGCGCCGGCAACATCCCCGATAACAGTGGCGACAAACTCCCCGAAAACGATGCAGATCGCCGCCATCATCGCCGCCATCACCATCACCATCACCATCTCCCGAACAACCGAAAAGAAGATATTCTGAACCTTCAGAAGACGAACTGGCGCAGCATATCAGAAACAATCAGCGAACAATTTATTCCCCCCTCTATCTCGGTGAACAGGCTTGAGGCCTGGCTTCACTGCCCCTTTTCCTATTTCTGGATGCAGTGCAAACCTGAGACGATTACACTCATACCCGAGCTCTGGCCGTTCAGACGCATAGGCATTGCGCTGCACACAATAATGGAACGCATATACCGGCGTATTGGGGAAGAATCGGGCGGGTATTTCCGCATCAGCCTGCTTGAGCGCTACGGGGAGATAAGCCGTGAAGTTCTGGATACGGCTTTTGCCGACCGCAGCCTGCTTTTGGGCATTAACAAAATTCTGCATGCAAGTCTGCGGGATTTCTTTGAAGACCGCATAGCCGGAATACTGGAGGAAGACGGCAAACATCATAATAACTACCGCATACATGAATTGGAGTATCGTCTCGAAGAGGAACTTGACCCTGCCGCGCGCCTGAGCGGACGGATAGACCGTATTATGCAAAACCCCGAAAGCGGTGAATTATCAATAATAGACTATAAGACCGGTTCCCTGCCGACAGCAAGCGGCATTCTCGGCAAAATCGGCAGCCTGCTCAGCAAGGAACTAACAGAGGATGCCCTGCAGGAAATACGAAAGATCAAAAACGATGCCAAAAATGTGCAGCTCTCCGCCTACGCCCTCCTCCTCAAAAACGCAGGGCAGCGGGTAAAATCGGCAGCATATTATTCAGCTTCACGCGGAAGTACAAAAATATACCATGGCGTAATAGACCGAAACGGGGAGAAAGCCGGAAGGTCTTCTCTGCCTGTTACCAATCCGGAAGTTGCGGACATACTTGAACAGGAAATTCTCGAAAATCTGCGCGATATGCGCGGTCAGATCGATAGGGGTGATTTTCGCATTCCTCCAGCGGGCTGTCCCTCCTGCCGGCATGAGGCACTCTGTCGGCATGCTTTTTCTCTGCGGATGGGCTGGGAATGATGCAGTTTAACAGAGAGCAGCAGGAAGCAATTGATGCCCGCGGACACAGCATTGTATCGGCAGGCGCCGGCGCCGGAAAAACGGCAGTGCTCGTGGAACGCTACATCTCCCTCCTGAAAACGGATAATCTTGCTGTTGAAAACATTCTCTGCCTCACATTTACCCGCAAAGCCGCGGGGGAAATGTACCGGCGGATATATCACCGTCTGAACCAGGAAGGTTCACCGATGTTGCAGCGGGAATTTCTGCGCTTTGACAGGGCGCGGATTACCACGATTGATAGTTTCTGCAGCCGGATTATCAAACCCTATGTCAGCGAATATGGTTATCCGGTCAATTTTCACATAGATGAGGGCAATTTTCTCCGTGAGCTCGAATCCTTCACCCTGAACTATCTTGCATCTTCCCGCCGCAGCCGGATCATCACCCGTCTGCTGGAACAGTTCTCCTATGAAAAAATTGTTAGGGAACTGTTCATCAGACTCGGCAGCACATTTCTCAGCCTGACTCAGGTCGGCGGCACCCATGGCGCCGGTGGGGGCGACAGCGCCGGAAAGGACGGCACCGGAAAGGACGGCACCATCGGGCAGGCAGAAATATTTTTCGACCTTCTTAATGACCTCGCGCGCAGGGAATTAATCACGCTGCAAAGAGCAATTCCTGAAATTCTTCATGTGAACGCGCAGGAGCAGAAAAATGCGCAAAACAAGGAACATCACCGCGAGGCAATGAACACATGTTCACGCTGCCTCACGGAGCTTGACGGAATGAGTACGATAGACGAAAACATGGAAGCAGAAACAATAATGCAGAAATTCAGAAATAAAAATGGACGAGAACCGAGCAATACTCTTTTCGACAGATGGGCATTGCAAGAAATCTCGTGGGAAATGGAAAGTATCGAGCGGAAGAAAAGAGAGGGTAAAATCGACAATACCATCGCCGTAGCCCTCATTGAGGTTCTTCAGCCCGCCGTCGCAGCCCTCTATTTTCTCGCCGGATCACGATCATCCCGAAAGCCCTGGAAACACTGGAAGGAACTATGCACAAAGATCAGAACAATACTCATTCCGGCACTTCTTATTTTTACCGAACAGGAATTCTACACGGAATTCTATGAGCTCGCAGATGATTATCTTTGCCGGGTCAGGGAGTTTAAGCGGAAACGCGGCGTCTTCTATTACCGCGACCTGCTTGAACTGAGCATTCGCATTCTTCTGGATCATCCGGCGCTTGCCGACTACTACCGGAAAGAAATTCAGTACATAATGATAGATGAATTTCAGGATAACAATGTTCTGCAGAAAAACCTTCTCTTTCTGCTCTCCGCCCCGCAGGGATACAGCGCGCCCGAAATCCCCAATTTCAGTCAGCTGCGGTCGAAGGGGCTTTTTCTCGTGGGAGATCAGAAGCAGTCGATATACCGTTTTCGAGGCGCGGATGTGTCGGTATTCCGCAAACTTGGCAGAGAATTCCACACAGAGAGCAACATCCTTTCACTCAACACAAACTATCGCAGCAGCCGGGACCTCATAGATTTTTTTAATCATTTCTTCCCCCGCATTATGGGCGGCAGGGAAGATTTTGAAGCAGATTATAGCCCCCTCGAAACAGGGCGCAGCACAAGCATTGCAAGCCATATCGAACTCATTCTTCATCGCGAGCGCAAAAAAACAGACCTAACGGAGCATGACACCCCCCTTCTCTCCCGGCAGGAAATGGAGGCCTACAGCATAGCGAAGCGTATTTATGAAATTTGCAATGACGATACACTCCTGAAACAGGAGGGAGATGCGGTGACGCCGGTGAGCTATGATGATATCGCCATTTTATTTCGCAGCGGAACGATACAGTACCTCATAGAAAAAATGCTTCGGCGCTTCGACATTCCCTTCTCAAGCGACAGCATCCGATCACTCTTTCTCGATGCTCCGGCCTTCGATGCCCATGCCCTGCTCAAACTCTGTATATTTCCTGAAGACAGTTTCTCCCTGGCAGCCGTTCTGCGCTCACCATTCTGCCGACTCGGCGATGATACGATTGCAGCCCTTCTTTTTCAGCTTGCTGATGGAAGGCTCAGCAGCGGGGAAAAAATTCCGTTGCATGATCAATCGGCGCATGCGGATCAGTCGGCGCAGTCGGGCAGTGAGAATGCGATGCGCGGTATTATGTCTTCTGAGGATGTTTCCGCATACAATGCCCTTCTCGATTTTCTTGATGATATCCGTTCCCTCATAGGGCATTGTTCCCACAGCGAACTTCTCGCGGAAATGTGGAAGCGTTCTGCCTATCTCAATTATGTCGACCTCAGCCCGCGCCGTCGAACATGGCTGGAGCACTACGATTATCTCCTTGAATTTTTCGATCTTCATGCTGATGTTCCACTCGTGGAACTTCTGGAAATTATGGAAGCGAATTTAGGAAAATTCGGGAAAATTGAAGACATTAGTATTGTTCAGGAAAAAAAACGCGGCGTCAGTATTATGTCGGTGCATAAGGCCAAGGGGCTGGAATTTCCCGTTGTCTTCCTCGTTAATACGAATGGGAAAGAGCGGAATTCCACTGAGGCATCCGCAAGTTGGGTGAGCGGGAAAAACGGTGAGCTCATACTTTACGGGGGTCTGGGCAGGGCGACTTCCGCGAAGTATCTGAAAGATGATCCGGGCATGATCAGGAGCTATCGGAACCCGCTCGTAAAACAGTATGAAAACGATGAATGCGAACGGGAAAATGCCGAAACCCGCCGGATACTCTATGTTGCAATGACGCGGGCCGAACAGCATCTGTTCATCAGCGCTTCGGGCATCAAAAATTCACGGAAAGAACGTTCACAGACGGAACCCGCACGCGAATGGAATGAGAATTTTTTTGACCTCATACAGGCCGGCATGAACCTCAACCCGGAAGAAATAGTACAACAGGGGCCATTATACCGCAGCGAACAGCGTACGGAAGCGGGAAGTATTTTTCTTACCCTTCCCGAGCCCGTGGGCAGAAATGATCTTCAGCCCATACATTCGGCGCCCGAGGCGGGTGATTTCTCAGGGCCGGCCCGACAGCTCCCTCTTCCCCCCATGCCCCGCACACATTTTTCAGTGAATGAAATGCAGAAATTTCAACTTAGTAAGGATCACACAGCAAACGGGGAAGATCATCACACTGAAGCGCAGAATACCATCGGTGGGACGGACGGCGATAGGCAGGGCGGCGATTCCCTGCGGGACGGCGATAGGCAGGACGGCGATTCCGAGGAGGCAGCGGAATTCGGCACGTTGCTGCATTATCTTCTTGAAAAAGCATTCGCGCATGTCCGTAAAACCGGAGAAATGTATATTCCGCCGGCTTCCCTGCTTTCTCATACTTCCCTGCCTTCTCGCATACGTAATGACCATGCCCTGTATGAACAGGCCTGTGATATTGTGCATTCGCTTACCCGCACCGAACTTTTCCGTAATATTGAGGATGCCGATGAGGCCTATTTTGAGCTGCCCTTCACGCTCTGCCTCGAAGAATTTTCCATTCATGGAAAAATTGATCTGTTTCTGGTCACAGGCGAACGCACTATGCTCATCGATTATAAAAGCGGCAGGAGCGTGAAACCTGAGGATTATCGTATGCAGCTGGACATATATCGTCTTGCGCTTGAAATGATGGGCTGGCCGGAGCCGGAGGCGATCATCTATGATCTCAGGCAGAATGAACCGCACAGGCTTCAACGGAGATTTACAAAAAGAGAAATTACCGACATTGCGCGTGAACTCAGCAAGGAGCTGCTTACCACATAAGGTAATTCCCGCCAAATGTCAGCCCTGCTCCAAAGCCAACCATCAAAATGCGGTCTCCGCGCGTGAGAATGTTTTTTTTCTCCATCTCTTCCAGAGCAATGGGTATGCTCGCTGCCGATGTGTTGGCGTAGCGATCCATATTCATAAAAAACTTTTCTTCAGGCCAGCCCTCACGCTTGCAGGCAGCCTCAATAATTCTTCTGTTTGCCTGATGCGGTATAACATGGTCGACATCATCAATACTCAGATCATACTGTTTTTCGAGCTGTTTCACCGTCTCAATAATTGCTTTCACGGCAAATATATATACCTGACGACCGTTCATGTACAGATATTGATCGGCCTCATTTTTTTCCTGATGACGGGGCTGTCTGCTGCCCCCTCCCGGGCAAAACAAATGTTCAACACCGCTGCCGTCGCTTCTGAGAAAGGAACCGATGACGGCGCTTTCGCTGTTTTCTTCGGCGGCGCTCACAAGAACCGCGCCTGCTCCGTCTCCAAAGAGAACACAGGTTGAACGGTCCTGCCAGTTCACAATTTTTGAATATACTTCGGCGCCAATAACAAGAACATTACTCGCGCCTCCGCTCGCAACAAAGGCTCTGGCAGTTTCCAATGCGTAAATAAATCCGGTACAGGCCGCTACAATATCCATGGCCCCCGCATTTTTTGCGGCAAGACGTTCCTGCACAATGCAGGCTGTGGAAGGAAGTCCGGGATAGTCGGGAGTAGATGTTGCAAGAAGTATGAGGTCAATATCCGCTGCGGATATACTATCGTCCTGCGTATGAAGAGATTCCAATGCCGCTACTGCGGCCTTATAGGCCAGATCACTGGCAGCTTCATTCTCTGCTGCAATCCGCCTCTCATGAATTCCTGTATGAGAAAATATCCAATCATCATTAGTATTGAGTGTCTGTGAAAGTTCATCATTGGTTACAATTCTTGCGGGAAGATACACTCCCACAGAACGAATATATGCCTTCATAATACCTCACAGAAAATTTTGCAATTTCATCCGTTTTTTCGGATGTTTACCATTATGGAATAGTACCACTATCAGTATCAAGTCTTTTTACGATACTCACGGTTTTTCCCTGCCTCCGGCGGACTCAGGATGATGCTGTCAGTACATCTGCCCTGCCGCAGGTGCTGAGCATTGCCATGCCTGCCGCAATGAGGGCGCTGTTCTCGGTGCGTAATATCGATGCGCCGAGATGCGCCTTTGTAAAATCTGCATCTTCCATAATTCTCATTTCATCCACTGTCCATCCGCGCTCCGCTCCAATCGCCATAATAATGTTCCGCTGTTCTGTTCCTCCGCCCCGAAACAGAACGCTGTTCAGAGATTGTACACGTTTTTCGGAATCGTTTGGCGGCTGAAGAACAATTTTGGAGGACTGCGCTGTTTCCTTTTCTTCTTCCATGAAATGGCGGAGTGAGTAAAATTTGCGGATGATGGGGGGCAATGTGTGAGCGCCCTGCTCAAGGCCGATGCGGATTTGTTTCTCCAGAAGATCTGCCTGCCACATTTTGCTTGAAAGATAACTTTTCTCACCAAGGGTAGTATGAATCCAGCTCATGCGGGCAACCCCGAGGGAACTGAGATCTCTCACGAGCCGAGCGAAGACCGGCGGCCGGGGATGCCCAATAACAAGATGCACCGGATGAAAATGAACACTGGTGAGGTGGTACGGAAAACGAAGGACAAGCGCCTGCGATGGATCGGGCTCAGTCAGCAGTATCGCCCTGCCCCTTCCCTGACCCATGAGCCCGACACGCACGGTATCGCCCCTGCGGAGGCCGAGCTGTTCACGAATGTGGACGCTGCGGTAATCATCGGCACTAAGCGGCTGCCGCCACTCCCCTTCGGAGAACAGGAGCATATTCATGGCTGAGTGCCAGGAAGCTGAAGTCCCGGAATGCGCACAGGGCATCTGCCTTCGGCCCGCATCTCCCCCCTGAGAACGGCAATGAGGGCTTCCACCGCGGGAACAGTATCTTCCCAGGTAAGCAGGATAAGGTCTGCGGTATTGAAGTGAGCGGCTTCATAGGGACTGCGCATTACCGCAACTCCAACGGGGCAGCTCTCTCCGCAGATAGCGCGGACTGCCTCAATTGCCTCGGGATAGAAGGCAGCATCGGAGGTGGTAATAAGAATGCGGGTATAGCGCTGGGAAGTTGCTGCCGTGAGAATATCCACGCCGTCTACATGGAGAATTTCCTGCGCAGAACAATCGGCATGAATACTATGAAAATCGGCGCGCGGAAATGCTTCCCGCAAGCGTCTTATAGGTCTTCCGCCGGAAACAGTGTTCTCCCCAATAAATTGCTCAGGCCTTTCAATGGCGAGAATGAGGGTTTCGGGGCTATTGGGCAGACTGCCCGATGACAGAAAGCCCCTATCGCGAACGAGGGTGAGGCTTTTCCGGCTCACTTCACGGAGAAAGGGGGCATCTTCTTCGAAAATCCGGCTGACCGGCAGGCCGACCGCACCTTCCCGGCTGACCGATGCGCCGTCGGTGCCAGCGACCTCCCGGCTGCCCGCGCCCTCTCGGCTGACCGGCAGGCTGATCGGCGCGGGATGCGTGTTCAGGGACATTGCGCGCCGGCACTCTTCCATTCGATTAAGGGAGTGATCTATACGGCTCTCGGAAATTTTTCCGGATACGGCAGCATCGTACAGGGCTTTGAACCCCCGTTCCTGCTCCTCCGCACGATGGCTGATAAGCAACAGATCGCTGCCGGCCTCGAAGGCATGGATGACCGCATCTCCAATGCTGAAACGAGCACTTACCCCCTTCATTTCTAGGCAGTCTGTGAGCACAAGCCCATCAAAATTCAACGATGAACGGAGAAGCCCCTGAACAATCTGCTTCGACAATGAAGCGGGAAGCTTTGAATCGTCAAGTGCCGGCACACGAATGTGCGCCGTCATGACCGCGGGAGCGCCTTCCTGAATGCAATGGCGGAAAGGATGCAGTTCGCGTTTTTCAAGAATACTGCGCTCATGAGGCAGGAGCGGCAGTTCGAGGTGTGAATCCAGATCAGTATCGCCATGTCCCGGAAAATGCTTGAGCACGGGAATTACTCCGGCGCTCATGTAGCCCTTCATAACGGCAGCGGCAAGGGCAGCGACCTTCCCGGGACTGTCGCCGAAGCTGCGGGTGCCGATAATGGGATTCTTCGGATTACTGTTTATGTCGCAGACCGGCGCAAGGTTCATATTGAAGCCGAGTGCGCGGAGGTGCTCTCCGGTAATGCGGGCGACCGTGGCAGCAATATCCACATCATCAAGAGCAGCAAGCGCCATGGCACCAGGATACATATTCATATCTCCATGCAGCCTGCTTACTATGCCGCCCTCCTGATCTATGCTCACAAAGGGGAGCATACCGTTGATGCGCTGTGTTTCACGGGTAAGATTCCGGCAAAGCTCGGCCGCCTGCCCATACTCTGAAACATTGCGGGCAAACAGTACCCAGTTAGCAATAGTCAATTCCCGCAGCAGAAAATCGGTATGTTCATTAATTTCCGTACCATCGAAACCGCACACAAAAAGGCGCCCGATCTTCTTCCGCATCTCCTGCTTATTATCTTGTCTGATCATAATATGTCCCTATATCCATTGTACTACACAAGATCATTCCTGACCGCTCCGCGCGAGAATATTTTTTATTTCCTTCGGATGAGCCGAAACATCAAACTGCCACTGTCCAAACCTTCCATCGCCATTCACGGCAGCAATCCATTCCCTCATGGAAGAATGCTTTGAATCATCCATATCCGTCTGCCTTCCCTTCGTCTCCAGCACAAGCATAGCGCCCGACCGCAGACGAATGAGAAAATCGGGGCGATATTTCCGCACTACCCCATTGTGAACATAGAGAACCTCAAAGCCCACATGATCATTTTTCGCCCATGCATCGACATGATCATTCCGATCCAGTTCAAACGCGTCCGATGACTCCCAAGTGCTATCGTAGACACAATAATTACTATGGCTCTTCTTCGTGTATTCACAGGGTCTGCCTGTTCTCCACGGAAGCATATCGCCCGTCCATTGAATTGGTCTGTCCTTATTGAACACCGGAATGAGTTCTTCGGAATTGCTGAATGTTATGGAATCGATAAAATGGTAAAAGATTTTTGACATACTCAGCATGAGCACAATATGCCTTCTTTTCCCGGTGTTGCAGGAATTGGGAGTAATGTGAATGTTCCCTGAACTCATAAACTCCTCCGCCAGCCCTATTAACTCCGCGACTAAGCGATCCTCAGACCCCTTCCATGTGGACTTCATGCGGTTCCATGCGCTCTCCGCCGCCTGAAAAATAAGGGTCTGCCTGCGCTTTGCGCCAAGTAATTTTTCCAGATTCAGAGTCTCAATATTGTTCAGATCCGGCAAATTATTCACCGTGGGAGCAATTTCGGCAATTTCTACAATTGTGGATGCATCAATTTTCAGAGGACTCAGCGCTGCCCAATTCACTGAGAGTTTTTGTTGACATTTTCGTTCCACGCGGACAATGTTCGGAAATTGGATCTCAAACCGTTTCTTCTCATCCACCGGTTTAACCTCAATTTTCTGCGCAGGAGGGCGCGGCGGCGCGCTATCGTCATTATCCATAGACAAAAAACTGAAGGGCACGCCGAATACATTGACATATTCCGGATCAAATAACCCGGTCTCTTCATTAATTTCATACGAAGCGCGCCGCAGACCCCGCCCGACAACCTGCTCGCAGAGCAACTGACTGGTAAAGGCCCGCAGCCCCATAATGTGCGTTACCGTTCGGGCGTCCCAACCCTCGGACAGCATTCCCACAGATATGACATTTTGTATCTGTTCCCCCGGGGTTCCTTCCTGCCCGACCGTATTGACCTGCTCCCGGAGAAAGTCTGCCCTTTCCTTCCGTGTTTGTTTCCTGCCCTCTCCATTGTGAGCGCTCTTCCGCGTCCCTTCTTCGGGCTCCTGCTCCTCCGCCTCCTTCAGAACCTTTGAGTCAATATGCAAGAGTCCTTTGGGATCGCAGAGGGATGGTGGATCAATGAATTTTTTCTCAAATGCGCGTGTAATGCGCGCCGCCGTTTCGGTGCGGTTTGCCACCGTAATCATAACCGGCGGCGTTCCGCGCCCGCTCCATGCTTCCTTTGTTTTCTCCCAGTCGCATGCCAGAAGACGGTAGGCGTTATGGACAAAATCGGGCAGGGGGTCATCTTCTCCAGCGCTCCTATTCAAATTGTCCTTCACTTCCGGATCGCTGAAAATATGATACAAACGAGGTTTATAATTTCCGGCGGGAATGGCGTCTTCACGCACCACAATGCGGGGCGTTTTCACCAGCCCTGCCTCAATGGCATCGTTCAGGCCGAAATCGCTGACTATCCACGGGAATAATTCGGGCGCCGTTTTCCCGCTCGGCGCAAAGGGCGTTGCGGAAAAATCGAAACAGCAGAGAATTCCCCGCGTGTTGTTAATTCTATCAAGCCCGCCCAACCATTTGGTTGCCTCGTCTATTTCGTCTTTCTTCACGCCGCGTATGTTTGACTCAGGATGGACGCGCCAAGCATGGTGCGCTTCATCGTTAATGACAAGGATGTTGCGGGCATGCGCCATATCTCCCAGAACTGCCCGCGTGTATGCCGTGTCGCTCAGGGCTCCGCGCTTATCCACACCCTTCTTGCTCCGAATTTTCTCCTCAGTTTCCCAATTCAATACATGCCAGTTTTTTATGAGCACCCGGGCCTGTAAAAGTTTCTCTCGCAACGAGATCGGCGCAACATTAAATTCATCGTAATAATTCCCATTGCATGAGGGTTCTAAAACAGAAAGCCGCTCTCTGACCGTCAGGTTCGGCGCAACAATAAAAATGTTCTGCGAGAATCGTTCATCGCGCGGATAGGTCACACGGTTAATTGCCTGCCATGCAATGACCATTGCCATGACAACGGTCTTACCGGTGCCCGTAGCGAGTTTGGAACAAAAGCGACTGAACTCCCCGCCATCTGAAGGAATAGTAATTCCCCGCTTCTTCGAATTGGACAGCTCAATAAGCCATATTAGTGTCTCAATGGCTTCAAGCTGACAGAAGAACAATGGATATTCCCTCTGTTCGCTGTCGTTCCAATGTTCCAGAAGGACCTGCGTAATTCCGGTAATCCCCGGATACCCCGCATTCCGCCAAGCATTCACAGCCATGCGAATCTGATTCACCAGCGGCAAAGGAATGAAGGTTCCACTATCCTGATGAGGCTTTGCTCCCGTATCTGAAACCATGTACCCGGCCTCATGCCGCCCCTCCACAAGATCGGGAGAAGTGCCCTGTCCGGCAAATTTCCAATGGCGGGAAGGCATTTTGTACGGTGAATTGATAATTAAAGAGCGTTGATTCATTAATTTGACAGCTTAAGTTTCCGAATCATTTTGCATTACCTCACAATAATCTCACGCATTAAAGGTTCATGACCCGCAGGCTTTCAATGCCGCGATCATCCACAATTTTAACCGCAATTCGTTTGTTCTTGCCGGACTCAAAGGGCAGGGATGTCGTTCCCCGGTATGCTTCCATGAGGCCGGTGTCTATTTCTGCCCGCAGATTCTTTGCCAGCTTCTGCCAGCCATCGTTTTTTCCCGCCATGGGGAAGAATACCTGCCGGGGGTAGACACTTCGCCCGTCATAATCGGTATCGAGCATCCAGATGGCGATGTTTTCCGCATTGCCGCTTGTCAGTTCACTGGTTCTCGTGTTGAAATAGTCAAATCCCTCTACTTTTACAAACCATCTTCCGACATGATCCCCCGCGCGTATCTGCTCGACCTGAATATCCGGCTGCCCGATAAGCCAGAAGCTGTCGCTGCCGGTTTGTTTCTTTTTCAGATCGTCAGTTTGCAGATCGGCATTCATTCCCACGGTGAGCAGGGTAACGCCGGGCCAGTTTGTTTCGGCAATATCTTTTGATGCTTCGGGGTCGAACTGAAAGGCGGCGAAAATAACTATTTTCGGGCTGGGGACAAGTTTTCCCGCTTCCTGCAGGGCATTTTCTACCTGACGCGGCTCGAGCGGGGCATGCTCAGGGCCGAAGCTGAAGGCAGCGCGGAGCAATTCGGCGGCGGATTCGGGCGCTGATTTGGGACGGCTGGCGGCGGCGCTAGCGCGGGCGGAATTGTCTGGAGATGTCTCGGCAATGGCATGCAGCCAGCGGTTGGGCAGGGGGGTAATGCGCGAGAAGGAGATATGCTGATTATTTTTTCCGCGGATGCCGTTTTCCAGTAATTCATCGATCCATTCGTTCTGACGCAGGGTCTCGCCAGCGCGAACAATGGACTCATTTTCGGGAAGAGGTTCCGGCGGGGGGCTAAGCTCATGAATTGGCTGCACGGTCGGGGATGGTACGGCCTCAACGGTGAAGGGTCCGGTTACGCGGCTGCGCGCAGAATCTTTCAGCGGCTGGTTATACAGGGTTGTGAAGGTTTGCACTTCGTTGTATGCCAGAGTTTTTGCCGAAACATAGGGCACTTTCTTGTATTCAAAGCCGCCGCCCACTCCATCTTGCGGATATGCTAGTTTGTAATACGGGAATAGCGCAGTCATGAGCCGCTGCCGGGCAATGGCGGTAGCAACACGGGAGGTATCGCAGGTTATCCAGCGTCTGCCCCATTTTTCGGCGGTATAGGCGGTAACACCGCTTCCGCAGGTCGGGTCGAATACCAAGTCGCCCGGATCGCTGGCCATGAGCAGGCAGCGTTCCAACACGCTGTCGGCAGTTTGCACAACATAGCGCTTCGCGCTGCCGGCAACTGACATTTGCCTCGCCCATACATTGTTAATTTTGCGCCCGGGTGTTTCATTCTCGTATCGCTTCCATCCTAATGTGGCGCCATCAGATTCCGCAGCATCTAACCTGTTGATTTCAGCCAGACGATCCAGACCATCCATTGAAACACTCCAGTGCCGAGGAGCGCAGGGAAATATCTTCTCGTTCCATTCATAAGGATCAGATCGCCCAGTACTTGATAACCCTTGAGATGTCAATGGCATGCGTTGGTACAGCCGCGCGCCATGAGGCAATGTATTGGGGTCGGAACGTTCATCAGTTGTAAGTTTTCGGCAGGTACCATCCGGCAGTTCAACAGCAGCGTATGAAGTAAAAAACTCCACCGTTTCGGAGCGATTCAGCGGGTCGTGCAATTGCCGATATTTCATGTTTTTCCGGTCTTTGGCATACCAGAGGAGATAGTCGGCAACTGACGGCAAGGTGTTCGATGAGCTGGCGCCCGATGTCATGAAGGTAATTGTTGCCACTCTGTTCTCCGCGCCGAATATCTCATCCATTATAAGACTCACCCTGTGCACATTCTCGGCGCCTATCTGCACAAACACACTTCCGCTTTCGGTCAGTAGCTCGCGTATGAGCAGCAGCCGGTCGCGCATGTATGAGAGGTAGGAATGAATGCCGAGTTCCCAGGTGTCGCGGAATGCCTTAATCATTTCCGGCTCGGCGGTTAAATCTTCACTCTTGCCGTCCATGACCTCGCGTTTGTTCGTAAAGGGCTGAAAATTGGAGCCGTATGTAATGCCGTAGGGCGGATCCATGTACACGCACTGCACCTTGGCTGCCATATTTTCCTTACCCAGCAGGGAATTCATAATGAGCAGCGAATCGCCGGCAATGAGCCGGTTGCTCCAGTTCCGGGAATGCCGATAGAATTCAATAGCCTGACGCAGCGGAACCTCGCGCTCTTCTTCAAACAGGCCCATCTGCCTGCCCTGCCGACCGCCGCGCCTGCACACCGCCTCAATAATGCTGCGGGGGTCAATGCGCTCATGCACATGCAACGATTGCAGCGGAACCGCAAAGGACATACGCTCCGCCTTGCCTGCCCATTCCATGTGCGGGTCAATGTGCGGATCGTAGGCATAGCTCGTGGCTTTCCCCTCGTCAGGATCGGTGCCCGGCGTCACCAACCCAACCAGCGGATTGTTCGTCCGCAGCGCATCCTTATGAGCATACGATGTAATCTGTTTCTTCTCAGGTTCTCTGGGCATGATATTCTTCGCCCTCCAACAGTTTTTTACAAATTTTCTGCAATCCTGGAGATAAATTCTCCCAATGTATTCGTTTTTCGTTAAGTGCCTTTTTGAGAATCTTTTTCAATTCCCCTGCGGTGTAACGCTTACACAATTTATTTTTAAGACTTGTAACCATAAGATCATTTATTTTGCCAAGCGTATAATATGTAAGATTTACTATATCCTTATGAGTTTCTTTAAGATCGGTGACTGTTGTATCTCCCTCGGAAGATTCAACAGAAATATCTGCGTCTTTAATGTCATCTTCATTCAGAATAATAATATCAATTGCCGCAATGTGGTCTAATGATCCAGCAATCGCAAGCACCCCTTCATCCGGTTTGTCGGGAGAATCAATTTCCCAAACAGACAAAGTATTATCAGTTGTTTTAAGGCAGTTTGTAATTGCATCTGCGGGGGCATTCTGAGGTTTATGAAAATCTACTCCCCTCCATTTTGCCCGACTATATTTTCGTATTAGATAGGGCATGATCTTCTTCCAAATCGCTAATTACTTCTTCAAGGTACTGTTTGAGCCACTTGTCTGCAATAGAAATCTGTTTCAAAACACTAACGCGAGTCTGTTTCAAAATACGGAGACTGTCCGTTGATCCCCAACTTTCAAATGCTCTAATACCTAATTCGCAAATTTCCAAATTTTTATGAATAAGTGACCCTAATGCCATAGTTTGTCCCTGAGGTTTTATACTTGCTTCATCGAATCTTCCAAGTAACCTCACTATCCCTATCAGAATAACATCATTGTGAAAGTTATCGTTATACAATTCGTTCAGCCAGCTCATTGTTGCCAAAGAATTCTTCTCCAATAATTCTCTGAGAAAAATTTCGCTTTGCGATGTATAGCCAAATTCAAAATGCTCCTCCCGAATGAGCTTAATAAATCGCGGGGTAGTATGTTTACGAAGGAATTCCAGTCTCTCCCTGTTAATTTTGTTTTCATCGTACTTTTCAAGGTTAGAAGTGCTGTTGGGAGATTCTATAACATTCGAATGAAGCATTTCACTTATGCTCTCCGAAAAGCTCTTGGTAATTTCGGTTAATTGTTTCATCGAATAAAATATCGGGGAAAGTTCTTTGTATTCCATATAACTACCTCCCTAATCCATTTATGAAGTCGGTTTTTAGCTGATCTTCCATTGTAATAATTGATTGGTAGAATAAAGAAATTTCATCAATTCCGAATCGATAAGCACTATTCTCCAGAAGAGTACGCATAATATAATTAATTTTAATACCCTCCCAAGATTGATATTCTGATTCTATCAGTAGCTTTCCCTGCGCTTGTTGCGCCTGCGCAAGTACATTGCATTCCTCTTGTTTTTCACCAATATCTATTTTTTTCCGGATCATAGCGCTTTGCCCCCAGTTGGGTAAAATTTCATTAGAATATATGCTTCCGAGAGTGTACAAACCCCGTGTCGATTTTTGCTTTTCTTCATGATCTAATTCTGTCAAAAAATATTCACTCATGAATAAAAGATTATTGCTGAAAGATTGATCGCGGAATCTGGGAAATATCTGAAGAATTTTTGTCAGAATATATGTAATTTCCTCTGTGAATTTTGTTTTTTTATTAAACGGAATAGTATGTATGTTTGTGTTTCGGCGTTTTATATCGACCATATTGGAAGAAAAATTTATTGTCCACAAGTCCACATCCGATGAACGTAGTTGCAACCGTGTAGTCATGTTCCCTTTACCATCCATTTCTTCATACGTTGATGGTATGAGGTCTAGATCGGAAAAGTGTGAAATCATTTTGGTAAAAATATCTGCTGTTGGTTGAATATCTGCAACCTGCATAGATACAATTGCACGGCATTCAATTTCATGAATAATCATGTTCACTCCATAGTGGCAGTATACACTATTCTCCAGTCCTTGCCAATCATCTGTTCATTCTCATTCAACATGCAGCAATGTTTCAGAAAACTACATTATAGAAGTTTTGCAAATAGAAATTTTGCATTTTTCAAAATTTCCGGTATAATCGGAAGTGGATTATCCGAGGTGTATTGGGCGTGAGCAGAGATGAAATAGCAGATATTATTCAGCAGGGAGAAAGCTTAACTGTGGAGTTCAAAAGTGATCAGAAGCCACTGTCGGACAAAGATGTGCTTGCGGCAGTTGTATCCCTTGCGAATACTGAAGGGGGTGAATTATTGCTTGGCGTTGAAGATGATGGAACAGTTACGGGACTGCATCCGAATCATATAGACATTTCCGGTATTCCCCCGCTTGTTGCGAATAAAACCAATCCTGCCGTTTCAGTCAATGTGGAAAAATACACTATTTCCGGCAAATCAGTTGCGCACATTCACGTCCCAAAATCACGGCAACTAATCTCAACTTCAGATGGGCGCCTACTTCGGCGCCGCGTAAAACTTAACGGTACTCCTGAGGCTGTCCCGTTCTACGCGCACGAATTTATTCAGCGGCAGTCATCAATGGGGCAGATTGATCCATCGGCAATGATTTTAGAAGATATTTCTCACCGACAGTTGGATTCCCTTCAACGTCTGCGCCTGCGAAATGCCATTAAAAAATATGGCGGAGAACCGAGTCTCCTTCCTTTGTCCGATGAAGAATTGGATGATGCATTGGGCTTATGTCGGGAGGTTAATGGCAGCAAACGGCCGACCATTACCGGTTTGCTGTTGTTGGGAACAGAGTACCTCCTGCGTCAGCATATTCCGGCCTACGAAGCTGCCTTTCAGGTTCTCAATGGTACAGATGTCAGGGTAAATGAGTTTTTCCGAAAACCGCTCCTGCAAACTTTTGAGGAAATTGAAGTTTTGTTTAAGGCGCGCGTGGAAGAGGAAGAAATTCAAATTGGGTTATTTCGTGTTCCGGTTCCCAATTACGATCGCCGCGCATTTCGGGAGGCCTTTGTTAATGCTCTCGTTCATCGCGATTTCAGCAGATTAGGCGCTGTTCATGTTACCATTTCTCATGACGGACTCACAATTAGTAATCCGGGCGGATTTGTTGAGGGGGTTAATTTCAATAATCTGTTGGTCGCGGCTCCTCGTTCACGTAATCCCTTATTGGCCGATGTAATAAAGCGAATTGGACTGGCTGAACGAACAGGAAGAGGTATTGACCGGATTTATGAAGGCATGTTGCGATATGGTCGACCGGCGCCAGATTATACTATGTCAGATGAATTTGCTGTCTCTGTTCAGATGCTCAATACTGTTGCAGATATTGAATTCCTTAAAATGCTGATCGAACAAGATAAATTTGAAAATATGCCCATTGATTCTCTCATTATTCTGTCCAAATTACGGGAAGAAAGACGCTTAACAACGGCTGACCTTACTGAATCTGTACAAAAATCAGAAGCCAATGTTCGAGCCACGCTCGAAAAACTGTGTGAAACGGGTTTTCTGGAAGCGCATGGCACCGGCCGAGGACGAACCTACACCCTGAGCGCTCATCTTTACCAGAAAACAGGCCAACAGGCCGAATACATCCGCCAGATCGGATTCAACAAAATTCAACAGGAACAGATGGTAATGCGATTCATACAGAAGCACAAAAAGATCAGGCGATCCGATGTAGTCGAACTCTGCCATTTAACCCCAAACCAGTCCACAAAACTTCTGATGCAGCTCGCGAATAAAGGTAAAATTTACAAACATGGCGATCGGAAGACTGCTTTTTACAACTTCAGCGCATAACTTATATATCGCTCATAAGTTATACGCATTTATAAGCCATTTATAAGCCATTTATAAGCCATTTATACGCCATTTATAATCCATTTATACGCCGGCGCATAAATGGCGTTTACATGGAGCTCAACTAAGTGAAAATGAACAGCATCGCAGCAGATATCCTCAGGCTTTATTATCCTGATGAATCCGATATGTTCTGAAATTTCTTTTCCCAATAAAACAAAAAAACCACCTGATCTCAGGTGGTTTTTTGCTCTTTTTGCTCAGAAGATGCTGCTGTCAGAGATTTACTGAAGCATCTGTCTCCATGTCAAAGAAAATTACCTTATCCAAATTAGGACAAAAATGAGCTTGCTCTCCAACTTCCATCTTGATGTTCGACTCTACCCGGGCAATCATCTGGTGATTCGATGTATTTCCATACACATGGGTTTCAGCTCCAAGCGGTTCAACAACACTGATAGATACCGGTATTGATTTACCAGCTACTGCCTTTGCGCTATATTCCAGATCTTCTGCCCGAAAACCGAAAACCAGAGATTTGTCGACATAGGGTGAAATTGCATCAGCATTCTTCCCGGTGATATGAAGACTGAAATCGTCTTCTTCTATCATAATCTTACTGCCGTCTTTCTTTACGTTAACGGTCATAAAATTCATCGGCGGAGAACCCATAAAGCCCGCAACAAAACGGTTTACCGGCTCATTATACAGCGTGAGCGGATCGCCAATCTGCTGAATGATACCATCGCGCATAACAACAATCTTGTCGCCCATAGTCATTGCCTCAACCTGATCATGAGTAACATAAATCATTGTTGCCTGAAGCCGTATGTGAAGAGAAGAAATTTCAGCGCGCATTTGAACTCTGAGCTTTGCATCGAGGTTAGAAAGCGGCTCATCAAAGAGAAAGACTTTCGGATGCCGTACAATAGCGCGTCCGACAGCGACACGCTGACGCTGACCACCCGAAAGCTGCTTGGGACGGCGAGTGAGAAGCTCTTTTATTTCAAGAATCTCAGCTGCATCGTCTACCCGCTTTTGGATCTCCTGTTTCTCGTATTTACGAATTTTGAGACCAAAGGCCATATTATCAAAAACAGTCATATGAGGGTACAGCGCATAGTTCTGAAAAACCATCGCTATATCCCGATCCTTCGGGGGAACATCATTAACAAGCTTTTCATCAATATAAAGCTCACCGGCTGATATCTCTTCAAGTCCTGCTACCATACGAAGGGTAGTCGTCTTACCGCAGCCTGAGGGACCGACAAGAACGACAAATTCTCTATCTTGAATAGTAATATTCGCATCTTTCACTGCATGAACATTACCTTCATAAATCTTGTTGACATTTTTCAATTCAACAGTAGCCATTGTGAAACCTCCACAAGTTATTTTATAAGACGGCATTATAATAGAGGCGGCAGGATATTGTCAAGCGATAGAATCAATTTTCCCATCAATCCACAGACAATCACTTGCATCTTTTTTATTATTATGCGATAATACCTGCCATGAATTACTATATTTCAGTACTCAAGAAGTACGCAGTTTTCGCCGGGCGAGCCCGGAGGAAAGAGTATTGGATGTTTACTCTCATAAGCGTCATAATCTCTTCCATTATTTCAGCCATAGTACCAAGCCTTGGAGGGTTATATTCCCTGCTTGTGCTTGTACCCACCCTTGCTGTGTCAGTGCGTCGCCTTCACGATACCGGTCGGAGCGGCTTGTGGACATTGCTTTTGATAATTACAGTACTTATTACTGCAATTGTTGGAACGATCATTTTTGTTTCGAATGATTTTTCGCTCATGCCTCTCCTTGGCAACTTCGGAGGAGCCTTTGGTTTCTTTTTTCCTCCTGCCATTGCCGGCATTATTTTGCTGGTCTTTATGTGTCAGGATAGTCAGCCGGGAGAAAACCGCTATGGAGCGAATCCCAAGGAGGGAGGAGACACGGAGTAGCCAAACTGGCGCTGGCACGCGGCGGTCTTATGGCCGCCAGCGTCCACGCGCCTTATCTGTGAAACCCACATCCATAAAATTTTCTGTTATTCTGCTGGTAATATGATTAGATTTCGGCGCTTTGTCAACAATATGATTAGCGATACTCGGGAAGCCATTGGCGGTGGGCATTGAGGAGTTCATTGCAGAGAGCGATAATTTTCTCGGGTGGAAGTTCAGCCGATGTATGCGGATCGAGGAGGGCTGCCTGATATACAGCTTCTTTTTTCCGACTGAGGGCTGCCTCAACCGTCATGATTTGTACATTAATATTGTTACGATTCAGGGAGGCGCATTGCGGCGGAAGATTTCCCGCATATGTTCCGTGAATTCCGTTTGCATCGACCATGCAGAGAACCTCAACCACAGCCTCTCGGGGAAGGTTGGCAATATACCCGGGAGTGTTCATGATGTTGCCGTGAATTGCGCAGGTGTTTCCACTCACCATTGCATTCATGATCCGCGCTCCATACTCACGGCTTAATTCATGTGTTAGTCCCTCACCCCGAATGAGCCCTTCCCTGAGACTTTTCCACGCAGCGATCTGTTCACGGCAGCGGCGGGGATACTCATTGAGGGGGATATTGAAGCGTTCAATGAGGTCTTCCGCATCGCGGCGAATCCAGTACTGCGTGTATTCTGCGTTGTGCTCGGAGGATTCGGTTACGTAATAGCCGAATAGTTTCATTAACTCAAAACGAAGCATATCGTTATGTTTTTCTCCCTTCCTGAGAGCAATGCTGTTCTTTTCGGCTGCGCGGCGGCGTATTTCGGGGTATAGATCCCTGCCGCCGTCAGCGATCTCCAGAAGCCAGGCAGTATGATTAATACCGGCAATTTTCCACTGAGGATTCTGTATGTTCATATTGAGCGATTTCAGCAGGTCGGGAACACAGACTTGAACAGAATGGCACAGCCCTACTGAAGGGACAGATGATGCCTGACGGAGGGCTGCGGTTACCATGGCCATCGGATTGGTGTAGTTCAGAAAGAGGGCATTGGGGCAGACTTCTTCCATATCGCGCGCAAAATCCAGCATAACCGGAATAGTACGGAGAGCGCGGAAAATACCGCCAATACCGTGAGTATCGCCAATGGTCTGCATGAGACCGTATTTTTTCGGTATATCAAAGTCGATAACAGTAGCAGGTTCATATCCTCCTACCTGAATCGCATTACAGACAAAATGGGCATCGCGCAGCGCCTCTTTCCGTTGGGCAGCTCCTGAAAATGTGAATATGCGGGCGCGTCCCTTATTGATAATAGTATTCAGGGCTTCAATAACACCCTGCGATTCCTTCAAGCGCAATTCATCAATATCATAGAGAGCAATATCACATTCCTGAAGACATTCAAACATGAATGTATCGCCAATAATGTTCTTCAGAAAGATCGTGCTGCCTGCGCCCATAAACGTAATTTTAAGACGTCCCTTCATTTCTCCACCTCACCTCGCGCAGTTCTCTGCCAGCATGCTTTGTCATAGACCTGCTGGTACTGCTGCGCCGATTCTTCCCAGCCGAAATGCTGATGCATTGCCCGAATTCTGCCGCCGTAATAACGCTGATGATCCTGCCACACATCCGCGGCCTGTTGGAGGGCATGAAAAATAGTGCCCTCGGTCACCACGGTATCGGGCTTGCCGACGCTGTCGGCAGTGTCGTCGCTGTTCCCGCCGATGAGAATTCCCGTGCCGATTTCAGGATTTTCATTAATGTCGTTCACCGTGTCAAGAAGACCGCCGGTTCTACTGACAATGGGTAAGGAGCCATAGCGGAGAGCATATATTTGCGTGAGTCCGCAGGGTTCATAGAGGGAAGGAACGAGAAAGAAGTCGGAAGCGGCCTGGATCAGATGACTCAGGGACTCATCATAATTGATAATAACGGCAATATCGTTCCGATCAGCGGCGATGCGCTGAAAATCTTCTTCAATTTGCTTATCGCCTGTTCCAAGAACAATGAACTGGAGCTTGAGTTCATTAAGTATGTTCAGGAGATGCTGCCCCCTATTGCCAAGTAAAAAACGAAAGCCCTTCTGCTCCACCAGACGCGAAACAATGCCGACAAGCGGTAGTTCATGATCAATTTTCAGTCCATATGTTTCCTGCGCAAAGGTTTTGTTGAGGGTCTTCGCTTCGGGGTTTTCATGGTCATAGTGATGCGGAATCATGGTATCGGCAGCAGGATTCCAGAGCCTGTAGTCGGCTCCGTTGAGAATGCCTATTAGCCGGTTCCTCCGCTTTCTGAGAATGTTCTGCATACCGAAACCGAAGGTGTCGCCGAGTATTTCATCGGCATATGTCGGTGAAACGGTCGTAATATAATCGGCACAGCTGAGCGCCGATTGCAGCAAACAGATTTTTCCGTGATATGCCAGACCGCGCTCATGATATTCTTCGTTGGACATTCCGATATCGGAGAGTTTTTCGATATCGAATATTCCCTGATAGCCGATGTTGTGAATGGAAAAAATTGATGCGGTTTCGGAGAAATCGGTTTCATCGCGCGCGCGGCTCATGCTCAGGGCAGCATGCCAGTCGTGGGCATGGATGATGTCGGGGTACCAGCCGAGTTTTCTACAGAGGGGAAATACGGCCTCCGAAAGTATGGTGAAGCGAAGAAGGTTATCGGGGTACTCGGTTCCGGCCTCATCGGCATACAAACCCCGCGAAGCAAAGAGCTCCGCATGTTCGAGGAAAAATACTTCGGTTCCCTGTTCCAGAAAGGAGGAATAGAGTTTGATGTGAAAATTCTTCCCCGCGAGTGGTATGTGAAGCGAAATGGGCAGAAGGTTCAGCCCGGATGTTTCAACAAGCTTATAACGCGGCATGAGAATTTTCACCGTATTGCCTGATCGGGAGAGTTCCTCACTTAATTGAGGGACGACATCTCCAAGCCCGCCGGCCTTTGCAAAGGGAAATACTTCGCTGCTCAGCATAATAATGTTCATAACAGATATGTATAGCAAAAAGTTTTGAAAAATGCAAAAGCTTCAATGAGTTTTGTGGGAAATAAACATTTGAGCAGATCGGATGCATGACGAGCAGGCGCGGAGCGCCGACCAGCCCAGGAGGCGCAAGCCTCCGACCTCTCAGCAACAGTCGCTTGGGCGAGCAGGCCTGCAACGCCAATTAATGCGATCCGTTCCGCACTGTCCGCATTTCCTCATCGCTCAGCCCGGTAATCCTCTGAACAGCATCGGTCGACAACCCTTCCAAAAACATACTGCGGGCGTTTTTTCTCCGCTCCTCAATATGCCCCTCAGCGCGGCCTTCCTGAAGTCCTTCCTGTCGGCCCTTTGTGATACCCTGCTCAAGCCCTTCAACACGACCTTTCAGAATACCTTTCTCCATTCCTTTCAGAATACCTTTCTCCATTCCCTGCTCAAGACCTTCAACACGGCCCTTCGCAATGCCTTCCCTGACAAAGGCGTTGGTAATGTTATATGTCCGCATACTGTTTTCTCCTTCAGGATATAATTCCCTGTCAATTTTCTCAAACTGTTCATACAGTTTTGGATCTAGATCTTTCAGATAACCTAGCACACTCTCTGCCAGATCAGTAAAGTCTTGTGATGACAGACCGTTCAGGAGCTGCGCAATTTCTTTCAGCCCCTCAGCATCCATCTCATTATCTCGCATTATATACCACAACGCAGTCGATGTATATCGTTTTCCATCGAAACGCCATGCCAACTGCTTCTTTGTCATTCGCCTCAGATCGCGCACAACGTACGATACTTTCACCTTGACATCTACCGTGCCTTCGATCATGGATTCGGAAGCAGCATTTCCATGCGAACTGTAAAATGTGAGCGGGAGGTTCCATTCCTTTTTTCCATGGTAGAGCAGCAGTATATAGATAGCATCATTTTCATTGTACACATTGCTGTTTCTGAGGGCATATTGATAGTCATCAATCTGTGTGAGAACGTGTTTGTGCAGGTAGCTTTTATGTTCAATAATGAACAGGGCCTTCCGGTCGGGGTCTGACAGGAAGGGGGCGCTGACAACGAGATCGCAGTGAAGGTTCTTTTTTCCCGCAATGTAGCTGGGGGTTTCAATGCGGATTTTG
Source organism: Salinispira sp. (assembly GCA_965226555.1). Lineage (GTDB taxonomy): Bacteria > Spirochaetota > Spirochaetia > DSM-27196 > Salinispiraceae > CBDDDG01. Next base: position 150,659 of record CBDDDG010000021.1, on the reverse strand, counting down.
TCCAGATCCAGCTTGGCAAGCGTTGTATCCTCACAGAACAGTCCCAGCAGGTCGGGAATCAGCCGGGGGGTTCTGTAGTAGGCGATCTTGAAGGCTAGGTCATGGATATGGACTTTGCTGTGGGATGATTTTTTCATAAACATTCCTCTTACATCTATAACGGGTAAAATGTCATTCTTGACTATGTATTTTGAGAGAATTTGAAAGAATGTTGTGATTTTTTTCAGGGATGGGGGAAGGAGGGATGAGTGGGCAGGAATGGGGTGAGCGTATGGTTGAATTCGCCCTGTATTATAGGGTGTATTGACGCACGATCCCGGGAACAATGCTCCGCGCGAGGTCTTTGTTGAAATATGAATATATGAAGTTCCAGAATATCTGAGGATTTTCAAAAGCATATTTCCAGCTTTTATCATGTACCATATCGATATATTTTTTGCTCATACCATATAGACGGGTAAAATATGAATGGTGAATATGAGAAGGTTTTATTATTTTGAGATATTACTGTTTGATCAGCCCGGACGCATGGCAAGCCGGATGCGCATAGGCGAGCAGGAGGCGCAGCCTCCGACCAGCCCAAGATGCGCGCAAGCCTCCGACCAGCCTGTCTCTATCGAAAAAAGGCAGGCACGGATTTTCCCGGACGCATGGGCGCGCCAGGCCGAGCGGCAAAGTACTGTTCAAGAAAATCTGCGGTATTCTTTGCTGTGTTCATGTCAGTAAGGTTAAAGCAAGGGTTTTAAGTATGTATTGAAATGATTATAGTTCAGAAATACATCCGATCCCATATGTTATATTTCCAGCCCCCAGGCGTCCCAATTATCAAAACGCTGCCGCGCAAATAATTCTATTTTTTTCTGTGTTGGAAACATCTTTGTAATGTTGCGCGCAATTTCTACAGGTTTTTTGCTGTGTTCTGTTCTCGGCGCGCGTAAAAATTGTTTAACATTTCGCGCCCATCGCGGGCAGGGTATTTTTCCCTTTTTGAACAACAGGCATAATTCGCAATATGACAGGGTGTACTGCCCCGGATTATGATTGTGCTTATGCCACACAAAGGCCACGGTTTTATATTCAAACCCCCATGCCCTGCCCAATTCTATGGCCTGCGCCAAGTGCGGGTTCGTTGTCCATAGAAATAAAAGACAATTATCTTCCGCAATAGTGTGAACAGGTATTTTTGCCAGCTCCTGTGTTTTGACTGTTGGATATTTGAAGCTTGCCAAACTAACGAATATATGTTTCTGATAATGTGGATTTTCCTTCTTTACCAGAGATTTATCGAACTGCACCTTGCCGTTGTAATGCCAAGGCGGATCGGCATAAATAATGTCATATTTCATACTCGGAAGAGGCGGATACGGAAATCCATCTACCAATAAGGTATTTTTTCTCTCTCGCTGCTTTATTATCGGGTTATAGAGCGAGTATCCGCTGACATCCGTTTTTGCCGTCTCTGTTTTGGAGAGTGTTTCGTGATCAAATAACGTATTTTCCATACAATATTCCTCTTCGAGAAGTGTGGCAGTTTTCTGAGAAACCTTTGCATAAAAACGGCGTGAGGGCGCACTCAGCCCCATGCCTGCCTGAGGTTGAATTGCAGCGTTTCATTAGCCACTGCGGGCTATGAAACTAATACCATGACGGAATCAGATCACCTGTCACACCGGAACCATCAAACATACTTACTATGGTTCCGGTATATTTTCCATCGCCATCGAGCGTCCAATGATCCTTCCACTCCTCAAGATCGACATTGAATGCGATTGCAGAATTGAACATAAAGGGCATAGTCGTTAACGAGCCGACATCCCAGCCGGAGATATCGATATTGAATGTAGCAGCGCTATTGAACATCTGGGTTGTAATCGTTACCGAACCGACATCCCAAGCGGAGATATCGCCATTGAATGCGCTTGCGTTATTGAACATCTGAAACATATTCGTTACCGCGCTGACATCCCAGCCGGAGATATCGCCATTGAATGAGGTTTTACTATTGAAAATGCTAGACATATCCGTTACTGCAGCGGTACTAATGTAGTTGAGATCGGCAGTATTGCCCCAGTTTGATATCCCCGTCGTTACCGCTGCGCTCAGTTCAGCGTTAGTTGTTGGACTCAGGGTAACAAAAAAATATTCGGCAAAGCGTACATCTTCGCTTCCGTTTTTGCCGTATACCAGATATGTTCCTGCCGTTGTATCTGCGGTAACGGTAATAAGTCCGGTAGTCACATTAACCAGCGGAATGGTAACATCTGCGGGCGCCGTTGCGGGGGTGACTGTCATGTCTCCTGACACTTCATCGACCGTGAGAGTGCCCGGGACCACTGTCGTCAAAAAAACAACGAGATTCTCAGTGGTAACGAGGGTATCAATATCATTCGAAAGAATTGAGGACGCTGCTGTTCCCGCAGGAACCTGTGTCGTAAAACTCGGCAGCATTGCTGTTGCGGATGCAGACCATTCACCCGCGCCCTGCGCGTTGATGACGGCGCGCACCTGCACTTCGTAGGTACTGCCGTTTGTCAGGTCGGTAATGATGTGGTCTGTGCCGGTAATATCGGAGTCTTTAATTAATGTCCATGTGGTTCCGCCATTAGAACTATATTGCAGCTCATACCCGGTAATGGCAGCATTGTTCGCGGCAGTCCATTCAACAACAAGCTGCTTACTTTCCGCGATGAGCCGCGGGGCATCCGGCACGAAAGGGGTTGCAGTGGCAGATTCCGACCAGTCGCCAGCGCCGATTTCATTGACAGCGCGTACCTGTACCTTGTAGGTACTGCCGTTTGTCAGCTCCATAATGGTGTAGTTTGTGTTTGTGCCGATGCCGGAGCTAATTTTCATCCATGCTTCATCGCCTGTGCGATATTGCAGTCCATACCCGGTAATGGGGCTGCCGCCGTTATCTTCCGGCGCAGTCCATGTCGCAACAAGCAACCCATTCCTCACTTCAAGGGTTGGAGCAGCCATTGTGCCCGGCGCGGTTAGTTCCGCAACCGGTTCCGGCATGGGACATGCAGCAATTAATGCTATGCACATCGCGCAGAATAGACTACGGATTCCCCTGTATAATTTGATATTCATTATGTACCTCCTTACGATAGCAATTATACGATTGCTGCATAGTAGCATGTCCCCAAAACCTATGCAATGGCAATGGTATTTCCCTTCAGCATTTCCTGAATTGTTGTTGCAGCTTCCATGATAATTTCTAAAGATGACCGAAATTTATTTTTTGTTAATCAGCATTACAGCAGTATTCAGAACATTTATCCATGACTCAGCTTTTCTCAAATCTTCCGATACTTTTTCCACTTTCCCCGACACCCTGTCTAATTCTACAGATAATTTTCCTACTTTTCCAGATATTTTTACCCCTTAATCAATGATCTTCTATAAAGATAAGAAAGTATCAATATTATGTCAACATCATTATGTCAACATCTGCAGCGCCCAGCGCCAGCCCTCAGAAATACATAATGGTAAAACGGCAGGTTACATTGAAACCGCATTTTTCATACAGCTTCACGGCAGCCTCATTATGCCTTTTTACAAACAGTACCGCGCCCTTTCCGTCCTGCATTATTTCCCGCGACAGGCGGTCGATGAGCAATGTGCCGATTCCGCGCCTTCTCAGGCTCGGCACAGTGTAGACCCCGCCAATTTGCTCCACTCCCAGCCCTCGGGCATTTGTCTGAGCCTTCGCGACCGCCCGCCCATCTATCTCACAAAAAAAGAGACGCTCCCTCCGCAGAATTTCATGAAACTGACGGGAAAGGAACATACTATTGAGAACATACCCGGGGAGAATGACCTCTTCTTTTTCATAGGCAATGTGCAGCGGGAGGAGTTTTTCCGCGTCCTGCACTGCGCCTCGGTGAATTTTATGTTTCGGTTTATGTTTCTGCTGATATTTTTGCTGATATTCCTGCAGGCGTTCCATCATGAAATAATCTATTTTGTGCTTCGCTTCAATGCCGAACATTCTGCCGAAGGTCTCGCAGTCTTCCGCTCGTCCCATGCAGGAAAAGAGCTTTTTCAGGGAGGGCGATATAAGACGGCGCAGAGGTATGAGTTCGGCAGCGCTCCGTTTCCGATTCGCACATATGATAAAACTGAATCCGCTGCGTTCAATGTAGTACAGCGAGGTAATTGATGGCGCATGCGCCGCATTCTGCCAATTGGAAACTTCAATAAATATATGCGCCTGAGAAACATCGGGGATGTGAATGCGGTTATCCCCTGCTCTGCGGAGGCGGGCGCTCAGGCTGGCGCAGTAGTGTTCCCGCGGTAAAATGAAATTTTCTATTGGCGATTGATGATGTGAAAGCGCCCGTATCCAAGGCATTATTCTTCCGCGTTCCGGGCGGCGGCAGTACTGTTTTCTCCCGCGTTTTCGGTGGTGATATTGGTGATATTAATGGGGAGGCGGCCTTTGAAGGGAATGGTGCCGCGGAGAGCGGAAAACCCGGCCGCGAATGATTCAATGCCCCAGCCGTACACGGCAATGGCAGAGCGTATCCACGGGACTTCTTCCAGATACACGGGGGTAAGTGTGGAGAATACAATGATTTTGTCCCGATAGTCGCGCAGGTTTTTCAGTACCTCAAGACTGTTTGGATTCGAAAGATTAAAAATAATTTTGTCGTAGAGAGGGATGCGGCTTCTGATAGTACGTATAACCTGTTCATCGGCTGAATAAAAGGGGGCATAGTCAAAATAGAAACTGTCTGCGCCGGGATACTGTCTGCTTCCTTCACGGAGAAAATCGGCATCCTGCCCGGCAAGAAGAATGCGTTCCTTCCCCGCGCCCTGGAAGGGAATTCCATGATCACGAATAAGCGTTACCCCTCTGGCTGCCTGCTCCTGAAAGAAGGGTTCTTCTTTGAGAGCGGCAATATCCTCATAGACCTGAGACGCTTCGGTGCTGAAGGGTACCCGCCAGTCGGCCTTGAGATAGAGTAACTTAACTTTCAGAATGCGGGAAACAGCTTCCTTCACCCGCGCCCTGAAATGTGAATTCACGGTAAATTCATGGGAGAGCCGCTGCCAAATTTCGTCATTCAACGAGGGTGTTTCCGAGAGCATGACCATATCATTGCCTATTGTAATTGCCTCAAGAACAATTTCAGCCATATTCCAGCCGCGGCTTTCACCGTATTGAACTGATCCGCCCATGTAGAGATCGTCGGTTATAACAATACCCTCAAAATTGAGCCTGCCGCGGAGAATTTCCTGTTTGAAATATGCGCTCAACGATGCCGGAACCGCGTTGCCGGTAATACGGGGAAAGTTGAGGTGTCCTGAGAGTATGGCGGGAAGGCCCTCCGGTATGAGCATACGGTAGGGAACGATGTCTCTGCCCCAGACAGTCTGAAGATCATCATTAATTACCGGCAGATACCCATGGCTGTCGCCGAGGGCGTTTCCGTGCCCGGGAAAGTGTTTTGCAGTGGCAATAATTCCCGCCTGTCTCATGCCGTGAAAAAAGGCGGTGCCGAGAATGGCGGTTTCCTGCGGGTCGGCCGAGAATGCCCGCGGTCCGATAACGTGAGCATCTTTATTCACATAGACATCGACTGTCGGCGCAAAATTCATGTTCACCCCAATTGCCCGCAACTCCCGTCCAATATAATAACCGCTCAGATAACTATCAGCAGGAAGGGCAGATGCCCCAATAGCCATATTGCCCGGGGTTATGCTTGTACTATCTTTTATATGACGTACCCAGCCCCCCTCCTGATCGGTGGCCGTAAAGAGCGGAATACCATGCCGGTTGGTGAGGGAAGCAGCCTGCATCTGGGTAAGTGTGGTACTCAGCGTACCAACATTCTTTCCATTCCAGCCGAAGATTTTCACCCCGCCGATATTCCTTCGGGAAATCCAGTCCATAATGGGACCCTCAGCATATTCACTCACCCAGCCGAGCATCAGCATTTGAGAAATGAGTTCTTCAGCCTCCATATTCCCGATAAGCGCAGTGATGATCTGTTCATCCGGCAGGTCCTGCCAGAAAAGCTTGTCATGCGGAATACTGCTTGTATCGAGGCGGATATCTTCACTGATTTTGATAGTACTGTCCAGCCCAATGCCGCTATCCAGCCCAATGCCGCTACTCAGCCCAATGCCGCTATCCAGCCCGCTATTACGGCCGCCTTCGGAAAGCGCGGAATATAACGGTGTGTGTGCGGGTGTGTGTGCGGGCGCAAGCGCCGAAACCCGCATGCCGAAAAAATTATTTTCAAAGAGCAGAATACACAGCGCAAGAATGAGGGCAAGATGAACCGGAATGTAATTGCGGAGACTGCTACGGTGATGTTCACCCTGCTTGTATAAATCAATCATGTACTATCATCATATAGTACTTGAAAAATACGTGCAAACGCCGTTACATGGACTTCATATAATTCTTTATTCAGTCGATATATGAACTATGAACCAACTTATACATAATCAGCAGATCAATGTCCGGAGAAATACTGTCGGTCAGAACGGCAGAATACGCTACAAATCTGTTATGAGACATTCACTTCAGACAGTGCCTCATCAGCGGGGACACAGGATTCATCAGCCGCGAAGAGCCTACAGAACTACCCGAAATTATTCCATTCCGAAGTTGGAAACGGAAGAAAAATCGGGCGTGAATTTTCTTGATCTTATTTTTATGACAAACCTGATAACCATGCTCTTTGTCCTCAATATATTTTTCTCCCATTCCTTCGGACCTATGGGCTTACTCTTCACCACCGACATTCTGACGATTCCCCAGGGGCTCTACATCTCATCGCCCCCGCCTGCGGAAACCCCTATTACCGGCGGATCTGCCGCTGCTAACGGCGCTATCAGCAAAGCTCCCGAAATTAACCAAAATCAATTTGAAGCTCTCAGCCTCAGCGCCTACACCCTTAAGCCCGGCGATACGCTCAGCCAGATTGCCATTGATCATGGACTGAATATGGATACCCTTATTAGTTTTAATAAGATTCGTGATGTGCGCCGATTGCAGATAGGGCAGGAGTTTAAGATTCCGAACAGAGATGGTCTCCTGCATACGGTCAGTACGGGCGATAGTCTTTCAGGACTTGCCGAAGAATACGGCTCAAGCTTTAATGCCATTTTAGACGCCAATTCTCTGTTCAGCGAAGAAATTACCCCCGAGCAGGCACTGTTTATTCCGGGCGCCCGTATGGACAGTACCGCGCTGAAGCTGGTGCTCGGAGAATTGTTCATATTTCCGACCAATGGACGATTCACCAGCGGATTCGGATACCGCGCTGATCCCTTTACCGGTCAGCGGCGCTTTCATAACGGCATTGATCTTGCAAACAACCCCGGCACTTCTGTTCGGGCATCCATGGCCGGCACGGTGGTGCATATTGAAAGTCAGATCGGAAACTACGGCAAATTCATTATTATTCAGCATGCCGGAGGTTTTCAAACGCTCTATGCTCATCTTAACACCATCGGGGTCAACAGGGGTGAATATATCTATCAGGGCGAGACTATCGGGCGTATGGGTAATACCGGCCGATCAACCGGACCGCACCTGCACTTTTCCATTATACGGAACGGAGTTTTTGAAAATCCTCTGAATTACCTGAATTAATTTCCCATCGGCGGGAGCGGCGGTTCACGGGAAGCGGGGAGAGTCTTGTATGAGGATAAAATATTTTCCATACAGCAGGTAACAGACCAAAAACTCGATTTGGGGTATTATTCCTGCTATGCCCATAGGTGAAGTGGTAATGAACGATCAGGAACCGAAACTCGCGAGAATGAAAGTGAATCTGTGTACCTTCCCCAATATTAATGTAACTGAACTACTATATCATAGCAGTAATTATCACATTCTGTTAGGTATGGATATTCTTTCCAAATGTAATTTCTTCATGGCTCATGGAAAATTCATTCTGTCCTATTAGAAAGTTTGCAGAATGAGCAAATGGCTTGACACAAACGAATTTTTTGACGATACTATAGCACAGTGGAGCTTAAAAAAACGCTATTTTCACGATGTAGTGTGAAATACCAGAGATTCCACATAGTGCCAAGGAGGCAAAATTATGAAAATTACATCATACAGTTGGGGGGGGGGTAGCCCTTTTCATTCTCTGCTCAATGTTTATTGCATTGGTCGCGGGATGTCCCATGCCGGATGCTCCGCCTACCATGTTTGCGCCAGCCCTCATTGCGGGAGACGGACAGCTCACTGCATCGTGGGCTGAGCTCGCCGCTATATGGAATGAGGTAAACAAAAAGGATGGCAACGCCATTACCGCGTACAACTTGCGCTATGGTGAATTCGGCAGCGAGAGCTGGACAGAGATCACATCCGGTATTACCGGCGCAAGCCATACCATTACCGACCTGACAAACGGCATGAATTATGCTGTGCAGGTGCGCGCCGTCAACGCGGGGGGCACCGGCGGCTGGTCGGCATCTTCCACGGCAACACCTACCGCAACTCTCACTGTCCCTGCCGCGCCGACTGTTCCAGCCCTTGAAGCAGGCACTGGGTTACTCATTGCCACATGGACTGCGCCAACCGATAACGGCGGCAGCCCCATTACCGGGTACGAACTGCGATATCGCGCAGATGACATGGAGCCATGGACGATCATTAGCTCCGGCATTGCCTGCGCACGCAGCGAGGGGCAGACAGAAGTCTGTCATTTTCCCTTCTCATCGTACTCCCCTTACACAATTCACAGCATTACGGCAGACGGCGCCAACTACCAACTACGGGTACGCGCCGTCAACGCGCAGGGCAGCGGCGAATGGTCTGAATCCGCAATGTTCCCGTTTCCGTTTGCAACGCAGCTTCCCGCCGGCGAGTCAGCGGTCGCAATTGTTCCGGCTGATATTGATAACCCTCTTGCCCCTGAAATTGCCACCGAGCTCAGCGTTTCTTTGACCACGGTGGGAGCAAGCAATATCACAGTCGATAATTCAGGAGACATTACGAAGGTCACCTCCGTAGCTACGCCCAATGGAGTCACCCCGCCGACTGTCGATTCGAGCAGCGGATTTATTACGCTTACGGTTACCGCGGATACAACGGCAGGAACATATGTGATATATGCAATCGGAGCTGATGGTCGACGGTTTGCCGAGTATTTCTTTGTTACCGAGAGTCCTACTACTAACGCCGAGCTGAAAACAGCGGTAAATGCGGGGATAACTACTTGGGGCAATACTGTCGACCTCAACTACATTATTACCACGGCAGTAACGGACATGTACAATATGTTCAATTCTGCAACCACATTCAATGGTGATATCTCACGCTGGGATGTCAGTAAGGTAATGAATATGGAAAATATGTTTGCCTTCGCAAGCACATTTAATGGCGATATCTCACGCTGGGATGTCAGTTCGCTAATAAATATGAGCAATATGTTTCGTAGCGCAAACGCATTCAATGGCGATATTTCGGATTGGGATGTTAGCTCGGTAACGAATATGCCAGAGATGTTCTCATTCACAACCACATTCAATGGCGATATCTCCGGATGGGATGTCAGCTCGGTAACGAATCTGCTTGGGATGTTCTCTAGCGCAAGCGCATTCAATGGCGATATTTCGGATTGGGATGTTAGCTCGGTAACGAATATGACACAGATGTTCGTTAACGCAAGCGCATTCAATCAGAATCTTGAGAGTTGGGGATCTCATCTCATGCTTGATACCGGTACTCCTCCCCAATATACCGGAACAGACACCTTTATGTTTAATAATTCCGGCGTGGTGAATGGGATTGTTGATGATCCAAACACCAGTGATGTTGAGACTGAGGCTGCTGTGGGTGTTCCGTCGTGGTATTGCAATAGCACAGGTACAGGCGCGAGTCGTACGTGTCAAAATTAGAATGACTGCTCATCGGCAGGCGCGGATTTTCCCCCGTGCCAGCCTTTTTTCGATTGCTCTCCCGCAGACACGGAAAAAATCCGTGCCTGCCTTTTTTCGATTGCTCGCCCATGCGACTGTTGCTGAGACGGGGCTGGTCGGGGAGGCTGCGCGGCTGGCTCGCCATGCGACTGTTGCTGAGACGGGGACTGGTCGGCGTTGCGCGCCTGCTCTCCCCCCGCCCGGCTACATGGCTTAATACTTCCTCAGCACGCGCCCGCGGACGGCGCTCAGCGCTATGCCGCCCCAGGAAACTGAGCCGAATGCTTCCCGCCGATTATCGGGCAGAACAAAAATTTCATTTTCGGGCACCACAAAGGTATTGGAATAATAATGATTCAGGAGATCTGGATCATCAAATTCATCGCTGGGGAGAAGAAGTTCATAGATTTCAGAGCCAATGGAATGTTCAGAAACAAATTCACCCCTGCCCTGAGTCTGCACATAGGCAATTCCCCCGCTCAGATACACCCGGTCCCCCGGAAGAGCAATTATCCTGCGCATAATGAGCCCCTCATGTGTGAATTCCCCGTTCCCGGGCATCCACGGCAGGGGTCGCTTCGGGGCGAAAAAAGCCCATATATCATGCAGAACCGGCACATGTTCACCCGCGCTGTAGGGAGGTTTGAGGAGTATAACCTGACCGCGCTGAGCATTCTGAGGCTTTCTCAGCACAAAATCGGTGAACGGAAAAACCATACCGAAATTGAAACTGCTTATCAGCATCCTCTCGCTTACCCGATAGTTCGGGGCCATGCTCCTACTGGAAACCCGGGCAAAATACATGAAAAGGCTTCCGGTAATTTCAAGTATGAGAAAAAAACCCAGCGCAATACCCCCGATCCTGCGGATAGTCCGCGGATTTTTTCGCCGCCTGCTGCTGCGAGTGCTGCTGCGGGCATTGGAGCGGGTACGGGCACTGGAGCGGCTGCTGCTGCGAGTGCGGCTGCGGGCACTGGAGCGGCTGCGGGAATATCCGGCCATCAGCGCAGCGCTCCGAGGCGGGGAATTGGCCAGAATCGGAATGCCGGCTGGCCGAGAACATCCTCTTTCAGAACAGGACCAAAATACCGGCCATCGTATGAATCGTCGCGGTTATCGCCAATGGGCAAAATCCGCGATTCCGGCACATACCATCCCTTCTGCTGTTTTGCCGATTCAGACCATACACGGTAATCTCCCGGATAAAGACTCAGTGAGGTTCGGTTAACTTCACGTTCGCCCTGAAGTCTGTCATATGTACGTATGAGAATATTGTTTTCATCGCGCTGAGAACGAAGCTTCGTGTTAAGCTCTTTCAGCCGCTCTTCCGCCTCTCCAATGTCAATAAGACCGGCGCGCGCCCAGGCATTGAGCCGAACAGCCTCTTTCAAAGCTCCGTAATTACCGGCCAATCGGTTAATTGTGAAATGCACATCATACATGCGCTGAAATTCAGCCGGATCAAGCCATTCCGCGCCGCCCGCGGGAAGAACCAGAACTTCTCCCTCATCATAGCGGATTCTGTCTCCCCCAATGCCGATAACGCGTTTTGTGAGGAGGTCATGAACAAGCGTTCCGCTCTGAATACGCTCAATATCGACCAGAGAAAACGTCAGCATATAAATAAGACGCCGTGTTACGGTGTAGAACGATCCCTTACTGATATATTCAGGATGATCAAAAATAATAAGATCGTTTCGCTGAACCTCCCTGAACCCCGACAGCTTCCCAATTCCCGGTAATAGCTCCGGCCCATACACAAGTTTGTTAACAAAAATATTGTCGCCAATAAGAAATGTCGGAATCATTGAGCCTGATGGAATGCGGTATGCCTGAAAAAGATATTGATTGATGAGCAGAACAACAAGAGCAGCCCAGAGAAAGGCGCCCAGCCAGTCGAGAATGGGGTTCCGCCTGCGTGAACGCTCCTTCCGCGCCCAAATTCTATTCCGGCGGGCCGTGAGCATTTTTTCCGTAATTTCCCTGAGCCGTGATCCAATATCCATATAACATGAATGTAGCATGCGCGGATGTGAATTGACAAGTAACACAGCCCCCAGTACAATGCGGGAATGAAAGCAACGCGGGAAATGAAGGAACCGGTCAAACTTACCGATATCTTTGGCGTAAAGCCGGAGGTCTGGCTGATATATCTCTCTGTATTTTTTCTCATACTCATTGTTCTCGCCCTCATCCTGCTCCCGGGAATTCTTAAGGATGGTACCCGCCTTGAAATATGGACGAATGCCGAAGGGGCGGGAATGTTTATTGATGATCAGCTCAGAGGAAAATTGCCCGGAGTATATTTTATTCAGCGGGGCAGCCATACACTTGATGTGCGCGCTGCTGGTTTTGAATCGCATACTGAGAAAATTGATGTTGGGGGGCGCTTATTTTTCAGCCTATTCTTCCCGCGCTCCGATAAAATCGTCATTACCCTCTCGCCAAATACATCGATCAGCAGCAGGGAATTCAGAAAGCCGGTAGTGCTTGAACTTTCCACCTTGGGGCTCTTTGCAGTGAGCGCAGTGCGCCAAATTCCTCCTGTTTTCGATGATTATGCTATTTCCGCCATCGGACGGAACGATGAAGTCATCGCCGATCTGCCGCATAATATTCTCCCCTCCGGCATTGTTGGTAATGACCAACAGCTCAGAGATATTCTTCGGGGAACCTCCCGCCTTACTTCGAACGCGCTTATTCCGAACTCTCTCGGGATCAGTACAATGCTGAACCTCCTCGTATCCGGCGATAATGCGGATATTATGCGGCAGCTGGAAGACATTCTGCCGACCGATAAAAAACCTGAGCAGTTAATCCGGCTGTTTTCCGGCGCCTCTGCCGCCTCTGCCTCTGACCCCAACCCCGCCTCTGCATTAAATTCACGTGAACTCAAGGCCGTGCTGCGTTCTCTCGGATACAGCGGTTCTCTCAGAGAAAAAAATGGAACTCTCATTATGTCGGAACCAGTAAATTATGCCCTTTTTCAGCGCTTCCTCTCAGAACAGGATATCTGGTCAGAACATAATGCGCAGCTGCTTGAAGATCGGGGGCTTACCACCGCAAACCACTTCCTTCATGATCCCTTCGGCAGGCCCATTCACAGCAGCGCCGGAGAACCCACCAGAGGAACCGGGGCGCTCGCGCTCTTCATGTTCATTGAATGGCTGGAGCAGTATGCGGAAAATGCGCGCATCCGCCTGCCCTATCCGAAGGAACTAACGGAAATTATAGATACCGAAACCGATATATGGGAATACACCGGGCAGTATATTCAGGCCTATCCATCGGCAGATCGCAACACTCCTGCACTGATAGTTGAAACACATGAAATATCTGACCTGCAGAAGGCCCTGCTTGAGAACAGAGGACAGGAACATATCTACCAGATTTTTCAGGCAGCCGGTATTCAGGTTCAGAACGGCAGCGATGAAATCGGCATGCTTAGGCCCCTTACCGTCAGTCCTGTTACCACCTTTCGCCTTGTTTTTGAAAGGGAATGAGCCCATGCTATGAAAGTTCTTGGAAAAAACCGCCGTGCCTTTTATGAATATGAGATTATCGAACGCTATGAATGCGGTATTGTACTTCGGGGTACTGAAGTAAAAAGTTTGAAAGCGGGTACATTCAATTTTGCCGACTGCTATGCGCGCATTACCCATAATGAATGCTGGCTCGTCGGATTCCATATAAGCGCCTATGATCATGGCAACATTCATAACCATGAACCGGTACAAAAGCGTAAACTCCTTCTGCATCGGGAAGAAATCAAAAAACTCATTCGGAAAACAGAAGGAAAGGGATTCACGCTCATTCCCGTGGCATTGTTACGCAAAGATGGGCTCATTAAGGTTGAAATTGCTCTCTGCCGAGGGAAAAAAGTTCATGATAAGCGAAAAAGCATTAAAGAACGGGATGTAAAACGTCAGATTGACCGAGACCTGAAATCGTCTCATCGATCCTGAAGTATGAAAACTGATCGACATCGGCAGCGCCCGATACCATCGATCCTGAAAAATCTGAAAAACCCAAAGAAAACCCAAAGAAAAACAGAGGAGCAGCAATGGAACCTGTGGAGAAGGAAATGATCGCTTCCATTCTTGAAAAAGCCGAAGATTTCGCGCGGATCGGCGGTGATATCGGCAGATATTACTTTGGACGGAACATTGCAATTGAGACGAAGGCCGATGAAACGCCGGTAACACGCGCCGATAAAGAGGCAGAAACCGCCATGCGGCAGCACATTGAACGGGAATACAGCAGTCATCAGATACTTGGAGAAGAATTCGGACTGAGCGGCAGTCCACATTCCCCATGGAAATGGATCATTGATCCTATTGACGGTACGATCAGTTTTATCCATGGGGTGCCTCTCTATACTGTTCTTGTCGGTCTCCTGTACCGCGGCGAACCTGTTCTTGGAGTTATTTATAATCCGCAAACCGAGGAGTTGATCTCGGCGGGAAATGGTCTCGGCTGTTTCTATAATGGACAGCCCTCAACTGTCAGTAGTATTGCGAATCTTGCCGAATCGCGGTTTCTCCTGGGTGAGCCGGCAGAGTTCCTCAACATGTCGCCCCGCGCTGCCGAGCTTATCGGCTCAGTAAAATGGAGCATGGGCTGGGGAGACGGGCATGCCTACCTCATGCTGGCAAGCGGTCGGGCAGAACTGGTTATTGATCCCATAGTAAGTATCTGGGACATTGCCTGCATCATGCCCATTGTGCAGGAGGCCGGCGGCACATTTACCGATTTTCAAGGTCGGGCGCGGCTGGGTACACAAGTTGTGGCAAGTAATGGGATCATTCATGATGCCGTGCTGACAATGGTTGATCCGCACCATGACGACCATTCATCACATGAGAAAACGTATTGACCACCATCGAACTTGCCTGAATGAGTGGGGAATCTGCGGTTGCACCGCTCTTGCAGAGGGCAGGATTTTTGGCTATCATGTGTGCTATGAAACATATCCACGATTCAGGGCGGCACATAATTTATGACGGCGACTGTTTAACGCAGTTGCAAAAAGTCGCGGCAGATACGGTGCATGTGACTTATCTCGATCCGCCATTCAATCAAGGAAAGTTTTACGCTGCGCACGACGATGCAATGGATGATGCTGCATACTGGGACATGATGCGCGAAGTTTGCCGTCACGTTTATCGCAGCACCGCCGCAGGCGGAGCAATGTACTTTATGCAGCGCGAAAAGAATGCCGAATTTGTGATGACTGTTTTGCGTGAGACCGGCTGGAGTTTTCAAAACTTAATTATATGGAAAAAGAAAACTTCGGCGGTGCCGGTGCCGTGCAAGTTTGGCAAACAATACCAAATAATCGTTTATGCGACAAAAGGATTAAAGGCGCGGGTGTTTAACCGCTTGCGTATTAATCCGGAGTTGCCGGCGAACTATAAAGTCAAACGCGAAAACGGCATATATGTTACCGATGTTTGGGATGATATTCGCGAGTTAACCTCCGGGTTTTTTGCCGGTAAAGAAGCGATTCGCGATGCTGATGGCGGCCGATTTCATAAACAACAATCGCCGATTGCGTTGCTTTTGCGAATCATTTTGTCATCAAGCAACTTGGGCGATACGGTTTTGGATCCTTTTGCCGGCACCGGCACCACGCTGGTGACCGCCAAACAATTGCAGCGAAAATCTATTGGCATTGAACTGGATTCCAACAATGTGCAATGCATCAAAACAAGATTAAAAACCATCGGCGATGCCGATGACATTCGCGCGCATTACAAAGCATATCAATGCACGCCGAATTTGAAAAATATTTGGGGTGAGCAATCGGTCGCTGAGTTGGATTTGTTTGACCAAACCGATGTGATCGCTGACACATTGGTGCATTTGGTATGACTTCCATATATCATCATTTCAATGGTTGGTTTTTTGTATTTCAAGCGGCGATATAGTGCATAGATTCCCGGCATCTCTTCATTGACGGTCGTCTCTTAATACGGATGGGAATACCGCTTCATGTGTCAAATCCGGAATTTATTTCCTCATTAATAATAGACATTTTCACCTTAGTGATATGCTGAAATTTAATTTTATTATGTATCTGTGCCTTGTCCTTGACGTACTGGCAAAAGTACGCAAAAACTTCGTTTGCAAATGAAGGGCCAATCTTTTCGACATGCTCAAAGTCAAGAGTTATGAACACATCATTGCTCTTCCACATTTCCTTTTTCTCAAGCCCTGAGAGATATTTTTCTCTGAACTCTACACCAGAGAATCGGCCATCTCCTTGAGTCTTATCTCTGTTGATTAATCGCGGTGAAAAATCATCACCAACATCTATGACATCAATCATCTCGTAACTCCTTTGCAGGGATAGTTATTTGATACAGCGTCCCTGCAAATATCCGTTTATCACGGCTTCCTTCTTGGATAATATCACCCCTGCTGTTATATTGAATATATCCATAGTGGGACAGAACTGTCAAGGTACACGCACATTCATGGGCGAAATTTTGCATTGATAAAGTTTTGCCTTGGAAAATTGTGCAAGCACAATTTCCAGTAGCAAAACTTTCTATACCTTGAGAAAATCCTTATTGGAAAATTTTGCAAGCACAATTTTCAGTAGCAAAAACTTTTTCATAAAAAGATATTTTTTTATTGATAAAAAAGTATATATATACTAGTATGGGAAATCGGCAAAAGTTTCTATGAGGAGTCGGCAGAAGTGTAGCGGCCATCATATTGGTGAAGGTTTTAGCTCGGTATCTCGGGAGTAACAATGTTTCAAAAACAACAAATAATGCGAAGGGTTCTGTATTCGCTTGCGCCTATTGCGCTGTACTCACTATGGCTGTACGGCTGGAGAGTTCTCGCCGTCAGTATTGTGGTGTTTGCTGTGGGTATTCTTTCGGAATTTATTATGGAAAAGGCAAAAAATAAAAAGGTAAGCGAGGCAGTGCTCGTTACCTGTGCTCTTCTTGCCCTCTCCTTTCCGCCCGCTGTTCCCCTCTGGGTAGCTGCGCTGGCATCGGTTTTTTCAGTGGTTATGGGAAAGGGAGCCTACGGAGGATTCGGGCGAAACATTTTTAATCCGGCTATTACCGGACGAATTTTTACCTATATATCGTTTCCGCTCCTCATGCAGACAACATGGATGATTCCGGGTCTCTTTGGAACGGCCGGTATCAATACCCAGCCCCAGAGCAGCAGTATTCTGGAAGCGGTATTTATGACTGTCATTGTCATAATTCTCTTTGTCGTGGTAACGAATAACTTTGAAAAAAAGAAACTCGTGAAGGGAACTATCGCGGGGGCAATTATTCTTATGGTTGTTCTCTATGTTATTACCTCATATGCGGGAGTACTGACACCGGAAATTGATGCAGTGAGCACCGTCACTCCTCTTGAGATATACCGGGGGCTTCAATCCGATAATCTTCCTGCCGGATACGAATTTATCAATAATAATACCTTACTCAACCTCTTCTTCGGTCGGCGTGTTGGTTCAATTGGCGAAAGTGCCATTTTTCTTATCATACTTGCGGGGATATATCTTATCTGGACGAAAACAGCCAACTGGCGCATGATTCTTATGACTCTGCTTTCGGCCGCTGTACTCACCAGCTTTCTGTACTATGGAGGCTTCATTGCCGAACTCAGCGGGGGCGCGCTTATGAATCCGCAGAACACCAATGTAACAGGGCACATACTCGATATTACCAAGTTTCTTTTTTCCGGCTCCCTTTTCTATGTTGCGGTTTTCATGTCGACCGATCCCGTTTCAGGACCAAACAAACCGCTCGCCCAATTTCTCTACGGTATAATCATTGGATCGGTAACCATTCTCATCCGTGTATTCAGCGGATTTCCTGAAGGTACAAGTTTCGGTATTCTCGTGGGAAATACCTTCGCTAATCTCCTCGATGAAATATCGCCGGCGCCAAAGAAAAAAAGCAGGAAGGCAAAACCTGCTGCCCCAGCAAAAAAACCGGCAAACCCCGCCGCCCAATCAGCCCAATCAGCCGAACCGAAAAAATCAGAAAAACCAGCAGGAACGACAACATGAATAAGAACAACATCATATATACCGTTATCTTTTGTTTTGTAATTACCTTTGTCTGTGTGTTTTTTCTTGCCCTCACGAATGTCGGAACTGTTGATCTTGTTCGGGAGAATCAGCAAATTGTTGCAAACCGCGCAGTGCTCAATGCCTTGGGCATTGCCTACGACCCCGACAATCGGAACGATATTATTGAAAAATTCGATGGTGTTGAAACAGCAACATCGGGCGATTTCACCTATTATACATCGCGGGGCAACGGATCGCAGGACAGCGGATCGCAGTCCGGCGGAATACGGGGCAGCGGGGAAAATATCTATGCCCTGAGAACTCAGGGACCGGGATTATGGGGCACTATTGAGGTTGTCATAGGTTTTAATGCGGATCTCACCCGCTTTACCGGTCTGGAAATAATTAACCAGAGTGAAACGCCGGGTCTTGGCGGGAGAATTGATGAAGATTGGTTCAAGGAACAATTCAGAGATCAGGCAATTTCCGCCGAGATAATGGCAGGCGGAAGTATGGAACTTGGCGCCAGCGGTTCCGGCGCCGCCGATGAACCGGATGATAATATGATTGATGCAATAACCGGAGCAACGGTAACAAGCAACTCAATGAAGGCCATCGTATCTCAGGCAGTGAGAGATATACATACAATACTCGGAGGTGATCTGTGAGTCAGACACAACACATGCTCAAAGAAAACGTATGGGAGAACAATCCCATTCTCATTCAAATGCTGGGAATTTGCTCAACGCTTGCCGTCACCAACCTTCTCACAAACACCATGATCATGACCGCGGGGGTAATTCTTGTAACAGCCTTCTCGAATCTCACTATCTCAATTATCAAAAAGCTCATTCCCCGAAAGGTCCGCATGATCGTGCAGACGCTCATTATTGCGTTTTATGTTATTATTGTCGATCTTCTTCTCAAGGCTTTCAGCCCGGAAATAAGCAAAAATCTTGGCCCCTACGTCGGGCTCATTATAACGAACTGCATCATTATGGGGCGGGCGGAGGCCTTCGCGCAGAGTAATCCGCCGCTCATTTCTTTCTGGGACGGCTTCACAAGCGGGCTTGGATACATGTCGGTGCTCATTTTCATTGCCTTTTTTCGGGAACTCCTCGGTTTCGGCACGCTTTTCGGCTTCCGTGTCCTCCCGACCGATTTTACAAACGGCGGATATAACTGGACGATCATGGTAATGGCGCCAAGCGCATTTTTCATGCTCGGCATCCTTCTCTGGATTGCGAAATCATACATGCTAAAATCACAGGCAGGAGGTGAACAATGAGCCCTGTATTAAACCCCATGGAACTTCTTTTTGCATCAATTTTCACATCGAACATTCTGCTCTCAAATTTTCTCGGGATGTGTTCTTTTATTGCAATTTCAAAGAATTTTAAAAGTTCAAACGGATTGGGAATGGCAGTAACCCTTGTACTGCTGGTTACCGGTATACTGAACTGGATTGTGCTGCACTTCGTTCTTATCCCTCTCGAACTGGAATATCTGCGGTTCATTGTCTTTATCATTGTCATAGCGGCGGTGGTGCAGATACTTGAGATGATAATTGACAGAGTGAGTCCAGAGCTCTATATGACGCTTGGTATTTTCCTTCCGCTCATTACGGTAAACTGCGCCATTCTCGGTGTTAGTCTCTTTCTGCAGATTCGAAACTATAGTTTCATTCAAACAGTCATATACTCATTCGGAAGCGGTATCGGCTGGTGGCTCGCAATTCTTGCGCTTGCCGCCATCCGCAAAAAAACAGATAAGGCGCCGGTTCCTGAAGCTCTGCAGGGGCCGGGAATAACCCTTATTACCATTGGATTTATGGCCATGGCATTCATCGGATTTTCCGGAATGCTGCGGATACAGTAAGGAGCGCACAAAAATGTCAACACTCATTCTTGCCCCCCTTGCCCTTGGAGCGGTGAGCGCAATTCTGGGAGCGCTCATTTCCATTACCGACAAAATTGTAAACAATTATGGTCAGCTTGATATTTCCATTAATGAGGGAAAACGCCAGGTTGAGGTAACAGGGGGAAGCAACCTTCTCCTGAGCCTTTCCGAGCAGGATATTTTTCTCCCATCCGCCTGCGGAGGCCGGGGCAGCTGCGGCGCCTGCAAGGTGAAGATTACCACCGATATCGGCCCCGTTCTGCCTACTGAAATCCCCTATCTTACAACAGAGGAACTCGCCGACAGTACACGGCTTGCCTGCCAAATTAAGGTTAAACAGAACCTTGCCATTGACATTCCAGAAAGTCTTTTTAACATTAAAAAGGTAAACGGTACCGTTGAAAAAATTACCGATCTCACGCACGACATTAAGGAGGTGCTGGTAAAACTTCCCGAGGGTGTGGAAGTTAACTACACGGCAGGGCAGTACGGGCAGGTTGAAGCGCCAAAGTACGCAAAGATCAGAGAAACAACGCAGCGGGCATATTCCTTTTCCTCCGCTCCTTATCAGAAGGGGTACGTGGAATTCCTTATACGGCTGGTTCCCGGGGGTATTGTAACAACCTACGCGCACGATTATCTCAAGGAAGGCGACCATCTTAACATGGTGCTTCCCGTCGGCGATTTTCACGTGCAGTCCACTACGGCGACCATGATCTGTGTTGCGGGCGGTTCGGGCATGGCGCCATTTAAGTCTATTTTTAATGATATGATCCATTCAGGAGAAATTAACGAACGGGAGGTCTGGTATTTCTTCGGGGCTCTGTCCATTCGGGATATTTTTTATCTCAGTTGGCTCCGCGAACTTGAAAAGAAGTACCCCACTTTCCATTTCATCCCCGCCCTCTCCGAACCCGAGGAAGGCAGCGAATGGGATGGAGAAACCGGCCTCATTACAACCGTACTTGATAAATATCTGAAACAGGATCATCTGAAAAATGCCGAAAAGGAGGGCTACCTCTGCGGCAGCCCCGGCATGCTTGACGCCTGCATGGTGGTCATGCGCGATAATGACATGGATGACAAACGAATCTACTTTGATAAATTTGCCTGATGAAGCTGATGTATCCGGCGAGCGGACGGGGGTTGGCGAGCGGACGGGGGTTGGCGAGCGGACGGGGGTTGGCAGGGCTCTGAGGGGTTTTGCGCAGGATTTTGCCCTCATCGGGTTAAAACATAGCGGGAAAACACATCATGGCCGCAGGTTGGCAAAGTATCTTGATATCCCCTTTTTTGATCTTGATAATTGCATTCTCAAAGCGCATCCATCCGCAGATTCCATACGGCAGCTCTACCGTCAGAAGGGAGAAAGCTGGTTCAGGGCTGCTGAGCTCGCTGCCTTTTCGCAGCTTCCGCCGGATGGCCTTGTGCTTGCGACCGGAGGCGGCAGCATGGAAAACCGCCCCCTCATTGCAGCCATACAGAAGCGCCGCATGCTCACCCTGTTTCTTGATCTTCCAGAAAACATTCTCTTTGAGCGCATACAGCGAAGGGGATTCCCGCCATATCTTGAAACAGACAATCCCCGAAAAACCTTTCATGAAATCTACGAACGGCGCCGCCCGCTCGCCCGCGACGCTGCCAATATCTGCATTCGCGCCGCCGACATGCCGAAGAAGAAATTTTTTGCTATGATAAAGGAATCAGTGGATAATGGATGAGGGTTCATAGAAAATTGTGCCGTTCATTTCAACTTCCTGACTGAGCCGCTTTTTCACCACGTTAAAGGCTTCAACGCTTATATCGACTCCTATCCATTTCCGTTGCAATTTCTCAGCAGCAACACAGGTCGTTGCGCATCCGCAGAAAGGATCGAGCACAATGTCCCCTTCATTGGAACTGCTTTTTATAATTCGTTCCAGAAGTGCAAGCGGTTTCTGAGTTGGATAACCGACTAATTCATTTTTCCATTGCGAAACATTTGAAATATCGGTCCACCAGTCCTCCGGGGTTTTTCCCTGCTCATGTCTTTGTATTTTATGTGCTTCGTCATAGTCTTTGTGTCCCTGAACGCCTCTCGCGGGGGTAAAATGAGCCTTGTACTTCAGAGATATATCGTGTTTGTTAAAAACCCTCGTATCCGTTTTCGAATATCTGAACAATACATCGTGCCGCCGGGGGAAGTCTCGGGGAAAATTTCCGGGGAATGTATAGCACCATATAATTTCATTTCTGAAGTTTTTCTCTCCAAAAATGCAATCCATGGAGAGTTTGAGATAATGGCTCATGGTCGGATCGCAATGAAGATAGACGCTGCCGGTATCTTTCAGTACTCGATGTATCTCTATTAGCCGAATTGCCATATACGACAAATAGCAAAAATTATACGATGTTCTGCCCTCCGACTTCCGGGCAAAATCGAGCAGCTCATACAGAGAAACATTATCCTCGCGAATTGTTTCCACCCATTCAGCCTTCACATCTTCTTCCTGAAAAATATCCTTAAAACTCGCCCCTTTCGCAGTTGATGTTATGGGAGCGGTAAAGGTTTTTTTCTTGTTGAAGGGAGGATCAAGATAGATGAGGTCGATACTGCCGGTATTCATTCCCCGCAGCACTTCGAGGTTGTCCTTACAGAAGATTGTACGATTCTGTATGGTACTCTGCATCTCGCTCATTCGTTATTCTCCAGTGCCCGCAATAGCCGGTGTTTCATGCGGAAGCCCGCCCGGCAGGCTCATTAGAGCCGCAAGAACGGCAGAGCCGACCAAAGGTGTTTCATGCGGAAGCCCGCCCGGCAGGCTCATTGTCTCTCATAATATATCACAACGCAGTCGATGTATATTGCTGTCCATCGGAGCAGGTTGTGGAGCTTTCCGGAGAGATTGGCACAAAACGGGCTGCGGAAAAACTGGGTATAGAGAAAAAGACGGCGGCAATTCTCAATAATGCAATGGGTTTTTCCCGAAATAGTCCGATATTTCGTTTTGTTATCCGGGCTGATATATCAAAAACCCCTTAGAACGGGGCTTTTTTATTGGAGTTCCATCAAACACAATACCCCCCACCATACGTTATGTTTGGGGCACAGTTTTGTTGATTATTTGAGAGAATTTTATTATTATTTATTTATGATCTGCATTGCCGTAAAGGAGATATAAGCAATGACTGAAAAGCATTTCAAAAAGCATGTGGTAAAATACTTGGTAGGTATTATAGTCGTAATTGTTTCTACCCTTATCGCATTGGACTATTTCTGTTATGGATTCTTTATTGATAAGGGAGAAAAGCCCACCCTTGCACAGATGATTACTTTTTTCGGTGCGATTGTTACTTTATGGTTATTATTCCGGCGGATTGAACTGCAAATACGTCAACGGCGTGATGACCGTTTCACTGCTGCTGTTACCCTGCTTGGCAACAGCAAGACTTCGGCCCGAACGGGGGCAGTGTATGCACTGTATAATTTAGCACTTGAAGAAGAACAATACCGTGTTCAGGTTGCACAAATTCTCTGCTCACATATTCAGTCAAAAACCGGAAGCAAAAATTATCAGGAGAAGTATTCAGAACGCCCATCCAATGAAATACAGACTGCCATTAATCTACTGGTCAGGGATGATACTCAGAATAAGGGACTCTATCTGCAAAACTTTGCAAACCAACTACCACCGCCGGATTTTAGCCATGCGTATTTGGTTAAGGCAAAGTTTTGGGAAGCTCAGTGCCAAGATGCAAAGTTTTGGAAGCTCAGTGCCAAGATGCAAAGTTTTGGAAGCCCAGTGCCAGGGTGCGGATTTTTGGAAAGCCCAGTGCCAAGGGGCAAGTTTTTTGAAAGCCCAGTGCCCTGGGGCAGGGTTTGAAGAATCCGTATTACAGGAAACGAGTTTTATAGAAGCCCATTGTCAAGGTGCAGGTTTTTGGAGAGCCCAATGCCAAGGGGCGAACTTTACGTTAGCTCAATGTCAAGGGACGAGTTTCATAGACATCAGATGCCAAGGGGCAAATTTTACGTTTGCTCAGTGCCAAGGGGCGCATTTTAGGGGAGCCCACTGCCAAGGGGCATATGCTACAGAAGAAGAATATCAATCATTAAAGGATCGAATAGGCCAAAACACCGAATTTACGAACATAATTGTGTCAGGTAAAGTCTTCGATGAGGCAATCAAAATCATTGAAGGTGCCAAGGAGTACTGTTCTGATAGGTGGTATGAAATAATTAAATCGATAATAACAAAAAATGAGAACATAGAGAGAGAGTATGGTGTCCCTAAAGGTATAATACATGGAGAACTGAAAGATAGCGAAGAGATTCAGTCCATTATTACCAAAGACTGGACAAAAATAGAGAATTTGAAAAAATTTCGGTAGTTTACCAATGAGGGAGGGTGCACTTATGGTTGAATTGGTCGCAGAAAAATAGGACACTTGCCAAAATCATTTAAAAATAGTATTAATATATTAACCTTTTATAGAAAGAGGATGAGGAGAATATTATGGGAATGGCTAAAAAGAAATGGATGGAACAGCAAGAGATGGAAGCAGAACGGAGGGAACAGGAAGAAAAACGAGAAGAATTGGAAGAAGAACATGAAGATTTACATGCTCTAATTAATTCAAAGGAATTCTCAAATGTTTCTGATACTGAGCAAGATAGGATAATTGCAAGGAGCCTTGAACTAAATCAAATTTTATATCCCGAGAGCATTCCAGAGAATCGCCAAATGATGATGATAACGAACACAGGTAATCTAAAGGGAATCTCTGAAACTCGGAAATTTTACACTACATTGCGTAAAACGCCGTTGTTTTAGCTCAATTATGCGGTCAATGGTTAATTCAGATTTACTGAATCCCTAGTAAAATCAATAAATCAGCAGATATGGGCTGGATTTTGGCGGATTCATGCTGTCTAATGGCCGATTTCTCGAACTCAAAATGATTTGTAACAACTACTTTACGGGAAGGGTTGTTCTTTTTCAAGCCATCACAAAAAAACCCTCACATGAGCTGAATATACTAAAGGAGCATTGGCTACTGTTCTTTGCGGATAATTATTTTGTGTGTGGCAGCTTTGTTTCCTAAAATAGTATACAATGACGGCAAAAGAGGGGCAGTGAGGAATGGTTGATGGCAGGGAATAGTTTTGGGCAACTGTATAGGGTAACGACCTTTGGGGAATCGCATGGGGGCGCTGTTGGTGTTATTGTGGATGGGGTTGCGCCGGGGGTTGAGATATCGACGGAGGATATTCAGAAGGAACTTGATCGGAGGAAGACTGGGCAGTCGGAAATTACGACTTCGCGGAAGGAACCGGATATTGTGCATTTTATGTCCGGCATTTTTGAGGGGAAAACAACCGGTACTCCGGTGATGATGATTCTCTATAATAAGGATGCGCAGCCGAACGCATATGAGGACATTAAGAACCTGTACCGCCCGGGGCATGCCGATTATTCATACACGCAAAAATACGGCATTCGCGACTGGAGGGGCAGCGGGCGCGCCAGCGGGCGGGAAACTGCCGGGCGGGTTGCGGCGGGAGCTCTTGCCCGGAAAATACTCCGTGAGAGGGGTATAACAATTCTTGCCTACACACGCCGAAGCGCGGGAATAGAAATTACTCATTTTGATCCTGAAGTTATTGAGAAAAACCCTCTCCGGGCGCCCGACCTTGAGGCGGCGCAGCGTATGACTGAGAAAATAACGGAAATAAAGGAATTGCATGACAGTATGGGCGGAATTGTTGAGTGCAGAATACAGGGGGTTGCCTCGGGTCTTGGGGAACCTGTTTTTGATAAGCTCGATGCGGAACTTGCGCATGCCATGCTGTCTATTGGCGCGGTGAAGGGCATTGAATTCGGAAAGGGCTTTGCAGCGGCAGATATGCGGGGAAGTGAGCATAATGATGAGATGGATGCATCCGGGTTTATGAGTAATAATGCGGGCGGGATCATTGGCGGAATTTCGACTGGGGCTGAAATTGTTTTTCGCATAGCGGTGAAACCGACTTCATCCATAAGCAGGGCTCAGCGCACGGTTAACAAACAGGGCGAAGAAAAAGAAATACGTACTGAGGGACGGCATGATGCCTGCATATGTCCCCGTATCGTGCCGGTTGTGGAATCGATGGCCGCAATTGTCATTCTTGATCATTATAAACGTCTTGAAGCATTGCGCGTCTGACATTACCCCCTGACGATTCGGGACTGATAGAAACTTTTGCATAAAGCAAAAGTTTCCGATCTGGAATGCTTTCTTTGTGCTTAGCATTCTCCTATTTTATAGAAAGTTTTGCTACTGGAAATTGTGCTTGCACAATTTTCCAATGCAAAACTTTCTGATAATTACCCTTAGTCATCGGGTGAAAAATCTTCTTTTCCCGCGCCGCACATAGGGCAGAGCCAGTCATCTGGAATTGCCTCAAAAGATGTCCCGGGGGCAATGTCATTATCGGGATCGCCTTCTTCCGGATCGTAAATGTATCCGCAAACTTCACACACATACTTCTGCATCAGAATCCTCCAAAAACTCTTTGAAACTTTTGCTCATAGGCAAGGTATATCATAACGAAATATATTTTCCAAGCACCTGCGGGCGCTTATTCTCCCGTGGGCGGACGCGCCCCGGCCGCTAAGTCGTAGGCGTAAATGTTGTTATTGGTGTTATCCGTTAACCACATTGTTTCTTCATCCGACCAGATATCGTATATCTCTCCAGTAGTATGTATGGCGATATCTTTTGCGTTTGTGCGTACTCCATCAAACGTGTAGGCTTCAATTGTTTTCCTCATCTTATCTGTCACCCATATTGTTGTCCCATCCGACCAGAGTCCCCGGGGAGTAGACGTAGTGGCAATATCTTTACCGCTATCGGACATCCCATCACTTATAGTGTAGGCATAAATGGGACTATTATTAAGTAACTGCGCCACCCACATTGTTGTCCCATTCGACCAGACTCCTATGACACCCGAGAGTGTGGAGATAGTTTTTGAAGGTTCGTTTGCCTTGCTACTCATATTATAGGCATAGACTTTTGAATCGGTGCTATCTGTTACCCACATTGTTGTTCCATCCGACCAGATGCCGTGAGGATTATTATTCCCGACATCACTGAGCGTGTTGAAATCTTTATCCGCATCGCGTTCTTTAGTAATCATGTTGTAGGCATAGATTTTGTCATCGTCATTATCCGACACCCACATTGTTGTTCCATTCGACCATATGCCTGTGGGATCAGTATTCCCGGCAGCAGAGAGCGTGGTGAAATCGTCTCTGTGATACCCAGCGGCAGCATAACCGTATGTGTCATAGCCGTCTTTGTTGTAACCATAAGGGTTATAAAAATTACCAGTGTCGCGGTGAACTCCTTCAACGTTAAAGCCTGCCGCGTTGTAGCCGTCTTTGTCGTAGCCGTTCGGGTCGTAGAAATCGTCGGTGTCGCGGTGAATGCCCAGCGCGTTAAAACCGGCGGCGTTGTAGCCGTCTTTGTCGTAACCGGAGCGGTCATATTCCGTGCCGGTGTCGCGGTGCATACCCATTTTATCAAAACCGTTTGCATCATAACCCCTTGTGTCATAGCCGTCTGCGTCATAACCGCCCGCATCATAGCCCCTTTTGTCATATCCGTCTGCGTTATAGCCGCCCGCATCAAAACCGTTTGCGTCATAGCCGTCCGGGTTGTAGCGCGTGCCGGTGTCTTGATGAATGCCGGCATCGTTAAAGCCGTTCGCATCGTACATTTCACAGGCCGTGAGAATTAATATTAGGGTAAACATGAAAAAGAGCCCTCTCAGCAGCTGCGGGCTGAGAAAGCGCTTCCTGCTTTCCTTATCTTTATTATCAGAAATCTGCATACATTCCTCCATACAGAATATAGTTAAGAGAAAGTTTATCAATAATTTTACAAAGCGTCAACTATGTAGGAGAAACTTTTGTCAGAAAGCAAAAGTTTCTGTCATATTTTATGCTATAATGCATGCGCATGAAGAATTGTGTTTGTATTTTTCTCGTAT
Source organism: Salinispira sp. (assembly GCA_965226555.1). Classification (GTDB taxonomy): domain Bacteria; phylum Spirochaetota; class Spirochaetia; order DSM-27196; family Salinispiraceae; genus CBDDDG01. Next base: position 122,796 of record CBDDDG010000021.1, on the reverse strand, counting down.
GTGGTATATTCCTCGCCTGTTCGGACGATTATGGTGATGTTTCCGCCTATGCCTTTCTCGGCGCCGAGTATACGCCGCTGCTCAGCAGAATTATGGAAGAAGACAATTATTCGGGGCGCTTCATTATTATACGCGATCTATTGAAAAAAATTCTTGCCGATGAGGGAATTGATTCTCTCCGATCATTTGTTCACCAATATAGTATTCAGAATCCGGACGATTCCTTTACCGGATATTATATGCTCCTTGTTGCGGGGCATTATCGCGACAGAAATACCGAAATGAGCAATTTTTATTATGAACAGGTGCTGAATCTTCATGAAGACACCATTGTTGAAGATCAGTCCATACATTATCTTGCTCTGCACAATTTATTATTTCAGGTTACTGACCCCGCGCGCCGTATACGGTACTACCGCCATCTTCTCAACAGCTTTTCGGAACGCATTAACCCGGGGCGCACATGGTATAGGCTCGCGCAGGAATACCGGGGGAATGGGCAATTCGAGGACTATTTTACTGCCCTTGAAGAATTCCAGAATTATCCTGATACAACTGTCCCCGGCAAACCGGATATTCATCAGGAGATTGCCCGGGAGCTCGATTTTCATTATAACAGCCGTAAAGATTGGACCCACCCCAGCCTCACAACACTTGTGGAGAACATTAAAAATGCGCTTACGCGCAAGCAGCCGGGGGTTCTTGAACGGTATAGGGCAAAGGAAACTTTTTTTGCCATGAGCTGGCTGCAGGATGTAACCGATTTTAACAGCCAACTGCGTTTCGATATTGGGCTCTTTTTAATTCGAACCCCGCGAATTACTTCCGATGCCGATTTCACTATTGTGAATGAGACCGAGGCCTTTCTGAAAACCTCCGGCTGGAGTTACCGCATTCCGAACTGGTATTTTTATTTCAGAAAAGTAGACTATCCTGCCGATCCTGAAATACATGGGAATTGGGAATGGGCAGGAATTTTTTTCGGAGACACACTCTAGGGCAACGCGCTTTCAGAAAGTATACTCTCGGAAACTGCGCTCGCGGAAACTTTTTTCTCTCCTTCTCTTATTTTTCTTGGCGGTGAATCTTCATGCCCTGCGGAACAATAGCGAAGCCGCATGGTCGGGCGAATATGGCGATCCGCAGAACTCTCCCCTGCCGTCACTTCAGACTCATGCGGGACCGCTCCTATTCTCGGTTTTTTCACCGGAAGACCTTCAGCACGCGCCTGTTCGTGAAGCAATTACGGAGGCATTAAAAACCAGTTCCCGAAGGGCGCATCAGAAATCTCGATTGCGTGGAGAACTCTACCGCGATTTTATTATGGCCAGCCTTCATGAACGGCAGTTGCCCGGCGAGCTTATTACTATTGTTTATATTGAGTCGGCCTTTAATATAACTGCGGAAAGCCGCACCGGCGCGCGGGGGCTGTGGCAGTTTGCCGATAATTCCATGGCTCCGTTTCTTGAGGCTTCAGCATTGAGTCCTTCATGGGATGAGCGCTTCGATTTCTGGAAATCTACCGATGCCGCAGCGGAGAAACTGCTATACAATTACCGCGAAACAGGCAACTGGCTCCTCGCCATTGGCGCCTATAACGGAGGGCTCGGACGTATGACCCGAGCTATATTGAACAGCGGCAGTGCGGGCAATGGCGGCAGCGCGGGCAATGGCGGCAGCGCCTTCTGGGAATTAGAACAGGGCGCGGAAAATAACCGCATAAGCGCTGAAACCGCACATTATGTTCCCAAATTTATTGCAACAAGCATTCTCAGTATGTACCCGGGACGCTTCGGAATTATGCTCGATTGGGCTCCTCCATATAACTGGCAGCGAATTCGCTTTTCGGGTAATCTCAGAGAATTTTCCGAAAAAACCGGCATACCTTTAAGCACTCTCATTGCAGGAAATGCTGAGTATCTTGATACTATTGTTCCTTCAGGGAAGCATTATGTGAAATTTCCCCATCGATATTACAATATCGTCAGCAGCACCATCACCATTCACGAAAACAACGAAACTGGCAAGAGCGACAAAAACGCCGGGCATAACAAAAACGGCGAGCAGAACAAAAACGGCGGGCGCGAAAACCATTTTCATACCGTTGCGGCAGGCGATACCCTGTGGAATATAGGCAGACGCTATAATATGAGCATTGACGAGCTGCGGGCCCTCAATGACCTCGGACAAAATGATATTCTCAGCATTGGAGCGCGTCTTATAGTATACGATACGCATTCCGATAATGAATAAGGGGAAGGGTATGAAGTATTTTGTTCTGTTTATTATGAGTATTTTTTCCTTTGATCTTGTTGCTGAGGAAATCATAGAAAGTACTATGGACTGGCAAAGCGGTATACTCTCGCTTTCGATCAGAAAAATAGTGGATGAGGAACAATGTGGTCATGCTGAATCGTTTTATATAACAGAACGTGAAATTCATACAATTGCCGTACGATCCATGTTTAACAGGATACTCGACCTGCAAATTACCTCCGGCAATACATTCGGCGATCTTGCCCGTGAGAATTCTTCCATGCTGACGATAGCAGATACGATCAGTAATGCTGTTAGCATGACAAGCCCTATTCCCAATGTTGAAGAAAACAGCATTTTCAGCCGTTTTGAGCTTGCCCTCTACCCTGCCCTCACTGAAGCTCTGGTACGTCATACGATCCCCTTCCCCATGGAAATGGTTCTCGAATGGCAGCCGGGCTCGGAATATACGGGGCTTGTTATTTATGCCCGGAGAGAACTTCCGGTTCATGGTGAAAATTTTTCCGCCGCGCTGGAACCCGCAGTTTTTCCTGTTATCTACGATGAAAACCTTCGCCTTATTGTTGATCGAAACAGAATGAACCCTGAATATGCCCGGGCATGGGGCGGCGCTGCCTACTCACAAAATTTCACCGAGAACAGTGAACGGGTCGGGGAAAATCCTCTGCGCATACTGGCAGTCGGAACATTCGGCATAACACCCGCCGACATCATTATTCCCCGCGCCGATGCCGATGTTCTGCTCCACTATCCTTCACAGAGGAAAATTCTTCAGGAAGGGCGTATTCTCATTATCATTGATTAACATTCCCTTTTCATGGTATATGAACAGGAATGTGCATATCGCGTCCATATATATTTTTCTTAAAAAACTTTCTCTTTGGTATCGTTATTGTCAGCATACTGTCTTCCTGCGGTCCAATTGATCGCGGGCTTCTTCTCTGGTCTCACGATGAAGGCTCCATTCCCTCGGGCGCTATTGTGAGTATTTTCAACAAATCAGAACTGAGAAACACCTACGAAATTCGCTATACCGATAATGAGGGAGAAAAACAGGTAGTTGAGCTCGATTCATGGAGAATACACATTGCCCGGAACAATTCAGAACTCGAACTCTCCCGACAGGAATACGAACAATTCTCGCCATACTTCGGCATTGCTGAAATTCAGGCGCTCCCCATCAGGAATGCAATGGGCACCGATCGATCAACATCAATAATTTACCGCCTTTCAAAGGGTGAAATGGTAAAGATACTCAGCCAGACCGAAGATCAAATTGAAATTGCGAACCTCCGAGATTACTGGTTTGAAGTGCTCACATCGAATGGAACACGGGGCTACATATTCGGATATCGTCTGGACAAGGTCGATGCAGACGGCATATCAACTGAAGAAAAATTGGCAGCTGTTGATGAGGACCTTGAAAATGTGCTGACGAATGTATGGCGCCCGGAATATTTTCAATGGATGATTAATGAAAATACCTATGATCTTTCACATTTTAAGAGCATCTATCGTTTCTATCATGATAATGAAACGAACCATTTCATTCTGAGAACACCCGAATATGAGCTGACCTTCGATTATGAAGAATTGTTTCTCGCCCGCTATAAGGAATACCTTGCCATCGGCAGTGACCTTCTCATTACCGTGTACAGCGACACTCGCATCAGTATCCAATATAACATCGGCCGCGAAATATTGTCGGAAAATTTTATACTCCTTGAGGAGAACATCGATATTGAACAGATTGTTTCCACGGAGCAGGAACGAAGACAGCAGCTCCTCAATGATCTTCTCTCCCGCGGCAACAGACTCGGCAGCACCCGCTATGGAACAATACAATTGGATGATACTGGCAGAGGAAACTGGAGGTCATACTCAAGCAGCGGCTCCGATATATTCCCGGAATGGTTCACCGGCTCCTTTCAGCTTGCCTACCCGCTGTATCTTACCCCTGAATTGCAGGAAGAATATGACGGCGCATTGAGCTTCACCCTCCCGAATACAACAATTCGCAGCAGTATGAATTTTTTCTACACCTATACCAGCAGGGGCCTGCGCCTTGAGCTTATTCCGTATCGGAATATAGACGGGAATGTTGTGGAACGGAAATCGCGCAATCCTCTCATTATCTTTTTCACTATTTCTTCGTTGTAATGGAGGTTGCCTCCGCAAGATATACATCTCTCAGTGTAGAAAAATTTGTCTTTCTGTTTCCATGCCTGTAGATATGCGGTGTTTCGATACTCACGCGGGAGATTGTATCACAAAGTGGAAGCTCTGGAAACTCACTGTTCGGTAGTGATGTGTGGAGAATATCGGATACTTACCCATTGGCGGCAGGGATGAACACTCAATTATCATTCTGCTCGCCATGCGTCCGGCTCGCCATGCGTACGGGCTGATCGCGTTGCAGTCCTGCTCTCCCAAGCGCATCCGGCTTGCCATGCGTCCGGGCTGATCAAACAGTAATATCGCAAAATAATAGAAACTTTTTGAAAAATTTTCTCATTTTGTCATTCACCGTTCATATTTAACCCGTCTATATGGTATGAGCGGAAAATATATCGGTATGGTACATGACAAAAGTTGGAAATATGCTTTCAGGAATGCTCAGATATTCCAGGATTTCATATACTCTTACTTCAACAAAGGCCTCGCGCGGAGCATGGAGAGCATCAACACAGAGCATACCATCCCCCATTCCCGACTCCCCGAAAAAAATTCACAAATTTTGCAAAATTCTTTTCAAAAACATAGTCAAAAATGACATTTTACCCGTTATAGATATAGAAGGAATATTTATGAAAAAATCATCCCACAGCACAGGCCATATCCACGACATAGCCTTCAAGATCGCCTACTACAGAACCCCCCGTATGATTCCCGACCTGCTGCGGCTGTTCTGTGAGGATACGACTCTTACCAAGCTGGACATAGACAAAATCCGCATTGAAACCCCCAGCTACATTGCGGGAAAAAAGAACCTTCACTGCGATCTCGTTGTCAGCGCCCCCTTCCTGTCAGACCCCGACCGGAAGGCCCTGTTTATTATTGAACACAAAAGCTACCAGCACAAACATGCTCTCACACAAATCGATAATTATCAATATGCCCTCAGAAACAGCAATGTGTACAATGAAAATGATGCTATCTATATACTTCTGCTCTACCACGGAAAAAAGGAATGGAACCTCCCACTCACATTTTACAGTTCTCATGGAAATGCTGCTTCCGAATCCCTTACCGAAGGCACGGTAGATGTCAGGGCGAGAGTGTCGTACATTGTGCGCGATCTTTGTAGAATGAAAAAGGAGCAGTTGGCATGGCGTTTCGATGGAAAACGATATACATCGACTGTGTTGTGGTATATAATGCGAGATAATGAAATGAACGCTGAGGGGCTGAAAGAGATTGCGCAGCTCCTGAATGGTCTGTCATCACAAGACTTTACTGATCTGGCAGAGAGTGTGCTAGGATATCTAAAAGATCTGGGACTGTATGAGCAGTTTGAAAAAATTAACAGGGAACTGTACCATGGAGGAGAAAACAGTATGCGGACATATAATATTACCAACGCCTTCGTAAGGGAAGGCATTGCGAAGGGCCGGGCTGAGGGCATTGAGAAAGGTATTCTGAAAGGAATGGAAAAAGGTATTCTGAAAGGAATGGAGAAAGGTATTCTGAAAGGTCGCGCGGAGGGGCATATTGAGGAGCGGAGAAAAAACGCTCGCAGTATGTTTTCGGAAGGCTTGTCGACAGAGGCTGTTCAGAGGATTACCGGGCTGAGCGATGAGGAAATGCGGACAGTGCGGAACGGATCGCATTAATTGGCCTTGTTCGCCATGTAGCCGGCAGGACAATCCTGAGGAGGTAAAACGTATGTTGGTAGATCTTTTAGATGACCCATGGCGGGCAGGTGTTGAGCAAGGACTTGAGCAGGGGCCTGCGCCTTGAGCTTATTCCGTATCGGAATATAGACGGGAATGTTGTGGAACGGAAATCGCGCAATCCTCTCATTATCTTTTTCACTATTTCTTCGTTGTAATGGAGGTGGCCTCCGCAAGATATACATCTCTCAGTGTAGAAAAATTTGTCTTTCTGTTTCCATGCCTGTAGATATGCGCTGTTTCGATACTCACGCGGGAGATTGTATCACAAAGAATGTTTTGCAGAATACCTTACCCACTTGCCCATTCGAAAGAGCATTGATACAATACACCCATGAAACGTATATTTTCATGGAATGTAAATGGCATTAGAGCCGCTGCCAGAAAGGGGCTACTGGAATGGATGCAGACATCTGAGGCTGATATTATCTGCCTTCAGGAAACAAAGGCTCATCCTGATCAATTGGATGCATCGCTGCGGGAGCCAGTCCACTCCGGTAAACCTTCCGGCGGCCGCTGGCGCAGCTACTGGGCCTCAGCCGAAAAAAAGGGATACAGCGGCGTTGTTACCTTTACAAAGGAGGAACCGAAATCGGTGCGTTTCTTTGATCTTTCCCGCTTCGATGCCGAGGGGCGGGTTCTGATATGCGAATTTCCCACCTTCACGCTCCTCAACGCCTATTTTCCGAACAGCCAAGCAGAGGGAGCCCGGCTTGACTATAAACTGGATTTCAATAATGCAATTCTTTCATGGGCAAACAAGCAGGTCAGAGACGGGAAGAACATTCTTATCTGCGGCGATTTCAACGTTGCCCATAAGGCCATCGATCTTGAACATCCAAAATCGAATGAGAAAAATCCCGGATATCTTCCTGAAGAACGCGCATGGATGGATACCTTTATTGAGGCCGGATACGTTGATACTTTCAGAATATTTAATAAGGAACCACGGCAATATACTTGGTGGAGCTACCGCTCACATGCCCGTGAAAAAAATGTCGGCTGGCGTATCGACTACCACTGTGTTAATGGCGGATTCACGGACAGGGTGTCCGCAAGCCGCATCCATGCCGATGTAACAGGTTCTGACCACTGCCCCGTAAGCATTGAATTGACTATACCATAATGCGTCTGCGTTACAATGCTCCGACAACCCTGACTGTTTCACTCATCAGCTTCCTTGTGCTTCTTATTGATATATTCACGCCGGGAAGTATACAGCTGAGGTTTTTCTCTGTTGGCCCAAGCATGAATCCGGGGCGTCTTCTCGATTGGATGAGGCTTTTCACTCATGTGCTCGGACATGCGGATATTGAACATCTTCTGAGTAACCTGGCCTTCATTCTCCTTCTCGGTCCCATACTTGAAGAAAAATACGGTTCGGTGAATCTCCTGTTCATGATCATTATAACAGCGCTGGCAACCGGAATCGCCAGCCTCCTTCTCAGCAATGTAACCCTCCTTGGGGCAAGCGGGCTGGTTTTCATGATGATTCTCCTTTCCAGCTTTGTAAATGTTCAAAAAGGAGATATGCCGCTCACCTTTCTTCTTGTACTTCTCATATACCTTATGAGGGAATTTCTGACAGCCTTCCAGACCGATTCTATTTCCCAGTTGGCACATATTGTCGGCGGCGCCGTTGGTTCAATTTTTGGATTTGCCTTCTCCCGCAGGATACGGGCATGACCGAAAAACTAATAGGAAAACTGGAAAAACTTCGGATGCGCTATAATGAAATGCAGCAGAAAATTCTTGATCCCGATATCCATCGTAATCATGGAGAATACAAGACGATTATGCAGGAAAATTCATATCTGAGTGAAGTGATGAATCTGTACGGAGAGTATCAGAAGGCACTTACCGCCCGTGAAGAAACGCGGGAAATAATGAATGACCCGGAAATGAAGGAAATGGCAGATACGGAGCTGAAGCATCTTGATAATGCCATACGGGAATTTGAACAGAGACTTAAGGTACTTCTTCTCCCGCGTGATCCTATGGATAATAAGCACACTATTATTGAAATTCGGGCAGGCACCGGCGGAGATGAGGCTGCCCTCTTTGCTGCCGATCTGTACCGCATGTACAGCCGCTTTGCGGAAAAACGCGGGTGGAAACTGGAACTCATGACAATGAATGAGACAGAAATTGGCGGAATGAAGGAGGTTATTTTTTCGATTATGGGAAAGGATGCCTACGGAACCCTGCGCCATGAAAGCGGCGGGCACAGGGTTCAGCGGATACCGACAACAGAAAGCGGCGGACGAATTCATACCTCTGCCTGTACGGTTGCGGTTTTACCGGAGGCAGAGGAAACTGATATTCAGATTAACGAAAATGATCTGCGCATAGATGTTTTCCGTTCTTCCGGTCCGGGGGGGCAAAGTGTGAATACCACCGATTCAGCTGTACGCATTACCCATATTCCAAGCAACCTTGTGGTAAACTGTCAGGATGAAAAATCGCAGCACAAGAACCGGGCAAAGGCAATGCGGGTGCTCAGCGCGCGTCTCTACGAGATGGAAGAAACCCGCAGGAGAAACGAAGAGGCTGCCGAACGGAAAAGTCAGATAGGAAGCGGCGACCGATCGCAGCGTATACGGACATATAATTTCCCGCAAAACAGGGTTACCGACCACCGCATTGGATTAACCCTGCATAAGCTTGATCAGATTCTTCAGGGCAATATTGACGAGATTATTGAAGCCCTTAAGCTTAAGCAGGAGGAAATACAGGTACGATCGTGAGCATTCCTGTAAGCATTCAGAAGCTCATCAATACCCGCAAGACTCTTCTGAGCAATTCAGAAACACCCTTTCTTGACGCCGTGCTCCTTCTCTGCCATACCCTCGGAGTGGAAAAAGAAGTTCTCTACACCCTTTTCACATCCTGTCCTGAACCGCCGGCGGTTACGCGCTACGATGCGCTCATTGCGCGGCGGGCTTCCGGTGAACCTATTGCCTACATTACCGGAGAAAAGGAATTTTACGGTTTGAATTTCCAGGTAGATTCCCGTGTGCTTATTCCCCGACCCGACAGCGAAACCCTTGTGGAATGGGTTCTCAAAAGCCATGCACATGAAGCACTCAGCCTTCACGATTGCTGTACCGGAAGCGGCGCCATTGCCATTGCTCTCAAGCATGAACGCCCTTCATGGCCTGTGAGCGCCTCCGATATCAGCATTGAAAGCAGGGACATATTTCTCCGCAACTGCCGTAACTGTCTCGGCAGCGAATCCATCCGCTGGCATCAACAGAATATCCTTGAAACCCCGCAACCCCATAGCGCGCACCCAAACAATCTGCAAAACCTGAAGTATCACATCATCACTGCGAACCCGCCCTATTTGACCGATGCTGAAACGGCAGAACGGATGCAGCAGGGGTGGCTGGAACCTGCGCGTGCCCTGAACGGCGGAAAAGACGGGCTTGCGATTATACGAAAACTTATTGGGCAGGCAGCGGGTCGGCTCCTTCCTGAAGGTTTACTCTACATTGAAGCAGCCGATTCGCAGATTGAGCGTATTATATGTATATTTAAAGAAGAGGATTTTACCGATATAGAATGTAGGGAGGATCTTGCGGGAATGAGACGTGTTATTCGCGGGAGAATGTCAGAATTATGATACATACCATTGATGAATTCAGAAATATGTTACATTCCTACGACACTCAGGACATTACCCTCATTATTCAGGCCGCTGAACGAAGTAGGAAAATTCATGAAGGTCAGCTCAGAGCTTCAGGCGATCCCTATTTTGTTCACCCCCTCCAAGTCAGTGAAATTCTCGTGACCATGCGGCTCGATCCGCATACCATCATTGCCGGACTTCTGCATGACAGCCTTGAGGATACTGAGTACAGCAGGGAAAGCCTCATTGAAGAATTCGGTAAAAGTGTATTTTCACTGGTGGAAGGTGTTACAAAAATTGATATGGTACGTTCAAAAAATAGAACTGCCATTCAGGCCGAAACCATACGGAAAATGCTTTTCGCCACGGTTAAAGATATCCGTGTAATTCTCATAAAACTTGCAGACAAGCTTCATAACATGCGAACCCTCGAATTCAAAAAACCTGAACGAATACAGTCCATAGCTCAGGAATGCCTAGAGATTTACGCTCCCCTTGCAGACCGACTCGGCATCAGCTGGATGAAATATGAACTGGAAGATCTCTGCCTCAAGCACCTGCATCCGACTATATATAATCGGCTGAAAAAATATGTGAACAAGAAGGAAATTGATCGCAAGGAATATCTGAGTAAGATTACTTCCGAAATTACAAAGGCCGCAGAAACAGAAAACATTGCAACGAGTACAATAACCCGTACCAAGCATTTTTACTCAATCTACAGCAAGATGGCGCAGCGGGGGAAAAAACTTGAGGAGATATATGACATCCTCGGAGTACGCATAATTTGCGGCAGCATTCCCGACTGTTATGTGATGCTCGGACTTGTTCATCGGCTCTGGATGCCCATTGAAGGCAGGTTCAAGGACTATATCGCCATGCCGAAGGCAAATCGATATCAGAGCCTCCACACAATCATCATGGGCTATAATGGTCAGCTTTTGGAGGTGCAGATACGGACGAAGGACATGGATCAAACAGCCCAGTATGGTATTGCGGCTCATTGGAAATATAAGGAATTTACCCGGAACAAAAAAATCGGACATGATGATCTGATCTTCATGCATCACATTAAGGGTCTGGACAGCATTAAGGGGCCGAATTTTCTCAACGAGATAAAGCGGGAAATTCTTGAAGATTCCATCTACGTATTCACTCCCAAGGGTGATATTATACAACTTCCCCGCGGAGCAACCGCGCTCGACTTTGCCTACCATATCCATACTGAAATTGGAAACCGCACCTCCGGCGCCAAAGCGGACGGCTTAATTATCCCGCTCCGAAAACCTCTGGAAAATACCCAGGTTGTTGAAATAATTACCCACCCAAAGGCGCATCCGCGGCTTAACTGGCTCCGTATCGTGAAAACCAGCGGGGCGAGAAGTAAGATCCGCGCATGGATAAACAAGCACGATGAACATGTGTTTATTGAACAGAACATTGTCGCGCGGTACAAAAATCCTCCGCCGCAGAAGAAAAAGCATGAGCACATACAGCTTCTGAAAACCGACAGGGTCGGAATTCGGGTTGAGAAGGAGGATAATGTGCTCATTCATTTCGCGCATTGCTGTGATCCGAAAGCCGGCGATGATATTGCAGGCTACATTTCCCGGGGAAGGGGAATTCTCATTCATCGGAAGGACTGTAATAACTTTCTGAACCTGAAAGATCTTGAGGAACGCAGTATTGAAGTTGAATGGGAAACATTCAGCCCGAAAACAATGTACCGCTTCAGAGTTACCGCGCGCAACACCAGTGATCTTTTCAGTGAAATTGAAGGCGCAATTCGAAAAACTCAGGGGCATCTCATTGATGGGCGGGTTGAACACAGCGAGAGTTCAGCACATCAGAACCTTGAAGGGAGTTTTACGGTGGAACTGGATAAAAATGAAGACATTACCCGCGTTATGAAGAAAATCCGCGCAATTCCGAACATTTTCAGTATCGGCAGAATTCCAGATCGGGATTGAAGGCAGGATCGGAACATCAAGCAATGTCTATCCGGCAGCAGGATTTGTACGCGAGGCACAGAAACACGGCGCGGAATGTTGCTATCGCATACAAAAAGGACATTATATACTGAGTTTCTCCGCATTTTTTCTGATAGATCAAAAACAAATTGTAGGTATTCATCGGAAATTCTAAATCCACATGCCTAACGTTTTCTTTCTTATAATCGGCTTTTCGTCTATTTCGATACAGTGTATCCCAAACTTTCAGTAGAAAAACATTCCTATCGTACCCTTTTTGTAAAAGTTTCCGAGGGCTGGTCGGAGGCTGCGCCTCCTGCTCGCCCATGCGTCCGTCAGGAATGCTTTTTCTGTGCTTAGCATTCTCGCATTTTGTAGAAACATTTGCCTGAGTACGGCACTGCTGAAAATTGAGCGGGGGGGATTCATCCTTCTCTGAAGGAACTGGTATGTGAGGTTGATCCGGATGTTGATATTATCCGCTCTGCGCGCAGGCCGAGCGGCGATAATTAATGCGATCCGTTCCGCAATGTCCGCATTTCCTCATCGCTCAGCCCGGTAACATCCTGAATGTCATGGGCTGAAAATCCTTTGGAAAACATACTGCGGGCCGTTTCTCGAATGCCTTCTTCACGACCTGTCTGCAATCCTGTCTGCAATCCTTCCTGTCGACCTGTCTGAAGTCCTTCCTGCCGACCCATTTCCGCAATGTGCGCTCTGAATGTTTCCGCATTCATTCTGAACATTTTCGCTACCTCCTTACCTCTCGGTTCTTTTGTTCTTTCTAATTGATTCATTAACGTGTCAAAGTCTATAACAATTCCGAACATCGAATCTACCACGCCGATAAATTCCTTTATCAGATCCAGCGATTCCTCATTCAGCATTTCTGCTATCGCTTTCTCCACCTTCTGAATGTCCCAATCCGTATTCAGCAGATTTTTCGAGTACAGATCAAGGTACATAACAGCCGCAAACATTCTTCCCCGCTGCTGCAGCTGCTCCGCAGAATAATCGTTCTCACTTATCAGATCGTAAGGAAAGGGGGCAAGATACTGCGGGAATTTCCGCTTCCGTTGCTCTCTGACATTCCCGGGCACCTTCCATTTTCTCGTTCCATTATAGAACACAATGGGAAGAAATATCAACTCGCAGTCATCGGGAATTGCGCCGGAGCGGTGAATGTTCCGATAGAGCAGATTCGTGTACTCCGACATGCGGAGGGGCATGTCTTTGTCCACTCCAGATTGATGCTCAAGGAGCACATAGATAGCAACATCTCCCGTGTGATCCCGACTTCTGATTTTGCAGACAATGTCGGCCATCCGTGTTTTCGCATGGTCAATGAAAAAGGTACCGTTTTCAATGGTTATATCTTCACGGCGCAGTTTTTTCGTCCATGAGCCTCCGACAAAGCGTTGCAGAAATTGGAGCATTATTGCGGGTTGGAACAGCAGAGAGCGGTAGCCTTGGTCGTAGGGAACGGGGGCGGGTTTTTCTTTGAAATCGATCATATAATCCTCCTGAACGTTTCTTTCTGAATAGGGGAGCTCCCATGGCGACATGGTCCCATGGTGAATTCTCCCTTCTATATCTATAACGGGTAAAAAGTCATTTTTAACTATGTTTTTGAAAAGAATTTGAAAGAATTTTGAAAGAATGTTGTGAATTTTTTTCAGGGAGTCGGGAATGGGAGGGCTGGTATGCTCTGTGTCGATATGCTCCCGGGAACAATGCTCAGCGCGAGGTCCGTATTGAAATATAAATATATGAAGTCCCGGAATATCTGAGGATTTTCGAAAGCATATTTCCAGCGTGTACCATACCGATATATTTTTTGCTCATACCATATAGACGGGTAAAATATGAACGGTGAATATGAGAACGTTTTGCAAAAGTTTCTATTATTTTAAGATATTACTGTTTGACCTGACCCCGGCGCGGGGCGAGCCGGAGGCATGGCGAGCCAACGTGCAACGCCGACCAGCCCACCGTCTCAGCAACAGTCGCATGGCGAGCAGCCGACCAGGCCGAGCGGCAATAATTAATGCGACCCGTTTCGCAATGTCCGCATTTCCTCATCGCTCAGCCCGGTAATCCTCTGAACAGCCTCGGTCGACAACCCTTCCAAAAACATACTGCGGGCCGTTTCTCGAATGCCTTCTTCACGACCTGTTCGCAGTCCTTCCTGCCGCCCTGTCTGCAATCCTTCCTGCCGGCCCTTCGCAATACCTTCCCTGACGAAGGCGTTGGTAATGTTATATGTCCGCATACTGTTTTCTCCTTCAGGGAACAGTTCCCTGTCAATTTTCTCAAACTGTTCATACAGTTTTGGATCTAGATCTTTGATATAGCCTAGCACACTCTCTGCTAGATCAGTAAAGTCTTGTGAAGACAAACCGTTCAGGAGCTGCGCAATCTCCTTCAGCCCCTCAACATCCATTTCATTGTCTCGCATTATATACCACAACGCAGTTGATGTATATCGTTTTCCATCGTAACGCCATGCCAACTGTTCCTTTTTCATTCGCCCCAGATCGCGCACAATGTACGACACTCTCACCCTGACATCCACCGCGGATTCGTGGGGTGTCTTTTCATGTGAACTGTAAAATGTGAGTGGGAGGTTCCATTTCTTTTTTCCATGGTAGAACAGAAGTATATAGATAGCATCCCTTTCATTGTACACATTGCTGTTTCTGAGGGCATACTGATAGTCATCGATTTGAGTGAGAACATGTTTATGCTGGTAGCTTTTATGTTCAATAATGAATAGAGCCTTCCGGTCGGGGTCTGACAGGAAGGGGGCGCTGACAACGAGATCGCAGAGAAGGTTCTTTTTTCCTGCAATGTAGCTGGGGGTTTCAATGCGGATTTTGTCCATGTCCAGCTTGGCAAGCGTCGTATCCTCACAGAACAGCCGTAGCAGGTCAGGAATCATACGGGGGGTTCTGTAGTAGGCGATCTTGAAGGCTATGTCGTGGATATGGACTTTGCTCTGGGATGATTTTTTCATACACATTCCTCTTACATCTATAACGGGAGAAATGTCATTTTTACCTATGTTTTTGGAAAAAATTTTGCAAAATGTGTGAATTTTTTTCGGGGAGTCGGGAATGGGGGCTGGTATGCTCTGTGTCGATATACTTTTTGTTCATACCATATAGACGGGTACATATGAATGGTATATGACAACATGAGAAGGTTTTTCAAAAAGTTTCTATTATTTTGGGATATTGACCTGATCTGGACGCATGGTGAGCAGGATGCTTGGGCGAGCCGGACGCAAGCATCCGTCCATCTCCCAATCCCAGCAACAGACACATGGCGAGCAGGAGGCGCAGCCTCCGACCAGCCCCGTCTCAGCAACAGTCGCATGCCCGGGCGAGCAGCGCCGATCAGCCGTCTTATCGAAAAAAGGCAGGCACGGGGCTGGTCGGCGCCCCATGCCTGCCTGAGTTGAATTGCAACTCGTTAATTGCTACTACTGGTTATGAAACTAAAACCATGTCGGCACATTCCCATTCGCGGTGTTCACGCCGGAATTATTAAACATATTTGTTTTGTTTCCGGTATATTTGCCAGCGGCATTGAGCGTCCAATGCTCCTTCCACTCCTCAAGATTTTGAGTGAATGCGGTTGCATAATTGAACATAGCGTTCATATGCGTTACCGAGCTGACATTCCAGCCCGAGATATCGTTATTGAATGTGCCTGCTGTATTGAACATACCGGTCATATTCGTTACCGAACTGACATCCCATCCAGAGATATCACTATTGAATGTGGCTACGACCCAGAACATATTTTCCATATTCGTAACCGAACTGACATCCCAGCCGGAGATATTACCAGCGAATGGGCTGTTAGAGAATATAAAGGACATATCCGTTACTGCCGCGGTAACAATGTAGTTGAGGTTGGCAGTATTTCCCCAGGTTGATATTCCCTCAGTTACCGCTGTTTTCAGTTCAGCGTTAGTAGTAGGACTCTCAGTAACAAAGAAATATTCGGCAAACAGGAGGGTATCTCCGGTTCCAGTACCATATACCACATATGTTCCTGCCGTTGTACTTGCGCTAACCGTAACCGTAATAAGTCCGCTACTCGAATCGACAGTCGGAATGGTAACACCTCCGGGCGTCGTTTCGGGAGTGACCGCCGTAATGTCTCCTGAATTATCGACCGTGAGAGTATCCGGTTCCACGGTGGTCAAAGAAACGGTGATATCCTCATTGGCAATGAGGGTATTACTACTATCAGCCGACAAAGGTACGGACGCTGGCGAGCCCGCGGGAAGCTGCGTTGCAAACGGCAGCATTGTGGAGCCAGACCATTCGCTCACGCCTTGCGCGTTGACGGCGCGTACCTGCATTTGGTATAAAGCGCTGTCTGTCATGCCCGTGATGGTGTGGCCTGTGTAAGAAGGATTAAATGAGAAGGAAAAATGACAGACTTCTGCCTGCTCCTCGCTGTTTTCGCAGGCAATGCCGGAGCTAATGCGCGTCCATGGCTCCGTGTCATCTGTGCGATATTGCAATTCATACCCGGTAATGGGGCTGCCGCCATCATTTTCCGGCGCAGTCCATGTGGCAATGAGCAACCCAGTGCCCGCTTCAAAGGTGGGGGCAGCCATTGTACCCGGCGCGGCAGGGGCAGTAACAAGAGTTGCCGTGGACGATGGCGACCAGCCGCCAGTGCCCTGCGCGTTGACGGCGCGCACCTGCACATCATAGCTGGTACCGTTTGTCAGTCCGACAATGGGGTAGCTTGTGGCGGTTATACCCTTGGTAATCTCCGTCCAGCTTCCGCTGTCTTTTTCACTATAGCGGAGGTGGTAGGCAGTAACGTTGTGTCCGTTAAGCGCGTTCCACGAAGCCGTAATTGTACCGTTTTCCACCGTTAATAACGGCGCGGATATGGCAAGGAACGCAGTAGGTGTTGCCGCGGCAGATGCCGACCAGCCGCCAGTGCCTCCCGCGTTGACGGCGCGCACCTGCACAGCATAGCTGAGGCCGTTTGTCAGGTCGGTAATGGTATGGCTTGCGCCGGTAATACCGGTGTTAATTTCCGTCCAGTTCTCACTACCAAATTCACCATATCGCAGGTTGTACGAGGTAATAACATTTTGCCCATCCTTTTTGTTTACTTCATTCCATATAGCGGCGAGCTCAGCCCATGAGGCTGTAAGCTGTCCGTCTCCTGCTATAAGGGCTGGCGCAAACATGGTAGGGGGAGCATCCGGAATTGGGCATCCGCTGAGTACCAGCGCTGCAACAATTACGGTAAGTATCAATCTGAGAATCATATACATCATCCTTTGAATATCGAAAATTTTGTGTATTTCGAATTCTATGTAGCTTTATCATATACTACCATACATTCATCCGTATGTCTACTACAAAGTTTTGTAAAAGTGGGAAATAAACATTTGAAAGTCCATCCTTCCTGCCCACCTACCGCATTCCCGAGCCCTCCCATCCCGACTCCCCGAAAAAAATTCACACATTTTGCAAAATTCTTTTCAAAAACATAGTTACCATGATGGCACCAGATTACCTGTTACGCCGGAACTCGTAAACATATTTGTTTTGTTTCCGGTATATTTGCCATTAGCATCAAGCGTCCAATGATCTTTCCACTCCTCAAGATTTTGACTGAATGCCCATGCTCTCCTGAACATCTCCCCCATATTCGTTACCGCGCTGACATCCCAGCCCGAGATATTGCCATTGAATACACGTGCATAATTGAACATTCCTGACATATCCGTTACCGAACTAACATCCCAGCCCGAGATATCGCCATTGAATACTGAGCTCCCGAACATTTCTGACATATCCATTACCGAACTAACATCCCAGCCGGAGATATTACCAGTGAATGCCCATGCGCTCCTGAACATACTACTCATATCCGTTACCGCGCTGACATCCCAGCCGGAGATATCACCATTGAATTTAAGTGCGTTATAGAACATAGCGCGCATATTCGTTACCGCGCTGACATCCCAACCAGAAATATCGCCAGTGAATGCCCATGCGCTCATGAACATCTCAACCATATTTGTTACCGCGCTGACATCCCAACCAGAGATATCGCCAGCGAAGGTGTCTGCGTCTCCGAACATCTTCCCCATATTCGTTACCGCGCTGACATCCCAACCGGAGATATCGCCATTGAATGCTCTTGCGCTCCTGAACATACTACTCATATCTGTTACCGCGCTGACATCCCAACCAGAAATATCGCCAGTGAAGGTGCTTGCATCCTCGAAAATCGCGGACATATTTCTTACTGCTGTGGTGATAATGTAGTTAAGATTGGCAGTTTGTCCCCAGGTTGTTATTCCCGCAGTTACCGCTGTTTTCAGTTCAGCGTTATCTTGAGGACTCACGGTAACAGAGAAATACTCGGCAAACCGTAGTACATTTCCGGTTCCACGGCCATATACTACATATGTTCCGGCCGTTGTACCTGCGGTAACGGTAATAATGCCAGTACCCGCATCAACAGTCGGAATGGTGACCCCACCGGGCGCAGGCGCGGGGTTAACCGCCGTAATGTCTCCCAATCCATTAACCATGAGTGTGCCTGGTTCCACCGCGGCAAGAGAAACGGTTAGGTTCTCAGCGGCAATACGGGCATCAATATCATCCGAAAGAATGGCGAGCATTGCCGTTCCGGCGGGAATCCGCGTTGCAATAATAGGCAGCATTGCTGTTGCGATTGTCGACCAGAAGCTATTGCCCTGCGCGTTCTTTGCGCGCACCTGTACTTCGTAAGTGTTACCGTTTGTCAGGCCGGTAATGGTATAAGTAAGGATGCTGGCATCGCCGGCGGCAATGGCAGGTTCCCAGGTGCTTGCTCCGGCTTCGCGGTATTGCAGCTCATACCGGGTAATGGCGCTGCCGCCGTTGTCGGTCGGCGCAGCCCATGCTACGCCAAGCTGGGTGTTTCCTGCTGTGAGCGTTGGTATGGCTGGCGCGGAAGGTACGGCGGCAGGGGTTACGGTTTCCGATGCCGACCATGAGCCATTGCCCTGCGCGTTGACGGCGCGCGCCTGTACTTCGTACTCGGTGCCGTTTGTCAGGCCGGCGATGGTGTGCTGTGTGCTTGTGCCGATGCCGGATCTTATTTCCGTCCATGCTCCGCTGCCTGTGCGGTATTGCAGCTCATACAGGGTAATGGCGCTGCCGCCAGTGTCGGTCGGCGCGCTCCATGAGGCACTCAGCTGGGTGTTTCCGGGGCTGATCGTGAGGGCTGTCGGCGCGCTGGGTGTGGTAACGGGGGTTGCGGTGTCAATCGCTGAGTTACCGTTGCGCTATTCCGGGTAAAGAGCGGTTATTTTGCTGACAGCATATACCTGCACCGTGTACATGGTACCGTTTGTCAGTCCGGTGATGCGGTAGGTGTAGGGTGGGTCGGCATTCAGATCGATGGGAACGGGATTTGACCACTCGCCTGCAGGCGCTTCGGTTTTGCGATATTGCACCTCATACCTGTCAATGTTTCCACTGGCGCCAAGGTTGGTCGGCGCTTTCCATGTTGCGGTAAGTATCTCATTTTCTCCCACTTCAAGCATGAAAGTAGTCGGAGCGGTGGGAAGGGTACCATCAGGCGTTTCGGTGGCGGGCGGCGACCAGTTACCCGTGCCCGCCTTGTTAACGGCACGCACCCGCACATCGTAGCTTTGAGCGTTTGCCAGCCCGGTAATAACGTGGTTTACGGCAGTCCCGTCGTTAATAGTGTTGGTGTCTGTTGAGTTGTCCGTTGGCCAGTCTGCGGTGCTTATTTTGTGTTGCACATGGTATTCGGTAATGGCGCTGCCGCCGTCATCGGGGGCTGT
The DNA here is from genome assembly GCA_965226555.1 of Salinispira sp. GTDB lineage: Bacteria > Spirochaetota > Spirochaetia > DSM-27196 > Salinispiraceae > CBDDDG01. The sequence goes on along the minus strand of CBDDDG010000021.1, from coordinate 103,176 downwards.
CCATTCCACGGACAGTTCACCGTTTCCCACATTGAGGATGGGAGCTGCCGGCGCGGCAGGATTGATGACAGGTGTCAGGCTGCGAGTGCCGCCTATCGGAACCGGGTTCGGACATCCAACGAGTAAGGCAGTGAGAATTACGTTCATTACAACAAAAACAGGAACTCTCTCCCATAACTTTCGTAGTGGGTTAATATTAAACATCATTAATAAAATTCTTCTCCATAGGAAAGCTCTGGAAACACGGGTATTTCACACTGCATCGCGGAAATAATGTTTTTTCAAGCTCCGCTGTATTATAGTATCATCAACAAATGAGTATATGTCAACTCTTTGTGCTTCATGCCTGCGAATTCAACCATACGCGCGCCGCCTCCCTGCAGGAGAATTCAACCATACGCGCGGCACATCCCTGCAGGAGAATTCAACCATACGCGCGCCAAGCATCTTTATTTATGCAAAAATTTCAGATAGAATCGGAGAAGTTTGTAAACTGCGAGAATGCTCAGCGCAGAAAAGCATTCCCGATCGGAGGAAGACTATGGAATCAATCATCATTATCGGTTTTGGAAATATGGGTGAGGCTCTCATTGCAGGCCTCACAGAACAGCGGCGAATGCAGAATAAGGCGGCGCTCACTCTCGGCGTCATTGAGAAGTCGCCCGAGCGGAGAAAAATTGCCGTTGAAGAGTATCATGCTGTCGATTGTTCCGATTTTTCAGCGCAGTCAGATCATCCCCATGCCGTGAATGCCGATATTGTTATTCTCGCAGTAAAACCCCAGGAAATCGCTGCGGCGGCGCGGGAGCACCGGGCGCTGCTTGTCGGCAAGCCCGTTATTTCGCTTGCGGCGGGCATCAGTCTCAAAAAATTATCGGCTCTCCTGCCTTCTTCGCACATTATCCGTTTCATGCCCTCACTGGCAGCGCGGGTGGGTAAGGCTGTTACTGCCCTTGTCTGTTCGGAGAACTGCAGCGCGGAATTTCGGGAAAATGCCCGTGAGATCGCTTGGGCGACCGGTATCGTCCTTGAGGTTCCTGAAGAACTTATTCCTGCCGTTATCGGTATATCGGGTTCCGCCATAGCCTATGTGTATGAATTCATACATGCGCTCGTACTTGGCGGTATTCGGGAAGGTTTGAAGTACGATATAAGCCTTCAGGCGGTGTTGAATGTTATTGAGGGAGCTGCCGCGACAGTGCGGGAAGCTGAGGCGGAGGGCTTGAGTCCCGCTGACCTTGTTACAAGGGTATGCAGCCCCGGCGGTACCACCATTGAGGGCATACGCGCTCTTCATGAACATCATTTCACTGCGGGCATCATGCAGGCAGTCTCGGCCGCCGCTGAACGGGCGCGGAATCTGGAAAAAACTGCCGACAGCGCAGATTGAATGGTCGCGCGAATGTTGATATTGCAGCAGGCGCGGATTTTGCATGATTTCAGCACGGGTTGAATCTTAACGCGAATACTCTATACACTGGCATCATGCTAGACGTAAAATTTATTTGTGAAAATCTCAAGGCCGTAAAAACGAATATCCACAATCGTAAACTGAGGGCCGATCCTGAAAAAGTTCTGCAACTTCATGAAAAACGAAGTTCGCTTGTTCAACAGCTCGATGCTCAACGGCATGAGCGGAATGAGCATGCCGGAAAAATGAAGGGCTCAATGGATGATCGGAACAAACTCATTGCTCATGGAAGATTGCTGAAAGATTCCATTGCGGCAGATGAAAAAGAGCTGCATACACTTGAAGCAGAGCTCCGAACAGAACTCGAACGTATTCCCAACATGACCCACCCCGATGCGCCAATCGGCAGCGAAGAAAAAGATAATCGTGAAATCTCCCGGAGCGGGACTATCCGCCGCTTTTCTTTCCCTCCCCGCGATCACATTGAACTGGGCGCGCTGCTCGATATTATCGACTTTGAGCACGCCGCAGCGGTATCGGGCTCGAAGTTCTATTATTTGAAAAATGAAGCGGTTCTTCTTGAAATGGCCCTCATTCATTATGCCATGGATATTCTCCGCGCGGAGGGTTTCGATATTCTCATAACACCGGATATTGCCCGGGAAGAAATTGTTTCCAACATTGGATTTTCCCCCCGCGGCGATGAGAGTAATGTTTACACCATCGAAGATACCGACCTCTGCCTCATCGGAACATCGGAAATTACCCTTGGCGCCTATTATGCGGGAAAAACCATTCCTGCCGAAAAACTTCCTGTGAAGCTTGCGGGACTTTCCCACTGTTTCAGGAAAGAAGCCGGAGCGGCAGGGCAATTCTCAAAGGGACTCTACCGCGTACACCAGTTCACAAAGCTGGAAATGTTTGTTTACGCTCATCCGCAGAACTCGGAAGATATACTTGAAGAACTTCAGCAGATAGAGCAGAGAATCTTTTCCGGCCTCGGCATCCCCTTTCGCCTTATAGACACCTGCACCGGCGACCTTGGAGCTCCCGCATACCGAAAATATGATCTTGAGGCATGGATTCCCGGACGCGGCGATGCCGGCGGCTGGGGAGAAATTACTTCGGCATCTAACTGCACCGATTATCAGGCTCATCGTCTTAAAACCTTCTACCGAGATGACGAAAAACGGAATTATGTTCACATGCTCAACGGCACTGCTCTCGCCGTTCCCCGCGCCATTATCAGCATACTGGAAAATTTTCAAGAAGAAGACGGTTCGGTACTCATGCCGGAAGTTCTCAGACCCTGGCTGGGCTTTGACCGGATTCATCCCCCAAAGAACTGACAGAAAGAACTGACAGGAGGAAACACTGCCATGTCTCATGGCGATGAGCAGAAAAATGCGGAATACAATCCGCAAAAAGTACAGATTGTCGCTGAAATCGGCAGCGGACACAACGGCGACCTCCCCCATGCTCGGGAACTTATTCATGCCGCTGTAGAAGCGGGCGCCGACCTCATAAAATTCCAACATTTTTACGCAGATGAAATTCTTCATCCCCGAACGGGTAATGTCGATCTGCCGAGCGGGAACATAGATCTTTTTCAACGCTTCCGGGAGCTGGAAACTTCAGCCGATTTTCTGTTCCGTCTGAAAGAAAGCTGTACAGAACTGGGGGGGGTATTTTTCTGCTCCCCCTTCGGTCTGCGCAGCGCAGCCGATCTTCTGGAAATTGGCGAGAGGTCATTCAAAATTGCCAGCCCTGAATTGAATCATCTGCCGCTCCTGCGCTTTCTGAGTTCCAGAGCGGAATCTTTCGCGCTCTCCACCGGCGTCAGTTTTCTTGGCGATATTGAGGAAGCCCTCGGCTGTATCCGGCAGGCAGCCAGCGCAGCGCAGCCAGCCGACACGGCGCAGGCAACCAATGCAGCGCAGCCAGCCAATGCAACGCAGCCAGCCGACACGGTGCAGGCAGCCAGCGCAGCGCGCCTGCCCCATATCACCCTCCTCCACTGTGTAACTGCCTACCCTGCTCCGACATCCGAGTACAATCTCCGTCTCATTCCCAACCTCGGCAGAATGTTCGAGCTGCCAATCGGGGTCTCCGATCACAGCCGCAATCCAGTACTCGTGCCGAGCTGCGCCGTCCTCCTCGGCGCGGTAATGGTTGAGAAACACTTCACCCTGAACCGCAGCGGTGATGGCCTCGATGATGCCATTGCCCTTCCGCCCGCCGAATTCAGCTCAATGGTAGATGCCGTGCGGGAGGCAGAGCAGATACGGAACAGCCCCAATTCTGCCTCCCCGACAAGCTCATTTGCCTCCCCGACAAGCTCATCTGCCTCCCCGACAAGCTCATTTGGCTGCCTGAAAAAACAATGGGCGGAGCATTCCATGCTCAAAACGCATGACAGTGAAGAGCTTTTTCAGATTCTCGGAAAGGGTTCAAAATATCTGGCACCCTCAGAGCGCGCACACTATCGGAGCAGCAGGCGAAGCATCCACCTGCGTGAAGCGCGGGAGGCAGGCCATGTTCTTCAGCGGGATGATATGCTCATTCTGCGGACAGAAAAAAATCTTATAACTGGTCTGCATCCCCGTTATTTCGACCATCTCATCGGCTGCAGGCTCACAGGCCCAGTCGCTGCCGGCGAGGGAATTGTATGGCAGGATGTACTTGATCATAGGCGCTCATTGCCGTTGAGAACAGAATTTCCACAATCAACTATTGACATTGTTTCATAAATTTATTACATTCCCTATTAGAACATAGTGCCTACGGTTAAGTCATCCGTCATAAGGAATTGATGCCATCCGTAGGCTTTTTTTAAAGATCGGATATATGGCAACAGGAAATAACCCTCCAATAAAAATATATAACACTGCAATTCTTATTGATGGCGCATTTTTTGTAAAGCAATATCGAGCAATAAATAGAAAAAATGATCCCAATTTTGATATATATAATGTTTCTGCCATAAGTGATTATTTGCATAAGAAATTAGTCAATGGACACCTGAAGCACAGCAATGGGATGTTATACCGCATATATTACTATGATTGCGAACCACTTGACAAAATTGTATACAATCCCATTAGCAAAAAGCAGATTAAATTATCTGATACCCCACAAGCAGTGTTTATGAGAAAGCTACTTGCTGAGCTTCGAAGATCAAGGAAAGTCGCTCTGAGATTGGGAAAATTGGTAGATTATGGATTTACCGTAAAACCCAAAAGTATGAAGAAAATTAAAGCGCAAACTATTGAGCTGACTGAAGATGATATTGAGCTTGATATCAGACAAAAACAAGTTGATATGAAAATGGGGATGGATGCATCTTCTTTAGCATACAAAAAATTAGTAGACCAAATAATTATGGTTACTGGCGATAGCGATTTCGTTCCAGTTGCTAAAACAGCCCGAAGGGAAGGAATAGATTTTATTCTCGATCCGATGTTCAAAGAAATAAAGCCTGAGCTGTCTGAACACATTGATGGACTGTATTCTGTGAGAATAAACTGACAAAACAAGACTATTGCCCCTGCTACAGCATTTCTGTTAGAAACTTTTGCATTGGAAAATTGTGCAGAGCACAATTTCCAGTAGCAAAAGTTTCCGATCTGGAATGCTTTCTTTGTGCTTAGCATTCTCCTATTTTATAGAAAGTTTTGCATTTTGCAAAACTTTCTGTTATATTTACCGGTGTAGAATACGGAGGATGAATTTCCTTGGTATATACATGGGGGTGTTCCGGATTCGACTGAGAAGTAATTGGGGATACGTTGCAGGTGGAGAGCCATCTCCTGATTGGCACCTTTTGTATAACTGCCAACAACGCAGAATACGCAATGGCAGCCTAATAGTGCTGCCACGGACACTCGGGACGCAGTCCTGAGGCCCGAGCTGTCTGTCAGAAACCAGGACTTGCTGCGCGCTGGCGCCCTAACGGCGCGCGGGACTTCACTAGGGATCGGATCTGTTCCGGCTTGTTAGCCTGCCTGAAGATCTTAAAACAATACGCTGACTAAACCTGTAGACGCGTATTTCCTGCTTTTTAGGACGCGGGTTCAACTCCCGCCACCTCCATAATATAATTGAAACTTTTGCATTGGAAAATTGTGCTTGCACAATTTCCAGTAGCAAAAGTTTCAGATTCGGAATGCTTTCTTTGTGCTTAGCATTCTCCAATTTTATAGAAAGTTTTGCATTTTGCAAAACTTTCTAATTGTCGGACTGAGAGATTGTAAGCATATGGAAACCATAGAACTGCTGAAAATACTGGGGCAAGGCGAAGACAGCCGTCATCAGTTCAAAAAGAACATAAACAATCCCGACTCCATGGCGCAGGAGCTTATAGCATTCAGCAATACGCAAGGCGGATTGATCCTTGTCGGAGTTGATGATGATGGATCTGTTGCCGGTATAACAGCCGATGACCTGCGCCGCATCAATCAGCTTCTCTCCAACGCTGCCAGTCAAAATGTACGACCGGCAATTAACCTCTTTACCGAAATTGTAATGCTTGAAGAAAAGCGGGTTTTGCTCATCTATGTTGCAAAGGGAATGAATAAGCCTTATCAGGACAAGAATGGAACGATCTGGATAAAGAACGGATCCGATAAACGTAAAGCTACTTCGCGGGAGGAATTGCAGCGCCTGTTTCAGGAATCGGGGTTGGTGCATGCCGACAGTATTCCTGCGGTCGGTATGACAATAGTTGATCTTGATATGCCGTATTTCAGAAATTTCTTTCGGAAACACTACGGCGAATCTCTGGATGACCAAACGGTACCGCTGGAGAAAACAATTAACAACATGAACCTTGGAAACAATGGAGAACTCACTATTACCGGCGCGCTGCTGTTTGCGCAGACTCCTTCCATCCGACTTCCCGTATACATTGTAAAAGCCATTGCGTTTCAGGGCGACACAATTACAACAGAAACCTACATTGACAGCAGCGACATTACCGGAAAACTCTCCGATATTTTTCAGCAAACAGTCGGATTCATTCTTTCCAACACTAGGCAAATTCAGGGCGAACAGGGCGTAAATAGCGTTGGACAGCCCGAAATACCGCGAATTGTTCTGGAAGAGCTGGTCGCAAATGCTCTGGTACATCGGAATTATTTCATTTCTGCTCCAATACGCGTATGTATTTTCTCCGACCGCGTTGAGATTATCAGCCCGGGGCATCTTCCCAATAATCTGACAATCGAAAACATTAAAGCCGGCATTTCAAACATACGAAACCCAATTCTCGCCTCCTTTGCATATCACCTCATACCCTATCGCGGGCTTGGTTCGGGCATTCTGCGGGCATTGAAAAACTATCCGAACATTGAATTCATTAACGATTATGACGGCAACCTATTCACATGTATTATCAAACGGCGGAATTATGACTAACCACTATGACTAACCACATTGCCAAAGCTCAGGGCTGCCTGCTTGGCCAGCTTTCCGGTGATGCATTGGGAAGTCTGGTTGAGTTTCAGTCCGCGGATGAGATTCGGCGCAGCTATCCTGATGGTGTTCGGGCGATGGCGGATGGCGGCGCGCATAATACCATTGCGGGGCAACCAACCGATGATTCCGAGATGGCGCTGCTCCTTGCCCGGATGCTGGCAAAAACAGGTTCATTTGATCGGGAAGCGGCGCTGAGGGAATACCGCTACTGGCTGAACTCCGCTCCCTTTGACATTGGCGCGACCATTTCCGCTGGGCTGCGCGGCACCCCAAATTCAAACAGTCAGGCAAATGGAGCGCTCATGCGGATTAGCCCGCTCGGAATTTTCGGAGCCGGAATTGACCCGAATCGGGTGGCTGAATGGGCCATGCAGGATGCGGCGATTACTCATCCCAACCCTATCTGTCGGCAGGCAAACGCGCTGTTTGCCATGGCAATTGCTCAGGCTATTCAATTCGAATGCGGCCGCGGGAAGCTCTACCAGCGCATCCGGCAGTGGGCAGTCGATATGCCCGCCGAACCCGCTCTGCTGCATAGCATTAACAAAGCCGCCGAAGAACCCCCAGCGGACTATCTGCGCCAACAGGGCTGGGTATTGATCGCTTTTCAGAATGCCCTGTATCAGCTCCTTCATGCTCCGGGGCTTGAGGACGGTGTTGTCGACACCATTATGCGCGGAGGCGACACCGATACCAACGCGGCTATTTGCGGATCGCTGTTAGGGGCTGTATTCGGCAGGGAAGCTATTCCTGCCCAGTGGCTCAAATCCCTACAGAACTGCCGTCCGGCGGACGGACATCCGCGAGTACGCCATCCGCGCCCGGAATGCCTGTGGCCGGTGGATGTGTTGGAGCTGGCGGAGAACTTGGTTGCGGCATGAATCCACTCATCCCGCCTGTTGGTCATCTTCCGCGCATTATAGGTCTTGCATTTTGCAGGACTTTTATATAGCATTCTGTAACAAAGTTTTGCCTGCGGCAAAACTTTCTATACCTTGAGAGAATCCTTATTGGAAACTTTTGTTTTATGCAAAAATTTCTGTAATGAAACCTTACGGAGATAATGTATGAAAATTTTAGACCTTGAACGAAAAGAAAACAAGAAACGTTTTCTCAGCCCTCATCTGTTGCGAGGGGTCTTTTTCATTTTTACTCTGATACTCATTCTCACCGCCTGCGAAATGCATGATGGGAGAGGTTTTAATGACGTTGGCATTCACTGCGACACCGGCACAATTTATGACCCTGAAGGTTATGATATTAACGGTTATGACAAAGACGGTTATGACAAAAACGGCTTTGACGCCGAAGGTTACGACTCAAACGGCTTTAACGCCGAAGCTCGGCACCGCGACACCGACACAATTTATAACCCGGAAGGTTATGATATTAACGGTTATGACGAAAACGGCTTTGACGCCGAAGGTTACGACTCAAACGGCTTTAACGCCGAAGGTTACGACTCAAAGGGCTTTAACGCCGAAGGTTACGACTCAAACGGCTTTAACGCCGAAGGTTACGACTCAAAGGGCTTTAACGCCGAAGGTTACGACTCAAAGGGCTTTAACTCCGAAGGTTACGACGCAAACGGCTATGACGCAAACGGCTTTAACTCCGAAGGTTACGACGCAAACGGCTATGACTCAAACGGTTTTAACGCCGAAGGTTACGACGCAAACGGCTATGACGCAAACGGTTTTAACGCCGAAGGTTACGACGCAAACGGCTATGACTCAAACGGTTTTAACGCCGAAGGTTACGATGCAAACGGCTATGACTCAAACGGCTTTAACTCCGAAGGTTACGACGCAAACGGCTATGACGCAAACGGCTTTAACTCCGAAGGTTACGACGCAAACGGCTATGACTCAAACGGTTTTAACGCCGAAGGTTACGACGCAAACGGCTATGACGCAAACGGTTTTAACGCCGAAGGTTACGACGCAAACGGCTATGACTCAAACGGTTTTAACGCCGAAGGTTACGATGCAAACGGCTATGACTCAAACGGCTTTAACGCCGAAGGTTACGATGCAAACGGCTATGACTCAAACGGTTTTAACGCCGAAGGTTACGATGCAAACGGCTATAACGCTGATGACTATGACGCAAACGGCTTTACCTCCGGCGGCATTCACCGCGACACCGGCACACAATACAACCTCGCAGGCTACAACAAAGACGGCTATAACGCAGCCGGCTTTACCTCCGGCGGCATTCACCGCGACACCGGCACACAATACAACCCGGAAGGCTACGATGCTTCAGGTTATCACACAGATGATTTCATCGATGTCGGATCTTCCTCAATTCAGAGAGGCATATGGTCCGATGGAGACACAATGTGGATAACAATTTTTACTAATACCACAATAAATGCCTTCAGCATGCATTATCAAAATGCCCTCCAAGCGTCAAAAAAATTCACCACGCTTGCTGACGCAGGGAATGAGAACCCCGCAGGTATCTGGTCAAATGGCACAACAATGTGGGTGACCGATTCAGAAGATGACAAACTCTATGCCTATAAAATGGATGATAAGTCCCGCGAGCCGGACAAAGACTTCACGCTCGATGCAGAAAACAAGATCCCCTACGGACTATGGTCAAATGGCACAACAATGTGGGTGGCAGATGATTTCCGCAACAAAATCTATGCCTACAACATGACGAGCAGGGAGCGCGATTCCTCAAGAGATTTCACCACGCTTGCTGGCGCAGGAAATAAAAACCCCGCAGGCATCTGGTCGAATGGCGAAACAATGTGGGTATCCGATTACTCCGACAATAAAATTTATGCCTATAACATGACAAGCAGGGCGCGCGATTCCTCAAAAGATTTCGCTGCCTCCGTACTTGCGAATGCTGGAAACAGCAGCCCCGAAGGTATCTGGTCCGATGGAGAAACAATGTGGATAGTAGATGATGAGGACAACACCATCTATGCTTGGAACCTGAGCGCCCGCGAGCGACCATAACAGGGCAGTCCAAAGGTTTATATCCCACAGAAATTCGAAAATGTGCTTGACACAAACGAATTTTTTGACTATACTATAGCACAGTGGAGCTTAAAAAACGCTATTTCCGCGATAGCAGTGTGAAATACCCATGTTTCCAGAGCTTCCCTGTAATGAAACCTTATGGAGGTAATGTATGAAAGGTTTAAACCTTGAACGAAAAGAAAACAGAAAATGTTTTCTCAGCCCGCATGTATTGCGATGTGTCTTTTTCATTTTTGCACTGATGATCATTCTCACGGCCTGTGAAATGTATGATGCGAGAGGATTTAATGACGCCGGCATTCATCGCGAGACTGAAACGCAATACGACCCGAATGGCTATGACATAAACGGCTATAACGCCGAAGGTTATGACGAAAACGGCTATAACGCCGAAGGGTATGACAAAAACGGCTATAACGCCGAAGGGTACGACAAAAACGGCTTTAACGCTGAAGGGTACGACTCAAACGGCTTTAACGCCGAAGGGTACGACTCAAACGGCTATAACGCTGAAGGTTATAACGAAAACGGTTTTAACGCCGAAGGCTATAACGAAAACGGCTATAACGCCGAAGGCTATAACGAAAACGGCTATAACGCCGAAGGCTACGACAAAAACGGCTTTACCGCTGACGGCATTCACAAGGACACCGGCTTACCATACAACCTCGCAGGCTTTAACGTCGGCGGCATTCACAAGGACAGCAACTCACAATATAACCCTGACGGCTATAACGCAGCCGGCTTTAACTCCGCCCGCATTCACCGCGACACCGGCACACACTACAACCCCGAAGGCTACGATGCTTCAGGTTATCACATAGACGACTTCATTGATGTCGGCTCTTCCTCAATTCAGAGAGGCATATGGTCCGATGGAGACACAATGTGGATAACAATTTTTACTAATACCACAATAAATGCCTTCAGCATGCATTATCAGAATACCCTCCAGACGTCCAAAAAATTCACCACGCTTGCTGACGCAGGGAATGAGAACCCCGCAGGTATCTGGTCAAATGGCACAACAATGTGGGTGACCGATTCACAAGATGACAAACTCTATGCCTATAAAATGGATGATAAATCCCGCGAGCCGGACAAAGACTTCACGCTCGATGCAGAAAATAAGACCCCCTACGGCATCTGGTCAAATGGCACAACAATGTGGGTGGCAGATGATTTCCGCAACAAAATCTATGCCTACAACATGACGGACAAAGAGCGAGATTCCTCAAAAGATTTCACCGCGCTTGACGGCGCAGGAAATAAAAACCCCGCAGGCATCTGGTCGAATGGTGAAACAATGTGGGTATCCGATTACTCCGACAAGAAAATTTATGCCTACAACATGACGAACAAAGAGCGAGATTCCTCAAAAGATTTCACTGTCACCGCACTTGCGAGTGCTGGAAACAGCAGCCCCGAAGGTATCTGGTCCGATGGAGAAACAATGTGGATAATGGATGACGAAGACAACACCATTTATGCTTGGAACCTAAGCACCCGCGCGCGACCATAACAGGGGCAGTCCAAAGGTTTAAGAGCCCATATATTACCTTGAGAAAGTAACATTATGAGAATTACGTCATACAAAAGAATGACCCTTTTCATTTTCTGCTCAATATCCATTGCATTGATTGCCGGATGTCCAATGCTCACTGCGCCGCCTGCCATGTTTGCTCCGACTCTCGCAGCAGGGAACGGACAACTTACTGCTTCGTGGATTGATCCTGCTACATGGAATTGGAGGAGCAACAACGCGGGAAACGATGTTACTGAATATAACCTGCGCTATCGTCACATGAGCAGTGAAAACTGGATAGAGATTAACTCCGGTATTACCGGCACAAGCCATACCATTACCGAGCTGACAAACGGCATCAGTTATGCCGTGCAGGTGCGCGCCGCCAACGCGCAGCGCACTGGTGGCTGGTCGACATCTTCCACGGCAAGCCCTATTACCGTTCCTGCCGCGCCGGCTGCCCCAACCCTTGAAGCGGAAAATGGGCAACTCATTGCAACATGGACAGCGCCCGATAACGGCGGTAGCGCAATTAGCGCGTATAACCTCCGCCATGGCGAAGACGGCAGCGGAATTTGGAAGAACATTACTATTGCGTCTGGCCTTGGCACTTCCATGAACCGCGTCATTACCAGGCTGGCAAACGGCATCAGTTATGCCGTGCAGGTGCGCGCAATTAACGCGCGGGGCGAAGGCGCGTGGTCGGAGCCTTCCACCGCTGCCCCCGATCCCACTCTCCCTGCCGCGCCGACCGATCTGAGGCTCGAAGTGGGAGACGCTTCGCTCACCATGTCATGGACTGCGCCGACCGACAGCGGCAGCAGCGCAATTAGCGCGTATTACCTGCGCTATAGCGAGGACGGCAGCGGAATCTGGAAGAACATTACTATTGCGTCTGGCCTTGGCACTTCCATGAACCACGTCATTACCGGGCTGGCAAACGGCAGGGTCTACGAGGCGCAGGTGCGCGCAATTAACGCGCGGGGCGAAGGCGCGTGGTCGGAGCCTTCCACCGCCACCCCCTCCACCGTTCCCGCCGCGCCGAAGGCTCCTGTCCTCAAAGTGGGTAACAGTTCATTTACCGCAACATGGACAGCGCCCGATGACGGCGGCAACGCAATTAGCGCGTATTACCTGCGCTATAGCGAGAACGGCAGCGGAATCTGGAAGAACATTACTATTGCGTCTGGCCTTGGCACTTCCATGAACCGCGTCATTACCGGGCTGGCAAACGGCAGGGTCTACGAGGCGCAGGTGCGCGCAATTAACGCGCGGGGCGAAGGCGCGTGGTCGGAGCCTTCCACCGCCGCCCCTGCCACCGTTCCCGCCGCGCCGAAGGCTCCCGTCCTCGAAGTGGGTAACAGTTCATTTACCGCAACATGGACAGCGCCCGATGACGGCGGCAACGCAATTAGCGCGTATTACCTGCGCTATAGCGAGAACGGCAGCGGAATCTGGAAGAACATTACTATTGCGTCTGGCCTTGGCACTTCCATGAACCGCGTCATTACCGGGCTGGCAAACGGCAGGGTCTACGAGGCGCAGGTGCGCGCCGTCAACGCGCTGGGCGAAAGCGCGTGGTCGGAGCCTTCCACCGCAACCCCCATTACCGTTCCTGCCGCTCCTAACCCTCCAACACTCACCGCGGGAAGGGGCTCACTCACTGTTACATGGACAGCCCCCGCCGACAACGGCGGCAGCGCAATTAGCGCGTATAACCTGCAATATCGCGAAGACAACGGAGACTGGACGCAGATCGCCTCCGGCATTACCGGCACAAGCCACACCATTAGAGGACTCATTAGCGGACTCCCCTACCCTATGCAGGTGCGCGCCGTCAACGCGCAGGGCGCGGGCGCATGGTCGGAATCTTCCACTGGCACTCCAACCACCAGATTCAGCAATAACACCGCAAACATCGGCAATAGCGGAAACCTGAATCTTGATGACGTCAGCAGTGTAGCAACTGCCGAAGTCGGCGGCGCCGTTTATTTGTTTGTTACCGGATACACTTCTAACGGTGTCAGTGTGTTTCGGGTCAACAGCGGCGGAACACTCACAAATGTCGACAATGAACCTGATACGGGCGACCTGTTTCTTGAAGGAGCCAGCGATGTAACAACCGCTGAAGTTGGAAACGCAGTTTATCTGTTTGTCGCCGGAGCCATTGATAACGGCATTAGTGTGTTTCGAGTCAACAGCGGCGGAACACTTACAAATGTCGACAATGAACCTGATACGGACAACCTGTTTCTTGACCGCAGCACTTTGACGACCGCTGTCATTGGAAACGCTACGTATCTGTTTGCCGCCGGAAGCAGTGATTACGGCATTAGTGTGTTTCGGGTCAACAGCAACGGGACACTCACAAATGTCGACAATGAACCTGATACGTCCTTTCTGAAGCTTGCCGCGCCCAAGGGACTGACGGCTGTCGAAATTGGAGGGACTGCCTTGCTGTTTGCCGCGTCATTCACCGAAGACGCTGTCACCATGTTTTCGGCAGACAATGCGGGAACACTTGAATATAAGCACTATGTCTATGACACTTTCTTACGGAAACTTGATGGAGCATGGGGTCTGGCGACTGCTGCCATTAATGACGCCGTTTATCTGTTTGTCACCGGATACTTCGACAACGGTGTCAGCGTGTTTTTAATAAGCAATACCGGATTCCTCAAGAATACTGACAACAAAACCGACAATGCCACCCTGCATCTTCGCACTGCCAGCGACATAACGACTGCTGTAATCAACGGCATTACCTATCTGTTTGTCGTAGGATTATTGGATAATGGAATCAGTATGTTCAGGGTAAACGCCGAAGGAACACTCACAAATGTCGATAATATTGCTGACACTTCCACCCTGCATCTTAACGGCTCCAACGCGCTGACGACTGCCGTCATCGGCAGCGTTACATATCTGTTTGTCACGGGAGTCGTCGATGACGGTGTCAGCGTGTTTGCCATGGACGATCATTAGCTCCGGCAGGCACGGAGCTGGTCAAGTACCAGAGCTTCCCCTATACTGTAATGAAACCTTATGAAGGTAATGTATGAGGATCAAATTTAGGGGGGGGTAACTCTCTTCGCATTCTGCACAATTTTTATTGTATTGATGGCGGGATGTCCCATGCCGGAACCAGCGGCAACCCCTCCGGGCAAAATAGGTGCCCCAAACCTTGAAGCGGGGAATGAGCGACTCATTGCTACATGGACTGCTCCGAACAACGGCGGCAGTGAAATTACCACATACCACCTTCACCATAGCGCGGACGGCGGTACCACGTGGTCGGCGATAATTGCACTCGCCGCGCCAGCCGCAAACTACACCATTACCGGCCTGACAAACGCAGCCGAGTACCACGTACAGGCGCGCGCCGTCAATGCAGTCGGCGCTGGGCCATGGTCGGAATCTGCCGTTGAAACTCTCCCTGCCGCTGCAACTCCCCCCGCCACCGTTCCTGACGCGCCGGCTGCCCCAACCCTTTATGCGGGCACTGGGCGGATCGTTGCGAGATGGGCTGAACCGGATGATAACGGCAGTGCCATTACCGGGTATGAGCTGATATATCGCGAAGGCGGCGGAGCATGGACATATGCTTCCGGCATCACCGGAACAGACCACACCATTACCGGCCTGAGAAACGGCGCTCTCTACCACGTGCAGATGCGCGCCATCAACGCGGAGGGTGCTGGACCCTGGTCTGCACCCGTAACGGAACCGCTGCCATCATTTCCTCCGACACAGACTCCTTCGGGTACGGAAAATTCTATAAGCCTTTTGGCTGCCGATAATGCCATTGTTACTGCCGGTATTGCCAATGAGAACCTGAACCTCAGCGTTTCTTTGACCACGGTGGAATCGGGCACTCTCGATTTTGATGGAGGAGACCTGAAGGTAACCCCCGCAACTGCACCCGTAGGAGTCACCATTCCGACAGTTAATGCGAGTACCGGAATTGTTACGGTTACCGCGAGTACAACGGCAGGAACATATGTGGTATATGGTGAAACAGAAAGCGGAGACATACTCTTTGCAGAGTATTTCTCTGTTACCGTGAGTCCAACATCTAACGCTGAACTGAGCGCAGCGGTAACTACGGGGATATCAACATGGGGCAATACTGGCAATCTCAACTACATTATTACCGCGGCAGTAACGGATATGTCCTATATTTTCCTTAACAAAGATTCATTCAATGGCAATATCTCCGACTGGGATGTCAGTTCGGTAACGACTATGCGCTATATGTTCTTTGGCGCAAGCGCATTCAATGGCGATATTTCCGGATGGGATGTCAGATCGGTAACGGATATGTCAGGTATGTTCAATGACGCAAGCGCATTCAATCTCGATCTTGAGGAATGGAAGGAACATTGGACGAAGGTAAATAACAAATATACCGTAACGGTCACCACTATGTTTGGGGCTTCCAGGGTGGGTCGCGGACAAACGAACGATGTAGCGTTTCCGTCATGGTATAATGAGATTATTGCCTATTGAGAAGTTGTGCTCCACCTCCAGGCAGGCATGGTGAGTATCCGGCTAACAGGAACCACAGGACAAAAGGTATTATAAAGGTATAAAAAAGCAGGTCTCGGGCAACCCAGCCTTGGGAACCGAACGACCTACACCATTGATAATATATGAAAAATTATGTATGGTCAATAATTATGGGAAAACAATCGTGTAATATTGAAGAGTTAGTGTCCAAAATTAGACGCGGAGAAATTAGGCTCCCTGAAATGCAGCGCCGCTACGTATGGCCGAAAACACGTATACGCGACTTACTGGATTCGCTTTACCGTAACTATCCTTCCGGTACCATTCTTACATGGGAGGCCGGTGATGATGTGACCACACACGACTTTGCAATATCACAGGAGTCTAACTCTGCCGGAACATTTCAACTATTGCTGGACGGTCAGCAACGCCTTACCTCGCTTTCCGCAATTTTGCGCGATGAACCCCTTTACGTAAAATGCCTCAAGCATCCGATTGATATTTTGTTTAACCTTGAGCATCCACATGAATTAAAAGTGGTGACAGAAGTAAACGAAACCATTTCTGATTTTGATGACGAAGCCGACGCCAGCGAGGAAGATGTTCTTAAACGTATGGAACAGATGGCGTTTGTAGTGAAAACTCCGCGTCTTGCCAGCATTGCACATTGGGTGTCAGTAAAAGAAGTATTTAAAAATGGCGATGACATCGAACTGCTGCAAAAATGTGGTATTGAGAATTTCAATGATCCCCGTTATAGAAAGTACGCAGATCGCCTTAAGCGGTTGCGTGATATTAAGAAATATGAGTACGATGTGCATGTACTGGAACGGAGCAAATCGTACGAGGAAGTAACGGAAATTTTTGTCCGGGTAAACTCACTCGGAGCAAAGCTGCGCGGTTCTGATTTAGCACTGGCGCAAATTACCGCTAAGTGGCCAAATTCTCTGAAAATCTTTGAGAAATTTCAGAAAGAATGTAAAGACACAGGCTTCGATTACCCCATTGGTATTTATATAAAAAACCTTGTTGCTTTTACTACTGGTCAGTCCCAATTCAAAACAGTATCCAGCCTATCAAAAAAGCAGCTTGAGGAAGGTTGGGAAAAATCAAAAGAGGGATTTAATTTTGCATTGAATTTTCTCAAAAGTAATGTGCGTATTGACAGCCCTGCTTTACTGGCTAACCCATCCTTAATTATTACATTGGGGTATTTTGCCCAACAAAATAGGTTTTCATTAATTCCACAGCAGGGAGATAACCTGCGATATTGGCTTTTAGTTGCCAATGCAAAAGGACGTTATTCCCGCGGTTCCAGTGAAACGTACCTTAATCAGGATTTGAGCGCTATTAGAAAAGGAAAAGATATTTCGTCTATGATAGGGCTTCTTCGTACACAATTCGGCCGCCTTGAGGTAGTTGCCTCTGATTTAGAGAGCAAAAACAATAGAAGTGCTTATTTCAAAACCATGTTCCTCATTTTCCGTGAGAGCGGTGCAAAAGATTGGTTCACAAGATTGGGCATTTCCCTCAATCATTCCGGCGCTGAACATAAACTGCAATTTCATCACATTTTCCCGCAAAGTATTTTGAAAAATAAAGTTGCCAAAGAAAAAATAAATGACATTGCCAATCTTGGCTTTATCAGCGGGCGTACAAACAAAAAAATCAGCGATACAATTCCAGCAGATTATTTACAAACCATTATTGAAAAGCAGGGAAAAGAAACCTTAATCCAACAATGTATTCCTATTGATCCGGCCTTATGGACTCTTGATAAGTACGATGATTTTTTGGCAAAACGGCGCGAGCTTATTACCGATAAGCTGAATACATTTATGGGGCATGATGAATATCGGGCACATACAATGACCGCGAAATGAAACTCAAATTTGCCCCAGCAAGCCGAAACGGGCGGGGGGTTAGCTGAATACATTTATGGGGCATGATGAATATCGGGCACATACAATGACCGCGAAATGAAACTCAAATTTGCCCCAGCAAGCCGAAACGGGCGGGGGGTTAGCGGAGATTCGGTTATATCAATAAACCGACCATGGTTCCGAAAAGAACTGTGTCCGGGTTTTTAGTAAAGGAGTACATATAGATACGATGGGTATGGATATTTCACAAATAATCTGGATAGCTTTTTTATCAATTGTTTCAATCTGTCTTATTAAAATTTCATTCTCTGTTTCTTTTAAATTTGATCTGAATGTTTTTTTGAAGGAGAGGAAAGAACGTTTAAAACGAAAAGCACAAACATTCTGTCCTCATCAGACACTATTAAATAATAAAATCATCTCAACATTCATCAATCCGCCAGGAACATCAGGCTATATTTGTAATCAATGTGGTCTAATAGTTATGAGTGAAGAAATCGTAGAAGCTGTATCCTCACAGAGCTCAAAAGAGTTCCTGCGAAGATCAAAAAAATTCTATAGAATATGGAAGAAAATTTAGTGTTATATCTGAAGAAGAAAAGCAATCTGCATAAAAGGTAAATTGATCATTTTATCTTTTCCTTATATAAGCCACATCCGGCGCATTTTGTCTGGGGACTTTGTCGATATCAAAAAATTCCTCCATGCTTTTTACCAGATCAAGAAGTTTTTGAGGAGGATTAAATTGCGGACTTATTCTTTTTATATAACTCCCCACACTTGCCAGATTGATCCATCCCTCATTGTCACTGGGAAGATTTTCACAGGCAGATAAAAGCATTCCCCGTAGTTCCTGTTCATGTAATTCAACCGCTTCTACTGTTTCTTTATTATTAATTTGATCGTCTTTGTCCGGCAGTGTATGGAATTCATTACATGATTTAATAAATGATTGCACTGTATTGCTTTTTCCTATTCCGTAGACTTTTATGCCTTCCTCCCGCAATTTCATCGCCAATGTGTTAAAATCGCTGTCACTGGTTGCCAGACAAATGTCATCTACCGTTTTCCTATACATTAATTCCATGGCATCAATGACTATGGCTATATCAGTCACTCCCTTGTTTTTGACTTGGTGCGGACATAGTTTAAAATTAACGGCATGTGTAAATGCCGCTTTTTTCCACTTCTTGAAGGTTCCTTCAAAGCCGTAGGCCCTTCGAACAATAACATCGCCGTATGATGACACTTTGTCAAAAATTATCTTGGCGTAATTTACGGACAAATTTTCTGCGTCAATTAAGACGGCAATTCTTTTTGTTGGTATATCCATATATCTCCTCCGTTTGTGGCTTATGAATAAATTTAATCATTATTATTCACTTTATCAAATTTTCAGTATTTATTTAGTGCATTGTTAATCAAATTGATTCCGATCCCGCAACGGTTCGGCCACTTAATCCAACAATGTATTCCTATTGATCCGTCCTTATGGACTCTTGATAAGTACGATGATTTTTTGGAAAAACGGCGCGAGCTTATTACCGATAAGCTGAATACATTTATGGGGCATGATGAATATCGGACACATACAATGACCGCGAAATGAAACTCAAATTTGCCCCCACGTCTAAACGGGCGAGGATTTAGTGGCGTACTGGTTGTGCAATTTACTGACCCACACAACAATTTGTAATATACTGCGCAGGCAGGAATATGTATGTGTAATTTCACCCCTGATCCAACACTTTACACAATAATTGCTTCTTTCAGCATTGCAGTATTAGCTGTTTTTATTCCATTCACCACAAACACCATAAGTAACTTGGCTAATCGATTTGGATCAGAAGTAGCAAGCAAAATCTACGATAAGAAACTCGCGTTTCGTATCCTCCTCCCATTGTTGCTTGCCTCTAATATTATACTGCCAATCAGTTTTTACGTTTTTCAGGAGCTCCTCCCTGATGTTTTGGTATGTCTTATAACCATATCATCAGTAATTATATTAGTCTTTTCAATTATTTTTCTGTTCCAATGCTTAGAAATTACCAAAAAATTGGTGCACAATACAAAGTACATTCTAAAAGCGCTCTATCGGGAACTTGATAAAAAAGTACATCGGAAAAAAAATACAAATTTAATCCCCTCAATCGAAGATATTGGCGATCTGCTTGTTTATGTATTGCGTAACGAAAAGAAAAAATTGCTACATGACGAATTGACTAACTTTGTAGATCGTTTACTTAAAATACTACAGGAAAAACTGGAAGACCCAGATCCAGAATCAATAAAGCATAGGATTCTCCTGAGAAGACCCGAAACCTACTACCCAATAACATCGACTTTTTTGAATCAAATTAAAAGATTAAAGGATGAAGCATTAAAGAGTAATTTATTCTCAAACGGAGATCCAATTAATAATCAGTTGCAGAGAGTATTAAGAGAATTAACAAATAAGCAAAATAACAATTCAATAATAAAAGTTGTCCTGAACGTAATGACACAAATTGGAATTGACACAATACAGAAAAATCCAACAAATGCATTCTCTTCTATTGACTGGTACACTAAAATAGTATTTGAGACTTCGCCATTAGAAGAATATGCCTTCAGAATCGACTACATTGATATTGTTAATCAACATTTTTTTACTATCTGTCAGGCAATAGTTCGAGAAAGGGATACGAGCTTATTTTCCTTTCTCCTTTTCCAATTTATTGATGGAATTCCCTTACCAGATATTCATCAGGAAATGCAGAAAATTAGGTGGGCAGTATGGGGAAAGGCAACCAAAGAACATAGTGCTTTATACTGGCAGATACATTCATTACTATCTTCCTTAATTTCATTAGCCGAAAACATTTACTCTCTCACCGCGTTTAATGAATGGAAACAGAAATGTGAGAAGGTTCTTACTTCCATTAATAATATTGATCCTTCACTAGATGTACATAATAAAAAAGCAACTATCTACAAAAATGTTTCCCTGCAGTTACGGTTTAACCTATTACTCAAAATGGTAAATGGAATCGCGGCATATTGCCTTTTCAGCAAAGAATATGACTATATAGTAGAAATTTGGGGATTTAAGCAACCAAGAAATTCTACAATATGGTGGGGCGGGAATGATATTTACCCAAATAGTATGGACAAGGTCATACTTCTTATTGCGGGAGAATCATGGTATACGTATACTACATCTTTTCCTTTTTTTGCTAATCACCAGGATTCAGAATTTTATTATCGGCAATATTATGCAATTCTCATTCTTCGGTATCTTCCACAAATTGATTCTCAAACATCATCAAATGACAATTCAAATGTGAATCTATCAAACTACGATCAATTTACCCTACGCAGTTTACAAGATAAAATTGACGATATTGAAAAACACATGAAAAAGATATTTGAGGAAGAGAAAAACGAACCATTTTTAAGAAAATTGGGCATAGAAAAAAAACCGTCTGCATTAGAAGAGCAGGTGCAAGACTATCTTTCAGATCTACGGAATAACATTGATACCAAATTAGAACATATAATTGCGCAACAACCAATTAGCCAGAAGAAAGTTTCTGAGTTCAAAGAATGTCTTGTTAAAGCCGCTGATCAAAAAAATCCAATAAGGACCATACTAAATGAGAGGGAAGCAATTGAAAATAAAACGGATTCATCTCCAGCCCCTTCTGTGAATTATTTTTCACTAAATAAAGTATCTGATAAAGCTGCCTTTTTTGAAAAATGGCATGTTAACTATGACAACCGGGGGCAGATTTATGGTGACGATTTGGGAATATCTGAATCGCGTGCAATACTTCAGGAAATAATAAAACATTGTGAAGAACCACGTGTTGAGTCTCTGAATGAATTTCTCAGTCAGTTAGAAGTAAAAAATGACTACTTCATATGTGCTATTGGCGAATCCTATAGTGATTTATGGAGGAATAATAATTTCACAGAAATAAACCATACGCATAATCCACCGTCACAGTGGGCAGGTGAGTTAACATTCAATGAATTGAAAATTCCGGTGTATTATTCACCTCCCATACATCAATATGAGAAAGGCATAGTAATTCTCAATAAAAATAAGTTTGGAAAATTGATACAATGGTCGCCTGTACCTGAAGGTGAAAGTTCAGAAGGTATTGTCGATAGACTTTGGATAGATGTACGTCCCCTATCTGAAGATCACAAAGCACTGGAAGATATCCTAAAAGACGAACCCAATTGGCTTAAAGAATACGGCTCTGAGGAAGAAAAACGAAATTATTTGAAAACCAGAGTCCACATACGAATATATGAACGCTTTGAACTGCAATTAGCAGAGAATTTTGAAGGTTACTTCATATGAGAATGAGCAAAGAAAGGAAACTACATACTCAGAATTGAATTGCCCCATACCTATTACAAACGAGGAAAACAATGAATTACTTCTGGAACATTCCTGCTGAATCGCAGGACGACACGGCGCCTTCAGCGACTTCCACCACGGGCGGTACTGGCGGCGCGGACAAGGCGACCACCCCAACTACCACGATTATTCTCGCCCATGGCTTTGGGGCGAATGAGCGGGATCTTGAGGGGCTGTCGCATGAAATATCGCTGCCATTGGGTGATATTCGGTGGCTGTTTCCCCGCGCGCCGGTGAGCATTCAGACCAACAGCTACGCATGGTTTCCCTCCGACAGGAAACATATTGAACTGGCTGCAGCGGGGACATATTTTCAGAATATGGCTGAGCTATCGGTGCCGGAACTCGGGGTTCGGGCGCGGGAGTTGGCAGCCGATGCGCGGGAACTCGGCGTGGTTTGGGAGAATACCTTCATTGGCGGTTTCAGCCAGGGGTCAATGCTGGCGCTGCGGACGGTGCTCGAATTGCGGCTGCCCGTGAGGGGGATACTGCTCTTCTCAAGCAGCCTCATAGATGAAAGGGTAAGCGCGGAGCTCATTGCGCGCTGCCCGCCCGCGCCGGTTTTTCAGAGCCACGGCATCTACGACCCCCTTCTCTCCTTCGGCAACGCAGGCAGGCTGGCGGAACTCCTTCGGAAAGCGGGCTGGAATGTCGCGTTTCATGCATTCCACGGGGCGCATGCAATTCCGCTGGAAATCGTCCGAAAATCATCTGAATTCATCGCCAGTCACATCATCTGACACATCAATTCATCGCCTGTCACATTCTGATATTATCGCCGGTCGTATTCGGTGATCTCGATGATGCGTCCTGCCCCCGGCATGGTCAATTTTCGATAGTACATTTCCCCATTTTCAGTTACTCCCAGAAGATCATAATCGGTTTCATCAGAATACATGCGGATATTTATACTTTCACCGCTTTCAAACATTCCCTTGTCGCCGAGAATGTCGGCGCCCCAGACAAGAGAATCGGAGGGGCTGAGAAACATGAACCATATGTTACTGCTGCCGGCATTTGTCAGGACAATTCTGTCCGCAGGCGGAACCCGAGCGGATGGTTGATCGTAATGCTCCAGGCCGATCTCCAGATACAATGTATCCTGCCCGGGTATTTCATTCATGACATAGGAATCGCCATCCTCATCAATCGCAAGAAGAGCAAAAACCGGATTATTGAGCTCATAGTGGACATAGAAACTGTAGGTATCGGCGGCGGGGAGGATAGCGGGAGTCTTACCGGAGGAGAGAATGTCGGCGCCCCAGCTGTTGCTGTCGCCCGGTGAAATGAATATGTGATGCAGATCAAAACCTGTACGGTTGGCAATGGTATACAGGCCCAGCACAGAGGTGTCGAAGCCGAAAGCGGGTATTGTGAGAACAAGCAAAATATAATACAGAGAAACTTTCACATGCGCTCCTCGGCACCCCTGCGCCGCTCACACGCGCGCGCCCCACACCGCGCTCCCCCGCCATCCAGAAACAGCCGCCCACAAGCAGCCGTTCAGGGAATGGTTTCAGGGGGGCCTGAGAATTTCGGCTGCGTGTTAAATATCCGAATATCGAAAACAGCTTTTACTCTGGCAAGCGACTCTCTCACAAGAGCATAGAGACCCGCATAACCCCGCACATCTCCGGCATTGTACGCGAGGGCATCAATATCATTTCCAACGGCAATATATACCGCCCGCTCATTATGAAAGCGCTGGCTGATAATAATAAAGCGATGCTGACCGAAAACTGTTCGAGCCCGAATAATGGAATCGAGCGTTGAAAAGCCGGCATAGTCGAGCACGATGCGCTCCGCCGGTATGCCCCTGCCGACAAGCGCTTCTTTCATATATATGGGCTCATTATATGAAAGATCGCTGTTATCGCCGCTGGCAAGGATGTACCGTATTTTTCCTGCCCTGAATAACTGCGCCGCAGCCGCTATGCGGTTGGTGAAGAAGGTGTTCGTGCTTCCTCTGCGGGAACGGGGGGCAGTACCAAGAAGGAGACCAACTCTGCTGTTGGGAAGGTCATCCATATCTCCAAAAATTCTCTCCCTGCTTACACTGGAAACCAGATGGTAGCACAAAAACACAAAAACCATGCCGACTATGCCGGCAATTATAAGAACGGTAAGAATCTTCGGAAAATGTTGCCTGATATGTCCGATCAACTATTTCTGAGAAAATTTATGAGGTCAATGGCCTGTTGACGAACCTTATTGATGTAGAAACCTGAGACAACGCCAATTACTTCGGTCAGAATAGTTGAATTAACGACGCTCAGATCCTGGATCGCAGTAAGACAGGCTGAAGCAAGACCGTTATTAGGATTTTCATGCAGAGTGTTCGACCTCAGAATGTTGGAAATGTATTTTGAAGCTTTCTGCGGGTCGCTTATTCCCGTTTTTGTGAGAGCCAAAATGGCTTCGGAAAGAACCATTGGCTCAGGATCATTCTCAAAAACAGTATAAAGTATTTCCATGGCGCGTTCGCCGCCAATTTCTCCCAGAAGATACACTGCCTGACGCCGCACTTCGGGAAAATTGTTTACTATCCGTCCGTCTGAATGAACAATCCGGGTAATACCCTCTCCGGAAAGAGAGCTGAGAATAATCATAACGGCATTCTCATTCGCCGGAATTCTTCCTCCGTCCTGCATGTCCCGAATGACATCGAGCGCAGTAAGTTTGCTGTAACGATCAGCAGAAACAGCCTGACTCAGGATAAGCTGAACCTCAATATCGGTACTTAGA
This sequence comes from Salinispira sp., assembly GCA_965226555.1. Lineage (GTDB taxonomy): Bacteria > Spirochaetota > Spirochaetia > DSM-27196 > Salinispiraceae > CBDDDG01. The sequence goes on along the minus strand of CBDDDG010000021.1, from coordinate 78,215 downwards.
TATAAGTCCTCGAGGGTTCGTAGTGTTTCCTGGGCCGGCAGTAATGCTATTGCAAATAAGAAAATAACGGAAAAGATTCCCCTATACCTCTTCATAAATGCTCCTTGTAGAAACTTTTGCATTGGAAAAGTTTCTCTTATGATATCGGCACAATTATATAGTATTATCAATAATTTTCCAATACCCATTTGTAAAATGTAGTTGATATGCAACTATCGATTCATTATTAACAATCATAATTGCCTCTACATCTACTTCACTAATGAAAATAAGCTTATCCAGCCGGTAATGTACCCTGCTCGGCACCACCACATGGGTAAAAAAATCTTCAATGTTCTTCAGTATAATGTTTTCAGCGCGTAGCCGTCTACTCCCCGAAATTACCTCAAGGGTCTCGGGGTCATTATAGCGCATTCGGTAGTCATCGCTCAAGTATTCAAGCCATGCCGAAAATTGCCTGCCCTGAATAATATCATCGAGCTCCTGAATAATTCTCCGCACTTCATGGAAAACCTCATTGTATACTTCTCCGCTTACTTGGAATAGTTCTTTTTTGGCATGCTGGTCGATTTTTTTGGCAGATGTGGATTTTTCAGATTCGGCAGATTTTTCGGGGGGCTGGTCGATTTTTGCGTGTGGGTCGATTTTTGCAGATTGATGCGCTGTCGCGCAGGAACAGAGAAAAACCGTAAGAAGCGCGGCGAGTCGGATTGTAGCGGTAACATTTCTCATGGATAAAACCTCTGAATGCGGGTCAGGAACGCGGCAGGGGGTCCAAGCCTAACTCTTCCAGATAGCTGTTATGCACGTTTGTGTTCTCGCTAATCTCGCTTTCCAAAGTTTGTATGGCATAATGTACGTCTTTGAGAATAATTTCCTTTTCGGGTTCCTGGGTGCTGATGTAGCGTGAAATGTTTAAGTTGTAATCGTTCTCATCAATTTCCTCCATGGAAACACAGCGGGAGTAGCGCTTCTCCTCCTTACGGAATTGATACGTTGCTATGATTTTATCGATGTGTTCTTTTTCCAGATAATTCTGACGTTTGCCTTTTTCATACTGTTTACTGGCATCAATGAACAGAATGTCATCGGGCTTCTTACATTTCTTGAGAACCACAATGCACACGGGAATACCCGTTGAATAAAAGAGGTTGTGAGGGAGACCAATGATAGTATCAATGTGTCCATCTCGCAGGAGCTTGCGGCGCATTCTGTATTCTGCGCCGCTGCGGAACAAAACACCGTGGGGCAGAATAATTGCCATGGTGCCGTCATCTTTCAGGTAATGAAACCCGTGCAGGAGAAATGCGAAGTCGGCAGCCGATCGGGGGGCAAGCCCATAGTTTGTGAAGCGCATATCATCCGCCAGAGCATCCGATGGATCCCAGCGCAAGCTGAAGGGAGGATTCACCACCACGGCATCGAAAGAGGTTTTTTTGGCGGGGTTCTGTTCTCTGAGCATATCCCAATTGTTGGTCAGCGAATCGCCATGGTACATTTCAAATTCAGAGTCCTTAACCCCATGCAGAAGCATGTTCATGCGCGCCAAATTGTAGGTAGTAATGTTTTTTTCCTGACCATAAATTTTGCCAATGCCATGCGGGCCGAGTCGCTTTCGCACATTCAGAAGCAGGGAACCCGACCCGCAGGCCGGGTCAAAAACGCTTTCAAGGTGTTTCTTTTCGCCCTGCGATGGGTCCTGACTGTCGAGCGCGACAATGGCAGAGAGAATGCTGGAGAGGATTTGCGGAGTATAAAACTCACCTGCCTTTCTGCCCGCTCCGGCAGCGAATTTACCAATGAGGTATTCATAGGCATCGCCCAAAATGTCGCTGTTGGTCGGGAATTCGTTCAGCCCCCTCGCTATTTCATTGACAATTTTGCAAAGCAGTGTATTCCGAGCCTCATAATTCCTTCCGAGCTTTTCAGATGTGAGGTTGACTTCGGAAAAAAGCCCCTGAAAGGTGCTTTTGAATGATTCATTCTCAATGTATGCGAAGCCCCTCTGAAGGGTGTCGAGAAGGTGGGCATTGTGAGTTCTCGCCAGTTCAGAGATATGGCTCCACAGGTACTCGGGCTGCACCACGTAGTGAACGCTGCGGCGCATGGTTTCTTCGAATTCGTCAATGTCGTCGGCATTGTTCGTATACCATGTTTGCAATGGGGTTCCAGCGTCCGCAGAATTTTTTTCGGGGTAGTCTGGTCCCAATTCCTCCCGTGCGGAATTTTCATAGGTACTCGAAATATAACGCAGGAAAATAAATGAGAGCATGTAATCTCTAAAATCGTCCGCATTCATTGCGCCCCGCAGCCGGTCGGCAATTGCCCAGAGGACTTCCCCCAATTGTTTTTGCATTTTTGCGGTCATTTTTGCGTCTCTTCCTGCGCATCTCGGAATAATTCAGGATTAAATGGGTATTTCTTCATGAAATTTTCCAATGCAAAAGTTTCTACTCAATATTCCTCCCCATATAGTCCATCGTGCTGTTGCTAATCTGTGTAATCTTCTACTAGAAACTTTTGCATTGGAAAATTGCGCTTGCGCAATTTCCAGTAGCCAAAGTTTCCGATCTGGAATACTTTCTTTGTGCTTAGCATTCTCCTATTTTATAGAAAGTTTTGCATTTTGCAAAACTTTGTACTATGCGCTTTCTCTTCTTTTTTGTCAGGATTTGAAGAGTCCAAAGAGTCCAATTTATTATGTGGTTGTGGGATTTTTTCTTCGGTAAACCCTTTAAACTCATCCGCTTGATTTTTCACTAAATTCCTCGAAAATATCCGATTGATCTATTACACTTCCCATGCCTTTTGAAAAGGCTTTCCACCACGCGCCATTTAAATTATGCGTTAGACCCGATAAGTATATGTCGGTCATTTCTCCATAAACTCGTATAACTTCTCCACAAACATATTTCACCTGCGCATTGGTAGATGTATAGTACTCATCATTATTTCTATACATAAAATCATCAATAGGATTGGAACGAAAATGTTTGAACTCATGATAAACAGAAGGAATAACAGGTCCATACGGCCATGCTTCAAAAGAATGAGAAATTAATCCCTTTAATTCTGAATCTTTATTCCATACCATATACCAACCATGAGCAAACCAAAGAAGTTTTTGTAATTTCATTGGCCGCACAATAAGTTTTTTCTTATTCGCTAATTGAAGAATGACATTAACCACTGTATCAATATTCATAGCACCTCCCGATACATATAATATACCATAAAAAACTATAAGAAACTTTTGCATTGTGCAAGCACAATTTCCAGTAGCAAAACTTTCTACAAAATGCGAGAATGCTCAGCACATAGAGTCATTTAGCGACCTCCTCAGGGTTGGGAAAAAGTTGCTGCAAGAGGCCTTTTTTATGCGCTTTTAATGATGCGATCTTTTGTTCCTGCGCGGTGATCATGTTATCCGCTGTAGATAAGAACTCAGCGATTTTTTGTTGTTCTTTTTTCCTTGGCAATGCAATTTCGAGATTACATAGCGCTTCAAACGATAATGTATCGCGAACGCTACCGGAACACGCCATTTTAATTTTTTGATTACATGTATGAGTATCTACAAAATATAACAGAAAATATGGATTTATTTTATCTTCTTGCACCTCAAAAACCACATACATAGGGCTGACAATTCCAGCTTCAAATTGTTCTAAGATCGCAATGGATCCAATATTTATTCTTGAAGGGTTATAGGCTATCCAACCTTTATGAACTATTTTGTACGGTGATAAATCATTACTTGCTACCTGTTTATCCACAAATTGTTCAGATTGTAAAATAAACCCTTTCGTATTGTTCACACTAAGAATTCGATTATATTTTGATTCCTTATTTCTTTGACTTCGTTGAATCAGATTTTCATCCAATGTCTTAATTATCCATTTTGAACTATCCCGAAACTCCGGAAAGCGAAATTTCGGAAGTGTTTTACCCTCAGCGGGAAAAAGGTTTTGCAGGAGGCCCTTTTTATGATCACGCAGGGCATTCAGCTTTTGCCCTTCCAGTTCAATGACCTTATCAATAGAAGACAGACAATGTGCAATTTTTTGTTGTTCTTTTTCGGCTAATGGATAAGGCAGCATTAATTCAGAAAATTGTTTATAACTAACCATTTTACCATCACGTAAGCCCTCAATATTTTTAGCCATATCCCGAATAAAATGTTTTGTTTTAAATAGATGAATAAAATAGTCATTCATAATTCCTGTTCTGTTTCTAAGAATTATATACGCGGGGCTACATAATCCTTGATATTTTGAGTATTCAATGCCTCCTTGAAAAGATCTCAAACTAATTATGAAGTCCCCGATCTCTACGACTTTATATCCATCAATACTTTCCTTACTAACAGATACATGGTAATTGATTTGATTTCTTGGAATTGCACCATGCTCCTGTGTAATTGCCAATACTGACAAATTTGAATCGTGATTTTTATTACTTATTTGTGAAAATATTTGGTTTCCTGCTTTAGTTGTCCAGCCTAAAGATTCCCGAAATTCAGGAAAGCGCAGTTTCGGAACCAGTGCCTTCTGCGTTTTGTTAGTAGTCATACACGTCCAGCCCTGAAATTTCGCGGCCATGTGCTTGTTTGCGCAGGATCGGAATGAGCTCCCGCATCATTGCCTGCTTTTTGCGCCCGCGCTCCTTCCAGCCGAGTTCCAATGGCATGAACAGGGCGGTTAAGTCCTCATCGTTAAAAATCATGCGCCGCAGAATGAGAGCGACAAGCTTTTGCAAGTCAGCGTTTTCTATACCGTAATTGGCAGCAATGTTTGCCAGCCTGTCTTCATTCTTCTGGTTCTTGAAGGATTCGTAGCCGTCCCTAATCTGTTTTTCGCTTAAGCCCTCACCGACGGCGAGGGTATCAATATAGTCGGCAATATCATCACGATCATCCAGAAACTTGGCATCGGCTTGAATGAGAGCAAGCAACTGCTCGCGATTCATTTTTTTCTTCTCCGGCGGCGCGTTCGTGTATTCGGCAATGAGCTTCATAATGTAATCATAATCGATGAGCTCCGAGGCAAACAGAACGAACTTAAAATCGAGGTCATTCGTGTCGGGATCATCCGGCTCGCCTTCCTCATCGCGCTGCTCCTTCAGCGTCCGCGCCATGTCAAGATACACGCCCCTGAACCCCTGCAAATTCTCGGGCGATATTGCATTGTCAATGCTCTGCCTGTGTTCTTCGGTGAGGTCGGTATATTGATCAAGCTCGGTTGCGCGGCGCTGGACTTCCTTGAACAAATTAATGAATTGACCGCGGGCGGCATTTCCTTTGAGGTTCGCCGCTTCTGAAGGATTGCACTCCAGCCCCTGGGACCGCATAAAATTGCTCAACTCTGTAAGGGCCTGTTCCAATTTTTCAATAACCGTCGGCGCCTCATCAACCAGCCATATTTCCTTTGCGCGCTCGCCGGCCTCGCCGGAATAGAGAACAATGGCAGTGTTCACCGCATTCTGCTGTTGGCGAAAATCCAGAATGCTGCCAAAGGGTTTCGTTGCATTTAATATGCGGTTTGTTCGTGAAAACGCCTGAATGAGCCCCTGATATTTTAGGTTCTTGTCGACATACAGGGTGTTCAGAAATTTGGAGTCGAAGCCGGTGAGCAGCATATCAACAACAATCACAATATCCACCTTCTCATTATGCGGCAGATCGGAGTTCGAAAATTGCTGATCCTTAATGCGTTTTTGCACATCCTGATAGTAGAGATCGAATGTATTGATGCTGTGGTTGGTGTTGTACCGGGCATTATAGTCCGCAATAATGGAACTGAGCGCTTTTTTCTTTTTTTCCGGTTCCACAGCATTATCTTTTTTCTCCTGCGGCAGGTCTTCCTGAATTTGTGTAATGTCCTGTGCGTTCTCGGGGGAGCTTCCCTGCGCGGGCGGAGAGAACACGCATGCAATGTTCAATGGCATGAAACTGTCGTCATCTGTCTTCCGGTGTTTCTGTATCTCTTTGAACAGATTGTAGTAGTCAATGGCATCGTTAATGCCGGCAGTTGCTAAGAGGGCATTGAATTTACGGTTGCGTGTCATGGCGTTGTGCCTTTTCAAAATGGTTTCAACAATAGCCTCTTTCGCCGCGTGAGTGCCCGGGCGGGGGCTGTTTGCGCCCTCCGGCTGGTAATGATCGACATGAAAACGAAGAACATTGTCATCTTCAATGGCGTGCGTAATGGTGTAGGCGTGCAGTTCATTGTGAAATAGATCGGCAGTGGTCTTGTACGATGCTTTTTCTCCGTCAATTGTTATGTGCGCTGCGTTATCGGCAAAAATGGGGGTTCCGGTAAAACCGAAGAGCTGCGATTTCGGGAAGAATTCTTTTATGGCCTTATGATTATCGCCAAACTGCGAACGGTGGCATTCATCGAAAATGAATACCAGCCGTTTGTTGCGCAGGGGTTCCAGACGTTTTTTATAGTTGCGCGTGTTTGTTTCGCTCAATGCCAGCCCGAGTTTCTGAATGGTGGTAACAATTACTTTGTCGGCATAGTCATCTGACAGCAGATGCTCAACCAGGGCCTCCGTGTTTGTGTTTTCTTCCACGCAGCCCTCCTGAAAGCGGTTAAACTCTTCGCGGGTCTGGCGATCCAAATCTTTCCGGTCAACAACAAATAGGCATTTTTCAATGCTCGCATTATCTTTCAGCAAGGTGGAGGCCTTGAAGGATGTCAGGGTTTTTCCGCTCCCCGTTGTATGCCAGATGTACCCGTTGCCGCAGTTATTATGAATGGATTCCACAATTCTTTTAACCGCATATATTTGGTAGGGGCGCATCATGAGAAGTTTCTGTTCGCTTGCGACAAGTACCATGTAGCGGCTAATCATCTCTCCGAGCGCGCATTTGGCAAGGAATGCTTTTGCAAAGGAATTGAGCTGGGTTATTTTTTTGTTATTCTGGTCGGCAAATGTATACCGCGGCAGAAAGTGTTCATCGACATCAAAGCCGAAGTGGCGTTTGTTATTGTTGCTAAAATACCAGGTGGTCGTGTCATTGCTGACAATGAATATCTGCATGAAACACATTAATGTTCGGCTGTATCCGCTGCCGTAATCATCTTTATACTGGACAATTTGCTGCATGGCTTTCTGCGGGCTGACAGCGCGGTTTTTTAACTCAATGTGCACGAGCGGAACACCGTTTATGAGTAACACAACATCGTAGCGGTGGTGGCTGTTCGCCGTGTTCATGCGGAGCTGGTTCACAACTTCGAAGGTGTTTTTGCACCAATCTTTAATGTTCACTAATGTGTAGTTCAGCGGGGTTTCATCTTCCCGCAGGAAGTCGTTCAGCGATCGCAGGGTTTTGGATGCAGCGAAGACATCGGGAGTAATAATGTGCTCCAGAAGGCGCGCAAACTCACTATTGGTCAGATGGACTTTGTTGAGCGCCTCAAATTTTTCACGAAAATTGGACTCCAGCGCCGCCCTATCTTTAATATCATCTCTGTAGTCATATTTCAGCTCCTGAAGTGTATTCAGGAGCTCAGCTTCTATCTGCTGCTCGTTTCCCATTATAATTCCCGCAAACCTTCTGCCAATGACGAAATTTCCTAGCAAAATTGAGGATAGTGAAAAATCGGGGAATTATCAAGTGGGGTTCTGTCATTGATGATGCGCGTTGTATTTCTCTTCTGCCGTTTGATATCCCACAATTATCGAAGAAATTAGTTTACACTTCTCCTCTTTTTTCTTATTATCATTACAGAAACTTTTGCATTGGGAAATTGTGCTTGCACAATTTCCAGTAGCAAAAAAATTCTTATTGGGAGGCAGGTAATGAGCACATTGACCATTCCCGCAGTAGCATATTCAAATTCTGTTTTGAACTCCTGTGAAAAAAATGCCATATTTATTAGTCCGCTCAAATTACAAAAACTCATTTATTTGAGCTATGCCATGCACCTGAAAAATGATGGCGAAAAAATAGATGATTTGGAATTTACTGCATGGCAATATGGACCTGTTGTTGTGAGTATATATAGGGCCTATAAATATTATGGTAGCGAGATAATACGAACATATCTTAAATTTACTGACGGAAAGCAATATACGCTCACCGATGACAAAAATGTCGTAGAAGCAATTCAGAATTATGGTCATTTGCACGGGTATGAATTAATAGATTTAGTACACAACAGGGACGGCGCATGGTGGAAGGCTATTAGCAAAAAGCAAAATGCAATAATTAATCATGAAGATATAAAAAGAGAGTTTGCCAATGTCTGATAAAAGCGCTGAAAATTCTGAGAATTATACGACAAAACACAAATCTACTCCCATAATAACACCTGAGGAAAAAAGGCAGGCATTTCGATTACGTAGTTTGGTTTCGGTTTTAGTATTTATACTCATTATTCTTCCACTTTTTGTAATGTGGTCAGTACTTAGTGATAATGCGAATAATCCATCCTCAATTATAATGACTACCGTTTTGGCATCGACTTTGACCACTGTACTGGGTTCAATAATTGGAACATCATTAAAATAAGTTCTCATAGACAGATATTCACTGTTGCGCGCCGCGCCGGATGAGTTCACTGTTGTACATCGGCACTTTAGGTGGCGAAAAGTTTGCCTGAATTGACAGCCGGAAGCCGATATGCTAGCATTTTACTGTGTATATGGGTTCGTAGCTCAGCTGGATAGAGCGTCGCCCTCCGGAGGCGAAGGTCGTGGGTTCGAATCCCTCCGAGCTCAGTTTTTAACACGGGCAAAGTTTTGCTACTGGAAATTGCGCAAGCGCAATTTCCCAATGCAAAAGTTTCACGGGGTAATATCTCATGAATATGAAAGGGCATTCAGGCTTGTCCGATGCCGTTCTTGAGAAGATAGCGTTATTTGCTGCGTTCAGCATGTTCTGCGCTACTCTTGAGTATCTTTTTCCCCGACCGGTACCCTTCTTTCGGCTCGGGCTCGCAAACCTCCCCATCATACTCGCTCTTCCCCTCATGAACTTCAGGCAGCTTGCGCTTCTCACCCTCATGAAAACCCTCGGACAGGCGCTGGTAAACGGCACCCTCGCAAGCTATGTTTTTCTGTTCAGTTTCACGGGCAGCTTTGCATCTTTTTTGCTGATGTATCTTCTTTATCGCTCGAAAAAAGCCAGTTACATCGGAATAAGCCTAGCAGGCGCTCTGGCAAGTAACACGGTGCAGGGGCTGTTCTCGGTTGGTTTCATTTTCGGCGCGCAGTCCTGGGTCATTCTTCCTCTTTTTTACGGACTGGGATTTGCGGCAGGGATCATTATTGCCGTTCTTGCTGATAATATCTCCCGTCATTCCCGCTGGTTTCACGAACAGTACCGCATACAAGGCATTGCCCGCGCTCACGCAGCATCCATTCCGCCGCCCCACGAGCAGGCAACGGGCAACGGCGCAGCAGAGCCGCCGCCCCCAGCGCAGCCGCAACCCCATGAGCAGGCAACGGGCAACGCTGCAATGAGGAGCTGGCGCATATCGCGGCATAAACATGAGCGCGGGCGCAGATCGCGGCATAAACACGAGCGCGGGCGCGGGCTCAAAACGCCAATCCGCACACCCCTTCTGCAAAAATACCTCTCAACCTCCGGGGCATTCATTGCAGGCATTATTTCGCTGCCGATCTTCCTCAGCGTAGAACACCCCCTGCCCCGGCTTGCGCAGGTTCTCATTCTCGGGGTTCTCGCGCGGGCTTCGGGAAAACGGCTCCTCTATGCCTATTTCGGGTTTCTCATAGTGACGGTGAGTATTTTTCATCTTTTTATACCGCAGGGGCGGGTGCTCCTCGCCATTGGGAACATTGTCATTACCGAAGGAGCGCTCTTTGCCGGATTATACCGCGGGCTCAGCGTTATCGGCTTCGTCTTCATCTCCCTGTTTTCCATTCGGAAAAACCTGAGACTCCCCGGAACCATCGGCCGACTCATTAGCGCATCTCTGAATTATTTTGAATTGATATATGATCACCGGCGCAGCGCAAACCGGCAGAACCTCATCGGGAGCCTCGACCGCGTTCTCTCCATACTCTCCGAACATCCCCCGCAAACGGACACGGAAAAATTGACCCTCCGGCTGCGCGACATCCCCGTCATCGTCCTCATCGCGGGCGCGCTCCTCCTGCCGGGCTTCATTTTTTCACTGCTTGCTTCATGATCACGATTTTTCTGGCTTGATTTCTGCGGATTGACCTGATACGCCTGATGATGAGGCTGCATCAGCAGACTCTGGGGCCTTCAATTCCTCTGTCAACAAGAATATCCAGACCGAAAATGTTATAATCGTCCAGATAGTCGGATTTCCCGATATCGCCAAGAAAACGCCGATACCAGCTGAGCAGGCGGTATTGTTCAAGTGTCATAAGAACCTCTTTCGGCCGCTCGCCCTGTGTCTGCTTTTCGCAAAGCTGCCGGTAAATATCAGCAATAATTTCCTCAGGTCTCATTCCGCCCGCCCATGCGTCCTGTCCATGCTCCCGCTCGCAGCCTCCGCGGCTGCTTAAAGATTCAGGAAATCGAGAATATTATAGCGCTTGAAGATCGATACCATAATGAGTGAAACAACAGCCATAATTTTTATGAGAATATCCAGAGAAGGACCAACGGTATCCTTGAGAGGATCACCGACCGTGTCGCCGATAACTGCGGCTGAATGCGCCTCAGAACCCTTACCGCCATGGCGTCCCTGTTCAATGTACTTCTTCGCATTGTCCCAAGCGCCGCCCGAATTTGCTGAATACAGGGCAAGCATAATGGCGCTGAGTGTCGTACCGATGAGCATGCCCCCAACAAAGGCAGGCCCAAACAGGAAGCCCGATACAATGGGGGTGAATACCGCTATGAGGGCGGGAACCCGCATTTCATTCAAAGCTCCAGCGGAGCTTATCTCAATACATTCCCGATAGTTTGGTTTTTCTTCGCCCGTAAGAATAAGCGGATGCTCTTTAAACTGGCGCCGTACTTCCTGAACCATCTTCCGCGCAGCCTTTGCTACCGCCTCAATGAGAATACCGCTGAACAAATACGGAAGGGCTGAACCCACCAGCGCGCCTGCAAGGACAAGCGGATCAATCATGTTCAGCAACAAGCCGGTGAAACTATTAATGCTATCGCTGCCTACCTGACTGTACAGAAACGAAGCAAAGAGACTGAGCGCGGCAAGGGCGGCTGAACCAATGGCAAAACCCTTCCCTATTGCGGCGGTTGTATTCCCAACTGAATCTAATTCATCGGTAATTTCGCGCACCCGGGGCGGAAGTTTCGCCATTTCGGAAATACCGCCGGCATTATCTGCTATGGGACCATAGGTATCGACACTTACCGTCGATACAACAAAACTCAGCATTCCAATCGCCGCCATTGCCACCCCATAGAGGCCGGCGATAGCGTGGGCGCTGATAACTGCCAGAGCGAGAACAAGCAGGGGAAAAAATGTTGACTTCATGCCGACTGCCATACCCTCGGTAATGTTCAGGGCAGTACCTTCGCGGCTGGCGGCAGATATATGTTTGGTCGGTTTGAAATGGTAGCTGGTATAGTACTCGGCAAGCTGCCCGATGACGATGCCGACCACGATACCCGTAACCGCAGCAAGCCAAGGGCTGAGCCATCCGAGATGGAACCCGACAAGCGCAAACTGGGAGGGGTCAATACCAGTAAACTGATACCATGTGAGAACAATACTGCCGCCGAGGGTAAGAAAGGCAGCGGTAAACACAGAGATGTTCAGCTCCTTGTGCGGATTACTTCCCGGTTTTTTCAGTAACAGAAAGGCAATACCCACAATACTGCCGAATATGCCGATGGCCGCAAACATAAGGGGATAGTGGATGAGCTGAGTCATAAAATGATCATCGAAATTTCCGCCGCCGGCATTGGTGGTGAAAAACATATAGGCGGTGAGCACAACACTGGAGATAATGGCTCCAACATAGCTCTCAAGCAAATCGGCGCCGAGACCGGCAACATCGCCCACATTATCGCCCACATTATCGGCAATGGTCGCCGGGTTTCTCGGATCATCTTCCGGAATGTTTGCTTCTGTTTTCCCAACAAGATCGGCGCCCATATCGGCCGCCTTCGTGTATATACCGCCGCCGACACGGTCGAACATGGCAATAATTGAGCAGCCGAGCGCATAGCCGGATACCGTCATGGTAAAGGGAATAAAGCTGATATCAAGAAAATTACTCACAGTCCTCATCTGCTCTGGATCGGTCTGCCCCAGAATGCGGCCGAAAATAACATACACTATGAACAGCCCCAGGAGAGAAAATCCTCCCACACTGAGCCCCATGACACTGCCGCCTCGAAAAGCAACCTGAAGCGTCGGCCCGATCTCCTCGCTTTTCCGCGCAACATTTGACACACGGACATTGGTAATGGTGGCAATTTTCATGCCGATCCATCCTGCCGATGCGCTCATGAAGGCGCCGAGAATGAAGCTTACCCCCGTGTACCAGCTCACCAGCAGAGCAAGCCCAAGAGCAATAAGGCATACAATAGAAAAAATAATGCGGTATTCGTGACGAATAAATGCATCCGCGCCCTCCCGAATAGCGCCTGAAATTTCAATCATCAATTCGGTTCCCGGTTCAAGCCGTCGAACCCCAATATAATTGATCAAGGCAAAACTCAGCGCTGCAAAAATAGCAATAACAACAAGTCCAATCATGTAACTCCCCCTTTCTAATACGGTAGCATTACTGTACACTACATTATATTTTTAATCTATTCAATAATACGACAGGAATACTATATGTCCCACCCGAAAATTGCCGATATGACCCCCTCGCATGATCTGGATACTCTCAATACCTCTCTTGCGGAGCTCTCCCATTTTTCTCCTGATGACAGGGCTGTGCTTCTGTACATTCAGCGCGACTCAATTCAGCCTGATGCTGCCCAGCGCGCCCCCGCTCAGCGAGCCACCACCCAACCCGCCCCCGCCGCCGCCAGCGAACTTCTCCTCATAGAAAAAAAACGGGGGCTTGGCGCAGGAAAGGTGAATGGGCCCGGGGGAAAACTGGAACAGGGAGAAAGCTTCGTTCAGGCAACTATTCGGGAATGCGGGGAAGAAATTGGACTTACTCCCCACAATGTGGAGATCCGCGGCCGCTTGTATTTTTCGTTTACCGATGGGTATACCTTATATGCTGAGGTTTTCTGGGCATACCATTTTTCAGGCGAGCTCATAGAAACAGACGAGGCCAAGCCATTCTGGTGCCCGGTACAGAATCTTCCCTATGATCGGATGTGGTTCGATGACAGAATCTGGCTGCCCCACGCGCTGGCAGGAAATAAATTCTCAGGATATTTTCTTTTCGATGATGACAGACTTATTCACAGCCAGGTCCAGTACCATTTCAGCCCGGCTTCTTTCAGCCCTGCGCCCCCGAAGAATCCGCAGAAAAATTCTGCTCAAAGTAACGCGCCATAACAAAGAGACAGTCTGACAGACGGTTGAGATAATTTTGCGCGCGGCGGTAATACTCGGTTGGAAGCATCTGAATATACGATACAAGTGAACGCTCTGCGCGGCGGCATACGGTTCGGGCAAGATCAAAGCGGGCTGAAACCTCAGTATCGCCGGGGATTATGAAGTCCGTTATGGTAATGTGAGCGATGTAGCGCGATTCTGTGCGCTCCAGCTCGTTAAGCTTCTCACGCAGAAAGCTTTCCCATTCGGAATCGGTTTTACCGAGGGGCTTTATGGTATTCAGGCTGCTCACAGGGGTGGCGATGAGGGCGGCAATGTTCTGCAGTTCCTGCTGAATAGATCGGATATCGGCAGCCATATCGTTACCATGGCTGTCCGCGCCCGGGCTGTCTTTTCTCCGGCTGTCCATGCCAAGGGAACGGGAAGCGCGGGAGATATTAATGGCGCTGCGGCAGATGCCCAGCCCCGATGTCAGTTCATCGAGGTTTCCAAGTACGGTAAAAACCGGATCCGATTTGATCCGCCGTTCACCCCCGAAGAGGCTGCTCTTTCCGCTGTCGCCGCCTCGTGTCGTGATCATATCAAACTCAAAATTCATGCTACTGCTCATGCTTCCGCCAGCCCAATACCGGTCAAATAGTATTTTCCTGATAACCGCGTAATCTCAGTAGATCCTGCAGATATGTAAGTGTGTTCTTTTGAATTTGACGCACCCGTTCACGGGTAATTCCTATACGCCTACCGGTTTCATCGAGTGTGAATGGTCCTTCTCCATTGAGACCAAAACGGAGCTGGAGAATCCTCCGTTCCCGATCAGGAAGCTTATCAAGCATCTGCCTCAGGTCATTCACAACTGTGCGCCTGAAAATCTGGTCAAGGGGTTCCTGCTTATCGAAATCAACGACCATATTAACAAGGCTGGTCATATTATCGTCAATAGTACTGTCGAGCGATGTCGTTTTCTGACTGGCTATTTTAATTTTCCGAACTTTTTCCGGTGTGCATTGGAGACATTGCGCGATTTCATCGTTAGTGGGCTCGCGTTCAAACTCATCGCTGAGATAGCTGCAGGTATAATGATATTTCTGCATGCTATTGATCATATGAATAGGTATTCTAACCGTTCTGCTCTTTTCGGCAACACTCTTCAGAATTGTCTGCCGAATCCACCATGTGCCGTAGGTAGAGAACCTGCAGCCTCTCCGATGATCGAAACGCTCAACTGCTTCAATAAGCCCAATGTTACCCTCATTAATAACATCAAGCAGCGGCAGACCTCTGTTGTTCAGTTTCTTTGCAATGGAAACTACCAGACGAAGATTAGAATGAATCATTTGATTTTTACTTATAAGGAGGGCCTGCGCCGCTTTTTCAAGCATTTCACTTGTTACTTTTCCAGAGTCGCTGTTGTATTCCGCAGTAAGTTTCTGCAAATGATTTTTTTGTTCGAATATCTTTGTTGTCAGACTCAGTTCCTCTGCTGTCGAGAGCAAAGGATACTCTGTGATCTGTCGTAAATATAGTTTTAAAATATCATTCTCTGTCGGCATATTATCATTCTTTGTCGGCATATTATAGTGTTTTTAGCACGTTGATTTTTTCAAATATAATCCCAGTGGTAATATATCACTACAAAGGCATAAAAACAATATTAATTTTGTGTGAAATGGAAAATTACCGGGGCGATTTTGCGGGATCAATGTATCGTCCTTCCTTCCAGACGCTGAAATACACCTGTACTTCCTGAAGGAGCGGGCTTGGACCGAGGGTGCCGATGATCTGCCCTGCCTGAACAGAATCGCCTGAAACAATGAGAAGATTACGGTTTCCGCCATAAATATATATGTACCCGCGCTCATTCTGAATAAATACCACATTGCCAAGGGTGGAATGCGGCCCGCTGTACACAACTCTGCCGCTGCTCACTGCGCGTATGTTATCGCCGGCATCACCCCGAATGGCTATGCCGGGAAATTTTCCGCTCAGCTTAATCTGTTCCCCTCCGTGCGGCCAGAATAGCGTTCCCTGAGGTTGGAGCGCTGGAGCGGTAATTGTCGGCGATACTGTTTTGCTGCTTAGGGTAACGGGAACAGTTCCCGATCCCTCCCTTTGCCGCTCGAAGCTCCGCTCCGATTGTGGGTTCAGCTGCAGAACCTGACCGGGTTGTATAATATCATCGGGACTCAAATTATTAAAATCGAGAATATCCTGAACGCTCATACCATTTCGGCGCGATATGCTGTAAAGTGTATCGCCGCCCTGAATTTCATACTTCTCCAAAATTTCAGAGCCCGCCTGCGGAATGCGCAGTATTTGTCCGACCCGCAGCGATTGCTCGTCGTGTATGTTATTCGTCGACATAAGTTGTTGATGGCTTATGTTGTATTTTCGAGCTATGGAATAGAATGTTTCGCCCGCCTGAACGCGGTATTCAATGTCCAGAGAAAATATGATTGGGGGCGGGAGAATGAAAAATCCCACGACCAATAATAGAGCTGCCCTGCTCAATCGTCTGCATCCGTGCATATATGTTAGTCCTCCTGACTACTCATTCCTTATTTCGGCATATATATCTCCCCATATAAATACTTTTATACTTTAAATACTTTCTGCTACTTGCTCCACAGGGCGCATACGGGGTATAATGAGGAATAATTTCCCTACCACAGGAGTAAACAATGCCCTATTCCGATGTATTTTCTGTTATACGCGATCTGAGGATCGGAAAACGAAACCTGAAATATTTCTCCCTCACCGAACTGGCAAAGGAGTATCCGCGCATTTCCCGTTTTCCCTACAGTATCCGTGTTTTACTTGAATCGGTACTGCGCAACATTAACGGAAAAGAAGTTACCCGCGAGCATCTCACACATTTCCTTTCCTACAATCCTGAAAAACCCTCAGACATTGAAATACCCTTCACCCCTGCGCGGGTGCTCCTTCAGGATTTCACCGGCGTTCCCTGCGTGGTGGATCTTGCCGCTCTGCGTTCGGCCATGCAGAGAATGAAGGGCGATCCATCCCGAATAAATCCGCAGCTTCCGGTGAATCTCATTATCGATCATTCAGTGAGCATCGATTTCTTCGCCACTTCCGAGGCCTTCAGGAAAAACGCAGAGAGAGAATTTGAACGAAACAAGGAACGCTATGAATTTCTCCGCTGGGGACAGGGAGCTTTTGAGAACTTTCATGTGGTTCCGCCTGCCAGCGGAATTTGTCATCAGGTAAATCTGGAATATCTCGGGAAGGTGGTTCAGGAAAAAACCAGCGGCAAAACCGATTATGCCTTCTTCGACACCCTTGTCGGAACCGACAGCCACACAACAATGATTAACGGCCTCGGCATACTCGGCTGGGGTGTCGGCGGTATTGAAGCGGAGGCTGCCATGCTGGGACAGCCCATCTACATGCTGGTGCCCCCTGTTGTCGGCATGCGATTGAGCGGACATCTTCCGAAGGGGGCAACGGCCACCGATCTTGTTCTGCGGGTAACCGAGCTCCTGCGGGCTCAGGGAGTTGTTGGGAAGATTGTTGAGTACTCCGGCCCGGGAATAAACTCCCTCACTGTGCCCGATCGGGCAACCTTAGCAAATATGGCTCCTGAATATGGAGCAACAGCGGGCTTCTTCCCCGTTGACAACAAGACCCTCGAATACATGTATGCCACCGGCCGCGATGAGGAGCTCCTCGAATTGGTTGAAAAGTACTGCCGTTCTCAGGGAATGTTCGGGAGCAGCGATGATGTATTGTATGAAACGGTTCTTGAACTTGACTTGGGCAGCATTGTGCCATCCATTGCCGGGCCGAAGCGTCCGCAGGATAGAATAGCGCTCAGCGATGTTTCCTCAAAATTCCGGCATCTGCTCACAGCCCCCATAAAGTCCGGAGGCTTTGAACAGGCAGACCCCGATGCGCGGGCAGCCTTCAGCATGAACGGTACAGACATGGAACTCAGGCACGGTGATGTTGTTATTGCTTCCATAACCAGCTGTACCAACACATCGAATCCTTCTGTTCTCATGGCAGCCGGTCTTCTTGCGAAGAAGGCTGTTGAAAAGGGCTTGAGTACAAAGCCCTTTGTAAAGACAAGCTTCGCGCCGGGTTCGGTGGTGGTAACCGAGTACCTGAAAACAGCCGGCCTCATGCCCTGGCTTGAGAAACTGGGGTTCTACCTTGTCGGTTACGGCTGCACAACCTGCATTGGCAACTCGGGACCGCTTCCCGAAGAGTTGAGCAGGGCAATTGAGAAACACGGCATAGTTGCGGCTGCCGTACTTTCCGGAAACCGAAACTTTGAGGGACGGATTAACCCCGATACCCGAGCGAATTTTCTGGCATCTCCCCCACTCTGCGTTGCCTATGCCATTGCCGGAAATGTACATATCAATCTTGACAGCGACCCGATAGGCGAAGGCACAGAGGGTCCTGTGTATCTCAGGGATATCTGGCCCTCCGATGAAGAAATTGCGGAATTTGTAAAGAATGCCATGAACAGGGAGTCCTTCCAGAAAAGCTATAAGGGCATTGAAAGCAGCAACCCCGAATGGAACAGCATTGAGCTCAATTCCGCTGAGGTGTACAACTGGCAGGAAAAATCGACCTACATTCAGGAACCGCCCTTCTTTGTTAACATGAGCAAAACGGCAGGAACTATTTCTCCCATAAAGGATGCGGCAGTGCTTGTTAAGGTGGGCGATTCAGTAACCACCGACCACATTTCCCCAGCGGGCGTTATTGCCCGCGACAGCCCCGCCGGCATCTACCTCCAGGAAATGGGCGTGAAATACAGCGACTTTAACTCCTACGGAAGCAGGCGGGGCAACGACAAGGTCATGACCCGCGGTACCTTTGCGAATATCCGCCTGAGGAACCAGCTTGCCCCGGGCACAGAGGGAAGCCGCACTGTGTACCTGCCGGGCAGGAAAAACAGCGAGGAAATGAGCATTTTCGATGCAAGCCTGCGCTACCGTGAAAACGCTATGCCCACAATTGTCCTCGCGGGAAAGGACTACGGAATGGGTTCCAGCCGCGATTGGGCTGCCAAGGGTGTGTATATGCTGGGGGTGCGGGCCGTCATTGCGGAGAGCTTTGAGCGGATTCACCGCAGTAATCTCATCGGAATGGGGGTACTGCCCCTCATGTACCAACACGGCGAATCTGCCGAAACGCTGGAACTCCGGGGAGATGAATTGTTCACCATACACATTGATGATACGGTAGAACCCAAGCAGCGCATAGGCATAGAAGCGAAGGGTCCCGATCCCGAAGGAAAAATGACACAATTCACGGCCGTCTGCCGCATAGACAGCTCGGTTGAGGTTGAATATTACCGAAACGGAGGCATTCTCCACACCGTTCTCCGCGGCTTCATGTAGGCTGCCGACCGGCTGCACACGCCCCGCGGGGCTTGGCGCTTCAATAACGGCCAGTCGCATTACGGCTGCCGCCACGCTGCACACGCCCCGCGGGGCTTGGCGGTTCTGCCGGCAGTAGCGCAGGAGGCTTCATGTAAAGGGATACCAGAACATGCCATTGAGGCGGAGGCGGAGAACAATGTACAAAACGAGCCAGGCTGCCATAAGCGCAAAGGCCAGAATGTCCCGCCATGAAAGAGCGCGGTAGTTATACCAGCTGCGCTTCTCAAACTTTCCAAAACCGCGAAGTTCCATGGCATTGGAAATACTTTCTGCCCTGTCGAGGCTGGAAAATATGAGCGGGATGAGAATTCTTCCTATGTTCGATATCCTTCTGAAAAAGGCGGTCTTCCTGCCAATTTCAACTCCCCGAGCCTGTTGCGACTGGAGAATGTTCCGAAAGTCCTTCGTTATCTCCGGCAGATACCGGAGAGTCAGGCTCACAACATAGGAAAAACGGTAGGGAACACCAACGCTGGCAAGGCTCGCTGAAAATTCTGTTGGGTGCGTACTGAAAATAAAGAGCAGCGCCATGGGCAGAACAGTAATATATTTACACACGACAACGGCCAGGTACACGAGCGTTTCCCGGGTAATGTCGTAGCGCCCGTTCAGCTCAAGCAGCACCGTGCGGCTTCCAATATATATATCGCCCTGATCGGGAGCAAAGAGGAAAATGACACCGGCATTAAACAGGACAAACACAAGAAGTATCAGCACAAAGGGACGGTAGACCCGGAAGGGAACGCGGGACAGAGCAAGAAAGCAATACACCATAATGAGCATGGCAACGAGAATGCGCAGATCAAAGGAAAGCAGGGTGAGGAATATCCAATAGATGAACAATATCAGCTTGCTCACTCCGCTCAAGCGGTGAAAAAATGACCCGGTTTCAAGATAACTCAATCTGAATCCAATTTTACTGCTGTCCACAATCTACTCCTTTTCGCTGGGCTGATGGTCGGGACGGGCGATCTGGTCGCTGGGCTGATGGTCGGGACGGGCGATCTGGTCGCTGGGCTTTTCGCTGCGGATAAAGCGGTCAATAAATTTTTCGGGGCTTTCAATGTCCAGCTTCAGAGCAAGTTCGTAGAGGCTGGAGAGCTTCAGGTTGGCGCGTTCAATAACCTGGATATTGGAAAAAACCTTTGCGATGTTATCATCGCATATAAGTTCGCCATCGGAGAGGACGAGGGCGCGGCTACTGTATTCGAGCGCAAGATGCATATCATGGGTAACAAGAATAATCGTAATACTGAGGGAACTGTTGAGGGATATAAGAAATTCCATGATAGCGGTGTAGTTACGGTAATCCTGACCGGCGGTCGGTTCATCGAGAATGATCAGTTCCGCGCCCATGACGAGAATGGAGGCAATGGTTACCCGTTTTTTCTGCCCGTAGCTCAGCACATGGATGGGCCAGTTTCTCATGGTGTAGAGGTTACAAAGCTTTAGAATTTCATTGGTTTTTTGCCGGATATCTTCCTCGGGAAATCCCCTGAGCCGAAGACCAAAGGCGACCTCCTCGCATACGAGGTTGTGGGAAATCATATGATTCGGGTTCTGCATGACAAAGCCGATATGTCCACTTCGTTCTGAAGCGCTCTTTGTGAGCAGATTCTCCCCCAGGAAGGAAATGGATCCGGCATCAGGGACTAATCCTCCCATGATGATCTGGGAAAGTGTTGACTTACCAGCGCCATTTTTTCCGATGAGTGAGATAATTTCTCCGCGGCGGACGGAAAAGCTTATGTCGGCAATCACCTTCTGCTCGCCATCGTAGGAATGTTCAATTCCTTCCACCTCAAGGATGGGCTCCCCTGTTCCGGCTCTTCCCGCAGGGGGCGCTGCGCCTGCGGAAAACCACTTCAGCAGCCTGTTGCGGAATGGGTTCAGATCCAGGGTTTCGAGTGAGGCAGGTCTGTCGGTCTGCGTAACCGTACAGCCTGAGAACCTCAGAGCAGTGAGAAAAAGCGGTTCCCGCAGACCATTTTCCTGAAGAACTGAGGAAGCAAGCAGATTATCGGGGCTGTCATCGGCAATTATCCTGCCCTTCTTCATGAGCAGGATGCGGTCGAGGGGACGGTGGAGCACATCTTCAATTCTGTGCTCAATGATAATGATGGTCTTTCCGGTTTTTTTATGAATGTCATCGATGAGCTCAATAGTACGCTTTCCGGTACGGGGATCGAGGTTGGCAAGAGGTTCATCGAAGAGCAGAATGTCGACATCATCAACCAAAATGCCTGCAAGCGATACCCGCTGTTTCTGCCCCCCGCTCAGCTCAAAGGGCGAACGCGTAATGAAGGAATCCATGTCCACCATGGCGGCAACGCGCGCGACAATAGCCCGCATTTCAGCCTGCGGTACCACATCATTTTCCAGAGCGAAGGCAATATCCTCCCCAACACTGAGACCGACAAACTGATTATCAGTATCCTGAAGAACTGTACCAAGCAATTTGCTGACCTCGGGTATGCTGAATTCGGCAGGACGGATGCCCGCAATGGTGAGTGTGCCGCTTATGCTTCCTTTCAGGGTATTGGGAACAAGACCGTTTATGCAGGCTGCAAGTGTACTTTTACCGCTGCCGCTCGGACCGGCAATGAGAACCTTTTCCCCACGATGTATTGTTATAGAAACATCACGGAGGGTCGCTTCCTGCTGAGCCTCATAGGTGAATGTAAAATTACTGAACTCAATGCATGCCCGCCCTCCGGACGGGCTAAAAGCATTGGCGCTCATTTTTCTTCCGACAGATTCCTGCCCTGTTTGTTTCTTTTGGCGGCAACAAACAGAATAAGTGTGCCGATTGTCGCAATCATGAAAGTGTTTGACAGTGATGCGATGAGATGCTGAATGAGTACCTTATTCGCCGGTTCCGCAAATATAATAAAATCCAGAAAAGCCGAGACACTGTAGCCCAGAAAGTTCGCAACAAGCCCGAGAAGAATGAAAATGGCAACATCCTTCTCTGGAAATTCGCCTTTTTCCAGATTATCCGATGTGATCTTACCGAAGAAACCGATAATGGCGCCGACAATACCCGAACCGAGCACCCATGTAAGCCAGATTCCCAATCCTCCGAAAATATCAGTAAGAAGATGACCAATGAGACCGACGAGCAAACCAACGATGGGGCCGAAGAGCGCCGCAAATGCAGCGAGTATTGCGACAGCCGGACGCAGACTTGTTCCGGTAAAAACCGGAATGTTGATCAGGCTGCCGATACCGTAAAGGGCAGCGCCAATGGCGATTATGACGATAGTTTTGGCAGAAAATTTCTTCATTTCTTGCCTCCTGAATAAATATAAGAGAAACTTTTGCATTGGAAAATTGTGCCTGCACAATTTCCAGTAGTAAAAGTTTCAGATTCGAAATGCTTTCTCTGTACTTAGCATTCTCCTATTTTATATTTGCATTTTACAAAACTTTCTATAAAATATATCGTTTGTTAAAACAAATGATTGAATTCGGATGCTGAGAAGAAGCGTCCAAGGGTGGTTGCTCCAAAAATGAGGCCAATGACCCCCACAACGCCCAAAACAGCCGCCAGTATTCTGGCGCCCCGAACCTGTTCCAGAGCGCAACCGCTCCCATCTTTCGGATCGCCAAATCCAAGCTGGAACAAATCTAATAGCACTGCAACTCCTAGCGAAACGCTAACAATTAATCCGATTGTCACCGGGAATAAACCGAGAAATGATACCCCCCAGACAAGCAAATATATGCTGCCCGATCCTTTTTTACCAACATAAAATCGGTGGGCGCCAAATATTCCCAAAAATATCAAAAGCAGGGTATAGACCCATGTGCTTTTTGAACTTGTTTCCATAATAATTCCTCCTGAAATTATAGTTTTCTGTACGACACGCAATGTTCGCAATGCGTGACATCCCCTTCGGGAGCAACATTACTTTACCTATGAAGCGGGAACCTTGTCAAGCACAAAACTTCCGATCAAAATTAAAATTTCATGGACTTCCAGAATCTTCTGACTCAAAAAAGAATTCAATATCGCTACTAAATTTTTCATTTCTGACATCCTTAAGTTAATATCATTCTGACAAGTACCGACCGCCGTTTACTTTCTCTGTGAAGGTGAAAACTGTATTTTGAATCCTGAATGGATATCATGAGCGCGGGCAAAATTCCCCTGATTAATCGCAATACCAACGTTCAGAAGGGAATTAATGTACACAAGAGAGGCGCCGATATTTACATCGCTGAACGATCTGCAGTAGACCAGATCATTTCCGTATACTACCCTGCCGTGCCGGGCAATTTCGACATACACATATTCACCATAGGATATGCCGAGTTTTCCGAAAAGATCCCGGGACGCATTTGTCCACAGGCTTCCGTAGCGGGTATCGAGAATGTCGATATTCGCGTTGATTGTGTTTTGCGCCATGCGGGCAGGTTCGCTTGGAAGAGAAATGATTTCGCTCACAGGGAGTTCTCTTCCAACTTCCGCCATGCTTATAACACCAGCGGCAAGACGGGCTCCGGTATAGGCATAGACATCTCTGCCATGGAAGGTGTAGGAATGCTCCGAATTTGCTAGGCGGTTCACCGATTCTTCAATTTCGCGAAGCTCGCGAATGCCAATTTTCTCCCGTACATGGGTAAGGGTTCCATTGTCGGGGGTAACAATATAATGCCCCGACTCAGTGAGGGCTACCACACTCTTCCGCTGGGTACCGACACCAGGGTCAACCACCGACACAAACACTGTTCCCTTCGCCCAGTACGATATTGTCTGAATAAGCCGGTACGAAGCTTCCCGAATATTGAACTGAGGAATCTCATGCGTGAGGTCGTAGAGTTTTAACTCCGGCGATACTTCACTTGCCACCCCGTACATGGCAGCAACAGCTCCATCGACAAGTCCAAAATCGCTCTGAAATACAACCCTATTTGTGTTCACCTGTCCATCCTCATATAAGCATACTCTATAATATTTTTTTGATGTACTATAGTACCCTTATCTCAGTACATTATACATCACCTAAAGGTTTGAGCCGACCCCGCCGCATGGCGAGCAGGCGTGCAACTCCGTCTGACCCCCGGGTAAACTCCTCCTCGCTCATCCTATTCAAATCGACCATCACAGGCCTATTGAGAACCTTTGGCATCGCAAGGTATTTTTCCATCATTGTGTACAATTTTTCCGGTATGTGTGTATGTATATCTTGGGACATGCTTTTGTGCTCAATGCAAAACTTTGTCTTAAAAGCAATATCATGTATATTGTATCCGGAATTACTCATACATACCTTCTGCTATATCTGTAACGGAAGAACTGTCATTTTTAATTGTGTTTTTTGGAAAGGATTTGAAAGAATGTTGTGATTTTTTTGGGGAGTCGGGATGAGTGGGCAGGAAGGTGTTGCACTTATGGTTGAATTCACCGTTTTACAGCAACACCGTGCTGCGGAGTGTTTCAAAAAGAGCGCGGTATTCTTCCTGACCGCTCTGAATAGCCAGTATGCAGGTATCATCTGAGTGTTGTTGGAGGATCAGGTCAAGATTAATCCGTGTATCATGAACCCGGATATGGCTTCCGGCAAAAACTGTCCCGATAGGAAATTCTGATATTTTTTTCTGCGCGCCGAATACAATACTATCTGCTCTGAATTCACGAATTTTTCCATGGATGATGCTGAAATTCCCGGGATGCGTCATTGTCAAAAGGGAATTATCATGTTCCTGCGACTCTGAAGGGTCTGCTGTTCCAATAATATCCTCAACCTTCCTCCTCGTCAGACCATCCCGGATAATCCCGATAATTCCTAAGGCATCCGCTTTTTCTCCTTCCTCCTGAGCAATCTCTCCATCTTCCGAGAAAAGTATGAGCCGCAGTTCCGTAGAAAATGATATTGCATAAAAAGAGGCAAGTATTTTCCAGTGCCGGGGAAAACTCGTAACATTCCAAATGAACAGGTCGGGAGAAATCTCATCAAGATTATCAAGAGCCTTGAGGGGTTGAGCATAGCGAAAAACATTCCACTCACTATCCTCACTGGCAGTGATTAGTTTTGTATAATCGGAAGGTTCCGGGCTTATCAGCATAATTCTCATTATTCTGTTCCTAGGTTAACAACTTGATAACGGACAATATACCAGATACCGTCGCGTCTTTCCAGATCATAGGTAAAACGCTTCACTTCCACATAGCTGCCTTCATCATAACGCTGCTCAACGATGACAGTTCCCATACTCTGCCTATATGTTGTCTGGAGGATGCGGTACTCGTTCGGAATAAGGCTGATACCTTCATCTGTCTCATTATTGAGAAGTTCCTGCTCATAATCTCGGAGCACTTCCTGCTGCCTGAATGCGGAAAGGCGGAGAAACTGTTCTCTGCGCTGTTGTCTGGCCGCATATAAGCGCGCAGTATCAAGATACTGAAGAAATTGTTCGGCTCGTGAATGCATGCGGGCCTCGAGAGTATAGGATACGACTTCATCCGGGGGGAGAGCCGCTCGTCTCATTTCATCGCTGACGAGTTCATCTGCCTTGATAAGGGAGGCTTCAGCGCGGCGGAAACCTTCCCTGATCGACACAGTCAGATTATTCGACACAAGAACATTCTGCCCCTCTATTCCCCGAAATTCGGGATAAAAACGGGCATGAATGATATACAGTCCCTCTTTGAGCACGCGGTAGGCAGCGATATCCTCAATAAACGAAAATTCTTCTCCGGGCAGAATTTCAAGTCCACGGTAAAATATCCGGCGGGCATTCGATTCAGCCATGATGAGTTCCGCGGCAGGATCAGCTTCCAGATTATCCACATTCCGCGCATCGAAATCGATATTAAACAGACGCTCATCCGATAAATTGAAGCGATATACATCGGGGCTGTTATTCTGTATTGTTATACGGATAAAAACAGAATCGCCCGGGAAGTAAATGTGCTGATTATGTACATGAATAAAGAGTTCAACTTCATTCCCTGCAGCCTGAATGGGGAATAGGAAGGCAAACAATATAAGAAAAGAACCATATACAGCCTTCTGCATAAAAGTGTAGCTCCAATTGTATTACCCGCAATCCTGCATGACAGTATGCGCGGGTGCGTTATACAAAAATAATAATATGGTTTTGCATTGATAAAGTTTTGCCTATGGCAAAACTTTCTATACCGTGAGAGAATCAAACATATAGATGAGAGAATCCTCATTGGAAAATTTTGCAGAGCAAAATTTTCAGTAGCAAAACTTTATTATATTATCGGATATTCCAGTGAATTCCTTATTCTATTCCAGTACTTCGGAAACATTAAAAACACTTCCGGCATACAGGGAATTGTTTGATTCCCTTCAGCAGAATGACCATCCTCTTCATCTGCTGGGTGTACGGGGCGGTCTCCTTCCCTTTCTGCTCGCAAAAATATCGGAGCGGCGGGGCAGAATGATGCTTGTGGTTATGCCCGGTGAACAGGAAGTGGAATTACTCGCGCATGATCTTCGGCAGCTTAAGCGCAGGGTAACAACGCTGCCGGGCTGGGGAACAGTTCCCTATCGGGATATCCCCGCTCATTCCGCCATTTTCGGCACGCGCCTGAGGGGCATGGAAGACCTTCTGAACCGTTCCACCGACATTCTCTGCGCCAGCCTGCGCTCATTTCTGACCCCCGTTCCCCCGCCAGAGCATATCCGTTCACAGTACCTCCGCATTACACAGAAACAGGACATTGAAACAGATATGCTCATTCAGCAGCTTGATTCCCGAGGCTACACGCGGGTAAAGCGAGTTTCCGCGCCGGGCGAATTCGCGCTCAGAGGCGAGGTCTGCGATCTATTCATGCCCGGCGATGAGTATCCGCTGCGTATGATTCTGAACTGGAATAGTATTGGCGAAATTCGCCGCTTCGATCATCTATCGCAGAGTTCAATAGAAAATCTCAAAGCGTTTATGCTCCGGCCTGCGGAGGAAATGGTATGGAATGAAGAAGGTTCACTGTTCGCCTATCTCAGCGAGGGTGATATTACTGTTATTGGTGAGTACGAGCGCTGTTTGTCTGCCGCAGATGGGCTCCGCCATGAATATGATGCACTATACCGAAGGATGCGCCGCAGCGAAGCGCCTGCCATGCCCCAGCCTCTGCTTTTTCCTCTGCACGAACATGAGAAGGCCTGCCCCGCTCTGCTGCGCCTTCCCCTGCTGAACAAGGGGTTACCGGCAGATGCCCCCGCCCCCCGGAAGGAAATACATTTCCATTCCGATGAGCCGCGGAGTTTTTTCGGTAACATACAGTTCTTTCGCGATGAAATAAAAAACCTTGAGGCGGCGGGGTACACGGTCTTTCTTCTCACCGACTCCGAGGCTCAGAAAAACCGGCTTGAGCGCCTGTTCGCGGATCTTCCGCTACGCATTGTTACCGGAAGTATCTCTGCCGGCTTCAGTATCCCTGAATCGTCTTTTATGATCATTCATGAAAATGAACTATTCGGACGTAAACGGAGAACTCCCCAATCAATGAAGAAGGTACAGAGCGAGGCAATTGACAGTTTTGTGGAGCTCGATGAAAAGGACTATGTTGTTCATGTGCACCATGGCATCGGCCGCTTTATTGCCATTCAGCGCATACAGGCAGGCGGAAATGAGCGCGATTACATAAAACTTGAATTTGCCGATGAGGAATTTGTTTTCGTTCCAATAGAGCAGGTAAACCTGGTACAGCGCTACATTGGAAGCAGCGGAAATGCCCCCCGTCTCGATAGGATAGGGGGAAAGAGCTGGGAAAAGCGTAAATCGCGGGTTTCCCGGCATGTAGAAGACCTTGCCGAGCACTTACTCGATATCTACAGTAAACGGCAAAAGATCACAGGATATGCCTTTCCTCCAGACAGTGAATGGCAAATTGAGTTTGAGGCAGCCTTTCCCTTTGAAGAAACCGAGGATCAGATACGGTGTATTGAGGAAGTTAAACAGGACATGGAGCGCCCGCTTCCCATGGACCGCCTTGTCTGCGGCGATGTAGGCTACGGGAAAACAGAAATTGCCATGCGCGCTGCGTTTAAGGCGCTCAGCGCGGGCAAGCAGGTGGCCTTTCTGGCGCCCACAACAATCCTCGTTGAACAGCACTATGAGACCATAGAAGAACGGACAAAGGCATTTCCGCTCAACATCGGTATGATGAGCCGCCTCGTTGCTCCCGCAGAACAGAAAAAAATTATCGCAGGGCTCGCAGACGGAACACTTGATCTTGCCATCGGAACCCACCGACTCATCCAAAAGGATGTTGTATTCAAAAACCTCGGTCTGATCATCATTGATGAAGAACAACGCTTCGGGGTGAAGGACAAAGAACATTTAAAAGCGCTTAAGACCTCAGTTGACTGCCTCACCCTTTCAGCCACCCCCATCCCCCGTACCCTCCACATGAGCCTTCTCAAAATTCGGGATATGAGCCTCCTAAAAACACCGCCTCATAATCGGCGCCCCATTGAAACCCATGTTGAACCCTTCAGCGGCGAACGGGCCGCATCGGCCATCCGCCGTGAAATTGAACGGGGCGGTCAGGTATTTTATCTGCACAACCGCATAGAAACTCTCGATAACATTCAGACATTTCTTCAGAATCTGCTGCCCGAAATTTCTGTTGAACAGGCCCATGGTCAGATGAAGCCTCATGATCTTGAGGACATTATGCACCGTTTCATCCACGGAGCCTTCGAAGTACTTGTGACCACAACAATTATTGAAAACGGCATTGACATTCCCAATGTCAATACCATCATCATTGGCCGCGCCGATATGTACGGCATAAGCCAGCTCTATCAGCTCAGGGGGCGGGTGGGACGCTCAGCGCGGCTTGCCTACGCCTATCTTTTTTACCCTGAGAAGCAATCGCTCAGCGAGATAGCTATGAAACGGCTTCAAATTATAAGCGACAATACAGAGCTCGGCTCCGGCTTCAAGATTGCCATGAAGGATCTGGAAATCCGCGGCGCCGGCAACCTCCTCGGCCGCCAGCAGAGCGGCGATATTTACAGCATCGGCTTTGATCTTTACCTCAAACTTCTTGATCAGGCAATACGGCGTTTGAGCGAGAATACCGATGAACTTCCTGAAGAAATTTATCTGGAGATGGAATACACCGGCTACATTCCAGATGCCTATATTACCGACACAATGGAAAAAATGGAACTCTATAAGCATATAGCGGCAGTAAACACACAGGAAGAACTCAACGGACTTTATGCCGACATAACCGATCGCTTTGGAACCATCCCCGATGAAGTTGCCAGCCTTATCTCGCTTGCCGAAACACGAATACTCTGCCATCAGCTGGGAATAGTAAAAATACGCGAACGGCGCGGACAGGCAGAAATCTATTTTTCCCGCATTGCCGACTTGAATTTCGACAGGGTAATGGAACTGATACGCACGAGCGGCGGCAGCGTAAAACCCGATCCTCACAATCCTCAGGTGCTCCTAGTCGACACCCATATGATCAAGCTCCATGAAAAAAGTGAATATCTGCGCGACAGGCTCTCTTCCATTAGGGGATGAAAGAGGAACTTCACATGTGGGTTTGACATTCTGTCGGAATGAATGATACTTTGTTCTACAGATGAGATTGTTGCAACGCACCAATCTCATCAAAATTATACCATTTTTCATGTGAAGCCCGTATTTTTCATGAATCAAGGGGAATACCAATGCTTAACGCACCCAAAACGCAAATCATCAACGCGAATTGTACGCGTGCACATACTCTGCCTGCCGACTCGGTAGATTTGACCGTCACCTCGCCGCCGTATAATTTGGGAATGAAATACAGCGGAAACGGAAAAGGCGATTTGTTGGACTATTCCGATTATTTGGAATTTTCGCGGCAATGGATGGCGAATGTATTGCTGTGGACTCGCACCACCGGACGATTTTGTTTGAATGTTGGGCTAGACAAAAACAAAGGCGGGAAACGGCCGGTATGTGCCGATTTAACCCAAATTGCGTTAAAACTCGGTTGGAAATATCATGCCACAATTATTTGGAATGAAGGCAACATTTCGCGCAACACCGCATGGGGAAGTTGGTGCTCGGCAAGCGCTCCGCATATTATCGCACCGGTGGAAGTCATTATTGTTTTGTATAAAGACGAGTGGAAACGCAAACGCCAAGGCGCAAACGACATTAGCACGGATGAATTTAAAGATTGGGTAAAAGGTATGTGGAGTTTTCCCGGCGAGAGCGCAAAGCGCATCGGGCACCCCGCGCCTTTCCCGCGTGAGTTGCCGAAACGATGTATCAAATTATTTTCGTTTGTGGGCGACACTGTGCTTGACCCGTTCTGCGGTAGTGGCACAACCATCTTGGAAGCACGTGCGCATCAGCGCAATGCAATCGGCATTGAATTGGAATACACGTTTTGCAAATTGACAAAAACCAGAATCAGCAACGAAACATTTAATTTGTTCAGTGACCAACAAGCGTCGACGGCGTAACAAAAATGGCAAGTCAATCCAAAATTGTCCGAGATTTTTTCTTGGCCAATCCAAACCGTAATATTCATCACGAAGAGTCAGTGCCTGCCATTGTCAGTGAATATGAAAAGCAACCGGGCAAAAAGTTCCGTGACCCTGACCGGGCGATTCGGTTGCTGCATGCCGAAGGCTTGTTGCAGAAAATTAGCAAGGGCGTTTATCGTTACGACCCGAAACTTGCAACCGAAAAAGATCAAAAAGATTTCACGCCCGCGCAAAAAGCGGTGATTATGAAAATAGGAAAGTACAAATGCGCGGTTTGCGGACTTAGTAAAAAGGACGGTGTGGAATTGCAAGTCGACCATATCCGTCCCAAATCCAGTGGCGGCAAAGCGACTATCAGCAACGGGCAAATCTTATGCGGTGCCCACAATTACCAAAAGAAAAATTACAACCAAACCGAAACCGCAAAGCAGTTATTTATTAATCTGCATAAACAAGCGGAAGCACTCGACGATGAGCGTTTAATGAAATTCGCCAAAGATGTTTTGGCGACTTACGACAAACACGGTGTCAACGGTCACATCGTTTGGAAACCGGACAACAAATCATCCAAGCATTAAGCCCGCGGCGGCGTAAAACCCGATCCTCACAATCCTCCTGTGTCCCTTGATCCGCCGAAACAATACACCTATGCTTTCTGGAAGGAATATGCAAAACGTTTTCATCAACATCAAAATCAAAATTCTCAGAAACACTGAGGAGGAGTTAACATGAATCATTATGATATTGTCGTCATTGGCGCCGGAGCGGGAGGAATAACCGCTGCGGTAAACGGGGTCGGGCTTGGGAAGAAGGTCCTTCTTGTCGAACGCAATAAGGCCGGGGGCGAATGTACCTGGTCCGGCTGTGTGCCGAGTAAGGCGCTCATAAACGAGGCCCGCGCGGCATATACCCTTCGTCAGCGGGTGCCGAATTATGTTTACGACACCCGTCTTGCTCTTGAACATGCCAGAACGGTCCGTGAAGAGGTTTACCGGCATGAGGATCCCGAAACTCTTGAGAAAATGGGCATTGTCTGGATGCAGGGAGAAGCCTCATTTATTGACCGCCGGAGGCTGAAAATCGGCGATACGGAAGTATCTGCCAGAAAAATTATTATTTCTACCGGATCAGCCCCATTTATTCCTCCCATTCCCGGTCTCAATGAGGTAGATTATCTCAGTAATGAAACTATTTTTGAGCTTGAGCGTTTTCCTGAAAGCATTATTGTTCTCGGCGGCGGCGCCATAGGCATTGAACTTGCGCAGGCCATGAACCGTATGGGGGTAAGGGTCAAACTTATTGAGATGATGCCCAGTATTCTTTTCAGAGAGGAGATGGACATGGTTCATCCGCTTCAGGAGAAAATCCGTGCTGAAGGAGTGGAATTGTACCTTGGAGCAAAGGCAGCAAAGGTGGAACAGAGCAGCGCAGGCATAAAGCTCACATATGAACGCGACGGCAAGACAGATAGCATCAAAGCGCAAGCCATTCTCGCCGCGGTGGGGCGCAAACCGAATGTTGAAGCCCTGAACTTAGAAGCCGGAGGGATTCGCTACGAGCGCCGGGGAATTATCGTAAACCGTAAAATGCAGACATCGGCAGCGGGGGTCTATGCTCTTGGCGATGTTACCGGTCCCTATCAATTCTCCCACATGGCCAATTATCAGGCGATAACGGCTGCGCTCAATGCGGTACTTCCGATAAACATGTCGGTGAACTATGACCATGTTGCATGGGTAACCTTTACGGAACCCGAGCTGGCCCGGGCGGGTTTTACCGAAGCGGATGCACGGGAACGTTATGGCGATAAAATTCGCGTGTACAATTTTGATATGAACAATTTAGACCGTACACGGACTAAGGGTCCCTCCATTGAACGGGTAAAGCTCATACTCAATTCATCTGCGAAAGTACTCGGGGCTTCCATTCTTGCCGATCGGGCAGGAGAAATGATCTCCGAGCTTCAGGTTATAAAGGCCCTCGGCATTCGCTACGGCAAACTCAGCGGGATTATCCATCCATATCCCTGCTATGCCGAAGTGTTCCAGAAACTTGGAAAGACGGTCAAAGTCGATTCTCTCTTGAACAATCCCATCGTAAAATTATTCCGAAGGTCATGAGCCGACTTCAGCTGCCCCACGGGCTCCCGGGCAGAGGGAGCGGTAGCCGCTTGAGGGAAGGGTCATGAATCGGCAGCAAGAATTGCCCCCAGGCAGAGCGGATGCCGGGAGCAGGGGCGATTCGGAAGGGATCGTGTTCTTCGTTGATGGCGGAAAACTGAATGTCCGAATTAGGGGGCAGTCAGTCTATCGCCGTCTGACAGAGGAAACGGAGTTCAGTCGGCGCTTTGCGCGCATGCTCAATAAGGACTTCTGCCTCTACCTCCTTTTTTCTCCCGGGCTGGGCTACGGTCTTTCCTGCCTCCTTAACAATTCCCTGCCTGAGAACTCTCTGCTCATTATTTTTGAAACTGAAAAACTTCTTTTTCCGTTTTTCACAGCCGAGCGCCCCCTTGCAGCCGACCGCCCCCTTGCTGCCGATCACCCCCTTGCCGACCGCCCCCTTGCAGCCGATCACCCGCAGGAATCGGATGGAAACTCATCCGATGAGAACATTCGAAATTCCCAGTATCTGGCATGGCAAAGGCTCCGCTCAAAGCTGGAAGATATGCCACGGATCATTTTCTGCCCTGAATCTACTGCCGGCCGGCAACTTCACTGGCTGGAAGAGATATTTTTTACCGGGGGGGCATGTTCATTGTGTGAGGACAATGTACGCAGACGCCTGCGCAGAGTGCAGGGGCTCCGCTTCTGCGGCCGCGGGCAGCACGATAATCTGCTCAGGGAATGCGCCATCCGCCGCATCCGGCAGAATTGGCGAAACCATTCCACCATCCTCTTCATGTCTCACCTCTGGATCAGAAATGTCTTGGTCAATTCTCTGGAATATGAGGAAACAAAAGGAAATATCTCTGCAGGGGATTCGGGGGACGGGCAATCGGGGGATTCGGACAGATTAGGGCATGCTCTTCGCAAGCTCACAGACAACAAATCGGTTATTCTTTGTGGTGCCGGAGTCGGTCTTGAAGATGTTCTTGAAAAATTGCGCCGATGTGCGGACGAAAGGCTGCATGGGGAGAAAAACCGACACGGAGACGAAGGGCTGATCGCGGAGAAAAGTCGGCACGCGGAGAAAAATTGGGTGATTGCTGCGGTAGATACTGCCCTGCCGACTCTCATTGAAGCAGGGGTGGTTCCTGAAATCATATTTATGTTAGAGGGTCAGTTCGCCAATATGGATGACTTCATCTGCTCATCTGCCTGCTCCTTCACCGGAAACAGCCTGCTTGTTCACGATATACTCGCGCACCCGCCATCGCTGCGGCTCTTCAGAAACCGCGCAGCCTTCCTGAGCCGCTTTGCTGAAACCTCATTTCTCGACATGCTGCCCGCAGACATTCCCCGTCTGCCCCCGCTGGGAAGTGTCGGCCCCCTTGCGCTCTACATCCTCCTCCACTACAGCAGAGCTCCGATTTACCACTGCGGTTTTGACTTCGCCTTTCCTCCCGGACGCACGCACAGCAGGTCTGCGCCGGCGCATCAACGTGTACTGCGGACTGCTGCCCGCCTTTCTCCCGCAGCGCAGTGGGGGCTTGAGGTTCCGAGGCACTTTCATACCGAACTCTCCGGTCGGCCGGCCCTCAGCGATGAACTCATGCGCAGTTATGCTGCGCGCTTTAAAGAACTGTCACAGCGTTTCGGCAGTAACCGTGTTTTCCCCTTCACCGGCGCCGCTATGACCATGGAAGGAACAGATACGCAACTAATGCAGCAGCGACAGCAGCGCTTCACCGGCACCGCCGAACACTCGGCAGCAGAAAACGGAGAAATGGCAGAAAACAAAGAGCAGCTCCCCCATGAACCGGCAAAAAAGAATTTCCGGCAGGAGCTTCAGGAATTACTGCAGGAACTGCAAAAACTTCAGTATGATATCACCGTCCTGTTTCCGCTTGTATCAAAATCATCTTCCAAAGATATTGCCGGAAACGGCGGGAGTTCCGGAAAATCTGCGCTGCAGACAGGCAGGCATGAGACCGAGGGGCATGATCTGGAACGGCAGTGGTCTGAGATTCACACCCTTCTCAACAAGCGGGATTTCCTCTGGCGCTTTCTTCCGGGTCAGCGCTCGCCATCACCGAGCCCCTCTTTTCTTACAGCTCTCGCAGGAAATACGAGGTACTGGATCAGATATGTGACACGTTTACTGAGCTGGCGCCATACATAGGAAAATATCTTCCTCAGCGGGCTCAACGGTAACAGCGGCAGCAGCCTCAGCGGTAACAGCAGCAGCGGGAATCAGTTCTCATCGCTGCGGAGCACCGAGAGAAAGGCACTCTGGGGGAGTTCAACATTGCCGACCATCTTCAGGCGTTTCTTGCCTTCCTTCTGCTTTTCAAGCAGTTTGCGTTTTCGGGTAATGTCGCCGCCGTAACATTTGGCGGTTACATCCTTTCGGACAGCGTTAATTGTTTCCCGGGCTATGATGCTGCTTCCAATGGCGCCTTGGATGGGGATTTTGAACTGATGACGGGGTATTTCACGGCTGAGTTTCTTACAGATTTTCCGGGCCTTTACAGCCGCGTTTTCCCGAAATACAAGCTGGCTCAGGGTGTCAACAGGGTTACCGTTAATGAGGATATCAAGGCGTACCAGGTTTGTTCTTCTATGGTCGATAATCTCATAATCGAAACTGGCATAGCCTCGGCTCAGACTTTTGAGGCGATCGTAAAATTCGAAGAGCACCTCTGCCAGAGGCATCTCATAGATCACCTCTACCCTCTTCTCATCAAGATAGATCATATCCTTCTGAATACCGCGTTTCTCAAGACAGAGCGCCATGAGATTCCCGATATATTCAACCGGAGTAATAATACTCGCGCGGATATAGGGCTCCCGCGCGTAATCGATCTGTGCTGTATCGGGCATTTCAGCGGGAGTTTCTACGGAAACAGTCTGATCATTCAGGAGATGAACCTCATAACGTACTGAGGGGGCTGTAAAAACAACAGAAAGATCAAATTCCCGTTCGAGGCGCTCCTGCACCACATCAAGATGAAGAAGCCCGAGAAATCCGCATTTGAAGCCGAAGCCCAATGCGGCAGAACTATCCTTCTCGAATATCAGGCTGGCATCATTGAGCTTGAGCTTGTCCATTGCGTCAGCAAGATCCTTGTAGGCATTACTGTCCACAGGATAGATAGATGAGTACACCATGGGTTTAACTTCTCTGAACCCCGGCAGGGCCTTGTTAGCCGCGCGGATGGTATCGGTAATGGTATCACCCACCTGAATGTCGCTAATATTTTTTATACCGGCCAGAAAATAGCCAACCTCACCAGACTCCAGTTTCTCACATTGTTCAAGGTCAATTTTGAAGCGCCCAATTTCATCAATTTTATAAGATGATTGTGAACCCATGAGAAGTATTTCCTGTCCTTGGTAAATGCTGCCGTCAAAAACCCTGCAATGCACCACAACACCTCGGTAGGCATCGTAATGGGAATCGAAAACCAGTGCCCGGGTTGCGCTGCTCCGCACTGTCTGAGGGGCTGGGATTACATTGACAATTTTTTCGAAGAGTTCATCAATACCCGTTCCCAATTTTGCTGAAACAAGAACAGCCTCGCTGCTGTCTAGTCCGAGATCATGATCAATCTGCGCGCGTACACGGTCGACATCGGCAGCCGGCATATCAATCTTGTTGATAACGGGAATAATCTCCAGATCATGTTCAAGCGCTAGGTAAAGATTCGAGATAGTCTGGGCTTCCACACCCTGTGAGGCATCCACGAGGAGCAGGGCGCCTTCGCAGGACGCAATAGCTCGGGAAACCTCATAGGTAAAATCAACATGGCCGGGAGTATCGACAAAATTGAGTTCATAGTCCTTACCATTACTCCTGTGGATCACGGTAACTGCCTGACTCTTTATGGTAATACCGCGCTCCCGTTCAATATCCATATTATCGAGAATCTGATCGCGGTATTCCCGCTCAGAGATAATATGCGAACGCTCAATAAAACGATCGGCCAATGTCGATTTTCCATGATCAATGTGGGCAATAATACAAAAATTCCGAATGCAGGAAATATCGTAGGAACTCATTCAGAGGATACTAACATATTTTACAGAAAACTGTTGAGTTCAATGTATGCCGCAAGCTGCAAGCCCTCATCAAGGTATCCGTTTGTCCGTTTCTGGATGAATATTTGAAGTACTGCGATGTCCAGATCAGGATCAATAAACCAGTTCAGAAGTCTGAAATGGTCATGTTCACTCAGTCCGGATTCATCGGCTATACCTCCCGAAAAGACCTCGGTAATGGTATAGGTGTTTGTCTGAGTTCTCGTGGACACAACCTTCATGCCGAAGAGCGGCGGCAGCCACACATTGGCAAGCCTGTCTCCAAGAACATTCTTGAGTGGACTATAGGGGCGTTCCTCGCTGTATACGAGTCTGCGGATGCTCCTGCCGCCGACATCCTGTGTCTCTTCTACGGCGATATCATAGAGCTGTTCAATCATTCCCCCGAGAAGAATTGCCTGCGCATCGGGGATACGTGAAACAGGCCTGCCATTAATGGCAGTAACAATTTCCCCCGCCTGAAAACCCGCCTCCTCTGCGGGACTGCCGGGCACCACATAATCGACTGCCAGGCCTCCTGTTGTCCTGCGGGCGGCCATGCCAAACCAGGGGTGCCGCACTTCCCCGCCTTCAAAGAGTTGAGGGAAAAAATACTGAATCCAGTACGCTGGTATCGCAAAATTAACTCCCTCAAACTGCTCCACACCGGCAAATACCACCCCGACAAGATGCCCATCTTCATCGAACATGGGACCCCCGCTGTTACCGGGATTAATAGGCACATCGACCTGTACAAAGTCTCCCATTTGGAGAAAACGGCGTCCCTGAGCCGATACGATACCCGCGGTAACACTGCGCTCAAGCCCCCCCGGAGAACCGACAACGAAGAGATTACTGCCCGGGGGGAGGGAGCGCGCGGGTAAAAAGCTCATAAGCTCAGGAGATTCACTCTCTGCCTTGATGAGCGCAATGTCAAATATGCGGTCATAGGCAATAACTGTTGCAGGAATACGGAGCTGAGGATTGTTACCGGGGCGGATGAATAATTCACTCTTCCCTTCATATGTCGGGTCAACCTCGCTGGCAATAACGTGGTAATTCGTAATGATATAACCATCGGAGGCAACATAAAAACCCGTACCAATGCTCCGATCGGGAAAACCAACACTCCCTTCAAGACGTATACCCTTATCTACCCATATGGTAACACTTGCCTCAACACCAACACTCACATCCCAGTCGCTCTGTGCATATTCACGATACGCGTCAAGCATGGCGGCATTCTTCTCCTCAAGCGGATAATTGCGTTCAATGGTCTTAACAATGAGTGAAAGAACATCGCGATTGTGATATTTTCGGGCAACAGCGGCATACCACAGCGCTGTTTCTAATGGAAAAGCATTATCCAGAAACCAGCTGCTTCCAAGAATTTCCACAGCTTGAAATAGATAATGCAGGGCCAGAGCATCATATCCCTCCAGCCGCTCTTTCTCAGCAGCAGCCAGAATATCCTCACCTTCTGTGCGGACGGTATAAGAGGTAAAATCGGGAAAACTGTCCTGTCCAAAGAGATAACGGGCATGGGCAAGGAGAATGTTAAAATTGCGCAGCTTCCCCGAATGCGGTTCCGCAGGCAGGTCGGCGGTCGGTTCGGCAGGCAGTTGCTCATAGGGGGAATGAGTATCGGCTCTGATCATTGCCTCAAATTTCAAAAGGACGCCGCGCATGAAATCTCTGCCCTCAGAGAACGATAAACGTCTACGGGTAGTCTCCCGGGAGATCATGAGCGATGCCTGAAAAAGATGTTTCTGATCTTCTTCTGCCGTAAAGCGAACAATTTTTTCCCGAATGAAATTAATGTGCTCAGGCACAGGATCTTCACGAAAAAGAATCGACTGACCAGCGCAGGAAATAATGAGCAAAACAAGGGGAACTATACGGAACAAATGCCTTTTATGAATTTTCATCCTGATTTTTTGTCTGCTCAAGTCGGGATGGCAAATTGAGAAGTTCCCGAACCTCAACATCAGACAGTGTCTCTTTCACAAGTAATTCTGCCGCGAGAGTATCCAGCTGATCCCTGTGTTTTTTCAGAATACCTTCAGCCCGCTTATAGGCCCTCTCCAGAATAGCATGCATTTCATCATCAATTTTTCGAGCCAGACCATCGGAATAGTCATTATGCCGGGCAATTTCCTTTCCAAGGAAAATTGGCTGCTCATCCTGCCCGAGCGCAATCGGTCCAAGATTACTCATACCCCAATTACAGACCATGTTTCGGGCAATGTCTGTTGCCTGCTTAAGATCATTGGAAACACCGGTGCTTGTCTCGTTGTATTCCAGTTTCTCCGCAATCATGCCGCCGTAGGTAATGGCAATTCTGTCTTCGAGCCATCCCTTCTTCTGAATATAGGTATCTTTTTCAGGAAGGCTCCAGGTTATGCCTCCCGTCGAACCTCGGGGAATAATATCAACCTTGTGAAGCGGATCCGCATTCTCAAGATAATAATGGAGAAGAGCATGCCCCGATTCATGATAGGCCTTCCAGCGATTCTCTTCCTTTGTGAAGGTTTTCGATTTTCGGGCAACCCCCATGAAGACTTTATCCCGGGCTTCTTCAAAATCTTCTTTGGTCACATACTTATGATCCTTGCGGGCAGCCTGCAGCGCCGCTTCATTAACCAAATTGGCAAGATCAGCTCCCGATGCCCCGGGAGTTGAACGAGCAAGAACCTCAAGTTCAACCGATGAATCAAGCGGGATCTTTGTTACATGTATTTTCAGAATTGCATGCCGTTCATTCATATCCGGCATATCAATAATAACTCTCCGGTCGAATCGACCAGGGCGCAAAAGAGCAGGGTCAAGAACATCTGCCCTATTGGTAGCGGCAATAATTATTACCCCGTCCTTTGTTTCAAATCCGTCCATTTCAACGAGCATCTGATTCAGCGTCTGTTCACGCTCATCATGTCCGCCGCCGTAGCCTGCGCCTCGTGTACGGCCGACAGCATCAAGCTCATCGATAAAAATAATACAGGGAGCATTGCGCCTTCCCTGTTCAAAGAGATCACGAACGCGGCTTGCGCCAATTCCGACAAACATTTCTACAAAATCAGAACCCGACATGTGAAAAAATTTTACTTCGGCTTCCCCTGCAGTAGCTTTTGCAAGCAGCGTTTTACCGGTACCCGGCAGACCGACAAGCAAAACACCCGTGGGAATTTTTGCGCCTATTTCCTCAAATTTTTTCGGATTCTTCAGAAATTCCACTATTTCCTGCAGTTCATACTTGGCTTCATATTGTCCGGCAACATCTGAAAACATTATCTTTTCTTTGTCATCGGAGTAGATCTTCGCCTTGCTCTTCCCAAAGGAAAAGGCCTTATTTCCATTGCCATGAAGCTGTCGGAGCATGAACCATATAAAAAATATCCCGATAACCCATGGGAAAATGTTCACAAGCAGTACCAGAGGACTTACCGGACTTTCCTTACCGGAAAAAGTAATACCCTTCTCATTCAGACGCTGTATCAGCTCCTGATCAATATAGGGAATTCGTGTGCTGAATTTTTCGGAAGCGCCGTTTCTGAGCAGACGTCCCTCAACTATGGAATTACCAATAATATCGACCTTTTCAATAATACCCGATTCAAGGTATGAAAGAAATTCCGAATAATTTATTTCGCCGCCCGAAGTATTCACCGTCGGCAAAAAAATAAATATAAAACTCACCAATATTGCAATGAGCATAATAAGGGCAAATTTGTTATTTTTGAAATTAAAATTTACCGGCTGTTGCGGATCCTGATTATCATTGTTGCGCAAATTATTACTATTATTATTATTCAAAATACCTGCTCCACAGATAATGATTTTTCAATGGCGGTATCTGCCGCCACGAAATTCCACGACCCACGTATAAGATCGGGATACAAAAAACCATACACTTTTTGTCCATCTTCAATAGTCGATATCGCCTGCCGCAACCAATGGGGAACCAATTCTTTTGTTTCCCGCAGGGCCGCTGAACATGTGATCATACATTGTTTCTCAGTACTCCAGCTATGAAGAAAAAGCATTCTTTGCGGGCAGTAATCCCCACCCAGCCGAATTTTCACTTTCACATCCAGAAAAGGATAAACAAAGCAATTTTCATTTACCCGTACCATTTTATGATAACCTTTTTTCCGTGAGAAGGCAAGCAGAGGAAATAGATATATACGATCTCCCTCTCGAATGAATATACAATCGTGCCCCTCAACCCTGCAACGCTTCTTTCCAGAAAGTCGTGCAATAGTGTCGAGAATAAACTGCGACGGAATTCTTTCCACCATGCCCATTGCAGAGATGGACGCAGAGGGCGCTGCCAGGAAGAATGCCATGGCGCAACGGGTATGGACAACCTGAAAATAGGCGGGAATTCGCTGAAGTTCCTCAAACCGGCAACTCAGAGACTGCCTGCCAAGCAGGTAATATCTTTCCCAGGGTGACTGCGGCGCGCAGAAATCCAGGGCATCCTGAATATGCTGCTGTTCCCGGGCCAATTTTAATATGCGCTTTCGCGCCGAACCGAATTGCCCGGTAATTTGCGGGAGAATAACCCTGCGGATAAAATTGCGCCGATATGAAACATCACTGTTTGATGAATCGGACACAAAGGGGATATGCTGTTCATCAATTATCCGGTCGATTACTGTCCTGCCAATGTTAAGGCGAAGGTAGGGACGCATAATTCTCTCATCTGCCGCTGTGAAGGCTCGCGCAGACCATGTCCCACTGAAAAATGCAAGAACCATACCCTCCAGAAGATCATCGGTATGCTGCGCGGTGAGCAAAACCTCACCGGGACTGAGCATATCATGCATAATCCGATAACGGAAAAATCGCGCTCCGGCTTCCATACCGCCGGTTTCCTTCCGCCAGCTCTGTATTTCGAAGGGAACTGCTCTCTGTATGTCTAATTCAATTCCCAACTTCCGGCACTGTTCCCGCACACATTCTTCATCTCTCCGGCACTCGGAGATATGCCGTATCCCATGATTGATATGGACAGCCCGCAATGCGAACTGCCTCTGCGGCACAGAACCTATGCCGCCCCCATCCCCCTCGGGGGGAGAAGCTCCAGCCAGCAGATACAGTAAGCACATGGAATCTCTGCCGCCCGAAAGAGCGAGCAGGGCATGCCCGGGAATTCCGGCATTGAGATCGTCAAGTATTTT
Organism: Salinispira sp.; assembly: GCA_965226555.1. Classification (GTDB taxonomy): domain Bacteria; phylum Spirochaetota; class Spirochaetia; order DSM-27196; family Salinispiraceae; genus CBDDDG01. The sequence continues at coordinate 36,505 of CBDDDG010000021.1, read as the reverse complement.
CGTACGAAATGTATTAAAGACTGTCATCGTTACGGGAAGAATTTATATTCTGCAGCACTGTATCAAAGGGTTCCGAAGAAAGTTTGAGAATATATCCGGCCCATGTCGGCATGAACCGTTTATAAAGAACCTGCTCATGACGATTCATTTTTTCCATAACATGGGATGTAACAGCCGACTTCGTTCCGGGATGTCCCACACCAATGTACAGCGGCCAGAAATCATCATCCAGATATTCGGTAACAGATTTGAGTCCGTTATGCCCTGCTGTTCCGCCGCGCCTCTTGAGGCGGACAATACCTGGGGGAAGATCCATATTATCTGCCGCCACAAGAAATTGCACATCCTCCCCGTAATTTCTCAGAATATCGGGAATAACGGTTCCGCTGTTATTCATATACGTGAGCGGTTTCACAAGAACTATCTTCCTGAATGTAGCGCCTTCATGGTTCATACCTTCCGCATACAGATATTTTGAGAATAGTTTTTTCCTAAATGATAGTCCTGAAATTTCCGCAATTTCATCCACAAGGTGAAAACCGACATTATGCCGACTTCCGATTCTAGGCATCCCAGGATTTCCCAGACCAATAATACAGAGAACAGATCTGTTTTCTGCGGGGGAGCTATTCTTCTTCAACCGCTTCTTCTTCGTCTGCGGCTTCCTCACTTTCAACAGATTCAGCTTTTGCATGCGTTACCGCAGCAATGACCTGATCTGCATTTGTAAGAATTTTCACCCCCGTGGGCGATTCTATATCGCTGACATGAAGAGCAGCAGAATCTTGTAGTTCGCTTATATTCACTTCAATTTTTTCGGGAAGGTCCTTCGGCAGACATTCGATATCCAACTCATGCAGGGGAGCTTCAAGAATACCGCCCTCGCGAACGCCAATAGGTGTTCCAAGCAGATACACGGGAACATGCGTTCGCAGTGTCCGCCCCTTTTCAATTTCATAAAAATCAATATGGATCATCCTGTTTTTAATGATATCAGCCTGATAATCTTTAATGAGTACCTGCAAATCGCTATCGCCGTTTTTAAGAGTTATGATTTCACTTTCGGAAATGTGCCGGAATTTCGTTCTGAATTCCCAACCATCGACAATAAAATGCTGCGCATCGCGATGACCATAGACAACTACCGGAATGTTTCCTTCGCCCCGTAATCTGCGGCTCGCGCTTGAACCAAACTCTGTACGCTCTTTGACGGACAGTACCTTTGTAGCCATAATTCCTCCATATGTATATATGATCTCTGCCAGATTCTCCCTGGGATGGGAGGATTCGAACCTCCGCATGCCGGGATCAAAACCCGGTGCCTTAACCGCTTGGCTACATCCCAAACATATTATTCTTGCGAAGAATGATACGCATCAAGGATTTTTTCCTGTAATTCCAGACGAAAATCAGAATTTATTGTTCATGCCTATGTTTTCGTATCATTTGCAGTATTTTCCTCATCGGAATTCCTGTCGGTTAATTCAACAATGACCATTTCAGCTGCATCACCCGAGCGAGGACCGAGTTTGTACATACGCGTATAGCCGCCCCTGCGCTCTTTTGAACGGGGAGCAATTTCGGTAAAGAGTTTTGCGAGAATCGCCTTATCGGTGATATTTCGGGCAACAATACGCCTGTTATGAACTGAATCAATTTTCGCTCTGGTAATCATCTTTTCTGCGGCTCGGCAAAGCGCAAGGGCTTTGGTTTTGGTAATTTTGATTCGTTCATATCGGAAAAATGATGTAACCATATTACGGATCAGCGATTTTCGATGACTCGCCTTTCTTTCAAGAGGATTAATTCCAATTCTATGCCTCATCGTTCATTACTCTCTTTCTCTTCGGTATTTTTGGAGTTAGTGTCAAAGATGTATAATCGGTCGTGCCCATCGAGAGATTCCATTCCTGAAGTTTCTCTTTGATTTCCTGCAGTGATTTCTTGCCGAAGTTTCTGGTGTTTTTTATTTCTTCTTCGGTTTTCGATATGAGATCACCGATGGTCCGGATGTCCGCATTTTTAAGACAATTACTTGAGCGTACGGAAAGTTCAAGCTCATCAACAGGTGTATTTAATATCTGCTGAATACGTGCGTCCTCTTCATTGCCCTCATCGTCATCCAGAATAGTGCTCTCGTCAAAATTGATGAAGGTGGTAAAATGATCCTTGGCAATTTTTGCCGCCTCCGAGAGGGCATTTTCCGGTTTTATACTGCCGTCAGTCCATATTTCCAAAATAAGTTTATCGTAATCGCCCCTGTCGCCTACGCGGGTATTTTCTGTTGAATAGACAACCCGCCGAATTGGGGAATAGAGGGCATCCAGAGGAATAACACCGATAATCTCAATGTAATTTTTATTCTGTTCAGCAGGTACATACCCTCGGCCAAGATCAATCTGCAACTCAATTTCCAAATTGGCAGACGGCATTGTACTCAGAAGATGTATATCGCCATTCAGTATCCTTATATCGGAGTCAACTTCCAGATCACTGCCGGTGAGTTTTTCCTTCCCGGAAAATTTCACTACGATAGTTTTCTGCTCCGCATCGGAGGGCAGGACAATGTTCAATTGCCTGAGATTATTAATAAAATCCGATGTGTCTTCGACAACCTCCGGTATTGATTCGTACTCGCTGGAAAGCAGATGCGCATTACCCTCAGCATCATGGGAAGTAATCCGTATAGCCGTTACTGCATATCCCTGAATACTCGAAAGGAGAATACGGCGAAATGAATTACCAATGGTTGTTCCGTACCCCCTCTCAAAAGGATAAGCAACAAAACGCCCATAATCAGGTTTTTCATCACTATGTTCAAATGTAATGTTCTTTGGTTTCTTAAAACCTTTCAATAGACTTTTTCGTGCCATGAAATTTCCTTTTTCGCAACGCAATTGCAGATATGTGATTGTTATAAATTTTCTACTTCTCCACTGAAATGGTGAGAAAGTTTTGCATTTGCAAAACTTTCGCTTAGTATATCAGCCTCTACGTACTTTCCGCGGTCTGCAACCGTTATGGGGAATGGGTGTAACATCTTTTATGCTTTTTACCTTCAGCCCCATATTTCCAAGAGAACGTATTGCTGATTCCCTGCCTATTCCCGGACCTTTGACAAGTACATGAACTTCACCGAGTCCGTAATCAAGAGCCTTCTGTACTGCGCTTTCCGCAGTTGCCTGAGCTGCATAGGGAGTTGATTTTTTTGCACCCTTAAAACCAAGCCCTCCGGCACTCGCCCATGAGATAGTATTACCGTTCAGGTCAGAAATTGTAACAATAGTATTATTGAATGTGGCCTGAATATGTATCTTCCCTTCAAATATAGTTTTCTTATCTTTTTTCTTTTTCGCTGGTTTAGCCAATTACTTCTCCTATTTTTTCTTTCCTGCGACAGTTTTTCTCTTACCCTTGCGAGTACGCGCATTTGTTTGTGTCTGCTGCCCTCGAACAGGCAGTCCTCTTCGGTGCCGGAAACCGCGGTAGGCACCAATATCCATAAGACGCTTGATATTCAGGCTTACCTCAGTTCTCAACCTGCCTTCCACCTTATATTCATTCTCAATAATTTTACGCAGATTATTAGATTCTTCAGATGTAAGTTCATTTGTCCGCTTGCTTCCAGAAATTCCGGTTTTTTTACATATCTGCCGTGCAGATGTACGGCCAATACCATAGATATAAGTAAGTGCGATTTCAATATGCTTATTTGGTAAATCAATACCTGCGATACGCGCCATCGTATTCTCCTATTTCTGCCGCTGCTTATGCTTGGGGTTAGAACAGATAATCCGTATAACACCGCGGCGTCGAATTATCTTACATTTATCACAAATTGGCTTGACACTTACTCTGACTTTCATACATTTTCCTTTTATAAAGTTTTGCTACTGGAAATTGCGCAAGCAATTTTCCAAAGCAAAACGTTCTTTTATAGATTGCGGGATTTAATCCGCCCCTTCTTCGTTAACCCATCATGATGATGCATGCGAAGTTGCCCCTCAATCTGACTCATCAGATCGAGATCAACGCCAACAAGAATAAGAAGCGATGTTCCCCCCATCAAATATGCAACCTGCACGGGAAAATTAAACAGAGACTGCACTATGGTCGGTATAACAGCAATAAAGGCCAGAAACAACGCACCGGGAAGAATAATTCGATTCAGAACCTTCATAAGATATTCCTCTGTTTTTTCAGCCCGAATTCCCGGAATTGAACCACCATTCTCTCTTATCTGACGGGAAATTTCAATGGGATTAAGCGAAACCTGAGTGTAAAAATATGCAAAAAAGATAATCAGAAGCGTATAGATAATTATGTACGGAGCTCCGTCCGGCCTGAGCCAACGCTGCAGATTCTGAAGCCAGCGGACATTAGCAGCAAGCCCGCTTGCAATCTGGATTGGAAAGGTGAGTACAGAAGATGCAAAGATAACAGGAATTACCCCCGAAGGATTGATTTTGAATGGTATGTAACTACTTTGCGCACCATACATACGACGCCCGACAACCCTCTTTGCATAGTTCACCGGAATTTTCCGCTGCCCCCGCTGCTCATAAATGACAAGCACAATAACGACAACAAACATAATTACTGCAAGCATGACAAATACAACATTGAGCCCATTCTGTATTTCAACAATCAGTGCCCACACTGCGCCCGGCATTCGGGCAACTATCCCCGCAAAGATAATAAGGGAAATACCGTTGCCAATACCCCGTTCATTAATCTGCTCACCCAGCCACATGAGAAACATGGTTCCCGTTGTTACCGAAAGCATTGCAAAAAGGGTAAAGGCAAATTGATTATCCATGGCAATGGCATTGGGAATACTTCCCGCATATTGCCGTATAACCAGCGACTGTATAAGCGCGACAATAACGGTGCCATAGCGAATATAACGCTGAATTTTTTTCGAACCGCCCTCTTCCATCTGAAGTTTTTTAAGCGGCGGAAATACCAGAAGCATGAGCTGCATTATGATGGATGTGGAAATATAGGGAACAATTCCCATCATGAAAACAGAAAAATTGGAAAAAGCCCCTCCTGAGAAAAAGTCGAGATAACCGGTAATGCCCAGTCCGCCGCTACTGCTCTGCTGGCTGGTAATAGCAGCCTGAATCGCACTTACATTGATGCCCGGCACAGGAATAAAGGTTCCTATGCGATAAATGATGAGTATGGCAAGGGTAAAGAAAATGCGGTCGCGAAGATCTCTTATTTTAAAAATATCAATCAGGGTATTACTTGCCATTCTTTTCTTCCCCGATATCTTTTACTTTCACTTCAACCGCATCTGCATCCTGCTTTTCGGACACAGGGTTTCCGAGGATAGAACCGCCTGCCTGTAGAATTTTTTCTTCGGCTGAAGTTGAAATCACAATATTTTCATGTACGGTAATTTTTTTCTTAATTTCCCCATTACTGAGAATCTTTATTTTATCAATCTTACTTCGGGAGCTGAGAAGCCCCTTATCTGCAAGTGTTTGAACAGAGACAGTTTCACCTGTTTTATATTTACTGTTAATAATATCAAGATTAAAAATCATCACGTCTTTTTTAAAGGGATGGTTGCTGAATCCTCGCCGCGCCACACGGCGGTAAAGCGGCATTTGTCCACCCTCAAAACCCGGACGAACACCGCCGCCGGAACGGGAATTCTGACCGTTGTTTCCTCGACCTGAGGTACATCCAAGACCGCTTCCCTGTCCTCGGCCGACCCGCTTCCGGGGACGAACAGAACCATCTGGTCTGCGTAAAAGACTCATTTTTTAAGCTCCTCTACTTCAAGAAGGTAGTTTACTGAATTAATCATTCCATGGATCATGGGATTGAGTTCTTTTTCCACAGAATAATTAAGCTTACGGAGACCAAGAGCCCGAACCGTGGCACGGTGACGGGGTTTTCTCCCAATAGTACTCCTGCGGAGGGTAATACGCACTTTCATCCCCATAACTCCTCAATGGTTTTACCTCGGTTTCCCGCAACCACTCTGGCATCCATGAGGTGTTCCAGACCATCGAAAGTTGCCTTTACAACATTAATTGCATTCTGCGATCCAAGCGATTTGCTGAGAATGTTACTCATACCGCCCGCTTCAAAAATAGCTCGCACCGGACCTCCTGCAATAATGCCTGTTCCAGGAGAAGCAGGTTTCATGAGTATGGAAGAACTTTTGAATTTGCCTATAATCTGATGCGGAATGGTACCGTTTTTTATCGGCAAGCGGATCATAGTCCGTTTTCCCTTATCAACAGCCTTCCGGATTGCCTCTGAAACATCATTCGCCTTCCCAAAACCAAATCCCACACTGCCATTTCTATCGCCAACTATCATGAGAGCGGAAAAGCTGAATCTTCTTCCCCCCTTAACAACTTTTGCAACTCTATTGAGTTTTATAAGTTTTTCAAAAAAATCATTATTTTGATCACGGTCAGTACTACTCCGATCCACAAACTCTCCTTAAAACCTTATACCCGACTTCCGCGCTCCATCGGCGAAGGCCCTTATTACACCATGATAAAGCATACCGTTTCGATCAAAAACAACTTCCTTAACTTTAAGCGCTTTCAATTTCTTACCGAAAGCCTCACCAAGCATGGAAGCATCATCAACGCATATCTTCATTTTTTTGAATGCTTCTTCCTGAGTTGAAATTGATGCGAGGGTATGCCCTGCGCCGTCATCAATAGCCTGAGCATATAAATTACAATTACTTTTAAACAAACTGAGACGCGGTCGCCCACTGGTTCCACTCACCTTTTTTCTCACTCTAGCTTTTCGCCGTTGTTTTTTTCTTTGCTTTTCACTAATCATTATTCAAACGCCCTTTGTACATTTCACACTCTTATACCGGTATTGTTATTTTATGCCGGATTTCCCTTCCTTACGGCGAATTATTTCATTTTCATACGTAATACCCTTACCCTTATAGGGTTCAGGAGGCCGTAACGAACGAATTTCAGCGGCAGTTTGGCCAAGAAGAATTTTATTTATACTTTTGATAGTAACCTTTGTCTGATTTTCAACCTTAACCTCAATACCTTCCGGGAGCATATAGGTAACAGGATTTGAAAACCCAAGATTTAGCAAAAGTTCTTTACCATTGAGTTCAGCCCGGTAGCCAACTCCGCTTATCAGCAGAACCTTCTCAAAGCCCTTACTTACACCAATGATCATGTTATCAAGGAGTTTTCGGTAAAGTCCGTGAAGACTTCTCGCCTCCTTTGTATCATCTTTTCTCTGCACATTGACAAGAGAACCCTCAGTTTTAAAGGTAATCTGGGGCAGGTACTCCTGCTTGAGCATACCTTTTGGTCCCTCCACGGTAAGGCAATCATTGCTAATGCTTACCGTTACCCCCTGAGGAATTTGCACAGGTATTTTTCCGATTCGTGACATCCTACTCCCCTACCAGATTGAGCAAATAAGTTCTCCGCCAAGCTTTTTTTCACTCGCTTTCTTACCGGTGGTAACTCCGGCGGAGGTGGAAACAATGAGTGTTCCATAACCGTTAAAAATACGAGGCAGTTTTTTATACCCCGAATAGACACGCCTGCCAGGCGTGGAAATCTTTCTGATTCCCTGAATAACAGGCCTTTCATCATCGCTGTACTTTAAGAACACGCGAATGGCGCCATTGTTATCTTTCAATACTTTAAAGTTTTTAATATAACCCTCGTTTTTTAATATCTTAACAATCTCAAGTTTGAGATTTGACTGAAGAATATCAACTCTTTCAAGACCGGTCATGGAACCGTTTCTGATTTTTGTGAGCATATCTGCAATGGAATCACTAACACTCATAGGTTCTCCTCACCAACTGGATTTAGTTACACCGGGAATCAGCCCTTCACTGGCCAATTTTCTGAAACACACACGGCACATTTTAAATTTCCGCATGTATCCCCTCGGTCTGCCGCAGATTTCACAACGATTAACTTTGCGGGTTTTGAATTTCGGTTTTCGGTTTGCCTTAATTATCAATGATTTTTTTGCCATATTTTCCCCTTATTTCCTGAACGGCATACCCAGACCGCTGAGCAAAGCCTTTGCTTCGGGATCAGTAGCAGCCGATGTAACAATTACAACATTCAAACCACTAATACGCTCAATTTTATCGTATACAATCTCAGGAAAAATAATCTGCTCATCTATCCCTGTGGAATAATTCCCATGACCATCGAAGGCATTCGGATTCAGTCCGCGAAAGTCCTTCACCCGGGGAAGCGCAATGCTAATAAATCTGTCAAGAAATTCATACATACGAACACCCCTCAGGGTTACTTTTGCGCCAATTTCCATGCCTGCGCGAAGCTTGAAGTTTGAGATTGATTTCCGCGCGCGTGTCTTAATAGCGCGCTGCCCGGCAATAAGTGTCAACTCACCCACAGCCTGAGTAAGGGCCTTTTTGTTCGAAACTGCGATTCCGACTCCCATGCTCAGAATAATTTTTTCCAGACGGGGATACTGCATGGAACTTTTATACGCAAATTCCTTCTGAAGCGCTTTGCGCACTTTTTCATGGTACATCGCTTTCAAACGGGGCAGCGAATCTGTCATTACAGAACCTCCCCTGTCTTGCTATTTACACGCTGCTTCTTTCCATTTTCAATTTTATATCGAACGCGAACGGCTTTACCATTCTTATTGAAAAGTTGAACGTTTGATATATGAATGGAACCTTCAATTTCAATGATACCGCCCCTGTCATTCTGATTTTTCTTACGGACAGCTTTTTTGAGCATGTTAACCCCTTTTACAAGTACCCGCCCCTTATCACGATCAATACTGAGAATTCTACCGGTTTTTCCCTTTTCTCTACCGGTATTAATAATAACCTCATCATTTTTTTTAAGCTTTGTTCCATGCCTGTACATCATAGCCTTCACCTCTAAAGAACCTCAGGAGCAAGTGAGATAATTTTCATGAAATTTTTATCGCGAAGTTCACGCGCGACCGGACCAAAAATCCGCTTGCCTCTCGGATTATTACTGCCATCAATAATAACACAGGCGTTTTCATCGAAGCGGATATATGTACCATCACTTCGACGATATGCCGATTTAGTTCGCACAATAATTGCCCGTTCAACCTTGCCCTTCGGCAGCGGAGAATTCGGGATTGCTTCTTTTATCGCAACCACAATAATGTCGCCGATACCAGCAAATTTCCTCTTACTTCCTCCAAGCACCTTGATACACTGCGCTTTTCGGGCACCGCTGTTATCGGCTACTGTCAGATAACTTTGCATTTGAATCATCTTATATTTCTCCGCGCCTATCGCGCCCGCTCAACAATTTCAACCATACGCCAGGTTTTTGTCTTACTGATTGGTCTGCACTCTTCGATTCGAACGGTATCACCCATTTTCGCATCATTGTTCTCATTGTGCGCCTTGAGTTTTTTAGACCAGACAACATATTTTTTATACAATTTATGCAGCCGTTTTGTTGTTACCAGTACAACAACCGTTTTATCCATTTTGTCGCTCACAACCACACCAGTATACGAGCGACGCTTTTTTAATTTTTTCAGTAAAATATCTTTTTCCAAGCCAGTCTCCTCACTCATTGCCAAATTATAAATCCGGATGGTTATAAATCAAACTATTCAGACGCGATATTTGACGTCTGACAATTCGTTTCTCAAGGGGATTATCAATGTGTCCGACAACAGTGTTAAAACGAATATCCATGTATTTCTTCTTCAACTCTTCCCGTTTCTGTACCAGTTCTTCAAAAGTTAGATCAGTAAATGAATTTTTCATATTATTCTCTCACATCATCCCGAACAGAAAATTTGCATCGTATGGGAAGTTTTGAAGCTCCACGCAACATTGCCCCTCTCGCAAGTTCACGATCCACACCAGCAATTTCAAACATAACAGTTCCTTTTTTTACAACAGCAACCCATGATTCCAGATTACCCTTTCCGCTACCCATTCGGGTTTCCGCAGGTTTTCGGGTATAGGGTATATCGGGGAAAATTCTGATCCACACTTTACCGCCGCGTTTAATATGCCGTGTCATTGCGATACGGGCAGCTTCAATCTGCCTTCCAGTCAGCCATTTATTTCCAAGTGAAATTAATCCGTAATCTCCAAAGGCAATAGAGTTACCTCTCTGAGCTCTTCCAAGAAGAGAATTTTTCACATTCCGCTGGTGTTTTCGATATTTCAGTCGCTTCGGGGATAACATGTTTAACGCCTCCCTCCTTCGAAGTCTTTTCGTTTACGCACCAGAGATCCGGCATCTTCCTTAGTCTCACGCTTCAATACTTCACCCTTAAACACCCAAACCTTCACTCCGATAACACCAAAGGTGGTTCGCGCTTCAGCAAAACCATAATCAATATTGGCGCGAAAAGTATGAAGCGGAACACGTCCCTGCCTGATAGATTCCCTGCGGCTCATTTCTGCGCCTCCAAGACGGCCGGCAATGAGAATTTTTATTCCCTGAGCGCCATTTTTCATCGCCTGCAAACTGACTATTTTCAGCGTTCTTCTGAACGATGCCCTTCCTTTCAGTTTTCGCGCTACATCAAAGGCAATAATTTGAGCATCAATTTCAGGTTTTTTGATTTCTTTTATCTTCAACTGAATTTTCTTGTCGGTAATTTTCTGCAGAGTCGATCCTATTTTCTCAATAGTAGCGCCCTTGGTTCCAATTATAATGCCCGGCAATGAGGTGTGAATAATAATAGTGATTTGCTGCGGATGACGAACAATTTCAACTTCTGCAATGTCGGCATTTCTGGCAGCAGGATGATTTAAAAGAGTCTTACGAAGCTTGATATCTTCATGAAGGGTATTCGCATACTCACGGGGGTCAACATACCATTTTGAACTCCATGTTTTATTAATGCCAAGACGTAAACTCTTCGGATGTATTTTTTGTCCCATACTATTTTTCTGCCTTTTCCGTCTTCATGGTTTCGTTTGTTCGGGTTTCGCTTACTACCGCGGTAATGTGACTCATTCTTTTGACCAGAACATCTGCGCGTCCCCGCCCCCGACGCCATATCCGTTTCAATCGGGGACCTTCATTCACGTATAATTCGGTAACATGCAGATTATCTTCATCAAGCTGGGAATCCTGATACAGGGCATTGGCAGCCGCGCTCTGTATGACCTTTTTCAAAATTTTCGCTCCCCTGTGCGGCAAATGTGAAAGTATGGTAATAGCCTCTATATATCTTTTTCTCCGCACATTATCTGCTACCCGACGAACTTTTGAAGGAGAAATAAGGATGTAACGGGCATGTGCCTTATATTCGGAACTCATTGCTGTACCATCCTCAACGTGAAGCCTTTTTATCAGAACCCGCATGGCTGCGGAAAATTCTGGTAGGTGAAAACTCACCGAGTTTATGCCCTACTAAATTTTCAGTTATGTATACGGGGATCCATGATTTTCCATTATACACAGAGATGGTTAATCCAACCATATCAGGAATAATGGTCGATGAACGGGAAAATGTTTTGATCATCTTCTTCGTATTCGTATCCTTATTCATCTCGCCCACCCGTTTATAAAGACTTCTTTCAACAAAGGGACCCTTCTTTACCGATCTCGACAAACGCTACCTCCTGTGACGCCTGCTGCGTCTTTTCACAATAAAACGATCTGATGTCTTGCGCTTTTTTCGCGTTTTATATCCCTTTGTCGGTGTACCCCAAGGTGAAACAGGGTGACGACCGCCTGAGGTACGTCCCTCACCTCCCCCGTGTGGATGATCAACAGGATTCATAACAACACCGCGAACCTTGGGACGATGACCAAGCCAACGCGATCTCCCTGCCTTACCATAACTGATATTCATATGATCTTCATTACCCACAACACCAATTGTCGCAGAACATTTTTTAAAGATCATCCGCATTTCCCCGGAGGGAAGCTTTACTGTTACGTAGTCGCCTTCGCTTGCAACAAGGGTTGCTGAAACACCAGCAGCGCGCGCAAGTTGTCCGCCGCGTCCCAGCTCAAGTTCAATATTGTGGATGGTTGAACCCATGGGCATATTTTCAAGCGGAAGTGTATTGCCGACTTCAGGCGGCGCAGAACTGCCGCTCAGGATTTTTCGTCCGACTTCAAGACCGCGGGGAGCAAGTATATACTGTTTTTCACCATCAAGATAATGAATGAGGGCAATGTTTGCGCTGCGGTTTGGATCGTATTCAATTGCAGCGACAATACCCGGAACATTATGCTTATTACGAAGAAAATCTACATGGCGATAACGGCGCTTGTGACCGCCCCCACGGCGCCGAACCGATATTCTCCCTGCAGAATTACGTCCGGCCTTACTTGACTTACCACTAGTAAGACTTTTTTCCGGACGGGAACGCGTCAACTGCTCGAAAGTAATTGTCGCAGTACCACGCAGGCTCGGTGTTATCGGGTTATACAACTTTATTCCCATTATACTATTCCTTAAACCCCTTCAAAGGCAGCAATTTTCTGCCCCTCTTTCAGGGTGAGTATCGCTTTTTTCCAACTGGAGGTTTTCCCAATCGCATAGCGAACGCGGCGCGGTTTTCCCTTGACCCGTATGATATTGCAGGATTCGGTCTTAACATTGTAAAGTTTTTCTACCGCCTGCATTACTTCAATTTTATTGGCTCTCGGATTGATAACAAAACTATATTTATTCTGCTCGCGAAGGACATTGCTTTTTTCAGTGAGCAAGGGCTGAATTATTATTTCATCAGGTCTCATGAGGTTTTACCTCCCGATGATTTTTTTGCAGCTTTCGGAGCTTTCTTCGGTTTTTCTTCTTCACCGTAGAAAGTGTTAAGCTCATGCGCAGCGCTTTCAAAGAGAAGAATTTTTTTGCCATAAAAGAGGTCATGAACCCGAAGTTTGTCAAAACTCAGAGTTGTGAGCCATGGGATATTTTTTCCCGCCCGTTTGATGAGCTTATCTTTATCGCTGATAATAAATACACTCCGTTCTGCCGGAATAATGTTCCTGAGAATTGCGGAAAGTTTTCCTGTTTTACCTGATTCAACATCGAAATCTTCAACAACAAGAAGATCCCCATCTTTATTTTTTAAACTGAGAACAGAACGGAAAGCCAGACGTTTCAATTTACGGGGAAGCTTATAACTATAGTCGCGGGGCTTGGGTCCGAAGGCCACACCTCCACCTGTCCAGATGGGGCTTTGGCGGGTACCCATACGGGCACGGCCGGTGCCTTTCTGTTTCCAGAGTTTTCTTCGGGAGCCTTTTACTTCTCCCCGCGTTTTTGTGGAAGCAGTACCCTGCCGAAGATTTGCCAGCTCATTACGAATGGCATAGTAGATCGCGGAATCATTTACCTGACATCCGAACACCGAGTCATCAAGAGGCATGGTTTTTTCTTCGCTGCCATTCTTTGACAGAACTTTCACATTCATACACTACCTAATCAGGATTTTTTTTGCGCATTCCGAAGAAGCACAAGCCCATTCTTCCGTCCTGGAACAGCGCCTTTGACAAGCATGAGCTGTTTCTCAGGATCAACCCTGACAACACGTATGTTCTGAACTGTTACCCGTTCATTTCCCATACGTCCTGCCATCTTTGTACCCTTTATTACTTTAGACGGAGACGCTGCCATACCAGTAGCACCATGTTCCCTATGAAACTTGGAACCGTGGGTTGCCCGTCCACCTCGAAAGCCCCAACGCTTCATGACGCCCTGAGTACCCTTACCCTTGGATGTGCCGGTAACATCGACAAACGGCACCGTGCTAAATATATCAACACCGACAACATCGCCGATACTAATATCATCGCCGAAATCCCTGAGCTCAAAGAGATGACGCTGGGGGGTAATATCCTTTGAGAATTGCCCCCCATACGGTTTGGAAACATGCTTCGGTTTTATTGAACCAGAACCAAGGAGAACAGCATTGTAGCCGTCTTCCTCCTCTGTTTTACGGCCGATAACAGTATGATTATCAACATGCACAACAGTGACAGGAATGACTTCACCGTCTTCACTAAAAATTTGCGTCATTCCCTTTTTTACGCCAAGAAGTCCTATCATCTACTCAATCCTACTGCTTAATCTCTACATCAACACCTGCAGGCAGTTCAAGCCTCATAAGTGCATCCATAACGGCAGATGTCGGCTCAATAATGTCTATCAGGCGTTTATGGGTACGCATTTCAAATTGCTCCCGGCTCTTTTTATTCACATGAGGAGAACGGAGAACGGTAAATTTATTTATTCGTGTAGGCAACGGGATGGGACCCGAAACACTGACTCCTGATTTTTGAACACTTTGAACAATTGCTTTCGCACTTTGGTCAATAAGTTCGACATCAAAACCCCGAAGCCGTACACGTATTTTATTCATACTTCCTCCAACACCCACGATGCACAAAACATCTGCAATACTTAATGAACCGTGAGCCTATCCTACTCAATAATTTCCACTACTTGGCCGGATGCAACCGTCCTACCGCCTTCACGGATGGCAAAGCGCAGCCCCTTGTCCATGGCAATGGGATGAATAAGTTCAACCTCTATCTCACTATTATCACCGGGCATGACCATTTCCTTACCCTTTGCCAAGGTTACTGTCCCTGTTATATCGGTAGTTCTGAAATAGAACTGGGGACGATAACCGGTGAAAAATGGCGAATGGCGTCCACCCTCTTCTTTACTGAGGCAATAGATTGTCCCTTTAAATTTTGAGTGCGGGGTAATGGTACCGGGTTTTGCAAGAACCTGACCGCGTTCAACATCATTTTTGTTGACACCGCGCAGGAGTGCTCCAACATTATCGCCCGCCTGCCCCTCATCAAGAAGTTTGTTAAACATTTCAACACCAGTTACTGTTGTCTTCGATGTTTCACGAATTCCCACAATTTCAACTTCTTCGCCGACTTTTACAATTCCCCTTTCAATACGGCCGGTAACAACTGTTCCCCGCCCCTGAATGGAGAAAATATCCTCAATGGGCATGAGAAAGGGTTTATCAATATCACGCTTGGGAAGGGGAAAGTACTCGTCCATGGTCTCAAGGAGTTTAATGACCGGCTCAATGGCCTTTTCGTCATCGGGATTCTCCATGGCTTTGAAAGCCGAACCGCGAATAACCGGGATATTATCTCCAGGAAAATCATAGGCCGACAGTAACTCCCGAACTTCTTCTTCAACAAGATCAATAAGTTCTTCATCATCAACCATATCGGTTTTGTTAATAAATACCATAAGGGCCGGCACACCTACCTGACGGGCAAGAAGAATGTGTTCCCGTGTCTGACTCATGGGACCATCGGTTGCCGAAACAACCAATACCGCGCCATCCATCTGCGCCGCGCCGGTTATCATATTTTTGACATAGTCGGCATGTCCGGGACAATCGACATGAGCATAGTGCCGTTTATCTGATTCATACTCAAGATGACGGGTATTAATCGTGATACCCCGAGCCTTTTCCTCAGGCGCGTTGTCAATATCTTCATATTTCAGGGCCTTTGCACCGTGCTTTTTTGCGCTGTGCATTGTAATTGCAGCACTCAGGGTTGTTTTACCATGGTCAACGTGACCAATAGTACCAACGTTAATATGCGGCTTCGTTCGTTCGAACTTTTCCTTGGCCATTATGCCCTCCTTCAGAACACTACTTGCCGAACCCTATCTGCAGGATCGGTAGTAAGGCAACATATAAATATTATGGGGAGGCAGGAGAAGTAGTTTTCAGGCACATATCCATAGTAAATATATGGAAATATGCCCCAACCACCTTACCATCCAACCATTATTACCCGACACAGGCATTAATCATCGGAAGGTCGGTTTGGTTGATCAATAATATCGGATTTTATCTATCAGATACCATAACATTGATCATCAACACGACATTACAGTGATATATTCAAGTCTGCCATATGCTATATAAAGCATATAGTCAGAACACAAGTGTGGATAGTATCAATCGGCAAAATCTTTGTCAACCGATTATTAACAATTTTGCAAAAAATTATTCTTCCTCAAAATTCAGGCTCAGAGAGTTAATACAATAGCGGATACCGGTGGGTTCCGGTCCGTCAGGGAATGTATGACCGAGGTGAGCATCGCAGGACGCGCAGCGCGCTTCGGTACGCAGCATTCCATGACTGAAATCCTCAAGCTCCCGGACATTCTCATGTGTAACTGGCTGGAAGAAACTCGGCCATCCGCTGCCGCTATCGTATTTGGCGCTGGAATGAAAGAGCGGAGCGTCACAATTGGAACAGGTATAATTTCCCCTGCGTTTTTCTCTGTAATGTTTACCGCTGAAGGGAGACTCTGTACCGCCTAAGCGGGTAACCCTGTACACAGAGGGATCAAGTATTTTTTTCCAGTCTTTCTGATTTTTCGGATCGCTCATAATAAATTCCATGCCTTGTTAAGGGTACTGCTGGGTCTCATAGCCCGCGAAGCCTTATGAAAATCGGGGGCATAATACCCTCCGATATCCTGCGGCCCCCCCTGAGATTCAAGCAGTTCTTTCTGAATGTGTTCTTCATTGTTTTCAAGATATTCGGCAAGAACTGCAAAATCTTCGGCAAGCTGTGTGTCTTTTGTTTGATCTGCGAGGGCACGGGCCCAATAGCGGGCAAGGTAATAGTGGCTGCTCCGATTGTCGGGTTCATGAACCTTACGTCCGGGGCTTTTGTTGTTCTCAAGAAATTGCCCCGTGGCGCTGTCGAGGGTTTGCGCGAGAATACCCGCCCGGGTGTTGCTGTTCGTTCGCGAAAATAGCTCAAGGCTTACCGCGAGCGCAAGAAACTCACCGAGGGAATCCCAGCGAAGATGTCCTTCCTTCTCAAACTGCTGGACATGCTTCGGCGCTGAACCGCCTGCTCCGGTTTCGAAGAGGCCGCCGCCGTTCATGAGGGGGACTATGGAGAGCATTTTGGCACTGGTTCCCAACTCGAGAATGGGAAAAAGGTCTGTCAGATAATCGCGGAGCACATTACCGGTGGCGGCAATAGCATCGTTTCCCGCTGCGAGGTCTTGAACTGTACGCGCTGCCGCCTCTGCCGGATTCAGGATGCTGATGTTCAAAGCGGAGGTATTATATTGGAGAAGGGATGTTTCAACCTTTTTTATGAGCTCCCTGTCATGCGCGCGGTTTTTATCGAGCCAGAAAATTACCGGCGCTGTTTTCGCCCGCTCTACCGCCAGCTTTATCCAATCGCGCACGGGAGCATCTTTCACCTGACACATGCGGAAGATGTCGCCTTTTTTCACTTCGAGCGTAAACAGAACATGTTCATTTTCATCCCGAATTTCAATACGGCCGGATGCGGGGAGTTCAAAGGTCTTATCATGAGAACCGTACTCCTCTGCTTTCTGCGCCATGAGACCGACATTTGAGAAGGAACCCATGGTAGAGGGATCAAGAGCGCCATTCTGCTTACAGAATGCAATAACCTCAGCGTAGACGCCCGCATAGCTCCGGTCGGGAATAATGGCCTTCATATCTTTGAGCTTACCATCAGCCCCCCACATTTTCCCCGAGGATCGGATCGCAGCCGGCATGGAAGCATCAATAATAATGTCGCTGGGAACATGGAGGTTTGTAATACCGCGGTCGGAATTCACCATTGCCATTTCAGGCCCCTCTTCCATGACTTTGCGCATTGCCGCGTGAATTTCGGCCTTCAGCGATTCAGGCGCCTCATCGAGTTTTGCATAGAGATCGGCAAGCCCGTTGTTTGCATTCACTCCCCTGTCGGCAAAGGTATCGGCATATTTCGTAAAAACATCTTCAAAAAACACCGATACGGCATGACCGAAAATAATGGGGTCTGAGACCTTCATCATGGTTGCCTTCACATGTATGGAGAAGAGCACCCCGCGAGCGCGGGCATCATCAATTTCCTTCCGGAGAAAGTCTCTGAGCGACTTACGGCTCATGAGGGCGGCATCAATTATTTCGCCTTTCTGAACGCGCAGGT
Organism: Salinispira sp.; assembly: GCA_965226555.1. GTDB lineage: Bacteria > Spirochaetota > Spirochaetia > DSM-27196 > Salinispiraceae > CBDDDG01. The sequence goes on along the minus strand of CBDDDG010000021.1, from coordinate 18,554 downwards.
CTTTTTTGAGAACATGCTTTTTTTTCCCGTTTTCCAGCAGGGTAATGCTCAGCGTCGACTCCCTGTCCATGGTCATTGACTGCTCGCTGCCGTAGAAATCGCCCTCGGACATGCTTGCCACATGCGATTTGGAAGTGGATGCCCATGCGCCCATGGAATGCGGATGGGCGCGGGCATACTTTTTAACGGAGGGGGGGACGCGGCGGTCGGAATTGCCCTCGCGGAGTACGGGATTAACCGCAGATCCTTTGACACGATCGTAGCGTTTCCGTATTTCCTGTTCCTCTTCGGTCGCGGGGTTCTCGGGGAATTGCGGGATGCCGCAGCCCTTTTCACGGAGCTCCTTCACCGCCTGTTTTATTTGGGGGATTGATGCGCTGATGTTGGGGAGCTTGATGATATTCGCATCGGGTTTCAGTACCAGCCTGCCGAGTTCGGTCAACGCATCTGGTATGCGTTGTTCTTCGCTGAGATACTCGGGGAATTGGGCGATTATACGTCCGGCCAGTGAGATATCCCATAACTCACAGGCAACATCGGCCTTTGATATGAATGCCATGATAATGGGAAAGAGTGAATAGGTCGCAAGAGCGGGAGCTTCATCTGTTTTTGTGTAAATGATCATATGGTGATATGAAAGCAGAAAAAATGCTTTAGGTCAAGTGGAGATAGTATGCGCGGCGAATTCTTATATTTTTCTCCATGCATTACTCGTTTTGTCAAATCGCTCATCTGCTTTTATATGAGACATCGCCATTAATTCCTTTGCGAGAAGTAAACCTCCCTGTTTATCAATCATTGTTGCATCCTTTAACCGTGGCGGATGAATGCACTTGGGACAACCCTTTTTACATGAGCACTTTTCAGCAATACGAATCCCTTTGTTCAATATATTTCCCCAGGTAGTCAGCGCTTTTTCAGATATGCCAATTCCGCCACTGTAGTTCTCATAAAAATAAATTATGTTCTTGTTCTTCTCACAATGCGTACTTGTGTCGTGCCTGTCGGCAGGAATAACAAAACCAGCACCCACTCTCAGCATATTTTCTACTGCTCTCAAGATACTTTCTGTAATTTCTCTATCTTCAATTTCTAACCAAAAAGCATGCGCCTTTGATGATTTGGCATTATTGGTTTTTTGTTCTTCAATAACTTTATCTTTTTGTTTATCAATGAGTCGATGACCCCAAAAATTGGTAACAATTGTCACACGCCCGTAATAAACACACATTTTTTTGTTAAAGCGAAAACTGATCTTGCTTCGAAAATTCGGACAATCCGCTAAGCAACACAACAGGATTCTCCTGCTGTTTTCAAAGCATAATTCATCGGACTCATATAGTCAAGAGAAGAATGAAGCCTCTCTCGGTTATACCAGTTGATGTATTCAAAAACTATCTTCCGCGCCTCCTGAAGGTTCTGAAACCTCGGCTTACCAAGCTCATTCTTCAGCGTGTGGAAAAAACTTTCCACAAAGGCATTATCGTAGCAATTCCCCCTTCTCGACATCGACTGGGTAATATGTAACATTTCCAGTTTGTCTCGAATGCTCTGCGCGCAATACTGCGTTCCCTGATCTGAATGAAAGACCAAGCTATTCAACTCCCCGGGAGTTCTCCGTACGGCCTGTAACAGAGCCTTTTCCGTCTGTGTGCTCTCCATGGAATCACTGACATTCCAGCCCGTAATTTCCCGGGTATAGATGTCCAGAACCACAACAAGGTACGCAAATCCTGCGCCGGCGGGCAGGTACGTGAGGTCCGATGCCCAGACCTCATTCGCTTTCGTAACCGTGGAGCTTTCAATGCGAAACACCCGCGGAGACTTCTTCTGGGATGGATTGCTCATTGTTGTTCGCGGGCGATATGCCTTCGTTCTCCCCGCATTGAGCCCCGATTCCCTCATAAGCCGGGCGACTCGGTTCCTCCCGATTGCTTCACCATGAAGATGCAGCAGCCGGTGAATTCGGGGCGAACCGTAGCATCCCTTATTTTCAGTATACACACGCAGGATTTTACCCGTAAGCTCATCATCCCTGCGGGTGTTTTTGGACGGTTCTCTCTTAAGCCAGTCATAGAATCCCGAGCTGGACACCTTCAGAAGTTTGCAGCATGGTGCAACAGCATGTCCGGTCTGCTTCAGCTGCTCAATTCCTCGATACTTCATTTCAGGCTCTCCTTTCTGCAAAAAAAAACCATTGCATCATTGAGTATTGCCACCGCCTTTTTCTCGGCGCGCAGTTCCTTTCTCAATCGTTTGTTCTCGGCCAGGGCTTCCTGAAGTTCCCGAAACTCGGGACCTTTCTGGTCGTTCCGAACCCATTTCGCGAGGGTATGATAACTTGCTATACCCAGCTTTTCCGTCGCCTGCTTCGTGCCAATTTCTTTGGCAAGCTCCACAGCCTGTTCCTTAAAATCCTCAGCATAGAATTTTCTGACTTTCCGTGTTTCCATAACACTCTCCTCTCCCTATAGTATCGTGCTTAGAAGAGTGTCCGTTAAATCGAAGCAAGATCACAAGCAAGCAAGACCAGCTTTGGCAATTCTCAGTGTAAAAATATTGTAATAGTTATAATCTGGAATATTTGGATCAATAAATATAAAATTCCTCTTTGGCGCAAATTTTTTAGAAGCATTTACTAATGTAAATTCTTTTCTCCCTGTCAGGTTCTGGGCATGTTCTATTGGATTAGCGCAGGTAGCAGTAGATAAAAAGAGTTGTGGCTTAATACTTTTTTGTTTCAGCATCAATAAAAAACGCCTCATCAGAAAAGCAAAATTTGTGCCAAAATATCCTCGGTATTCATGAATTTCATCAATGACAATAAATTTAAGATTAGCATAAAATTTTTCCCATTGTTCCATCCACCCGAGAAATGAAAAGTGCAAACTGTCAGGATTTGTAATTAAAATATGTGGAGGCGAATTCTTTAATAGTTTTCTATGCTCCTGATCTGTGTCGCCATCAAATAACCATGAGTCAATTCTAAGATCTGTTTTTATTTTTAATTCTTCCAACTGTCTTCTTTGGTCATTTGCAAGGGCTTTCATGGGATATAGCATTAAAGCATGACCGCTTCTATCCTTTATAAGCATATCTAACATGGGTAAAGAAAATGACAGAGTTTTACCGCTTGCCGTAGGCGATTCTAATACGACATCATGACCAGCAATAGCAGCTCGTATAGCTTCTGCCTGATGTTGATACAATTTATTAATACCATTACCTTTTACGATATTAACAAGTTTAGGATGTAACAAATCAAAGACACTATCATCCGCGAATTCGGGAGAATTACAGTCGGTAAATATTTCGTTCAAATTGTCATTATTTTTTTCGTTCTGATCTCTTAAGGCATCAAACTGTCGTAGTTGATCTAATAAATCCTGCATATTCTTTTCCTAATGCGCGCTGAGAAAACACCGCAGCCGCCAACATCAATCATCATCCTTCGCGCCCGCGCATCAACGACATCATCATATCAAGCCAGATACCGGCACAGACATGTAGAAATTTTTGCATTTTGCAAAACTTTGATGTATTTAATTCGGCAAAGTATTATGCGCCAGCCGATGTTCATAGGTCTGATCTTTTCGGCATCGGTTGATAATTGTGGTATTCTCAATGGCAGCGCCCATCGTCCAGTACACCATATCGCCGACATCATAATACGGAATAGCCTGACGATAGAAATTACCCACATAACCATAGTCTCTGGTATGCCTGACAAACTCCACAAACAAGGCCTCATTGACCCTCTGCCTGACAATATACTCATGCGGCCAGGTCGCAGCATAGGTTTTGGCAAAAATCCAATGTGCATCATCTATGAATTTCGCCAGATGCTCAGGTACATTTTGCATGCACGTATTTCAGTACCTTCTTTGTCTCATCGACAATATGCGCAATAATCTCGTCCTTATCCATGCCCGGACGAAGCTCAATTCCAATGCTGTCCCCACTGACACTGACATTGTCGGCGCAACATTCCTTGAGGTAACGTTTTATTTCGGGAGATGGTTTCCACGTTGCTTCCTGCACTCTCAGCCAGAACGGCGTCTGTACATTCTCCGTACACCACAAGTAGCGTGAAAAAAACAGCCCCCAGCCAAACTTCTCATACGCTCCAAAATAAAAACCATACTCATGCTTTCGTGGGGTTGTCTTGTATCCCTCAAAATTCGCATGTTCCCACTCCTTCAGCTTGAGTTTACAATCATCAATAATATCTTCAAACTGATATGATATGCGTCCGTTCATGTGATCCAAATCTGAGGCAGATAGGGGAGGCATGCCCTCGGCATCCATTTTTCCGCATAATTCTTTCATCTGCAATAGATCCGATGCCAGATGATGATCATGATTGCTGATGTTTTCTCTTTCAATGAGAGATAAAAAATCCAGCCAGGAAGAAACCGTAATTCTGCCGTATTCACTGCCGCCGTTATGTGCACCGGCATCCGCAGCAGCCAACCGCTTTTTTAGTTGGTTCTCCAGCGAAATGAGTCTCCATTTCGGCGCAAGAAACAACATTTTGCCCCAGCCGGTAACTCTTTCAAATAGTTTACGGGCTGATTCTCCGTCAACTTCGCCCCAAACTTGCCCTCAATAATAACCTGCTTTTTACCAGATTGATCATACCCGGTAATATCGGGCCTGCCATGTTTTTCGGTCGCATTCTCCGTTTCAAAATGAGAAAGCGCGATATTCATGTCCAAGAGCTTTTGCAGCGCAATTCTTGCGGGCTCATAACTTTCCAGCAAATAACACAGACTGCTATTTGCCACATTTTCATACTCTGATGAATTAAACCGCCCAGCAATGTGGGCAAGAAGTGAATTGTTCATGTATGAATTGTACCACAAAGAAAAGAGTCGGTAAAGAGAATTTGGCGCTACATCAATGAGAACGATAATCTTATTTAAGATTCATCTTCATCATTTGCAATTTGTTTAGAAGCATCTTCTGAATCGCTTTCCAAAATTTGACGTTTAATGCCAAGCGATATACTACGAATCATTTGTTTTCCCATTGAAAATTCTGATCCTTGTTTTGTGCTGTAAAGTTCTTTTATTATTTCATTTTGTTTTTGTTTAATTTCATTTATATCTTTATTTATCGTTATTAAAGTTGTTTCAATTTGCGCAATTTTTATGTCCGTATCTCTCTGGACAGATTTTACTTTTTCTAAGTGATTTAAAATATCCTTATAATTTTCCTGGATGTCTTTTGAGCTACTTCGTTGATTTGAAGATATTAAAGTAATTATTACCACCATAAGTGTAACAGTACTTATAATTGCGGGAAAAGAATCTGCTATATCCATATTTACCTCCGAAGGATAAGTACTTGTTTTGCCTGAGGCAAAACTTTCTAATAGTAGGGAAGCTCTGGAAACACGGGTATTTCACACTGCATCGCTAAAATAGCGTTTTTTCAGACTCCACTGTGATCCAGTATCGTCAAAAAATTCGTTTGTGTCAAGCACTTTTTCTCTTCTGGGTGAATTCAACCATAAGTGATGAGGATATTGCCTATTATCGACGAAAAGGATATCCCGTCAGGGAGATAGCCCGGGTCATTGGGTGTTGCCATACGACCATTTACCGCGAAGTGAACCGTAACCGGAATGATCACGGGCGGTATGTGGCGATTCAGGCTCACCGGAAGGCGCGGGAGCGTCGGAAAAACAAAGGTCAGTATACGCATCTGAAAAATGATATTGTCCTGAACTATGTTCATGAAAAGCTTGAAGACAGGGCATCGGTGAGGCCGTAGTCCGCGCAGATTTCCCGCATATCTTCGGGGGGCGGGGCGGTAAAGGTTGTGGGGGCAGTATGGCCGGGGAGGCGGATTTTCAGAGATGCGGCATGAAGCATAAGAGCGGGCACGGGGGAGCTCGGATTGTAGAGCGGGTCGCCGAGGATGGGGTGCCCGAGGTGTTTTGCATGTACGCGTAACTGGTGCGTGCGGCCGGTGATTGGCTGCAGCTTCATGAGGGTGGCGGGTGCGGGCTGCGGGCTGCGGGCGGGGTGCGGGGTGCCGGCGGGTGCGGGGTGCTGGCGGGTGCGGGCAAGCGGGATATAGCGGCTGCGGGCGGGTTTTCCTCTGAGCGGATCATACGTAAAGAGAATACGGCTGTGGGTACTCCGGCGGATGCAGCCGGTAATTTCACCTGCCTCGCCGACAATTCCCTCCACGAGAGCAAGATAAGTTTTTTCTGTTTCTCTGTCCCGGAACTGTCCGGCAAGAAAATTCAGCGTGCTGTCATCCTTGGCAATGATAATTACCCCCGTTGTATCCTTATCGAGCCGGTGTACGATGCCCGGGCGGACATTCTCAGCGGAAAAATCGCTGCTGCAAAGCCGTGCATGGTGGAGAAAGGCATTAACAAGGGTACCGCTCGGGTGTCCAGCCCCGGGATGCACAACCATCCCCCGAGATTTGTTGACTACCAGAACATTCTTATCTTCATAGATAATGTCAATCGGAATGTTTTCGGGTTCAAGAGAACAGGTTTTTTCAGGAAGATATTCAATGGATATTGTATCGCCCGGGTTAACCTCCATACTTGCCCGCGCAGGTTTTCCGTTAATGCGCGCCGCGAGAACTCTCTGCTTGAATTGGCTGCGGGCGAACAACGCGCATTCTCGGGAAGCGCAGATGTCTAAACGTTCCCAGCACTCTTCAACATTCTTTTCGAATACAATGGATTCAATACTCATTACCGCCTGCTTATTTTACGAGTTCAATAATAAGATCAACGATGGCAATAACAAGACTTGCCGAAAGGGCAACAAGTAATACTCCTGTTTTCTCATCATCTGAGCGAGCGCTATCTTGGAAGAGCTGAATCTGATTACTCTGAGCATTGGCGCTGGAAAATCCTTCTGAAAATCCGAAGGAAAAATATCGCCCGAAATCGTAGACAATATTTGTGAATAGGAGCGCGAATGGCAGCGATCCGAACAGAATAATTTCGAAGCGTCGGAGAGCCTCCAGAAATGTATATGACTCAGTCTCATCGGAATTGAGAGCAGCCTGCAGCTCTTCTTCCGGTATGTTTTCCACATTCCGTTCCTGAGCGCCAACAGACAGCGGTATCATGAGTATAATGAGCAGAGCAGCAAGAATTCTGTGGAAGGGATTCGGGCTATGGAAGGGTCGTTGCATTGTGTTATTTCCTGAGACCGAAGAGGCTGCTCCCGATGCGGAGCATGGTAGCGCCTTCCTCAATGGCAATTTCAAAATCGTTACTCATACCCATACTCAGCGTATCCCATAGGGGAGGCGCAAGTTCATCGCCAATTGTGTAAAAGAGTTTCCGCAGGCGGATAAAGGCATTCCTGAGAGCTTTCTCGCCCTCACTGAGCAGCGGTCCTATCGTCATGAGGCCTCTGAGCTTCACGCAGGGTAATTTTGCAGCCAACACAGCAAGGCGAATAACATCTTCATCTTTCAGCACACCGAACTTACTCTCTTCGGCGCTGGTATTGACTTCAAGGCATATCTGTATTGTCCGTTCATAGCGTTGAGCTTCTTTACTGATGAGCTGGAGAATTTTTTCGCGGTCCACACTTTGTATCCAATCGGACAACTGTACGGCTGCCCTCACCTTGTTGGACTGAAGATGCCCTATCATGTGGAGTTCCATTTCCTCATGGGGACGCGGGTCAAATTTTTCCTGTATTTCCTGTACTCGATTTTCCCCGAATATCCGAATTCCCGCATCCCAGGCCTGAGTAATGAGTTCGGGGGGCTTCGTCTTACTGACCGCAAGCAGGGTAATGGTTGACGGATCTCTTCCGCAGAGCTGCGCTTTTTGTTTTATGCGGGCACAAATATTCTGATAATTAATGGCAACGTGATGTATATATTTTTCCATGTACCTGAATAATACCAAAAATTGTTTAGGGTGTATATCACGAGAATGTTTCCGCATTCATTCTGAACATTTTTGCTACTGAACAGAGCCTTCCGGTCGGCGCCCCGCGCCTGCCTGAGTTGAATTGCAAGGTTTCAATAGCCGCTGAGGGCTGCGGGCTATGAAACTAATACCATGACGGCGGCGTTGTTACGCCGGAACTCAAAAACATATTTGTTTTGTCTCCGGTATATTTGCCAGCAGAATCAAGCGTCCAATGATCCTTCCACTCCTCAAGATTCTGACTGAATGCACTTGCAAAATAGAACATATCGGTCATATTCGTTACCGAACTAACATCCCAAGCGGAGATATCGCCATTGAATGAGTCTGCGAAACCGAACATATAGTTCATATGCGTTACCTTACTGACATCCCAAGCGGAGATATTGCCATTGAATGAGTCTGTGAAACTGAACATATTGCTCATATTCGTTACCGAACTAACATCCCAAGCGGAGATATCGCCATTGAATTTTTCTGCGGAATTGAACATCTGGTTCATATTCGTTACCTTACTGACATCCCAGAGCGAGATATCGCCATTGAATTCGGGTACGGCACTGAGTATCCTATACATATTTGTTACTTTACTGACATCCCAGAGCGAGATATCGCCATTGAATTCGGGTTTATTATAGAAAATGCTGGACATATCCCTTACTGCCGCGGTAATAATGTAGTTGAAATTGCCAGTTTGTCCCCAGTCACTTATCCCCGCATCTACCGCTGTTTGCAGTTCGGCGTTAGTTGTTGGACTCAGGGTAATATAGAAATACTCAGCAAAGACTATGTCTCCGGTTCCGGTGTCACTGCCGTATACCAGATATGTTCCTGCCGTTGTATCTGCGGCAACTGTAAGCGTAATAAGTCCGCTACTCGCATCGACAGTCGGAATAGTAACCCCATCGGGCGTAGCTACGGAGGTGACCGCCGTAATGTCTCCATCAACGACCGTGATATTGCTTGCTCCCACCGTGGTCACAAAAAGGCTGAGGTTCTTTAGGTTCTCAGCGGCAATAATGGCATTAATCTCAGCCGGAAGAATTGCGACCGCTGGCGTGCCCGCAGGAACCTGCGTTGCAAACGACAGCATTGCTGTTGCAGACCATTCGCCATTGCCCTGCGCGTTGACGGCGCGTACCTGTAGTCGGTAGTTGGTGACGTCTGTTGTGCCTGCGATGGTGTGGCCTGTGTAAGAAGGGTAAAATGAGAAGGCAAATTGACAGACTTCTGTCTGCCCCTCGCTGCGCGCGCAGGTAATGCTGCCGGAGATAATGATCGTCCAATCTCCGTCATCATCTGTGCGATATTGCAGCTCATACCCGGTAATGGGGCTGCCGCCGTTATCTTCCGGCGCAGTCCATTTCGCAATGAGCTGCCCATTTTCCACTTCAAGGGTTGGAGCAGCCATGGTACCCGGCGCGGCAGGGGGCGCAGTTGGCGGCGCAATAGGTGTTGCCGTGGCAGATGCTGACCACGAACCCGCACCCCCCGCGTTGACTGCGCGCACCTGCACGGCATAATTCATGCCGTTTGTCAGCTCGGTAATGGTATGGCTTGTGGTAATACCGGTGTTAATTTCCGTCCAGCTCTCGCTGCCAAATTCACCATAGCGTAGGTTGTACGCGGTAATAGCGTTGCCATCCTTTTTGTTCACCTCATTCCATATAGCGGCGAGCTCAGCCCACGATGCGGTAAGCTGTCCGTCTCCTGCTACAAGGGCTGGCGCAAACATTGTAGGGGGAGCATCCGGCATTGGGCATCCCGCCATCAGTACAATAAACATTGCGCAGAAAGTGAAAAGGGTTACCCCCCCCCCCAACTGTATGTCTAATTTTCATATATATTACCTCCTTCTAAGGTACTATGAATCTAAGGTACTATGAATTTTTTGCCTCAGAAAAATTCTGACGGCTCCCGCCATTATTTTTGCGGTTGCGGTATAATATCAGGTTTAGAAAACATATGCAACAACAATTTTTGCATTGATGAAATTTTGTTACTGGAAATTGTGCAAGCACAATTTTCCAATGAGCTCTCAATAATTAATTCAGCGATACATATTGAGCAGGGCATCAATTTTTTTCTGATTGATCGCCCTGAGATTTTCTGCGGCAATTTCCCGCGGATCGTAATAGAATTGTTTCAGCTCATCCATACCCCATTGTGTCTTGCGGCGCCGGACAGGCATGTACACCCCCCTCCATAACTCAGACGGTATATCGGGAAGCATGAGATTCTCCGGATGCACGGAAAATTCATTACCGGCAGGAATGCGGAAACTACCGGCGCCATCACTATCGGCACCATCAACACCATCGAATTCCTCGCGTATCTCAGGAGGCCGCGCCAATATGAAGGCTGTGATACTGCTTATTACCGCGAGGGTCAGAATTGTTACTGCGATTATGATTATTCTGAGCTTCGGCGCAGCGGGATTTTTCACAGCCCCGCGAAGATTATGTTCGGGCATCGGGATTTTTCTCCTGATTTTTCTCCAGAGCATCCGCTCCCCGCATACGCACTGCAACTACCTTCGATACTCCCGATTCCTGCATGGTTACCCCGAGAAGGGTATCGGCCGCTATCATTGTTTTTTTATTGTGCGAAACAATGATGAACTGTGAATGTCGGGAAAAATCTTTCAGCACGCCGGCAAAATGCCCAATGTTACTCTCATCGAGGGCAGCATCAATTTCATCTAGAAAGCAAAACGGAGCCGGCCGCAGCATGTAGGCCGCAAATACAAGGGCTATGGCAGCAAGCGAGCGCTCGCCTCCCGAGAGGAGGGTAATGTTCTCCAGTTTTTTCCCGGGAGGCTGCGCATAAATATCTATGCCCGATTCAAGCTGATTTTCAGGCTCAAGCATACGTACCTCAGCTCTTCCGCCTCCGAAGAGCTTCCTGAACAATTCATTGAAATTAATCTGTATCTGCCGGTAACTTTCCATAAAAAGCCGCAACGATTCATCCTGAATTTGACCGATAACCTGCTGTAAGTCTCCCTGCGCTTCTGTGAGATCCGTGAGTTGTTTCTGCAGAAAGTCGTGCCGCTCCCTCACCTCATTAAATTCCTCAACAGCCATGAGATTCACCGCGGAAAAGGATCTGAGTTTTTCCTGTAGTGTCTGCAGCTGCTTTTTGATCTGATCGAGCGGAGTTTTAATGCGCAGATCGGTAAATTCGTGAAGATCGTGGGAATACTGCTCCCTGAAACGATTTTGAAGATTTCGAATTTCGGTATTGAGCTCAACAAGTGAGATTTTCTCAGTTTCATGACGTTCCTGCGCCTCAGACAGGCGTTTCAGGAGTTTCTTACGTTGTGTATCTTTCAGTGAATGTTGTTTTTGTTCCCCTGCAATATCTTTCTGAAATTTTTCGATGTCCTTCTGAATTTGTTCTTCCTGTTTTCGAATATGTTCTCTTTCACGGTTCAGCTCCTCACCCCGTTTGCTGAGCCCCAGCAGGCGTCCCTCATCTTCGGCAATTTTTTCGCGGTGGTTCTGAATTTGCCCCTTCAATTCCTCAATGCGGTTGCGGGATTTTGTGCGTTCCTTCTCAAGCGATTTTTTTTCTGCCCGTATCCGCTCAATGCTGATCAATAATTCTCTGAGTGTTGTATGGCATTCATCAATTTTATTATTCCATTCTGTGTTTTCTTTCTGCAAGGTATCAATACGCTGACGATTATTGTCGACATGTTTGCGGATTTCAAACAGCCTGTGGTCTATATCCCGCTTTTGCATGATAATGCCGCCCGGGGCAAGGAACTCTTCGATGAAGGAGGGAACATTTTTCCGGTATTCTTCGACCCCCGCGCTCATGTCGCGGCAAATGCTCTCAAATTCCCTGAGGAATGCCTCAAAAAATGCGCTCAGTTCCTTTTCTGAGGCATTGGGGATATCGGCAAGACGCTGCCGATATCGTTTAATGAGCTGCGCCTGCTGCGCCAATAATGTATTGAGATGCTCCGATGCCTCTTCACGGGAAGCGGGGTTTGCCGTCTTTAATTGCTCATCGAGCTCCCGCACAATATCATCTGTCAATTTTTGGAGATCTTCCTGAAGTTCAACAAGCTGCTTTTCAAGAGATCGGGTTTCTTTAACAATGCGCGTTTCTTCACGTGAATTTTCATCTATGCGGTTCTGGGCGCTTTTAACCTGATCTTCAAAATCGCGGATATTATCATCGAGGCCGGTAAGCCGCCCGCCGCATTCCTGTATGTGCGCTGCTGTTTCATCGTTTTCCTTTTTCAGGACATCATTCAGCTGCTGTAGGTTCTCTTCGCCGTCTTTATCTTGCCGGATTCGTTCTTCAATGTCCTGCATTCTCTCTGCCAGCGCCGATTTCTGCGATTGAAGATTTTTCTTTTCAATTGACATACCATACAACTGTCTGTGAGCATCGTTGAGGGTGCCTTCCATGCGACGCACCTGATCCAGATTTGTCTCCAAATACTTGTTGATATGATCAATCTCTTGTTGCACATCTTCCCGCGCTGCCCCGGTATGCCGAATGTCCCGTTCCTTCCTGTCTCTTTGTTCCTGATACTTTCTGAGACGCAGAAGATATCTGTTGCGCTCCAGTTCAAAAACCGTGTTTTTTAGAGTTCGATACTCTTCCGCTTTTTCTGCCTGTTTTTTAAGGTTGTTGTAGCTCCGCTTTACTTCCGACAATACGCTTTCAATGTGCTTGATGTTCGTATAAACCTGTTCCAGTTTTTTCGATGCTTCCTTCCACTTATTTCTGTGTCGGGAAATACCTGCCGCTTCTTCAAAAATATACCGGCGATCTTCTGCCCGGGAAGAAAGAATCTGATCAACCTTTCCCTGTTCAATTATGGAATAGGCGCTTTTTCCGATACCAATATCGAAGAGTTGCTCCTTCATATTCCGCAGCTTAACAGGAACATTGTTTACAAAATATTCACTTTCACCGTTACGGAATATACGCCGCTTTACGGATATTTCAGAAAAGGCAAAGTCGGGAAGGTCATTTTCAAAGGTCAGAGAAATTTCGGCTACATTCAGCGCCCGTCTGCTTTCAGAACCTCCGAAGATAAGGTCTTCCATTTTTTCCACCCGTAGAGTTTTCCCGGACTGTTCCCCCATAACCCATTTAACCGCATCGGCAATGTTACTTTTGCCGCAACCGTTAGGACCAAGAATTGCAATAATATTACCCTTCAGCTCAATTACCGTTTTATCCGCAAAAGATTTGAACCCAAAGAGCTCAATACGCTTCAGAAACACAGAACACCTACTTCAAAATGGAAATGATGAGGGATATACTATAAGAAAGTCCTACAAAATGCAAAAGTTTCAATTGATCAGTCGGTATCATCAAAATGGAGTATGAATAGTATGGAGAAGACTGCAGAAAGCATTGTCTGCGGAATTGATGAAGTCGGCCGCGGACCTCTGGCGGGGCCTGTAGTCGCATCGGCTGTTATACTCTCTTCTGAAAACATGATCCCCGGACTGCGGGATTCAAAGAAATTGCGCGCCGAGCAGCGCGAAACACTGGCCGAAAGTATTTATACGCATGCTCTGGCAACAGGAACGGCATGGATTTGGCATGACGAGATTGATCGGATTAACATTCACTGGGCATCGCTATCCGCAATGCGCGCTGCTCTGGACTCAGCCATGCAGAGCTTTTGCAGAACTCCGCGGAATGGGGAAACTGTGAATAGGGAAAACTTCATGATACGGATAGATGGAAAATTTGTTCCAGATATGGAAAAATCGGCATTCAGAGACATTATTCACAATTCTTCCGTTCAGGCCATCGTTAAGGGTGATGAGCTCATTCCTGCGATAAGCGCGGCATCAATAATTGCAAAGGTCGCGAGAGATAGATGGATGACAGAATATCATAAAATTGAGCCCCAGTACGGCTTTGATAAACACAAGGGTTACCCGACAGTCGCGCATAGAGCAGCCATACACAGGTATGGACCCTCTGCCATTCAGCGCATGACCTTTAAAGCCGGCTAATGAAGCGGCTATGGCCTGTCGGCCAAGGCGGAACAAGGCGGTTATGTCTTGTCGGACGTGTCGGGCATATTGAGATTGTCGGGCGTGTCCCGAAACTTCGGCCTGAATTTCGGCCGTGGAGTTTCAGAATATGTATTCTTTCCTTCCCGGAAACGAGGTGCTTTCTCATACTTCTTTTTATGGGAGTCGCGGGGCGAGCGGGAGTCTCTGGGGGCATGGGGGCTGCGGGAGTCTCTGGGCGCTCGGGAGTCTCTCGGACTTCGACTTCGGTATGAGGCCGGCTGTGAAACTTCGCTCTTTTTCAGGATAATTGATGCTGCCCTGTTAAGCTTCTCCACAAAGTGCCCGAGATCTTCTTCATATACCATAATCTGGAACCGTTCAAACCCGGCAGATTTCTTGTTACTTTCTACAATATTCAGAAACATATCGCCCTTACGGTTTTCTTTTATATTGAAAAAATATGTTCGGTTCTCTGTATCGAATCGGGCAGAGTAAATTTCACCTCGTGAAGACATAATCAATTATACAAAGTATTCATTCTGTTTGACAATAGCAAAAAAATGCGGTATAGATATATGAAAGCATTGAAAAACGCAAAATTTTCTCTGCGGATATGCGATCGTCGTATAATGGCTATTACCTCAGCCTTCCAAGCTGATGATGTGGGTTCGATTCCCATCGATCGCTCGAAATTCTTTGTTCATTTCATGAGCATGTGGTCTGTGAACAGCGCCGAGAGTCAGGAAGCCGTCATCAAATACGTCCCAGGACAGTCCTGCGTCTAAACCAAGGTAATCATCAAGCGCGGTACCGCCGGCAAGAATATTTCGCTCAATTTTCCAGAACTTCCCCAACAAGTTTTTTTCAGACCATTGCAGGAATTCTCATACACATTTATGATCTACTATGGGAGGGACTATGTGTTCTCAGAAAAAAAGTGTTGCCCGAACCTTTATTCAAAGGCTCGGACAGATGCTGAAAACAACCAATTTAACCGACCCTCGGAAACGACCGGTTGTTCAGCTATCACAAATAATGGCTCTCATTATATCGATGCCATTATTTTCATGCAAGAGTCTGTTTGATCTCGATTATCTGGCTCGGAATAAACATGTTCGGAAGTTACTCGGCAGCAAACGGTATATGGTCGGTTCCGACAGCACCATACAACGGGTGATTTCTCAGATCATACCGGATGAAGTGACGACGATGGTGGGAACCAGTATGAAGTTGTCAGTGAGTGACACTGAAGAATCGTGTTATTTGGACACGGGAGTTCATCGGAGTATTGGTATTGTCGATGGCACCTGTGTCTTCGGGAGCGTCTGGTTCACCGTGCTGGCGCGACCGACAAAGACAGGAACGTATGCGCAGGTTGTGAGACCGATGAAGGGCAGAGGGCACGAACTGCGCGGGTCTGAAGAAATGCTTTTGAGGGAAGGAGATACCCTGCCGCAATTGTTAAGTTTCGATGGGCTTTACCTGTGTGAGCCCTTTCTTCATCTGATCTGCGCAAAATTAAAGCGTCATATTCTGGTGAAATTTCGTTCGGTAAAGCGGGATGGCACTCCGCGGAAACATGAGCGGTTGCTCCTTGATCGCGCAGCCCGCTATATGGAACATCAGGGGTTCTATAGTGATGCAGTCCAAACCGCGAGCGGGTATGATTATCAACGATCAACGAGTTACCAGATTGAGGCAGTGCCTGACGAATGGCATGGTGTGCCGGTGCTGGTGCTGCGGGTCACTGAAGGGAAGGAGACGTTCTGGGTAATTACGAGTGATGTACATCTGTCATTGCCTGCTGCGCGGGAAGCTGCGCATCTACGGTGGAGCATAGAGAATGATGAGTTTAAGCGCATGTCGTATCTTACTGGCACCAAGAGAGTGCGGACGCATAACAAGATCGCCGCTGTGTGTTTGTTGTGCTGCATTGCCATGGGGGTCAATTTTCTCACCAGTATCAACCATGTGCTGGCGAGCGTCGTAACAAAAACGCTTCCTGTTAAGCGAACATGGAAAATAACAGGGCGGTGGATATGGAAGGGAATAAAATGGCAGATTCGCACAGGAGGGATGTCCGTGTTGAGCTAAGTAGTGAACAATCGGTCGTTTTCGAGGGCAGTCTACCGAGTTGATTTCTTACATATCACCAACACACAATCAACGCAGACCGGCGGTTCTGCGGCGGGGGTGGTCTATGCGCCCGGTATTCCCGCCACATACTCACTGCTCAAGGGCAAAATCTCCCTCCATTATTCTGTCAAAATCCCGTCAAAAAAATTGTTGGGGAAGTTCTGTCAATTTTCATGTAGCAGTTGATATTTCTGATATTATATAGTAGTCTTTAAGAAAGGTTTCAACGCGTATTCGCACTGAAACATAAGCGGACATTGTCCGACAAATATTTGTTAGAAAAAGGAGTATTAAAATGATGTTTAATCTTTTTAATCCACTACGAAAGTTATGGGGGGGGGACGTCCTCTGTATTGATTATAATGAGCGTGGTTCTCGTTGCATTACTTGCCGGATGTCCAATGCCGGAACCAAGCCCTGAACCCGATCCAATGACGGAACCGGAACCAATGACGGAACCCGATCCAATGCTGCCGGGCACCATGGCTGCTCCAAGCCTTGAAGTGGGAAATGGTCAACTAAGGGTTAACTGGACTCCGCCGGAAGATAAGGGCAGCAGCGAAATTACCGCGTATGAACTTCGCCATAGCGATGACGGCGGGAGCAACTGGTCGGAGGACATTACTACAGCCGACGCGCCAGCCATAAGCACTGACATTGAGGGGCTGACAAACGACACCCCCTACGTCGCGCAGGTGCGCGCTGTCAACGCGCAGGGTGCGGGAAACTGGTCGGAATCGAGCGTGGAAGCAACACCTATTGCCGACGTTCCCACGGAGCCGAATGGGTTCATGCTTGCAGTGAGTATGCAAACAATTACCGCGTCATGGACTGCGCCGACCGATACTGGCGACAGCGCCATTATTCGCTATGAACTGCAATATCGCGTAGTCGGAACACGCGCGTGGGAACCTGTCATTACCACCGCCGATGCCAACACCCTGACCCTCACTATCCCCAACCTGACAAAAGGTGCCGAGTACGAGGCGCAGGTCTACGCTGTCAATGGTCAGGGCAATGGCAACCCAACGGAAATTAAGAAAATAACAATTCCGGCTACCAAGCCCAGCGCGATGAATGCTCCCACGCTCACAGGCGGAAACGCCCAGATCACCGCAACATGGACAGCGCCGACCGATACTGGCGGCAGCCCCATTACCGCGTACCATGTGCAGCACAGAACAAGCGCCGCTAGCACATGGTCAACGACCAATACCGATAACATTGCCACTATTACTGATGGTACTGCCGCGAGCCACCCCATTATCGGGTTGACAAACGGTACCTCCTACGATGTACGGGTGCGCGCTGTCAACGCACAGGGCACTGGCGACTGGTCTACACCTGCAACGGGAACAACGAAAATTTCTGCGGCGCAGGCTACTCCTTCGGGGACGGGAGCGACGGTAAACCTTTCGGCTGCCGCTATGACCATTATTACCGCTCAGAGTCCAACCGTTGCTTTGACCGTGGTGGAACCGGGCACTCTCGCGGTTAGTGGATCAGGAGTCATTACGGTCTCCGCCGCAACTGCGCCCGATGGGGTTACCGTTCCGACAGTTGATTCGGGTACCGGAGATGTTACGGTTGCTACAGGTACAACGGCCGGAACATATCTGGTATACGGCAGCAAATCCGGAAACATACTGTTTGCCGAGTATTTCTATGTTACCGTGAGTCCTGCTGATAACGCTGCACTGGACACAGCAGTAGCTGCGGGAATAACAGCCTGGGGCAATACTGCTGACCTCAACTACATTATTACCACGGCAGTAACGGATATGACCGATGTGTTTGTTAGTAGCGCATTCAATGGCGATATCTCTGCTTGGGATGTCAGTAAGGTAACGACTATGTCCCAGATGTTCAGGGGAGCAACGTTCAATGGCGATATCTCCGACTGGGATACTACAGCGGTAACAACTATGTACCGGATGTTCTATTATGCAAACGCATTCAATGGCGATATCTCTGCTTGGGATGTCAGCAAGGTAACAACTATGTTCCAAGTGTTCAGTAACGCAAGCGTATTCAATGGCGATATCTCCAGATGGGATGTCAGTTCGGTAAGGAATATGAGCCAAATGTTCTATAAAGCAAGCGCATTCAATGGCGATATTTCCGGCTGGAATACTGGCGCGGTAACGAATATGGGCTTAATGTTCACTACAGCAAGTACATTCAATATCGATATCTCCGGCTGGGATGTCAGCTCGGTAACGAAGATGGGATCTATGTTCGAAGAAGCAAGCGCATTCAATCAAAATCTTGAGGACTGGAAGGATCATTGGACGCTCAATGCCGCTGGCAAGTATACCGGAGATAAAACAGATACGTTTAAGAATTCCGGCGTAACAACGCCGCCGTCATGGTATTAGTTTCATAGCCCGTAGCCCTCAGCGGCTATTGAAACCTTGCAATTCAACTCAGGCAGGCGCGGGGAACCCGCGCCTGCCTTTTTTCGATAGAGCACGGCTGATCGGCGTTGA
>CBDDDG010000020.1:0-18391 GCA_965226555.1 Salinispira sp. | reverse complement strand
ATATTCAGGGACTTCATATACTCATATTTCAACAAAGACCTCGCGCGGAGCATTGTCCCGGGGAGCGCGAGGAGCATCCCTACAGAGCATATCCACAAAGACGAACCCAAGCATTCCATCTCCGATATTATTTACAAAACAAGGTGCCGTTTTAACGATAAAATGGGGAAACCAAAACCAATAGATGTCTACTTCATCACCAAAGTTTTGCCACAACAAAGTTTTGCCTGAGGCAAAACTTTCTATACCGTGAGAGAATCAAGAGTATAACAAAGTTTTGCCTGTGGCAAAACTTTCTATACCTTGAGAGAATCAAGAATATGGATGAGAGAATCCTCATTTGAAAATTGTGCAGAGCACAATTTTCTGTGATGAGAGAATCCTCATTGATACGTTCACTAACGCTGAACTCATCGCCACCGGCGGTTCAACACCTACCGAAAAGGGACTCCGATGGATCTTTTGAGGCAGCGGAATACCAATGTGGATAGTGATATTCTCCGGCTCAAGCCGATCATAATGGAGCAACGGTTCACTTCGCGGTAAATGGTCGTATGGCAACACCCAATGGCCCGGGCTATCTCCCTGACGGGATATCCTTTTCGTCGATAATAGGCAATATCCTCATCACTTATCCGTATCCAACTGATTATACTGTCTGTGCACCACCTTTTTGTCCTCCTCGTAGTGGTTTTATTTCTATACTCACTATATCTCAGAGGGCAGGGAGGTGGCGCATGTATGGTTGAATTCGCCCCATATCGCAGAAAGTGCTTGACGGCATATGTTATAGAGAGGTATAAGGGAAAGGAAACTAAAAAGGAGGTTTTCAAATGCGAAAACTATTAATAACAGGAAGCATGAAAAAGTTATTTGTTATTATATGCCTATTGCTAACGGCATTATTCACTTCATGTGATATAGAACCTGTTACTGGACAGAAACCTACACCGCCAACATCAGAACCTACACCGCCAACATCAGAACCTACACCGCCAACATCAGAACCCACACCGCCAACATCAGAACCTACACCGCCAACATCAGAACCTACACCGCCAACATCAGAACCCACACCGCCAACATCAGAACCTACGAAAGAGCCAGAAATATCATTACCCGGAATCACGATATACAGCCAATACCTTACCGAAAATACAGAGATAAACGGCATAACCTATCGAGCAGGTTATGTTTCAATTTATGAAACTGGACAAGTAGCGTATGGCTACCTTGCCGAAGATACAGAAATAAACGGGGTAACCTATACAGGGAGTAATGTTTTTTTTAATGTTTTTTCCTTTATTTCCTTTTACCCGGACGGACAGGTGAATAGAGGTTACCTTGCCGAAGATACAGAAATAAACGGGGTAACATACCTTGGAGCATATTTAATTGGAACAGAGGTTTTTTATGCTCCTATTTATTTTTACGAAAACGGACAGGTAAGGGTAGGAAGACTTGCCGGAGACCAGACCATAAACGGCGTAACCTATCGGGGCGGAACAGATGTTAATTTTGATGAAAATGGAAATGTAACATCAGGCACAGAGGCCTGAACCACCAACAAACCGCAATGAATACCCCCGGGAATGTCCGGGGGGTTCTGTACGGGAAGCAATCCCGGACATCTGAACAAATCCCGGATTGACCGCTGGCAGGCTTGCCTATACCTGTTATACACGGTCGCTCACAAAACACCCGAAATGCGTTCCAGAGCCTCTTCGATTTTCCCGCGATGATTAAAGGCGCTTATCCGTATGTATCCTTCTCCGCATGTGCCGAAACCGGCTCCGGGGGTAATGAGTACCATTGCATCATTGAGAAGGCGGTCAAAGAGATCCCAGCTGGAACCTCCGGCCTGAACCCATATGTAGGGGCTGTTTTCTCCCCCCCAGACCCTCCGCCCCGATGAGAGCATCTGCTCCCGGACAAGTCGGGCATTTTCAAGGTAATAATTACATTGCGACTGCGTATCCGCCTGGCCCCTGGGGGTGAAGACTGCTTCTGCTGCCCGTTGAACCGGATAACTTACCCCGTTAAATTTTGTACTCTGCCTGCGCAGCCACAGGTCTTTCACACTATGGGCATGTTCATCCTGATCGTAGACCATGCATTCTTCCGGAATAACCGTATAGGCGCAGCGGGTGCCGGTAAAGCCTGCGGTCTTTGAGAGGCTGCGGAATTCAACGCTCACTTCCCGCGCTCCCGGAATTTCCAGAATTGAACGGGGCAGAGAGGCATCGCGGATAAAGCCGACATAGGCCGCATCGTAGAGAATGAGGGAACGGTTTCTGCGGGCGTAATTTACCCACTTTTGCAGCGTTTCCTTTGTTGCCGTTTCTCCGGTGGGGTTATTCGGAAAGCAGAGATAGATAAGGTCGTATGACCTGCCATGATCATCGGGCGCATGATCATCGGGGGCCCTGCCATGATCGGGGGGCAGCGGGATAAAATCATTTTCTTCATTTCCTTCAAGGTAGAAAAATCCTTCATAGCGTCCGTCATGCCAATTTCCGCTCCGGCCTGCCATAACGTTACTATCAACATAGACCGGATATACCGGATCGGGAACAGCAACGCGCGCTGAATGGGCAAAGAGTTCCTGAAAATTTCCGGTATCGCATTTTGCGCCGTCTGAAATGAAAATTTCTTCGGGAGTAACAGAGCAGCCGGGAAAATCGGTATCGGCAATGATCCTCCGGAGAAATTCATAGCCCTGTTCAGGCCCGTAGCCGCGAAAACTGCTGTTTTGAGCCTGATCATCAATTCCTTTGTGAAAGGCCGTAATTATTTCGGGACTCAGCGCATGTACGACATCGCCTATGCCGAGCCTGATAACATCGGCCTTCGGATTACGCGCCTGAAATTCAGCAACTTTTTTCGCGATGGTGGAAAAAAGATAGGAATACTGAAGACGGCGGTAGTTTTCGTTCATCATAATCATGGATAAATAGTAATATGTAATGTTCTGATCGTACAAGACCGCGGGCATTCAGGGCTGGTCGCCATGCGGCTGCGTCTGGTGTTGAGGCGGGGGCTGGTCGCCATGCGGCTGGTCGGTTTTTGCGGTAACGAAGGTGCGCGCCTTGGCAAGTTTGAGATTGCGGTATTTCTTATGTAGTTCTATAACAGCGGTTTCGATCCGATAGCGTCTGCCGTCGGTAAAATCGAAAAGATCTGCCTGCGCGCCGCGCTCTATTTTTTCTACTCCCGAAAGGGCGAGACCAATGAGCCTCACCGGGCTTCTGCCGTCCCATTTCTGTTTGAGAAGTTGGATCGCCAGCTCATAACATTCCTCAACCGTTCGGATACTGTGTCCAATGGTTTTCTGGATAGTTGATGTACTAAAATCGCCCAGACGGAATTTAAGAACAAGGGTATGACTGCTGGAGTTTTCATAGTGCATGCGGAACACAATACCATAGGCAAGGTTGAACAGAACATCGTTAATCTGCTGAGAGTTCCTGCAATCGTGGGGGAAGGTATGCTCATTACTTATTGAGTGTTTTTTGGGACGATCATTATAAATACCCGGATCAATGCCCCGTATAACCTGAAAGAGCCAATTTCCGCCTGCGGTACCGAAAAATTTCTGAAGAGTATCCTGAGGTATCTGTTTGAGTTCTGTAATAGTGGAAACATTAAGGTCTCCCAGGTGCTGCCGTGTTTTTTTACCAACTCCCCACAGCGCATTGAGACTGAGCTGTTCGACAAAGGCCTCCTCTTCTCCATGTGCGACGATGGTAAGACCATCGGGTTTTCGGAAGGCGGAAGCCATTTTGGCTACCAGCCGGTTCGCTGCAACACCGACGCTGAGGGTGAGGGCATGGGTAGCGAGCACCCGTTCTTTCAAAAGACGGACAGCGTTTTCCGCTCTTCCCCATATGCCCTCGGTACCTGTCATATTAATGAAGGCCTCATCAATGGAAATCGGGATAATTTCAGGGCTGAAATCCTGAAGGATGGTAAATATCTGTTTCGATATCTCCGAGTAATAGTCTATTCTCGGAGGTATGTATACTCCCTCGGGGCAGAGCCTGAATGCTTCCGATATCGGCATGGCACTGTGAACTCCGTAGACTCTGGCCTCATAGGAACAGGTTGCAACTACTCCGCGGGTGCCCGGCATGGCGCCGATAATGACCGGCCGATTCTTGTATTCCGGTCTGTCACGCTGTTCAATTGACGCATAAAAGGCATCCATATCGACATGAAACCAGCGCGCTTCATGAATTTTCATTACCGCCTCCGTCTGCCTGTTCTTTTGGCTGTTCTTTTGCCTGTTCTTTTGCCTGTTCTTTTGGCGGCTGCTCAGGTTCAAAAATTATCCGCTCCCTGCGTTGGAGGGTAAAGAGCCTGTTGTTCTGTCCGATTTTTCTGATGTTTTCCTCGTCCGCGTTCTCGGGCATATGTATGAGTTCTATTTCAAAACGCGGAGATACGGTGTTTGGCAGAATAAGTTCAAAAACAAGGGGGTTCGGCGGATTAATGCCGGTAAGAAAGCGGATGTTCCCCGGTTCGCCGGAGCTTATATACGGAAAATTCGATTGATAAATGGTAGCGTTTTCTCCGGTAAACAGTTGTATGGCTATGTTCTGCGGCCGATGTTCTGAGCTGCCGAGTTCAATGCGGTAACTACTGCGCCGAAAAAGGGTATTTTTGCGTATTGCATAGTATGAGCGCGCGGGGAGAATTTGAGGGGGCAGGTCGGCAGCGGCGCTTTGTGTATCAACAGTGAAAGAAAGGGCAGGGGTATCCAGCGAAACATTTCTCAGCGGAGCATTCGAAGTTGCTCTGATAGTAAATATCCGCATTGAATTGCTCGTATTCTCTGTGCGGCTTCCATTGTTAATCGGCAGATATGTTCTGAGGGTGTTGGAAATATCTATGTGAATCTGCTGCGGGTTTTCAACGCTGAATGGGTTAATGAACAGTACAATGAGGGTAAGAATGATCGGCGCGGAAATGAGCATTGCCGCTGTTACTTTTTTCGGTAATTTTTCTGGTGATTGTGCATGATCGATAATATCAAGAGTCATAAAGATAAAGGGCAGGATGATACAGGCAGCCAGAAAATCGGCAGATACATTACCTATGGCCGCATCGGCGTAATGGAAAAATAATGAGAAATTGGCGAAGCTGATGAGCAGAGGGAGGGCTGCTGCGGCCAGACAGAAAAACTTGAGCAGACTATGTGAGCTGAGCGCGAATAGCAGGGAAATCAGAATTGCCCAGATAAAATAATGGGAGAAGGTGATATGTATGGAAGCATATATAATCAGATTCAATCCGAACATGATAATTGCTGCTCGTGAGTAGAATGAATGAGTATGCCGATCGGTAACAATGCGCGGGAGCAGGCGATGCAGGGCGAGCATAATGATTTTAAAGATAAGCAGGAAGATTGAAATGGCGAGGAGAATGAAGGGGATGGGAATGAGCATGAATATTTCGTCAATGCCCCGTATCATTTCTGGAATTTTGATGATAAGCCTGCTCACAAAAAGTGAAAACCATACTGCAAGAATGAAGAAGGCAAAACAAAGAACGTTCCATCCCTGCTGGTGGATTCTCCGCAAACGGAGATTTTTTGTGATAAACAGGGCAATTAATATCTGAATAATGACCAGTGTTACAACAATGTAGGTACGTTCATTGATGAAGGCGATTATCGGCCCGAAAACCGGAAGAGCGACATCAAGATAATGGAGATCGCTGACTGCTGAATCATCGGCTGGCACCTCGGTATTCACTACAAGGTCTGCCAGAAAGCGAAGGGACTTCCTGCCGGGAAGGTCTTCCCGCGATTCGGGAAGAATGCTGAGCCCCACAGCCTGCAGATTCTCTTTCAGGAGGGGGGCAATTTTCTCCGAGGATAACAGCCCTGCCCGGTATAGCGGCGTATGATAGAGTCCTCGGGGAAGTTCGTATGCGCTGAGCTGTTCTTCAATGTGCCTCACCAGCCAGAGGGGGGTCATTTTTCCATTACTGCCGGGCTCCTGACGGATGACATCGCCAAGCATCTCTCCGCTGCTGAGATAAAACAGCGCATCCGGCGGGTGAAAACTGATATTGTTTACAAATTCCCTGACCCCCTTGTTTTCATCGATGCTGCCGAGAAAGTATATTTCAACATGAGAGCGCGGCTGTATATCGCCCATTACAATGTCATCAATTATGCTGAGCATGGCAGCAAGAATTCCCGCATTTTTTTCATCTACATAAGGCACAAGAAAGGTAATGAACCCATCTCCGCTGCCTTCTATGGAATAGCCGAGGTTTTTCCCGAAGCTATGAAACCTGCCGCGTTGTGAAATGGTATATGCGGCGGCGTCAACATTCCTGTCACGGGCGTATTGCTGGAGAATGTCGAACATTTCTTCGGCGCCTGCGAGGTTCTCTTTACGCTCGGGAATTTCCGCAATGCGTCGGCGCAGCAATTCATAACGGTCGTAGCGGGATGGGGGGTGCGCATCATACTCGGTAAATTCATGCGCAGGGAGTAGGGGAGCGATAAAGATGAAGGCGATAATGACGATGAATACAAAAGGGGACGGAAATATCCGTATCGTGAGCATAGGATTTACCTGTTCCCGTTATACCGAAGGTGGAGGCTGAGTTTTTGCTTATGCCGCTCTATGCCCAGATGAGTGATGGTTTCAAGAAGCGCTGAAAGGTTCATACCGCTGGCGGCGCACATTTTCGCGTACATGCTTATGGCTGTGAAACCTGGCATGGTATTGATCTCATTAAGGTAGATATTTTCCGAATCGCGGTCAATATCGCGGTCAATGAAAAAATCGACCCGGGCGAGTCCCTGTCCTCCCAGTTCGCGAAAGGCTTTGAGCGCGTAATCTTCAATCTGCAGCCGTGTTTTTGTACTGAGCTGCGCAGGAATTTCAAAGGCGGAGCTTTCATGATCAAGATACTTGCTGCTGTAATCGTAAAAATCGTGGCTGGACATCACTTCTCCGGGCGGAAAACAGCGCAGAGTATCATTTCCGAAAACCGAGCATTCAATTTCGCGCGCGTTTATGGCCTTTTCAACGATAATGCGGTAATCGAAGCGGAAGGCCATCTCCATGGCAGGCTGAAATTCAGCGAAGGTCCGCACCTTACTTATGCCGATGGAGGAACCGGCGCGGCAGGGTTTAATGAAGAAGGGGAGTCCAAAACGCGCCGCAAGGTTCTCAAAAATATCGGCGCGTTTTTCTGTTGAGCCTGTTGAGCCTGTTGAGCCTGCTGTGTATTGAGGCGTGTCGTTTTGGCTGTTGTCCGCTCGCCGGAGGCTCGTGAAAGGTACCACCGGCAGCCCTGCGTTGTGCCATATTTCCTTGGCCCGTATTTTGTTGATACAGAGGGCGCTGGCAAGAATGCCCGCTCCGACATAGGGCAGATCCAAGGTTTCCAGAAACCCCTGAACCGTTCCATCTTCTCCGTTTGCGCCATGAAGTACCGGAAATATAATATCAACAAGCACGGGAGTATTATCGGCTGTAACAAGTCCATTGCCCGGCGCTCCGAAAACAATGTTCTCTTCCGAAATCTGCAGTTCGTCACCATCATACACCCGATCTGCCATCTGCTGATCCTGAAGATACCACTGTCCGTTTTCTCCTATCCCGATAAGGATAATAGTGAAGCGCGACCGGTCGAAATTCCGCAGAACTGAGGCTGCCGATATCTTCGATATGCGATGTTCACTGGACTTGCCGCCGTAGAGAATAGCAACTATTGTTTTTTCCATAAAAAATCAGTCCATCCTTATTCTATGAGCGCATCTGCGATTGCCGAACGGACTTCCGCCTCTTCATTCCAAGGGAGCTTGCCGTCTGCGCGCATTATACTGCCCTCATGCCCCTTGCCGAGGGTTACGATCATGTCTCCTTCTTCGGCAATGTTCACGGCTTTTTTAATGGCGCTGCGCCGATCTGGAATTTTGTATACAATGCAATCGGAATTTTTTATTCCCCTAGCAATATCATCTATTATTATCATGGAATTTTCAAGACGGGGGTCTTCATCTGTGAGAATAAGAATGTCGGCGTAGCGGGAGGCAATGTCTCCCTGTATCGGCCGTTTGTCCACATCGCGTTCCCCCGCCGATCCGAAAACGGCAATGAGCCGCTTTTTGCATGCAGCTCTGAGCATGGGAAAGAGTCTGCGGAAACTTCCGGGGGTATGGGCGTAATCGACAAGAACAGTGAAATTCTGCCCCTGAGAAATTGTGAGCATACGTCCCTTTACACCCTGCAGTTTCTCAATGCCCGCCGCTATTTTTTCAAGGGGAATTCCAAAAAGATATCGGAGCATTGCGGCGCAGGCAAGTACATTTTCAATGTTGAATTTTCCGGGTATCGGGAGCCGTATAGTGCTCTGCTCTTCTCCGGTCGAGATTCGGAAGCTTGAGGAGTCGGCATGGCTGCGGATATGATCTGCCCGCACCTCCGCAGCATCCGATTCTTCATGGCGGTCTTCGGCTATTACGGCGCCCTGACGGGGCGCGTCGTGGCGGGGCGCAGCCCGGCGGGAACGGCAGCCGTCCGCGCTGCTGTCTTCGGCTATCCGAAATGCGGATGTTACGGCGCCCTGTTTTTCTGCAATTTTTTTCAATGCCGAAAATTGCCCATCGTTGCCGTTAATGACCGCAAGCGGCGGCAGTTCGTCTGGTAATTCGTCTGGTAGTTTTTGGGGCAGGATGATTTGGGATGATCGCGCAGTGTTCTTCCGGCGCAGTTTGCTGCTCTTTACCGGACGGAGCCTTCGGAAGAGATTTGCCTTATCCGAAAAATACTGCTCAAAGCTTCCGTGAAAATCCAGATGTTCATGATCAATGTTGGTAAAAATGGCTCCATCGTAGCTCAGGGAATATAGCCGCGCTGTTTTGTCCGATAGGCCGTGACTGGTCGCCTCCACAATTGCCGCCTGTTTTCCCGCCTCAAGCATCCGGCGCAAAAAACGGTGAATGTCCGGCGCTTCGGGGGTAGATTGCCGGAGGGTATTGTCATAGGTTCGGTCTCCGGTCTGTATGGAAACGGTGGAGATGAATCCGGTGGGAATAGAACAGTCCTCCAGAAGTTGGTGCAGGAAGGAAACGGTGCTGCTCTTGCCATCTGTTCCTGTTACTCCAATAATAAGGAGTTCATCTCCCGGGTTCTTGAAGAAGGAGGCGCTTGCCCGGGAAAGAGCAATACGGCAGTTTTCCACTTCAATAAAAACAGGTTGGGGGTGAGCGGAGGGCGCGGATGAAGTGGTTTGCGCGGATGAATCCGTTGGCGCTGAAGTTTGAGCCGAGCTGCGTTCACAAAACACAGCAGCGGCTCCGCGTTCAATGGCTTGTTGAATATAGAGGTGTCCGTCAGTATGCTCGCCGGGTATCGCGAAAAATGCGCTACCTGCACCAACATGACGGGAATCATATTCCAGGGAAGAAATTTCACGGTCTCGAATACGGTCATGAATCGGGGGTTCCGCGTTCATGCGGGAACCTTCCCCCATGGCGGAAAGCAGTTCTGAAAGCCGCATTGATCCTCCCGCTTCAGTCTTCAGTATCCCGCTCTGCCGAATACGCCGGAAACGCTCTGAACACCCCTGCCACCCTGAGCACCCCGGACACGCTGAACATATCAGGCATGCCCGGTAGTATGCCGCTCAGGCAGGCATCAGCTCAGGCGGTTAGTTTCCGCTGCTGGAATAGAGAAAGTTGAAATAATCCAGTTCCGTACTTATTGTTTTGTCAAAGCCGGGTATGGTACGCCGATAGCTTTCAATAGCCCGCCAGAATTCAAAGAACGATGGGTTCGCAGAATAGGCCTGGGAGTATATGCGGGCTGCTGTCGCATCCGCTTCCCCTCGGGTTTTTTCCGCTTCTTCGTAGCCTTCGGAGATTATCCGGCGGCGTTCATTTTCAAGCAGCCCCAGCAGTTCCTGACGCTGACCTTCGCCGAATGATCGGTAGAATTCGGCAATACGGTTTCTCTCGGAAATCATACGGTCATACACGCGGTCAATGAGATCATCGCTGTAGCGGACATGACGAATAACAAGGTCAATGAGCTCAATGCCGAGTTCTCTGATAGTCGGTACTGAAATAATCATGGCATCAAGACTGAGCTGGGAACGCCCCCTCACAATGTTGGGTTGGGAACCGGTGCTGGTAGCCTGCGCGAGCTGGCGCTCAAATTCTTCCTGATCAAAGCCCTCAGCGGCTACTATGGTAACTTCTGCAATATCCTCGGCTGCCAAATTATCTTCATTAATAAGATTAGAGTCTCTGACAATGGAATTGAGCGTATTCTGGCTGACAACAGTTCTCACAGCCGATTCAATAATGTCATCAAGCCTGCGATAGGCGGCATTCAGTGTTCCCAGACGGGAATAAAACTGCCGTGGATTTGCAATGCGCCAGCGGGCTGTTGTATCAAGAATGATAAATTCTCCCCCCACTGTCGGCATCTGCTTTGGATCACCATCCCAAGGCTGAATTTTCTTGCTGTACTTCACCACATTATCAATAAGGGGCGTTTTAAACTTCAGACCGGCTTCGATATCGGTACGGACAATCTGACCAAAGCGCAGAACCACTGCCTGTTGACCCTCATCGAGAATATAAAAGGGTCCGATTGCGAAGGTGATAACTCCGAGTATAACGAGAATACTCAGCGTTATAATAAGTCTACGTAAAGATTTGTTCATTGTAAAACTCCTGATTGTCCTGTTTGTCCTGAACCGAGGTTCAGAAGCGGAATGAAATTCTGAAGCTCCTTATCAATGAGAATGGTATTCTCATTATCTTTGAATACTTCCTCAACCATTTCATAATAGAGACGGGTTCGCGTTGTAACCGGATCATTATTATATTCTTCGAGAACGGAGCTGAACCGCGCAACATCCCCCTCCGCTTGGTTTATCCGTTCATTCGCGTAACCAATAGCGACTTGAATAGAGCGCTCCTTTTCCCCCTGAGCCTTAGGAATTTCCGTGTTGTATGCCTGCTGTCCCTCATTTATAAGCCGTTCCAAATCCTGTTGGGCATCCTGAACATCCTTGAAGGCCTCCTCAACGCGGCCGCTTGGAGGAACAATATCCTTGAGCTCCACGGTAGTAACATTAATGCCAATTTCATATTGGCCGAGAGTCTCATTCATAATCTGCCGCGCCTGATCCTCAATGGCAGGACGGGCAGGTCCGAGCACGGCATTCAGGCTCCGGTCGCCGACAAGACGGTTAATGACCGATTTGCTGATATCCGAAATAGTCTTCTGCGGATCCTCCACATTAAAGAGCCATGCCCGCGGGTTGGTAATAAGAAACTGAATGACCCACTCAACATCAATAATATTAATGTCGCCGGTGAGCATAACAGATTCCTCCGGATAGTCTCGGGTGTCGTACACGGTAATAATTCCCGGCTCGAGCGAACGATATCCGAAGGACATTGACTGATTCAGTTCGGTAGGCACAAGATAGTGGTTTTCAATACCAAACGGAATCTTAAAATGGAGTCCTGCTCCTTTTGTTCGATTATAGCGTCCAAAACGGGTAATTACCGCCTGTTCTGTCGCATCAACTTGAAAAAACGTGGTTATTGCTCCGCCAATAACAAGCAGTCCGATGAGAACAGCAAGTATCATGGACGTCGTAATAACGATACGCCTGCCCCGTTTGGGACTTTCATTATCTGACATAGAACCTCCTCAGTTCATACCAATGCCATGTATGTATGAGAAAGTTTTGCAAAATGCAAAACTTTCTATAAAATAGGAGAATGCTAAGCACAAAGAAAGCATTCCAGATCGGAAACTTTTGCTTTATGCAAAAGTTTCTATGAAGAATAATACCGTATAATTTCAGAATAATCAAGGGTGTTCGGGAAATTTCTTAGAATATTTTGCGGAATGTTCCATTTCTGAGAAAACAGTGGGAAAACTATTTGCCCAATATAGCTTGTCAAAGCGTCTTTCATCTTAACGTTATGGCATAAGTATCCTGAACCGGCGAGTTTTCCGAAGATCGAAAATCCGCTTGATGATGCCAAACTAATTCGTTATCATGATTCAAAATCATTAATTGCCGAATTCGCCAGCCGCGGTTGCAGGCAGTTGATATTTCCGATATTCTGGTATAGATTATTAAAGAATGTTTCAGCGCGTATCCGTCGCAATGAAACATAGAGACAGATATTTTAAAGGGAGAATAGTAAAATGATGTTTACGTGTAATCCAGTACGGAAAGTACAGGGAACTTTTCCTGTTTTTGTTGTCATAAGCGTGGTTCTTGTAGCCTTACTTACCGGATGTCCTACGGACCCAGTCCCGGAACCCAACCAGGGACCCAACCCAGTCCCGGTACCCACGGTAAGCCCGCCGGGTACCATGGCTGCCCCAACCCTTGAAGTGGGGAATGGGGAACTCATTGCCACATGGGCTGAGCCGGATGATAAGGGCGGCAGCGAAATTACCGCGTATGAACTTCGCCATAGCAATGACGGCGGGAGCAGCTGGTCGGAGGATATTACTACAGCCGACGCGCCAGCCCTACGCGCCACCATCACGGGACTGACAAACGACATCCCGTACGTAGTACAGGCACGTGCCGTGAACAGCGCGGGCCCAGGCGACTGGTCGGAATCTTCCACAGAAACCCCTATTGGCGCCGTTCCCACGGAACCGACTGCGTTTACGCTCGCAGCGGAAAATATGAAAATTATCGCAACATGGGCTGCGCCGACCGATACTGGCGACAGCGCCATTATTCGCTATGAACTGCAACATCGCGTAGCCGGAGCAAGCGAGTGGGGAGCTGCTGTTTCTATTGCTGTGAATGCCGACCCCAACCACACCTACACCCACCCCATCACGGGACTGACAAACGGCACCGAGTACGAGGTGCGGGTCTACGCTGTCAATACAGAGGGCAATGGTAACCCAGCGACTGACACCGCAACCCCCGCTACCGTTCCCAGCGTGATGAATGCTCCCACGCTCACAGTTGGAGACACCCAGCTCACCGCAACATGGACAGCGCCCAATAACGGCGGCAGCGAAATTACAGCGTACGAGGTGCTGTATAAGAGCGCTACATCCGCATGGTCATCAACAGGGACTATCGCCGGGACTGCCTCGAGCTACACCATTACCGGACTCACAAACGGTAACAGGTACGATGTGCGGGTGCGCGCCGTTAACAAGGTGGGCAATGGCGGCTGGTCTGCATTCGCAACGAGAACACTGCTGCCTGCTGCGACGCGGGTTCCGAAGGTTCCTTCAGGGGGTACGGCAACATCCGTCATTCTTTCGGCTGACATTGATGATGCCGCTATCAATGCGGAGAATCCAAGCGTTACTGTGGCTACGGCTACTACCCCGGTCGCAGGGGTTATCGTTACCCTGCCGACAGTTGACTCAAGTACCGGAGTTATTACGGTTACCGCAACAACAACGGCAGGAACATATAATGTATCTTTCATAGACGGAACCGATGAGAGTACACGGGTTACCGAAAAGTTTTATGTTACCGTGAGTCCAACAACTAATGCCGACCTGAAATCGAAGGTAAATACGGGGATATCAACATGGGGACAAATTGCCGATATCAACTACATTGTTACCACGGCAGTAACGGATATGAGCAGAGTCTTCCAGAGCAAAAGCTCATTCAATGGCGATATCTCCGAATGGGATACTAAAGCGGTAACAAGTATGTATAAGCTGTTCAATGAGGCATCATCATTTAATGGCGATATCTCGAAGTGGAAAGTCAGTTCGGTAACGAATATGGGATGGATGTTCCGTTTTGCAGGCAAATTCAATGGTGATATCTCAGGCTGGGATGTCAATTCAGTAACGAATATGGGCACTATGTTCAATGGCGCAAGCGAATTCACTGGCGACATTTCCGCATGGGGTGTCAGTAAGGTAAGAGATATGTCCTTAATGTTCACTGGAGCAAGCGCATTCAATAGCGATATCTCAAGCTGGGATGTTAGTTCGGTAACGGATATGAGCAGTATGTTCAATCGCGCAAGCGCATTCAATCGAGATCTTGAGAACTGGGGAACTCATTTGATGGGGAGAATCGTAGACAAAAAAAGTATGTTTACGGATTCCGGCGTAACAACGCCTCCGACATGGTATTAGGAGCAGTTTCATAGCCCGCAGGAGCTATTGAAAAGCGGCAATTCAACTCAGGCAGGCGCGGATTCCCTCCCCCTTGAAAGCCCTGCAATAGCCGGGTAGGAGAATTCGTGCTTAATAGCGAAATGTATACATCGCATACTGACATACTCTTCAAGAGCCTCGGTCTTCCGGCTATTCAGATGCACCGATCAATAAACCACTTCGATTTTACCAGACACTCGCGCCGTATTCTGGTTATCGGATCCATGGGTTCGGGAAAAACCGAGTACTCGGCCCGCATATGGCGCGATGCAGCCGTGGCTCTGAAGAAGAGCGGCAGGTTTGCCGAGCGGGCCATCAGCGCGGGGGCAGATCGGCGCCATGTGTTTTTTATCCGTTCCATGTTAGATACCCATCGTTTTCCCAACTACCCGGATGACGCGCTCGCCTACCGAGGCGGGTATGAGCGGCTTGGCGGCAACATCGCAAAAATACGCGATTCCTTTGATCTTGAGAAAATTATTACCGCGCATCCTCAGGCAGGAACATGGATATTGGATGAAGCCAGCTTTTACGATGAGCGGCTTGCCTATCTCACAAGGAAGGAGAGCGAAACTCGCGGACTCATCTTTGTCTTTCCAACCCTCATCCTCAATTTCAGAAACGAGATATTCAACTCCACCGCCCGCCTGCTTCTGGACAATGCCACCGATGTCTTTCCCCTGAGCGCCTACTGCGAACATGAGGACTGCATGGCCGATTCCTTCTTTTCCTACCGTTATTATTCCGTACACGGCAGGGAGTGTCCGGCTCCCTATTTTGATCCCCTCATCATTGTCGGCGGCGATAACATAAAAGACGACCCGAGTGAACCGAACTACTGTACCCGCTGCGACATTCATCACTATCTGCCGGGAAAGGAATATACCTATCTCGTACTCAAGCCCCTCGGCATGAAGGCAGCCGGGAACGACAGTGCCCCCCTGAAACATGAACTAAAGCTCCTCAGGGAAAACATTGAAGAAAGCCGTCTTGCTCAGGACTTCAGGGAGCAGTACAAACCCGGCTCGCCCTGTCTCAACACCCTTCGAATCCCGAACATTGCCGAAAAGGCCCTCATCTATCTTTTTATGGAACAGAACCTCATCTCCGAGAACCTGCTCGCAAACCTCATTGCCGAACTCTCGCTTAATGAACACTATATCAACCGCCGTCTCGAAGACGGGGGTAGGGTCCGCGGATGAGTGAATTATCCAAACTCTGGCTTTATCTCCGACCCCAGCGGGGGAAAATATTCCTTGCCTCGCTCTGCTCAATTCTGAATAAGCTCTTCGATCTTATGCCGCCTGCCCTCATTGCCGCTGCCATCGATATTGTCGTTGCTGGCAAGGAGAGCCTCATTGCCCGCCTCGGTTTTCCGCAGCCGGAACAGCAGCTCATTGTTCTGGCAGTTCTGACTGTTATTGTGTGGATTCTTGAATCGATATTCGAATATTTTTTTAAGATTATGTGGAAAAACCTCGCCCAGCAGGCGCAGCACCGAATTCGTCTGGATGCCTACAGAAATCTGCAGCGGCAGCGGCTCGCGTACTTTGAGGATCAGAGCACCGGCGAGCTTGTTACCGTTCTCAATGAAGATGTGAACCAGCTTGAGCGCTTTCTCGATGTCGGCGCCAACGATATTATTCAGGTCATCGTTACCATGCTGACAATCGGTGCCGTCTATCTGGCAGTTTCCCCCGGAGTCGGGTGGGTTGCGGTGCTGCCCATACCGTTTATTATTGCTGCCTCGGTGTGGTTTCAGAATTTTCTCAAGCCGCGTTATCAGCGGGTGCGGGAATCGGCAGGAAAGCTCGGGAGTCAGCTTGCAAACAACATTCAGGGCATTGCGACAATAAAGAGTTACGGCAGTGAAAATTTCGAAAACAAACGCATCGGTTCTTTGAGCGATGCCTACCGACAGGCCAACGTTGCAACCATACGTATCTCAAGCGCCTTTGTGCCCATGATCCGCATGCTCATTCTCTCGGGCTTTGTTGCCATTTTGCTCATTGCGGGCTTTCAGGCTCTTAACGGCGAGCTGGCTGTTGCGGCCTATAGCCTCATGGTGTTCATTGTTCAGCGCCTGCTCTGGCCCCTCACCCGCCTTGGTGAAACCTTCGATCTCTACCAGCGTTCCATGGCCAGCACAGGCCGCATTCTCTCTGTTCTTGAGACCGATGAGATGCTCCCCAACGGCGAACTGGAGCTCCATTCGGCCAGGGGCCATTTCATTGCCCGGGATGTCGCCTTCCGCTATTCAAGCGGGGGAATGGTACTGCAGAACGTACACTTTGAAATTCAGCCCGGGTGGATGGTCGGTATTGTGGGGGCAACGGGGGCAGGGAAGACCAGCCTCATAAAGCTCTTTCTGCGTTTCTACGATGTTACAGCGGGCAGTCTCATGCTCGATGGTCACGATATCCGGCAGTATCGCCTTGAAGATCTGGTGAAGGCCATTTCCTTCGTTAATCAGGATGTCTTTCTTTTTCACGGTACAGCCCGCGAAAACATTGCCTACGGGAGTGAGGGAGCCAGTGAGGATGATATTCTTGCAGCCGCCCGTCTTGCCGATGCCCATAGTTTTATTGAAGAACTCCCCGAGGGCTACGACACCATTGTCGGCGAACGCGGTAAGAAGCTCTCAGGCGGCCAGCGCCAGCGTGTTAGCCTTGCCCGCGCGCTGCTTAAAAAGGCGCCCATCATCATTCTCGATGAAGCAACATCCAGTGTCGACAACGAAACAGAAGCCGCCATCCAGAAGAGCCTCATAAAAATTGCCCGCAGCCGCACAACTGTGGTCATTGCCCACCGGCTTTCGACCATTCGCAATGCCGACAGAATCTTCCTCCTCGCAGGCGGCAGCATCCGTGAAGAAGGACGGCATGAACAGCTCATTAAGCAGAACGGTATCTATGCCAGCCTCTGGCGGGTACAGACCGGAGAAGCCGTGGAAAAAGGGTGATTCTATGTGGAATGCGCTGTCTCATTTTTTGTTAATTTCCTACTACTCTTTCATTTTTTCTTTAGCCGTGCTTTGTTCGGTGCTCTACTTCCGCACCAGAGACAAGACCATATTCAGGATACTCCTTCTTTTGTACCCTCTGTTTTTTCATGGGTTTTTCAGTTTGATTTACCATTCTTTTCGAGTAGATCTTTCCACAACGATGGAGGGAGTTCACACGGGCCTTATCCTGTTTTTTCTATTGCTGACCTGTATTGCGGTTTCCTGCATTTTGTTTGTCGCTTCAACGTATATTTCGCATCTTATTGCTCCCGGGGAGAAAGAACGAAAACTGGCACGAAGAATAATATCTGCATATTCAATTCTTTTCTTTCTGCTGAGCCTGTATTTCATTATATTTCTTAACGGTGCCGATTGGCGCACAGGGTTTTCCAGAGCTCTCAATGAGTTGTTTCTCTTCGGAAGTATGATGCTCCAAATTCCGGTAATTACCGCGGCTGTGTTTATAAAAAAAATAGAAGATAAAGAAAAAAGAGAGCTATTAAAAGGAATTATCATTTCATTTATGCCCATAGGACCGCTGGCCCTGCTGGATGTACTATTCTTTATCAATGCTCCCAGCAAATTGGTGTTTATTTCTTATTTTACCTTTGCTCTGCTGGGTTACTTCTATATCGGACGTTACTACATTCATCGCTATGAACCGGAAAGAGGCAGCATCCCTGTTTTGAACTCTCAAACATTCAAACAGTTCGACATAAGTGTCAGGGAACAGGAATTAATCCCCCTTCTTATTGATGGGAAATCCAATAAGGAAATATCGGAAATCCTCTTTATCTCCCCAAACACCGTAAAAACTCACATTCAAAATATTTATAGAAAAATGAAGGTATCTAACAGGCTGCAATTACTTTCCAAAACACGGAATCACCCCGAAAGGTGATGACATTTCATCCGATGTAACTATAAAAATCATCCGCTAAGCTCATGTTTTTCTTCTTTCCCCCGACGTATATTTTATTCATGGAAAAGCGGAAAATTACCATTTTTTTAACAGGCGCTACCGGGCACATGGGAATTGAAGCTGTAAAACGCTTTGTGAGGCATTCAGGCATATATCTCAAAGTTTTATCGCTGGGAAGCAGGCGCGATCGGAAAATCCTGAAACCTTTTAGAAAGCAGGAGAATCTGGAGATTCTCGAAGGAGACCTGAGGAATGTTGATGATATTCGGAAAGGAGTAAAAGGGGCAGATTATGTTCTTCACC
>CBDDDG010000019.1:0-35483 GCA_965226555.1 Salinispira sp. | reverse complement strand
TTGCAGGGTTTAAGGTATAAGGAAGAAGGGCAGAAAAAATACCGGACTCCCGATCCCCATTCTCAATTTCCCCATCCGAAATTCCCAAAGAACTGCCCAGCGAACTGTCCGAAAGACCGCCCTGAGCACTTGCCGAAGAACTACCCAGCGGACTGATGAATAATTCCAGATATTCCGTAATAACCTTCCCTGCCGCCGGCTGCTGACTGAGTACAATGCCAAAATTACCCGCATTGGTATTACTGCTGTTTTGGTCGCTAATGCCGCCCGGGTCGCTAATGTTGCCCGGGTCGCTGATGCGGAATGTGAAGGGAATGTTCCGTGCGGCAAGCATTCCGAGAGCCTGAAGGTAATCCATTCCAATGGTCTCGGGAGCCTCTGTCCCGCGGGGCGCAGGGCCCCTGCTTACAAGCAGCGTGAGCTCGGTGTACTCACTGAGTTCATATCCGGCAGACGGATTCTGATCCAGAATTACCTGTTCCAGTTCCTCCGAAAAAATGTAGCTAATATTTTCGCTCTTCACTTCAAGGAGCGGTTCATGAATAGCAAACTGGGTGGCAAGCTGTTGTTTGAGATCCTGTACCCGCATACCGACATAATTCCCGACCTGGTTGAGAACCGGACCCTTACTCACCGTGAGGGTGATTGTGCGCCCTACGCGAACCTGACTTCCCGCATCCGGCCGCTGATTAATGACAGTGCCGTTTTCCGCTTCAAAGAATCGGGATTGAACATGCGTAATGAGCCCCCTGCTCTGCAGTTCTTCCATAGCATCGAGGAGGAACATGTCTTCAATATCGGGAGTCATAATGGTTTCGGTACCCTGAAGTGTGAGTAAGAAACTGAGGCTGCCGAAGGTAAGCGCCAGTAAAAAGATGATAACAATTCCCCAGAAAATTGACTTAAACTGACGGCTTCCCTCACTTTCATGTCTGCCGGGGAAAAGAGTTGTAAATTTCATAACTGTTCCCCTCCAGGAAACTTTATCCAAGCATAGAAGAACACATGCCTACATTCCCATTAATAAAACTCTTCCAGTCCATAATTTTTCTGGACTGAAGCTGAAGATTCTGAAGAGCAAGTATTCCCTGTCCGGTTTGTACCAGAATTCCCAACTTCCTGTCTACACCAAGAACCCTGCCTGCTTCGAATTCCGCCTCGGGCAGATTCTCAGCGATTTGCGCCTTGGTAACATTCAATATTCTTCCCTCCCAACGTGTATGCGCCAGGGGCCATGGCAGGTAGGCGCGGACAGCGCGGTCAATCTGAACTGCGGAGCGTGCCCAGTTTATGAAACCATCTTCCTTTTTAATGAGCCCGCAATAGCTTGCCTCGCTTTCATTTTGCGGATAGGTAGGCATCTTTTCTGTTTCCATGAGATCAATTGCCTTAACCAGTAATGCAGCTCCGCGCTCTGCGCAATGTTCACTCAGGTTCGCGGTTGTTGCATGAGCATCAATATCAAAAGTTTCCTGCAGAATGATATCGCCGGCATCCATTTTCAGGGCTATACGCTGTATACTGATCCCCCCCTTCCTGTCGCCGGCAAGAATTGCCGCAGGAATTGGCGCAGGTCCCCTATGGAGCGGGAGGAGACTCGGGTGAAGGTTAATTCCCCCTCTGGAGAACAATTCCAAAAAACGCGGTCCAAAAATTGTGCCATAAGCCGCCACTGCCAGCACATTCGGAGCATATTTCCGAACATCCTCCCGAGCCTGAGCATCCAGACGCTGCGGCCGAAGAATCGGAATACCCTTCTCTTCCGCATATCGCGCGACCGGATTCTCCGCAATACCCCTGCCAGCCCGCTTATGCCCAGCCCGCCCCGGAGCAGTAAGAACCGCAACAAGCCGATGACGGGAACATGTATGAATTGCCTGCAATGAGGGAAGGGCAAATTCAGGACTCCCCGCAAAGAGTATTCTCATTGCATCTCCTGCCTGCCCTGCGTATACCTCTTGAGAAAACGTTTCTGCTGCCCCGGCTTCAGATAACTATAGAATAACCTTCCATGAAGATGATCATATTCATGCTGGATCACCCGGGCAAGGTATCCATCGGCATGAAAACTGCGCTCCGAACCATCCGCAGTAAGGAACCGCAGCTGAACCCCATCGGGGCGTTCAACATCGGCATAAATTCCGGGAATGCTCAGGCAGCCTTCTTCGCGCGTACAGGTGGTATCTGAGTACGCGGTTATTTCGGGGTTAATAAAAATTCTCGGCTCATCATCGGGAATGTGGACAACAAAAACATCTTCCATCCGCCCTGTCTGTACTCCGGCAAGACCGACACCCTTATGCGCATGCATGGTTTCAATCATCTGCATGCAGTATGAAATCAATTCATCATCAACATTCCGAACAGGCTGAGATCGTCTGTGGAGCCGATCATCCGGCAAAATAACAACATTCAGCATTCCGATAATGTAGAGAAAAATCCATAATAAGTCAATGTCGACAAAATTTTTATTGAAACTTTTGTCTTGCAACAAGTATTCTGAAATAGTATATTCAATTATCGTATTAAATGAGGTATACAACTACATGGAGCATATAACAGCAATGCGCAACATTGGTATCAGCGCCCACATCGATTCAGGGAAAACGACTCTCACTGAACGTATTCTCTTTTATTGCGACCGAATTCACGCGATACATGAGGTTCGGGGCAAGGACGGGGTCGGAGCGACCATGGACTCCATGGAACTTGAGAAGGAACGGGGCATTACCATTGCATCGGCGGCGACCTCCGTGCAGTGGAAGAATATCGACATTAACATTATTGATACTCCTGGTCATGTTGATTTTACCATTGAGGTCGAACGGGCTCTTCGGGTGCTCGATGGCGCCGTTCTCGTGCTGTCCGGCGTTGAGGGCGTTCAATCGCAGTCCATTACGGTCGACCGCCAGATGAGGCGATATCAGGTTCCCCGCATAGCCTTCATAAATAAGCTCGACAGAACCGGAGCCGATCCCTTCAAGGTCAGGGAGCAGCTTATAGATAAGCTCGACCTTAATGCCGTGCTGACGCAACTTCCCATTGGTCTTGAGGACAAACATGTCGGAGTGGTTGATCTCATTGAGATGAAGGCACTGTATTTCGATGGCGCCCAGGGGCAAACTCTCAGAGTTGAGGAGATTCCGGAAGCGCTCCGCGCAGATGCGGAAACGTACCATGAAGAACTTATTGATAAGGCATCAATGTACGATGATGAGCTTGCCGAAGCCTTTCTGGAAGGCGAGGTCTCTCATGAGCTCCTGCGCAGGGGGATTCGGGCGGGTACGCTGTCGCTGGAATTGGTTCCGGTATTTATGGGTTCCGCATATAAGAATAAGGGAGTTCAGCCCCTTCTCGATGCGGTGGATCATTTTCTCCCCTGCCCGCTGGACATTACAAATACGGCTCTTGATATCAATAACAATGAGGAGGAGATTGAGCTATCATCCGATCCTCAGAAAAATACCGTCGCGCTTGCCTTCAAATTGGAAGATGGACAGTATGGACAGCTCACCTACATTCGCGTGTATCAGGGATGTGTAAAAAAAGGATCGGAACTTCACAATACACGGACCAAAAAAAAGTTCAAAGTTGGAAGGCTTATTAAAATGCACTCTAATCATATGGAAGATATTGAAGAAGCGGGTACCGGGGATATTGCAGCCCTTTTTGGTATTGATTGCGCATCGGGCGACACCTTTTGTGAAGGAAACCTGAACCTCTCAATGACTTCCATGTTTGTGCCCGAGCCGGTCATTTCCCTTGCTATTGAAACAGAGGATAAGAAATCTGCTGACAATCTGGCAAAGGCTCTCGGCCGCTTTACCAGAGAAGATCCCACCTTCCGCACTTTTGTTGATCCTGAATCGAACCAGACCATTATTCAGGGGATGGGAGAGCTTCATTTAGAGGTATACATTGAACGGATGCGCAGGGAATACCGCGCCGAGGTTCGAACCGGGCAACCGCAGGTTGCCTATCGTGAAACCATATCATCTTCTGCCGACTTCAACTATACGCATAAAAAGCAGACCGGCGGATCGGGTCAATTTGGGCGGATCGCCGGTATTATTGAACCCCTTGACGATGGCGACTTTGAATTTGTTAGCAAAATTCGGGGCGGTGTGATCCCGCAGGAATTTATTCCTTCCTGCGAAAAAGGCTTTAAGAGGGGGCTCAGAAAGGGTACCCAGATAGGTTTCCCAATAGTCGGGGTAAAGGTAACAATAAACGATGGTTCCACGCATCCTGTGGATTCATCCGATAACGCTTTTCAGGCTGCCGCCTTCGGCGCTTTCAGAGAAGTGTATAACTCATGTAAACCGATAATTCTTGAGCCCATTATGAAGGTTGTGGTAGAAGGGCCGACAGAATTTCAGGGAAATATATTCGGAACTATTAACCAACGTCGGGGAGTCATTGTATCGTCCACCGAAAGCGGGTCCTTTACCAGTATTGAGGCTGAGGTGCCGCTCAGCGAAATGTTCGGATACTCAACCGTTCTCCGCTCATCAACACAGGGCAAGGCCGAATTCTCCATGGAATTTATTCGCTATGGAAAGGTGCCGCAGAGTATTGCCGAAGAACTAAAGACCAACTATGAAGAAAAACGCAGAGCCGAAAAAAAATAGCAGAAATTTTTGCGAAATGCGCATACATAATGCAAAGGTAAAGGTTTCTCGCAGATTAGCGACAGGGAGATTATGTTATGGTTAAAACCGAGCTTATAAAACGCAGCCCGCTGAGAATTCTTGAGAAATCCATTCACGGCGGGGTTGGCGTGGGAAACATTGGTATTATTGCGTCAAAGCGCGGTGTGGGAAAAACTGCCTGCCTTGTGCACATCGCAATTGATAAGCTCTTTCAGAATAAGCATGTTATTCATCTTTCATTCTCATCGAAAACCAGCCACATTATGGATTGGTACGAAATACTCTTTCAGGAAATAGCAAAAAAGCGTGAATTAGAGAAGGTGCGGGAAATTCACGATTCCCTCATTCAAAACAGGGTCATTATGAACTTTAATCAGGCCGGCGTCAAAATTGAACACATCCTGCGGAGCATTCAGGCGCTCATTTCAAGCGGAAACTTTCAAGCCGAAGTTCTCGTTATCGATGGATACGACTTTAGCATCAGCAGCCTCGAAGACCTCGCAGCGCTCAGAAAATTTGCCCGCGATCATGGGCTTACGATCTGGGGCACAACCGATACTGACGATACTACCGATGGCAGCGATGCGAACGATAACACCGGTGGGGCGACTGGCGGTACCTTCAATGAAAGAGGGGTTCCTGCCGGTATTGTACCCTTTATTGAAGAAATTGAGGTTCTCATTTATTTGCACAATCAGGATAAACATATCGAACTGTCTCTGATCAAGGATCATGACCGTTATGTTGATGAAGATCTGCATCTTACATTAGAAGCCCGGACACTGCTCATTTCTGAAGAATAAACGCACATAATACACCGCCCCAGGTATTATCGGATTCGAATGCCGAACCCGAAGTTCACTGTTTCAGAAGTCCCCGCCACGGAAACATCCAGCGCAAAGCGGAGACCATAGCCCCCCTCAAGATACAGCTCAACATTCTCATAGACCCCCGGTAACAGGTATGACACCGCAAGCTGCAAGCTGCTCTGAAGGTTGGCAAATTGGAATCCTGAATCGGGAAACTGGCTGTTCAGACCAATGAGAACGCTCGGCACAATCGTGAAACGCTCAAGAAACACATTATATTCTGCCCCAATGCCCGCAGAAACGGAAAAGGGCTCCTGCCCCTCCTCCTCAACGAGCGAAAACAGAAAGGTGAAATCAAGGAAGGGTCGAAAGTCATATACTCCCGTACTGAGCGCCATCTTCACACCTGCCAAAAGGCGATCCAGAATGCCGGTGGTAAGATTAAAGGAACCCCCAACATGGGGATATATGGAAAGGGCTGCGCGGGGCAATTGCTGCAGGTAATCGCTTATCAACAACGGACTTTCTTTAAATATAACATTCGCAATGGAATATTCTTCGCGTACTTCCCGAACACGAATAAGCGCGATATCTTCCCAGTCCGAATTAATACCGTTGTGGACAAGACGCCGCACCTTATATTCATTTCCCACAGCAACAGCCGAGCGCGATGAAATAATAACCTTATCCTCAAATGTTTCAACAATTGCTGTCTGCCTGCCGGGTAATGCTCGTGATCCTGCGAGTGCAACCCTAATGTAAGCCGATAACTCATCCACCGCCTGTTTCAGCGCGTCCTCCTCGCTGGGACTGTACCCAATTGTCTTCAAAACGACATCCGCAACCCGTTCTCCCATATGAACAATGGCAACCCGAACTGCCAAAGTTGCCGCCAGATACCCTGCCGCTGGCGCTATCGATGGCGCTGCCGGCGACCCTGCCTGAGACTCTTCCAGCGGCGCTGCCGGCGACCCCGCCCGAGACTCTTCCGGCGGCGCTGCCTGCGACCCTGCCTGATCATTGTTTGTGCCGCCCGTTATTGTGTATTCCTGCAGGTGCGGGATAATTTCAATATTTGCCTGCGTATTCGGCGGGGCGGCGCGCTCTTTGATTTCATCATCTACCGGAGAAACGGGGAAAAGCAATTGATAAGGCGGCGGGGCGGGGCGCTCTTTGATTTCATCATCTACCGGAATGCGCTGAGCCAATGCGGTTAACTGAAAGAAGGGCAGGAGCGATTGCATAATGCTGTTATCGATATGGGCAATGACTTCCTTCGGTATTTCCTGTTCCTCAGAAAAATACACACCATACAGGGATGCAGCGGGCAGCAGAGGCGCCTCCTGAGCAATGATGATGGTGCCGATGAGCAGGTTGCCGATGAGCAGGAGAAAAAATATGGCGGTAGGTTTCATGTGTACATCCCCGTTCAGGGCAGCAGCGTATTGAATTCTGATGCAGAATCAACTGCTGCGGGGGGTTGTCGGCTGGGTGCTGCGGGGGGTTGTTGGCTGGGTTGTTCGGGGGGTTGTCGGTTGGGTGCTGCGGGGGGTTGTTGGCTGGGTTGTTCGGGGAGTTCTTCGGTAAAAGCAAA
Organism: Salinispira sp.; assembly: GCA_965226555.1. Classification (GTDB taxonomy): domain Bacteria; phylum Spirochaetota; class Spirochaetia; order DSM-27196; family Salinispiraceae; genus CBDDDG01. The sequence goes on along the minus strand of CBDDDG010000019.1, from coordinate 28,428 downwards.
TATGGTTTCAACACGAAGGGGGGGGGTCTCTGCCTGATAAAAGGAAATAGAGAAGGGTTTTTCAGGAGAAAGAGGAAGGGGAATAGACTCACCTTGGAACATGAGCTGCAGGGCATCATCACTCTTGCTAAATGCAAGACGCAGCACTCCCTTGTTGCGGATAACCGCATCAGCAAACTGTGGAATATCCAACAAAGAAAATACCTGCTGCTCTTCTTCATCATCCTGAAAAAGATGTATATCGAGAAATTCCAGATTATCGCCATGATGAAATACGGCCTCAACGATAATAGAAAAATCTCCGAGTACAAACGGAGGAGTATTCACCGATGTTGAGGGACTGAGGATGAAATATCCCTTCGGAGAATCATCATCTTCGGAAAGCGGCTCGGCTGGATCGGGCGGATCGGCTGGATCGGGCGGATCGGCTGGATCGGGCGGATCGGCTGGATCGGCTGGATCAAAACTTTCGGCATACAGGAGAGCATCGCCGTATATGGTCTGGAGAACATCCTCCGCCGATTTTTTTTCAGTGATGTGACGGATGAGTATTTCCTCAAGCGGATATCTCGTTTGTAAACCAGGAGTGAATTGTACTTCTGCTTCGGTGAGTTCGGCCAGGGAAATAAGATCGCCGTAGATCATGTCATCATCAGCAAAAACAAAGAGCACAAGATCATTACCATTTTCCTGATATTCAATTCTGATAATTTCCGCTTCCCTGTCCATTACTGTTTCAACAGTAAGGGACATGTTGTCTCTATACATGATTAATGTGACATCAGATTCAACTTTTTCAAATGAAAGCATAAACTGCGAATCTCTCATTTCAAAAAAGACAGGATCGCTAAATGGGGCATGGGGAGAGAGAGCGACAGAAAATGATGGGCGTTCATCCTGATAGAATAAGAGATTTTCCCGAATATCTATAGCAGACGGCACATTGATACGGTATTCTCCATGTTCTGCTGCCGAAGATATGCTGTCGAGTACCATGAGGGCGACATTGTACTGGGTAGATGACTTTATTGTTTCGTTTATCCTGCCGTCAAACCACGGGTAAATATCGAACTGAAGATTATAAATTCCGGATATTTCGGGAGCCTGAACGGTAAAATTCAGTTCATCTTCCAGAGATTGCCCCTGATAGAGTAATTCATCGTCCATCCTGAACTGAAGCCACGGGGAACCTGCATGCGCCTCCTGGAACAATGCGGTAATATCCACAGTTTCACCAACATAGGCAAAATGCGGAGTAATGATGATATTTCTTAACGGAATGTCATTCCGCACATAAAAAAACCATGCTTCATGCTCTTCAATGAATTCGTCATCATGGAATAATTCTACCCTGAGAGAATATACATCTTCGTTCAAATTGAGATCATCAAGAATGAGATCGGGAAGGCGGGAATTTTCCACCTTGAAGGTGTAGGTCTCAATAATATTTTCCTGACTGTTGCGAATGGAGACATGCGCGGTGTTCGGAATAGTTCTCAAACGCTCAACATGTACTGTAAACGGAATTACTGCGCCATATTGAAGAGTACGGCCGCTTTCAATGGTATCGACAGCAAGAGAAACCCTCCTCATACCGGAAAGCAACACTCCGCTGTCGGTGCAGCTGCCGAAAAAAAGAAAAAGCAGTATGAAGAAGGAACATATTTTTACAAATTTCATACAAACACCCATTATGCGCCCTTCTTCTCGCGGGTAAGGTGCGCAAGTATCAGCTGCCTGTTTTCTGCTATCATTTTCCTGTTTTCTCCTATCGGATACCTGTTTTCTTCTATTAGATGCTTGTTTTCTACTATCATTTGCTTGTTTTCTCCTATCAGCTCCTTGTTTTCTGCGATGCCGTCTTGCAGCTTGCCGATGGCTTCCAGCAATTCGACCCTATGTGCCCGCAATTCAGCCCTATTATCGGCAATAGCTTCCCGCAACTCTGTCCTCGTGTCGGACATGACTTCCCGCAGCTCTGTCTTCGTGTCGGCAATGACTTCCAGCAACTCAGTTCTCGTGTCGGCAATGAACTTCTGTAATTCGACCCTATTTGCCTGCGATTCAGCCCTGTTGGTGGCAATAATTTCCAGCGTCTCAGCCCTATTTGCCTGCGATTCAGCCTTATTATCGGCAATGATCTTCTGCGTTTCAGCCTTAGATGCGGTAATGGCTGCCTGCGATTCAGCCTTGTTGGCGGCAATGATCTTCTGCGTTTCAGCCTTAGATGCAATAATGGCTGCCTGCGATTCAGCCTTGTTGGCGGCAATGATCTTCTGCGTTTCAGCCTTAGATGCAATAATGGCTGCCTGCGATTCAGCCTTGTTGGCGGCAATAATTTCCAGCGCCTCAGCCCTATTTGCCTGCGATTCAGCCTTATTATCGGCAATGATCTTCTGCGTTTCAGCCTTAGATGCGGTAATGGCTGCCTGCGTTTCAGCTTTATTATCGGCAATGATCTTCTGCGTTTCAGCCTTAGCGGCAGTAATGGCTGCCTGCGATTCAGCCCTGTTGGCGGCAATAATTTCCAGCGTTTCAGCCCTATTTGCCTGCGATTCAGCCTTATTATCGGCAATGATCTTCTGCGTTTCAGCCTTAGATGCGATAATGGCTGCCTGCGATTCAGCTCTGTTGGCGGCAATGGTTGCCTGCGATTCAGCCTTATTATCGGCAATGATTGCCTGCGTTTCAGCCCTGTTGGCGGCAATAATTTCCAGCGTCTCAGCCCTATTTGCCTGCGATTGGGCTCTATTGGCAGCAATCATTTTCGACAGTTCTGCCCGGGTTTCAGCGTTGGCCTCTTTCAGGTTGTCAAGACGCTTGTTGGTATAGGAACTCAGCCTCCATAGTATGCCGATAATTGTTGCCCCGGTTCCGAGAATCGTTGCTATAATTTGGACGTTCATGGTTCCTCTCTATGGTGGTTTCCCGGATGATGCCTATTCTTCCCTGAGCGGACGGGCGCGGGTCGCTAAGTCGTAGGCGTAGATTTTATTATTGGTAAAATCCACTGCCCACATTGTTGCCACATCATCAGAATACAGACCGTAAGCCCCAGTAATACCCGTGTTGTTAAAATCTTTGTCCGGATCGCGTGAATTGTCACTCATTTTGTAGGCAGAGATGTTGTTATTGCTACTATTCGCCACCCACATTGTTGTTCCATTCGACCATAAACCTTTAATGGTATCTGTCGTAGTAATATCTTTGCTGGAATCGTGCATCCCGTTACTCATTGTGTAGGCATAGATACGAGCTGTTGCATTCGAGACCCACATTGTTTCCCCATCTGACCAGAGATCTATGGAAGTAGTATGCCCTGACACAAAGCTAATTTTTGAGTTATCAACATAGTCTCCGTAGCTATGGGTATCGGTAGCGCTGGCAGTTTCAGCACTATCAGTTAGATGGTAGGCATAGAGGCCCAAGGAGGGGTAGGGAGCAAGAGCCCACATTGTTGTCCCATCCGACCAAATGCCTCTCAAAACGTTAAGTTCCCCAGACACATCAATATCTTTTGCCGCATCTCGCGACTTGTCACTCATCTTGTAGGCATAGATTTTATGAGGACTATTTTGATTCGAGACCCACATTGTTTCCCCATTCGACCATAAGCCTACGGGGGTAGTATTCGCGGCATCAAGCGTGGGGAAATCGTCTCGGTAAACTCCTGCATCGTTATATCCGTCTATCTTGAACCCGCGCGGGTCATAGTCCGTTTTAGTTACCCGGTGACTGCCTGCAATGGTAAAGCCATCTAGGTTGTATACCGTGCCGGTGTCGCGGTGAATGCCTGCGGCATTAAAACCGTTTTTGTCGTAACCCCTTGAGTCAAAGCCCGCGGCATTAAAGCCTTCTGCGTCATAACCCTGTTCGTCATAGCCATCATCGCCGTATTTCGTTCCGTTACGATGATCACCGGCAGCATTAAAACCGGCTGCGTTGTAGCCGTCTTTGCCATAACCGTAGAGGTCGTATTCCATGCCGGTGTCGCGGTGTTTGCCTTCAGCGTTAAAGCCGTCTTTGTCGTAACCGGCAACGTCATAGCCCGCAGCATTAAAACCTTCTGCGTCATAACCCTGTTCGTCATAGCCATCCGGTCCATATTTCGTGCCGTTACGATGATTACCGTCAGCATCAAAACCGGCTGCATTGTAGCCGTCTTTGTCATAACCGTAGAGGTCGTATTCAGTGCCGGTGATAGAGTGAATACCATCGTCATAAAACCCCCACATATCGCAGGCGGTGAGAAGTACCCCCACAATAAAAAATGCCGTGAGCACATACAATCCGAAACCTTTCTGTGCGGAATGCTTCCGGCTTTTTCGTTCAAGGTCTAAATATCTGTACATATTATCTCCATAAAATCTTATTCACAATGCATCGCGGAAATAGTATTTTTCAGGATCCATTGTATTCCATTATCACTAAAAAATAAGTGTGTGTCAACCATATTTTACCCAATGGGCGAATTCAACCATTTCATCGATCAGCATATTGATGAAACTTTTGCATTGGAAAATTGCGCAAGCGCAATTTCCAGTAGCAAAAGTTTCCGAGGGCTGGTCGGAGGCTGCGCCTCCTGCTCGCCCATGCGTCCGTCTGGAATGCTTTCTTTGTGCTTAGCATTCTCCTATTTTATAGAAAGTTTTGCATTTTGCAAAACTTTCTTGATGAATAATGTCACATATCATTGCTGTTAATGATAATTTCATCGCCCGCAATGTTGCGAATCTTCATTTTGAATGAGTTAGTGTTCAGCGTGTAGACGCCCGAAACTTTTTCCTTCGCGCCTGCTCTGTCCTCAAGCTGCCGGTTACTTCGCCATGCGGGGCCGAGCGTGGTATCGAACTGCACCGCCTCAATGAGCTCCAGCCCCGTATCGCTCAGCCGTATCGCCTCCCGACCGCCCCGCAGACTCTTCATGTTGTAGTCATCGAGCTTTTTTTTCAGATAGGGGCTGAAGAATGCCGTAATTTCGACCCGATAGGCAGTTCCCTGCCGCGTTATCTGAATAGCCGCATTATCGGGGGTGAACAATGCATCGCGTTTTTCTCCGAGGAGGTCATCTAAGGCCCTGAGCTGAACCGGCAGTTCGGTTCTTTCTTCATCATGCAGTCGCTTATCGAGATATTGCTGATCGATATCGAGAGTCTTGTGAGCATAGATAATGATAATTTTGTTTGTTCTGTCTGTTGTGTCTTCCAGCCGATAAATTTCTTCGAGGTACATGTCCAGCAGTTCTCTGGTTAGTTTTTCGTGAATGCCTGAAAATTTCACTGGCGTATAATGGCCTGTTTGTTGAGCAATGCCTCCGTCCCAGAAATTGCCCAATTCCAGCTCCTCGCGCGGTTTGAAGCCATTAATGAGGCTAAATAGTCTTTTCGCGGTCTGCGCAGGATTCCGGAAGAGCCGCAGACCGTCCTGTATTCTGAGAATGTCGAATTCCGCTCCTGCCTTCACGAGCCGATCGCGCGTTGTCTGCACCGCGTTTATGCCGATGTCGCAGGCAATGAATTTTCTGTTCAGGTCGCCCGCAACCTTGGCAGTGGTGCCGGAACCGGAGAAAAAATCGGCAACAAGCATGCCCTCATCAGAAGATACCCTGATGATTCGTTCAAGTAATTTAATAGGTTTTTGAGTATTGTAATGTGTAATCTCATGAGACATTTTATTTTCAAGTGGTATATCCCAGACATCTGTTGGAGTTTTACCCAGTTTATTTGATCCCCTATATTCGTGTAATTTGCCCTTGTAGGGGATTCGTTCTATTGAGTCTATTTCAAAATAGATATTTTCGTTTTTCCTATATAAAAAAATATTATCATGTTTCTTAGGCCATTCATTTTTTCCTCTGCCTCCGAAATCGTAAGACCAAACAATCTCATTAACAAAATTCTCTTCTCCGAACACCTCATCCATGAGCACCTTCACATAATGCCCAATGTGCCAGTCCAGATGAACGTAAATACTGCCCCGCTCGCTCATAATATCGCGGATGGCGAGCAGCCGTTCATAGAGCCAGTTCAGGTAGTCTTCCTTCTGCCAAATATCTCCATACATAATTTCTTCGCCAATGGCGCTGCTATCGTGTACCTCGGTTTTGCCGCCATTCCTCACATAGATTTTTTTTGCATAGTTCGCCCCGCTGGCAAAGGGCGGGTCAATGTAAACAAGGTCAACGGCAACATTCCGATCCTTCAGCAAGGCGCAGGCAGAGAGGCAGTCGCCCTGAATGAGCAGGTTCGTGAAATTCGGGTGCGTCTGCCGCTCCTTCTCTGCGGAAGAGTCGCTGTTGCCCGGAGCACCCGGAGTGCCCGGCGCGTTTCTCACTTCCTCAATGAGCGCGGTTTCAAAAACATCGACAGAGTCGGGAAGTCGGCGGTTCTGAAAATTGAGAATAGCCTGCCCCTCAGCCGGGGGTATATTATACGGTTTTGCGTTCTTCATGCGTAAAATCTCTCAGTAATTGCCGGAATGTATGGAGATGACTGCCGAAATCGTTGCCGTCATCATCAACAAAACAATGGTAGCGGAAATGCCTATTATATTCCAGAAATTCCTCTTTCACAAATTTCTCCTTTGCCTGAAATTCCGCATCGTAATAGGGTCTGCCCTTGGTTTCTATAATGAGCGCCTTTTCAATGGGAATGCGTCTGCTTTTTTCATATTTTTCATTCTTGCTGCGTTTGAGAATGAGAAAGTCGGGGGTGTAGCGTCCGCGGGGAGTCTGAATCCAAAACGATTGCAGGCGGTTATCGCGGTAGCCGTTAAAATATAGCTCAAGGTTTTTCAGCTCACTCAGCCTGAGCATTTCGGTCAGCGCGTTCCGTTCAAACTCGCTATCCATGCGGTAGGGAATGTAGTTGTAGCTCATGTCATGAGGATCGCAGCTCTGTTGAGGTCTGAAAAAATCATCTTCCATATTCTGTGGATGATTGATGTAGCCCCGTTTGCCCAGCAGATCTTCCCGGCGAATGCGGGGCATAATTTTATACACCCTCCCCTCGGGCGAAACAATACGAATTTCCCTGTTGCTGCCCTCCCACTCAAGCAACTCTATTTCCGTTTCGCTGCTCATGACCTCGCGGGCGCATTCAAGGCTGTTCATAAAGGATTCGGCTATTATGGACAGAATAGCGCCCATGCCGAGCCGCGGATGCGCTGAGAGCCAGTTCCGTTCCTGCTCAATGTGCCGGTAAATTGACACGAGCTCCCCGCGAAAGTCGCGGGTAAGTTCAACCTCCGCATATTTGCCGGAAATTTTAGCGGCAAGCTCATAAATGAAGTCATTGAGCTCCGTGATCGGGGGGGCATCGTACTGAGATGCCTGCGCGACATTGTCATATTCATGAATCAGTTCGGATTCATGAATCAGTTCGGATTCTCCAATGCGCCCGGAACGGATATGCGCGCTGTAGGGGAATTTCCGTTTTATGTCCTCAAAATTGAAGGCTGCCAATGCCTTTTTTATTTCGGTTGTTGTTGGGTTTTTTTTGCCGAGAATCCGATAGTCGGAGTCAATTTGCCGGTAGCGCAGCGTACCGAGTCGGGGTTTTCGCACCTGTACCTCAATAGATTGCTCATTTTTCTGAGACAGGTCGCTAATTGAAAGCCGGTAATTTTCCTGCAGTTCCTTGTCGAGAGTCTCGTAATTATCTGTCGAAAGATACACGAGCGCATGTTCCCGCGATGCCTCTGTTACCTCACGCAGGCAGCGGCAGGTGGTCTGGAGCACAAAGTTCTTTGTGGTTTTCTGCCGGGGCAGAACGACAGCGCTGAGGCTTCGGCAATTCCAACCCTCGGTGCCCACGGCGACCAGCAATATGACCCGCTTTTTCGAATAGGGCTTGTCGAGGTTATTGAACAGCGCGAGGTTTTCCCGGGGGAGCGCGTACTGTCTGTTTTTTTTATCCACACGGGAATAATAACGAAGAAGTTCGTACTCCCTGCCCGCGCGGTGTTCGCTGTACCATCTGCTGATAACCGGCAGAATGGCGCTGTTCAGCACCTCAACTGAGGGACAGTAGAAAACAACCTTGCTCTTCGTGCCGTCATCATACTCAATATCGTAATGAGCGAAAAAATCGGATATGGCCTGCGCAATAAATGCCTGCTCCTTTATATCTGCCGAGCGTATATCCGGTATTTTCAGAAAACTGCCTATTCCATGATTCAGAGGATAATGGTAGACAATGTCCTGTATCTGATTCAAGTTGATGCTTTCGTCCGCAATGTCGATGCGCGTTTTAACGTAGGGAGTGCCGGAGAGGCCAATTACCGCATGCACATTGCCGTTTTGGTTCAGCACATTGACCGCAGCCCTGAGTTTTTTCTCTCCCCCGCCCGTTGTTTTATATGCGTGGTGCACTTCATCTAAAATGACTGTCAGGTTGGGAATCTGCGAGAGGGCTTCTCTCAGTTTGTTGGTTTTGACAATATCATCCAGAATTCTCGTGTCCAGCATGTCCGTCTGTTTATCTTTCAGATCTTCCATTAAGAGATGGTCTCGTTCACTATAATTTTGGAGAACAACCTTTTCTGCGTTGGTAATGAATACCATGCCAAAGTTCTTTGTATGCCGCATTCGGTTCAGTTTCTCAAGGTTGGGGTTGTTCCCATGCAGCTTGTCCTTTCTCCGGGAACTGAGGCTGTCCAATATTTCAATGCTGACCGCGCGCTGCAGTCTGTCGGCTTCCTTTTTCGGGAGAATCCACTCGGGATTAAACTGCTTAATGGTACTGAGTGAGGGAAGAATGGCGGTCTTTGAGGCCTGAGGAGCCAGCACAACAAAATTATGGGCAAAGCGGGGATCATCTCTGAACAGCGATGCAAAATATAGATCAATATAAATAAAGCAGGCCATGAGAAAGGTTTTGCCCGCCCCCATGGGCAGGCTGAATAAATAATTCGAATAGGCAAAGTTATGCAGCAGGTCATTGAGCAGTTTTGACCAGTCGGTCTGTATGCCCTCCGGATCGTTGACCATGCGCTTGTGGAGGGTGTTCAGTTCGTTATCAATAAAAAATTGATTAAGGAACTGCAGCGTGTATTCATTCTCCCGCCCGGCAAAGGTATGGTAGTTGTCGTATTTTTGGGCATCTTCCTCATTGTACAGCAGCCCCTCCCGCAGCATGTCGGAGAGCCGTTTTTTGCCCCCGACAAAGCTGAGCCAGAGGTAGGCCTCAATGGCCTCCCGCTGCGGGGGGCGGAGCTTGCCGGTTTTATCCATGTGCCGCAGTATGGGGCTTATGAGCGATTGATGATGTTCTTTTTCCTGTTGCAGCCACACAGTAACCTTGTTTCGAATCAGGTTGTATATGGCGCTTTTGTTCCGCATATCCGTAATCTCATTTTGTAGACCATACAAAATTATCTCCTGCTTGTCAAAAAATAATCTTTGGGCATGCGTGTATCTTGACAAGGATTTCCGCATAATATAGTGTTGTGCTGACAACTATATGACAAGGGAACGAATAGCAGGATTAAGCAACAGGAATCTCATTAAACTGGCGGAAATTGTCCTTGTGCATATAGACGATACTCTTCCGAATTCAGAAAATGCGTATAATTTTTCACCCGATGTCAGAAAGAAACTGGAAGAACAGGTGTATGAGGCATTGGAAGAAGTTCGGGTAGAACGCAAGTATTACGATTCACTTCCTGTTCAGGGGCATCAGAGGCATTTCACAGGTATTGATGAGCTCTGTTTTCAGAGAAAATCGCGAAAAATTGAATATACGCTGCCGGAAAAGTACAATTATACCAGAATAATACTCATGCTGCGGGATCCTGAATGGGTTTTTACCTATTGGGATATTTCCAGAAACGACCGGGCAAAAATTATTTCCGACCCTCTCTTTGGGCATTTTTCCATTTTTCTGAAGAGTATTGCAGATACTCATGCACAATTTTCATCTGATCATAAAAAAATCGGGGAAAAAATTGAAGCAGACATTCCCATACACATCTCCGATAACAATTTGTATATCCATGTACCCAGAGGAAATTGTTTGTATGCAGCAGAATTAGCGGCATATTACCTTGAGGATGCATCGGAAGAACTAGAGCATGAATCCCCCAATGAAGAATCTCCCTTAAAATCCGATGTGCTTGCGCGATCTGGAGTCATCCATGTCCCCGGCATTATCCATGCCCCCTGCAGTGCCGATACATTCGATTCTCATAATACTGCGGAGAAGATTGAACCTAAGGCCTTTAATCGCAGAAGACTTACCTGAATCATGTCGATAATATCTATATGGGAAAACTCCAAATAGTATTGCACGCGCATCTTCCATTTATACGGCACCCCGAATATGAAAATTTTCTTGAAGAAACGTGGCTGTTTGAGGCCATCTCAGAATCGTATATACCGCTTATCCGCATGATAGACAGGCTCGATGACGACGGAATTCCCGCCGGTCTCACCATAAGCATTTCCTCCAGTCTTGCGACCATGCTGAACGATGAACTCCTGCAGGAACACTATGTTCGTTATCTGGAAAATCGTATTGAACTCGGAAAGAGAGAAGTTAAACGAACTATACGGAACAGGAAATGCGCGCGAGTAGCGAAAATGTATCTCAGAATGTTTCGCAAAAATCTCGAATTATATTCTCACGTATATAAACGGAACATTCTTGCTGAGTTCAGCCGGCATCAGAAAAAGGGCAACATTGAAATTATTACAACGCCGGGCACCTCACCGTTTTTACCGTTTTATGAACACTATCCGGGAAACATTCATGCTCATCTTGAAGCAACCCGTGAAAGCTACAATCGTAATTTCGGAGAAGATCTGCAGGGCATCTGGTTATCTGGTGGAGGATATTATCCGGGGCTGGAAGAAATTCTCAAAAAATCCCATCTGAAATTTTTCTATCTTGATAACAGCGCCATACTTCGGGCAAAAGATTATTCCGGTTCCGGCACAAGCATCCCATTTGAAACCCCGAACGGTGTGGTTTTCTTTGTGCAGGATTATGAACTTGTGAATCTGGTATGGTCAGATACCCATGGGTACCCCGGAAATCCGAACTACAGAAATTTTGATCGCGACATTGGGCATGAACTCAATTTCGAATATATCTGCCCATATATTAACTCGGAAAATTTCAGAATAAATACGGGGTATAAATATTATGCGATCGGTACCCCCGCTGCTGCTGCCGACCCCAGCGACCCCGCCGCAAACGCAGCCGCAAACGCAGCCGCCACCAGCGCCCAGCGCATCTACATTCCTGCTCATGCCAGTAAAATGGCAGCCGAGCACGCTGCGCATTTCCATGGTCTCCTGCATCAACGCATGGCCAACACGAATACTCCAACTGATCCCATTTTCACCTTACTTTTTTCGGCCGAACTCTTCGGTCATTGGTGGTTTGAGGGCATCCAGTGGCTGGAGGCTGTAATACGGAATTTTTCCCGGGAAAATTCAGAAATTACCCTCGTTACTCCCAGCGCCTACCTTGCGGAGAACCCTGTGAAAACAACGGTTAGTCCGGCATTCTCTTCATGGGGAACGGGGTATCCCGAGGTATTGCTCAATCATCAGAACGACTGGATTTACCGCCACGTACACACAAGCATTGAGCGGATGGTGGAATTGGCCGATCGTTTTCAGAATACTCAGGGATTTAACCGCCGCGCTCTGAATCAGGCGGCGCGGGAGATATTACTCGCCCAAACCCTCGATTGGGCCTTCATTATGCGGTCGGGAATTTCTGAAGAGTATGCCCGGGCGCGTATTTGTGAACATATTGGGAATTTTTATCAGATTCATGACGCGCTGAGTAATGGTAATGTACAAACAACATGGCTCCTCCAGGTTGAGGAGAAAAACAATATTTTTCCGTACATTGATTATTCCACTTTCGGGGCGGCGGGATGATTTCGGGGCAGCGGGAAGGTTTCGGGGTAGCGGGATGATTTCTGGGCGGCGGGATGATTTCGGGACAGCCGCAGCATCACTGATAGCCGCTGTTAAGCTTATAGTAGCTTTCAAGGTTTTGGTATAGTTCATCGGTTGAAATTTCAGGAGCAATAATGTTATCGGCAATCCATGGATAGTATACCTGTGTTTTTATTTCATCCCACAGAAAGATGGGTTTTCCGGGAAACATTATGTTTTCAGGAGGAATATAGGTATCTGAAAAATGGGGAATGACATAGTCGTTCACTATGCGGTTACTGCTCAGATGCGAGAGGAAAAACGTGAACGATTTCTGGCTATTGAATTTTTCCTGTAGATACAGTGTCTGTACTCTGGCACTCAAAAGCCGGCGAAGTATCTCAATTCCACCGCTCTTATGCCTGCTGTTTTGCGTAATTCCAATGTATATCGGGTTGAGCGCTTCTATCTGCTCTTCGGAATAGAGCCATACATAGGGAAATATCCGGGAATTCACGTCGGTAATATATTCATGCAGGCTGCTCAGGCTCGAAAATAAATGCCCGTCCGCAATGCTTGAATTATCCGCCGAGTAGGCAAAAACATTGTTATAATATATCTGCGCTTCGGGTTCCTGTGTTCTTTCTGTCAGATAGGATGCAATATCTTTCATGGCAGCCTGAAGTTCATTGAGTCCGGGGATTGCATTCCGAATTTGTGTATGCTCACGAATAAGAAGATCGATGAACAGGATGTTGCGTAAACTTGAAAATCCCATTGTTGAATAGATATCCTGCCGCAGCGTTGTAAAATTTTCAGCAGCTGCGAGGAGTTGGTCATAGGTCACGCGGGAATCATGCTCTGGATTCTCCAAATTCTCAATAAATTCGGCATTCCCGTAAATAATGGGCAGATCAAAGGCAAGAACAAATGCGGAAACAGTATTGTTTCTCTGGTACGATGCGTAGCTTCCCGGGTACATATCTTCCAATACAAAATGATCATTTTTTGAGCCGCTTTGCTTGGTGAGCCGCGAAAACGGAATGGGATAGAGGTTCTGGGAAAATGTTTCATTGGTAATACGGTTGCTGATGATAATGTCGGGGCTGATATCTCCAAGAACCGTACTTCTGTTTGGGTTGTCATCAAAAATAACCGTGAAATAGGGAGGCGATATAATTGTTCGCACAAACTCAAGGTATTCGGTAACTTCGGGAAGATCTGTCGCAATACTGATGATTTCGCTTCTCCGATTACATCCTGCGAACAATCCTGTGAATACAAGAACCGAAAGGAATATCACGGAGAATGTGCGGGAATGTATTTTTTCAGCAATCATGCGGTTGAGGTTCTATGTTCATACAGGTGTTCGGCAGTTTCAAAAATTGTGTCATACAGCGATTGTATCTTGTCCAGATCGACCGCTGAAAACGCAACACGCAGAATATCTTCTCCCACCGCGATAACACCAATTCCTTTTTCCAATAAGGAGCATCGCAGCACCTCAGCAGAAATACCGGGCACCCGAAATGTCATAAAATACCCCGAGTTAAAGGGGAGGGGAAAAAGTATCTGCGCGAGCTTCCCGCCCGAAAGTTGCCTGCCCGCGGCGAGCTTCCTGCCCGCATCGTCCGTATAGGCAGCGTTGATGAGTTTCTTCACTGCGAAGTATCGGGCAGTCAGCTCTTTTTGCGCCTGAATCTTCTGAGCCGAATACTCGGGGCTATTCAGAATTTTTATGAGCAGATTCTGGCTTATGCCCGGAGAGTTAGAGATGCTGGAGCGGATGGAACCCATCAGCTTATTCAGAAGCGGATCAAAATCCTGCTCTCCCATGCCCTTCGATCCGAAAGACATAAACGCAACCCGAAAACCCCATGCATAGTCCTCCTTGGTGGCGCCGTCAATTTTAAGCGCCAGAATGTTCGGATGCGCATCGGCGCAGGAGGCGAACAAGCTTTCCGAGCAGACATTCTCATCGTAAAAAAGACCGAAGTATGCATCGTCATGAACGGTAAGAATATCATTATCTTTATGTGCAATGTCTCGGAGAATGTGTGTTATCTGCCCGGCTTCTCTGAATGTCGGGCTGTAACCGGTCGGGTTGTTTGGAAAGTTCAATAACAGAATAATTTTCCCCCGTTTGTTCTTTTGTTCCGCAAGCGATTTTTGTTCCGCAACAGAACGGTTAAGCTGCTGTTTAAATCCTTCAAGGTTGAACCCGCCATCTGCGTTAAAGAGGGGAAAGGTTTTCAACAGCCCCCCCCGTCTCTCTGAAACAATGAGCCGGTAATTTCCCCAGTACATATCGGGAACAATAATATGATCACCGGAATTTATGAACAATTCCGCCATTTGAAAAATTCCAGATGTCAGACCGGCAACTACCATCGGTAAACTGTATTCCTTCGTACGCAGTCCGGGGTTTTTATGTTTCTGAAGGTCCTTCCATACATGACGGAGCGTTTGTATTCCACCGGTTGGCGCATAGGTAACTGCTTCTGTTGCGCTGAGCCCGGGAAGCATTTTTCGCAGTACCGGAAGGCAGAGAGCTTCCCTGTCTTTGTAGGCCATGCCAATTGTCGCATTCAGATAATGCGCTTTCCCCGCAGCTTCAGCGCTTTGCGCGACTATGCCTCGGGGAAAAAATATTCTCCGGCCGAAATCGGAAAGAAGTCGGTCAATAATCGTATTTTTGAGCTGCCAATTTAGTTTTTCTGCAATTGAATTCATATAAGTACAGAATATAACAAAGTTTTGCATAAAGCAAAAGTTTCAGGTATATTGATTATATGAATAAAAATATTGATGTACTGGATGTAAGCGCCTTGTGAATAAGCCGGTGAAGCTTGTGGCAGCCATGCTTTACATGGATTTTCTGAATAGATGAGTAATAAAAAGCGTGTATACATTATCGGGGCAGGGTTTGCCGGTAAATGTCTGCTTTCCGATATTCAGGCAAAGGGCATATACGGTGATGTTATTGCCTTTCTTGATGATGACAGCGCGAAGATCGGCAGCCGTGTACAGAATGTTCCGGTCCTCGGCCCTATTGATGACATTGCGCGGATCATTCGCCCGCAGAGCGATGATATGGCAATTATTGCCATTCCCTCATTGAGCCGTCAGCGGCTCAGGAAGATATTCCTCCTGTTGCAGCAACAGAATTTCAGCCGGATCATGTTGCTTCCTGATGTTGAGCAGATTATAGAAGGCTCAGCTCATCTCATTCAGGCGAGAGAAATTGATCTTGAAGATCTGCTTCTGCGTAAACCGGTTACCATTAATCTGCAGGAAAGTCTGAAATATCTGCGCGGAAGGCGGGTGCTCATTACCGGAGCCGGAGGCAGTATTGGTTCAGAGCTGGCGCGTCAACTCCTCCATAGCGGACTCAGCCGTCTGTATCTATTCGGTCATGGTGAAAACAGTATTTATGAAATTGATCGGGCGCTCCGGCTTCTCCAGAAGGAAGGGGTGGGCAAAAAAACAAATATCATTCCAATTCTGGGAGAAATTCGCGATTCCGACTATATGAATTTCATTATTCCCCGAATTCAGCCCGATGCGATTTTTCATACCGCTGCGTATAAGCACGTTCCGATATCGGAACAAAATCCGATTATGGTACTGCAGAACAATCTTTTTGGTACTGCCAATGTTTTGAATGCCATCCGTGATATGGCAGGGGTACGGTTTGTGCATATTTCAACCGACAAGGCGGTGGAACCAACAAGTATATACGGGGCCAGTAAGCGTTTAGCTGAGGAGTTGACGCTTGCTGAGGGTGCTGATCAGCCGAAAAATGCCATTATTGTTGTGCGTTTCGGAAATGTGCTGGGCTCACGGGGGAGTATTGTTCCGCTTTTTCGGCAGCAGATTCTTAACGGAGGCCCGCTTACCATTACCCACCATGATATGCGGCGTTACTTCATGACCATTTCTGAAGCCTCCAGCCTTGTTCTCAAGGCCGGCGGTGTGGGTGAGAGCGGTAAACTGTATACCCTCAATATGGGCGAGGCAATTCTTATACGGGAGTTAGCCGAACAAATGGTGCGCTTCTACGGTTTTGAACCGGAAGAAGACATTCGTCTGGAATGTATTGGCATGAGGTTCGGGGAAAAAATTGAAGAACATCTGTATGAGAAATACGAGCACTGCACCCCCACCGAATTTCCGGGAATACAGGTGGTAGATAAACGGGAAACACACATACCCGTGAGAGACATTATCCGTAAAATCCGGCCGGTATGTTACCCCGATACCAAGCAGCCTCAGCTCTACCGTAACCGCCGCATTCTTCGCAGCATACTCCGTGAGCATCTGCCGCTTTTGAAAACCCAGACCGATGAACCCGAGTATTAATTCCGACGCCAGCAGAAAAGCCGGTGAACCGAGCGCCATACCCGACGCCGGCAGAAAAGCCGTTGAACCGAGCGCCATACCCGACGCCGGCAGAAAAGCCGGTGAACCGAGCGCCATACCCTACTCCCGGCCTGTACTCGGAAGAGAGGAAGAGGAAGCCGTACTCCGCGTAATGAGGAGCGGTTGGCTTACCACCGGAAATGAGACGCTGAGCTTTGAAAAGGAATTCGCGAGCTTTCTGCGGGCGGGCGCGGGCGAGCGGGCGGGGTCGCCCGCGCCCTCCCAGTCGCCTACGCCCCCGGGGGCACTTGATCGGGCGGGGTCGCCTGAGCAGGAATGCTCGCCCGCGCCCTCCCAGTCGCCCGCCCCCCCTGCGGCACTTGAGCGGGCGGGGTCGCCTGAGCAGGAATGCTCGCCCGCGCCCTCCCAGTCGCCCGCCCCCCCTGCG
Organism: Salinispira sp.; assembly: GCA_965226555.1. Classification (GTDB taxonomy): domain Bacteria; phylum Spirochaetota; class Spirochaetia; order DSM-27196; family Salinispiraceae; genus CBDDDG01. The sequence goes on along the minus strand of CBDDDG010000019.1, from coordinate 11,725 downwards.
GCACTTGAGCGGGCGGGGTCGCCTACGCCCCCGGGGGCACTTGAGCGGGCGGGGTCGCCTGAGCAGGAATGCTCGCCCGCGCCCTCCCAGTCGCCTACGCCCTCTGCGGCACCTGAGCCCATGGGGTCGCCCGCACCGCCTGAGCGCGATGACCTCCAGGCGCTCGCTTTCTCATCGGCAACGGCGGCTCTGCATGTCGGCATCAGTACCCTGGGTTTTCCTGCGGGTCGGTACATTGCCCTCAGCCCCTATACCTTTGCGGCAAGCGCTCACTCCATATTATATAACGGCCTTATTCCCCTGTTTATCGATACCGTTCCCGGGGGGTATCATCTGGATGTTGAAAAGCTTGAGCAGGCATTGAAGAAGGGGAAAATCCGCAGAAAATTGAAAGGAGCTATGGCAGTACACTTTGCCGGTCTTGAGCACGGCGGCGATGCTCTGGATGACCTCTCCCGCAGGCATGGTTTTACCGTCATTGAGGATGCCGCCCATAGTTTCCCTGCAAAGAATTCCTGCGGAAATTTGCAGGGTACTCGGGGGCGTATCGCGGTATTTTCCTTTTACGCCAACAAGACTATTACAACGGGTGAAGGCGGTATGCTTATTGTACGCGATTCGCAGGCAGCCGATGCTGCTCGAACCCTCAGGCTTCATGGTATTAACAGAGATGCATGGTCGCGCTACACCCGCATAGGCAGAAATGCCCCATGGCATTACGATGTTGACGTTCTCGGATACAAATACAACATGCCCGACATTCTCGCCTGTATCGGGAGGATGCAGCTTCACAAGGCCCGCAGCTATATGGAGGCCCGCAGAACTATTGCGGAACGCTATGCGCAGGCATTTGCCGATCGGGATTGGTGCAGTTTACCGCCCGGTGCTGCTCCTGCCGCCTCCGCTCCCGCCTCCGCCGATCCTGTTGATCCTGCCGATTTCCACAGTTCCAGCAGACATTCATGGCATATCTATAGTCTGCGTCTGAATCTCAAAAAACTGAGCATTAGCCGCGATGAATTCATGGCTCATCTCGCGGCAGCTGGGATCGGCAGCACTGTGCATTTCATTCCCCTTCATCTCATGAGCTTTTATCAGAAAACATTCAGCTATAAACCATCAGATTTCCCCCATGCACTTGAGAGTTATCTGTCGACAATCAGCCTCCCGATTTTTCCTTCTCTTGGTCATGAGGAAATAGAACGGGTAATTTCGACCGTTCTACGTGTGGGCGACAGGTATTTCCGGGCAGTTTGAATTCGCATATATAAATGATATATACTTGACATGCGAGGAATTTGATCTACAATAGGTAAGGTATATGTTAGAATCCCATGAACATATTTTTATTTCTGAATCAGTCTCTGAGGGACACCCCGATAAGTTGGCCGATCAAATATCAGATGCCGTGCTTGACACCTGCTTAATGAATGATCCTGAGAGCAGAGTTGCCTGTGAGACTTTTATTTCTCAGGATATGATATTGGTCGGCGGTGAAATTACGACATCAGCATACATTGATATGCCGGACATCATTTATAATGTTGTGTGGGATGTCGGGTATACTCATGCGGAGTATGGTTTGGATATTGATGAAATTGGTCTTCTCAATGTCATTCATAATCAGAGTAAAGACATTGCGCGGGGCGTAACACGGAATGCTCTGTATTCGGGGCAGCAGGGAGCAGGCGATCAGGGTATTATATTCGGTTTTGCCTGCGATGAAACAGCCGAATTTATGCCGGCAACGTTGATGTACGCGCATAAAATTCTTCAGCAGGCTGCCAAACTTCGGAAAGAAGGGACAATTTCCTGGCTTCGGCCGGACAGTAAAAGTCAGGTTGCCATTGTCTATGAAGGATACAAACCAGTGCGAATCGACTCTATTGTCCTGAGCCATCAGCATGATCCGAATGTCAGTACCGATGAAATTCGGGAATGCCTCATTGCGGAAGTTATACGGCCGGTCTGCGAAGTTGATGATATGCTCACTGAGGATACCACATTTTATATTAACCCCACAGGACGCTTTGTTATCGGCGGTCCGAATGGCGATGTCGGGCTCACCGGCAGAAAAATTATAGCCGATACATACGGAGGAGCTGCCCGGCATGGCGGCGGAGCTTTCAGCGGTAAAGATTCCAGCAAGGTTGATCGTTCTGCTGCCTATATGGCCCGCTACATAGCAAAAAACCTTGTTGCGGCTGGTATTGCGAAGCGTATTGAAATACAGCTTGCCTATGCTATTGGGGTTCCGTTTCCGGTGGGTGTTGCCGTTGAAAGTTTCGGGACAGCAGTTATTGATGATGTAAAAATAGCAAAGCTCGTACAGAATATGTTTGATCTGGAGCCTTCAAAAATTGAAGAAACACTTGATCTGCGTACACCCATGTACCGTAAAACAACGAATTATGGGCACTTCGGCAGAAATGGACTCAACTGGGAAAAGCTTGACCGAATTGATGCGGTGCAATCTGCGCTGTCGGGCGGGCAGGTATAGGTCGGAAATTGTGCTGGTCAGAGATATTTTTTCCAGCTCCCGTAAACAGCGGGTTACCCCCTTTAGTTTTGAGTTTTTTCCTCCCAAAACCGAAGCTGCTTGGGAACAGCTGTATAAGACAATGCGGGAACTGCTCCCTTTGGGCCCTGCCTATGTCTCGGTTACCTATGGAGCCGGAGGGAGTACCCGGAAAAATACGCATAATCTTGTTTCCCGATTACAGAGCAAGGGTCTTCCCGTTGTTGCGCACCTCAGCTGCGCAGGCAGCAGCGAAGAGGAAATAGCGCGCATTCTTCAGCGCTACGATGAAGAAGGTGTGCACAACATTCTGGCCATCCGGGGAGATGTTCCCGCGAGCGGCGCTGCTGGCGCGGACGGAGAAACCGCTGCGACCGGCAGAGCGGGAATGGCCGGCAGGATTGAAACGGAACGATTCAGCTATGCCGCCGATCTGGTTGCCTATATAAAGTCCCATTATCCGCATTTTGGAGTTGGGGTCGCTGGTTTTCCCGAGGGGCACCCGGCAAGTCCGAATCGTCTTATTGAAATGGATTACCTCAAGGCCAAGGTCGATGCCGGCGCCGATTATATTGTTACCCAGTTATTTTTTGACAACCGCGATTTTTACGATTTCAGAGAGCGCTGCGCTCTTGCCGGTATTCATATCCCTGTAATAGCAGGGCTCATGCCCATTACAACAATACGAGGCATGGAACGCATGGCGGAGCTTTCTGTCGGCAGCCGATTTCCCGCGGCACTTCTCCGGCGCTTACAACTCAGTGTGAACAACAACGGCGGCCGCTGGGAACGCTACGGCGCCGGGAAAAAAAATAGCCCGAGCATTAACACGGCAATCGCCCGGGTCGGCGAACACTGGTGCAGCGAGCAGATCAGCGGCCTGCTCAACAATGGAACCGCGGGCATCCATCTCTACACCCTGAACAATTCACGGGCATCTCTGCGAATTATGGAAAACCTCGGTCTGACCAGTTATTCGATAATAATGGAATGTTAGCGGAGAATTATGCGCCCTGTTTCTCGCCTCCGAACTGGAATTCTTTCAGAAACTTTTGCATTGCTTTCTTTGTGCTGAGCATTTTCACAGCTTATTTATACAGTTAAGAAAATCGGACTTCGGCACCAATTTAATGAACCGGTCGTGGGAAAATTTAATTGCCGTTTGTGAAAAATATCCTGCGCAAACACATATTCCATGAGTAACCTTAGCCATCGCCATACAGGAATTCATATCCCGCAGAATGATATCGCCGATAATTCCTATACTTCGGATAAAACGGATAATAACTCTTTGCACCCTGCCCTCAATCTCCGTATCTACATGGATATCAAGATGACCTTCAAACTGATATACGGTATTTATTATTCTCACATTTGGAAGACAGGTGGTACACAGACGCTTGCAGAGAATAATGAATTTTGACCGTTCTGCGGTAATAAACATATTGAGATATGTATTCATACTCAATTCTCTTAACCAAGCTAATTTCGAATCTACATCCCGGTAATCGGGGACAGCATTGTGTATCAAAGTGAAAATATCCTGCGATCCCTTCATGTCATTGAGCTGCGAAAGCACAGTACCAAGTTGGTAGAGAAGTTCCAGCTTCAGTTCCTGTTTTATAATCTTATGGCTCAGACCAATTTCCAAATCTTCTTTTGCCAACTGCAAATTCTGTTGATTTATCCGGACACTTCCGGCTATGAGAGCGGCACGGGGACCATAGGTTATGTTTTCAAGTAATTTTTCCAGTATCTGCAATGCAGGAACAAACTGTCTGGCGCGAAAATAGCAACTGGCAAGAAAAAACCGTATTTCGCAATCCTCCGGATCCATATTTCGAACAGCGTTCAGCACTACCTCTCCGAGCTTATACTGTTTGAGATAAAAATATGTCATTCCAAGACATTTCAGACAATCAAAATGCTCTGAATCAAATTGCACGGCGATGCGGAGATATGTCAGTGCCCTTTGATACTCGCCCCGCTTAAAGAGTGTGATTCCCAGATAGTAATTACCCTCGAATGAGATATCGCCATCTTTTTTCACAGACTCCAGCATTTTACCGGCATGGGAGAGCATGTTAAGATGAAAAGCAGAAATGCCATAGCGCAACTTAGCTTGAATAAGGTCTTGAATAAGGTTGTTACTACTGTCTCCTTCACTAACTTTATGCGAATTTATAAGCATTCCCGAGAATTTGAGGGTCTGCTGCCAATCCCTATCCTCAAAGAATATCTCCGACAATACAGTCAGAGCATCTTTATCATAAGGATTCGTAATCAGACGCTTTTTTGCTGTCTGAATAACCTGATCATGATGTGATTCGTTTTGATATTGCCGAAATCTTGCGATAATGATAAACACCATAAAAAGAACTACAATAGTGAAACCAATAACAACAATTATATACATAGCAATAATAGTATTTTGCCAATCTAAGTACTTGTCAAGAAAAAATGTCAATACTACACTAAAAAAACAGGGGGAATTATGATTAGTATACAATTAGCAGACGGATCATATCACTTTATTCTCGATGAATTAAAACCACATTATTTAAAGCGTTTATTAATTACACCGGCGAGGGTTAATCAGGAAGTTGTTCATCTTCGTTTTTTCCAATCGGATGATGATGATAAGGAATGCATCCATGCCAATTTTATCGGCACAATTGAACTCACGAACATTCCGGTAGACACAAAGAAAGAAACTGATCGAAGTATTAGGCTTATTTTTGCGCCCGGAATAAACAATTCACTGAAAATACATGCCAAAATAGGAAAACAGGGGGCTGAACAAGAGTTTGTTCTCAACATTGATGCACAGGCTGAGGCTGGTGCTGAGGGTGGTGCTGATGCTGATGATGATGCTGCTGATGCCGACTGGGATCGGGAAGAGCAGGGGATGGATGATGCTGATGCCGACTGGGATCGGGAAGAGCAGGGGGAAATGAAACCGCTGAGCGCTGGGATAATCGCCGTTCTTTCCATTCTTGCTGTGTGCATCATTATTGCTCTTGCATTCCTGTTTTTTCGGATATCTCAAAACACTACTGTTCCACCATTGGAATCGCTGCATGCTGTCAAAAATCCACCACGCTGGAAATAGGAGGGTATTCCATGGTATACTATTTTGCTCTGCAAAATTTTCCAGGAGAATAATATATGACTGCAACAGAAGCCCTCCTCTTTGGGCTCATTCAGGGGCTCACTGAGTTTCTTCCTGTTTCAAGCTCCGGTCATCTGGCGCTCATGAAAAACATCTGGGGGCTGGAAGACATTCCTCTTGTGTTCGACATTCTCCTTCATTTTGCCACCCTGCTTGCCGTGCTCATTATGTTTCGCACGCGCCTGGGTGAACTTATGCGGAGCGTGTATCGGAGCATTACCGGCAGGGCAGATGAACAGGACAGACTGCATATTCGCCTTATCGGCCTGATCATAGCGGCAACCATTGTTACTGCGGTTCTCGGCATTGCCATCGGCAGCATTCCCGGGCTGGGGGAAAACATCACAGTAATAAGCATATGCTTTATGATAACCGCTCTTATCCTTCTTGCATCATCGAGGCTGCCCATCGGCAATAAGGATTATGGAAATATCACCGTAAAAGATTCACTGTTCATCGGTCTTTCCCAGGGGGTCGGAGTTTTTCCGGGGATAAGCCGTTCGGGAATAAGCATATCGGCAGGGATCGCAATGGGTTTGAAGAGGGAGGTTGCGGGCGAATTCAGCTTTATTCTTTCAATTCCGGCAATTGTTGGAGCCGTCCTTCTCAAAATGCGCGATATAAGCGATATGAGCGAACACATTGGGGCATCTGTCCTCTTTCCGGGCATGATCGCAGCATTCATAAGCGGCTTTTTTTCCCTCATGTTTCTTATGCGACTGGTACGGCAGGGTAAATTTTTCTATTTCGCCTTTTATCTCATTCCGCTCGGCATTGTTGGATTGCTCGGCTTATGAGAGAAGAGCACATGTATGTGCCCATAGAGAGATCATCGGCATTTCTCCGATTGTGGCAGGTTCGGAAAAAGGAACGCGGAATAGTACTCATTACGCATGATATAGGAGAACATTCCGGCCGCTATCATAACTTTTCGCTGTTTCTCATGCATCATGGCTACAGTGTTGCGGCATATGATCTGCGCGGACACGGCTTTTCAGCCCTGCGCGCCAATGCGGGAAGTACTGTTCCGTCCCTGCGAAAAGCTGCCGCGGAGAATCCCGATTTTCTGTATATGCCTGCGAAAAGGGGCTGGGAAATGTATCTGAAAGATTTCATGAGCATACTCCAGTATATTCTCTTCCGATATAAGGCAGGGCAGAATTTTATCTTCGGACAGGGTATGGGCAGTACCATCGTGAGTAGCGCCCTTTCCATACTCCCTGAAGAAATTTTTTACCGCCTGAGTGGTATAGTGTTTGCTTCTCCTCCCTCAATAAAGGATGGAAAACATCATTCCATTCTGCAAAGAACTTATTCTGAAATAAAGAAACATGGCGACCGTGCTTTCAGCCCCCGCATTGAAAAATTAATGGGCAGGCACTATTACCGAAACATTCCATCGTTCACCATGCGGACAGAACAGGATTGGGTCAGTAGTGAACCTGAAGAAGTCGATAATTATATTTCTGATCCACTGTGTGAAACTGCGTTCCGTTTGGGTCTGTATAAAACCATTCTGGAAGGACAGCAGTTTTTGTATTCACGAAAATATCGCCCCCCAGCGAAAAGCCTGCCCATGTATATATTTGCAGGCAGGAATGGTCCTGTCAGCGCTTTTGGAAAGGGCGCAGAGCAGCTTCGGGAGGTATTTCAGAAGTCCGGCTGGGAAGATATAGCGCTTCGTCAGTATAATGGAAAGCATGCGCTGCTCCACGACAGAGATCGGGTGAGCGTGTATGCCGACTGTCTCAACTGGATCGAAGAGGTAAACAGCAGTTCCATCTGAACGCGGTCAGGCAGGCGGCGAAATGAGGTTCGGATAAATTAGTTGGGGCGCAGTCCCAGTTTCCGGCTGAACTCCAGCAGCGCTCCGTTCAGGGTTTCGGAAGATAGTACCTGCGCGGTAAGAACCTTGCCGAGCTGCACTCCCTCCTGATCAAAGCTGTTGATATTCCACGTCAAACCCTGAAACATTACCTTGTTCTCAAAATGAGAAAGCAATGCCCCCAGTACCCGAGGACTGAGTTTTTCAGCGTACAGCAGGCTTGAGGGGCGCCCGCCGGGGAAATTCTTATTGCCGTGTGCATGTTTTCTGCCCAGAGCAAAGGCGGTAATTTGCGCGGCAAGGTTTGCATTCAGTTTCTGCCTATTCGTTGAATGTTCCCATTCAGTATCCAGATTTTCCTGATTCTGCAGAAAGCCGATAAACTGGAGCGGAACAATGTCGGCGCTCTGGTGAAGCAGCTGATAGAAACTGTGCTGCCCGTTTGTTCCCGGCTCGCCAAAAATAACCGGACCGGTTGCGTAGGTAATGACCTCAGCCCTGCGGTTTACCTGTTTTCCGTTACTTTCCATATCGAGCTGCTGGAGATGAGCCGGAAAACGGCTGAGCGCCTGGCTGTATGGAAGAATAGCCGTAACGGGAAAATTCAAAACGTTTCGCTCCCATACGCCAATGAGGGCATCGAGCATGGCGGCATTGTTTTGTAGCTTTGTTTCCAGAGCGGCATGGTCGGCTGCGGCTGCGCCTTCGAGTATTTCGGCAAAAATGGATGGGTCAAGGGCAAGGCTCAGTATCGCGCCGCCGACTGCGCTTGTTGAGCTGTATCGTCCGCCGATAAAATTGTTAATGAAAAAATGCGCAAGATACTCCCCGCCAGAGGCCAGCGGACTTGTTTCGCTCGTAATGCAGATAATGTGCTTTCTGGGCTCGCGAATGTTTTTCTGCCGGAGATAATGGAGAATGAGGTTCTCGTTTGCACGCGTTTCCTGAGTGGTACCGCTTTTTGAAACAAGAATAAACAGCGTTGTTTCAGGGTCGACCTTCTGAAGCACTTCGGCAGCATCATCAGGATCAACGTTCGATATAAAATACGCAGCAAGGCTGCCCGCAGTCCGGTAATTTTGCAGAGCCAGATACAGCGCGCGGGGGCCAAGGTCTGAACCGCCAATGCCGACCTGCACCACAGTTTCAAAGCGTCTTCCCGCAGGAGTACAAATTTCGGCAGCGCGAACATCGCCGCAGAACGCTGCAATACGATCCTGCTGGGAACGGTAAAACTGCCGGAGGCTTTTTTCCTCATGAACAACATCGGTGAGCACGATCCCCCGGGAAAGATGATGAAGAACACGGCGCTCTTCACCGGTATTCATAATTTCACCGGTAACTATGGCCCGATATTTTTCAATGAGCTGCTGCTCCTCAGCGAGTTCCTGAAGATTGCGCAGGATGTTCTCATCTACCTGTTTCGCGGAATAGTTATAGAAAAACCTCTCGCCCTTCCCAATGTCCGTTTCAATTTCATACTTCCGAACCCTGCGCTCATTGAGTACATCCGCCAAGTCGGGCGGTGTTTTTTTCAGCAGATGCCGAAACGAGTCAAGCCTATCCAGATTACGGTAGCGCACTGTTTCCATTATTCTGTCTTAGGGGCGCTCCTGAGTCGCTAAGTCGTAGGCAAGGATTTTTTGACCAGTCAAATTGCTCACCCAGATTGTTGTTCCATTTGACCAGATCCCCGTGGGGTCAGTATTCCCGGCAGCAGAAAGTATGGATTTATCGAAGTCTTTTGAAGCATTGTAGGTTGCCGTGATATTGCCTGCGGTATCTATTGTATAGTCGTAGGCATAGATTTTTTTATCAGTTGCATCTGTCACCCACATCGTTGTCCCGTTTGACCATATTCTGCGATGGGTACTATTCCCGGCAGCAGTAAATATAGATTGAGCGAATTCTTTTGAAACCTTGTAGGTTACCGTGATACTGCCTGTGGTATCTATTGTATAGTCGTAGGCATAGATTCCAGCAGCTATATCCACTACCCACATTGTCTCAGTATTCGCCCATAAACTACCGGCCTGATAATTCCCATTAGCAAAAAGCGGGGTAATTTCTTTTGTCTCATCGCGCTCCTTGGTCTCCATGTTGTAGGCATAAATGTGGTCATCGGAAGGATCCGACACCCACATTGTTGTTTCATCCGACCACATGCCTTGGGGGTTATCATTCCCGGCAGCAGTAAGTGTGGCGGCAGTGAATTCTTTTGGTTCATCGCGCTCCTTGGTCTCCATGTTGTAGGCATAAATGTGGTCATCGGAAGAATCCAGCACCCACATTGTTATTTCATTCGACCAGATATCTGCGATGCTCTCATTCGCGGCAGCAAGCGTGGTGAAATCGTCTTTGTGAACACCTGCAGAATCATATCCGCGTTCGTTATAGCCTGCTGCGTTATAGCCTGCTGCGTTGTAACCATACCTGTCATACTCCGTTCCATCACGATAATTGCCGTCAGCATCGAAACCGTTGATGTCGTAACCATTGATGTCATAGCCCTGTGGGTTGTATATCGTGTCGGTGTCTCGGTGTTTGCCGTCAGCATTAAAACCGTCCGCGTTGTAGCCGTCTTTGTCATAGCCCAGCGGGTTATATTTCATGTCGGTGTCTCGGTATTTTCCTTCAGCGTTAAAGCCGTCTGCGTTGTAACCGTTTATGTCATAGCCCTGTGGGTTGTATATCGTGTTGGTGTCTCGGTGATCGCCTGCGGCGCGTTAAAACCGGCTGCATTGTAGCCGTCTTTGTCGTAGCCGTCTCTATTGTATTGTATGCCGGTTGCCCGGTGATTACCCTCAGCGTTAAAGCCATCCGCGTTGTAGCCGTTTATGTCATAGCCCTGTGGGTTGTATATCGTGTCGGAGTCTCGGTGTTTGCCTTCAGCGTTAAAACCGTCAGCGTTGTAGCCGTCTTTGTCGTAGCCGTAGAGATCGTATATCGTGCCGGTGCCGCTGTGAATACCATCGTCAAAAAAACCGTACTGATCACAGGCGGAGAACGTAAGCATCAAGACAAAAACACAAAGGATTCCCAGCAGCAGCTGCGGACTTCGAAGATGTTTCCGGCGGTTCAGGCTCTGCGCGGGTGTCCGCACTGGTCTATTGTTACAAGTTGTCATGGAATATGAATTCATATCGTTTTATTCCTCCATCAATTTTATATTCAATACTATATCATAGGACATTGAACATTGTCAAATGTTCGGCTATATGAAATGTTCTATATGTTCATTGTGCTGATAAAGCGGTCGCGGAGGGACTGCTGTCCGGGGAAGCTGTGCTCGGGGATGGTGCCGCCGCCCATGTAGATGTGTCCGCCCCCGCGCCCGATGCCCTCTATGGACTTTCGGACGACCACATCGGCAGGAAAGCGCGGTTCTTCGCTCCTGACCGATATTCTGTACTCGCGTTCTCCGGGAATGACCACCACAACAAAGGTAATTTCGTGAATATCCAGAAAAAAATCGGCAATAATAGCCGCCACCGCCGGGCTGCACTCCTGCTGGAGGGGAATGAAGGCGAAAATGCCGTGGACATCGCAGACATCAATTGCCTCCCTGACCGACCGCAATTCATGCAGGCTGAGGCTGTTTTTCAGCAACCGGATTTCCGTTTCCCAATCGCCCATGAAAAACAATTCGGAGAAGGATCCCATGTCCGCGCGGGTAACGCCGCGCGTCATGAAGGCAGTGTCCATGAGCAGCCCCATGAGCAGGGCGGAAGAAACATTCCGGTCGGGCTCAATGCCGGACTCCTTGTAATAGGAATGGATAATGGTTGAGCAGGAGCCGATGTTTTCCTGTATGTCGCTGAAGCGGATGTCGGAGAAACGGGGTTGCGGTGTTCCCGGGGGTGTGTGATGGTCGATCATGCCGATGAGCCGCGCCGAAATATCAGTAACATTGCTGTTGCCCGGGAAGGCATCGACAACAATCCACTGATCATCGGGATGTATTTCACACTGATCGCCGCGCATGAGCGGTATGCCGAGGAACTCAATGGCGTTCATAAGCGATTGGCTCTCAAGGCCGCCGCTATAGCAGAGCAGCGTTGTGAAGGAATGTTCCTCCAGAAGACGGCAGAGCGCGAATCCGCTCGCGACCGCATCGTGATCGGGAAAATCGTGCGCCTGAATAATGACCCGCCTGTCCCTGTCGAGACAGGCAAGAAGTTTACTGAACTTACTCATGAGGTCAATAGTA
>CBDDDG010000018.1:0-106547 GCA_965226555.1 Salinispira sp. | reverse complement strand
TTGCGCGACACCTCGAACTCCCGAGCAGCCGCCTTGATCGAATGCTCTTGGGCATACCGAACCATCCGCAACCGCCACTCATACATCGAAGCCGCCTGATACTTCCGAGACTTGAGATGATACTGAGAATATGTGATACTACTGTTCACTGTTTCCCTCCTTTTATGTTTTATACAACCCCCAGTGTGTACGAATAACCTTCGTTTTACACTGGGGAGGAGGGGTCAGCTCAAAGGTTTATATCCCACACAAAAGAGAAAAAGTGCTTGACACAAACGAATTTTTGGATGATACTAGATCACAGTGGGGCTTAAAAAAACGCTATTTCCGCTATGCAGTGGGAAATACCCGTGTTTCCAGAGCTTCCCTATAGTGCATTTAACCGACAGGAGAATGTTCCATGCCGACAAATACTGCCGATTCTACGGCAAAATCTGATAGCAACATTAATGCTGCCATTACAATAATAGACGCTGCGAAATCTGCCATTGAAGCTACGGCCAGCGATACGAGATTCAATGTTTTTGAGATATGGAATGTGAATGAACCACGGCATTCGCTCATAATTCATAGACTGCTTTGCTATAACAAAAATTATTTTCTCCCGAAGTTCATTGATCACATAAACACATTGAAAAACAAAAATGGAAACAGCCTCAAACTACGTCCAGCTGATTTTACGGATGCGCGAGTTGAACGAGAAAAGAAGTATGAAGACAGCAATGGAGATATGAAGATTGATCTGCTCATAGCAAATAGGAAAAGCAGAAAAGCCATTATTATTGAGAATAAGCTGAAGGGAGCGAAAGATCTGCTCCGCCAAATACCTCGGTATTATGATGCAGTAGTAGACGACGGTTACAAAGTTGTTGGCATTATCTACATTCCTCCCAATAAGGAAAAAAAGCCTACTTATGCTGGTTGGAAAGACGAAGACAAAAAGGCCATTAATCCAAAGCTCCGAATTTTCCCGGGTTACGATGAACAGGGTCCCGATCTTGAAAAGTGGCTTGCGGACTGCGAAGCATTGTATTCTGGTGACGAGCTTTCACATGCCGACAACCAGAATGTGGTAGCAATACTTACACAATATAGAGAGCATTTGCGATACAAGGAGGATATGTACATGGATGCTATGAATGATTTTTACGAACGTTTACGGGCAGAGAAGGTGTCGGTAGCACGGTTATCGAATGAGCGCGCTATGTTAAATAAATTTGACAAATATCTTGCAGAGCGCATTTTTAAGGAATGGAAACCCCGGTTTTCTGAAATTGGGCTTGCGGATGATTCAAAATTTGAAGTAAAGGCCAAAGGGAAAAAACCTAATAAGGCTTGGTGGGCTTACTTCCCCGGGCTTAGGGTGAGTATGAATCAGGGAGATGAAAAAGCAAACGTATTCAAAGTAGATATATGGGTATGGGGAGGAATCGGAGAAGATTACTCATACTCTGTTTGGATAGATGCTTTTCAAGTCAATAAAAATATTTTTGACCTATTCATTAAAAAAATTCGAAATAAAAAATACAATTATGAAGACTGTGATGATTGGGGGGATAGATGTGGGTCTTTTGAACAACTGATTCCTAATGGCGAATCCCTTGAAGCCGATGAACAAGCGCTTTCCGCTTATCTCACGAATCTGCTCAAAAAGCTGAAGCCCCTCAAAGCCTAATTATTCTGTGAGAATGTTTTGCAAAATGCAAAAGTTTCTCATAGGAGGATGTTCCATGCAAATCGAAACTGCCGATTCTACGGCGAAATCCGAAAAATCCGTTTTTGTTTATTGGGACAATTCCAATATCTAATTGTTGCCGAATGTACGGCAGAGGATATTGATTCTCCCAGCCCCGATGCCTACTACCGCGTGGACATTAACCTTAAGAACCCTTCGATCGAATCAGCATGTTGCATCATCTATGCCGCAGGATTTGTTGCTGTAACCCGTATTTCACATCAGGATACGTTCAACAATCGCTGATATTCAGATTCCAAATAATTATCGATTTCTTCATGGTCTAAACTGTCTTCTAAATAGTAAGTTTTGACCTCTTTCAATGCGAGTAATCCAAATCTCACCCATGCAATTATATTGCTCCGTAACATAAATGAAATAATGTTGCCTCCCGAACGTAATCCCGCGTCAGTAACATCTAGCAAACATAAAGATCCATGTGCTACTAATAGAACCCTGCGAAGTTCGGGGTTATTGGCCTCGGGAATACATTTCTTCCATTCTATTCGGTCATAATAATGCCTTTTTAGGCTCCACGTGATTCGGGCAAGAAGTTCTGTTATAACAACTGGAATCGCCAGCGCAAATCCATGCCGAAAATCATAACCTTTCTCAAAAACTTGAACTGCAATTTGAGCGAAGGATTGTTTATACTGTCCAAATTCTCCCACATTTATGAACTGCAACAAAGAGTAGAAAGGTATTGGAATGCCTGAACCACGATTCACTGATCCCGATGAACCGGAAACATCGGAGAATAAATGTCCCAGCCAATTCACGAAGCCCGCAACTATTTGTGGAATAAACCCACTTCCTTTCAATTCATAATGTTCTGTGTCAATACAGATAAGTTTTCCCTTGTCCGCAAAATGAGCTGAGTTGGTAAATTGGTCAAGAATTGAGAAAAAAAGTCCAATTAAATCTGGAGAGTGTGCCAGATTTTTAATGTGGTGATTTTTTGTGCTCATTTTGAACCTGCCCCCAACATCACCTCCATGACGATGATCGTAGTTTACTTTAAATTTTCCTTCCAGAGAACCAATTGCGCTGCGTGTGGAATTATTTTTGGTGGCATTCCAGCCACAGAATGATGCGAACGATTCGACCGCTTTGTCGGTCATTTTATCGGTAAAATGTGTCAAATCTCCTTCACCCGGAGCTCCAACAAAGAAAATGTCTACAATCCCTCCGATGAATCCGCATGTGCCTGCGATCATGTAATCATATTTGTCGCAGCGGGCTTTTTTTAAGGTAAAGTCGTTTTTAATACGCTTTTCTAACTCAATGCGTTGCGAAGTGGTCATTAGGTTTTTGAATGGATCTATTCCAAGTTGAATATTATTTTCCGTTAAATACGTTTGAACACGATCGGAGTATTCATCCCAATTCATTGAAGGATCAAACGAAATTCCTTCAATAAGACTCATCTCCTTCATTGGTACGCGTGAATCAAGCGATTCGGAGCAAGATGCTTCTATTAAAAATTCATCATCTTCATCCTCGGTAACAAAAACAATACCGTTATCCGAAGGAGCGTTTTGTACTTTTTTTAGCATATTTTCCAGAATTTCGGTGTTTTCGTTCTGAGACGATGATATCTCGTCAAGGCATTGATTGCCTTCTTCCAGTTTATTTTGACCAGAATTTAATTGATGCTTTTGCGCCGCTAAAGCTTTCGCCTTATCAGTAAGTAGATCGTCATAGTTCATGAGAGGTGTTCTTTGATTTTTCTCACCCCACCATGAGCAATATTTTTCAAGATATCTTGAGTCGCGGATTTTACGACCGTTGATGCACTAAAGTATCCGACAGCCTCAAAAGCTTCAGCCAATGCCTCAAGCTGATCCGTCATCAATTCGTTTTTGGGGACCAGTTTAATTATCTTAGTTTTGGCTCCATCCTTTTCAAGGGTAAATTCACGCTCCTCATAGCAGTCTGCTATAAATTTATAAAGCCCTGCCTTCGTAGGTTCTTGCGTTAAGGATTTTAGCTTTTTAATATTCAAATATTGGGCGCATTTTGACTTGTTTATGCCACGCTGGGCAAAATCTGCTTTTTTTGACAGAACATTTCCAGCCCCGGTTAACTGTTTCAATATGGTTGTAAATTGCTTTAATTTTTCGTCTTGCTCATTCTGGTTTCTAATGCAGCCGTTGATTTTCAGGGTAATAAAGTTAAGGTCATCAATTAAAAGAGTAATTGTTAACTGGGTCTGTTTTATTACCGCATCCAGCATTAATTCCCGTACTTTGAATCGGTCTAGCTCATTGGCTCCCGTAACCTTTTTTATTCCACTATAAGCAGCTACGCCCAAAAGAACAGCAACGCCAATTCCCGTTGCCATGCTTGATAATCCTAACGCGCCACCCATGCCCAAAGCGGCCAACCCAGAGCTTAACCCTGCCGCAGACATGCCAATAACAGAGCCGGAAAGATATACAGCAGCCAGAGGAGTCCCTACGGCAGCCGCCTTCGCGGCCAGACCTTTCAATGTTTTCTTGAGTTGGTCATCGGTAATGTCATCTTTCAACATTTTATGATCTGCTTCAATAGCATCCAAAATCAACTCCAATTGTTCGTCCGAAACCTCAAATAAATTCTTATTCTTTTGAAAAAAGGCAAAATCATCAATGGATTTCCCGCCCGTGGACATAAAAAGGTTTATAAGATCTTTTACCAAAGAGACATGAAGAGAAGTTTTTTGTCCTTCAGGGCTTTCCGCATTTAATTGGACTATCAATTCTTCGGTTGGCTTTAAATGCTCTGGTAATGTCATGTACGTTCGCAATTGAAATCGAGTGTCTGAATTCAGTTTTAATCGAGTCGTCAACAAGAGTATTTCTGCCAACTCTTTATCATCAACAATATCATCATTGTCAAAGGCCATGTTTATAATAATTTGAAGATATGCAATTTTTAACTCTTCACTCATCTCCGAAATTGGTACTTGTTGCTCGGCTTCATTATAGTCATCAAATTCTGTAACAATTGAATTCAAAAGAGCAACAAATTTCTCATTGTTGCAGCTGATGAGATTTTTTATTGAAGTAGGATTTTCTGCCCCATGGTTTATAGACACAACTTCTTCTGTTTTATTTTTTTCTTTATTAATGAGTATTTTTTCGCATTTGACATCGGTAATGGAAGCATAATTAATTGTTACCGGATCGGAGAATGTAGCGCGATATATTAGTTGTTCTCCGGTAAAAATTAATCCTTCTTTTGAGCTTCCAAGGAGTGTATTATCAAATAGCGCCACAATATAACCGGGGCTCTTTGTATAAGCAAATGCCTTAATAGCATTGTTTAACTTCTTTTCTGGAATATCGGGAGCAATCATAATTTTGTCAAATATGGATGGAAGCCCTTCTCTCAAAAATGTGTTAATATCTTTCATAACCACCTCATGTTCAGAAATATCCAGCAAATCTGGTATGGATCATATATACGGGAAGCTCTGGAAACACGCGTATTTCCCACTACATCGCGTAAATAGCGTTTTTTAAGCTTCACTGTGATCCAGTATCATCAAAAAATTCGTTTGTGTCAAGCAATTTTTCTCTTTTCCCTGAGATATAAACCTTTGATCTGACCCCATTTTGACCTATATTCATTCACAGATTGAAACTTTTGCTACTGGGGATGCAAAAGTTTCAATGAGTAAAATACTCAGGAATTCTGTGATGTGTTGATAATTGCGGATCATGAATGTGTATGAGAGTTCCTGCAATGGTCTGAAAAAATTGTTGGGAAAGTTCTGTTCTATGAGTGGATAAGCATACGGTTTTATGGTACGATAACGAAAGATGATGCAAAGAAATTATTTGCTGGTCGGAGGCTTGCGCCTTCTGCTCGCCATGCAGCCGGCTGGTACATCCTGAGGAGGCAAAAACTATGTTGGTAGACCTTTTCGATAAGTCATTTCTGGCAGGTGTTGAGCAGGGGCAAGCTGAGAACCAGCGTGAGATTGCATTCAAAATGCTCAGGAAGGGCATGTCGATGGATATTATTCATGAGTTAACCGATATCAGTGAATATGACATTCGAGCATTTCAGAAAAACAGCCATGAAAATAGTAGGGAAAACGGTAAGGCCTAAAAGCGCAGCCGCACATGTATTATGCGTTTGAGTGTAATGACAGTATGTAAAGAAAAAGAAGACTATTACCAACATCTCAGTGCCCTTGGAGGATTTCCGGATGGGTTTTATTCCATGGTTACCTCCCTCACCTTCGTTCCGGCGGAGCGGGATACCGAGTGCCGCATGAACATTGCCGCCCTCCTTCTGGACGAACCGAGTACTTCTTTCGCGGGGGTGTTCACCCGTAACGAGGCCTGCGGCGCGCCGGTAAAAATTGGCAGAAAACGTCTTGAGCGGAAGACAATGCGGGGCGTCCTCGTGAACAACCGCATATCCAATGTTGCGGTAAAGGACGGCATGGAAACCGCAGGCATACTCTGCACGAGGGCAGGCGAGCTCTTTGGCATTGACGGCGAGGGCATTTTTCCCAGTTCAACCGGCATTATCGGCTGGCGCCTCCCGCTGAATGAAATGCTTCACGCTCTGCCGAATCTTCTTTCAAGTACGCAGAGAACCGTTATTCATTTTGCCGAGGCCATTATGACCACCGACCGATATCCTAAAATTCGCGCAAGAACGCTCGGGCAGGGAAAAATTATGGCAGTTGCCAAGGGCGCAGGTATGATTGAGCCGAATATGGCAACCATGCTTGTGTTTATTATGACAGATATTGATATAGAACGCGAGGAGCTCCGGAACATCCTCAGGGATGTTGCCCATACCACCTTCAATACTATTTCGGTGGACGGAGATCAGAGTACCAGCGATATGGCGCTGGCCTTCAGTTCCCGGAAACATCGCGCATCACTCTCGGAATTCAAACGCGCTCTTCAGGAGCTCTGCGAGGAAGTGAGTATGGACATTGTCCGCAACGGAGAAGGAACAGCGCATGTTATGCGCATTGAGGTCGGAGGCAACCCCAACGGCGCTCTCTGCCGGAGCCTTGCAAAGGCAGCGGCAAATAGTCCGCTGGTAAAAACAGCAATATACGGTAACGATCCGAATGTCGGACGAATTCTTGCCGCAATAGGCGATCAGGCAGCTGCCGAGGGCTATTCCCTGAATACCCGCAACCTCTCCATACGCATAGGAGAAGAGACCGTTTTTCACTCGGGATCCTTCGATATGCTGAAGGATCGTGAAGAAAACCTCACCGCCTATTTGAAAGCGCAGTCGCAGGATCCGCAGATACGCGGATACCCGCAGAACAATTGTCTCGTTCACATTGTCATTGATCTTGGTGACGATAAAAATGCGCCGTTTCAGAAGGTATTCGCTTCTGATCTTGGTCATGAATATGTCAGCGAAAATGCTGACTATCGGAGTTGAAAATGAGTATAAAAGAACAGGAACGAAAGGAATTTGATCAGGAAGTCATGCAGGCCCGCGATCTCATCCGCGCTGCCATGGAAGAAATTTCTCAGGTAATTGTCGGGCAGGTGAGGATGATTGAAGGCATTTTCATGGGAATGCTTGCGGGGGGTCATGTTATTTTGGAAGGTGTTCCCGGGCTTGCCAAAACCCTTGCCATTAAGAGTGTATCGGAGGTAATTGATGCGACATATAAACGCATTCAGTTTACCCCCGATCTGCTTCCTGCCGATTTAGTCGGTACAATGATATATCGGCAGCAGACCGGTGAATTTGTTCCGCGTAAGGGTCCGCTTTTCTCAAACATCATCCTTGCCGATGAGGTGAATCGCGCTCCTGCCAAGGTGCAATCGGCCATGCTTGAGGCCATGGAGGAGAAGCAGGTTACCATAGGCGACAATACCTATCCTCTGCCGGAGCATTTTTTCGTGCTTGCTACCCAGAACCCCATTGAACAGGAAGGAACCTACCCGCTGCCCGAAGCGCAGCTCGATCGTTTCATTCTCAAACTCACCGTCGATTATCCGACCCGCGAAGAGGAGCTGAAAATCCTCCGAAGAATGGGAAACCCTTTTACCAGAGACCTCAAACAACTCATTAGGGAATCGGACATACGCTTTCTGAAGAATACCGCTGCCCACATACGCGTGGATGAGCGAATTGAAGAATACATTATCAACATTGTTACCATAAGCCGGAAGAAGGACATGGGCGGGCTTTCCCGGTTTATTGAGTTTGGAGCTTCTCCGAGGGCCAGTATCTACCTCTACCGCTGCGCAAAGGTACAGGCGCTCCTTGAGGGGAGAAGCTTTGTTGTTCCGGAAGATGTTAAACACGTTTCGCCCATGGTATTGCGGCATCGCATTAACCTCAGCTATGAAGCCGAGAGTGAAGATATGACAAGCGCCGATATTATCCGTCAACTTCTTTCCGAAGTTCATGTGCCATGAACAATCTCATTGCCCGCGTCAAAAACTTAGAAATTATCTCCACCAAGCTTATCGAAAGCCTTCTGAGTGGAAATTATCATTCAATTTTCAAAGGGCCGGGCATAGAATTTTCCGAAGTTCGGGAATATGTGGAGGGAGATGATCCCCGCCGTATCGACTGGAATGTAACAAGCCGAATGAACTCAGCATTCACAAAAACATTTAAGGAAGAGCGGGAGATCGTGATGTTTATTCTTATGGATGTTTCAGCCTCCATGACCTCATCAATTTTCAGTGAAGAACTCGCTGAGAATGCGAACCTTATTTTTACCATTTTCACCCTCTCTGCAATTAACAATAATGATCAGGTTGGGGCGGTGTTCTTCAGCGACCGCATTGAGAAATGGGTAGGCCCCGTTAAGGGGAGGAAGCATGCGCTCAGGCTCATTCATGATATGCTCCGCCTTGAACCCCAGAGCCGGGGGTCAGACCTCGGGCTGGCGATTAAAACAACGGGGGAAACATTGGCGCGGCGTGGTATTTGTATTATTCTTTCCGATTTTAAAAGTCATGGATACTGGCGGCATCTGAGTATTCTTGCAAAGCGGCATGATGTGCTGGCAATTCGACTTGTCAGCCAGGAAGAAATGTATTTTCCGGCAACCGGACTTATGAAAATTGAAGATGCCGAAAGTGGAAAATCGTTCCTCGGCTGCGGCTCCAACTGGAAGTTCCGAAAAAATTACCAAGAGTACTGGTCATTGCACCGAAAGCAATGGCTTCGTGAATGCCTCAAACGGGGAATAAGCCCTCTTGAAATACATGCCCATGAAGATCCACTTCCGAAGCTGATACGTTTCTTTCGAAAACGGAAAAAATTCAGATGAATTTTTGCGGAAGCGGAACTTTCGCAATGAAAGTTCATAACAGCGGGAGATTTTTTATTTCTCTGTGTGTTTTTTTGGGTGTTTTTCGGGGTGTTTTTCGGAGTCTGCTTATGGTGCTGCTTATGGCGCTGGTTTCACCGGCTGTTTCGGCAGAAGAATATGCCGTTTCCCGCATGCTCTTTCTTCCCGCAATTTATCATGTGGGCGATATGGTGGAGCTGCGCCTGAGTCTGCGGAGTAATTTTTCCCAGCAGGAAATACAGGCTCCGCAGAATATACCGCAGCCGGAGTGGGGCGCCATTCATGATATACGCGTCGTTTCCCGCGATGATGAACAGGATATCCGCATTCGCTTCACAAGTTTTTACCCGGGCACACAAACCATGCCTCCCATTGATCTCGGCGCCATTGTTATTGGCGATATCTCCATTTTTGTTACCTCGCTTCTTGAGGGAACAGAATTGGCTGTTGGTCAGGGGCAGGTGATATTTCCGGGAACGCAGATCATTATTATGCTCATAGCCATCCTCATGTTTACCTTGCCGCTTCTCGGAATTCCCATGTTCACATGGTGCCGCAGGTATGTTCAGAAGTTGATTGCGCTGTATCGGAAACGGCGGCCCTACCGCATACTTGAAAAAAATCTGAAGGAACTTACCGGCAGGGCAAGCCTTATGGACGGAAGGAATTTTTATATTCAGCTTCTTGATTTAGTTCGTGAATATCTCAGCGGCCGCATGCGGCAAAATGTGAAGGTTGCGACAACCGGAGAATTGGAAACATATCTCAGACATGCGCTGAAAAACCCCGAGGATCGGGATTTTATTATCAGGCTTTTTCACCATGGCGATCTGGTAAAATTTGCCTCTCAGCCATCGACCCTGCGATCCCGCATTCATCACCTTGAACAACTTCAGGAAGTACTGGATCACATTGAAATTCATTACCGGAAACATGAAAGCGATGAAGAATTTTCCGGCAAAGCCGGCGAAACTGGCAAAGCCAGCAAAGCCGGCAAAACTGGCGAAACTGGCAAAACTGGCAAAGCCGGCGGCCTCCAGTCGGCGGAGGCATGGTTTTGACTCCTGAAACATGGGTTTTCGATTATCCTGCCGCCTTTCTCCTCTTATTTTTCTTCATTCCCCTCATATATATTAAGTATATATGGAAAAAACGGGGCGGACGCTTCCTTTTTGCCTTCAGCAACTGGAATGGAAAGGGATTTTCGGCATCTGTGAATGGTTTTACCATTGTCTATGTTGTTTCCCAGATCATGTCGCTGTTAGGACTGGCGCTTATTGTTGTCGGTCTTGCGGGGCCGGTGAAAATTATGAAGGAACGGGTATTTATTTCCCAGGGAATTGACATTATGCTTGTGCTCGATGTTTCCCCCTCCATGGCGGTTCAGGATTTTGCCGGAACCTCCCGTCTTACGAGTATGCAGGAAACAGTGCGCCGCTTTGTGGAACGGAGAAATAACGATTCCATTGGGCTGGTTGCCTTTGGTTCTGAAGCGGCATTGCGGGTTCCGCCCACCCTCAAATACGACTACCTGACAGATGCGGTCGGAAAATTGCAGGTGCTGGAGCTTGGCGAGGGAACTGCCCTCGGTATGGGCATAGCGCTGGCATCACTTCACTTGCTCGATTCATCTGTTGATGAAAAACTCATCATTTTATTTACCGATGGGGAAAACAATGCGGGCGAAATCCGTCCCTTATCGGCTACCGCGCTTGCGGTGGAGGCGGGTATTCGTATTTATGTTGTCGATATTGGAAGCGATGGAGAGGGCTTCATCGAGTTTATTGATCCTGAAACAGGAAGGCCGTATCGGGCAACATATCGGGGGAGGCAGCATGAAGATCTTCTCCAGCAGATTGCCGTCCAGTCCGGCGGGGAGTACTATACCGTAACAAATCCTCAGAATTTTGAAAAGGTTCTTTTAGCCATTGACAGTCTTGAACGGGTTGAAACACGAATTCGAGTCGATGTTGTGAAAGAACCCCAGCACCGGCAGATCATATTGGCAGCCTTTGCGCTCATTGTTCTGGACTACATTCTGAGAAAAATGCTGCTCAGAGAGTTATTATGATTCTATCGGATCTATCGATATTCCTCATGTTTCTCGGCCTGCCGGTCTTATTTTTGTTTCAGTTGAGAGAATATCGGCTCAATCGCAGGGACCTCAAAAAACTGGGAACAATTTGGAACAAGAAGGGTCTGCGCTCAGTATTTTTCATTAAGTGGCTCCTTTCATCTCTCTGCATGCTCCTTGTATATACATTTTTTGTATTGAGCCTTTCGGGGCTGAGCTGGAGGGAGGAGCCAATTGAGGAAGATCGTGTTGGTATTGATATAATGTATGTGGTAGATGTGTCATATAGTATGCTTGCGGAGGATGTTCAGCCGAATCGCCTCGGGCGCGCCAGAGATTTCATACAGGAACTAAGCGAGAAATATACTGGTTCCCGAATGGGTCTGGTAGCCTTCAAGGGAGATGGCACCCTGCTTCTGCCCCCGACAACGGACGTCTTTGCTCTGGAAAATGTTCTTGCCTTTTTAAATACTGAGGTAATTTCAACACCCGGCAGTAACCTTGAGCTGGCTCTGGAAACGGCAATTGAGTCGTTTCCTCCGGGCATTAATACTCACAGAGTTATCATTCTGTTTTCAGATGGCGATTCACTGAGCGGCAACAGCGACAGAGCTGCCCTGCTTGCCGCCCGGAAGGGCATTCCCATTTTTGCCTATGGTCTGGGAACTGAGGAAGGCGCTGCCATTCCCCAGGGAGACAGTGTTTTGAAAAAAGACAATAAGACGGTTATTGCAAAACGCAACAGTACGGTGTTGAAGGACATTGCCCGTCTGACGAATGGGACATACCTCGAAAGCCCGGTAGTATCGCATACAATGTACGAAGAAATTATGGGCTTAATCCAGCAGCGGGACAGTAACGGTTTCAGACTGGGAAATGTGATCCGCTATCGGCTGTTTCTGTTTCTTACTCTTGTATTTTATGTTATACACCTTCTTGTTCACTCAATTAAGGTTCGGGGACTGTTTTGATACAAGAAAAATTTGAAAAAATGGGATATAAACCTTTGAGCTGACCCCTCCTCCCCAGTGTAAAACGAAGGTTATTCGTACACACTGGGGGTTGTATAAAACATAAAAGGAGGGAAACAGTGAACAGTAGTATCACATATTCTCAGTATCATCTCAAGTCTCGGAAGTATCAGGCGGCTTCGATGTATGAGTGGCGGTTGCGGATGGTTCGGTATGCCCAAGAGCATTCGATCAAGGCGGCTGCTCGGGAGTTCGAGGTGTCGCGCAACACGGTGCGGAGGTGGGTTCGGCGCTTTGAATCCGGCGAGGGTCTTGAAGACAAAAAGCGGGGCACGACCAATCATCCGATGAAGATGAAATTCGGGCACTGGTGTCATCTCGAGAGTCTTGCCCAGACCAAGGCTCGGAATCACAACAAAATCATTGGAACGCAGGTGCAAAAGCAGTTGCAGACGGAAGTTGGCGGGAAGTACAGCCTGCCGACAATTATCAAGACGCTAAAGCAGATAGGGGCGCGGAAAACAAAGAAGCCGAAGGCGCGGCCCAAGAGAGATTTGCGGGAGGTAACCGACAGGATGAAGTTCGGCGAGTGCATTCAGATTGATATCAAGTATCTGACGGACATTCCCGCTATGCGGTTTTCTCAGAAGTGTTTAGACGTTCCGAAGTACCAGATAACCGCCCGGGATCGGGCGACAGGGGCTCTGTGGTACGCCTTCGCCAATGAGAAGAGCAGTATGGTAACAACCTTGTTCGCCGAGTACCTGCTGGAGCACCTGCGGAATCGCGGCGGAGACCTTGTCAACGGCATAACGGTTCAGACCGATAACGGGGCAGAGTTCACCGTTCGGCATCTGAGCAAGACCCGAACGTCGGGGTTTGAGCAGGCGCTCATACAGGCGGGTGTCGAGTATCGGCGTATTCCGCCCGGGCATTGCACATGGAACAGTTCTGTCGAGTCCTCGCACCGGCTCATTGAGGATGAGTTCTACAGTCAGGTGATGAATCCAAAGCTCAATGAGTTTCTTAAGGAAGCCGAGGAGTATCAGATAGATTTCAATTACCGGCGGTTCAACACCTACCGCAAAGGGACTCCGCTGGATCTTTTGAGGCAACGGAATACCAATGTGGATAGTGATATTCTCCGGCTCAAGCCGATCATAATGGAGCAACGGCTCACACGGCCGACGCTTGAGCGATGGAGGGCTTGGCACTCGGAAGAAATGATCGCATAATAGGTCAAAGTGGGGTCTGTTCAAACCTTAATATCCCAAAAAATTTGAAAAAACTTGTTGACACGGTCAATATTCTCATATTATATTCAGATAAACTTTCAAAAAAGGGAGATGTTTACCATGATTGCATACCACATATCTACAATGGCACCAAACCGATATCCTGAGTATAACATACATCCCGAAAACATTCTACCCCCCCCCCAAGAAAATCTTCTGAAATAAAAAATATTTTTCTCACATTATCCCAGCTCACTTCCCTCGTACCGGGTGTAAACTCCGCAACAGCTCTAACATCTCCCCTCTATGAACCGATCTGCCCTAACACTCCCGAGCAGCGCCTGAAACTCCAATCCGTTATCTCGCATGCCAATCCACTGAAAAACTTTAACACCACCGGTGAATGTCCAGAAATTCCCCATGGGAATTTCTATACAAAATTAAGGAGGTTAACTTTATGAAAAAGTTAATGCCATTATTAGTTGCTGTAGCGATAACTATGTTAGTAGGGTGTCCGATGGACATGGACATGGACACGGACACGGCTTCTGAATACGACCCAACAAAGGATTTCGATACTCTTATTGCTGCGGGGAACACTTCTCCCCACGGTATCTGGTCGAATGGGACGACAATGTGGGTGGCAGATTGGTATAACGGAAAAATCTATGCCTACAACATGACGACGAAGGCGCGAGACAGTTCAAAGGACTTTAGCACCACCCTTTCTGCTGCGGGGAACACTTCTCCCACAGGTATCTGGTCGAATAAGACGACAATGTGGGCGGCAGATTATTCTACTCGTAAAATCTATGCCTACAACATGACGACGAAAGCGCGAGACAGTTCAAAGGACTTTAACACCAACACCCTTTCTGCTGCGGGGAACACTTCTCCCACAGGTATCTGGTCGAATGGGACGACAATGTGGGTGGTAGATTATTCTACTCGTAAAATCTATGCCTACAACATGACGACGAAAGCGCGAGACAGTTCAAAGGACTTTAACACCCTTTCTGCTGCGGGGAATACTTCTCCCACAGGTATTTGGTCGAATGGGACGACAATGTGGGTGGCAGATGTGTATAACGGAAAAATCTATGCCTACAACATGACGACGAAAGCGCGAGACAGTTCAAAGGACTTTAACACCAACACTCTTTCTGCTGCGGGGAACACTTCTCCCCACGGTATCTGGTCGAATGGGACGACAATGTGGGTGGCAAATGGGTATAACGGAAAAATCTATGCCTATCCTAATGAAAACGGCGGAGTTTCGCCGCCTGATGATAGCAACCCGCCGCCGCCGCCGCCGCCTGATGATAGTTATATTCTCTATCATTACAACACAAGCACATTGTACCCTGCGTATATCAATATTTTTATGTCGGTTGAAACTGTCGACGGGGTTCCGGTTACTGATCTGGAGGAATCTGATTTTATTATCCGTGAATCGGGAAGCGCGGTATCGGAAACAGAATCGGCAATACGCATACGAAAAGCCGATGAACTTCCATACAAGCTGAGCACAGTAATTATGCTCGATAACAGTTTGAGTATTGGCGCTGATTTGCCGTCGGTTAAAGAAGCGGCAAAGGTACTCATTAGCGAATCGGAGGTATCGGGTAACAGCGACAGCACGGGAACTGCTGAATTTGCTGTCTGGACATTTGCATCGTCCGCGAACAAGATTATTGACTTTTCATCGTCTGTTTCAGAACTTCATGCGGCAATTGATAGCATTACCCTTGGTTCTGGATCAACCGATCTCTATGGGGCGGTGTCAACAGGAGTTTCCCAATTGGGAAACGTCTTTTCGCAAAATGCTATTCGGCAGGGGGGGCAGCTTGTTATTCTCACCGATGGAGAAGATACTAAGGGATCGTCAACACTGAATGCTGCCCTGAATACGCGAGGAAACAAGAGAGTCATAACAATAAGTGTCAGCCCCAGCGATGATCACATTAGTATTCTTAAATCACTGGGAAACGCCGGACAGTATGCCATAGACAGTTTTGAAGAACTGACAACTGCTTTTCGCTCAATTCAAGACGTAATAGAAGGCTATGCCAACAGTTTTTACAATCTCAGCTATCTGACCCCGCGAGCGGGAACATATAGTTCCGAGGTGAACATCTCGATTCAGGGAAATCAGAACACTGACAGTGATGGAGTAATATCGCAGCAGGTCAATGTATCTGGTCTCCGTTCACCTTTACATGGGATCCGTCTTAATGACAGTTATTCTCTTCCAGATGGATTAGCAGACAATGTTGAACTGAATTCGAATAAGAATTCAGAAATATCCCTTAACATTTACTATGGGGAGTTTGGGAAAAAGCCGAAGGAGCCCGACATTGAGTTTACTGTTGTGCCTTCTAACGCATTTACCATTGAATACACTGCATATTCTGACTTTCCCGAAGAAGACAGTAGGAAAAATATTCCTCAGTTCGGGGGCGTGGTAACCATAGGGGGGTTTTCGGAAGAAAGCATAACACTGACAATAGACGACAGTGCAAACAATTTAACGAAAACGGTACAGATTTTTGATTTTGACTTTACGACCCTTTCTGCCGCGGGGAACACTTCTCCCACAGGTATTTGGTCGAATGGGACGACCATGTGGGTGGCAGATGATTCTGATTATAAAATCTATGCCTACAACATGACGACAAAGGCGCGAGACAGTGCAAAGGACTTTACGACCCTCATTGCTGCGGGGAACTATAATCCCACAGGTATTTGGTCGGATGGGACGACCATGTGGGTGGCGAAGTCATATTATTATGCTGATAAAATCTATGCCTACACCATGACGACGAAGGCGCGAGACAGTGCAAAGGACTTTACGACCCTTTCTGCTGCGGGGAACACTTCTCCCACAGGTATTTGGTCGGATGGGACGACCATGTGGGTGGCAGATGATTCTGATTATAAAATCTATGCTTACAACATGACGACGAAAGCGCGAGACAGTGCAAAGGACTTTACGACTCTTTCTGCCGCGGGGAACCGTAATCCCACAGGTATTTGGTCGAATGGGACGACCATGTGGGTGGCAGATGATTCTGATGATGAAATCTATGCCTACAACATGACGACGAAGGAGCGAGACAGTGCAAAGGACTTTACGACCCTTTCTGCTGCGGGGAACAATAATCCCTATGGTATCTGGTCGAATGGGACGACCATGCGGGTGGCAGATGATTCTGATGATAAAATCTATGCCTACAACATGACGACGAAGGCGCGTCCGTAACAGGCAGCTTGTTGCCATTATGGAAACTTTCTTATGTTGTTAATACTTTTTCTGCCATCATCACTTTTTGTAATCGTGAATTTTGCTCAACTTAATGGTCTTTTATCCTCCATCAATACGGAACCAAATTTGGAATCGAGTAATCTATTGCCCGAATTTGAATCCATAACTATTGGATGCTTATGTTAACGAGGTACTTGATGAGGAATTTGGAAATGAGCAATGACCCATAATTGAAGTTGAAACTTTTGCATTGCTCCGGGGCATGCTGAGCATCAACACAGAATTTATCCACAATTGTAGATAGAAACATGGTAAGCGTCAAATTAATCCTGATGGGTGTTGGTTTTCAGCTGCAATGTTCCATGGGAGAAGGTTTTTCTGGTTCATTGCCCTGCGCAGACCGAGTTGCGCCAATTAATGCGATCCGTTCCGCACTGTCCGCATTTCCTCATCGCTCAGCCCGGTAATCCTCTGAACAGCCTCAGTTGACAAGCCTTCCGAAAACATACTGCGGGCAGTTTCTCGAATGCCTCTCGCCATTCCCAGCTCAAGACCTTCAACCTTGCCTCTCTCCATTCCTCGCTCCATTCCTTTTGCAAGACCTTTCTCCATTCCCTGCTCAAGACCTTCAACCCGTCCTTTCAGAATGCCTTTCTCCATGCCTTGGTTGACAAACCAATCGCTCATCTGGACTTTTTTCATCATAACTTCTTCTCCTTCGGGATTTATTTCCCTGTTGATTTTTTCAAAGCGTGTATCCAGTTTCAAGGCCTTCAGATAGAGCAGAAGGTTCGGGATCATCTCTCGGGAATTCTCTGCGGGAAGTTCTTTCAGATACTTCGCAACCTTCCGCAAGTCTTCATCGCCTGTCTTACTGACTTTCCGCATAATATAGCACAGAGCTCCCCCTGTCAACACAACCCCGTCTGACCCCCGGGTAAACTCCTCCTCGCTCATCCTATTCACATCGACCATCACAGGCCTATTGAGAACCTTTGGCCTCGCAAGGTATTTTTCCATCATTGTGTACAATTTTTCCGGTATGTGTGTATGCACATCCCCTGAACTGTGGAAACTGAGATCGCCATCCCATATCGGTTCTCCATGGTACCACAGCACCAGAACAAGAAGATCGGTCTGCGCCTGAAATGTCCTGCTGTTTATGAGGGCTCTCTGGTATTTATCAAACTGTTCTCTGACCCTTGGATCAAATGTGCTTTTGTGCTCAATGATCAGGACAATTCGTAAACCGTCGAATTCCCCTTTGAGGGGAATAATGAGAATGAGGTCGCAGAGTACCTCACGCCCTTTGTCAATGTAGATGGTGTTTTCAATGCGAATAGCATCTAGATCCATAATGTTAACGATGTCCTTTGGAAAAATTATCCGTGGAATATCGGCTGCCGCCTCGGGGGTGCCATAGATACTCTTAAACGCAATATCATGGATATTGTATCCGGCATTACTCATACATACCTCCTGCTATATCTGTAACGGGTAAAAAGTCATTCTTGACTATGTATTTGGAAAGAATTTTGCAAAATTTGTGAATTTTTTTCGGGGAGTCGGGAATGGGGGCTGGTATGGTTGAATTGGCCCCTGTATTACAGGGTGTATTGACGCTTACGAAACATGCCCTATTATTTTACACAGGCAATATCTCCCTATTATCAGAGCAAAATTTTTCTTCAGAAAACACTTTTTTAACGCACAATTTTCTATTAAAATAGGAGAATGCTCAGCTCAAAGAAAGCATTCCTGACGGACGCATGGGCGAGCAGGATGCTGCTGCTGATAGTCCTGCTGTTTTCCCTTGCCTCCTGCGGTACTTCTCCTCCCTATATTACTGTTTTTCTGGGAAATTACTTCTTCGGGCGCGGCGATTATCAGGAGGCAACAGTCCAGTACCTCAAGGCATTGAACAATACGCAATCAAAATCGTGGATACACTATAATTTAGCAAATGTGTATCATTCTCTGGGAGAGGTTGATGCGGCGCTGGAATTTTGGGAAGATGTACTGAAAACCGACTCTGAGTACTTGCTTTTTGCCGCGCATTATAATCGGGGTATTTTGTTTTATGAACAGAGCCGATATGAAAATGCCTTTGAAGATTTTAAAGCAGCCCTCACCTACGACTCTGCCCACATTGGAGCAAAGTTGAATTTGGAACTTACCCTTTTAAAGCTTCAGTCTGGAAGAATCGGCAATCGGCGCAGTCAGCAGGAAAGCAATAGAGAACTTTCAACAGAGAGTATACGAATTTTTGAATATATCAGAAGAAAGGAAGAGCAGTCATGGGTGGAGCAGGATTACATCCCGCGTGTCATATATGTCGAAGACTGGTAGCCCGGCGCTGGCACCGCTGGCGCATGGCGGGCAGTGAGCGCTCGCTCGGTATATGTCGAAGACTGGTAGCCCTCGTATTCTTTCTCCTGAGTCTGGATGCGGTCGGGCAGGCTGCGGCAGCGCCGATACTCTCCGACATCCGCATATATGCGCAGGATGATCCGGTGCGTTTGGGGGAGACCTTCTTCATATACATTGACATGCCCGCAGAATACGGGGCGGATGTCAGTTTCGGGTTCCCGCCGGCGCAGGAGGGGCTGCGTTACTGGGCGGGGCCGCTCCGCCTGCAAAACACCGACGCCCAGCGGGCAACTTGGCGCTATACCTATAGAGCAGATGAGGCGGGGTACGCGGTTATGGAACCATTTACTCTCCGGTGGCCGGAGACATCCGCCCGCCCGGCAACAATTGTTCACAGCGATTCTCTGTTGATCCCCGTTACTATTGATGGTGAATTTACCCCGCCTGAGCTGGAATGGAACATTCGGCAGAAATCAGTATATGTGGGGCAAACAATGTACATTTCACTCGACATGTATCATATCTCTGAAGTGCGCTTTCCCGATTTTCTTGACCTTGGTTCCGTCAGCGCGGGTATTCTGGAAGAGGTAACAGGTTTGGGAGAGTTAGATACCTATGAGTTTCACGGCAGAACGTTCAGCCGCATTCCCCTCGCCACCTTTCTCTATACTCCGCTGCAGACGGGAACCGTGTATGTTCCCAATGCCGGCGCGCAGTTCGGTAATTATTCGCGGAATGTGCAGGCTGAAGCACTTACCGTACACGCAGCACCGGAAGGTTTTAGCGGTAATGCTGTCGGTTCCTTCGCTGTATCGTTGCAGCCCCTTCCTGAGAGTATTAATGAAAATGGTCAACTCATGCTGGAATTTACGGTAAGCGGAGAAGGTAATTTCGGCATTCTTGAGCTGCCTCAAATTTCCGTACAGAATGCCGTTATTGAGGGTTCTGAGGAAATGAGTGAATATGAAACAAGCGAGAAGGGATATAGAGGCAGCCGTTCAATTATCTATCGGATTCAGGCTGGTTCCGGGGGAGAAATGTCTGTTACTGTTCCCTCCTTTTCATGGGTGAACCCCCAATCGGGAATTGTTGAGACACAGAGGGAAAAAACGCAGAGTATCTCCATAATTCCCGGCGCCGAACGAGCGGATACATCGTTTATCGGGAGCATTGAAAACATACAATTACCCATAAGTGTATCGATGAATTTTACAAGCAGACCAATTGGAGTACTATTGGCGCTCATTATCCCCCTCTATCTCTTCATATATTTTTCTGTCAGTAAAAAATGGACGAAAAACAATGCAAAAGGCTTTGTTGTGTTCACCCTTGTCAGTTTTGTTATGTGTTTCTTTGTTCTCACACGGCTTGGGCAGATATCTCCTGAAGACGCAGATCGCTTTTATCAGGCTGAAGCCGCCGACACAGCATCAGTTGAACAGCGCGCGCAGCTTGAAAAACTTCTGGCGCAGGATCCGGACAATGTTAATCTTCTGCTTTCACGCGTCCGTCTTGAATATTATGCTGGCAATTTTGCCCGGGCAATGTTTTCCATGCGGCAGCTTGTCAATCGCGCGCCCTTGTACGAAGAATTCCGGCAGGCGCTCATTCTCTTGGAAGAGGAAATGGAGCTGGGAAAGCAACATCCCATTAGCCGTATCATCCGCGGCGACTGGATATTTCTTATTATTGTGATGTTACTGATGTCGGCTGCGGTATATTTGTCTGTTGCCAACTTTAGTCCACGACTAAACATCCCATTTGCGATTATCAGCATAGGGTTCATCATTATCCTTTTTTCTGCAGTGGGAATGTACGTTGCATACTCTCGGGGGCTTGCCAATCAGCCGGCTGTTATTGAGCAGGATGGGGGACTATTGAAAAAAATTCCCGATGCGGACGCTGACGAGTGGATTGTTCTTCCAGCGGGCACGAGTGTTGCCTTGGGGGTGTCTTCATCGGGCTATGTTCAAATTCGAACTGCCTACGGCATTGTTGCCTGGGTTCAGGAGGATATGTTGTTTTATGAATGATTTCGGCACTATTCTGGACAAGTGGGAAAAAGCGAAGGGCAGCCGGAAGGCGGATGGGGCATCTGAAGAATATCGGTATGAGCCAAAAATCGATGATCATCAATCAGATATTTCCCGCCGGGATCGGGTGCATCCCCGAAAGTGGCGGATTAACGACACGCTGGATATCCATGGCTTGACGGCAGCAGAGGCAAAGCAGGCAGTAGCGGAATTTATGCGCTCTGCCAAAAAGAAGGAATACCGAAAGGTGCTTATTATTCACGGAAGAGGGATACATAGCAACGGCGAACCGGTTCTCCGATCGGTGGTGCATAGCTTCCTCGACACATATCCGCACGCGGGCATGAGAATGAAAGCCCGTAAAAAAGACGGCGGCAGCGGCGCTCTGTGGGTTGTTATTAAATAATCCCTCGCAGCCAATTCCTCAGCATCCGCGAAATCCCCAAAACCAGAAAATCAATCCGCAGGCCGCAGGCACCCGCCAATTCCTCAGCGGCCGCGAAATATGGGCAGTTAGCGTTCCCTGAAAATAATTCTGCCGCGGGTCAGATCATAGGGAGAAAGAGCAACCTTTACCTTGTCGCCCGGAACAATACGGATATAGTGCTTACGCATTTTTCCGGAAAGGTGAGTGAGAATAATATGACCATTATCCAGCTCTACCCGAAACATTGTGTTCGGCAATGCTTCTTTGACAATTCCTTCAACTTCAATTGCTTCTTCTTTTGCCACAAATACTCCAATGGGATTGCTTACTGAAAATTTTGCTCTGCAAATCAGACAAAACTTTGTATCATTCTATATACGGATGTCATGCCTGTCAATACCCGAGAACTTCCCGACGTTTCTCATTCCACTGCAGGGCATGCCGAATACCATCGGGTATTGTCAGTTCACATTTCCAGCCCAATAGATCCAGCGCCTTGACGGAACATGCATACGCGCCGATTTTATCTCCCTGGCGAGGAGCCGATTCCCGTTTATTCAGCTTTTTGCCAATAACGGTTTCAAAGGCTCCGACAAATTCCTTGACGGTAGTACCTCTTTCGCTGCCGAGGTTGATAACCGAGTATCCTGAATCTTCCTGTTCTAATACCTCATCAAATCTTTCCACTGCCTTCACATGGGCCTGCGCAAGATCCCAGACATGAATATAATCACGTATTGCCGAACCGTCGCGTGTCGGCCAATCCACCCCTGTTATCTCAAACACTTCCCGTTTTCCTGAGGCAGTTTCTCCGAGGGCACCCAGAAGATGGGAAGGATTCGGATCATAGGGACCTGAGCGGAAAGCCGGGTCAGCGCCAATGGGATTAAAATAACGGAGAGAGATAACCCTGAAATTATATGCCCTTACAAAGTCCGCAAGAGCCTGTTCAATAACAATTTTCGTAAAGGCATACGGTGAATCTGCGCCAATTGGAGAGTCTTCTTCGGCAATAAAGGTATTTTCCAAATTATACATTGATGCTGAAGAGCTGAATATGACCCGCTTCTTATTGGAGCGCTCCAGATTATGCAGCAGCTCCACCGACTTGTAGATATTTTCATGATAATATTTATATGGATTTTCTACCGATTCAGGCACAACGATCTGCGCTGCGCAGTGAATAGTGAGATTAATATCCGGGTGCTCAGTGAAAATTCTCTCCAGAATAGTTTTATCGGAAATATCGCCCTTGAAAAATATCCTGTTATGAGTGAATCGTTCATGTCCCTTTACCAGCGAGTCCAGTATAATCGGAACATGTCCATTGTCTTCCAGAGCAGATGCAATGGTACTTCCAATGTATCCTGCTCCTCCGGTAATAAGTATTTTCATAGGTTCCTCTCTGTGGTGGATTATTTCTACTAGAAAGTTTTGCATAAAGTCTATCAACAGACCCTCCCCGAGCATTCCTGAAGGAACTGGTATGTGAGGTTGA
The DNA here is from genome assembly GCA_965226555.1 of Salinispira sp. GTDB lineage: Bacteria > Spirochaetota > Spirochaetia > DSM-27196 > Salinispiraceae > CBDDDG01. The sequence continues at coordinate 83,651 of CBDDDG010000018.1, read as the reverse complement.
TCCAGATGTTGATATTATCCGCTATGCGCGCAGGCCGAACGGCAATAATTAATGCGATCCGTTCCGCAATGCGCGCATTTCCTCATCGCTCAGCCCGGTAACATCCTGAATGTCATGGGCTGAAAATCCTTTGGAAAACATACTGCGGGCGTTTTTTCTCCGCTCCTCAATATGCCCCTCAACACGACCTTTCAGAATGCCTTTCTCCATGCCTTCCCTCACGAAGGCGTTGGTTATGTTATATGTCCGCATACTGTTTTCTCCTTCAGGATATACTTCCCTGTCAATTTTCTCAAACTGTTCATACAGTCCCAGATCTTTTAGATAACCTAGCACACTCTCTGCCAGATCAGTAAAGTCTTGTGATGACAGACCGTTCAGGAGCTGCGCAATCTCTTTCAGCCCCTCAGCATCCATCTCACTGAAAATTGTGCTCTGCACAATTTTCAAATGAGGATTCTCTCATCTATACTCTTGATTCTCTCAAGGTATAGAAAGTTTTTCCTAAAGGAAAAACTTTGTTATTATCTCGCATTATATACCACAACGCAGTCGATGTATATCGTTTTCCATCGAAGCGCCATGCCAACTGCTCCTTTTTCATTCTACAAAGATCGCGCACAATGTACGACACTTTCACCTTGACATCTACCGTGCCTTCAGTCATGGATTCGGAAGCAGCATTTCCATGCGAACTGTAAAATGTGAGTGGGAGGTTCCATTCCTTTTTTCCATGGTAGAGCAGCAGTATATAGATAGCATCATTTTCATTGTACACATTGCTGTTTCTGAGGGCATGCTGATAATTATCGATCTGTGTGAGAGCATGTTTGTGCTGGTAGCTTTTGTGCTCAATAATGAAAAGAGCTTTCCGCTCAGGGTCTGACAGGAAGGGGGCGCTGACAACGAGATCGCAGTGAAGGTTCTTTTTTCCCGCAATGTAGCTGGGGGTTTCAATGCGGATTTTGTCCATGTCCAGCTTGGCAAGAGTCGTACCCTCACAGAACAGCCGCAGCAGGTCGGGAATCAGCCGGGGGGTTCTGTAGTAGGCGAGCTTAAAGGCTATGTCGTGGATATGGCCTGTGCTGTGGGATGATTTTTTCACAAATATCTCCTGCTATATCTATAACGGGAGAACTGTCATTTTTGACTGTGTTTTTTGAGAGAATTTGAAAGAATGTTGTGAATTTTTTTCGGGGAGTCGGGAGGGAGGGATCGGGAATGGGGGGCTGGTATGCTCTGTGTTGATGCTCTCCATGCTCCCCGCGAGGCCTTTGTTGAAATATGAATGTATGAAGTCCCAGAATATCTGAGGATTTTCGAAAGCATATTTCCAGCGTGTACCATACCGATATATTTTTTGCTCATACCATATAGACGGGTAAAATATGAACGGTGAAAATGAGAAAGTTTTTGAAAAAGTTTTATTATTTTGGGATATTACTGTTTGATCAGTCCGGACGCATGGCAAGCCGGACGCAAGCATCTGTCCATCTCCCAATCCCAGCAACAGACGCATGGCGAGCAATCAAAAAAAGGCAGGTACGGGGCTGGTCGGAGGCTTGCGCCTCCTGCTCGCCCATGCGTCCGGGGAAAATCCGCGCCTGCCTGAGTTGAATTGCAACATTTCAATGGCCGCTGCGAGTTATGAAACTCCTAATACCATGTCGGAAAATTCGGTTGCTTCCCAGGGGTCGCATCATCTGTATCCACATCCAAGCCGGAACCCTGAAACATATTTGTTGTGGTTCCGGTATATTTGTCAGCGGCATTAAGCGTCCAATGATCCTTCCACTCCTCAAGATCGACATTGAATACGCTTGCACTCCTGAACATACTGATCATATTCGTTACCGAACTGACATCCCAATCCGAGATATCGGCATTGAATGTGTCTGCCGAATCGAACATACTTTGCATATTCGTTACCTTACTGACATTCCAGCCGGAAATATCGATATTGAATGCTCCTGCGTAAGAGAACATTACGGACATATTCGTTACCGAACTGACATCCCAGCCCGAGATATCACCATTGAATGAGGTTGCAAAAAAGAACATCTTGCTTACATTCGTTACCGAACTGACATCCCAATCCGAAATATCGCCATTGAATACCTCTGCGCTAATAAACATTTGGAACATATTCGTTACCGCTGTAGTATCCCAAAGTGAGATATCACCATTAAATGTGGTCTTAGCACTGAAAATATCGGACATATCCGTTACTGCGGCGGTAATAATGTAGTTGAGGTTGGCAGTATCGCCCCAGGTTGATATTCCCGCATTTACCGCTGTTTTCAGTTCAGCGTTAGTAGGAGGACTCACGGTAACGTAAAAATACTCGGCAACCCGTCGACCGTCGGCTCCGATCGAATCGTCATATACCACATATGTTCCTGCCGTTGTATCCGCGGCAACTGTAAGCGTAATAAATCCGCTGCTCGAATCGACAGTCGGTAGGGTGACCCCATTGGGCGTAGCTGCGGGGGTAACCGCCGTAATGTCTCCATCCTCGACCGTGATATTGCTTGCTCCCACCGTGGTCAAAGAAACGCTGAGCTCGGTGGCAATTTCAGGGGCAAGGGGGTTATCAATATCAGCCGGAAAAATTACGACCGCTGCCATCCCCGCTGGAAGCTGCGTTGCAAACGGAAACGGGAACATTGCGGATGCAGACCATTCGCCCGCGCCTTGAGCGTTGATAGCGCGCACCTGTAGTTGATAGTTGGCGCCGTCTGCCGTAATGCTGTGAATTGTGTAAGGAGGAGAGTACGATGAGTACGATGAGAAGGCAAATTGACAGACTTCTGTCTGCCCCTCGCTGCGTGCGCAGGCAATGCCGTAGCTAATGATCGTCCATGGCTCCGCATCTGTGCGATATCGCAGTTCATACCCGGTAATGAGGCTGCCGCCGTTATCGGGCGCAGTCCATGTGGCAATGATCTGCCCAGTGCCCGCTTCAAGGGCTGGAGCAGTCGGCGCATCAGGAACAGTGAGAGTTGCAGTAGGGCTTGCCGTGGAAGACGCCGACCAGCCGCCGGTGCCCTGCGCGTTGACGGCGCGCACCTGCACGGCATAACTGAGGCCGTTTGTCAGCTCGGTAATGACGTGGCTTGTGCCGGTAATACCGGAGGTAATCTCCGTCCAGCTCTCGCTGCCGACTTCCCGATAGCGCAGGTGATATTCAGTAATATCGTTCTCAGCGTTGTTGAAACTCCAATTCCATGTAGTCGGATCAACCCACGATGCGGTGAGCTGTTCGCTCCCCGCTGTGAGAGTTGGAGCATACATGGCAGGCGGCGCAATCGGTGTTGGACATCCCGCCATCAGTACAATAAAAATTGAGCAGAGAATAAAAAGGGTTACCCCCCCCAACTGTATGTCGTAATTTTCATAGTATATTACCTCCTTCTAAGGTACTATGACAAAGTTTTGCCTCAGAAAAATTCTTACGGCTCCCGCCATTATTTTTGCGGTTGCGGCATAATATCAGTTTTAGAAATCCTATGCAACAACAATTTTCACATTCGCTTTCGCTTTGCCGATGCCGATCATGCCAATGGACAGCGCACTCAGCGCAGTAGCCAATGTCAGAAATATCTGAGCGGGAATGTCTCCGGTACGGGTATAGATTCCGGTGCTTTGTGTGTATATTGGAACATCGACGGTTATGAAACTCTCGGTGAAGGGCTCATTTCTGTGTATAATTCGTCCATTGGGATCAATAACAACAGTTAATCCTCCATTTGTCGACCTCACCATGGTTCTGCGGTTCTCAACACTGCGGAATACTGCCATGGCGGCATGCTGGACGGCAGCCGGTATGGATTTTGACCATGAATCGTTTGTTACATTGATAATAAGATCGGCGCCGCGCTGAACAAAGCCCCTGTTCAAATAGGCGAAGGAATCTTCAAAACAAATGGGAGTTGAAAAACGGAGCCTCTCTACATTCTTCAGATTTTCCAGCTCAAATACCGTCCACTCATCTCCCTTCTCCCAGAAACTGGTATTACTATCCACAAGAACCTTATGGAGCCGCGGCATCTGTTTTTCATACGGAAAATATTCGCTGAAGGGTACTAAATGGAGTTTGCGGTATATCTGACGTTCACTACGGTTCTTATAGAGGTACACTGCGTTATAGTCTTCCCGCACATACTCTCCTTCTTCATTCATCACCAGCTGTCCATCGCCATTTCCAAGTAACACAGGTACATTCGTTGAATTGATGTACTCAAGAAGCTCATCGACCAATTCATATTTCTCGACCTCATTCCGATATGTGCTATGAAAGTCTATGGCGGGAATGAAGCTTGTTTCCGACCATACAATGAGTTCTGTATCGGGAGTTTCCTCAAGAGCGCGGCGGGTCTGCCGAATGCTGGCATCCATGGAATTTTTGTATGCCCGGAGGCCGCCTATCCATGGATCAACATTCTGCTGTACCAGTGTCATTTTTACCCGCGGAGCATCGCTGTAATCGACCTGAGAGAATACTCCATACAGCAGGGCAAAAGAACACAATACCCCCATGCCGATAATTTCCGCTTTGAATTGGCAGATTTTTTCCCGAAACCGCAGCCCCGATTTTCTGCCGTCAAGAATTTGCGCCAGAAAGAACTGCGGCATAACAACAAGAGCGCTGACGGCGCTTATTCCGCCCAGTGAGGCAAAATTGAGCAGCGGTATGTTCAGATACTGGGTATATGCGATTATCCCGTATGGATAGCCGAGGAAGCCCAGCGTTCGGACATACTCATATGCCACCCAGATAATGACCTGTATGAGCCAAGCATGGCGACCGAAGGCATAGGTCGGCAGTTTCATGAGGGGAATGAGAATAAGATAATACACGGCATAAATTGCCGGCACAACGATAATGGCGAGGGGATGAAAATTGATGAGCCATATATTAAAGAGGGCGTAGGTGGTGAATCCGGTCAGGGGCGCATAGATGAGAAGGCGCCATAGCGGAGCGCGGTTGATAACGCGCACAAGAGGAAACAGGGCAACGAAGCCGAGCGCTCCGAAACCGTTGTGAGAAAAATTGTTCGGAAAGGAAAGGTAAAAAAGAACAACAGACAGGGCAATTCCGCCCAGCTCAGAAAAAAGTGCGTGAATGGTTCCGCCATATTTTTTCGGGGTGTTTTTTGGAGGGGCGGGGCTTTGATGTGGAAAGCGATTCGTGTTCGACATTGATGGGTCTCCAGAACGGCGGACAGTTATTCAGCGCAGCTGCCGGTCATTCAGCAGAGCGGCCAGGCTATGTTTTTCAACTCCTTCCCCGGACGAAAAACAACAACGCCATGATCTTCCACCGCGACAATTTGCCCGGTCTTGGGATTCCGCGCCCTGTCTCTGCCCTTCCGCACACGTACCTCAAAGGTGCCGAACCCGCGAAGTTCAACAATCTGACTTGAAGCAATGGCCGATTTCAGCTGAACGAGGGTCTTATTCACAATGTTTTGAACATCCCTTCTCGTCAGTCCGGTCTCATCTGCAATGGTATCGACAATTGCTGCCTTTGTCATTTTTTCTTTGGGCACCTCAGTACTCCTAATGTTGGAAAATTAAGAACGTACCGCCATGCCGTTCAACTGCTTCGCCATGCGGGATTTTTTACGGGCAACGGTATTTTCATGCATGATCCCCCGCCTTTTAGCAGTATCAAGTTGCTTTTGAAGGCTTTTGAAGGCCTTTTCAGCCTCTGCTTTATCACCATTACTCACTGTAGTAAGAAATAATTTTATGGTATTGCGAATCTGACTTTTTGTCATTCGATTACGCATTCTCCGTTTCACACTCTGCCGATGTCGTTTTTCAGCACTTTTCAGGACAGCCAAGGTTAACCTCCATTCAATTTTTTGTTACAATACACATCTAATTTTTGATACATTTGATATCAAACGACAACGGTAGCAAAGATATTTATGTCTGTCAATCTGAAATAACAAAAAAAGGATCATATGGTACTATTCATTTCTTTCGTACTTTTTTACCATTTCTACACAGATATTCGGGGCGCATACGCCGTACTATTCCTTTCCCGCAAAAAACGCATGCGGTATATGGAAAAAATCGCAGCCGATACCGCTCGGGCCTTTTTCCGCTGCGGAAAGCTCTTTTCCCGAATCAATATCATCCATGAAGACAATACTATTTCCCTGCCTGAGCATTTTATTGTTCTGTCGAATCATCAGAGCTTCATCGATATCTTCATGGTTTTACTATCCTTTCCCCGAATACGCTTTGTGGCAAAGAAAGAACTCGGCCGCCATGTTCCTGCCTTTTCAACCGTTCTTCGCTATGGACGCCATTGCCTTATTAACCGATATTCGGATTTTCGAAAAACATACCATACTCTCGCAGTTTTTACCCGGTTCTGCGCGCTGAATCATGTGAACCCGCATATTTTTCCCGAGGGCACACGCAGCCGCAACAGGGAACTTCAGAAATTTAACATTGGCGCATACCGCATAGTTCAGAGTATACTCATGGTACCAACTGTTGTACTCGCCGTTGACGGAGGATGGAAATTCAGCCGCATAATCGACTTTATCCGCAGAAATTCGGTAAACTATAAGGTGAAAATTCTCACCGTTCTTCCCGCTCCTGAAAACAAAAAGCAGATTTCGGGAGATCTTGAAAGAGCCCGTACACTCATTGCAGAGCAACTGACCGCGTGGCAACAAGAGGAATAAGAGGAATACATACACATGCTTAAAGAATACCGTACACTTTTTCGATATATGAAACCATACCGCCTCTGGTACCTTGGCGGATTTCTCGGTTTATTCATAACAAACGGTTTCCAATTACTCATTCCCCTGTTTATAAAACAATCCATTGACCTTATTAGTTCCGGAAATTTTGAACTTTCAGATATTCTTAGCATTGTTCTGTACATGGTCGCCGCATCGTTTGGTGTCGGCATTGGCAGATTGAGCTGGCGCTACTTCATAGGCACCCCGGCGCGGCGCATTGAAAGGAGCATACGGAGGGATCTTTTCAGGCATCTTATGACTCTCGACGCCGATTTTTATCAGAAAAACAGCATTGGCGATCTCATGGCGCGTTCCACCAACGACATGCAGACCATCCGCATGTCTGCGGGCATTGCCTTTGTCGCAGCCTTTGACGGTATTTTTCTCACTGTTTCCATACTTGCCATTATGTTTACCCAGACACCCGGACTTGCCGCGTACATTATCATTCCCCTTCCGTTCATGACAGTGCTGATCCTCTTGTTCGGCAAATTTGTCGGTCCTCTTTCACGATTGGTGCAGGAAGGCTTTTCCCGGCTCAGCGATCACTGCCAGGAAACATTCGCAAATATCAGGATCATTAAATCCTTTGTAAAGGAAGATTTTTTCCTCAAACGCTTCAGTACAATCAACGATGAGTACCGAGACAAGAATATGAAACTGATAATGCTCAACGGTTTTTTCTTCCCTGCCGTTCTTTTCCTCTCGGGGCTTACCAACATGATTCTTCTGCTCGTTGGAGGAAGGCAGGTCATTCTGGGGCAGATAAGTTTCGGGGATCTCGTCGCGACCTTCAGCTACCTCCAGCTTCTCATCTGGCCCATGATTGGAGCGGGCTTCACTGTCAATCTCATACAGCGCGGAGCCGTGAGTCTTGAAAGAATTCAGAAAATACTGTCATATATCCCCGTCATCGCAAATACCTTTCCCGATAATACACCCGATCTTGAGGGAGACATGATCATAGAGAAGCTCTCGCTTTCCCTGCATGGAAAGCACATTCTCAATAATGTGTCTCTTTGCATACCGCAGTCGGTTCTCATCGGTATTACCGGTCCGGTAGGAAGCGGAAAAAGTACCCTGCTCAATTGCCTCCTTCGGCTTGTGGATTGGGATGAGGGAAAAATTACCATGAACGGCCACGACATTCGGCAGGTGAATCTCTACTGGCTGCGGGAAATTTTCGGATATGTGCCGCAGCGGAGTTTTTTATTTTCGGCAAGTCTGCGTGATAACATTGCCTTTGGAGTTAAGGAGATAAGCGATGCGGAGCTGGATGACGTTATCCGAACCGCGAGCCTGAGTCAGGATTTCAAGCTCTTCCCCCATGGCTGGGATACGGTAGTCGGTGAAAAGGGTGTTACCATTTCAGGAGGGCAGAAACAGAGGAGCAGCCTCGCGCGGGCGCTGGCAAAAAAACCCTCCATACTTCTTCTCGATGATCCTCTCAGCGCGGTCGATGCCGACACTGAAAAACGAATTCTCACTGCCCTCCTGAAGCAACTGGAGGGGAAAACCTCCATTATTGTCAGCCACCGTATTTCAACACTGAAACACTGCAATACCATAATTGTTATGGAGAACGGCAGGGTTGCCCAGCAGGGCAGTCATGCGGAGCTGAAAGATACAGACGGCTACTATAATAAGATATTCAAAATTCAGAAGGGCGCGGCAGACGCAACGGGAGCGGCAGGCGCAACGGGAGCGGCAGGCGCGGGAGAGAACAATGATTCAGCATGAAGAATTAGAAAACACATCCGGCAATTCAGGAATTCTCGGGCGTATTTTCAGATATGCCGCGCCGCACTGGCCTCTGATCCTCCTGAGCATTATCTTCATTGTTCTGAGCACCGGCGCGCAATTATACCTGCCAATTCTTATACAGCAGGCAGTCGATAATGATCTGAGGCCCGGCTGGGTTCCAGCCGACAGCTCTCTTTCTGAAGAAAACTACCAAGAACTTTCCTCCGATGAAAAGCAGACCCTCCGTATCCAAGACTGGAAGGGAGTCCAGAATAAGGTTATTCTCTATCTTGCCCTCTTATTATGCGTGCTCGTTTTCAGCTTCCTGCAGGTATATCTCCTGTCCATGGCCGGACAGAGATTCATGAAGGATATACGAATGGATCTCTATAAGCGGACAAGCAGGCAGCGCCTCAGTTTTCTGCAGAATCAGCAGGTAGGAAGGCTGGTAACCCGTGTTTCGAATGATGTTGAAACAATTAATGAACTGTTCACCAACATTCTGAATGCCATCGTCAGCGATGTTGTTATGATGATCGGGGTATTTATCGCCCTTTTTGTCCTGAGCCCCCGGCTCGGTCTGTTGTCGCTCTTTATCCTCCCCCCGGTTACTGCCGTCCTGATCATTTTTCAGAAACTATCCCGGAAAGCCTACCACCGTGTGCGGAAATGGATATCTGCGGTAAATGCCTACCTTTCCGAACATTTTGCCGGTGTTAGTGTGGTTCAGGCCTTTGTGAGAGAGAAAAAGGTTATTCAGGAATTTTCCGAACGAAACACCAAGCTCTTCAAGGCAAATTTGGGTGAATTGTATGTATTTACTGTTTTCCGCCCCCTCATTGACCTGCTGGCCATTTGTTCGGTCGCTTTTATTATATACTTCGGAGCATCCGACTATCTGAATGATATTATCAGCCTCGGTGTGCTCATTGCCTTCATCAACCTCATTCAGCGCTTTTATTCGCCGGTACAGGATATGGCGGAAAAATTCACCCTTATTCAATCGGCTCTCACGGGAAGTGAGCGGGTATTCAGCCTTCTCGATATTGATGAGCGCGAGCCGGAAGCTCCTTCCGATAATCGCGATGCGGAACTTCCAGAGAAGCATGATATCAACGGCGCCATTGAGATCAGAAATATCACCTTTTCCTATGTTCCCGGAGAACCGGTACTCCGCAATGTTTCCCTGAACTGCCGGGCGGGCGAAAAAATCGCTCTGGTAGGGCACACCGGATCGGGAAAAAGCACCATAGCGAACATCCTTACCCGATTATGGGAACTGGACTCAGGCAGTATTTTCATTGACGGCATTGATATCACAACTATTCCGCCTCGGAATCTGCGGAGCTTTATCCAGATTATCCAGCAGGATGTCTCACTCTTTCATCTCACAATCCGCGACAATCTGCTCCTCGGAAAGATAATGGATGATGAAAATATATATGCCATTCTCAATGAAGTAGAAATTGGTGACTTTGTCAGAAGTCTCCCACTGGAACTGGACACCATGGTAGCCGAGAACGCTGCTAATTTTTCTGTTGGGCAACTCCAGCTTTTCTCCTTCGCCCGCCTTCTTATTCAGGACCCGCGGGTGGTCATTATGGATGAGGCAACAGCAAGTATCGACACAAAAACAGAGAAAAAAGTCCAGCGCGCTATTACCCGTATTCTCGAAGGGCGAACATCAATTGCAATTGCCCATCGCCTTTCAACCATTCAGGATGCCGACCGTATTCTTGTTCTCAATAAGGGCAGAATTGTTGAATCCGGTACCCACAACGAGCTCATAAAGCACGATGGAATGTACCGCGCTCTCCATGAAACCCAAAACAGGCACTACGTTATATAAGAAACCTTTGCTACTGGAAATTGTGCTTGCACAATTTTCCAAGGCAACACTTGATCAATGCAAAACTGTGGTATAATTTAGTAAAAATGATGTGGGAAATGTATATTGATGTTTCCCTGAAACATCGTATCAAAACTAACTTTTTTAGGAGAGTAAAATGATACTTTTCAATACACTTACTATAAAAAGAGACCGTTGCCATGCAGCGATCTCAAAAAGAGGGAAGTACTCCCTGTTTGTCGTATGCTGCGCGGTGTGTGCCGCGCTGCTTACTGGGTGTCCGGGGCCAGATCCTGTTCCGGGTACTGATCCCGTACCGGCAGATGGCAGCGCGCCGCCTGCCATGTCCATGCCGCAGCTAACGGCGGGAAGCGGAACAATTGCGGTTTCGTGGGATGCGCTTGACGGTCACAGTGTAACCGACTATCACCTGCGCCATGCTGAAGAAGGCAGCGGAAGCTGGACGGAAATTACCGAGGGCATTGACGGTACAAGCCACATCATTACCGGGCTGACAAGCGGTAGCAGCTACGAAGTACAGGTGCGCGCGGTCAACGCGAACGGAGAAGGCGCATGGTCGGAATCTGCCGCCGCTACCCTTCCTGCAGCGCCGGCTGCTCCCACTCTCGAAGCGGGGAATGAACAACTGACGGTAACATGGACAGCGCCGACCGATACCGGCGGCAGCGCCATTAGCTCCTACCACCTGCGCTACAGGGAAGACGGCAAGGGAAGCTGGACGGAGATCACCTCCGGCATTACCGGCACAAACCACGTCATTAGCGGGCTAACAAACGGCAGCAGCTACGAAGTACAGGTACGCGCGGTCAACGCGAGCGGAGAAAGCGGCGCATGGTCGGAATCTGCCAGCGCAACCCCTACCGCAATCCCTACCACAACTCCCACTGTTCCTGCCGCGCCGACTGCTCCCACTCTCGAAGCGGGGAACGCTTCGCTTAGGGTTACATGGACTGCGCCCGATGACGGCGGCAGCGCCATTACCGGGTATCACCTTCGCCATAGCGCGGACGGCGGAACCTCATGGACGGAAATGAGCTCCGGCATCACCGGCACAAGCTCCACCATTGCCGGACTAACAAACGGTACCTCCTACCACGTACAGGTGCGCGCCGTTAACGCGGTAGGCAATGGCGCATGGTCATTATCCGCAACGGAAACGCCGGTAATAATTTCATCGACACAGACTCCCGAGGGTACGGCAGCGACGGTAAGCCTTTCGGCTGCCTCTAATGCCATTATTTCCGATGAGAGCCCAACCGTTTCATTGACCACGGTGGAACCGGGCACTCTCGCGGTTAGTGGATCAGGAGTCATTACGGTTACCGCTGCAACTGCGCCCGCAGGGGTTACCGTTCCGACAGTTGATTCGGGTACCGGCATGGTTACGGTTACTACAAGTACAACGGCCGGAACATATCTGGTATACGGCACTGAATCTGGAGGCACAGACATACTGTTTGCCGAATATTTTTATGTTATCGTGAGTCCTCAAAATAAAACTGAACTGGAAACAGCGCTAACTACGGGAGAAAGCAACTGGGGCAATAACGCCAATCTCAACTACATTATTACCACGGCAATAACCGATATGTACAAGGTTTTCGAAGACAAAAGCGCATTCACTGGCGATATCTCCGGCTGGGATACAAGCAGGGTAACGAATATGTCCTATATGTTCCTTCAAACAAGTCTATTCAATGGCGATATTTCAAACTGGGATGTCAGCTCGGTAAGGGATATGACGGGGATGTTCTATCAGGCAAGCGCATTTAATCGCGATATCTCAAGCTGGAATGTCAGTTCGGTAACGAGTGTGGGGATGATGTTCTTTTATGCACGCACATTCAATGGCGATATCTCAAGCTGGAATGTCAGTTTGGTAACGAATATGCAGGGGATGTTCGCTCAGGCACACGCATTCAATCGCGATCTTGAGGAGTGGAAGGATCATTGGTCGACTGCTGCCGGGACGCTCAATGCCGCTGGCAAATACATCGGAGACAAAAACGGTATGTTTTCACATTCTGGAGTGCCAAGTAGTCTGATACCATCATGGTATTAGTTTCATCGCCCGCAGGCACTGCTGCCTACGAGCGCCGATAGTGGGCGGAATTGCCATAAAATTCATGCCGATAGTTGATATTTCCGATGTTATGTTATAAATTCTTAAAAAGGTTTCAGCGCGTATCTGCAATGAAACATAAGCGGACATTGTCCGACAAATATTTTTTAGTGAAAGGAGTATTAAAATAATGTTTAATTTTAATCCACTACGAAAGTTATGGGGGGGACGTCCTCTGTATTGATTATAATGAGCGTGGTTCTCGTTGCCGTGCTTGCTGGGTGTCCGGGGCCAGATCCTGTTCCGGGTACTGATCCCGTACCGGTAGATGGCAACGCGCCGCCTGCCATGTCCATGCCGCAACTAACGGCGGGAAGCGGAACAATTGCGGTTTCTTGGGATGCGCTTGACGGTCACAATGTAACCGACTATCACCTGCGCCATGCTGAAGAAGGCAGCGAAAGCTGGACAGATATTACCGAGGGCATTGACGGTACAAGCTCCACCATTGCCGGACTAACAAACGGTACCGGCTATGAGGTGCAAGTGCGCGCGGTCAACGCGAATGGAGAGGGCGCATGGTCGCCATCTGCCGCCGCAACCCCTCTCGCTACCCTTCCTGCAGCGCCGGCTGCTCCCACTCTCGAAGCGGGGAATGAGCGACTGACGGTAACATGGACAGCGCCGACCGATACCGGCGGCAGCGCCATTAGCTCCTACCACCTGCGCCACAGGGAAGACGGCAAGGGGAGCTGGGCGGAGACCACCTCCGGCATTACCGGCACAAGCCACGTCATTAGCGGGCTGACAAACGGTATCAGCTACGAAGTACAGGTACGCGCGGTCAACGCGAGCGGAGAAAGCGGCGCATGGTCGGAATCTGCCATCGCAACCCCTACAGCATCTTCCACTGTTCCTGCCGCGCCAACTGCTCCCACTCTCGAAGCGGGGAACGCTTCGCTTACGGCTACATGGACAGCGCCCGATGACGGCGGCAGCGAAATTACCGGGTACCACCTTCGCCATAGCGCGGACGGCGGAACCTCATGGACGGAAATGAGCTCCGGCATCACCGGCACAAGCCACACCATTACTGGGCTGACAAACGGCGCCAGCTACCACGTACAGGTACGCGCCGTTAACGCTGTGGGCGATGGCGCATGGTCGAATAGCGCTACCGTTTTACTACTTCTTTTTCCGAACAAAATCGAACGCTTGGCATCTGACGCGGCTGCAGGTGATCAGTTTGGAATCACTGTTGCTCTGGATGAAGATGGAGACACTGCGATTGTCGGTGCATATAAGGATAGTAGTAATGCTGGCAGCGCGTATGTGTTCACCAAGGATACCACTGGCAACGGCTGGACCCAGCAGGCAAAACTGGAGGCAAGTGACGCGGCTGCAGGTGATTATTTTGGAATCACTGTTGATCTGGATGACGATGGAACTACTGCGATTGTCGGCGCGTATTTTGAGACTAATGCTAACGGCATGAATTCCGGCAGCGCGTATGTGTTCACCAAGGATACCACTGGCAACGGCTGGACCCAGCAGGCAAAACTGATGGCAACTGACGGACAACCAAATGATTATTTTGGAATTAGTGTTGCCATTGATGGAGATACTGCGATTGTTGGCGCATATTGGGATGATACTGATGATACTAATACTGATGATAATGATCATGGCAGCGCTTACATTTTCACCAAGGATAGCAGTGCCGATGGCTGGGACGATGGAGTCAACCTAACGGCATCTGATGGAGCTGCAATTAGTTTCTTTGGAACTAGTGTTGCCATTGATGGAACTACCGCGGTTATCGGCGCGCCGGGGAGTTCACTGAGCACCAATTCCGGCGTATACATTTTTACCAAGGGCGACAGTGGCTGGGGAAATGAAGTCAAACTGACGCCAACTGATATAGATGATCTGTTTGGAACTAGTGTTGCCATTGATGGAGATACCGTGATTGTCGGAGAGTCTAATGGTGATGATAAAGGCGATGCTTCCGGTACCGCATACATTTTTACCAAGGGCGACAGTGGCTGGGGCAATGAAGTCAAACTGACGGCATCTGACGGACAACTAAATGATTATTTTGGAATTAGTGTTGCCATTGATGGAGATACTGCGATTGTCGGCGCATTTCAGGATAGCACTGGTACTACAGAGCAGGGCAGTGCTTACATTTTCACCAAGGATGTCAGCGGCAACGGCTGGACCCAGCGGCAAAAACTAGAAACTGATGGTGCGCCAGCAAATGAGAATTTTGGATATAGCGTTGCTCTGAATGGAGATACTGCGATTGTCGGCGCGCGGCGGACTGATGATAATACGGCTGGCGTTGATTCTGGCAAAATATACATTTTCACCAAATAGCAACCAGTAGGGCGGAAGCCCCCAGCGGCTAATGAAACGTTGCAATTCAACTCAGGCAGGCATGGGGCGCCGACCAGCCCCCGTGCCTGCCTTTTTTCGAGCAAGACGGCTGGTCGGGGAGGCTGCGTCTCCTAGGCTGGTCGGTGCTCCGCGTTGGCTCGCCATGCCTTCTGCTCGCCATGCGGCTGGATCGGGTCAATATCTCAAAATAATAGAAACTTTTTGAAAAAATTTCTCATTTTATCATTCACCATTCATATTTTACCCGTCTATATAGTATGAGCGGAAAATATATAGGAATGGTACACGCTGGAAATATGTTTTCGGGAATGCTCAGATATTCTGGCACTTCATATACTCCTACTTCAACAAAAACCTCGCGCGGAGCATTGTTCCCGGGAGCGTGGATCGTATCGACACAGAGCATACCAGCCCCCATTCCCGACTCCCCGAAAAAAATCACAACATTCTTTCAAATTCTTTCCCAAAACATAGTTAAAAATGACTTTTCTCCCGTCACAGATGTAGGAGGAATATTTATGAAAAAATCATTCCACAGCACAGGCCATATCCACGACATAGCCTTCAAGATTGCCTACTACAGAACCCCCCGTATGATTCCCGACCTGCTGCGGCTGTTCTGTACGGATACGACGCTTGCCAAGCTGGATCTGGACAAAATCCGCATTGAAACCCCCAGCTACATTGCAGGAAAAAAGAACCTTCTCTGCGATCTCGTTGTCAGTGCCCCCTTCCTGTCAGACCCCGACCGGAAGGCCCTTTTTATTATTGAACACAAAAGCTACCTGAATAAACATGCTCTCACACAGATCGATGACTACCAATATGCCCTCAGAAACAGCAATGTGTACAATGAAAATGATGCTATCTATATACTTCTGTTCTACCATGGAAAAAATGAATGGAACCTCCCACTCACATTTTACAGTTTACATGGAAATGCTGCTTCCGAATCCCTTACCGAAGGCACGGTGGATGTCAGGGCGAGAGTGTCGTACATTGTGTGCGATCTGAGGAGAATGACAAAGGATCAGTTGGCATGGCGTTTCGATGGAAAACGATATACATCGACTGCGTTGTGGTATATTATGAGAGATAATAACAAAGTTTTTCCTTTAGGAAAAACTTTCTATACCGTGAGAGAATCAAGAGTATAGATGAGAGAATCCTCATTTGAAAATTGTGCAGAGCACAATTTTCAGTGAAATGAACGATGAGGGGCTGAAAGAGATTGCGCAGCTCCTGAACGGTCTGTCATCACAAGACTTTACTGATCTGGCAGAAAGTGTGCTGGGCTATACCAAAGTTTTGCCACAGGCAAAACTTTCTATATCTTGAGAGAATCACGAATAGAGATGAGAGAATCCAGATTAGAAAATTGTGCGGAGCACAATTTTCGGTATAAAAGATTTGGGACTGTATGAGCAGTTTGAGAAAATTGACAGGGAACTGTACCCTGGACAAAGTTTTGCCACAACAAAGTTTTGCCTGAGGCAAAACTTTCTATACCGTGAGAGAATCAAGAGTATAGATGAGAGAATCCTCATTGAAAAATTGTGCAGAGCACAATTTTTCAGTGGCAAAACTTTCTACAAAATGAGAGAATGCCAAGCGCAACGAGGCCTGCCAAATGTGAAACTTTTGCTACTGGAAATTGTGCTCTGCACAATTTTCCAATGCAAAAGTTTCAGTAGGAGAAAACAGTATGCGGACATATAATATTACCAACGCCTTCGTAAGGGAAGGCATTGCGAAGGGCCGAATTGAGGGTCTTGAGCAGGGAATGGAGAAAGGTATTCTGAAAGGCCGGGTTGAGGGTCTTGAGCAGGGGCGTGCTGAGCTCCAGCGTGAACATGATCGAACCCAACGTGAGCAGGTACTCAAAATGCTCAGGAAGGGCATATCGATGGACATTATTCATGATATCACCAATCTCAGCGGGGATGAAATTCGAACATTTCAGAAAAACGGTGAAGCGTAGCAGCGCTCCCCGCGCCGGGGTCAGGTCCAACAGTAATATCTCAAAATAATAGAAACTTTTTCAAAAACTTTCTCATTTTATCATTCACCATTCATATTTTACCCGTCTATATAGTATGAGCGGAAAATATATAGGAATGGTACACGCTGGAAATATGTTTTCGGGAATGCTCAGATATTCTGGCACTTCATATACTCCTACTTCAACAAAAACCTCGCGCGGAGCATTGTTCCCGGGAGCGTGGATCGTATCGACACAGAGCATACCAGCCCCCATTCCCGACCTGCTGCGGCTGTTCTGTACGGATACGATTCTTGCCAAGCTGGATCTGGACAAAATCCGCATTGAAACCCCCAGCTACATTGCGGAAAAAAAGAACCTTCACTGCGATCTCGTTGTCAGCGCCCCCTTCCTGTCAGACCCCGACCGGAAAGTTCTATTCAGTATCAAAACTTTTTTCAAATTCTTTCAAAATACATAGTCAAGAATGACATTTTACCCGTTATAGATATATAAGGGAGAATTCACCATGGGACCATGTCGCCATGGGAGCTCCCCTATTCAGAAATTTTTGCATTGGAAAATTGTGCAAGCACAATTTCCAGTAGCAAAAGTTTCGTTCAGGAGGAATTATATGATCGATTTCAAAGAAAAACCCGCACCCGTTCCCTACGACCAAGGCTACCGCTCCCTGCTGTTCCAACCCGCAATAATGCTCCAATTTCTTCAACGCTTTGTCGGAGGCGCATGGACGAAAAAACTGCGAATCGAGGATATAACCATTGAAAACGGTACCTTTTTCATCGACCATGCGAAAACACGGATGGCCGACATTGTCTGCAAAATCAGAAGTCGGGATCACACGGGAGATGTTGCTATCTATGTGCTCCTTGAGCATCAGTCCGGCGTGGACAAAGACATGCCCCTCCGCATGTCGGAGTATACGAATTTGCTCTACCGGAACATTCACCGATCCGGAGCAATTCCCGATGACTGCGAATTGGTATTTCTGCCCATTGTGTTCTATAATGGTACGCGAAAATGGAAGGTGCCGGGGAATGTCAGAAAGCAGAACACGCGGGAATTCCCGCAGTACCTTGCTCCTTTTCCTTATGATCTTATTAGCGAGAACGATTATTCTGCGGAGCAGCTACAGCAGCGGGGAAGAATGTTTGCGGCTGTTATGTACCTTGATCTGTACTCGAAAAATCTGCTGAATACGGATTGGGACATTCAGAAGGTGGAGAAAGCGATAGCAGAAATGCTGAATGAGGAATCGCTGGAGCTGATAGAGGAATTTGTCGGCGTGGTAGATTCGATGTTCGGAATTGTTATAGACTTTGACACGCTAATGAAACAATTAGAAAGAACAAAAGAACCGAGAGGTAAGGAGGTAGCAAAAATGTTCAGAATGAATGCGGAAACATTCAGAGCACACATTGCGGAGATGGGTCGGCAGGAAGGACTACGAACAGGTCGACAGGAAGGATTGCAGACAGGTCGTGAAGAAGGCCTGCAGACAGGACTTCAGACAGGATTGCAAACAGGTCGGCAGGAAGGACTTCAGACAGGATTGCAAACAGGTCGTGAAGAAGGACTTCAGAAGGGGCTACAGGCAGGTCGCGCGGAGGGGCATATTGAGGAGCGGAGAAAAAACGCCCGCAGTATGTTTTTGGAAGGGTTGTCGACAGAGGCTGTTCAGAGGATTACCGGGCTGAGCGATGAGGAAATGCGGGCATTGCGGAACGGATCGCATTAATTGACGTTGCTCGGCCTGCAGCCGGCAGGAACATCCTGAGGAGGTAAAACGTATGTTGGTAGATCTTTTAGATAAGCCATGGCGGGCAGGTGTTGAGCACAGGTTTGAGCAAGGAATTGAGCAGGGGCAAGCTCAGCTCCAGCGTGAGCAGGTACTCAAAATGCTCAGGAAGGGCATATCGATGGACATTATTCATGATATCACCAATCTCAGCGGAGATGAAATTCGAGCATTTCAGAAAAACGGTGAAGCGTAGCAGCGCTCCCCGCGCCGGGGTCAGGTCCAACAGTAATATCTCAAAATAATAGAAACTTTTTCAAAAACTTTCTCATATTCACCATTCATATGTAACCCGTCTATATGGTATGAGCGGAAAATATATAGGAATGGTACAAGACAAAAGCTGGAAATATGTTTTCGGGAATGCTCAGATATTCTGGCACTTCATATACTCATATTTCAACAAAAACCTCGCGCTGAGGATTTTCCCCGGGGGCGTGGATCGTATCGACACAGAGCATACCAGCCCCCATTCCCGACCTGCTGCGGCTGTTCTGTGAGGATACAACGCTTGCCAAGCTGGACATGGACAAAATCCGCATTGAAAATCCCAGCTACATTGCGGGAAAAAAGAACCTTCACTGCGCTCTCGTTGTCAGCGCTCCCTTCAGGGATGATCCCGAGCGGAAAGTTCTATTCAGTATCAAAACTTTTTTCAAATTCTTTCAAAATACATAGTCAAGAATGACATTTTACCCGTTATAGATATATAAGGGAGAATTCACCATGGGACCATGTCGCCATGGGAGCTCCCCTATTCAGAAAGAAACGTTCAGAAACTTTTGCATTGGAAAATTGTGCAAGCACAATTTCCAGTAGCAAAACTTTCGTTCAGGAGGAATTATATGATCGATTTCAAAGAAAAACCCGCCCCCGTTCCCTACGACCAAGGATACCGCTCCCTGCTGTTCCAACCCGCAATAATGCTCCAATTTCTGCAACGCTTTGTCGGAGGCGCATGGACGAAAAAATTGCGAATCGAGGATATAACCATTGAAAACGGTACCTTTTTTATCGACCATGCGAAAACACGAATGGCCGACATTGTCTGCAAAATCAGAAGTCGGGATCACACGGGAGATGTTGCTATCTATGTGCTCCTTGAGCATCAATCTGGAGTGGACAAAGACATGCCCCTCCGCATGTCGGAGTATACGAATCTGCTCTATCGGAACATTCACCGCACTGGCGAAATTCCCGATGACTGCGAGTTGGTATTTCTGCCCATTGTGTTCTATAATGGCACGAGAAAATGGAAGGTGCCCGGGAATGTCAGAGAGCAGAACACGCGGGAATTCCCGCAGTATCTTGCTCCCTTTCCCTAACAAAGTTTTGCCTTGGAAAATTGTGCAAGCACAATTTCCAGTAGCAAAACTTTCTATATCTTGAGAGAATCAAATATATAGATGGGAGAATCTTATTGGAAAATTTTGCGGAGCAAAATTTTCGGTACGATCTTATTAGAAACTTTTGAATAACTCCATTATATCTGCCGGTAGTCTTTTTTCCACGCAGAAAAAATTATTCATCGTTTTTCACGTTATTCTCTTCAGCATCCTCCATCTTTTTTCGGCGCGATACGCGCTATATTCGTTCTTTTTTTCATCTTTTTTCAGTATTTCCCTCATTTCCGGCAGCAGTACCGCCATAAGGGCACAGCTATCCTGTTGTTATGCCGCAACCGCAGAGTTTTCCGGCGCCATGTTCCCCATTCGCCGTTTCATGCCGATCATCTGTTTCAGATTATACATAATCGCCATACACATAAACCGACTCTGATTCCTCTGAACTCCCATATACCGCGCCTTTCTTGCGCCGCAATGGAGTTTGCTCAGACCAAAAAACCGCTCCACCGTATTCCTTACGCGCGACCGCCCGTAATTCGCCTGCTTCTGCTCATCGGTTAACGGTGTGTTCCGATACGCCCGCTCATGTATCTGATTCTCTATGCCCATCTCCTCAAGCATCGCAGCAATCGCTTTACTCCGGTACGCGGCATCCGCGTACACCACCGTCTCATTTCCCATAATCAATTCGCCAAATAGTTTGCTGTCATGAATATTAGCCGCAGTCACCAGCAGTTTCTTCGCCCGTCCCTTCTCATTTACCGTCACGTGTATCTTGAAACCGTAGGTTGTTCGTACCGTTCCATCGCCTCCCCTCTTACTCGCGTAGGCCGCTTCAGGATCCTGTGTCGATTCTCCTGCGTCATTTTTTTTCTTCCGATGCCGCGAAGCCTGTATGACACTCGCATCAATTATGCTGACTGCGCCCCGGTGCACTTCACAATCCTGCTTGTCCAACTGCGCATTCACCGTGTCCAAGAGCGCACTAAGAATATTCTTACGGGTCAGTTGTTCCCGAAACCGCCATATCGTGGAATGATCGGGAGTATCATCGAGAACATTGAGCCCCACAAAACGCTTGTATGCCAAGTCGCAGGCAAGAGCATTTTCCATGCCTTCATCGCTGAGATTCTGCCACGATTGCAGCAACAGCACTTTGAACATCATAACCGGATGATATCCTTTCGCTCCCATCGATTTGTTGTTGATAGCACAGAGCATCTCCCCAATTTCCTTCCAATTGATCAGTTCATACAGGCTATCAAAGCGTTTCAGCGCTTTACTTTCCTGAATACCCTGATTGATCAGCGATCCATGATGTTCTTTCCAATTATTTCCCATTGCGTTCTCCTGTTTCAGCGCCGGACAGCGCGCAATACAACCCGATTGCTCATTCCCAGCTCTCTGTGTGAATTTTCCTCAGAATACCATTATTCCCGATGATGTGCAAAGGTTTCTATTAGTGAGAACGATTATTCTGCGGAGCAGTTGCAGCAGCGGGGAAGAATGTTTGCGGCTGTTATGTACCTTGATCTGTACTCGAAAAATCTGTTGAATACGGATTGGGACATTCAGAAGGTGGAGAAAGCGATAGCAGAAATGCTGAATGAGGAATCGCTGGAGCTGATAGAGGAATTTGTCGGCGTGGTAGATTCGATGTTCGGAATTGTTATAGATTTAGATACGTTAATGAACAGATTAGAAAGAACAAAAGAACCGAGAGGTAAGGAGGTAGCAAAAATGTTCAGAATGAATGCGGAAACATTCAAAGCGCGCATTGCGGAAATGGGTCGGCAGGAAGGACTTCAGACAGGACGACAGGAAGGACTGCGAACAGGTCGTGAAGAAGGACTGCAGACAGGTCGGCAGGAAGGACTGCAGACAGGACTGCGAACAGGTCGTGAAGAAGGATTGCAAACAGGTCGACAGGAAGGACTGCAGACAGGTCGTGAAGAAGGACTTCAAAAGGGGCTACAGGCAGGTCGCGCGGAGGGGCATATTGAGGAGCGGAGAAAAAACGCCCGCAGTATGTTTTTGGAAGGGTTGTCGACAGAGGCTGTTCAGAGGATTACCGGGCTGAGCGATGAGGAAATGCGGGCATTGCGGAACGGATCGCATTAATTGACGTTGCTCGGCCTGCAGCCGGCAGGAACATCCTGAGGAGGTAAAACGTATGTTGGTAGATCTTTTAGATGACCCATGGCGGGCAGGTGTTGAGCAGGGACTTGAGCAGGGACTTGAGCAGGTACTCAAAATGCTCAGGAAGGGCATATCGATGGACATTATTCATGATATCACCAATCTCAGCGGGGATGAAATTCGAACATTGCAGAAAAACGGTGAAGCGTAGCAGCGATCCCCGCGCCGGGGTCAGGTCCAACAGTAATATCCCAAAATAATAGAAACTTTTTCAAAAACTTTCTCATTTTATCATTCACCATTCATATGTAACCCGTCGGGTCAGACGGGGTTGTGTTGACAGGGGGAGCCCTGTGCTATATTATGCGGAAAGTCAGTAAGACAGGCGATGAAGACTTGCGGAAGCAGCTTGTAATATGCTCCGGCTTGGAATGAAAGAGTCCGAGGTGGTTGCAGCGATAAAACTTTCCCCTGAAAAGATACATGAACTCAGAATCAGCATATAAGAACGTTTCTGTAAATTGACATATCTCCCGCTCTGAGCATGAACGCATAATAGGTCAAAGCGGGGGCAGCTCAAAGGTTTATTTCCCACCCACCCATGCCCGAAACTCTTGACAATGCCCCGTAATTTTCGTATATTATGACCATGATTGACACACTACTCGCATCAAAAACATTGCAGAAAAATGGTTTCTCTCTTCAGCAGTCGGATGTGCTGGCAAAGGTCATTGCGCAGCAAAACGACGAACTCGTAACGAAGCAAGATATTCAGCTCCTAAAAAACGATATGAAGCAAGATATTCAGCTCCTAAAAAACGATATTCAGCTCCTAAAAAAAGATATGAAGCAGGATATTCAGCTCCTAAAAAAAGATATGAAGCAGGATATTCAGCTCCTAAAAAAAGATACGGAAAAACTGCAAACCGATGCGCAGGTACTGCGACACGATATGCAGGCCTTGCGGGAAGAAACAAAGCACGATATTCAGGCGCTGCGGGAAGAAACAAAGGAAAATATTCAGGTACTGCGGGAAGAAACAAAGGAAAATATTCAGGTACTGCGGGAAGATATAACGAAATCAATTCGGCACATATTCTGGTTACTTGCTCTCATATTCCCGGTTATGATTACCATACTGGTACTTTTCACACAGCGATAATTATGCGCCGCGCCGACCAGCCCCCGTGCCTGCCTGTTTCTGAATTGGCGTTTCTGAACCAATCGACAAGCTGGCAAGCCGACAATGCGGTGAAGGTTCACATCATTCTCCGGCAAGCCGGGGAGGTGAGAATTTTTCCTCTGGCTCTATGCCGACAAGATGGATGAACTGCCGCGGATAGCGTTTCTCAAGAGAGGCAATGGATGTTTCCACATTACGTTCCATAACCGTGATGCGGAAATTTCCCGCGCTGTCAAAGTAGGGGAAGAGCACGACAATATGATAATGCTGCCAGAGTTGAGGATTGCCGCCGAACTCACCGTTTATACTTCCCAGATAGAACATGCCGGGTCTGCGTATACTTTCAAGATACAGAATCTGGATGAGATCCTGTACTGAATAACCAATGTCTTCCCGGTATGGATAAAAATCGGAATGCCGAATGTCTGAATCTTCCGGATGCGCATGCCTCCCCGTCTGCATTTGTAAAATTTCTGCGGCAATGTTACGTGTCCAGTCCAGACCGAAATACGGATCCCGTGTATCTTCATAGGCCTCTGAGGTTTTGTTCCCCCGTAAGCTCAGGTGTTTCATTTTGAGACTGTCTATATCCATGAAACCCTTCCCGAAGCGGGAATACACTCCATCGGCAACGTATTTTGCAAAGCCCGAACAGTTAAACCCAGGCAGCCGATGGATTCCCAGAGTTTCAATACGAACAAGATTTCCGGCGGCATCCATGGCTCCGTCTTCCGTATCGGGAAGGAATGGAATAATCTGCCGCATTTCCCGAACAATATCTTTGATCCCCCCATATACCGAAAGATCATCCGGCGGAAAAAATAGTTCCCATGGAATACGTCCATTACTGCGTTCAATAATATCGGACACATTCATGGTCATGATCTGCTCTATGCGCGCTTCAACAGGAATTTTATCGTAAAGAATGTCATCAAAAAGACTCAGCTGCACAAGACTGCGGCGTCCTGATGGTCTCACACGTATGATCAGAGCGCCAATATCATCCGCATATATCTTTATCTGTTCAATGGCGCCAGTGTCGAGATTTCTGCGAATAATCATAGTGCCCGATCCGACAATTGGATACTTACCATTGCGCTCATTTATAAAAAGCAGATAGAGCTTGCCGTTTTGGTTCTCAATTTCGAAGCTGACTGAATTTTCAAGGTGCGGACTGCTGATTATCTGTTCATTGTCTGAAGATATTTCTGATACCGGCGCCTGCAGCAAGGAAATAAGCTGACGGCGCGCCTGAGAATTATCTGGAATAAGCGCAACTACCATGTGTGAGAGTACTAAAAATATACCTATGAAAATTCGTACTTTCATACATCCCCTGCCGGTGCCGACTATAATTATTTTCGGCAAAAGATACCGAATAATTATTTCTGATCATCTGCTGCGTCCCGATTCACGCAATTCCATACGAATGGGTATTTCAGTAATGGTAAATTCTGTACGAATGCAGTTTTTTATGTACCCGGTATAACTGTCGGGGAAATTCTTTTTCCTGTTAACAAAGAGAATGAATTTCATGGGAAGGTTACCTGCCTGAACAATGTATTTGATCTTCGGACGGACTCCCTTATTGCTCGGGGGAGGTGTCTGCTGCATCCAGTCCTTCAGCTTTTTATTCAAAATGGGAGTCGCAGCACGGCAGCGCAGTTGCTGCAGCAGGCGGTCTGCCGTCGTCATGAGCTGATTCATACCCTCGCCGGTTTTAGCCGAGAGAGGCAGAATGGGGGCAAAATGGAGAATGGGAAAAATGAAACGAATGCGATCCGACACTGCCTGCAGGCGGTTGGGAAGGTTCTCGATAAGGTCCCATTTATTCAGCACGATAATAACCCCCCGCCCGTGTTTTACCGCCTGAAAGGCAATTTTCTTATCCTGGTCCGACAGATTTTTTTCAGCATCAATCATCAAAAAGATAATTTGAGATTCTTCTATTGCCGCAATGGCTCGGTTAACTGAATAATATTCAAGATCATCATGAACTTTATTCTTCCTTCGTATTCCTGCTGTATCCAGAAGAGAAAAATGATGTCCCTTATATACACAATGTTGTTTAAGAACATCTCGGGTTGTCCCTGCTGTTGGAGTAACAATGGAGTGTTCTCCCTTGCTGAGAAAATTTGAAAGGGTGCTTTTTCCGGTATTTGGTTGACCGAGAATGGTAATGGACATTTCCTGTTGCCCAGCGCTGTTTTCGTCGGCGCATTCTTCTTCGAACGAAGGATCGGGAGGGGGCGGCTGTTTTTTGTTGTGTGTTTTATTGATGGATTGAATGCGCTCAGCAAGAACATCGATCAGTTCCTCACATCCAATTCCATGCGCGGCGCTTATTGGAAAAAGTTGTGAGAAACCCAGTCCATAATAGTCCGACATAAGGTGCAGACGCTGTTCATTATCGACCTTGTTAACTGCGACAAGTATATGATCCGAAAAGGGACGGAGATGCTCAATGAGCTGCTCGTCCTCAGGAGTGATCCCGGTAATATCAAGCAGGAGCAGAACAATATCAGCATCCCTGATAATTGAAAAACTTTTTTCAACAATGAGGGAATTGAGATATTCCCTCGATTCACTGAGACCGCCGGTATCGATGAGTATGCAGCGTTCCCCATTAATGTTTACCGCTTGCGATATTGGATCGCGGGTAACTCCGGGAGTAGCTGCGATTATTGCCCGTCTTCGTCCAAGCAGACGGTTAAAAAGTGTCGATTTACCAACATTGGGTCTGCCGACTATTGCAAGTTTTGCTATTTCATCAGATTGAATGTGCTGTAGGTCTATCAATGTGTAATTTCCTTTTAGAAAAATCGCTTTTCACCGATAGATAAGGTATCCATGAATGAAAGAAAATCTAGTATATCTCTTGGAATACTCTTTTGGATAGCAGCCATTCTGCTTGTGTTGGTTATTTTTCTTTTTAATAGAAGAAATATCGAACAGGTTATGAAGAATACTGGTTTCATTGAGGTAATACATCAGCGCATCGGAATTGATCCTGTTGCGGATGAAACATCAACAGATAAGGATTCTCTGCTCATACCTGAATTGGAAACGGACTCCGTAGGTCCTATTGTTGCCGAAGAAGTTCCGAAAGAAGATGGCAACCCTATTTCCGAGGAAGTGAAAATTTCCGGGGAATCCGGGGAATCCGAAGAAGTTCCGAAAGAGGAAACAGAAGAAGCGGCAGAATCTGCGGCAGAGAAAAATGATGAAGCGCCTGCGAGAGAGTCCGAAATCTCTGAAAGTCCCGAAAGCAGAGCAAGAGATTATCTTATTCATCTTGTCCATATGGACAATAATGGGATAATTTCTCTTGAAGCGGTAGAACGAAGCGTACATTTTATTTCGAGTCCGCTTACCGAAACTCTGAAAAATCTTATTAACGAGCCGAGGGAATACGGCAACTACCGCAATGTTATACCTCCTGAAACGCACATTAATAAGGTATGGATTCAGGAAGAAATTGCCTACATCGACCTCAGTGAGGAATTCAGCTTTAATCCTATCGGGCTTGAGGGATATCGCCTTCAGGTTCAGCAGATCATAGCGACTGCGACACAGTTCGATTCGGTGAGCGCTGTGCAGATTCTTATTGACGGAGAATTGATTTCCTTCCTCGGTGGAGATGGCCTTTTTATCGGACATCCGCTGCGCCCATCTGATCTCTGATAGAGATTTCACTGCTGAAAATTTTGCATTGGAAAATTGTGCTTGCACAATTTCCAGTAGCAAAAATTTCACTGAGTATTCTGCGCGCCGAAGAGACCAAAAAATTCCTGGTTTCCCTTTTTTCCCCGCAGGCCGGATGGCCAGATTCCGCGCACCCGTACCCCCTCTTCGGTAAGTCGGCCTATGAGATCATCAAGAACCCCTTCGATAATACTGCTATCCCTTAAGACCCCCGAAAAATCCGCTACGGGTATATCGCTGTATTCCAGTTCAAATTGAGGCTTTATAAGAGCGAGCAGGAGCGGATTTTCCGAGCAGAGAATTGTGAGGATATGAGGAACAACACCGCTCAGGGTGCGGAATGAGATATCAGCAACAGCACATTCAGGACAGGGCTGCATATCCTCCCGCGAAATCGACATTATATTACATCGCTCATGAACCTGAACCCGGGAGTCGCAGCGGAGCCGATAATCAAGTTGATTATATCCGACATCAACAGTGTGAACTGTCTGAGCTCCGTGCTGCAGAAGGCAATCGGTAAAACCGCCGCTTGAGGCTCCGGCATCGAGAAGAACCCTGTTGCGATAACAGAAGCCCGCATTCTCAGCCCTGTGGAGAACCGATGCCAGTTTATGTCCGCCTCTGCTGACATAATTTTTTTCGGGCGGCGCTATGGTAATTTCGGCATTGGGAGATATTCGAGCCGAGAGATTACGTTCCCGATGACCATTAACGAAAACATCTCCATAGAGAATGTGCGCATACAGCTCCGTGCCCGTTCTCATGGGAAAACGCTTTTTCACTATTTCGAGAAGGCTCCGCGTGCCCGCTGCGCCGGATTTTCTGGATTTTACGGATTTGCCGGCGACAGGGAAACGATTTTTCACGTTATCATATCCATGGGTACCCTGATGGTTTTGATGCTCTGCGCCTGGAGAGGGTTTTCATCATCGAATGTAACAACAATACCGCAGATCACTGTTGGACTGGTACTCACTTCATTTTTCAATGGAAGGTAGGTAATACTCCGCCGTATGCCAATATCACTGTCAAAGCCGATAATACTATTTTCCGGTCCTGAGGCTCCAATATCGCTTATGTAGGCGGTGCCTTGGGGGAGGATGCGTTGGTCGGCTGTTTGAATGTGGGTGTGGGTACCGAAAAAGAGGGTTGCCTGTCCATCGAGGTAGTAGGCCATAGCCTCTTTCTCCTGCGCATCATCGGCATGAAAATCGATAATGAAGACATCTGCCTGGGAACTGAGTTTGCGCAGAAGTTCGGTCGCTTTTTTGAAGGGGCAGTCAATGTGCGCCATGCGCTCCCGCCCCTGAAGATTTATAACTGCGTATCGTATTTCACCCGCTTTCACAATACAACTTCCCTTACCGGGATTTCCCGAAGGGTAATTTGCCGGTCTGAGTATGTTTGGCTGATCATCAAGATAGCGGTAAATTTCTTTCTGATCCCAGATATGATTTCCCGTGCTTATGACATCGGCGCCTGAATTAAATATTGTGTCGGCAAGTTCGGGGGTAAGTCCGAAACCATTACAGGCATTTTCTCCGTTCACTATTGTAATATCGGCCCGATATTGTTTTTTCAGACCTGCGAGAAGCGCAAAGAGAGCGCGCGCGCCGGGCTGCCCGATAATATCGCCAATAGCCAGAATTGTACGCGTCATAAGGGTTTATGCATCGGAATCATCGGGCATATTCGACAACCCTGGTCTCACGTATCATGGTTACTTTTATACGTCCGGGATATCGGAGTTCAGCCTCTATTTTTCTGGCGACTTCACGGGCAATTTCTCTCGCATCATTATCGCTGACCTTTTCATGATTAGCCATAATTCGGAGTTCACGGCCAGCCTGAATTGCATAGGCCTTGTCGATGCCGTCAAAATCCTCGGCAATTTTTTCAAGATTTTCAAGACGCTTTATGTAGTTGTCCAGAGTTTCCCTGCGTGCCCCCGGTCTGGAAGCGCTCAGAACATCTGCAATTTGCACAATGACCGATTCAATACAACTGTGCGGAACATCGCCATGATGCGCTGCAATAGCGTTAATAACTTTTTCATCTTCATCAATACGCTTGGCAAGTTCAACCCCAAGTTCAACATGGTTTGTATCGCCATCGGATTCAATGCCCTTCCCAACATCGTGAAGCAGTCCCGCTCTTCGGGCAATATCGCGGTCGGCTCCGACTTCGCCGGCTATCATACCCGCAAAAATTGCGACTTCTTTGCTGTGATTAAGCACATTCTGACCATAGCTTGTTCTGAATACCAAGCGGCCTATGCCCCGTATACCCTCCGGTTTCATGTGATGGATACCAAGATCGAAGAGGACCTTTTCTCCCTCTTCAAAGATGTATTGGCTGATTTCATGGGTTACTTTCTGAACAACTTCCTCAATCCGCGTCGGATGAATTCTTCCGTCACTTATGAGTTTTTCAAGGCTTCTCCGGGCAATTTCCTTGCGCACCGGATCAAAACAGGAAATAACAACTGCCTCAGGCGTATCATCAACGATAACATCGACACCAGTGAGGGTCTCAAGAGCCCGTATATTCCGGCCTTCACGACCAATAATTCGCCCCTTCATTTCATCATTCGGCAGATTCACGGAAGCAACTGTTACTTCTGCGGTTACCTCACTTGCTATATGCTGTATAACGGAAATGAGCATTTCACGGCCCTTGCGTTCGGCAGTGTGCTGATATTCCTGTTCAATTTTATTGATTAACCCCTGAGCATCATGACGAGTACTGTCCTCAATCGACTGCATTATGAGTTTTTTTGCTTCGTCACGGTTCAGACTTGCTACACGCTCAAGTGCATTGAACCAATGTTCTTCCTGTTTGGTGAGTTCAGACTCTCGTGTGTCCAGTTTCCTCTCACGATCTACAAAGGTTGCTATGTGCTGATCAACTTCAAGCGCTTTTTTTTCCAGGTTTTCTTCTTTCTGAAGAAATTTTCTCTCAATTTTGCTGAGTTCCTGCCGACGGTCACGTATTTCCTTTTCCTGTTGATTACGTTCCCGAAGGAGCTGGTCTTTTGTTTCTATTACCAATTCTCTTTTCAGAGTTTCAGCATCTTTTGCAGCATAACGTTTTAACCGATCACTTTTCTGTTCAGAAGAATTGAGCTGAAATCTTGCATAGATCCAACGCAACCCCCAACCAATGATCATGCCCGCGAGAGGAAGGACGGCAACTAATACGGTAACCATACCTTACCTCCAATATGTTTCTACTATAGTTTCTGCATTATCTTTTGTCAAGCCAATCCTGAGAAATCTGCGAAATCCTGCTTCGCTATCAATTTCCCCTGCAGCCAGGCGCTATTTAATAGGTGCCCTCATCCATATTTTCGAAGGCAGAACGGGCTTCATAGAGACCTGCGAGATGCTTATCAATAATTTCCTTGTAATTAAGTTCATTGTTTTGAATTCGGAACAATTCATCTTCCCAGAATTGTTGTTCCTCAATGTATATCCATGGATATTCAGCAGCCCGTTCCGCATATTGCAATGCCTCATTCCAATAGAGCAGGGCCTGGTTCAGAAGTAATGCAGATGTTTCCATGCTCTCTAAGTTTTCCTTCTGCCATGGATAATTATAAAAATATACATTAAATTTATAATATCTGCCTGCCCATAAAAGATACAATTCAGTCAGCTTAAGGTGTATATGAAGTGTGAATAGTTCCCGATATTTTGCCCATTCAAGCTCGTTATCGATACGGGCGAGGGCATAGAGAGGATTGGCAAAATCGGAGCGAAGCGCCAGTTCAAGCCAATGTATGTTTTCAGCGATATCAAGAGGGTAGTTGTGTAGTTGTCGATGATGCAGCGAATAAAGCTGTTCCCGATATATGAGGCGGTAGGCGGAGAGAGGGGGAGAGATCAGGAAGAGGATCACACATAATATTATCGGAATTCGTATATAATTCTGTGTATTCTTCACCCTTTGACTATCGGAAGATTTGAAAGCTTTGCCCATATTTCCGCGGAAATTTTTTCAATTGAGAGTGTCGCATCTATGCGGTACAATTGAACAGGGGTTTTTTCCAGCTCGGTGAGTATAACATTGTAATTTTCCCGAACATCTTTCTGAGTCTCTTTTTTTTCATATATCTCCAGTTCCGAACGTGAAGCATAGCGGTTTTCAGCCTGGAGAGGATCAATATCTATATAAAAGAGTATCTCAGGCAGGGGGAAATTTTTGTTGAGTTCCCATACATATTCCATACCGAGATCGCAGCCCTGATAGGCAAGGGATGAGAAGATGTAGCGGTCACATATAACAAGCCGGTTTTTATTGCACATTTCAATCATACCGCCGCCGGCATGGAGATGTTCATTACGGTCTGCCGCGAAAAGATAGGCTAATGTTGATTTTTCCGCATGTTCCCGTGTTGAGAGAATGTTTCTAATTAACCTGCCGATACTAAAGGTTGTAGGTTCTGATGTCAGGTGATAAGGGATGTCCTTTTCCTGAAGAAAGTTTTTGAGTATTGTTTGCTGGGTTGTGGTGCCGGAACCGTCGAGTCCCTCAAGAATGATAAAATTCTTCAATATTTTACTGTTAGCGAACATATGAAAATCTTTTCCATCGGAAACTTTTGCTTTATGCATAAATTTCCTTTATTATTTCTATCAGAAAGTTTTGCAAAATGCAAAACTTTCCACGAGATCATTGCAAATACATTGCGGAAAACAGAGGTTATGTGTGAAATCTTCTTATTTTATTGCCATATTGCAGCTGACCTTTATCATAATTTTCATTGCCCTGACCCTGCTCGTCTTTTTTCCTCTGCAACGGCAATTAAGTGGGCACATACAGAATCTGAAATATACTATTCTTCAGGCGCTTGAGGAAAATCTGAATGGTTCCATTACATTTTCATCCATTCATCCATCAATTTTTAATTTCATTGAAATTCGGGATTTGAAAATTGAGAATGAAACCGGTGAACCAATTCTCATTCTTGACCGTATTATTCTGTACTATAACATTGGTGACATTTTTCGCGGCGATATTTTTAAAGCCCCCAGGCTGGTCGAAGCTCGGGGCGGAGCGCTATTTTCTGATAATCTTTTTCATGCCAATCTTTCAGTCGGAACCACAGATGCCGGTGAAGACAATTCGGAAGGCATATTCTCATTTTTATCCGATAATCTGGAACTGCACATACAAAATTTTGAACTCCGTTCATAT
The DNA here is from genome assembly GCA_965226555.1 of Salinispira sp. Lineage (GTDB taxonomy): Bacteria > Spirochaetota > Spirochaetia > DSM-27196 > Salinispiraceae > CBDDDG01. The sequence continues at coordinate 51,431 of CBDDDG010000018.1, read as the reverse complement.
ACGGACGATATTTCCGTTGAAAGTATGATTTCCCGGGGAATGCTTTGGGTACGGGGGCGATATGTAGAATTTGATCTTGTAAATAATAGTACAGTTACTGCTTCTTCAACAATTTCCGATACAGGATTGTTTGAATTACGCGGTAATACCAACATTAAAGGAAGTTTGACCCTTCCCGATGTGTTAACTATTTCACAGATTATAGAAGAAGGGGTATTACAATTACACGTAATCAGCAGTGATATCAATTCCAATGTTTTTGATATTGATTCATTCGATCTTTATCTCCAGCATGAACAGAATACGCTCACTCTGGAAATTTTCAGAGATCTCTTTGCGGCTGAGCTTGTATACGATACTGCCGGATACCTACGCGGCAGGGATATTTCCGAAGACAGCCCGCTTAGCCCGCCCAGTCCGCTTATGATTACCTTTGTTTCATCAGAATGGAAACCCTCAGAGTTGATACGGCTTGAGGAGGAGTATCAGCAATATGAGTATGTTCTGGATTCCATTGTTACTGCAGATATTATTCTGGAACTTGATAGTTTATTCCAGCCCCTGTATTCGGAAATGGATATTAAAACAGAAACAGTGCTTTCAGACATCGGCGCAAGGATCAATACACACATTCAGTTTGATTATTCAGAACAGATTATTGATGTAAAGAAATTTCATATCGGCAGTATGGAAGGAGACAATCTGAATTTTCAGGGCGGCGGCAATGTTCAAAGCCGGATGCTCGATTTTTCAGGAAATGTTATCAGTAAGAGTATTCTTGGTCTGCCTAAATTTGAAACACAGTTTACCGTAGCTATTGACGATCGAAACGCAGATATGAGGCTTTTTGACAGTACAATTCTTGGCATTTCCTTGGGTGAAACGGAAATACGCAGCGCCTTTGATCCTGATAGTATTGATGTTGATATTCGCGGAGGGCTTATAAGCGGTGAGGGAGAAATATTGGCAAGCGCTCAGGTGCTTACTTCTGGAAATCCGCTGGTTCCAGAGAAAATTGATATTGAACTTTACCTCAATGATCTTCCCCTTGGGGAAGTGAGCGATATGATACTAACTGTTCTCACTCCAGAATCTCGGGCGCCTCAGGAACTACAGGAGCTGCGGGAAAGGAGTCTTGCCGATCTGTTTTCAGGAGAAATAGGCAGCATAATACCTGCTGTTGCTGACGGCGCTGCCTCTGTTGCTGACGGCGCTGCCTCTGTCGCTGACGGCGCTGCCTCTGTCGCTGACGGCGCTGCCTTAGGGCTATTCGATGAAATGGCACATTCGCGTATCACAGCGGCCGTCAGTTCGCAGATAGTCCTGCACGATACAATTGATACCATAATTACTGTTCAGGATTTTCAGGTGCGCAGTCCGGCTTCTGATATTCCTCAGTTACGGCTCAATGCCGTATACGATAATGGTATATTCTCACTGCCGCGTCTGGATATTACCTACGGCGGTCAGGATATTCAGGTCTCGGGAAGCGGTGATTTCCGCAAGTCCACACGTTTTCAGTTGGAACTGGACAGCATGATAAATTCCTTTCCCTATTCGGCTGCAATTTATATTTTTCCGAATCGTAATGAAATATTTGTGGCTGGAAGCTATCAGAGCAACGTGGAATTGCGGCAGGCAGGAAACATAGTAGAACTCCGTTTTTCACTTGGTTATTTCCCCCTCCCTGCGCTGGGATCGGAGGCATGGTTCTCCGGGGCAGGTGACATCAATGTTGATACGAATAACATTGCCGCATCAGTTATTGATATCCCCCGGCTTTCGTTTGGGAATATACAATTTCTTGAGAGTACGGGAGACAGTTCGCTCTTTATGAAGATATCAGGATCACTCGAAGAAGACATTCAGATAAGCAGTGTGACCTATAACGATGCGATTTCATTACTTTCGGGAAGCGGTACTATTTCAATGAATGAAGAGAAAGATGCTGTTGTGCTGGAAACGGCAATGCGCAATGATCTGGAGTCCTATGCTGCTCAAGCTGAATTTTCAATGCTGGAGGGTCTGGTATCCTCTACGATCACTATTGAGAACTTTACTACCAGACGCCTTGGAATAGCAGATATTACCGGTCTGCTTAATACCGAAATTGTGTATACCCGCTCCGATGAGGACGAACTGCTGAATTTTAATCTCCAAACCCTTAATGTGCGATTGCAGGATGAAGCGCTGAATGTGGAGCTCGAAGGGTTTCTGCAGAATGAAATACTGTATTTTGAGAACAGTAGATTTGAACTGAGCACAGTGGGGGCGCGGAATATCACTGCGGCCTATGACCTACCGGAAAATACCCTGAGCGCAGAAACAGATCTCTTTTTAACTGACCTTGGAGGAAGTAAGCGCCTTACTCACGAAGTGGATATAAACATACTGTTGCCGGGTTTTGTGAATTCTATTTCCGCCAGTCCTCCACGCTTACTTTCCGATTACTGGAATGAAGCCGATGGCTCCGTCACATTCACTGTCATCGATGAAGAAGGCAGTCCTGCAGAAATCTGGAAGCTTTATCTGCAGGAATTTAACGATAACCTCACTATCAATGGCGGACCCACTTATGCCCCCAACCATATTAGAGGGGTCATGTATTCCGATGGAAGCTTTGAGCTGGAACTCAGCGACCCCCTCCCGATAACTTTCACCGCAGAGGGTTTTCTTGAAAAGGGAATAATTGACGCAACTCTGTTGCAGCTCAAAATTGCCCCTGAAACTGTCGTGCTCGATCTTGATATTATCGCATTGCGGAACGGGAACATGGGAGGGAGTATGCGGATACAGGGAAATGTTGTTGATCCAAACTTTTACGGAACAATTTTTCTTGAAGACATTAGAGGAAATCTTGCGCTCATTCCCCAGCCGCTGCGGGCCTCGTCTGCCGTTATGATTCTCGAAGAACAGTCCATTCAACTTCCTCCGTTTCTTGTCGAAGCTGGAGAAGGCCGCGCCGTAATACAGGGCGGGTTAGTCCTTGATCATTGGATTCCGTCGGAACTCAAACTGTCCATAGACACTGAAGAAGGCAATGTTCCAATCGTATACGATTTTAATTCTGTGGCAGTAGACGGATGGGTAAGCGGTATGCTTGAACTGGACATTGATTTTTTAACAGGCGGAGCCGATATGGCAGGGAGCATAGTCGCGCATGCTACTGGCGTAACCATCAGCGATATTGCTCGAAGAAGGCAGGCAGCCGCCCAGGCCCAGGCTCAGAATAATCCGGTGCCGGTTACGGTTCAGTTAGAGATAATAACAGGACGCGGAGTGGAATTTTATTGGCCGACAAGAGATCTGCCTATCTTCAGGAGCTTTGCAGTCAGCGGTGAGAGCATCAATTTTTCGTATTCCAACATTGAAGGATGGTATAATTTAAAGGGAGGAGTTGCCATCAGCGGCGGAGAACTATTTTATTTTGAACAGGATTTCAATATACGCCAGGGGAATATTTCATTTAATGAGAATGAAACCAAGAAATTTGATCCCCTCGTTAATATCAATGGGGAATTCAAAAGTATCATTGGAGGAGATCCCATCCGCATATATCTGGATATTGAAGATGACAACATTTCTCAATTACAGCCAATTTTCAGCTCTGATCCCATACGATCTCAGGAAGATCTCGTTTTTTTACTCGGTGGAAAAATAGTGGGTAATGAGGAAGATGACAATGTTATCGATCTTGGCAGTGCTCTGGCATCGGGTACGCAACTGCTCGGACAAATTCGCTTACTGAATGATCTTGAAAATGAACTGCGTCAAACGCTTAATTTGGATGTACTTTCTCTACGTTTCGGTCTGGTACAGAATATTATTGAGCGCGCAGTTGATAACCCATTAGCTTCCACTGCCGATCCGGTTTCCCTCGGTGAATATCTTGATAATACTACCCTTCGGATCGGTCGTTACCTTGGAGATGACATTTTCTTTGAGGGAAGTATCCAACTTGAAGAAAGCGATACCTTTGACCGCGCTGTTGATGATCAAATTGGGTTGACCATATACCCTGAAATACGGCTTGAATTTGAAACTCCGATATTTACGCTTAACTGGTCCTGGGCAATTCTGGATGACCCTGAAACATTATCGGTAAGGGGTCACCGCATTACCTTTATACGAGATTTTTTCTTTGAATAGATAAAAAAGAAATTATTTTTGTGATATGCTGACAGGAATATGATTACAGGGGCCACAGTGAGCAAGCACGTATATATAATTATCCTGTTAGTAGTTTCCATGGGACTTTATGCCCAGACAGATGAAGACTGGTATTTCAACATTCCTATTATTGATATTCAATTTGAAGGATTAACAAATGTTTCAGAGAATGATCTGCAGGGCATTGTTGAGCCCTTCATTAACGGTATTTTTACCGATGAACTTTTGAATGAGATACAGCGTCGTCTCTATAATCTGGAATACTTTGATCTCATAATTCCTGAGGCAGTTCCGGGAAACGAAGCTCGTGATGAACTCATACTGAAATTTACGGTAGAAGAGCGTCCGATAATTTCTGCCATTGAATTTTCCGGCAACCGGCAATTACGCCGCAGCACCCTTTTCGATGAAATTCTGCTGCGGGTTGGTGATGTGCCTGTGCAATCAAAAATTCGCGCTGATCAGGAAACACTTATTACCCTCTATAAAGAAAATGGGTATCCTGATGTTTCAATTTCTTTCCAACTGGAAGATTCGGATACAGATAATAGTCAGGTACTGTCATTTTTCATTACCGAAGGAATTCAGACCAATATCCGCAGCATTGTTTTCAGCGGCATAAATTTTGCGACAGAGAATCAGCTCAGAGCGATCATAATAAGTAAACAGCAGGGACTTTTCGATTCAGGTGTTTTTCAGGAATCAAATTTTGAACTTGACCGTCAGGCAATTCTGAATTTTTATGGAGAATCCGGTTATATTGATGCTCAGGTTCTTGATATAGCGCAGGAACTTGTAGAAGATCAGACAAGCGAACGAAGATTTCTCAGACTTACCTATTTTATTGATGAGGGAATCCCATGGATCTTCGGCGGAATAAATTTTTCGGGCAACAATATTTTTTCAGATGATGAATTGCGTTCGCGTTTCTTTCTCGAAGAAGGGCGGGTTCTCAATTTTTCCCTATTGCAGCAGGGATTTCAAGCGGTAAGCGACCTCTATTTTCAGGGCGGATACATATTCAACCAGATACAACTGGAAGAGGAACGGGATGAGGCGCAGCAGCAGATTAATTTCACCGTACAGATAACAGAAAGCGGGCGGGCGCACATCGAAAATATTATTATTCGCGGTAATACCAAAACAAGGGATGATGTCATTCTGCGTGAGCTTCAGTTTGAAGAAGGTGATGTCTTTTCAGCGGGCAGAATTCGGGAAGGTATTGCAAACCTCTATAACACACAATTTTTTGCCGATGTGCCTGCCATTGAAACCCCCCAGGGATCGGTGCCGGGTCTTATGAATCTTGTTATCAATCTTGAAGAAGGGCAAACAACTGACCTCCGGCTGGGGTTCTCTGTTGGCGGAAGCGCTGAAATTCCCATAGCAGGAATTGTCAGATGGGGAGACAGCAATTTTCTGGGGAATGGGCAGACAATTGAAGCGGAACTCAATATCAGTCAATATGAACAAAGCCTTCAATTCAGTTTTTTTGATCCGTGGCTATTCGGCGATCGTTGGTCGGGAGGAATTGGCATTACTCTGAGCCGTAATGTTCAGACCCAGGAACTTCAGGACATCATGCATCCGATTTTTCATAAAGACGACCCTGTTATTGTTCCTGACCCCTTCCAAGGGTACTATGTTTTTAGTGTGAAAACCACCTACAAGGATGGGAAGGAATATGAAGCTGGAGAGCCAGTTCCCGGTGTTCCGACTGATACTGATATTGAAATGTATGACCTTGTTACCGATTACGATTTTTTCAGGCTTAAGGGCGGAAACAACAGCGACATTGCCAGCGATTATAAGATGGAGTACGTACAGTGGACTATTGCCCCGCGCATTTCCACCGGACTGCGGATTCCTTCATCAGTTGGGTGGTTTGGAATTAGCTCCACATTATCAATCGGCTTTAACATTGTTGAGTATGATGAAAACCAAAATCGCCCCTTTGAATATAGTGTCAGGGAAAATCTTGGTGTATTACGAATGATTAATAGCTTGTATCTGCGTTTAAGCATGGATGGGCGAGATGTGATATTTAATCCGCAGAATGGATATTATGTCGAACAGTCCATAGGGTATGTCGGCGGTTTCCTCGGGGGGGCGAGAAATTATATACGCACAGACACGACCCTGCAGGGCTACCTTACGCTTTTTAATGTCGATGTCAGCCCCGAATGGAGTTGGAGGATGGTGCTGGCTGCCAATATAAGCCTCTCATTTCTGTTGGAGCAGTTCTTTGTGTATGAGGATTCGCAGCCGTTTGAGGCAGCGGGATCATTTCTGTCAACAAATAGTATGAATGTTGCCAGAGGGTGGCCTCTGCGCACTGGCGGTGAGGCCCTGTTTAACAGTTGGGTTGAACTGAGAATGCCTTTGGCTGAAAGGGTATTATGGTTCGATATGTATGCCGAAGCGGTCAGAATAACCGAGGATCGGGAAATATTTGCCCCGGGCTCCGATAATTGGCTATTCGGTTTTGGCGCGGGATTCCGTTTTACTATTCAGCAGTTTCCCTTTCGTATTTATCTTGGTAAGCGTTTCAAAATTGTCAATGATCAGGTTGAGTGGCAGCAGGGAAATACAGCCAAAGGTTCACCTGATAAAACTGCGGGGCTCGATCTTATTTTCGCAATCAGTATATATTAGAAAATTTCGCAGAGCAAAATTTTCAGTAGCAAAAATTTCCAGGAGGATTATATGTCAAAATTACGCACACTCCCAATACTGTTATTATTGATAAGTTCTGCTCTTGCAGCCGAACAATTAACAACTGTTGGTGTTGTCGATATAAATGCGATCTATAGCGCATTCTTTTCAGATTCAGCTGCCGTGCGTAGTCTTGAAAATTTCAAAGCATCAATTCAACGGGAGCTTGATCAGCATGTGGCAGAACTCAGACAACTTCAGCAACAGAAACTGGAAGCTGAAAGCGCAGGCCTGCAGAGTGAGGCCCTGCGTCTCGATAACGAAATTTTCTCCATGCTTCAGTTTATTCAGGAATTTCAGAGAATCAAACAGAATCAACTTCAGGTCCGGCAGAATAATTTCAGAAGTTCGGAATCCTTTCTCAATCAACTTCAGGCTGCAATTAGTTATGTTGCCGAATCCAGCGGTTTTACTATTGTTATTTCAGCAAACGATGAAAAACTCATCTGGTGGAGTCAGGAAGTAGATATTACTGATCTTGTACTTGATCGTCTCCGAGAAACATCGTGAAAGTTTTGCAAAATGCAAAAGTTTCTCGTGATGAGTTGAAATCATGTCCGCTTCAACTCCAATGATGCAGCAATATGATCGCCTAAAATCTCAGAATCGCGATGCAATTCTGTTCTTTCGCCTAGGCGATTTCTATGAAATGTTCAAAACTGATGCGAAGGAAGCAAGTACCATTCTCGGTATTGCCCTCACTGCGAGACACGGGATTCCCATGTGCGGTATTCCGCACCATGCGGTACTTTCCTATGTTCCCCGATTACTTTCTGCGGGAAAAAAAGTTGCTATTTGCGAACAAACGTATGTGCCCGAAAAGGGTATCGCCGAGCGAGTCGTGGTGGAAATTCTCACTCCGGGAACTGTTATTGATGAATTATATCTCGGCACAGGCGAACATAACTTCATTGCCAGTATCTGCGGGTTTCGCGGCGGCAGGGAATCATTCTGTATATCTTTTCTCGATGTATCCACGGGAGAACTTATATTGGGTGTTGGAGAAGAAGTATCATTACAGGGCAATTTTCATCTGTATCGTCCCAAGGAAGTGCTCATTCAGGAAAGCCTTCTTACTTCTTCTCTCAAGGAGATGTTCAGCCAGTATTCAACAACGGTAAATTCCCTTCCCGATTGGAATTATACACATTCGAAGTCATGGGAAAACCTTTGCAGAATTATGAAAGTCACAAATCTTAAGGCCTACGGTCTTGATAAGGATAGCCACTATGTGGATTCCCTTGGCCCTCTTCTTGAGTATGTTGAAATGAATACCGGCAAAGAAATTCGGCATATTAACTCTTTGCGTGTTATCAGAGTGCAGGAATACTTAGTCATTGACAGCAGTAGTCAGAAAAATCTGGAAATACTTCATGTTCCTGCCGAAGACGGAAGAGAAGCAAGCCTCTTTGCTGCTATTGATCAGACCAGGAGCGGAATGGGTAAGCGTTTGCTCAAGCAATGGCTGCTCTATCCTCTCATTCACAGAGAGAAAATTACCACGCGGCAGAAACATGTTTCCATTTTCTATCACGATCAATTGCTTCTGTCTGGCTGCAGGGAAATACTCGCCGTGCTTCTTGATCTTCCCCGGTTGTGTATGCGGGTCAGTATGGAAAAAGCCAATCCCAGGGACATTGTCGCAATACAGCGAACTGTTTCCGGTTATCTGCGCGTATATGAATTACTTGGGAATAATGAGCTTGTCGATACATTCGCGACCGAGGATATTCCCGTTCTGAGAAATACTGCCGAACATCTTTCACGCGCGGTAACTGATAATCCTCCGATTGTACTTACTGAAGGCGGCATTATTAATGAGGGTTTTTGTACAGATGTTGATCATTTGCGCCATCTCGTACAAAACAGCCAGAACCTCATTGATGAGTATGTGAAGAGTGAGGGGGAGAATAGCGGTATTCAGAATCTCAGGGTTAAATTTAACGGTATTGTTGGCTATTTCCTAGAAGTATCGAAGGGGCAATCGCAGAAGGTTCCGTCTCATTTTCAGAAACGGCAGGAACTTGTTAACGTTGAACGATTTACCACTGTCCGCCTGAAAGAATTAGCCGCCGAAATAAGTTCAGCTCAGGATAGTCTCATTGATCTGGAACGCAGAATGTTTATTACCCTCCGGAAGGAACTTCAGGAATTGCTCCCGGCACTCTTCAAAGCGGCGCAGACTCTTGCCACGCTGGACTGCCTTCAGAGTCTGGCATATCAGGCGACACTTCATGGCTATACATGTCCGGAATTTACCGATGGCAGGCATATCGAAATTACCGGCGGCAGACATCCTGTTGTGGAAACATTTCTGGATTCCGGCGCATTTGTGGCAAATAATCTTGCATTATCGGACGAGCGCTTTTTTACCTTTGTAACAGGCCCGAATATGGCTGGTAAGAGCACCTATCTTCGTCAAAATGCGCTCATTGTCCTGTTGGCTCATATTGGCAGTTTTGTGCCTGCGGATAGCGCAACCATGGGAATTGTCGATCAGATATTCTGTCGGGTAGGAGCCTCCGATAATCTTGCGCAGGGTGAGTCTACCTTTCTGGTGGAAATGAATGAGACTGCCCATATTCTCAGAAATGCGAGTAATCAGAGTTTAATTATCATGGATGAAGTAGGCAGAGGAACCAGTACCCGGGACGGGCTTGCCATAGCATGGGCAATCTCTGAGTATATCCTGCAGCATCTCCAATGCAAAACACTCTTTGCAACCCATTTTCATGAATTATCACAGCTGCAGCATGAAAATCTCAGAAATCTTTCCCTTCAGGTTAAGGAAGATGATGGCGATATCATCTTCCTTAACAAGGTCATTGAGGAACCATCGAATAATTCCTACGGACTCTATGTGGCAAAAATTGCCGGCATCCCCGATGAAATAATATTCAGAGCAGGGGAGCTTCTTGAAAGTATACAGAAAACCGATTTAACGAAGAATTTTGGCGACGTGAAGGTTTTACCCAGGGTTCAGCAGAGCCTCTTTGCTCAGGATGATGTTGTGCTCCAAGAATTGAGGGGCATCAATCTGAATTCTCTTACTCCCATTGATGCGTTTAACTGTCTTCAACGAATGCAGCGCATGTTGGATGATTAATCCATACAGAAAATTTTGCAAAATGCAAAAAATTTCATACAATATCAATTATGAACAGCATTTCACCCGTTATATATGATGTGCTACGGGAAATATTTCATACATTTATTCCACGCGTATGTACGATCTGTTCACGTGAACTCTTAATGAAAAATGTTCAGTCAGGAATGTGTGACGATTGTACGGAGAACATTGAAATTCTTCCTCCAGAATCGCTGCATTGCTGGCGAAGAGAGGAAGAGTGCTTTGTATGCGCTGTGTATAGCGGGAGAATTGCAGCCACGCTCATACATTTTAAAAAGGGAAGGTTGCCGAAGGGAGGGCAGCTCCTCGCAGGGATATTCCTGACGAACATTCGCAATTATATACATTCTCTGAACATCTCCGCCGGAGAAATAGTTTTTACTCATCCGCCGCCCTCTTTTCATGGCCAATTAACGCGGGGTTACGATCATATGAATCGTTTCTGCCGTTCACTTGCCCGGTATTGTAATTTCACTGCGCGTGTTGTAAAATTATTCAGCCGGAATGTATCCGCGTCACAAAAAATGCTCGACAGAAAATCGCGAAAAATAAATATGCTGCATGCTGTTTCTCTTCGTCGATCTCGCTCGAAGATATTGCATCACGAAACGAGCATAATTATCATTGATGATGTTATTACTACCGGCGCAACATTGAATCAATGCAGGGAGTTACTAAAAAAAGAAGGATTTTGTAATGTATATTGTGTTGCCCTGCTTACCGATTAATTTCTGGTGATAAAAAATGATTGATGTATACTATCATTAGGTGTATATTGTGTAGAAAGTTTTGTATCTTGCAAAAATTTCCGATAAGGGTATTATGAGCAAATTGAAGTTTTTTTTATTGGGTATATTTTTTCTTATTTCGTTATCGTTATATTCACAGGAAGAAAGTGCGGAATCTTTGCAGAATGAGGATGCGGAGGCAGTAGAAGCCTTTGGTATTGTTCGTTATTCAAGCGGCAACAATTTCAGTATCCTCAGAGATGGAATTCTTGAAGAGCACAATGTTCAGGATAGTGATTTTTCTGCTCTGAAAATTCGAGAGGGTGATATTGTACGGACAGGGGAAAACAGTTTTCTTGAAATTCAATTTTTACCGAGTGAAAATATTGTCAAACTTGCGGAGAATACAATTCTTGGCATCAATAAACTCAATATAGATGAGGGCGGGCAGTACGAACTGTTTTATGGAAGAATACGGGGGGAAATTTTTCAATCGGAAGAATCGGAACCCTTTAATGTTCGGAGCCGGGGAGTTGCCATCAATACCAGAAATTCCGATTTTGGATTTGATTTTATCCCTCCTGTCAACCGTGTTGTTCCCCGTCCACTCATATATTCCTTTGAAGGCGATGTTGAAATTTCAGTGATTACGCGGGAAGGTATGCAAAACCGAATCATCAATAGTAATGAGGAACTTGACATTGATAGTTCTCTGTTGAATGGTACTGCAGAAATAATAAACATAAGTGAACAGAGCCTGTCGAGCGGGATCGTTACATATTGGGAACAGCACTTTATACAATCGCTGCCCATTTCTTTTGGATATCCCAATGAAAACATTACGGTAGCGGATCAGTTTGTTGGCAATAGAAACACTGGGCTTGATCTACTCAATTCTCTGCAGCTTACTCCAGACATTACGTCACAGGGAGAAATTTCTGTGACTCCATGGAGAGCTCTTGGCGGAATTATCAGCATTCTCGGAACAATTACCGGAATTACCGGAATTATTTTTAATTCCGCAGATCTTATGATTGATTCGGAGGTCTCCGAGCCTCTCGGACTCGGGTTGATAATTGGCGGAGGTACAACTCTCGGTATTGGCCTCATAGTTATTCTTATTGATGAAATTACCGGCGGTATCTAATTCTCTTGTTCTGTTATAGATACAATTTTCCAGCCTCTGCGAAATTTTCTCATAGTAACATGCTCTTGTATACGTTCTTCTTGTAAAACAGTATCTTCAGGAGTCCAGAGCGAATAACTGACGACAAAATGCGCATCGCCCTGAATATGAGCATCATCTCCCTCAATATCGGGAAGATGCCTGATATTGAGGTCGCTAATACCGAATATCATATAGTGCGTGAGTAATTCTTGTTCTTCCTCCGATTTTTCCAGCCATTCTGAAACCGGCATGAAAATCTGCCTCCTTTCTGTGCCCTCGCGAATTGCGGTAATGGCATAAAGACTTGTAATTTGATTTACCTTTTCCCTTCCTGCTTTTCGATATGCGGCATCTGCCATGAAAGTATGATCAAGATTGTTATAACTTTCGTAAAATGTTCGTATGACCTCTTCAGGAGCTAATCCGGTAATGAGTAAATCGCTTGTTGCCTGCCGTATGATGGCTGCCGTTGAGGCAAGAAAAACGATAAGGATCGCTGCGGCAATAGTAATGGGAAGAATGTGCAGTCGTATCGTGTTCCGTAATTTTTCCCGTTTCAGTGATCTCTGCCAGGATCGTATCCGCCTGTCGGTATTCTCCGGGCTACGATCAGCTGATTGTAGCGATTGAGGTTTTTTCAGATAGAATAATGGGACAGAACAGTCAGAAGCCTTCAGACGCAGAGCCTCATAAAACCATGCCGCAAGTTCTTCAGGAATTTCAGGTACAAGTGTTTCAATCGGGCGGTGAACATTCACACGCTTGAGCCGGTTATGAATGCTGCTATCATCCTCTTCAATAGACCAGTGCTGACTGAGCATGTAATACAAGGAACAGGCAAAACAGAATGTCTGCAACTTCTTCTTATCAAAACCATGCTGATCAGGATAATTAATCCGCGCAAGTCCCTTCTGCCGGGACTGTTCCGATTCATACGAGGTAATTATATGGCTCCATTTCTCCGGTAGTATGAGAAGTTTTCCGGAGTTGTGAAGAATATGCTGCGGATTAATTGGAAGAGGGAGGAGATGAGAATAGGTATTAATGATCATGCCCATCATATATGAAAATTCTGAAAATTCCCGGCGCGGCGAATCAGAATGCGCATCATCAAGGTACTCCTGCATGCTTTTTCCCTGAAAGTATTCATCAATAACAATGTATAGCCGCTTATGCTGACTAAACACGCGATCAACAGGAATCCGCCGCATAACAACATTGGAATGATCGTCATTGAGTGAAAACAAAAGGGCAGAACCGGTAAAATCTGCGCTGAATCGCTGCATACCATGTCCGCTTGCCTGAATTCCCGTGCATATGGCGGTTTTATCCTTATCACCATGTACGAAACGATGAAAAATGTTGGAAGAATCATCTATTCTGATAGGTACTGACATTTATCCTCCCAATAACCGCTTCATGCGTGTTGCATTCACTTTTACACACAGGTTTTTTTCCTGCGTCGGCAAAACCATGCCCGGTTTTCCCTTTTTCGGACGCCGAAGGTATTTTACCTGTGTATAGTAAAGGTCGGCCGTGCCGATGCTTTTTGCCTTACTGTAATGTACGGCTAAATTACCGGCATCAAGAAGAACTTCCAGAGGAATGTTTTTCCCAGGTTTCTGCTTAATAAAAACATAGGCGCCCGGATAATCTCGTGTATGAAGCCAGGTATCATTTCCCCGGGTACAATTTCGAAGGAGTTGCTCATTGTCTCTGGCATTCCGTCCAACCACTATCTGAAAACCCTGACTCTCAAATGTTAATTTGGCTCTCCCGTCCTTCTTCTGCAGATCACGGGCCTTACTGTCTTTCTGCCGCATTTCTTCAGAGAGTTTTCGAAGAATTGCAGGAGATGTATCGGTATTCAGGGCTTGAAGTATATGTGTTATTTCTTCAAAGTTCTGCAGAATATCCGCTTTTTCCTCGTTCATGCGCCGGGCGCGGGCATTAATTTTCTTTGCTTCCCTATGGAATTTTTGGGCATTTTCTGAAGGAGAAAGAGAAGGGTCGAGGGGAATGGTCACCGCCCTTCCATCAAAATCTGTCGCCTGAATACATTCATCACCCCTTTGTATGTTTCGGCTTTCCGTGAGAATGATATCGGCAAATTTTTGCAGACGATCAGCCGATTCACTACTTTCCTGCCTGCCCGTGATCGTACGGATCGTTTTGGATAGGTTATTTTTTTGTCTTGTATAATACTGAATGAGATTTTTCACCATTTTTTGCTGTTCTCTTACATTCTCATCTTCTGCATATTCGGCTGCAATACTTTGGTTATATGTGCTGTATTCGGGGAGGGCGGGGCGGGCACTGAGAAGGTTTATGTTGATGTTTGCTGTCCGGGGAATTTGAAAAATTTCTCCTGCGCATTCTTTCCGCTTTGGTCTGCGGTATGCGGCTTCGAGAATTGTGTTTTCACTATCGCAGGCAATAACATTGGATGCGCTGCCCCAGAGTTTCAGATAGAGAAGGGTTGTTTCCGAACTGCGGGTAATTTCAATCTGTACGATCCGTTCATGACCTATCTGAGCTGCCGATATGATCCTTCCGCCGCGTATTCGTGAGCGCAGAAATTCCGAGAATCGCGGCTGTACCGTTCGTGATCCTGTCCGAGATTCCGTCCGAGATTCTGTCAGCGATTCTGTCTGTGAGCCCGGCCGTGACACTATTGTATGCAGGCGGGTATGTCCCTGCTCAAGGCATATCCGTACATAGGTGTTTTCCTGCTTTGAGAAGAGTTGAAAATAGATATTTCGATAGTCATATTGAAAAATCTGTCGGATATATTTTCCCGTCAGTGACAACTCCGCAAGTATAATATCTATTTCCACCCAGTTGAGGCTCATGGTAACTCCGAATCTGAAACTTTTGCTACTGGAAATTGCGCACGCGCAATTTTCCAATGCAAAACTTTGGTATATTTTTTCAGCGCCCTGTGCATTTCTCCGATTAGATAAAATGAACCGCAGATTGCCACAATATCATTTTCAGAACTTTCCAGTACCGTATGCAATGCCTTGTCGGCTTCATGAATGACGCGGAGCTTTATACGCGGTTTGTTTTCTGCAATTTGCCGGGCAATTTCTGTAAGCTCTGTTATATCAGCGCGCTTGAAACTGCCGCAGCCGGTTATTATCAGTATGTTGCAAACCTCCATAATATACTCCAGCATTGTTCTGCAGTCCTTATCTTCAAGCGCTGAAAAAATAATTGTAAGAGTCTTTTCAGGGTGCTGATTTCTGATTATTTTCAATCCGGTCAGAAATGCCCGAATAGATGCCGGTGTGTGGGCTGCATCCATAATGATCGGTTTTTGTACTGCCTGCTCCCCTTTCCCGTTTGTTCGTATGGATAGATTGTGCTGTTCAAAACGTCCGGGTAGGACTGTTCGCCCTATACTTTCCAGTGCCTGTTCAGGATTTAGGTTTGGGACAGGTATTTTTCTCTGTAAATGGAAATGTTTTTGGAGGGAATGTTTTTGGAGGGAATGTTTTTGGATGAGATGATACGCGAGGTACGCAAGGCAGGCATTCTCGTGCGCGTAGGGAGGGGTCAACACAGTATTAAATGGCGGATATTTTTCAGTATGCGCAAAGTCGGTAAAAAAATAGCAGGGAGCCTTTAGTTCCAGCGCTCTTTTTCTTATAACCCGTTCTGCGGCGGCATTTTGTTTTTGGCTGAGTACCGGGATACCCCGTTTAATAATTCCCGCCTTTTCTCCGGCAATTTCTTCTATGGTATTTCCAAGATACCGGCTATGCTCAATTTCCAGCGGGGTTATGATGCAAAACTGTGGTTCAATTACATTGGTTGAATCGAGCCTGCCTCCGAGCCCCACTTCAATGACAGCCCAGTGAATTTTTTGCGCTCTGAATAAAATGAAGGCAAGGAGGGTGAGCAATTCAAAGGTTGTCGGCTGCATGCTTCGGTTTTTGAGATAGTGCTGAATCTGTGTTATCCCTTCTTCGTAGACCGCAGCGGGAAAAAAACCATCGCGGTAATCGGTCATGGCAGGCAGGGAAAGCCGTATGCGTTCACGGTAGTCCTCTATGTGCGGAGATGCATAGATACCAACGGGTTCTCCAAGCGCATCGGCAAGGAGGGCTGCCGTAAATGCCGATGTCATACCCTTTCCCTTTGACCCCGCAACGTGTACGAGTGCCATATTGTTCTGGGGATTCGCAAAATCTCCAAGAAGTGTGACCATGCGGTCGAGCCGGAACTTTACCGATGCCCGCGTTGATTTTTCAACATTGGTGAATTGTTCAAAATATGCAAAATCTGCTGTCATATTTTGTATGCCCGCTCTTTTATGTGGTTTCCGTGAATGTACGTCTGGCAATGGCCTCATGATGAGCATAAAAGCCTTCGTACTCTGCAAGTACCCTGCAATGCTTCTCAAGATCGGCATATCCGGCGGCATCAATTTCCACTATTGAAGTTGATTTTATGAAATCCTGCACAGAAACCGCAGACCAGGTTCGCGCCTTCCCGCCCGTCGGCAGTACCGCATTTGCTCCTGCAGCGTAATTTGCCATCGTAAATGGAGTATAGGGGCCCAGGAGAATTTCGCCGGCATTTTTCACCTGCTCCAGATGTTTCTGTGGAGCAGCAGTTTGAATTTGTAGATGCTCAGGGGCAAAAGTATCGGCAAGTTTCAGAGCTTCTTCAATGGTATCAACGAGAAAAATCCCCCCATATTTCCGGAAGACATCTGTGATAAAGGTTTTGCGCGGCAATGGAATTTCATGCACAAATTGTTCAACTCTTTTCTTTACTTCCATGGCAAGCTCCGGACTGTCGGTAATTAATACGGCAGAGGAGTCGGAACCATGCTCCGCTTCCGTGCACAGATCAAGCGTAACAAGGTGGGGGTCGGCACCGGCATCGGCGACAACTACCGCCTCCGAGGGACCGGCGGGGAGCCCGGTATCAATTGTATCTGCAAGTAATCGTTTTGCCGCATTCACATATATGCTGCCAGGCCCAACAACCTTCAGTACCTTTTGAACAGTCTCGGTGCCGAAGGCCAGGGCGGCAATTGCCTGACTTCCCCCAATGCGGTAGATCAGCTCTATCCCGCAGACCCTCGCTGCGTACAGACAGGCAGGATCAACCTTCCCGTCGGGCTGGGGAGGAGTCGCAATGCTAATGTGCGGAACCGATGCTAATACAGCCGGAACGGCGAGCATATAAAGCATGGAGGGAAAGCTTCCGCGCCCGCGGGGTACATAGAGCCCCACGGAATCAATGGCTGTGTAGCGTTTTCCTGCGCGAATTCCGGGTCTGACCGTACATAATTCTACCGGAACCTCTGCCGGAACCTCTACCGGAACCTCTGCCTTCCCCTTTGCCGCCGCTCCAAAATCCGCTGGAACATCTCCCCGCATCTGCTTCCTGTGGAAATTCCGTACATTCTCAATAGCATATTCAATGGCTTCCTTCATTTCGGAAGAAAGAATCTGTTCAGCCTCTGAAAACTCATCTCCGCCGACTGTTATTGATGAAATATGAGCCCCATCAAAACGCCGGGTATATTCCCTGAGCGCTGCGTCCCCCTGAGCCCGTACCCGATCAATAATCGGCTGTACTGCGGTATAAGCTGCCTGAAAATTGCCCTCACTCCGGTGAAGATAATACTGCTGTTTTGTTTTATTAAGTTTTTTCCATTCCTGTATGTTCATGAACGGTAATTTTGTGTAATATCATGTAAAAAATCAATACATATGTGAGGATACAATGGTTATAAAACCAATGATTCGCAGTAATATCTGCATGAATGCCCACCCCCTTGGAGCGCAGAAAGAAGTAATGGATGACATTGCCTATGTCAGAGGCCAGGCAAAAATTGACGGTCCGAAGAATGTTCTGGTGCTTGGGGCATCAAACGGTTATGGGCTTGCCAGCCGCATTGTCGCAGCTTTTGGCGCAGAGGCGCATACCTTTGCCGTTTCCTTTGATCGGGAACCGAGTGGAAAACGCACCGGCACCAGCGGGTACTATAATACGAAAAGCATGGAATATGAGGCGCGGCGGGCTGGTCTCATTGCCGAAGGCATTAATGGCGATGCCTTCAGTCATGAAGTAAAGGCGGAGACTGTCCGGCGGATCAGGGAACTATTCGGTACAATTGATTTGCTCGTATATAGTCTTGCCAGCCCCATGCGAAAGGATCCGGACAGCGGTGTTACCTATAAGTCGGTACTCAAGCCCATTGCCAAGAATTATACCGCAAAGAGCATTAACACCCAGACCGGAGAAATATCGACAATAACCATTGAACCCGCCTCCGAGGAAGAAATTACGAGCACCATCAATGTTATGGGGGGCGACGATTGGATTCTCTGGATAAACACCCTTCTCAAGGCCGACCTCCTCAGCCGGAATTTCACAACTGTCGCCTATTCCTACATTGGCCCCGAACTCACCCGGGCAGTGTATCGTGATGGCACAATTGGAAAGGCGAAGGAAAATTTGGAGGCCGCGGCGCATACAATCCGCAGTACACTTCAGAACTGCAATGGACGGGCCTTTGTTTCGGTAAACAAGGCGCTTGTTACCCGCGCATCGGCAGTCATACCGGTGGTACCGCTGTATCTTTCTCTGCTGTTCAAAATTATGAAGGAGCGGGGCACTCATGAAAACTGTATTGAGCAAATGTATCGTTTATTCGCGGATCGTTTATATGGGGAAAATCCCAAACTTGACGAGGAGGGACGCATCAGAATGGATGATCTGGAATTGGATGAGTCAGTACAGCATGAAGTCAATACTCTCTGGCCGCAGGTGAGCACGGAAAACATTCATGAACTTGCCGATCTCGATGGCTATAATGCCGATTTTCTCGGTATTCATGGTTTCGGTCGGACTGATATTGATTATGATGCGGACATAGATCCTGACCTGAATCTGGTATAATGAATATGTATCGCAGCCCCATTGTTTTCCTGTGTGAGAAATTTTCTTGTGAGATAGTTTCATGATGATGGAAGCCTTTATCCTTGGAAGCGGGGGAAGTATGCCACTTCCCCGGCGTCATCTCACATCGGTACTCCTTCGCAGGGAGGGGACGCTCTTCCTTTTTGATGCCGGAGAGGGAACACAGGTCAGCCTGCGCAAACTTAATCTTCGGTGGAAGAGAATTCACAGTATATTAATTTCTCACACCCATGCGGATCACATTACCGGTCTTCCCGGTATGCTCATGCTGTCATCGCAGGTTGACCGTCAGGAACCGCTGTATATCATCGGCCCCCCGCGGATTCGGGAATATGTTGAATCGAGCTGCCGTATTTTGGAAATGCACCTTAACTATGAAATAAAGGTTCTTGAAATTGATGATCCGCAGATGCCGCAGGTAGTATTTTCTTCGAAGGAGTATGAAATTAGGAGTTTTCCCCTTCGGCATACGCGGGTCTGTGTTGGTTACTCCTTCATTGAGCATGAACGTCCCGGTATCTTTAACCCTCAGGCGGCTCTCGATATGGGCATCCCCCGAGGCCCTCTCTGGTCCACTCTTCAGGATGGCGAAACAGTATCTCTCCCCAATGGGAACGTTGTACGGCCTGCCGATGTTCTCGGACCAAGCCGTCCCGGACGCAAGGTAAGTTATGTAACAGATACTCTTCCTATTTCCTCTATTATAGATGAGGTCAGAGATTCTGATCTCCTCATATGCGAGGGAATGTTTGAAGATGCGCTTGCGGAAACGGCAGCGAAAAAGGGACACATGACCGCCCGGGAGGCAGGAATTATTGCCGCCAGAGCAGGAGCAAAAAAAACCGGACTTATTCATTTTTCTCCCCGATACAACGACAGAGATTTGAAAAAATTACTTGACGAAGCAGGAAAAGAATGTAAAAATGTTTTTCTTGCGCGGGATCGGCAGCTCATACCGCTTCCCCGGGCGGAAACATGAAAGAATCTGATGAGGATGGGTTATGAAAAAAATATTTAGCATGTTGTTACTTGCGTTGGTAACATGTTCTTTGATTGCTCAAGATATTGTTATACCCGAAGGAGAACTTTGGGTAGAAGAAACCTTCGGGTTTTCATCTTTTGCCTCCTCTGGAGGAGATTTCTCCTTTGCTGGTACATTTGCTTCTGGCGGGTGGTACCCGACAATAGGCGGGCTCGAGGTGTCGAAAGATGTGTTCTATGAGGCTATTCAATATGTTGATCCCCGCGTGTATCAAGCATGGGATGCTGAAAAACTTCGGGATCAGAATAACCTTACGGCAGTAGCCCTTACCTCGGGTATATCTGGGGGTATTGCTATAATTGGAACGACTTTTAACGGCTACCAATGCTGAGTATACCCAGTTATTACGGAACCGACGATGAAAGCACCGCCTTTTGGACTGGCTTGATTATAAGTACAGTCGGAGCAACGGTTGCTGGAAGTGTTTGGTTCTGGTCGTCGACCTCCAGCGCATGTTGTTGGCGCTAATCACGCTAAGAAAATGGCAGCGGAGTACAATGCAGTTAATAATTGAAAAATCAAATATTAGGGTTCAACTGAAATGGTTTTTTCCCAACAGTTTGGGAAATTTTGCTTGCAAAACTTTTTGCAAAATGTAAGAATGCTCAGCACATAGCATTATTCAAAATTTTCACAAAGTTTTTACGCGGAGGTATTCATGCTATTGCTGGAAGATGTACATAAATCATATGCAAATTTCCACGCAGTGAAGGGAGTAAGTTTTTCGGTTAATCGGGGAGAAATAGTCGGTCTTCTCGGTCCAAACGGCGCCGGAAAAACAACAATTATGCGCATACTCACTTCCTATCATTTTCCATCATCAGGAAGAGTTGAAATTGATGGTCGGGAACTATTGGCGCATTCTGGGGAAATAAAAAACAAAATCGGCTACCTGCCGGAAAATGCCCCCGTCTATTCTGAGCTGACAGTTGCCGAGTATCTGCGGTTTCAGGCAGGCGCGCGCATACGCGGAAAAAAAGCGCAGAAAGACGCCATACAAAGAACAGTAGCGCATTGCGGTCTTGCCGAGGTCTATAATAAGACAATTTCCGAACTCTCAAAGGGCTATCGTCAACGGGTGGGTCTCGCTCAGGCGCTCATCCATGATCCTGAAATACTCATTCTCGATGAACCAACCTCCGGGCTCGATCCTAATCAGATCAAGGAAATTCGGGAATTAATACGGAATCTGGGAAAGAAAAAAACCATTATTCTGTCCACGCACATTATGCAGGAAGTTGAGGCTGTGTGTAGTCGGGTTCTTATTCTCAATAAGGGGAGCATAGTTGCCCAAGGCGATACCGGAACCATTGGGAATACATTCGGTGGAGATATCCGTTTTTTTGTGCGTTTCAATACCATAAGCGCTGAGCAGGCGCGGGAGCTCAGGGCATTGGATCGTGTTAGCGATGTTCGGGAACAGGGGCAGGGATACGAAGTGCTTATGAATTCAGAACACAGCGCGGGAGAGGACGTTATTTTTGACTGGGCGGTAGAGAAGGGTGTGAAAATCCGGGAATTGCGCGCAGACACTCTGAGCCTTGAGGATGTATTTGCCGAACTCACCCGTGAATCACCCGAACCCCGCCAATCCCATAAATCCCACGAAGGAGATGCAACATGAAAATGCTACGGATAGGCCCGCTCATCACAAAGGAAATTCAAAGCGGTCTTAACAATATCAGCTCATATCTTGCCGCAATTTTTTTCCTTTTATTTTCCTCTATCTGGTACCTGAATGTTTACAATTTCGCGGCGCGGGACTACGCATCATTCCGGGCATATTTCAGTATGTTTCCCATCCTTTTCATTCTTCTTGTACCCATGCTAACCATGAAAAGCTGGGCTGAGGAAAGCAAAAGCGGTACCAGTGAATTATTATTGACCATGCCCTATACCAGTTGGCAGTTAGTGCTCGGAAAATTTGCGGGAACCTACATGGTGTTTAAAGTGATAATCCTTCTTACGCTTCCGCTCATATTCACATTACAGTTTCTGGGAAATTTCAGCATTGGTCCAATTTTCACGCAGTACCTCGGAGTTATGCTCCTTGGCGCCTTTGCCATAGCGCTTGGGCAATGTATATCGAGTTTGTTTAAAAATCAGATTACCGCCGGCCTTATCAGCATTACCATCCTCTTACTATTTACCTTAATCTTTGAACTACTGGCGGCAAATTTATCCAATTCATTCCTCGCCAATATACTTACATACCTCAGTCTTAACCATCATTTTTCATCATTTGCGAGAGGAGTACTTGATTCACGCGATCTTTTCTTCTTTCTCATATATACCGTATTCTTTTTATACCTGAATACCATGGTGGTTATTCTGCGGAAGTGGAGATGAACATGAACATGAATTATCGGCAATACATGCGTTACAGTTTTATACTCGCGGTAGTTATTTTCGTTTTTCTGGCGCTGAATTCAGATCGTTTCTATTTCCGTCTCGACTTCAGCAGGGATCAGGCATTCAGCATCAGCAGCTATTCAAAAACCATTCTGAGAACCCTCCCCGATGACGTCGAACTTAGGTATTATTTTTCACCCCGTCTTTTATCACGGCTGCCTGAACTTCAGGAAATACAGGATATCCTCTATGAATATCAGAGAATAAGCCGCGGCTCCTTCCGAGTCGAGATCATTGATCCGGACTCAAGTCCGGAAATACCACCGGAGGATCTTGGTATTGCTCCCCGGGAATTACAGGTTATTGAAAACAATGAGCAGAGCTTTGCTCTTGTATACAATGGTATTGCAATTACCTATCAGGATTCAGTGGAGATCATCCCGTTCATCGATAATGCGACTGTGCTGGAATATGAAATAACTTCACGGCTTATTGCAATGACACAAAAACTGAAGCGTTCAATTGCAGTCATTCTCGCAAAGGATGATCCGAATCCGCAGCTCTTTGAAACCATGAGTCAGTATCTCAGACAATACTATGATATTTCTCTTCTTCAGGCAGGAGATGCAATTCCGCCGACCGCAGACGGGCTTGTCGTATTGGGGATGGCGCAGCTTGAAGATGCCGATCTTTATGCAATTGAACAGTTTATTCTGAGCGGGCGGGGCGTACTGATCGCGGCCGAATCTGCTGAGGTGAATCTTCAGCAGCAGCTCCGGGTAACAGATCTGAGCGATAGCCGGCTCCTCACTATGCTTGCACATTATGGTGTGAATGTTAATAATTCCTGGGTTCTCGATGCTTCCAGTCTTATTATTCCGATTCAGCAGCAGCAGGGAAATGTTGTTTTCAATACCTACCTGCCGTATCCGCCATGGGTGCAGGTGCTTGACAATGCGGTACATACCGAGAACCCTGTTTCAGCGCGTTTTCAGGGTCTGGATCTTTTCTGGGCAAGCCCCATTACCCTGTCGGAAGATCTTTCAGACAGCGAAGTACTGTATTTTTCCAGTTCGGACTCAGTCCTCATGTCTGACTATCTTACCGATCCTGAAACAATACAATCGGCCATGTTTACAGCTGAAAATCGGGATGGAAACTACGCGCTGGCTGTGAGTGTTTCTGATCCCCTGTCGGCATGGTTCACGGATCCGCCTGAGCAGGTACTTGAGCGGGGTATATCCTATGAGGATCCGCTTACTTCCAGTGAAGGTTCTCGACTTCTTGTTTTTGGCGACAGCGATTTTCCATCGGAACTTTATCAGGTCGGCAGATCTCAATATAACATTGTTCTTATGCAGACTATTCTGGAATACCTCGTTGGCGATGAAGAACTGCTCAAAATTCGCACCCGCGGAGCCCGAAGTACACGATTAACTGCCTTATCTGAATCTGCCGCCAACGGCACCATCCTTCTCGCGAAGGCTCTCAACATTGCCGTTATACCCATTCTCATTATACTTTTTGCCCTTATTCGCCATACTCGGCGCCGAAGAAAGGCAGAACTACCATTTATTCCCAATGAGGAACCACACAAGGAGGAAACACGCAATGAATAAGAACATACAAACAAACTCGGCTGCCCCTGAATCCACTGCTCCGTTTCACAATCTGTATCGCAGAAACCTCGGCATTCTGCTGCTGACAGCGTTCATTCTTTTTCTGATATTTATTTTTGGAAATCTCATTCAATCTCGCCAGCGGCATATTGATTTGGGCGGCACCGACCAGTTTTTCTCCGAAGATATTGATATTCAGCGCATAACAATACGGACTGAAAAGGACATAGCACTTCGCCTCACGGAGGGTATGTGGACAGTGCAATCTTTCGGGCAATCTTCCGGGCAATCGTCAGATGCCCGAATTCGCCGGGCGCGAGCGGAGCGTGTGGAAGATTTCACGGATGCTCTTTTAACTGCGCAATTTATCCGGCGGGCGAGCAACAGTCTTGAAGATGCGGATAGTTTTGGTCTGAATAATTCCGAAACTGTGGAACTCTTCGATGGAGAAGAACGTCTCATCGGACGGTTTTATTTTGGCAACATTGCCGCGCAGCGGAGTGAGCAGTATTTCCGTATTGAAGATATGCCGGAAATATATACCATTGATACGTCGCTGAGTTTTTATCTTAATCAGCCTGAGCTCTACTGGACCGATCTGCGTCTTTGGGAAGAAGTCGATGATCTGCCCTTGAGCTTTTATCGTACATATCCGAATGGGATCAGAGAAAATTGGTTTAAAGATGAAGATGATCAGTGGGTATCGTCGGTTGGAGATGATGTTCTTCCCGAAGTAGACAATGCTGCGCGTACTCTGCTGAGGCTTGAGGGAGAGAACATAGTTGATGCTCTTCCAGATGAGGCTGAATATATCCTGGGTGTTGGTGTAGAGACAGATGCTTCCAGAGATCTCAGTATCATCATATACAAAGAACAACATGAAGAATCAATAACATATTATATGAGTCAATCGGCAGATTCAGCATTAAAATCGCCTGAGGGAGGTCTTCGGATATATGTGCTTCCAGAATGGCGCTATACTATTTTCAGCGATTTTTAATTTTCAGCTACATATTATTGCGTAATTCTGCCAGAAGTCTCTGATATTTGTGAAGATCGGGTTTGAAATGGATTATCTGTTTTTTGTCGGGGCCTGCCTGCGATACCGACATGAGGCTTTCTTTGAAAAGCCGCTTACTATTTACCATTCTCCCGCAGCGGGTACTGTATCCAACATAAATTTCCCTTTTCTGCGCAAAAATTGTTTCAGTAATTTGTAAAAAGCGTTTAATCAGACGCAGGCATTCCGATGCCCGTCTATTTGGCACAATCACCCCATAATAGTAGGGGGCAAGATTATAAATCATGTCGGAATAACGAAAAACCTCAAGTATTATTTTTTCAAAACCGTCAATAAGCTTCGGTTCTCCTGTGAAATCTTTGCCAAGCTGAAAAATGATGAAGCCCAAATCGGCTTCATTTTCTGTTGAACGTTCAATCTCGTTATTGAGACGGAGCTTTAAAAGTTCAAGCGGCCAAATCCGGCTGTCGCGCAATGATACGAGTTGGCCATGTATGATTGGTTCAGGTTTTTGCATGGATACCCTCTTGTCAAGAATATTTGGATCTATGTTTTTTGTCAATTTTTCTGGCTTTTCTTCTGGTTTCTTTTGAGGCATGGCATTTTTCAGAATAAGAAAGAAAAAGGTAAATACGATATACCCCATCAAGAAATATAAGACGTTTATCAGGATACCGTGTACTTCGGTTCGTGAAGGCGCCCGTATTACTCTGGCAGATGCATCGAAGGCAAACAGTTGAAACATGACAAAAATTATAAGCGAGAGAAAAAAGAGTACCGCAGTTACCGCATATATTTTTCCGAAAAAAGACTTCATGAATCTATTATACGAAAAATCCCTTTTCTTGCAAATAAATTTTTTCATATCTCACCATCCCTACAGATTATTCCCTACAGATTATTCTCAAGTTCACTGAGACATAATTCTTCTTCCGTTCCCTTCAGCCAATACGTGTACTGGTTTTTCAATTCGATTCCGTTTACATACACGATCGCTTCAAGCAGCTCAAGATGATCGCTCTGTGAGAAGAGATCCCCGGGAAGCGGTTTCGGTATGTTGATGAAAACATCGGCATCCGATTTTTTCACTGAAATAGTTTCCCAGCTGGTCTGCATTTTGGGAGCGGTATCTACAATATATTTCAGTTCATCTTCTGAAGTAAGTTCGGTAACAGGCAGCCGGATCCTACTTCCCCTCCACCGGTAGATAGACGATGAAATTGATTTTCCGCCCTCTGTTCTGAACCATTCGGAATAGATATTGAGCTGTTCTCCTGAAATTCGTTCAAAGCGTTCTGTTGTGAGCGGATGCAGGCGGGTATACTCCGATTCAATGAATTCCTCGAAGGCCTGGGGACGCGCATGGCTCTGAAGACCCTGCGGGGTGAAGTCGGCACCCAACAGAACTAGTGGACCGTCATGGAGCCGTTCAAGAATATCAAGCGCAGTAAAAATTACTGAACCGCGTTCCGGCACCGTCATAAATTCTTTGTTTTCGGAATTTTTCAGAAAGGGCATGTTCATAAGAACAAATTCGGTCGATGTACATCTGTGAAAAAATGCTGCCGGAACCCGCGCATTGAGGCTCATAATGATATGGCTTTCCGGGGCAGAAAACTGCAGATGCAGTCCTGCCCAATATCCCCCATCGGTACTGACAATACAATCCGGTATAATGCCCTCCGATACCAGTGCTCTGACACTTGAGGAAAGCGCCCATATGTGTACCCGTGAGCGTAATCGCTTAATGAGTTCCATGGAATAGTTCAGGCTTGGACCGGCTGCGCAGAGAAATACCGACCCTGAAAGCGATGTCAGTTTTTTCATTTTGCTGAGGCGGTGAATGTTCAGAGAAATGTTTTTCATCCAGGGTTTTCCAAAGTACATTCTGCTGAGGATGCCTGCCTGAATTTCCCGCATTGCCAACCGATAATCGGACAGAAGTTGCCGATGTCCGGAGACAGATGAGGAAGGAAGCCAATTTATGACCTGTGTTTGTAAAACCGCCAGTCCTGTGAGTGTTGAAAAAACGTAGTTCTTAAAATCCGATAGCATGAGACTGGTAACAATGCCGGGTTGCCGGGTTGCCGGGTACATGATGTTGCAGTTCATAACAAGGGTATACAGTTCTCTATCGGAATAGACAGCATGTATTGTTGCCTTGGGGTAGTACTGAAGCAGCACTGCGGCTCCGTAGGCGAGGCCCGGGTTCAGAAGAAAAAAAATTGCTCTGCAATTTCCTGAAACGCGTTTCGAAAAATTGGAGTGCTCAAGTTGAGAACGGACAATTCGTTCGGCTTCCTTCCATGGGTTCCGCAGACTGTGAAGTAAGGTATTACCATATGTGATACTGTACAATGAGTTGTCCGCGCATGCCCTGAGAGTTGCTCTCATAATATATGCTTGGTATCCTGAAGTGCTTCAGCAGGGTCGGTTTCGCTGAATTGTAGGGTGGGCAGGGGTATGGAAAAGGCTCTTCCAAGCGAAGTCTGAATTTGCTGACCTATTGTAATACTGTCAAGATTCTCTGCATTAAAGAAGAAAACATGGAATTGGCTCATATAATGGGCAACCATGCCCTCTCCCTGCGCTATTGATCCGAGAACCTGCAGGAGATCATGCTGGAAGCGGGTTTCCCAGGTATGCGGAGCCGAATGGGCGAATGCTTTAGTGAGGTGCGTATCTGAAAATGAGAGGAGCAGTGAATGTTCTCCTGAACCTTCGCGAATGGCCTGAGCAAAGGTACTGGTGTTGGGAGGGTTGTGGAGGGTGATGTTCCGGAGAATGGGTGAGCGGGTTTTCTGAATCATTGTCGTGAGGATGTCTGAAAGTATGGATGCCAAAAGCAGGATATTTTCATGAGTGCGAGTAAAAAATATACTCCGGCTTATCAGTAAAAATCCTTCGCCGGCATTGTTTCCAATGGGAATAATGAGGAGCTTCTCAGGCATGTCCTGTGAAGGGAGATACTGTTTCCATGTCTGTATATCGTCTGTTTCAGTGAGCAGGCACGGCGATTGAATATCTGTATAATCCTTAAGGGGCGGGGGCATATCTCGTTGGGGGAATGCGGAAACAGGCTGCATGAGATGTGTATAGGTATCTTTCAAAAAAAAGACAGCTTCACAGTGGTCAATGGAATTGCAGAGAATTTCAAATGATCGATATGGCACATCCAGCCCATGGTCAAGGGCTTGAATGTTCTTGAGAATCTCCGGAAAAATTGTTTTGAGCGTTTCCGTTTTTTTTGCCAGTCCGCTTGCCAAAAGGCCCATGTGTTTACAATCCTAGTTCTTCAAAGAGTTTCTGATATGTTGAGAAATGCTCAGATCTTGCGAATTCTTCAATTTTTTCTTCAGGGAGATTATCAAGAAGTGAATCCATATACTTTAAAACTTCTTTCAATTCTTGTTTCAGTTCCATGGTCGGAGATTCCGATGT
Source organism: Salinispira sp. (assembly GCA_965226555.1). Classification (GTDB taxonomy): domain Bacteria; phylum Spirochaetota; class Spirochaetia; order DSM-27196; family Salinispiraceae; genus CBDDDG01. Next base: position 23,100 of record CBDDDG010000018.1, on the reverse strand, counting down.
ATCATCGCTCAGTTCAATCTTCTCAGGATCATCACTGAGATCATCGGGCAAGGATAAACCCACATCGTCAAGAGAGTCCTTTTTCTCAGAAGCAGGCGGGGCAGATGAATGCAGAATTTTTTCGAGTTCATCTGTGGTCAGGGTAACGGCATCTTCCATTTCTCCAGAGGGAGGATGATGGGGAGTATCAGAAAGCTCCAGTGTTGGCTCGCTGGCTGGAGTTGTCGTTTCTGAAATTTCATTGTTCTCAGGAGCTGCCGGTGAGTATGTATCTTCAATGCCGCGAAGATGTTTCAGTTCCTGCCTCAATTCATGTAGTTCAGACTTGATCGTGCCCAGTTCTTCTTCAATTTCCTGAAGCGCAGCGGCTCCCGACAGATTGCTGCTATCATCAAGTTCGGAAAAATTCTCTGTGTAAGCGATATCCGGCTGCTCATCCATAGTTACTATGTCATCGGTAATGATTATATCGTCTTCCGGTTCACTCAGATCGATATCCGGCTGCTCATCCATAGTTACTATGTCATCGGTAATGATTATATCATCTTCCGGTTCACTCAGATCGATATCCGGCTGCTCATCCATAGTTACAATGTCATCGGTAATGATTATATCGTCTTCCGGTTCACTCAGATCGATATCCGGCTGCTCATCCATAGTTACGATGTCATCGGTAATGATTATATCGTCTTCCGGTTCACTCAGATCGATATCCGGCTGCTCATCCATAGTTACGATGTCATCGGTAATGATTATATCGTCTTCCGGTTCACTCAGATCGATGTCAGTTTGATCTGTATCTATCTCTAACTCAAAATTATCTGCCCCGATATCAAAATAGTTCATTGAATCGTCTGAATCAGAATTTTCCTGTGGTTCAAAACGGTCGAGGCTGAGATCTAAATCATCGTCATCGAAGTCAAGGGGGGGGAGAGGAGAAGGTGCATTTTCAGTTTCATCGCTCTCATTCTTCGGATAGGGTAAGAGTGTTGCCTCATCGTCTGTTGCCGCAATATCACTATCGTTCATGCTGTCAATATCGTTCATGCTGTCACTATCGTTCATGCTGTCACTATCGTTATCAATTTCATTATCTACATCAAGATCAAAACGTGCTATATCGGACTGAAGTAATAAATCTTCTGTTTCGAGATTTTCGAAAAGTTGCCGTTCTTCTTCACTCAGATCTTCGGCCGAATGTTTAGAAAATTCCATATCCGCCTCTGACAGATTCATCTCAATTTCAGAATCAATTTCAATTTCAGAAAGGGAATCAGACTCAATCTCAGAAAAGGAATCAGACTCAATTTCAGAAAGGGAATCAGACTCAATCTCAGAATTCGGATTTTCTACGTTATCCGGTCCTTCCTTTACAAAAACTCCATAGGTGTTTAATTCTTTATCATTGTTTTCCAACACGTTATCTACTCTAAAATCCTGATCAATGTGATCGCCAGTCATTGGTTTCTCCGTTTAGATATAGTTAGTATCGGCTGAATGCACAAAAGAATAATGAAAGTTTTGCAAAACTTTGCCTAGTTATCTTAGCAGAAAATATCTTTATTATCCACTATGAGCGCAGGCAGAGCGGTTCCAACTTAATGCGATCCGTTCCGCACTGTCCGCATTTCCTCATCGCTCAGCCCGGTAATTCTCTGAACAGCCTCGGTCGACAACCCTTCCAAAAACATACTGCGAGCGTTTTTTCTCCGTTCCTCAATATGCCCCTCCGCGCGACCTTTCAGAATACCTTTCTCAATGCCCTCAGCCCGGCCCTTTGTTATTATCTCGCATTATATACCACAACGCAGTCGATGTATATCGTTTTTCATCGGAACGCAATGCCAACTGCTTCTTTTTCATTCTACAAAGATCACGCACAATGTACGACACTCTCGCCCTGACATCTACCGTGCCTTCGATCATGGATTCGGAAGCTGGATTTCCATGAGAACTGTAAAATGTGAGGGGGAGGTTCCATTCACCTTTTCCGTGGTAGAGCAGAAGTATATAGATAGCATCATTTTCATTGTACACATTGCTGTTTCTGAGGGCATATTGATAGTCATCGATCTGTGTGAGAGCATGTTTGTGCTGGTAGCTTTTGTGTTCAATACAAAAGTTTTGCTACTGGAAATTGTGCTTGCACAATTTTCCAAGGCAAAACTTTCTATACCGTGAGAGAATCAAGAGTATAGATGAGAGAATCCTTATTGGAAAATTTTGCGGAGCAAAATTTTCAATAATAAAAAGAGCTTTTCGGTCGGGGTCTGACAAGAAGGGGGCACTGACAACGAGATCGCAGTGAAGGTTCTTTTTTCCTGCAATGTAGCTGGGGGTTTCAATGCGGATTTTGTCCAGATCCAGCTTGGCAAGCGTTGTATCCTCACAGAACAGCCGTAGCAGGTCGGGAATCATACGGTGGGTTCTGTAGTAGGCGATCTTGAAGGCTATGTCGTGGATATGGCCTGTGCTCTGGGATGATTTTTTCATATTCTTCCTCCTACATCTGTGACGGGTAAAATGTCATTCTTGACTATGTTTTTGGAAAGAATTTTGCAAAATTTGTGAATTTTTTTCGGGGAGTCGGGAATGGGGGGCGCGTATGATTGAATTCGCCCTGTATTATAGGGTGTATTGACGCATGCTCCCCGGAACAATGCTCCGCGCGAGGCCTTTGTTGAAGTAGGAGTATATGAAATCCCGGAATATCTGAGCATTCCCGAAAACATATTTCCAGCGCGTACCATACCGATATATTTTCCGCTCATACCATATAGACGGGTAAAATATGAATGGTGAATGCTAAGCACAAAGACAGCATTCCACATGAGATATTAGCCTGATCCAGACGCATGGCGATCAATCGAAAAAAGGCAGCCCGGACGCATGGGCGCGGAGCGTCGACCAGCCTAGGAGACGCGGCCTCCCCAACCAGCAACAGCCGGATGGGCGAGCTATCGAAAAAAGGCAGGCACGGATTTTCCCGGACGCATGGGCGAGCAGGCGCGGAGCGCCGACCAGCCCCGCGCCTGCCTGAGTTGAATTGCCGCGTTTCAATAGTTACTGCGGGCTATGGGCTATGAAACTAATACCATGTCGGCGTTGTTGTTACGCCGGAAGCCATAAACATGGATCCTTTGTTTCCGGTATATTTGTCATTGGCATCAAGCGTCCAATGCTCCTTCCACTCCTCAAGATTCTGATTGAATGCGCTTGCAGTATTGAACATAAAGAACATATTCATTACCGAGCTGACATTCCATTTCGAGATATTGCTATTGAATGCTGTTGCTAAATAGAACATTTGCGACATATCCGTTACCGATCTGACATTCCATTTCGAGATATCGCTATTGAATACGGTTGCTACCTGGAACATTTGCGACATATCCGTTACAGCGCCAGTATCCCATTTCGAGATATCGCCATTGAATGCTGTTGCTCTATTGAACATCCCGCTCATATTCGTTACCGCGCCAGTATCCCAGAGCGAGATATCGCCATTGAATGTGAGTAATGAACTGAAAACCTCGGACATATTCCTTACTGCCGCGGTAATAATGTAGTTGAGGTTGGCAGTATTGCCCCAGCTTGATATCCCCGCATTTACCGCTGTTTTCAGTTGAGCGTTAGTAGTAGGACTCCGGGTAACGTAAAAATACTCAGCAAACAATATGTCTGTGCTTCCGGTGTCACTGCCGTATACCAGATATGTTCCTGCCGTTGTATCTGCGGTAACCGTAATAAGTCCGCTGCTCGAATCAACAGTCGGCGGGGTGACCCCATCGGGCGCAGTTGCGGGGGTTATCGTAATGTCTCCCGATTCATCAACCGCGTACGTGCCAGACTCCACCGTGGTCAAAGAAACGGTTAGATCATTGGTGGCAATAATGGTACTAACCTCAGCCGAAAGAATTGCGCGCGCTGCCATCCCCTCGGGAAGCTTTGCCGTAACAGTAGGGAGCGTTGTTGTTGCTGTTGCAGACCATTCGCCATTGCCCTGCGCGTTGACGGCGCGTACCCGCAGTTGGTAGCTGGCGCCGTCTGTCGTAATGATGTGGCCTATATAATGATGTGGCCTATATGAAGGAGGGTAAAATGAGAAGGAAAATTGACAGACTTCTGCCTGCCCCTCGCTGCGTGCGCAGGTAATGCCGGAGCTCGTGAGCGTCCATGGCTCCGTGTCATCTGCGCGATATTGCAATTCATACCCGGTAATGGGGCTGCCGCCGTTATCGGTTGGCGCAGTCCATGTGGCAATGAGCAACCCATTCCCCACTTCAAAGGTTGGAGCAGCCATTGTACCCGGCGCGACAGGGGGCACAGTTGGCGGCGCAATAGGTGTTGCCGTGGAAGATGCCGACCAGCCGCCAGTGCCTCCCGCGTTAACGGCGCGCACCTGCACGTGGTAGGTGTCGCCGTTTGTCAGCTCGGTAATGGTATGGTTTGTGCCGGTAATACCGGAGTTAACCCCGTTCCAGCTTTCGCTGCCGACTTCCCGATAGCGCAGATTGTACGAGGTAATATCGTTGTCCGCGTTGCTGTTGCTCCCCCAGTTCCATGTAGCAGGGTCAACCCACGATGCGGTAATCTGTTTGTTTCCCGCTGTGAGAGTCGGCGCAGACATGGAAGGCGGCGCAATCAGCATCGGGCATCCCGCGACTAACGTAATAAACATTGAGCAGAATGCGAAAAGGATTGTTCCTTTGTATGATGTAATTTTCATTATTTTGCCTCCTTGGCTAATAGAAACTTTTGAATAACTCCATTATATCTGCCGGTAGTCTTTTTTCCACGCAGAAAAAATTATTCATCGGTTCTTAAGATTCAGAATACACTATTCTCCACCCTTTGTATACCAAAAACTCTAAAATTCATGGGATATAAACCTTTGGACAGACCCCTCCTCCCCAGTGTAAAACGAAGGTTATTCGTATACACTGGGGGTTGTATAAAACATAAAAGGAGGGAAACAGTGAACAGTAGTATCACATATTCTCAGTATCATCTCAAGTCTCGGAAGTATCAGGCGGCTTCGATGTATGATTGGCGGTTGCGGATGGTTCGGTATGCCCAGGAGCATTCGATCAAGGCGGCTGCTCGGGAGTTCGAGGTGTCGCGCAACACGGTGCGGCGGTGGGTTCGGCGCTTTGAATCCGGCGAGGGGCTTGAAGACAAAAAGCGGGGCACGACCAATCATCCGATGAAGATGAAATTCGGGCACCGGTGTCATCTCGAGAGTCTTGTCCAGACCAAGAATCGGAATCACAACAAAATCATTGGAACGCAGGTGCAAAAGCAGTTGAAGGCGGAAGTTGGCGGGAAGTACAGCCTGCCGACGATTATCAAGACGCTAAAGCAGATAGGGGCGCAGAAAACAAAGAAGCCGAAGGCGCGGCCCAAGAGAGATTTGCGGGAGGTAACCGACAGGATGAAGTTCGGCGAGTGCATTCAGATTGATATCAAGTATCTGACGGACATTCCCGCTATGCGGTTTTCTCAGAAGTGTTTAGACGTTCCGAAGTACCAGATAACTGCCCGGGATCGGGCGACAGGGGCTCTGTGGTACGCCTTTGCCAATGAGAAGAGCAGTATGGTAACAACCTTGTTCGCCGAGTACCTGCTGGAGCACCTGCGGAATCATGACGGAGACCTTGCCAAGGACATAACGGTTCAGACCGATAACGGGGCAGAGTTCACCGTTCGACATCTGAGCAAAACCCGAACATCGGGGTTTGAGCAGGCGCTCATACAGGCGGGTGTCGAGTATCGGCGTATTCCGCCCGGGCATTGCACATGGAACAGTTCTGTCGAGTCCTCGCACCGGCTCATTGAGGATGAGTTCTACAGTCAGGTGATGAATCCAAAGCTCAATGAGTTTCTTAAGGAAGCCGAGGAGTATCAGATAGATTTCAATTACCGGCGGTTCAACACCTACCGCAAAGGGACTCCGCTGGATCTTTTGAGGCAGCGGAATACCGATGTGGATAGTGATATTCTCCGGCTCAAGCCGATCATAATGGAGCAACGGCTCACACGGCCGACGCTTGAGCGATGGAGGGCTTGGCACTCGGAAGAAATGATCGCATAATAGGTCAAAGTGGGGTCTGTTCAAACCTTAATATCCCAAAACTCTAAAATTCATTCTTTTTTTCAGTATTTCCCTCATTTCCGGCAGCAGTACCGCCATAAGGGCACAGCTATCCTGTTGTTATGCCGCAACCGCAGAGTTTTCCGGCGCCATGTTCCCCATTCGCCGTTTCATGCCGATCATCTGTTTCAGATTATACATAATCGCCATACACATAAACCGACTCTGATTCCTCTGAACTCCCATATACCGCGCCTTTCTTGCGCCGCAATGGAGTTTGCTCAGACCAAAAAACCGCTCCACCGTCTCATTTACCGTCACGTGTATCTTGAAACCGTAGGTTGTTCGTACCGTTCCATCGCCTCCCTTCTTACTCGCGTAGGCCGCTTCAGGATCCTGTGTCGATTCTCCTGCGTCATTTTTTTTCTTCCGATGCCGCGAAGCCTGTATCACACTCGCATCAATTATGCTGACTGCGCCCCTGTGCACTTCACAATCCTGCGTGTCCAACTGCGCATTTACCGTGTCCAAGAGCGCGCTGAGAATATTCTTACGGGTCAGTTGTTCCCGAAACCGCCATATCGTGGAATGATCGGGAGTATCATCGAGAACATTGATCCCCACAAAACGCTTGTATGCCAAGTCGCAGGCAAGAGCATTTTCCATGCCTTCATCGCTGAGATTCTGCCAAGATTGCAGCAACAGCACTTTGAACATCATAACCGGATGATATCCTTTCGCGCCCATCGATTTGTTGTTGATAGCACAGAGCATCTCCCCAATTTCCTTCCAATTGATCAGTTCATACAGGCTATCGAAGCGTTTCAGCGCCGGACAGCGCGCAATACAACCCGATTGCTCATTCCCAGCTCTCTGTGTGAATTTTCTTCAAAATACCATTATCCCCGATGATGTGCAAAGGTTTCTCATATAAAAACCAAGAGAAATTTTTGCATTGATAAAGTTATGCGCATTGCTAACCGTTAATCACAGGGAGATGAGGTTTTCATATCTGCTTGCGGCGGTATTACTGGGTATTACGCTCAATGTTCTCTTATTGCTTCTTCATGTTCCCGCAGAATTACGGGAACTTGAAACATATAAAACGCATGTGGAAGAAAATGTGCAGCAATTAATGCAGAAAAATAAGGAACTTGAGGCATTGTATTATCAACTTCAGGATGATGAATCCCGGCTCGTTCTTGAAGGATACCGGATCGGAATGGTGTTTCCGGAAGACGAAATAATTCAGGTATATCCGCGGGAACGCGATCTGAGTGCCCTGAGCCCCGGTGAAATTCTGCTCATGCGCAGAACAGAAAGCCAGCAGCGGGTAATTATACGGAGCATATCATTGAGCTTTTCTCTTGTTGTCATTTTCGTGCTTTTTGCTCTGAATAGCAGATCTCCTCTCCCATCTTCCCGCAGAAACGATGAGCATGAACCATCGCAAAATATATCTTATTGTATTCTCCGGGCTTCAAAGTAATAGCGTTTTTCTTCGGTGGTACCAATGCTGAAAGCTTTACGGGGCAATACCCCATGCTTTGCGACAAGAGCAAACAGTTCCTCATGCCGTAAAGGGTTAAAGAATATACTCACGCGGTCTGCCGATGCGTCCGCCAATTCCCGCGTGTGATCCCATCCATGTATGTAATCAATTTTTGTTCCGGGGTATGTCTTCTGGCAGGTATCGAGTAAGCGGTCAATGGTCTCGCAGATGAGGCCTTCGCCGAAGTTTTCTATGAGATACCATTTTTTCTGTGAATACATGAGGGCGCCGTTCTGATGCCATGAAAGCGCTTCTTTAAAATCCGACAATACCTGCTTATAGGGAATTTTACGCTCGGTGAGCAGGGCAAAAAAATCATTCGGATCAATGTTAAAGAGGCAGCGGTTAATAGATTCAAGCGAAATTCCTGAATTATAAATGTTTATAATTTCAACCATTGCATAGCGGGCAGGGTGGTTTTCCCGTTTTTCAGGGTCATTTGTGAGTTGATTGTCGCGAATATCTTCCCACAGCTCCTTTGCCGCCGCAAGACTATGGTTTCCATCGCCCACGGCAAACAGAAACGGCGAATCGGGCGAGGTGGTCTCATCAATGGGAAGTTGAGAAAGATTCTGAAGCATTGTATTAATTGTTTCCGGATCATCAAGCCAATAGCCCTTTAGCTGTCCGCCATTCATCATAAGTTCGAAATCGTAGATTTTTTCCATTATCTGTGTTTTGTGCTTCAACGATTCAATAACGTGCTGCTTTTTATCCGCAATGAGCAGAATACTATGTGAAAGCTCCAGTTCGGCATTCTGCCGAATTTTTTTACGCGGCAATATGCGCTCGGGAATAATTTTTTCCGTTGCCCTGATGAGACTTTTCCGATCGGGAGAAAATTCATATTGCTCAAGATCAATGGATGCGATAATTCCCTGACGGAGCCCTGATAGCTGCGTATACCGTTGTATGTACACTAAGCCCTGTTTTTTGCTATAGAAGTACTTTTTCTGAAGGTAATTTTTCATGGTCTTCTGAATGGTGTTGATACATTCCTCATCGTCCCCGGAGAGATATGCTTCAGGAAGTATGAGATCGTAGGTGCTCGGGTTACCCCTCCGCAGATCGGCGACCCGTTCCCAGTATTCCGGATTCGATGTGTGCTGATCGCAGGCGTTAACTGACCATGTTTCACGGTTAATTTCAGATATCGGAATGAGTATCTCAGAGAGATTAAGGGCAAGTCGTTTTAAAAGTGATTGATCAATTTCCATAATACTTCAATGTCTCCAATGCGGGTTCAATATATTCATTGCTGAGCATTCTCGCATTTTGGAGAACGTTTTGCAACTGAAAAACTTTCGCGTAAAGTTTCATATGTCTGGTGATAAAAGAGGAGAAGATACTGCTGGATATCGGCAAAAAATTCTTTTTGCAGATTCAGGACATCTTTTCCAAGATAGCGGAAATGCCATGGTTCATATGAATAACCGGTAGTTTCTTCGTAGTTTTGCGGATACGATAGGCTGAAACCAAAGTTCCTCCCGTTCTCCGCAAGCCATATACCGGCCGGATGATCCGCAAATTGGGGGGTAATTGATCCAAAATCGACAGCAAGCCCGAGCTGATGCTGGCTTGTTCCGGCTCGCGCGCTCACCCGCTGCGCTTCCTGAAGGCCAAGCTCCGACACATGGCGTTCGAAGAGACCCTCCTGATATGTATATGCCCTGTACGCGCTCGATATACGCAGAACAATACCCTCTTCCCTGGCCGATTCCGACATATCAATAAGCGGAGACATCATTTTCCGTCGGAGCTGCATTCCTGCCTTGTTGAGTTCCAGTTCAGGGTATTCATTGAGTTCAACTAAATCCGGCGGTTCGTAATCGTGCGGAAGGGCATGTTCCTTATCGACAAGGGCAAATAATATCTGATCGGGTTCCTGGAGCATGATCGAAAGGTATTCCAGAAATACCTCCGGCTTCTGTTCAATTGCCCCTATTATTTTTTCCCGATCGCTGCGCAGTATATGCGCCGAAAGAATGTGTAGTGTGTTTTGAACACGCGCCGTCAGCGATTCTCTGGTGAAGGTAAAATGCGGATGTATGAAGGTGCTCTCCGGCTGGGCGGCTTGGGTGTTTTCCGGCTGGGCGTTTTGGGCGTTTTCTGAACCGGCGGGAAGGGCAGTAATAATATAGGCGGCGAGTAGTATCAATATCGATGTAATACTCATGGCACTAATGGCAATTCCGATGCGCTGTATATTCACTGAAAAAGCCGTTGCAAAACCTGATCCATGTGCTCAACCGGATAAAATTGGATTCCCCGCTTAACCTGCTCAGGTATTTCCAAAATATCCTGTGTATTTGCGGCAGGATACATTATTTCCCGTATTTTTGACCGTTTTGCAGCGATAATTTTTTCCTTGAGTCCGCCAACGGGGAGCACCGATCCGCTGAGAGAAAGCTCACCTGTCATGGCCAGGGTTTTTCGAAGTTTTTTCTCCTTAATAAGAGAAAAAAGCGCGGTTGCCATAGTAATTCCGGCTGAGGGTCCGTCTTTTGGAATTGCCCCTGCCGGAATGTGAATGTGAATGGTATTTCGGGTAAAGAAGTCTTTTTCAGTAACGGTATCATCCTGTAAAATCATTTTTTTTACCCACGTATATGCGATATTTGCCGATTCCTGCATTACCTCCCCCATTTTTCCGGTAAGTTTGATCTGTCCCTTCCCGGGAATTGCCGCCGTTTCAATAATAAGAGTATCGCCGCCGAAATCTGTCCATGCAAGACCGGTAACCATTCCTGCTTTCAAGATTTTTCGGTTTTCATTATGGAACCTCGGCTGTCCCAAATAGGTAGTAATAAGATCGGGAGTAATAATAGTAGCTGATGACGATGTATCATCTGTCATGAGCATTTTTGTCAGTACCTTCCGATTAATTTTATTAATTGCCTTTTCAAAATTACGCATACCAGCATCTCGGGCATATCCCTCGCCGATAATGCGAAGAGTTTTACGGGGAAATTTTATTTCATTTTTCCTCAGTCCGTTCCGTTTAAAGCTCTTGGGAATAAGATATTTCTCGGCAATAACAATTTTTTCTTCCACAATATAACCGCTGAGGGTAATAACCTCCATTCGATCAAGAAGGGGGCGGGGAATGGTATCTGTACTATTGGCGGTAATAACAAAGAGCACCTTGCTAATGTCAAAGGGCAGATCAAGGTAGTGATCGCGGAAGGTATTGTTCTGTTCGGGATCAAGAACCTCAAGAAGGGCAGAACTTGGATCTCCCTGATAGTGCATGGCAAGTTTATCAATTTCATCGATCATAAATACCGGAGCCTTCGTTTTAACAATTTTCAGCCCCTGAATAATTTTACCCGGCATGGCTCCCACGTATGTGCGGCGGTGTCCCTTAATTTCCGCTTCATCTCTCATGCCGCCGACAGAAAAGCGAAAGAATTTTTTATCCAGCGCCCGCGCAATTGATCTTCCAATACTTGTCTTTCCCGCTCCCGGGGGACCAACAAGGAGAACTATAGACCCCCCCATATCTTTTTTCCGTTTCTGAACTGCCAGAAATTCAATAATACGTTCTTTAATATCTTCAAGCCCGTAGTGGTCTTCATCGAGAATTTTTTTTGCCTTGGTAATATCGAGCTCAGGCGATTCAGGATCATTCCACGGGAGTCTGATAATTGTATCGAGATAGTTACGGGTTATATGATACTCCGAAGTATTTGGATCCATAAGACTGAATTTTTGGAGTTCCCGTTCAATTTCTTCCCGAATGTCGCTACTCAATTCATAGGAATTTATGGCCTGTTTGATCCGCTGAAACTCATCGCTCTTCGCATCGGTTGCAATACCGAGCTCCTCCTTTACCGCCTTTAACTGCTCGCGGAGGAAGTATTCACGTTGGCTTTTTTCAATTTTTTCGTTTATTTGTTCTTGTATTTTCCGCTGTATCTGCAGAAGTTCTTTCTCATTTTGCAGAAAAACAAGAACTTTTTCCATGCGGATATATATATCAATTGTTTCAAGAACATCCTGTTGCTTCTTCGGATCAATGTTAAGAATTGACGTAACAAAATCGGCAATTTTTCCCGGATGATCAATGTTAATCATATTCAGCCGCATTTCTTCGGAAAAAAGCGGGTTCCCCTCCGATATTTGCTTAATTTCACTCAAAATACTTCGCGCCATGGCTCGCGTTTCAATGCTTTCTTCATATTTTTCGCCAGGATATTCGACAGCCGCAATGAGGTGAGGTTCATTTTGAATAGATTTTTTAATTTTGAAGCGTCCAATTGTGGAAATGAAGACGTTTATGCTGCCATCGGGCAGGTTTATTTTTTTTAGAATTTTTGCAGTGGTGCCAATGGAATAGAGTTCATCAAAATGCGGATTTTCGCTGTCATCATTTTTTAAAAGCACAAGACCAATGTAGGTATCGGAATTGAGCGCATCTTCAAGTGTGTTTTTTTCTCTCTGTGTATTAACAATAAGCGGGGTGAGAATACCGGGGAAAATTGGTTTACTGCGCAGAACGATGATCCTGAGTTTTGGAGGAAGGGAAAGTTCGACATGCGCGACTTCATTTTTGTTTTTATTCATACTACTATAGACTAGTGATTGTTGCGAGGATCGTCAATATAGTGTGCGGATTTTTACCATGAGCCGTAATTATCGGAGCCCGGGTATTATACTTCAGGTTCGTTCCAGCGGTGAGAAGAATAGGCTGATATACATTCTTACTCCGTCTCATGGAATTGTGCGGGCGCTTGCCTACGGGGCAGCTTCTCCAAAGAGTAAACTTCGTTCAGGAACACAAAGCTCCTACCATGGGCTCATGCTCTTCTATACATATCCTGCGAAACAGTTTACCAAGCTATTGGATATGGAAATACAGCAGGAATTTTCAGGCCTGCGGCGTGAAACGCGAAAATTATATGCGGCGGGTCTCATCTCAGAAATTCTCCTTGCCGCGCATGGCGGCAACGTAGACGATTCCCGGGCATATGATCTCACCCTGGAGTATCTTACCTATTTGGATAAAACTGAGCCTGAACGAATACTCTGCCTTACCAACCTTACTCTGTGGCGATTGTTGGAAATTATTGGCGAACAACCTGACCCACGGAGAGATATTAAAACATTACACGCAATTCCCCGGAATGTGAATGTTCAGTATAGTTACACCGAAGGCGGGTTTTTTGCGCAGCTCACAGATTCCAAACATCCGCCAATTCAGCCGCCTGAACGAGTATTTCTGGAAAATGAACCGATGCGTACGCTTGGGGAAAATAGGAAAATTATTCTTCCCAATGGCGCCGACAAGCGCCTGTTCATGTTTCTGTGTTCCTTGTTTGAATACAGCATCGGCCGCAGGCTGCGGACGCTCTCCGCGGGGGTTTTGCCGTAGGCGCACCGCCTCCCACTCACACCATTCCCCATTCCCCGAAACTTTTGCATTGGAAAATTGTACAAGCACAATTTCCAGTAGCAAAACTTTCATATAGTCAAAAATGACAGTTCTCCCGTCACAGATGTAGGAGGAATGTTTATGAAAAAATCATCCCACAGCACAGGCAACATCCACGACATAGCCTTCAAGATCGCCTACTACAGAACCCCCCGGCTGATTCCCGACCTGCTGCGGCTGTTCTGTACGGCTACAACGCTTGCCAAGCTGGACTTGGGCAAAATTCGTATTGAAAACCCCAGCTACATTGCAGGAAAAAAGAACCTTCACTGCGGTCTCGTTGTCAGCGCCCCCTCCCTGTCAGACCCCGACCGGAAGTCCCTTTTTATTATTGAGCACAAAAGCTACCAGCACAAACATGCGCTCACTCAAATCGATAATTATCAATATGCCCTCAGAAACAGCAATGTGTACAATGAAAATGATGCTATCTATATACTTCTGCTCTACCATGGAAAAAAGGAATGGAACCTCCCGCGCTCATTTTACAGTTCTCATGGAAATGCTGCTTCCGAATCCATGACTGAAGGCACGGTAGATGTCAGGGCGAGAGTATCGTACATTGTGCGCGATCTGAGGCGAATGGACAAAAAGCAGTTGGCATGGCGTTTCGATGGAAAACGATATACATCGACTGCGTTGTGGTATATAATGCGAGATAATGAGATGGATGCTGAGGGGCTGAAGGAGATTGCGCAGCTTCTGAACGGTTTGTCATCACAAGACTTTACTGATCTGGCAGAGAGTGTGCTGGGTTATCTGAAAGATCTAGATCCAAAACTGTATGAACAGTTTGAGAAAATTGACAGGGAACTGTACCTTGGAGGAGAAAACAGTATGCGGACATATAATATTACCAACGCCTTCGTCAGAGAAGGCATTGCGAAGGGCCGAATTGAAGGTCTTGCGCAGGGAATGGAGAAAGGTATTGAAAAGACGGCTCGTAATATGATCCGGCTCGGAATAGAGGAGTCCGATGTGGTTGCTGCTACGGAACTTTCACCGGAACGGGTGCGTGAACTTACGGGACGTGAATTAAACGGATCTGCGGCATCCGCAGGGCAATGACCCAGAAAGACCTCCTCCCGTGGAACATTGCAGCTGAAAACCAACACCCATCAGAATTGATCTGACGCTTACAAACGACAGTATAATCAGTTAAATTCGACCAGTTTGTAAGAAAATCACCAAATTTTCAATAAGCAATTGCGGAAGGAATGAACAATGTTAAACGCCGACACCAGAAGAAGCATTGACGCGGCACGCGATATATTAGTGGGGCAGATGCCTGACCCCAAGGGGCAGGTGGAGCAAATAACCACCGCGTTGCTGTATAAATTTATGGATGACCGCGACCGCATTTCGGAAGAAGAGGGCGGCAACCCGAGCTTTTTTGTCGGCGAATTGGCACAGTTCTCATGGCGCGCACTCCTCGCAACCACTCTCGGCAGCGCAGAACGGCGCAAACTGTACACCAAAGCCATTGCTGCCCTCGGACAGTCCGCGGAGTTGCCGAAAGTCTTCCGCTCCATGTTTCAGGGCGCGTTTTTGTCCTTTCAGGATGCCCGCACCTTAACGCTCTTTTTGCGGGAAATAGATAATCTGCCCTATACGAGCAGCGAAGACCTCGGCAACGGATACGAATATCTGCTTTCCATTATGAGCACACAGGGCAAGGCAGGGCAGTTCCGCACTCCCCGCCACATTATCAATTTCATAGTCGCTGTTGTTAACCCGCAAAAACATGAGCGCGTGCTCGACCCCGCCTGCGGCACTGCCGGTTTTCTCATTTCTGCCTATAATCATATTTTAGCGCGCAATAAACAGAAAAGCCCGGGCGATGTACTGTCTCCCTCCGAGAGGAGTACATTGTCGGGCAATGTGCATGGCTATGAAATAGACCCGGGCATGACGCGCTTGTCGCGCATCAATATGTTTCTGCACAACATCCGCAGCCCGCAAATTTTTGACTACGACACCCTCACCAGCGAGGCGCGCTGGAATGAAGATTATCAGGTTATTCTGGCTAATCCGCCATTTATGACGCCGCGGGGCGGTATTCACCCCCACCCGCGCTTTGCCGTTCATGCCAAGCGCTCTGAGGTGCTGTTTGTCGATTATATTGCCGAACACCTCACTACCAGCGGGCGCGCCGGCATCATTGTTCCCGAAGGCATTATTTTTCAAACAAGCACGGCATATAAAACGCTTCGCGCATATCTCATTGAGCAGTGGGGGCTCTATGCGGTGGCATCGCTGCCGAGCGGTGTCTTTAATCCGTATTCCGGCGTGAAAACTTCCGTGTTGTTCATAGATAAACTGCTGGCAAAACAGAGTGATGAGATTTTGTTTGTGCGAATTGATAATGATGGTTTCGATTTGGGAGCGCAGCGCCGGGCAACCGATAAAAACGATCTGCCGCAGGCCCTGAACATTTTGCAGAATTGGCAGCAGGGCAAAAAAGTACAGAGTGATATGGCGCTGTGGGTCACAAAAGACAAAATTGCTGAAAATGGCGATTACACCCTTACCGCCGACCGGTATCGTGAGGGAGAAGATTATAGCAATGCGAAATATCCGATGGTGGAGTTGGGAGATGTTTGTGAGATTTTAGACAACCAGAGAAAACGATTACTCTAAAACAATCTCATAGGGATTTGGGAGAATATACAAAGTTTTTGGTGCAAATGGTGTTATTGGTTTTTTTGATAAGATATAACTTTTTGACGAAGAATTCAGAAGTTGCTAATAGGCTTGTAGAGGGTGCTAACATGTGGTGAGCAGTTAAAAAACATCTTTTACTGTAACAGGTACAATCTTGGATTACTGGAATCATGCTCATGGTTACAAAACCAGACAGATACAAAATTAAGTAAAGAATTATCTTTTTGCGTTTATTAAAGAGTTCAAATTTAAACTCTACTGAATTTCAGGTACAGGTGCTACAGTTCCACAGATTAAACAATATCCAACCTTTCTATGCATCAAAATCCCCCTCCCCCCGCTCGAAATTCAGAGAGAAAATTGCTGAGGAGATTGACGGCTATCAAAAAATTATAGACGGAGCAAAGCAGGTCGTAGATAACTGGAAACCGCAGAGTTGCCGTTAATCCCGATTGGGAGATGGTGGAATTGGGAGATGTTTGTGAGTTAAATCGGGGAGTTACTTATTCAAAAAACGATGAGGTAGAAAGAAAATGGCTTAAAAGTTTTGAGGGCTAATAATATGGAATTTGAATGGTTCTTTAAATTTGCATGATATTAAAATTATTTCATCAGACCGTTGAAACTAAGTGAAAGCAAAAAAGCTAAACAAAGGAGATATTTTTATATGCCTTGCTAGCGGTAGCAAAAGCCATATTGGTCCAGGTAGCATATATTAAAGACAATACAAATTTTTATTTTGGTGGTTTTATGCTAGTGTCATAAGGATAAATCAAAAAGGACAGAACTATCCCTCAATATATGTTCTATCAACTAAAAAGTTCTAAATTTAACGTTTTTTTGAGGAAATAAATTAGTGGAGCAACCTATAAATAATTTAAACTCAAAAATTCTATTGAAGATACAAAATCCCCCTCCCGTCACTCAAAATCCAAAAGCACATCGTGGCAGAAATTGAAAAAGAAGAAGCAATCATACACGGCAATACATACCTCATTGAAATTATGGAACAAAAAATCAAAGACAAAATCAGCGAGGTCTGGGATAATGAGTAGGGCAGGGAAATAGGGTCATGGCAGAGAAAACCGTAAGCACAATCAAAAGCATTGATGAATATAACGAGTGGTTGAAAAACGTAAAAGGTACACAATTACTGTATCGCGGTCTTGCAGATAGCAGTTGGAATCCGGAGGCATCTTGCCGCCGCCGACTGGAAAAAGATTCGCCGCCAGTAGTTTTTCAAAACTACGTTAAACAATTAATAGATAACGCCAGAATACAAGGATTTGGCAGGAAGGAAGGCAAAGAATTATCTGATTTAGAGTTACTTGCGGAGTTGCAGCATTACGGTGCGGCAACATGCCTGATCGATTTCACGCAAAATCCCTTAGTTGCCTTGTGGTTTGCTTGCAATGACCACCATAACAAAGACGGTAAGGTTATTGCTATGGCAACTGACTCCGCCGATAAATTCTCCGAAGTTACCTATAAACATCAAAAAAAGAAATAACAACATTTTTACAGCCAGACAAAATTTGGAAATGGACACCTCCCAAAGCCCAAAATAATCGCATTGTTGCCCAAAAATCTGTGTTTCTCTGTTTGGCCCAGATACCATTCCTTCAAATCTTTATGAAGTTGTTATAATAGATTCATCAATAAAGAAAGAAATAATAAAATATCTGGAAAATAGGCATGGCATTACAGAACAACATATGTATAGTGATTTTTCTGGTTTTGCTCTGGCTAATGCTCATGGAAAAGAGTACACGCAGTACACTTCGGAAGACTACTTTTTTATTGGGCTAAAATACCACCAGAGCAGTGAAAACGAAAAAGCCATAGAGTATTATGACAAAGCCATAGAACTCAACCCACAGTTGCTGGAGGCATACAATAATCGTGGAATTGCAAAGGCATGAAGGATTGGACAGAAATGAAGAAGCCATAAAAGATTAGACATAGAAGCCATGAAAGATTTTGATATAGAACTCAACCCAAGGTTGCAACGACATACTGCGGAAATGAAAAGCAAATCGTGGCATATGAATAATCGCGGGCTTGCAAAGGCAGAATTGGGCAGAACATGAAGAAGCCATGAAAGATTATGACAAAGCCATAGAACTCAATCCACAGTATGCTGAGGCATACAATAATCGCGGAATTGCAAAGGCAGAATTGGGCAGAAATGAAGAAGCCATGAAAGATTATGACAAAGCCATAGAACTCAACCCACAGTATGCTGAGGCATACAATAATCGCGGAAGTTTGCAAAGGCAAAATTGGGCAGAAATGAAGAAGCCATAAAAGATTATGACAAAGCCATAGAACTCAACCCACAGTATGCTAAGGCATACAATAATCGCGGAAAGGCAAAGGCAAAATTGGGCAGAAATGAAGAAGCCATAAAAGATTATGACAAAGCCATAGAACTCAACCCACAGCTTGCTGAGGCATACAATAATCGTGAAAAATCAAAAGCACAATCGTGGCAGAAATTGAAAAATGAACGAAACTGAAGTCCGCGTTATTATAGATTCCATGCTCAAAAAAGCCGGATGGCGCTTGCCCGGCATGCCCTCGCCGAATGTCCGCATGGAGCAGCGCGTTGTCTCCGACAGCCGAAACCGCGCTGCCGATTATGTTTTGCTGAACAATGCCAATTTTCCGCTTGCCGTTCTCGAGGCGAAAAAAAGCGGCATCAATCCGCTGGAAGGCAAGGAGCAGGCGCGGGACTATGCGCAAACATTACATGCCCGCTTTGTTATTTTGTCCAACGGCGAACTGCATTATTTTTGGGATTCACAAGAAGGCAACCCATCGCCTGTACAAACCATGCCTTCCCCTGAATCCTTGGCGGCGCGGCAAAAATTACACCGCAGTCCGCAATCCTTCGCTGAGCAGACCATCGGCGAGAATTACATTGCGCAAACCCAAGGCGCGCAGACCCCGCCGGAGCACCTTCGCCATCTGCGCGAATTATCAGCTGGATGCAGTGCGCGCAGTGCAGAATGCCGCAGCAGCAGGACGTCAGCGCTTTTTGCTGGAAATGGCAACCGGCACCGGCAAAACCCTTATTTCGGCGGCAATTATAAAACTGTACTTGCGCAGCAGCAACGCGCAGCGTGTGTTGTTTCTGGTCGACCGGCTGGAATTGGAAGAACAGGCGCAAAAAAATATGAAAAACTATGTGGGCAACGATTATGAATCGGTCATTTATAAGCAGAATAAGGACGACTGGAATCGGGCGCACATTGTCATTTCCACGGTGCAATCGTTGGCATATGAGGACAGGTACCGAAAGAAATTTTCGCCGCTGGATTTCGACTTGCTCGTTGTCGATGAGGCGCATCGCGCCATTTGCGGGCGCGGAGCGCGCGGAGTGTTTGAGTATTTTATCGGCCACAAAGTGGGGCTGACGGCGACGCCGCGCGATTATCTGCGCGGGGTCTCGGAAGAAGAATTGCAGTCCACAAATCCCAAAGAATTGGAATTGCGCCGCCTGCGCGATACCTACACAATTTTCGGCGGTGAGTCAGTGTTTCGCTACGATCTGCAAAAAGGTGTGGAGGATAATTTTTTACTCAGCCCAACCCTCATTGATGCCCGCACAGAAATAACGACCGAATTATTGTCGGGGCAGGGAGTAACGTTTCAGGTTGATGATGAGACAGGCGATATCAGAGAAATAAAGTTCACCCGCGCAGATTATGAGAGAAAATTATTTTCACCCGCCACCGCGCGCGCCCAGTGCCGCGCCTTTTTGGAACATGCGCGCACAGACCCCCTGAGCGGTGAAATAGGCAAAAGCATTGTATATTGTGTGAGTCAAAATCATGCGGCCAAGACCGCACAAGTATTAAATGAACTGGCGCATGAAATATGGCCGGGTACATACCGCCGCTCCAATTTTGCCCTGCAGGTAACTTCGCGTATACCGGATGCGCAGGAATGTACACGCGCATTTGCCTATAACAACCTGAACGGCTGGGGCAATGTTCTGGAAAATTACCGCACAAGCACAACGCGGGTATGTGTGACGGTGGGAATGATGACAACAGGCTACGATTGCCCCGACATCTTAAACCTCTGCCTTCTGCGCCCAATTTTTTCGCCCTCCGAATTTGTGCAGATTAAGGGACGAGGCACACGGCGGCATACGTTTACGTATCGGAGCGAAGCCGGCGAAGAGCGCAAAATAAACAAAGACGGATTTTCGCTGTTCGATTTTTTTGCCGTATGCGAGTACTTCGAAAAAGAGCATGTGTATGACGACAAACTATTGCTCACCGACTCCTCCGCTGAACTAGGTGCTGAACCAGATATATTCCCCGCTGACGATGACACAAAAGACAGCTATGTATATGAGGGCACGGACACAGTGAGCTCAATAAAGACGCAGAAAATACCACCGTCCGGCACCCGCGCCGATAGGGAATTGATGCGGGCGGAATTATTAAAACAGGAAACAGGAAAGTTTGTCGCCGCAGTAAATCCTGATGCTGCGCATGTAATGGATGCGGCGGCAGCATTTAAGGCATATCTGTCCAGCCCCTATGTTCGGGAAAAAATCGACAACAAGCAATATGGCGCCCTGAGCGGCAGCACCGAATTGACCGATGAAGAATGGACACAATTACCGAAAGTCCTCCGCAGGAAAATTGTGCGCTACGTGCGCGATTATGTTGACCTCAGAAAGTTTGCTGCGTAATGTCTGACTTGATTCCCACACAATTTAGCTGTAGATTCGTAAACATGACAGATAAAACAGTAGAAAAATTGCGAGCAAGCATCTTTAATCTTAAAACGCGTAGATTTGGCGCAGTGACTGAAATAATGATCAAGAAAATGCTTCAACTTAAAGAGAGTGATAATATATCTCATGATCTTTATGATGATAAGTTAGGTGAGAGAGTAGAAGTTAAATTCTGCACCGCAATGAAAGCCAATAAAAACGTAATAACAGAGGAAAACATATTATCTGAAATTATTCAGGTTACAAATGAGGATAGAATATTTAATCAAGAAGATTGGAAAAAGTATCCATTCGACTGTAATATCCAACAGATAAAGCGAAAGAAGTTTGATGTTCTCTACTATGGGATTTTCTTTGCAGATGTTATCGAAATATTCAAAATCAGATCAAAAAATATTGATGAAAATATTAACTATTCAGATAAACAACATGCCGGAAATGTGGGAGAAGGACAATTTCATCTGAACAATAAAACGTATGAGTATCACAAGGCGAAGCATTTCTTTCAAAGTATCACGTATGAATATCTAGCAAACATTTTATGAGCAAAGTGAAAAATGGTTACAATGCAAAAGTTTCTTATAGAATATTTCAAAGTTTTGCAAAATGCAAAACTTTCTATAAAATAGGAGAATGCTCAGCACAAAGAAAGCATTCCAGATCGGAAACTTTTGCATAAAGCAAAAGTTTCTATTTGAATTATAAATTTTGTAAATATTACTATATAATAGTGTTCTGTGAATGAGTACATTACCCAAAAAGAAACCGCGCAGTATCTGGGAATATCAACAGCGAGTGTACATAACTGGATTCGTCACGGCTATCTGAAAAAACATGGCAACCAGTATAAATTCTCTCAAATTGCCGATGTAAAGAGAAAAATCGACTCTGGTGAAATCAACCGCTTAAACAACAGGGCCAACAAATCAAAATCCGTGAATACATTCATTCCGCATGAGTATATTTCTTCGCCGGTATATCTGAAGGAAATTGAGAGAATTGTAGGTTTTATTAATGAACATCGCATTAAACCTGTTCAGGCGATATTCATTCTCGCTTTGAATCTGTTCAGACAAAATGATGATATTGCATACAGCTCTACAGATGAACTATTCTCTTTTTCGAAAGAGCACTTCAGAAGAAATGAAGTACACAAATTTCTGAAAACATGGAAAGAAGGACTTTCTTCAAAAAAAATAAACTACAATAACGAAAAAGTTCAATTTTTGCTTAACTGCCATCTGCCGCAGGAACGAGACATTCTGGGAATAATGTATCAGTCTGTCATTCATGAAGGAGAAAAATCCTGCTTAGGCTCCTACTATACTCCCGGGGAGGTTGTTCATAATTTATTAGACGGCAGAATACATGAAAATTGTAAAGTTTTAGATCCATGCTGCGGGACAGGTCAGTTCCTCCTGTATTTTTCAGAAACAATTCTGAATCCTGTTAACATTTATGGATGTGATATTGATGAAAATGCTGTTAACATTGCCAGATGCAATTTGTTCTTACAATACAAAAATCATAATTTCTCTCCCAACATATATCATATAAATACATTATTAATGAAACATGAGAACTCCCTATTCGGGGAAGAACAATCAGATATGGGTAATTTCGATGTAATTGCAACTAACCCGCCATGGGGAGCCAGATATAATAAAGACTCTGAAATAAAGAAACTATTTCCTGAAATAGCTTCAAAAGAATCTTTTTCTTTCTTTATTATACAATCTGTCCGTTTACTTCATGAAAAAGGCGAAATGTATTTTGTACTGCCTGAATCAATTACTAATGTAAGGGCGCATAAGGATATACGGGAATATATTCTTAAAAATTGTGCTGTTGATAACATCGGAATTCTCGGGAAGCGCTTTAAAAATGTCATGTCTCCGGTAATAACATTGTCTTTAAGAAAGGAGAAAGTATCTGATTATAAAATTACCGTGGTCCACGGCACAGTATCGTATGAAATAAACCAGGAGCGTTTTACACAGAATAAGCATAGCCTATTCAGTATATACATACAGGAAACAGACGCTGACATTTTTTCCAAAATGGAAAAACCCGCATACATTACCTTAGAAGGGAATGCCGACTGGGTACTGGGTATAGTAACAGGCAATAATAAAAAATTCCTTAAAAACACCCCCGCAGACAATTGTGAACCAATTTATACAGGCGCCGACATTTTTCCATTTAAATGTAAGAAACCTGAAAATTATATTGAATTTTCCCCTTCCTTATTCCAGCAAGCAGCCCCGACAGAAAAATACCGCGTGAGTGAAAAATTAGTTTATAAATTTATTTCGAAGAATTTGGTATGTGCGTACGATAATACCCGCAGCCTAACCCTGAATAGTGCTAACATTTTAATTCCGGCTATTCCAGACTATCCGATGAAACTTATTTTAGGTTTTCTTAATTCAAAGCTCTTCAAGTTCTATTTCAGAAAGAAGTTTAGTTCTGTAAAGGTTTTGCGGGGAGATATAGAGCAATTGCCATTTCCGGTACTCTCCGGGAATGATCGGGAGCTTCTGTTGAATGTTGTGAATGATATATTAGATTCAAAATGCTCAACAGATGTTCTTAATACG
>CBDDDG010000017.1:0-13147 GCA_965226555.1 Salinispira sp. | reverse complement strand
AGTATTTGGGCAAGTGTTCCGGCAAGTTTTTCTCTGTCCTCCACATCGGGATTCCAGACGGTAACGGTCGGGAGTTCGGACTGTATGGCAAGCAGGCGTCCGTTTCTGTCGAGTATGGGGCCGCGCTCAACCTCTGCCGTTATGGTTGCCGGCTGCGGCGGATCGGCGCTGAGCATGATGTTTCCGAAATGCAGGATAATGCCGGCGGCAAAAATACCAAGAAAGATGATAACATAGTACATGCGGCGGTTGAGTTTCGGGCTATTCATTGCCTGAAATATACCGTATTTCAGCGCAGTTCACAAATGACACGATTCCTATTGATAATCATTCCCGAATTTTGTATACATAAATTATGATTATGATTGATACCTTAAAAGCATCAAAAAAACTGCTTGAAAACGGCTTTTCTTCCCAACAATCGGAAGCGCTGGTAAATGTCATTGCCCAGTGCGACGAAGAACCGGTAATGAAGCACGATGTCACATCCCTGCAAATCGACATTCAGGAATTGAAAAAAGTTATACAGGAGCAGAGCAAAGACATTCAATCCCTCATGAAGTCTATAGAGAATTTCCAGAGAAATCGCATATAAATTGTGCTACTGGAAATTTTGCAGAGCACAATTTTCCAATGCAAAGGTTTCTGGAAGTGAATTTTGTACGAATTTTGAATCGGCGAGGGAATAGATGTGCTACACTTATGGTTGAATTCGCCCTCCCACATCGAAATCTATCTGATACTCCTCGGCTTCCTTAAGAAACTCATTGAGCTTTGGATTCATCACCTGACTGTAGAACTCATCCTCAATGAGCCGGTGCGAGGACTCGACAGAACTGTTCCATGTGCAATGCCCGGGCGGAATACGCCGATACTCGACACCCGCCTGTATGAGCGCCTGCTCAAACCCCGATGTTCGGGTTTTGCTCAGATGTCGAACGGTGAACTCTGCCCCGTTATCGGTCTGAACCGTTATGTCCTTGGCAAGGTCTCCGTCATGATTCCGCAGGTGCTCCAGCAGGTACTCGGCGAACAAGGTTGTTACCATACTGCTCTTCTCATTGGCAAAGGCGTACCACAGAGCCCCTGTCGCCCGATCCCGGGCAGTTATCTGGTACTTCGGAACGTCTAAACACTTCTGAGAAAACCGCATAGCGGGAATGTCCGTCAGATACTTGATATCAATCTGAATGCACTCGCCAAACTTCATCCTGTCGGTTACCTCCCGCAAATCTCTCTTGGGTAGCGCCTTCGGCTTCTTTGTTTTCTGCGCCCCTATCTGCTTTAGCGTCTTGATAATCGTCGGCAGGCTGTACTTCCCGCCAACTTCCGTCTGCAACTGCTTTTGCACCTGAGTTCCAATGATTTTGTTGTGATTCCGATTCTTGGTCTGGACAAGACTCTCGAGATGACACCGGTGCCCGAATTTCATCTTCATCGGATGATTGGTCGTGCCCCGCTTTTTGTCTTCAAGCCCCTCGCCGGATTCAAAGCGCCGAACCCACCGCCGCACCGTGTTGCGCGACACCTCGAACTCCCGAGCAGCCGCCTTGATCGAATGCTCCTGGGCATACCGAACCATCCGCAACCGCCAATCATACATCGAAGCCGCCTGATACTTCCGAGACTTGAGATGATACTGAGAATATGTGATACTACTGTTCACTGTTTCCCTCCTTTTATGTTTTATACAACCCCCAGTGTATACGAATAACCTTCGTTTTACACTGGGGAGGAGGGGTCTGTCCAAAGGTTTATATCCCACCTTCACTGCGATCTCGTTGTCAGCGCCCCCTTCCTGTCTGACCCCGAGCGGAAAGCTCTTTTTATTATTGAACATAAAAGCTACCAGCACAAACAGGCTCTCGCACAGATCGATAATTATCAGCATGCCCTCAGAAACAGCAATGTGTACAATGAAAATGATGCTATCTATATACTGCTGCTCTACCATGGAAAAAAGGAATGGAACCTCCCACTCACATTTTATAGTTCGCATGGAAATGCTGCTTCCGAATCCCTTACCGAAGGCACGGTAGATGTCAGGGCGAGAGTATCGTACATTGTGCGCGATCTGAGGCGAATGGACAAGAGGCAGTTGGCATGGCGTTTCGATGGAAAACGATATACATCGACTGCGTTGTGGTATATAATGCGAGACAATGAAATGGATGCTGAGGGGCTGAAAGAGATTGCGCAGCTCCTGAACGGTTTGTCTTCACAAGACTTTACTGATCTGGCAGAAAGTGTGCTGGGTTACCTGAAGGACTTGGGACTGTATGAACAGTTTGAGAAAATTGACAGGGAACTGTTCCCTAGACAAAGTTTTGCCACAGGCAAAACTTTCTGCAAAATGAGAGAATGCCAAGCGCAACGAGGCCTGCCAAATGTGAAACTTTTGCTACTGGAAATTGTGCTCTGCACAATTTTCCAATGCAAAAGTTTCAGTAGGAGAAAACAGTATGCGGACATATAATATTACCAACGCCTTTGTCAGAGAAGGCATTGCGAAGGGCCGGATTGAGGGTCTTGAGCAGGGTATCACAAAGGGCCGGGCTGAGGGCATTCTGAAAGGACTGCGAACAGGTCGTGCTGAGGGGCATATTGAGGAGCGGAGAAAAAACGCCCGCAGTATGTTTTTGGAAGGGTTGTCGACCAAGGCTGTTCAGAGAATTACGGGGCTGAGCGATGAGGAAATGCGGACAGTGCGGAACGGATCGCAGTAATTGGCGCTGCTCGGCCTGCTCGCCCAAGCGCATCCGGTTCGCCATGCGACCGGTCAGGAATGCTTTCTTTGTGCTTAGCATTCTCCTATTTTATAGAAGTTTCTATACCTTGAGAGAATCAAGAATAGAGATGAGAGAACCCTCATTGGAAAATTGTGCAGAGCACAATTTTCAGTAGCAAAACTTTGTAATATCCCAAAATAATAAAAATAATTACAAAAATTTCTCATTTTGTCATACACCGTTCATATTTTACCCGTCTATATAGTATGAGCGGAAAATATATCGGAATGGTACACGACCAAAGCTGGAAATATGTTTTTGAAAATCCCCAGATATTCAGGGATTTCATATACTCATATTTCAACAAGGACCTCGCGCGGAGCATTGTTCCCGGGAGTATGCTGAGAATCAACCCTGAATTTATCCACAAAGGCGAACTCAGGCATTCCATCTCCGATGTCATTTACAAAACCACATGCCGTTTCAAAGATAGCGCGCGGAAACTAAAACCGCTCGATGTCTACTTTATCACCAAAGTTTTGCCACAACAAAGTTTTGCCTGAGGCAAAACTTTCTATACCTGGAGAGAATCAAGAATATAGATGAGAGAACCCTCATTGGAAAATTGTGCAGAGCACAATTTTTCAGTGGCAAAACTTTCTAAAAATAGGAGAATGCTAAGCACAAAGAAAGCATTTCGAATCTGAAACTTTTGCTACTGGAAATTGCGCACGCGCAATTTTCCAATGCAAAAGTTTTGTATTGAGTTTCAGTCGACAGTGGATAACACCATGCCCGGGAGAATATACACATACGCCCAGCGCTTATCCGAACGCATTTCCTCATCGGGGAAGAATAAAACCGATAATAAAGTTTTGCCTCAGGCAAAACTTTCTATACCTTGAGAGAATCAAGAGTATAGATGAGAGAAAGCTCATTGGAAAATTTTGCAGAGCAAAATTTTCAGTTACCGGATAATCACCCTTGTCATATACACCTGCTCCGGAGCGCCAATGATCAATTCTGACCCCCGCAAAATAGATTTTTCATCATATCTTTACTTAGGCATTTGTATATCCCCCTATTTTCAGATCAACGTTACCAAAGTTTTGCAGAATGCAAAACTTTCTATACCTTGAGAGAATCAAGAATATAGATGAGAGAAAGCTCATTGGAAAATTTTGCAGAGCAAAATTTTCAGTGAGAATTTCAGCAACGATGAACTGAAGGCTGTCGGCGGGGTTATTTCTGCAATAATGTATATTGAGAATCTTGGAACAATAGAAGAATACACAGAAGAAACAATCGCCATACTCAACAATATGATACAGAATAAGATTCCCGAAAATAGCGATGTATTATATGACAAAGTTTTGCATTGGAAAATTGCGCGTGCGCAATTTCCAGTAGCAAAACTTTCTATACCTTGAGAGAATCAAGAATATGGATGAGAGAATCCTTATTGAAAAATTGTGCAGAGCAAAATTTTCTGTGAATGGATAATAAAGAGGTTTGATGGTAAGATAACGAGGGATGAAACAAAGAAATTATTTCAGGAAAATCCTGAGGAGGTAAAACGTATGGTAGATCTTTTAGATAAGCCATGGCGGGCAGGACTTGAGCAGGGACAAGCTCAGAACCAGCGTGAAATTGCTCGGACCCAGCGTAAGCAGGTATTCAAAATGCTCAGGGATGGTCTGCCAATAGACCGTATTCATGAGTACACCGAGCTCAGCGAAGATGAAATTCGATCATTTCAGAAAAACGGCGAAGCGTAGCAGCGCATTACTTCAGCGTGCCCCGCGCCGGGGTCAGGTCAAATAGTACAAACTTTTGCATTGGAAAATTGTGCTTGCACAATTTCCAGTAGCAAAAGTTTCCGAGGGCTGGTCGGAGGCTGCGCCTCCTGCTCGCCCATGCGTCCGTCAGGAATGCTTTCTTTGTGCTTAGCATTCTCCTATTTTATAGAAAGTTTCTATACCTTGAGAGAATCAAGAATCAAGAATAGAGAATCCTTATTGAAAAATTGTGCAGAGCACAATTTTCAGTAGCAAAACTTTGTAATATCTC
This sequence comes from Salinispira sp., assembly GCA_965226555.1. GTDB lineage: Bacteria > Spirochaetota > Spirochaetia > DSM-27196 > Salinispiraceae > CBDDDG01. The sequence goes on along the minus strand of CBDDDG010000017.1, from coordinate 8,348 downwards.
AAAATAATAAAAATAATTACAAAAATTTCTCATTTTGTCATACACCGTTTATATTTTACCCGTCTATATAGTATGAGCGGAAAATATATCGGAATGGTACACGACCAAAGCTGGAAATATGTTTTTGAAAATCCCCTGATATTCAGGGATTTCATATACTCATATTTCAACAAGGACCTCGCGCGGAGCATTGTTCCCGAGAGTATGCTGAGCATCAACCCTGAATTTATCCACAAAGGCGAACTCAGGCATTCCATCTCCGATGTCATTTACAAAACCACATGCCGTTTCAAAGATAGCGCGCGGAAACTGAAACCGCTCGATGTCTACTTTATCATTGAGTTTCAGTCGACAGTGGATAACACCATGCCCGGGAGAATATACACATACGCCCAGCACTTATCCGAACGCATTTCCTCATCGGGAAAGAAGAAATCCGATTACCGGATAATCACCCTTGTCATATACACCTGCTCCGGAGCGCCAATGACAAATTCTGACCCCCGCAAAATAGATTTTTCATCATATCTTTACTTAGGCATTTGTATATCCCCCTATTTTCAGATCAACGTTGAGAATTTCAGCAACAAGGAACTGATCTCCGCAGGCGGAGTCATTTCTGCAATAATGTATATTGAGAATCTTGGAACAATAGAAGAATACACAGAAGAAACAATCGCCATACTCAACAATATGATACAGAATAAGATGTCCGAAAATAGCGATGTATTATATGACAAAGTTTTGCATTGGAAAATTGCGCGTGCGCAATTTCCAGTAGCAAAACTTTCTATACCTGGAGAGAATCAAGAATATAGATGAGAGAACCCTCATTGGAAAATTGTGCAGAGCACAATTTTCTGTGAATGGATAATAAAGAGGTTTGATGGTAAGATAACGAGGGATGAAACAAAGAAATTATTTCAGCGTGCCCCGCGCCGGGGTCAGGTCAAATAGTACAAACTTTTGCATTGGAAAATTGTGCTTGCACAATTTTCAGTAGCAAAACTTTGTAATATCCCAAAATAATAAAAATAATTACAAAAATTTCTCATTTTGTCATACACCGTTTATATTTTACCCGTCTATATAGTATGAGCAAAAAGTATATCGACACAGAGCATACCAGCCCCCATTCCCGATCCCTCCCTCCCGACTCCCCGAAAAAAACACAACATTCTTTCAAATTCTTTTCAAAAACACAGTTAAAAATGACTTTTTACCCGTCACAGATATAGGAGGGAAACAATATGAAAAAATCATCCCAGAGCAAATGCCACATCCACGACATAGCCTTCAAGATCGCCTACTACAGAACCCCCCGGCTGATTCCCGACCTGCTGCGGCTCTTCTGTGAGGATACAACGCTTGCCAAGCTGGACCTGGGCAAAATCCGCATTGAAACCCCCAGCTACATTGCAGGAAAAAAGAACCTTCACTGCGATCTCGTTGTCAGCGCCCCCTTCCTGTCAGACCCCGACCGGAAGTCCCTGTTCATTACTGAAAATTTTGCGGAGCAAAATTTTCCAATGAGGATTCTCTCATCTATACTCTTGATTCTCTCACGGTATAGAAAGTTTTGCCTTGGAAAATTGTGCAAGCACAATTTCCAGTAGCAAAACTTTCGTATTGAACATAAAAGCTACCAGCACAAACATGCGCTCACTCAAATCGATAATTATCAATATGCCCTCAGAAACAGCAATGTGTACAATGAAAATGATGCTATCTATATACTTCTGCTCTACCATGGAAAAAAGGAATGGAACCTCCCACTCACATTTTACAGTTCTCATGGAAATCCAGCTTCCGAATCCCTTACCGAAGGAACGGTAGATGTCAGGGCGAGAGTGTCGTACATTGTGCGCGATCTGGGGCGAATGACAAAGAATCAGTTGGCATGGCGTTTCGATGGAAAACGATATACATCGACTGCGTTGTGGTATATAATGCGAGACAATGAAATGGATGCTGAGGGGCTGAAAGAAATTGCGCAGCTCCTGAACGGTCTGTCTTCACAAGACTTTACTGATCTGGCAGAGAGTGTGCTAGGCTATCTAAAAGATCTGGGACTGTATGAACAGTTTGAGAAAATTGACAGGGAACTGTTCCCTGGAGGAGAAAACAGTATGCGGACATATAATATTACCAACGCCTTCGTCAGGGAAGGCATTGCGAAGGGCCGGATTGAGGGAATGGAGAAGGGCATTCTGAAAGGAATGGAGAAAGGCATTGCAAAAGGAATGGAGAAAGGCATTCTGAAAGGCCGGGTTGAGGGGCATATTGAGGAGCGGAGAAAAAACGCCCGCAGTATGTTTTCCAAAGGATTTTCAGCCCATGACATTCAGGATGTTACCGGGCTGAGCGATGAGGAAATGCGGACAGTGCGGAACGGATCGCATTAATTATCGCCGCTTGGCCTGCGCGCCATGCGTCTGTTGCTGGGGCTATGGGCTGGTCGGCGGTCGGCGCTGCGCGCCATGCGTCTGTTGCTGGGGCTATGGGCTGGTCGGCGGTCGGCGCTGAGCGCCATGCGTCCGGGCTGGTCGCGCTTCAGCGTTGCTCGCCCGGGCATCCGGCTCGCCCATGCGGAGGGGGCACTTTGCCTTTTAATTATTCATATACTGAATTTCACCGGCTAATGTTGAGAGTGTTTCAAGGAGCTGACTTGCCGTAAACCATCCGCGGTTCAGAAAGCAGCGTCTCCCCGCTCCCGCGTGAAGAATAACAGCAGCAGATACCGCATTGTCGGCATCCACCCCCCGCGCAAGCAGACCTGCGATAATTCCAACGAGAACATCACCGCTTCCCGCCGTACCGAGAGCAGGCAGGCGGCTGTCGTGGATGCAGACCCTTCCCTGCGGGGTGCTCATATGGTTTACTGAGTTTTTCAGAACAACATAGGCATGGTACCGTTCCGCGATACGCTGTACAGACCGCAGCGGACGACAGAGCACTTCCTCTATAGCATCTTCAAGGAGAAAAGCAGCCTCTCCAGGGTGGGGGGTGAGCACAAGCGCCGCGTTGCGCTTGCGCAGATTGTTCCGAAATGCGTTGCCCCCCGCATCATACAGTGCTTTGAGATTCCGAAAACCATCGGCATCAACAACAAGCGGGAGATTACTCTGTATGAGTTCCATCATCACCTCGCGTGTTTTCTGCGTCTGCCTTCCCCAGCCCGGACCCGCGAGCAGGCAGCTGCCCCAAGAGCCCGGCTTTGTTTCCGTATCTGCCATGATTGCCGCTTCCTGATTCAGAACTTCGTCAATGATTGATTCACTTTGGCAGTCGATACGCACCATGCCCGCCCCGCTGTGCAGGGTTGCCCGCGCAGCAAGCACTGCGGCTCCCTCCATTCCCCGGCTCCCCGCAAATATCTCAACCTTCCCTCGTTTTCCCTTGTGTGCACCCGCAGGTATCGGCGGAATACGTTCCGGCAGATCTTCTGTTTCAAGCAGGGGGATGAGTCCATGTTCCTGCTGAGCTTCCGTGTACCTGCGCAGAAGCGCCGCGGGAAATCCAATTTCCAAATGCCGGATGTTTCCGCAGTATTCTCTCAGGTTACCGTAGAGCGCCGTACGGGAAAACTGGATCGCAAGGGTGCAGTTGGCATGGAAGAATACGGGGGTTGGTTCTTCCGATTCAGCAATGTCAGAAATACCGCTCGGTACATCTATCGCGTAACGAAATGCTGCACTCCGATTCCAGTGCTCAATAACCGTCAGAAGGGTACTGTCTGAAATTGGGCGGCGTATTCCTGAGCCGAGTACGCCATCGACAACGACGCAGTGTTTGTGTTTGAGGAAAGCTATGAGTTCATTGGGGCCGGTTTCAGAAAGCGCAGAAACGGTGCTCAAATGGCTATCGAGGGTTTCAAGCATCGTTTGCGTGAGGGGTTTGAGTTTTCTGTTGACCAGAAAAATCCGTGTTGGTATTCCTTCATTGTTCAGATGCCGGGCCGCAACAAGGGCATCGCCGCCGTTATGACCGGTTCCGGCCAGAATAAGGAGTGTTTTCAGATGGGAAGCGCGGAAATCCCGTATAATGTGTTCGGCAATAAGCCGGCCGGCGTTCTCCATGAGGATCATTTCGGGAATGATCTCGGTTGCCTGAGCGTCAAAGGCCCTCATGCGATGGGTATCTATGGCATAATTCACAAATCTCTCCTCCGTGAAGCAGTCCGTAAAGGTTCGAGAATCCTGTCGGTCCGCCACCAGTAAACATCGGCACTGTCAGGATCACTCATGAGCGCCGTAATAATACCCTCCAGCGATACCTGATAGTCGCTGAAGAATATATCAGGATTCTCCACCCGCAGTATGCGCCGTACTTTCAGAACACCGGTAAAATCGAAAACAGCAAGCGATTGTTCAAAAGCGCTGTTACGGCTGATGAAGAAAAGATTACCCCCCTCAGCAACTCCGATGAACTGATAGGGATAATCGACATAGTCCATACCCTCATTACTCGGCAGGGCCTGCCGATTAGTATCGAGCTCAAATTTGCTGCTGTATTTTTCTGTCGAAAGATCAAGCACATATACCAAAGAATCAACTCCTTTCGATTCACTGTTGTCATAATTAATATGAAGATAGAGCCAGTATTTTTCCGTGTCCGGGAAAACCCCCGCAATGTTCGGAAAATCGGCAGGTGTCTTACCCGCGGGCAGATGCGCATCATCCAGCATAACTTCAAACAACTGCTTACCTTCCTTGTTGTACCAGAATACCGTGTATGAATGACTGCTGCGGGTAAGAACAACAAGCTCATTGCGGGCAGTTACATTCATTGAAACAATGAAAGAAAAGGGGGTACCGCCTACCCCTTCCTGACCAATATAGTCGAGATAATCTCCCTCCGATGTGAACCGATGAATAATATGCTGGAATGCAGCGCCTGTTTCAAGGTCGAATCCTTCCTGACCGGGGGCAGCGGTATCGGCTACCAGCAGAACATTTTCCGAACTAACGGAAATTTCCCCAATGTTTCTGAACGGAAATGAATGGGCAGCCTTGTTGACAATGTTTCCCTCGCGGGGGCTCGATGAAAGAAGGAGCGGACGGGGGTTTTCTTCGGCATTGTATATGAGTGATATCAGATCGCCATAGGATGAGAATTCCATGATTTTATTTCCGAGGGAATTGGCGATGAAGATAATGCCGCGGTACATGAAAACGCTGTTTCGCTCTTCGGGGAGGGTTCCGCCGCGGTGGAAGAGATCAATTTCGTTTTCAAGTACACCGATATCCAGAGAAAACAGAAATTCTCCTGGAAGAACTTCGCCTGAAACGGCTGAGCGGTTACATGAAATAGTAAGAAAAAGCAGATAGACTGCTGCATAAATGGGAAATTTCGACATATGGCGTTAACACTAGTATTGATTATATCATCCAAAATAAAAAAATCAAGAACAGAAAAAAATTGAGTGCGGCCGAAGGCATTCACAGCGAAACCGGCACGAAATATGACCAACCGACTCCAGCCCCGTCCCGCCCCCACAACAGCCGTATGCGCAGCAGGCTATTGACATCTCCCATCAATTTCACTATTATTGCTGAGTGGATAATGTAATCTTGACAGTTCGGGAGTTGAAAAAAAATTTTGGGAAGGTGGAGGCTCTTCGCGGTATAGATTTGGATATACCAGAGGGAATGTGCTTTGGTCTCCTCGGTCCCAACGGAGCCGGCAAGACCACGACAATTGAGATAATGGAGGGCATTCAGAAACCCGACAATGGTTCACTGCTATTCCGCAACCAGCCGATAGCCTGGCCGAATGACCGCAGCTACAAGCAGAAAATCGGCATACAGTTCCAGCAGAGCGCCCTCCCTGAGTTTATTACCGTGAAAGAAACGCTGAACCTCTTTTCCAGTTTTTATGAAAATTCGCGTCCGCATGAAGAAATTATCAGACTGTGTTCGCTGGAAGATATTATCAATCGTGATAACCGAAAACTCTCCGGCGGTCAGCGGCAGCGGATGTTGCTGGGGCTGGCAATCATTCCCTATCCTGAAATAATTTTCCTCGATGAGCCGACAACCGGGCTTGATCCTCAATCGCGCAGGAATTTCTGGGACCTCATAGAAAACATTAAGGCCGAAAACTGCACCATCATTCTTACCACACATTATATGGACGAGGCCCAGATACTCTGCGATGAAGTCGCCATTATGGATAACGGAAAAATTATTGCGCGCGATACTCCGGAAAAGCTCCTCACAAATCATTTCGATGGCGCCCTCATTCATCTCCCTTGGGATGAAAATTTCACCAGAGAAACAGCGCATGCAATGAAGGAACAGTTTGGAAATAACGAAGACGTACGGATTACTGAAGAAGAACTGGAAATTGTTACTCCGTATCTGGATAAAACAATAAAAACCCTTCTCAGCGCCGATATTGTCATCAACAATCTTAATATCCACAAGCCAAACTTAGAAGACCTCTTCATAAAACTTACAGGGTCTTCTCTGCGGACATAAGGAAGAATATGAATAAGCTGAAACCATTCTTTGCCATGGTACATGCCAGAAACCTTGAATTTGTCCGCGACAGGGGGGCATTTTTCTGGAATTTATTCTTTCCTCTGCTGTTGATAGCGGGGCTCACGGCAATTTTTGGAAACAATAACAATACCATATTCACGGTGGGAACCATTGGTGAAGTTCCCTCGGGCTTTTATCTTCTGGAAACATCGGGAATTGATCATGTGGATTATTCCCGGCAAGGGGAGAGTGAGCACGATGCCCTTGATGCTCTCCGCAAGCATCAGATCAGCATGTTTATTAACTTTGAGACAGGCAAATATTATATTAATGATCAGTCTCCCGATGCTGCGCTGGTAAAAATTCTCATAACAAGTTCTCCGCTTTCACTTACCGAGTCCCGGATAAGCGGAGAAAGCGCGCGGTATATTGACTGGATGATACCGGGAATTATCGCCCTGAACCTGATGTTTAGCTGCCTGCTCGGTGTTGGATTCATAATTATCAGATATCGGAGAAACGGGGTGCTCAAGCGCATGCGGGCAACGCCCATTTCAGCGCTCAGCTTTATTTGCGCGCAGGCAACATCGCGCTTTATTATTGCCCTTTTTTCTTCCTCGGTGGTCTTTATCGGCGCCAGTCTCATCTTCGGAGCTTCCATAAAGGGAAGTGTATTCGATCTTCTTTTTGTGACCACCCTTGGTATATTCGGCCTTATTTCCCTGGGGCTGTTGTTTGCTACCCGGATAAAAACTGAGGAACTCGGCGGCGGTTTGATAAATTTGGTTACCTGGCCGATGATGTTTCTTTCAGGAGCATTTTTCAGCCTCGAAAGCGCTCCGCCTGCCATACAGAATGTTTCACGTATATTTCCGCTTACACATTTTCTTGAGGCTGTGCGCGCCATTACAATTGACGGCGCCGGTCTTGCTCAAATTTTTCCAAACATGCTTTTTCTTACCGTATTCACAACGGTAATGTTTCTGATATCGGCTATGCTCTTTCGCTGGGATTAGCCCCTGTCTCAGCAACAGGTGCATGGCGAGCAGGAGGCGCAAGCCTCCGACCAGCCCCTGTCTCAGCAACAGACGCATGGCGAGCAGCCGCTCTGTTATGGGCGCGCTCGGGTACTCAGGTTGTAGGCATAAATTTTGTCCTCTCTGTTATCCGCCGCCCACAGTGTTGTTCCATCTGACCAAATACCTGAGGAGAATGTATTCCCGGCAGCGGCAAGCGAGTCAAAGTCTTTTGACGAATCGCGGGCCTTGGTAATCAGGTTGTAGGCATAGAGCTTGTCATTGATAATATTTACCACCCACATTGTTGTTCCATCTGACCAAATACCGTAAGGGGCGTTTCCGGCAGCCTCAAGCGTGGTGAAATCGTTCGATGAATCGTGTGTCGTGTCACTCATGTTGTAGGCATAGATTTTTTTAGCGGTAATATCCGACACCCACATTGTTGTTCTATCTGACCATATACCTGCGGGGTATGTATTTCCGACATCAGAAAGCGTGTCGAAGTCTTTATCGGGATTGTACGATGTGTCACTCATGTTGTAGGCATAAATTTTTCCACTAATACTTACCACCCACATTGTTGTCCCATCGGACCATATACCTGCGGGAACAATGTTCCCCGAGGCAGAAAGTGTGTTGAAGTCTTTTGACGAATCGCGGGCCTTGGTACTCAGGTTGTAGGCATAGATTTTTTGGTCATCGTGATCTACCACCCACATTGTCGTTTCATTTGACCAGATACCAATGGGGACATTGTTTCCGGCAGCGTCAAGCGTGGTGAAATCGTCTCTGTGATCCCCCGCTGCGGTATAGCCGGAGGGGTTGTAGCGCGTGTCGGTGTCGC
>CBDDDG010000016.1:0-94377 GCA_965226555.1 Salinispira sp. | reverse complement strand
GTATCCGCGCTGCTGTGAAATGAAACCGCTGTTGAAAAATCGCCAAGTTCAAAGTGGAGGTCATGGAATTTTTCGTTTTTGTACTGCTTCTTCATTACTGTGATGTCAGCCTGTTCAGATTTTTTGACCTGACGATGTATTGCCTGCCTTCCCGTTCCCCAAGGAGCCACCAGAAGAATTGCCAGAAGAATTGCCAGAAGAACCAGCAGAGGAACCACCAGAAGAACCAGCAGAGGAGCCGGCATTTTTCGAGTCGGCAGACTGGGAATCGGTCTTTGCGCTTTTTGCTGAGTCGGATTTTTGCGCCGATTCCCCAGAGTCTTGGGTTTTCCTGCTGTCATTCACATAGAAACCGCTTCCTCGGAAAATTATCCCTGCGCCGCCGCTCACCAGCCTGCGAAGCGCAGGTTTCTTACATTCCGGGCAATCGGTAAGGGCATCATCCGACATGTTCTGAAACACTTCAAAAACATGCCCGCATTCAGAGCATTCATAATCGTAATAGGGCATTGATTCTTTTTCTCACTTTATCAAAATATACTGACGGGATTATAACAGAAAGTTTTGCAAAATGCAAAAGTTTATATCCCATTCTATTACATTAAGCACAATAACAGCAATGAGAAAGATTGATACAATAAATCCGATAGCTGATGGATCAGACAGAATTTATTGCCCTGAGATCTGCGCTCTCCGGTCTCACGCTGGATATTAGAGGAAGGCGCGTGGAAGATGCCCTGAGAGAACTGGAGCGCTTTCTCGACCGGGCTCTGCTTGCGGATATACAGGTTTTCAGTGTTATTCATGGTAAGGGGGAGGGAATTCTGCAAAATTTAGTTCATAAGACACTGAAGGGACCCAGTGGTCGAAGATTCGCTTGAGATTGGTTTGGGAGATGTGGTCTACATACATACAGGAGAACGCCCATAATCTCATTATTCTGCTCGCTTATGCGGCGGGGTCAGGTCAAATAGTAATATCCCCAATGTCCGTCGTCTCATCCTTTGATATGTGTTCCTGAATGTAGTATACTCATTGAAAGGTTTGCTGCTGGAAATTGTGCACGCACAATTTTCCAATGCAAAATATTACCATTGCATAAGGTATTTGAAAATGATACTATGCAAGAATCTTAAACCCTATATAAGGAGTTAAACTATGAATGTTAATTTTATGCTTGAGAGGAACCTGTTTTCTATTCTGCGCAATGTTTATCATATTGATTGCTGCATGTCCGATGCCGGAACCGACCACTGAACCCGAGCCAACCGTGCCGGGCACAATGGCTGCGCCAACCCTTAAAGCGGGGGATGAGCAACTCATTGCGACATGGACTGCGCCGAACAACGGCGGCAGCCCCATTACCGCGTATGAGCTACAATATCGCACAGGCGATGAGGCATGGACGGAAATTACCGAAGGCATCGGCACAAACACAAGCCACCCCATTACCGGACTGACAAAGGCCGCAGAGTACGACGTACAGGTGCGCGCCGTCAATGCAATCGGCGCTGGCGACTGGTCGGAATCTGCCGCTGAAACTCCCCCTGCCACTGTTCCTGACGCGCCGGATGCTCCAACCCTTTATGCGGGCACTGGGCGGCTTGTTGCTCTATGGACTGCCCCGGAAGATGACGGCGGCAGCCCCATTACCGGGTACGAATTGCAGTATCGCACAGGCAACGGAGCATGGACGGAAATCGCTCCGGCACCGGGCACGCACGACCACAGCATTACAAACCTGACAAACGACGCCGAGTACGAAGTACGGGTGCGCGCCGTCAATGAAGTCGGCAGTGGTAACAGGTCTGAATCCGCAACAGCAATGCCGCTAAGAATACAGACTCCCGCGGGTACGGCAAAATCTGTGAGCCTTTCAGCTGCCGCTTATGCTACCATTGCCAGCGAGAACATCAGCGTTTATTTGATCGCGGGCACTCACGGGGTCGATGAAATGTCTGGAGACATTACGGTAACCCCCGCAACTCTGCCGGGCGCGTTCACCCCACCGACAATTAATGTAGTTGATATAGTTAATGAAAGTATTGAAATTGTTACGGTTGCCGCCGCTACAACGGCAGGAACATATGTGATATATGGTGAAACCGAAACTGAAGACAAGCTTTTTGCCGAATATTTTTACGTTACCGTGAGTCCAGCAGATAACGCTGAACTGGACGCCGCGGTAGCTGCGGGGATAACTGCTTGGGGCGATACTGGCGATCTCAACTACATTATTACCACGGCAGTAACAGATATGTCCGCTGTTTTCCTTAACAACACTTCCTTCAATGGCGACATCTCGCTCTGGGATGTCAGTTCGGTAACGAATATGACCAATATATTCTATAGTGCAACTACATTCAATGGCGATATCTCGGGTTGGGATGTCAGTTCGGTAATGGATATGTCATATACATTCTATAACGCAACCGTATTCAATGGCGATATCTCCGACTGGGATGTCAGTTCAGTAACGAATATGTCAAATATGTTCCTTCTCACCGCATTCAATGGCGATATCTCCGGTTGGGATGTCAGTTCGGTAATGGATATGTCCCTTATGTTCTATAGTGCAACTGCATTCAATGGCGATATTTCCGGCTGGGATGTCAGTTCGGTAACGAATATGAGCAGTATGTTCACTAACACAAGCACATTCAATCAAAATCTTGAGGAGTGGAAGGATCATTGGTCGACTGCTGCCGGGACGCTCAATGCCGCTGGCAAATATACTGGAAACAAAGCAAATATGTTTAATGGTTCCGGCGTGGGCATCGGAGAGGGAAAGACACCGTTTCCGTCATGGTATGAGTAATTTCATAACCCGCAGCGGCTAATTGAAACGTTGCAATTCAACTCAGGCATGCGCGGATTTTCCCCCGTGCCTGCCTTTTTTCGATAAAACGGCTGGTCGGATGCTTGCGCGCATCCTGGGCTGGTCGGCGCTCCGCACCTGCTCGCCTAAGCATCCGGCTCGCCATGCGTCTGGATCAGGCTAATAGAAACTTTGGCATTGAATTTCAGTCGACAGTGGATAACACCATGCCAGGGAGAATATACACATACGCCCAGCGCTTATCCGAACGCATTTCCTCATCGGGGAAGAAGAAAACCGATAATAAAGTTTTGCCTCAGGCAAAACTTTCTATACCTTGAGAGAATCAAGAGTATAGATGAGAGAATCCTTATTTGAAAATTTTGCAGAGCAAAATTTTCAGTTACCGGATAATCACCCTTGTCATATACACCTGCTCTGGAGCGCCAATGATCAATTCTGACCCCCGCAAAATAGATTTTTCATCATATCTTTACTTAGGCATTTGTATATCCCCCTATTTTCAGATCAACATTGATACTTTCACTAACGATGAACTCATCGCCACCGGCGGAGTCATTTCAGCGATAATGTATATTGAGAATCTTGGAACAATAGAAGAATACACAGAAGAAACAATCGTCATCCTCAACAATATGATACAGAATAAGATTCCCGAAAATAGCGATGTATTATATGACAAAGTTTTGCCTTGGAAAATTGCGCGTGCGCAATTTTCCAAGGCAAAAGTTTCAGTGAATGGATAATAAAGAGATTTGATGGTAAGATAACGAGGGATGAAACAAAAAAACTATTTGCTGGTCGCGCTCCGCGCTGCTCGCCATGCAGCCGGCAGTAAAATCCTGAGGAGGTAAAACGTATGTTGGTAGATCTTTTAGATAAGCCATGGCGGGCAGGTGTTGAGCACGGGATTGCGCAGGGGCTTGAGCAGGGGCTTGAGCAGGGACTTGAGCAGGGGCGTGCGCAAGGGCAAGCTCAGCTCCAGCGTGAGCATGTACGCAATATGCTTAAGGATGGTCTGTCGATAGACCGTATTCGTAAGTACACCAAACTCAGCGGGGATGAAATTCGAACATTTCAGAAAAACGGCGAAGCGTAGCAGCGCATTACTTCAGCGCGCCCCGTGCCGGGGTCAGGTCAAAGGTTTATTTTTCAACTTTCGGATATATTTCTTTGCCTAATACTTGAAAGCATGCTATACTACATGTAAATATAAGATATATGAGGTGATTCAATGGCTGAACAAGCATATTGTGTTAAATGTAAGGCAAAGGTTGATATCAAAGATGGTGTCAAAGTAACAATGAAAAACGGCAGACCGGCAATGAAGGGAACCTGCGCAATTTGCGGAACAGGTGTGTATCGCATTCTTCCGTTAAAATAGCGTTGCCGAAAGCTTTGCTGCTGAAAATTGTGTTCTGCGCAATTTTCCAATGAGGGTTCCTCATCGCAGAAAATTGTGTTCTGCGCAATTTTCTCATGAGGATTCTCTCATCACAAAAAATTGTGCTCTGCACAATTTTCAAATAAGGATTCTCTCATCACAGAAAATTGTGCTCTGCACAATTTTCAAATGAGGATTCTCTCATCCATATTCTTGATTCTCTCAAGGTATAGAAAGTTTTGCCACAGGCAAAACTTTGTTATATTCTTGATTCTCTCAAGGTATAGAAAGTTTTGCCACAGGCAAAACTTTGTTATATTCTTGATTCTCTCAAGGTATAGAATAGTTTCTTACAGACTACTCAGTCTGTGTGGAAACCGCCGTACTCGGTGCGCCGGAATTCAATTCAGCGTCAATAAGCATGAGACCAACAGGTGAGGAATCGCATAAATTGATGCGCGTGAGCAGGTCATTAACGATCTTCTCTTCTTCCTGTTGTTCTTCCACAAACCAATCGAGCAGGAGAATGCTTGTCTTATCGTTTTCCTCCGATGCCAGATCGTGAAGTATGTGGATTTTCTCAGTGAGCCATTCTTCATGTGCAAGGGCTGCTTCGATGGCGGACTTCGGGTTGCCCCATTTTTTGTCTGTGAGTGAAATATCTTTCAGAAAAACCGGAACAGTTTTATCTTTCAGATAGGTAATTATTTTTTCCGCATGGCCGTATTCTTCCCGCGCATGATTTTCCATCCATGCCGAAAATCCTTGGTAACCCTTTTCATAGAGATCAAAGGCTATCGCCCTATACAGAAAATGAGCAGTGAATTCCCGGGCAACTTGCTCATTCAATGCCATATGCATATTTTCAGATAATTTCATGTCGCACCTCTCATATATAATAATATAACAAAGTTTTGCAGAACTTTCAGTAAGCATCATCTATTTCCCCAGCCCGATTTCGCTATGGAATTTTTCCACCCTCTGCCGCCCCTTTTTTGTGAGGAGAATGAGCCCGTCATCGCTGCCGTAGACCTGTGAATGTGCCAGCAGGCGTTTGAGAACAGAGCTGATGCGCTTTTCTTCCCATTGGAGATGTTCGTTGAGGGTTGCCTGCCTGAGTTCAATGTGTTCCCGGTCTGTTCCGCTGTGATTATGAATGTGACCCATGAGGGTCTGCTCATCGAAGGAACGTTTCTGCTGTAATTGTCGAATGAAGACGGCAACAATGCCATGACGGGGAGAAATAAGCAGGGTCAGACAGAAAAACAGGAGCATACTTATACCTATGGATGCCGAAATTGAGGTGTCCCAGGTTCCCTTTACAGCATTGTTCAGGTTGATGCCGAAAACATATCCCTTTGAGAGCTGATAACCGAAGAATGTTGCCAGACAGCCTGTCAGCGCGCTGATAATGAGCATGGTATTCAAACGGTTGCTGAGGAGCAGGGCGGTGGCCGGAGGAATGATGAAGAAGGCAATGACAAGAATAGACCCTACCGCGTTAAAGGCTCCCACAGCAACGAGGCTTACCAGCCCCATGAGCAGATAAAGGAGCAGCGTCGGTTTGAATCCGAGCGAGTGCGCAAGCGATGGATCGAAGGTACTGATTTTAAGTTCTTTGAAAAAGAGCGCAACAAAGATCAGGGTAATAAGGCAGAAAATGAGCATAACTGTCAGCAAACGCGGCCAGAATACAATGACCGGTTCCTCATCGGTAAACCCAGCCTTATAGGCCTGTATCGGGCTATACTCACGGCAGTTGCCGCAGACTTCCTCAAAGCGGGCATCAATGCTTCGCGGACTGACATTCTCTTCCCCGCAGTTTATACAGCTGCGTATAAATTCTGCCCGGGGGTCATCGGGGGTAATGGTAATTGTTTCGTAATTGCCGATACTATGGCTGTTTGTATATGCCCAGGCAATACCGATTTCTCCAACCATCACTGAATCGTTATCGAGGTGAACATCATCTGAATACCGTGAAACAAGAATTATGGCAATGGCGAATAAAAGGGGGAAAATCAGTCCGAGGGCAGCATCCTGCTTAAGGAGTTTGGTACGCTGCAGAACTTCGGTGAGGAACACGGTTGCAAGACCTGCCGCTGCCGCCCCAATAAGGAGCAGGGGAGAGGTAAGGTTAATCTCACTGCCGAAGGCTTGTATGAGCAGAAATACAAGAACAATTCCCAGTAATACGGTGTGGCTGATAGCGTCTGAGGTAAGCGCCATGCCCCTCAGGAGGAGAAAACACCCCAGCAGGCCTGCGGCAACGGCAATGAGGGCGCCGATGAAAATGCCGGTATTTTGAGGGTTGCGGAAGAAGGTATTCAGGGCATCCGATTCAAAAAATATCAGCAAAAAACGTATCAGGAGGTTTTCAATCATTCTCATTCTCGGGCAGTTGATGAGCGGGCAGTTGATGAGCGGGCAGTTGATGAGCGTCCTTATGCTGTTTTAGCTTTACCCGGATGATTCCCCGCTGCGGGGCAAAGAGTATTGATATGAGGACAAAAACCGAAACAACAACAATAATCATCGGCCCTGTGGGAATGTCTACATTGAGGGAACTGATTATTGCCCCGAGCGCGCCTGAAATGCTGCCGAAAAGACCTGCAAGTATGACCAGTACTTCAAGCCGATCCGTCCACTGCCGCGCCGCTACCCCCGGGGCAATGAGGAGCCCTGCCATGAGGATAACCCCCGCTAATTGTAAACCCATGACAATTGTTACTACTGTCAGAGTCATAAGGAGGGCAGTGAAGAGGTTTACCCGCAGGCCGATTGTCCGCGCAAATTCGGGATCAAATGTAATGAGCTTGAATTCTTTCCAGTTCACAATGAGAATTCCGATGATGATGATGCTCACATATGTGAGTAGATGCACATCTTTCCGAAGAATGGCCGCAGCCTGTCCGAAAATGAAGCTGTTCAGCCCGGCTTGGCTCGAATCCTGCCGCTGCTGAATATAGGTAAGAATTCCAATGCCGCAGGCAAACCATCCCGAGAGAACAATGCCCATGGCGCCGTCACTCTTAATTCGGGACGTTTTTTGTATAAGCATAATGAATCCGACACCGAGCATACTTGCCAAACCGGCTCCGATGAGAAGAAATTCCAGGTTTCTGCCGGCAATGAGGAAGGATATGCCTACTCCCGGCAGGGCAGCATGACTGAGAACATCGCCCATGAGGCTTTCTTTACGAAGAACAGCAAAGCTCCCGATAATGCCGCTCAGGGCTCCAAGCAGGGATCCGCCAAGTATTACGGTACCGAGGGTGTAGGGGATCATGCTGTCGGTTTCCGGAAATATCTGACCGGGCCGCCGTAGGTAGATTCAATAAGTTCATCGGTAAATACCTGAGAAATGGGTCCGACTGCGAAAAGGGTAACGTTCAGAAGAGCAACCCAGTCGAAAAAATCTGCCACTGTCTGAAGGTCATGATGAACGACAATAACCGTTTTCTTCCGCGAGCGTAAATCCTGAAGAATTGTCAGAATAGCTTTTTCCGTGAGGGCATCGACTGCAGCAAAGGGCTCATCCATAAAATATATATCGGCATCCTGAACGAGGGCGCGGGCAAGAAATGCGCGCTGCTGCTGTCCTCCTGAAAGCCTCGATATTTGCCGATGCGCAAAGTCCTGCATCCCGACCTGTTCGAGGGCATGGAGCGCGAGCTTCTTTTGTGATCGGTTGGGGGGGAGGAACCAGCCGATTTTTCCATATAGACCCATGATAACAAGATCCAAAACGGTTGTCGGAAAATCCCAGTCGACACTCCCCCGCTGAGGAACATACGCGATCCGTTCGCGCACCTTCCGGTATTCCCGACCAAAAAAGCGAACCGATCCGGCAGCGCGGGGCAGGAGATCAAGTGAAGCCTTAATAAGCGTACTCTTTCCGGCGCCATTGGGACCAACAATGCCCATAAGAACTCCCTGGGGAACTTCCATGTCCAAATCCCAGAGTACCGGCTTGCTGTCGTAGGCCACTGTTAAATCCTGAATGGAAAGCAGAATGGGAGACTTATGCGCTGTTTCTTCCATTATTATTCTCCCGGCAGCGCCTGCGACTGCGCCAGCGACAGCGACTGCGGTAGCGCAGCCGACAGCAGGGAATCCGGCGGCAGGGGAAGGAGGTCTTTCGGCCATGAAGGAATGGTACATTCCACCCCGGCATTCTGGTACGATTGTAAAATTGTATAGACATTATGGGCCAGCATGCCGATGTAGGTTCCGCTGAAACTGTCGGTGTTGCCCATGGCATCTGAGTAGAGTGTTCTGATACCCTGAGTAGTGTTTCCGCCCAGAGCCGATACCGCTTCTGTTACTGCCTCAATGGTATTCGGAGGAATACTCGATTCAACAAAAATGACGGGAACATTCTGTTCCAGAATGAGATCGACAATTGCCTGTATGTCTCCAACGCCTGCTGCGTCGGCCGTACTGAAGCCCTGAATGGCGGCTATGTTCCAGCCGAAGGCATCTCCAAAGTATTGAAAGGCATCATGGCTGCTCACAAGATAACGCTGTTCGGCGGGAACTGAGTTCATTGCCATAGTTGACCAGTTGTAGAGCATATCCAGTTGTTTGCGGTAATTTTCAGCATTTGTCCTGAAAATATCGCCCTGCGATGGGGCGAGCCCGCTCAGAATTTCGGCAAGAGCTTTGCCGGTAAGCGCCCAGTTACGGGGATCAAACCAGAAATGCGGATCCGCAAATCCGTCTGCTGTTTTAATAATAAAGCCTGCGCTTTCTACTACCGCCGCAAGAGGATAAATGCTTATATCCTGCTCCGCCAGAGCTTCAAAAACTGCATCGAACTGGCCTTCGAGATGAAGACCGTTATACACGATGAGATCGGCCGCGTTCAGGGCGGTAATGTCTCCCTGAGTCGGTTGATACAGATGCGGGTCAACGCCGGAATTCATGAGTGTGGAGAGAACAATGTTTTCACTGCCTTCAAGAAGTATGTCTACAAGGTCGCCGGCCTGAGTGCTTGTGGCAACTATCCGCAGTATATCGTCATCCGTTGTCGTATATTCATGTTTTTTACATCCGGCTATCATTACGAATATGCAGAGTATGCAGAATAGGGAAAATATCCTGCGAAAACCCGGTAAAATCTGTCTATGAAATTTCATAATCAGCCTCCAATCATACTTTGACTAATCAAACTATACTAATATATATATCAAAATAATTGACTTGTCAAGAAAAATTCGATAATCTCAGAGATTATGAGTAGCACGACGGAAGATTATTTGAAACACATATACGTTGCCTCAGAGTCCTCTGGTATGAAAGATGGGTTGGTGAGCCTCGGTTGGCTTGCGAAAAGCATGGGAGTGACCCCGGGTACCGTAACAACGATGATGAAACATTTACAGGAAGCAGGTCTGGTAAAGTATTTTCAGAGGTCGGGCGTCTGTCTCAGTCCCAGGGGGCAGAAAGAAGCGCTTGAGATACTCCGCCGGCATCGGCTCATTGAGTTGCTTTTGGTAGAGATTATCGGTCTGGATTGGAAATATGTCCACGATGAAGCCGAGATTCTGGAACATGCCATAAGTCAGCGTCTTCTCAATAGAATTGACAAGCTTCTCAATTACCCCGATACAGATCCCCACGGTGATCCAATTCCTGGCGCAAATGGAGTTATGCCGGTACAGGAAGGAGTACCTCTTTCAGAGATTCGTCCTCCCTGCGAACTGAGTATTACCAGAGTACGGCATGAGAAAAAGCAGTTTCTCGAATTTCTGAGTGAAAAAGATCTCATGCCGGGCAAGATACTCACGCTTATTGATAGAGATGAAATGGCGGGTACACTTACCATTGTCCGTAACAGCAAAACATCTATTATCAGTTTGACTGCCGCGGAAATGATACAGGTTACACGGATTAGCTCTTGAGCGGAATGTAAAAGCGTTCTGTTACCCTGAATAAGCTCAGCGGCGGCGGTTGCGGTTTCTGTTAGGGGCAGTTCATGGCTGGCATCTGCCAGAAAATTGCGAAGAGAATCCCGTTCTTCCTGCAGTTCCTGTATGCGCTTTTCCAGTCTTTTTCCGAGAATGTTAAAAGATTCCGCAAGATCGGCAGTTTCATCACGGCTTTCGCACTCGGCCCGAACCTGATAATTCCCTTCAGCCATGCTCAGAGCAGCTTCTTTCAGGTTGATAATCGGTCTGGTAATTTTTTCCCAGGAATATTCCGGTGAGTATGGAAGCCATGAGGGCAATAAACGATGAAACAATAAAACCGCTGCCTGCCGCTCTTTGTTCGTCATATATGAAAAAATTTCTTCGGCAAGTTCCCTGAGGGCTTCTGTTTCAGAGTGATGAATTATCTGCTGATCGCCAACGGCAAGAATGAAATCATGTGCCTGAAGACCAGCATTATCGGCAGGCGAACCTTCTTCAACTTAGGTAATCTTTCAGTAAATATATACCTCATCTGTTTCTCATTCTGTCGATCTGAATATCTCCAAAAAGAAAAATACTGTTTCCAGAGCCGTCTGAGCCTCAGAACAATGAAAGCAGGTATATTGTTCAAATTTGAGCCCCGATATAAGCGATTCAGCAATTGCCTTATCATCTTCAACAAGCAGAATACATGTATCCGTATAATTCACCGGTAAAATATAATGGAAACTTTTTCCTGAGGCAAAATTTTATCAATGTAAAAGTTCCTAATGGAATTTTTTACATTTTTTTAAATATTTTCTCATTCAATAAAGTAACGTAGTCATTTTCTCCGTTTATAGATTATAGAGACACTATAAAAAAGGAGTATTCAATGTACAAAAATACTTTTCCAGATCAAAATCTCCCCCCGGGGGACGAGGTAAGTGAGGCTTCGCATTGGGCTATCAAATTTGGTGAGATCACATTACCCGAACCCGAACGGGATATTATCAAAACATGTAACTACTATATAGAAGATCTGCTGATATTTATGTTTCATGTTTATATTCATGCACTTTGTTCCGCCGATTATGTCACTTCTGCGAAAATAATTTCCTATATGTATCGGTTTTCCGATCCATATATTCCCGGAATATGCGCTGAAGCAGGCTGGGAGGGGGATGATTATCTGAATGAAGATGATTATCTGGATAAAATTGATATGCTTGATTAATGCCTGAGCAGCGCTACTTTATCGGTTCCGGTACTTTGTGAGAATAAAGAGGATGCAAAACAGGAGTATGATACCAATACTGGCAAGAAGGTTGACAATAAACCATGTCCGTAGGGTAAGAATGGAAACTTCCTGTATATTAAACTGCTGAATGGCAGGAATCCAGATCACCGGAAGAGAAAGAAGCGCGAGAATAAGATAAAGACTCAGGGGTTTATTTCTTTTCATAGCGATCACTCATATATTCCCTCCATGCCTTAACTGTCGGGATAATGCCCTCACGGAAAAAGGTTTCCGGTTTCCACTGTAAATCGTGTATTGCCCGGTTAATGGAAAAATGATAGTCGAAACTCACATGCTTAACTCGGTAAACTGTCAGATCAGGCGGTGTTTTTGAGCGGATGAGATGATACACTCCTGTTACCCCGTAGGCTGCGATGAGAGCTGGCAATCGCGGCGCTGTGAGTTTTGGTATTGGACATTTGAGGGTTGCCGCGCACAGTGCTATTTTTTCCTCCCATGTAATGATTTCGCCAGAGGTTATATTGTATGTCCGCCCATGTACCTGCTGGGGAGAGTCGGTGAGTGTATTCATAAGGGCAATATATGCGGAAACCAGATCATCAATGAAGATCGGAGAGGTCAGATATCTTCCTTTGTTTACCAAGCCCATTTTTCCTGTATTGACAGCATTGAGTATTGGATACATCAGTGTTGTGTCTCCGGGACCGTAAACATTTGCCGGCCGGATAATAGCAAGGGCCGGAGATGAATTTTCGGCAGCATAGGTAAACAGAAGTTTTTCACTTGCCAGTTTACTGGTTTGATAGGGATGGGTAATGCGGTAATAAGGACCTTCTTCGGTAGTGTGCCTGTGCGCGCCGAAACCGTACACAGAAATGGTTGAGGTGTGAATGAAGAAACGAGGAGTATTGTTCTGAAAGGCATCGATAAAATGCCGGATCGGCATGAAATTTGCCTGATTAAATTGTTCCCGCGTTCCCCAGTCCGAGGCGCGGCCCGCTATGTGTATGACGCCATCCATACCGCGTGTGAGCTTTTCCACTGTCTTTCCGTCACTGATATCGGCCTGTAGCGGTGTTACTGTCCCCTTTTTTACGGGGAAGTTCATGAAACCATGTTCATATTCAGGTACTCCTCGCGGAGGATTGCGCCGGTATACTCCGGTAACATTATGTCCGAGAGCCGCAAGCGCTGCCGCCACATGAGAACCGATAAATCCGGATATGCCAGTTACAAGTATTTTCATAATGTTGTAGTATTATAGATGATTAGCGAAGAATTAGTCAATAATACTTGCAAATCGTGGTAATTGGCATTATAGTAAAAGGCAAGGTAAAATATCCCTGAGGAGAGAAACATATGAAGCGCATCATTCCGTGTATTATTTTGGTCATTTTCTTTTCGGCATGTTCCATCCAGGAGCTTGTTGTCGATCAACTGGCAGATGTTCTTGCCGGTAATGGAGATGGCAGTAGCGCTGAGGTGTTTATGGCCGATGATGATCCCCAGCTTGTGGCAGATGCCCTTCCTTTTGCCATCAAGCTCTATGAAACTCTTTTATCATTGAATCCAGAACATGAAAATCTTCTTGTAACAACCGGAAGTCTCTATATTATGTATGCGAATGCATTTATCCAGATACCGGCACTCATGTATGAAGAAGATAAGTTTGAAGAACAGGTCAACGATTTAGCGCGGGCAAAAAAGCTGTATTTACGGGGGCGGGATATGCTCACCTCCGTTATGGATCTGCGTTATCCCGGGTTCAGCCGTGCTCTTCTTGAAGATGATGGCTTGGATAGCTATATTGAATTGTTTACTGTGGAAGATGTGCCCCTTCTTTATTGGCTTGCATCCGGATGGTTTGCTCCTGTTACCATAGATAGTCTTGACTTTGACATTCTTCTGCGGCTGCCGGCTGTTATTCGTGTTCTGAACAGGGCATATGAACTTGACCCCACTTTTAACAATGGCAGTATTGAAGAACTCTACATAAGTGTGTATCCCGCCCTCCCTGAAACCATGGGAGGCGGCAGGGATAAGGCAGAAATTGCCTTTGAACGAGCGGTGAATATCCAAAAAGGAAGTTCGGCAGGTCCCTATGTTGCGCTGGCGCTTTCCGTTGCCTATGTTGAACAGGATCTTGACCGGTTTGTAGAGCTTATGGAAACCGCTCTTTCCATAGATACGCAGGCCTATCCGCAGAACCGCCTTATTAATACAATTCATCAGAATAGAGCTCAATGGTATCTTAATCACATGGAAGATTTTTTCATTTTTTAACCGCTGAGCATCCGAATATCAATTATAGGAGAAAAATATGTATAAGATGACACAGAAAATACTAATACTGTGCGCATGGATATTACTCGGCATGTCTGTTGGGGCACAGACTCTTAAAATTGCCTCGCTGGCGCCTGAAGCGACTCCCTGGGGACAGGGATTGAATCAGATGGCTTCCGAGTGGGCAAAGGCCACAAACGGACGTGTTCGCCTGAAAATTTTTCATGGCGGTGTTGTCGGAAATGAAGTAGATGTTATCCGGAAAATGCGTCTCGGACAGATTCATGGAACGACTTCCAGCCCGATCGGACTGAATACCATGGTTCCTCCTATGTGGGGGCTGGTTATTCCCGGTATCATACAAACAGGCGAAGAACTCGATTTCATTCTTGAGGAATTTGAAGATGAACTCAATACATTGTTCCAGAATGCCGGCTATGAAATTCTCACATGGTCCAATTCCGGTTGGCTGAAATTCTTCACCACAGATCAGATCCAGAGCCCTGATGATCTCAGGGGTATGAAAATTTCAACGGCAAACTTTGATGATGGTTTCAATACTATTTTGCGGAATCTGGGAATGCAGACAATTTCGCTTGACGCGACAGAAATCCTCACAGGACTGAATTCCGGTCTCCTTAATGCTATTGTATATGCGCCGCTTGCGGTTGCCGGATTTCAATGGTTTTCCGTTGCCAATAATATGCTTGACCTGCAAATTGCCCCGTTTTTTGGCGCAGTTGTTATGGACTCCCGTAGTTGGAACCGAATCCCGGAGCAGTACCATGAAGAATTAAGGGCAATTGCGCAGAGAATCGGCAAAGAAATGGAGGATCAGCTGAATACACTTGAACAGGAGGGTATTGAGCTTATGCAGACCTATGGACTGAGCGTAAATGAGCCCCGTGGCTCTGATCTTGAGGATTGGTATGATCTTTTTGCGGAGGCCCGCAAGGATCTGGATGACCGATACTTTTCTGATCCAAGCATGGCAAAAATTCTGGCGGCTCTGGAAGAATTCAGAAGGTAGGCGGCGCAATAACGAATGAAGAAGTATTCTGAAATTTTGCGGAGACTGACGTTTGAAAATGTTCTAACGGGGGCAGGTATACTTGCCTACATATTACTTGCTTCTATTCCCGTACTGTCTGCTGTTTTCAGATTTTTCGGCGGAGCAGAAATTCCGCTGACCAGTGATCTTGTAATTTATCTGACCGTTATGCTTGCAGGACTCTCGGGAATACAGACAGAGGCGCAAAATGAGCATCTTTCCGTTGATCTTGGCTTTAATAATCGCGATACCCCCTTCTTCAGAGGGCTTCGGATTGTCCGCGATCTTGCCGGCACATTCTTCCTGACTCAGTTCATTATTGGAAGTCTTGAAATGCTCTTCGTTGCTTTTACTACCGAGGATCGTTTTCTGGGTCTGCCGGTACAGATATTTGTATTTTTCATTCCCTTCGGCTTCACTGTCATCGGTTTTTACTGGTTGAAACGTACCGGACAAAACGGTAAATGGCGCTTTCATGTCCCGGTCATTTTATTGGCGGGCTTTTTCAGCCTTCCGTCTATTCTGAATATATTGTACACAATATCGCCCGCTATTCCAGATATTGTATTTGCGATTGAAAACTTCTGGTACGATATTGTACCTGCTGTTATTCCCGTTTTTATTGTCCTTCTCCTCATACTTATTCCCGCAGGGCTCCCCTTGTATCTCTGTCTTGGAGGAATTGGTCTCTTGTTCTTCCTCAGAGATGGATCAGGGGCGGCAAGTATTATGTTAGAAGGCTATACGGTACTCGACAGTACGGCCATTCCGGCTATTGCTCTTTTTACGCTTACTGGTTTTCTTCTTTCGGAAAGCAGGGCCAGTAAACGTCTCGTAGAGGTATTTGTTGCGCTTTTCGGCTGGTTTCCCGGCGGTATAGTTATTGCCATGGTGTTGGTCTCCTGTGTATTCACTACCTTTACCGGCGCAAGCGGTGTTACCATTCTTGCGCTGGGGGGGCTCCTCTTTGGCTTGCTCAACGGTACAGGAAGATACACAGAAAACTTTTCGGTTGGACTCATTACCAGCTCAGGAAGTATTGGGCTTCTCTTTCCGCCAAGTCTGGCCATTATTCTTTACGGTTCGGTCGCGCAGATTAACATTCATCATGTATTTCTTGCAGGAGTTATACCCGGAATTATTCTTATTGTTGTATGGAGTATTTTCGGTATTGGTATGTCCATGCGCTCACACAGTACGGTAAACCGCTTTGATGCAAAAAAAGCCGGAAAGGCTATCGGGGAGGCTGTCTGGGAATTGCTCATTCCGGTTATTACTATTTTTCTTTATTTCTCAGGTATTGCCACCCTCCTTGAGACGAGCGCAGCGGCAATGCTTTATACCTTGTTTGTTGAGTGCATAGTTAAAAGGGAAATTACTGCCCGGGAATTGAAAATGGTATTCAGTAAAAGTATGAAAATTATTGGAGGCATCTTCATTATTCTCATGCTGGCAAAGGGGCTCTCTGCCTATATTATTGATGCTCAGGTTCCTCAGAATTTTGCGGCCTTTGTGCAGAATTCAATAAGTTCCCGGTTCCTCTTTCTCATTCTCCTGAATTTGGCCTTGATCCTGACCGGCATGCTGATGGATATTTATTCGGCCATATTTGTTGTTGTACCTCTCATGCTCCCTCTGGGTGAGGTCTTTGGTATTCATCCTCTTCATCTCGGTATGATTTTTCTGATAAATCTTGAACTTGGTTTTATGACTCCCCCCGTGGGGCTTAACCTTTTCTTCAGCTCCTATCGCTTTAAGAAACCGCTTTCACAGGTCTATAAGAGCATTGTGCCCTTTCTTTTCCTGCTCCTCGGCATTGTTCTCCTCGTTACATTTGTGCCTCAATTAAGCCTGCTTCTCGTACCGGAGTAGGCGTCAAGCGCCTTCCTGCGTGAATCGGCAAGGTTGACAATTGCCTTGGGGTAATTATTTCCCAGAGTAACATTGGCAGCCCTGAGAATCTCTGAAAACGCGGAACGCCCTTCCATCTGTTTGTGACACAGCCCTCTAGTGTTTTAATGCGGCTTTCAGGGCAGTAGTTTTGTCTGGAGGGAGGACAGATGTTATCTGATATTCCGGCTTATCCGTACTGACCGTTGAACTTTTTCGGTATATTTCACCTGTTGATTCTCTGAGCAGCCTGATAATGGGCGCCCGAGGCTTGTCCGCCTGAGTATTTACGACCATTCCCTGTGCGCCGTTTTTTATTTGAACAAAGGTTCCAATTGGATACAGCGAAAGGGACTTGACCAGAACATTGAGCATATGTGAATCGTAGCGGATATCCCGCATTTTCAAGAGCTCCAGCATTGCCTGATAGGCATTCATTGAAATTCTGAATGGGCGTTTCGATGTCATGGCCGCGTAGGAGGAACAGATAGCGATAATTTTACTGTATTGATTTATGTGTGCGCCATTGATGTGTTGCGGATAACCGCTGCCGTCCATATTTTCATGACTTTCCAATACTGCCAGACAGACATTCATGGGGTATTGCTGAGCCTTCAGCGTCTTGAAAGCGAGTATGGGATGTGTCGATATCACCTTTCTCTCCTGCTCACTCAGTATTTTATCTGACATATATAATTCCGAGGGGAGTTTAAGCATCCCGATGTTGTGAAGTAGACTGCTGATGCCAAGCTCAATAAGGCGGTGAGGTGGAAAATGTAATTCCTGCCCGAGAATAATGCTCACAATGCTTGTTTTTACCGATTGTACTGCGGTCATGTTTGAAGATGCTTCAAACTCATCATAGCGAAGGATAAACTGACGGAGATTTCTGATACTATCTGCAAAGGTTTTTATTTTCTCAGTTAAATCCTTCAGGGGAATTTTCCCATCCTTGGAAAAAGTATTGAAAAGATTATCGGTAAATTGCAGCATTTCATTGAACCGCAGGGAAGCATTTTTCAGATGCTCCTGTTCCTTTAATTGTGAATTAAGGTTGATGGTCTCTGGGACAGGATCATCAATTTTCACGGATGGACCTTCTACCGGAGTACCTTCAGAATGTATCTGAGCATAGTCCCAGCGGAGCAGCCTGTTTTTTAACTGCTCATCAAACGGGGTCTCCTGAGAAAGAATAATATAGTTTTCATCGAGAAAAACTTCTCTGGAAAAGTAATTACCTGTTTTAAGTGAATTTAGTAAATAATCTTTCATATACCTCCATGAAACTTTGTACGTTCCTGTAGAACAATTATCGTAAGTTCATTATCATAGATCAAAGTTTTGCTACTGGAAATTGCTTGCGCAATTTCCAGTAGCAAAACTTTATCAATGCAAAATTTTCTCGATGAAACTTTTTAGTACATAAAGAAATGGGTGATGACATGAGATATCGATTAGCATTTATAATTTTTAACATAATTATCATCGCTGCCTTTTTATTTGCCTCATTCCTGCCGGCATTTATGCTTGGAATGGAATACATGTTCGCGGTCTGGGAACGTTCGTGGCTGAGCCCGGTACTCTTCCTCGCTATTTTACTCATACTGGATACCTACTTTATATATAACTGGAAATTCTTCGCATATCTTGAAAAAAAAGACTGGACGGGTTTACAAGCCTATCTTGATAAACGAATTTCCGAAAAAAAGAGAATTGATCGCCCAAAATTTCTGATACTCCTTAACACCTATGTTATCCAGGGTAAATTCGACACCATATGTGATATCGGTACACTGATAAAGACCAGACATCCGGCTTTGTTCAAAAGAACAATACATTCTTTTGGCGCCGCGTACATTGTGAGAAAAGATTATGAAGGATTAATTAATTTTTTTCAAGATATTCTGAAAGATCGTGAAATTACTGCTACCGGCTGGGCCGACTGGATGGTGGCCTTTGCCAATTTCCGTACAGGAGAAATGGAAATTGCCGGCAAGCGGCTGCTGATAATTGCCATGAATGCGCGGGATGAAATGCTTCGGCTTCTTTCCCTTTATCTGCTCATTGAGTTTGTCGAGTTTGATGTTTCTGATGAAATGTGTAAAAAATTTCTTACACAGATCAGAAATAAATATTCCCCGTCTTCCTGGTCAAAGAAGATAGAAATGAGGAAAAATCAGTTTCATATCCTGTTATTTTCCGATTTTATTGAACAGGCGGGTGAATGGTGTATGAAGAAATATAAAATTTCTCCCCCCATAGTTTCGGGAGACCCGAAGGAAATGGAGAAAAATACGGACATTGGAGACGCATAATGAATGAAAAAAATCCAGCCCCTGCAGAACAGATGAGGGCTGAACAGAACTATCTGAAAAGCGACAAGCTTGCTGAAGTGCTGTATGACATACGAGGCCCGATTCTCAAGGAAGCAAAGCGTCTGGAAGACGAGGGTACGAAAATTATCCATCTGAATACCGGAAACCCGGCCCCCTTCGGATTTGATGCGCCGGATGAGCTGATTCACGATGTTATTGTAAACCTTCGCAATGCCCAGGGCTATTGTGAGAGTAGGGGGCTTTTCTCGGCGCGCAAGGCAATTATGCAGTATTACCAAACCCGCGGCGTACCGGATGCCGATACGGAAAATATTTATCTTGGTAACGGGGTGAGCGAACTCATTGTTATGAGCATGCAGGGGCTTATTAACAATGGCGATGAAGTGCTCATTCCCGCTCCCGATTATCCCCTGTGGACTGCATCGGTAAATCTCTCGGGAGGACGGGCTGTTCACTATATCTGCGATGAACAAGCGGAGTGGAATCCTTCGCTTGAAGATATACGCGCAAAAATTACCGGCAAAACCCGCGCCATTGTGGTTATCAATCCGAATAATCCGACCGGAGCAGTATATCCCCGTGAAATACTTGAGGGAATCTATAAAATTGCGCGGGAACATCGGATCATCATTTTCGCAGACGAGATTTACGATAAGACAATTTATGACGGGCACGAGCACATTGCTCTTGGAAGTATATGCCGGGATATATTCTGTATAACCTTTGGCGGCCTTTCCAAGAATTATCGGGCAGCGGGTTTCAGAAGCGGATGGATGCTCCTGAGCGGAAATCTGAAAATTGCGCGCGATTATCAGGAGGGGCTGGACATTCTTTCCTCAATGCGTCTCTGTGCGAATGTACCCGCGCAGTTTGCGATTCAGGCGAGCCTCGGCGGTTATCAGAGTATTAATGATCTGACTGTCAAAGGCGGACGGCTTGAGGAGCAGCGGACAATCTCCCATGAACTTATATCTCAAATTCCGGGTGTAAGCTGTGTGAAGCCCAAGGGGGCGCTGTACCTGTTTCCGAAGGTTAATGTTAAGAAATTCGGCATTACAGACGATGCGAGGATGATTCTCGATATTCTTGTTGAAAAGAAGGTTCTTCTTGTTCAGGGAACGGGTTTTAACTGGCCTCATCCCGATCATTTTCGTTTGGTATTTCTGCCGGAAAAGAATGTTCTCACAAATGTTATTCACGACATTGCCGATTTCTTCAGTAACTATCATCAATAGAGAGGAAAAATTATGACTGTCCGTGTTCGTTATGCCCCCAGCCCCACGGGGCTGCAGCATATCGGGAGCCTGCGTACGGCTCTCTTTAATTATTTTTTTGCGCGGAGCCATGGCGGAAGCTGTATTCTCCGTATAGAGGATACTGACAGAAATCGTTTCGATCCTCGGGCTCTCGATGATATTTATGAGACATTTTCATGGATGGGTATGAGCTTCGATGAAGGACCTGCGCAGGGCGGGAGATATGCCCCCTATATTCAGAGCGAGCGCCATGAATTGTACCGTGAATATGCTCATGAACTTATACGGCGGGGCCTGGCCTATACGTGTTTCTGCAGCCCGCAGCGGCTTGAACAGTTACGGGAAGAGCAGAAACGGAAGGGAGCTCCGCAGGGATACGATGGCCGCTGCCGGAACCTGCCGCCGGAGCTTTGCCGCGAAAAAGAAGATGCTGGACTTCCCGCTGTTATCCGTTTTGCGCTGCCGCGGGAAGGGGAAACGCTTATTGAAGATGCCGTGCTCGGGACTGTGCGGCGCGCGCACCGCGACATGAGCCCTGATCCGGTTCTTCTGAAAAGTGACGGTTTGCCGACATATCATCTTGCTTCAGTAGTTGATGATCATCTCATGGAGATAAGTCATGTAATCCGCGCCCAGGAGTGGCTTAGCTCCGCTGCCCTGCACCACCTGCTTTATGAGGCCTTTGAGTGGCGGGCGCCGGTTTTTCTGCACCTGCCCATGGTTCTCGGGAAGGACGGGAAAAAACTCTCCAAGCGTCATGGCGCAAGCAGTGTTGCTGAATTCCGGAGGGAGGGATATCTGCCGGAGGCTCTCATGAACTATGTGAGCATGCTCGGATGGTCCTGCGCGAATCGGGAGTTTTTTACCCGAAACGAACTTGAAGACTTCTTTGTGAAGGGTCAAATTGCCAAATCTCCCGCTGTCTTTGA
This sequence comes from Salinispira sp., assembly GCA_965226555.1. GTDB lineage: Bacteria > Spirochaetota > Spirochaetia > DSM-27196 > Salinispiraceae > CBDDDG01. Next base: position 73,254 of record CBDDDG010000016.1, on the reverse strand, counting down.
TTATCGGAAACTTCAGTGGTATAATGCCCACTATATTAAACAGACCAGTGATGATCGCTTAACAGAACTGTGCCTTCCCATTTTCAAAGAGGGTCTTACAGAAGAGCGCTCAGGGCGCTCGCAGGACAGTGCGGCTGCCAGTGCGGCGGAATCCGGGGCGGCAGCGGACATCAATTTTCCAAGCGCAGAAAACCTTCACGAACTCATGCCCCTTGCGAAGGAACGTATGAGAACGCTGAATGATATTACCGCTGTCCTCGGATTTCTTTATATTGATACCATTCCGAATGCTGAATTGTTTCAGAACATGAAGAATGCCGCCCAGGCCCGCGCCGCCCTTCAGGCAGTGCGCGATGCGCTCAGCCTGTCCGCGCCGGATGAGGCGGGCGGGGCGGTTCTGCCGGTGGATGGGGCAGATGATGAGGGTTTTCATGCATGGTTTGAGGAGCTTGCCCTGCGGCAGCAGGTTGGTCTCGGTCGGGTCATGCTTCCTGTGCGCATGGCTCTCACGGGCAGTAAGGCCAGTCCGCCTCTGCTTGACTGCATTCGCTTGCTGGGAAGAAAGACAGTCCTGCTGCGGTTGGATCGGGGCATCAAAATACTGTCTGCTCATATCAATCGATCTGAAAAAATAGAGGGGCTGTCTGAAAATAATTGATCTGAAAAAAATAGAGGGGAGTTATTTGGAAAAGCAAAATCAACAATTAATGAGCACATTCGCAATATTTTTAATGAGGAAGAATTATATGAAGAAGTGGTAATCCGTAAATTCCGGACAACCACTCAGCATGGCGCTATTGCGGGCGTAATGCAGAAATTCGGAAATTCCGAATTTCTGCAAACACGGTTCAAAAAGGAGCAGAGCCTCAAAGAGCTGGAGCGGGACATAAAAAGTCCGAATCAGATAGTGGATTTTATTCGTTTTTTTCTGGCACCATCTCGATTTGTCGGAAAAAGCGATCTGTTTGAAAAACACCGAACGGAACTTAATGGCGTTCTTGTAATGGTCGGCTTGGAGTTCCGCAAGGACGGAAAATTTTACAGGGTAAAACCGGCAGCCACACTTGAAGAGGCAGAAAAGCGAGTTCAAAATATTCTGGGGCAGTTTAAAGGGCGCGCGATACATTATGAAGTCAATAAATATTGTAAGGCGGAATTGATGCAGGATAATTACTTTCACGCTGTATTTGAAGCCACCAAAGGGCTTGCGCAAAGAATCCGTGAATTGTCTGGTGCCGATGGCGATGGCGTAAAACTTATTGACAAGGTTTTCTCAGGTGAACATCCTCTGCTGGCAATAAATTCCTTATGTTCAGAACCAGAAAGATCTGAACAGAGGGGCTTTGCTCAGTTTACGAGAAGGAACACTTGCCGAGGATACAACCATAAACGGCACGACATATGCGGGTTATTCATATATTTATTTTGATGAAGACGGCAATGTAACATCAGGCACCGAAGCATAAACAGCCGACAAACCGCAATGAATAACCCCCGTCAAAGCGGGGAAAAATGCCAGTATTGTTCCAATGTGATTGTAATCTATCATTACTCCGCATTTCTCACATCACTAAGTCCTCATTGATATTTTAGACGTCTTATGTAGTAGAAGGGCGCCATAACTATGGCGATCTCACTACAAGAAAATTTTGCTCTGCAAAATTTTCTACGAGGAGGAATGCTATGAATGATTCCGAATCAATAGCGATTCTCATGCCAAGATCAATTCCGGCTCGGGTGCCGATTCCAAGGCCGATTCCGGTTCTGATTTCATTCACAACCCCTACGACAAATGTTATCGGAAACTTTTGTCATACAAAGCGGTAGCGCGTCAAATTTTGAGTGGAATTCTCAAATTTATGTGGGCGCAAAACATCAAAGACGAAGATATTCTGATGATGGACACCAACCTCATCAGCTCGAAATGGGATGATAAACGGCCCGATGTTATTTATCGGATTACCCTGCGGAATCCGAACAGGTTTGTCTATGTTCTCATTGAGCATCAGTCAACGGTGGACAGGTCAATACTCCGCAGGTTTCTGAATTACATACATATTCTGTGCCAGCATATTTGGAAAACGGGAGAAATGAAAACATTGAACCCATGGGAATTGCCGGTTTTTATTCCAATTGTGTTGTATAATGGCACGGATGAGTGGAATGTTCCGAATGTTCTCAGGGAGATGGATGCGCAGGAGACTTCAGAGGGCTCAGGGTTATCGCTTCGTTCCCATTCAATTGTAGTGCATGGAATACCTACGGAGGAGTTGTTGCGGGCAGGCGGAGTTTCTGCGGCTGTCATGTATGTTGATCAGCAGTCGGCTAAGGTGCTTGTTGACCCTGAGCTCAACGGTAAAATGTGGGAAACGATTCGCAATATGCTCAAAAATGAGCTTTCGGAGCTGCGGCGCTTGTTTGCACGTATAGCATCTGATATATTTGGTATTAAAATAAACCAGAAAAAATTCGAACGCTACATAATGGGAAAGGAGGAAAAACCCATGAGAGGCACAAAGCTTGATGAGATTCGCGAATACGGTCGCGAAGAAGGTCGTACGGAAGGGCGTACGGAAGGGCGTCAGGAGGGCATTCGGGAAACTGCCCGCGGAATGTTTTCCATAGGGCTTTCAGCTGATGATGTTCGGGAGGTTACCGGGCTGAGCGATGCGGAATTACGGGAGCTTTCGCAGACTGGCTGAATATTGGAAGTTTTGCAAAGGAATCCGTCATTATGAGCGCGTTAGATATCAGCGAAGCGGGGGGTTGAAGAATTCCTTCAAAAAATGGCTTGGCAATGCAATTATCGGAACTCACCAATCAATGAGAGGAGACATGAAGTATGAATCTTGAGAGTATTGTGTCGCTGGCAAAGCGACGGGGCTTTGTGTTTCAGAGTTCGGAGATATACGGGGGGCTTTCCTCTGCATGGGATTATGGGCCGCTGGGAGTGGAACTGAAGAACCGCATTCAGGCTTACTGGTGGCGGGAGATGACCCGCCTTCACGATAATATTGTGGGAATTGATGCAGCCATTCTCATGCATCCGCGGGTCTGGGAGGCATCGGGGCATGTGGAAAATTTTCACGATCCCATGGTAGATTGCCGGGAATGCAAGAGCCGTTTCCGCGCGGATCATATTGACACAGCGGCTCCCTGTCCGGTCTGCGGCAGGCGCGGCAGCTTTACTGAGCCCCGGCAGTTTAATCTTATGTTCAAAACGCTTATGGGTCCAACCGATGAGGGGGGCAGCACGGTCTATCTCAGACCTGAAACGGCCCAGGGTATCTATGTGAACTACCGTAATGTGCTGCAGTCTTCCCGTCTTAAAATTCCCTTCGGCATTGCTCAGGTCGGCAAGGCCTTCCGCAATGAAATTGTGACGAAGAATTTTATATTCCGCACCTGTGAGTTTGAGCAGATGGAGATGCAGTACTTCATTCACCCCTCTCAGGATGATGAGGTTTTTGACTACTGGAAAAATGAACGCATGAACTATTATGATAAAATCGGTATCCGCAGGAACAAGCTCCGGTACAAGGAACATGGCCCGAATGAGCTTGCGCACTACGCAAAGGCGGCCTTTGACATTGAGTACGAATTTCCCTTCGGCTGGCAGGAACTGGAGGGAATTCATAACCGTACCAACTACGATCTGCAGCGTCATGCCGAGTTTTCAGGCAAGGATATGACCTGGCTTGATGATGGAACCCGTGAACGTTTTTTGCCCTTTATTATTGAAACCAGCGCAGGGCTTACCCGAACCCTGCTCATGCTGCTCTGCGATGCCTATGAAGAAGAAAGCCTCGCGGAGGGCGATTCGCGCACGGTTCTGCGCTTTCACCCCGATCTTGCGCCAATAACGGCGGCAGTTTTTCCTCTCGTTAAGAAGGATGGTCTGGCCGAGAAAGCGCGGGAGCTTGAAACAGGACTCCGCAGCAGCTTCGCGACCTTCTATGATCAATCGGGGGCAATTGGGCGCCGCTACCGCCGCCAAGATGAGGTCGGCACACCCTTCTGTGTGACGGTCGACTATGAAACAATGGAAAACGATACCATCACCCTCCGACACCGCGACAGTATGGAGCAAGAGCGTGTGCCCATTGGAGAACTGACCAAACGGATCAGGACAGCCATAAACGAGTACCGGAGAGTATCGTGAACCGCGCAATTACCAACCCTGCTCTGCGTACCCTTGCCGACAGGGGGTTTATTCAGCAGTGCAGTGATCTTGAAGCCCTTGACCGCCACATGAATGAGGGACCTCTCACCTTCTATGTCGGCATTGATCCGACAGGCCCGAGCCTCCATGTCGGACATAGCGTTCCCGTGTTTGCGGCAGCCCATCTCGCGCAGGCAGGGCACAGGGCGATACTCCTTCTCGGCGGAGGAACAGCCCGCATCGGCGATCCGAGCGGCAAAACAGAAATGCGCGCATTGCTGGATATTGAAAAGATAAACGAAAACATCGGGTCAATACGAAAACAACTTCATTCTTTTATGGAGCGCAGCGGCGCGCAGGCGGCATTTGTTAATAATGCCGATTGGCTTGCCGATCTGAATTACATTGAATTCCTGCGTGATATCGGCAGGCATTTCTCGGTAAACCGCATGCTCGGCTTTGAAGCCTATCGCCTTCGAATGGAACAGGGGCTGAGTTTTATTGAATTTAACTATCAACTTCTGCAGAGCTACGATTTTCTTGAATTGTACCGGCGTGAGGGCTGCCAGTTACAGATTGGCGGCGATGATCAGTGGGGAAACATTGTTGCCGGCGCCGATCTTATTCGGCGGGTCGAGGGACATGAAAAAATGAGCTTTGCGCTCACCTTTCCCCTCATTCTGACCAGTGACGGAAAAAAAATGGGCAAGACGGCCAGGGGTGCCCTGTTTCTTGATGCCGACATCACCCCCCCCTTTGAATTTTTTCAGTACTGGAGGAATGTCAATGATAATGATGTCATCCGCTTTCTCAAGCTGTTCACTTTTCTGCCTGCCGAAGATATTCGGAAGATGGAAGCGCAGATCGATGAAGGCCCGAACAGCTCGACCGGCCCGAACAGCCCAACCGGCCAGAACAGCCCAACCGGCTCAACCGGAGCGAACAGCATAAACGAGCTGAAGGAGCTTCTTGCCCATGAAGTTACCGCCCTTGTACATGGACGGCAGACGGCAGACGCGGTCCTTGCCTCTGCGCGGGCTGCCTTCGGCGGCGGGATGGGCGCGGGTACCGGGGCTGGCGCGCAGAGTAAGGAGCAGCTCAATGCGATGCCGACCCTGAGGATTTTCGCAGAAGAGCTTGAAAGCGGAATTGGCTTTCTTGAGCTCCTTGCCCGCAGCGGTTTATGCTCTTCACGGGCCGAAGCGAGGCGGCTGGTTCAGCAGGGAGGGGCGCAGCTCAACAACAGGAAGATTGAAGACATTGAATTCATCGTTACACCGCGGGAACGCGGCATGAACGGCATTATACTCCGGGCGGGAAAGAAGCGTTACACGCGGGTGCTCGTTGAAGCAGCCGGTGCTCGTTGAAGCAGCGGGTGCTCAGGGAGTATTGAGTTTTACTGATAATGCGGCATAGCCCGATGCGCCTGATCTGAGGGAACCGTAAGGATGGCGATGATAATATGGTCGGCGCGCTTGCTTTGTTCGGCATGGCTGCTCCATTAAGCCGGGGGATTTATCATATTCTGCACGGTGGCAATTTCAATGAATGAGGCGCCTGTGGAGGGGCCGAAATGACCGGCAAGAATAAGCACGGTGTCATCGACCTTGAGCAGACCATCGTCCATGAGATGATTCAGGCTGGTAGTAATGAATGTTTCTACTCCTGTGTGACGCACCGGCATATGGCTCGCAGTAGCTCCGTAAACAATGGCGAGCTGCCGCATAACTTCGGGTGAATAGCATTCAACATAAATTGGAGAATTCCCGCGGAAGGCAGAAATGTATCGGGCAGTTCGGCCAGTTGCGGTGTCAATGACAATGGCGCTCAGGGGTATTTCTGTTTCAGCGAGAACGGCAGTCCGCGCGAGGTATGTGGGAATGGATTCATGTGCCGGGTCGACATTAATGTTAATCATAGGCATTGTCGATTCTTCGGCTGCCTTCGCTATTTTTGCCATGGTTTGTACAGCTTCCACAGGATAACTGCCGTAGGCAGTTTCTCCACTGAGCATGAGACAATCTGTGCCATCGTGCACGGCGTTTGCAACATCGCTGACCTCAGCTCTGGTCGGGCGGGGATAATCAATCATTGAATGGAGCATCTGTGTGGCGGTGATAACCGGCGTACATTTTTCACGGCACTTTCGGATAATCATTTTCTGAATGGCGGGAATTTTCTCAGCGGCAATCTCAATTCCAAGATCTCCCCTCGCGACCATGATTCCATAGACCTTGCGGATAATGCTGTCAATATTGTCAACACCTTCCTGATTTTCAATTTTCGCGATGATCTGGCATGTACTCCCCCTGAGAACATCAAGAATCTCGCCGACATCATCTATATTTCGGACAAAGGAATGGGCAATAAAATCGATTTTGTGTTCAATGGCAAGCTGAAGATATTCTTTATCTTGGCTACTCAGGGCAGGAAGATTCATGCGCGCATTCGGTACATTTACGCTCTTTCGCGATTTTATTTCACCATCGTTACCGGCAATGCAGATAAGGGCATCTCCATCTTTTTCCTGTACCACAAGTTCCAGTTCGCCATCGTCAATAAGTATGCGGTCGCCCGGGGAGAGATTCTGAGCGAAATAAGGGTAGTTTACGTAGACGCATTCGGGGGTCGATAGTTTGTCGGAACCGCCTTTAACGATAATTTTCTGCGACTTCTTCACAGGTATTTCAACAGCATTTTTTGCCGTCCGTATTTCAGGCCCCTTTGTATCGAGGATGATGGGAATACGATCAGAAACCTGTCTGACCGATTCAATAACTTTCAGGCTGCCTTCAATGGTCTGATGAGCGGTATTCAGACGTACCGCAGTCATGCCCGCATCATACAGCGAGCGGATGAAATCGGGATCGCATTTTTGATCCGAAATGGTCGTAATGATTTTTGTAAGAGGTTTCATGCGCACACCTTCACTATACGGGAGTGAAGCCTTCCTGACAATAGGGGGTATGAGAGAAAACTATATGCAAATATCCCAAATCAGAACCCGATAAATCTTTCTTTCAGGCAAGTAAAATCAGGGATGGGGTTGGGGGAATCGAACAATCGAACCCCCCGTCCGCCTTCAGTGCTACCGTAATGTTATGATTTTGTAAATCCAATACAACTTTTAATACTTGCATCCGCCTTAGATTGTGTACAAGCTCTACCTCTTTCATCAATGTAACAATCAATAATAGAACTAGTACAAGAATACTTAGTGTATTCAAGTGTATTTTCATCAAAACAAATTTCAATTTCTATTGAACCACCCGAATAATCAGGTGTTGTCTGTGAAACACAAGTTATATTTTTTGTATCCGTACCAACCGTTTCTGGATTATTACACCCAACAAAAACAAATGCTGCTAATACAAGCAACAAAACGACAATCTTTTTTAATTCTGGATCAGCATTAGGTTTTAAAGCTGTCAGAAAATCTTTTAATAAAGACATATATTACCTTCCTTTGTAAGTAAGTAACCGCCTACCCAAAGAGGGTAAGCTCATTTGTACATAGAGATCATTACACAGTATCGGGTAGACGGGAATTAGCCAGAAGGCATAGCTAACCCCCGCATGCTGTATGAAATCTCTATGTACATGGTCGTATACTATCGAGTAGAATATGGAAAAGTCAAGTATTTTATAGACGCGCGGTGAATTCAAGACCGAGATCATTCAGCGGAGAAAGACATGGCAGGACATTGTTCCTGTTGAATATGCTACACTGGAATGGGTGAGTTGGTTCAATAACAAACGGCTATATGAAGCGCTGGGGAATATCTCCCCAGTCGAGTTTGAAGAAATGTATTATACGCTGCAGAAGGAACATCTCCTACGGCAGTTTAAAGTCTTTCCAAAACCCGGGGCGATCCATTTTTCATATATTATGGAGATATGAAAGGAGTATATATGAATGGTGGTATGAAACTATCGTACAGCATACAGCGGATTATCTTTGTTTTGTTTCTTGTGTTTCCCTGTATTATAAGTTGCCAGAGCCGAGGGTTTTCTCCCGTTACCTATTCTGCTGCACAGTCGGGTGAGGCAGCAGAAGTAGCCCCCGCAGAAGGGTTTATTAGATCGAGCGACCTCATGGTGGCGCTTAGCCCCGCGGTGTTTGGAGAAGGAGCTGTATTGTCTGAAATTACACAACCTGTTATTGACGGCGGGGGATGATCACGGTTACTGAAGAAAGTACTCCGGGAGCCTACCGGGTGCTGGTGCGGGATACTACCGACAGTAATGCTCTCATTCACGAGACAGTGTTTTATTTGACGGTACGTCCTGAAAACACGGATGAACTGGAGCGGGTCATTGATGAAGGAATAGCACTGTGGGGTAATGAGGGAGATTATAATTACATTGATACCAGTGAGATAACTGATATGTCAAATCTATTTAATTCAAGCTCCTTTTATGATCAATTCAAAAAATATTCAGCATTCAATGGCGATATTTCAGCATGGGATACCAGCAATGTGACTGATATGAGTGAGATGTTTTCATACGCTGAATCATTTAATGGTGATATATCGAATTGGGATGTGAGTAATGTAACTGATATGTCCGCGATGTTTCTTTTTGCCGAACAATTCACCAGTGATCTTTCTGCCTGGAATGTGAGTAAGGTCACAGATATGAACCAGCTGTTTAGTCTTGCGCAACAATTTACCAGCGATTTATCAGCTTGGAATGTGAGCAAGGTCACTGATATGAGCTATATGTTTTCAGGTGCCAAGGTATTTACCAGTGATTTATCAACATGGGATGTGAGTAAGGTCACTGATATGAGTGTGATGTTTAATTTTGCGCAACAGTTTACCAGTGATTTATCAACATGGGATGTGAGTAAGGTCACTGATATGGAAAGTATGTTTTATGCTACAGATGTATTTACCAGTGACCTGTCTGGTTGGGATGTGAGAAATGTGACCGATATGAGTGAGATGTTTACCGGTGGCAAAGTATTTAGCAGTGATCTCTCAATCTGGGATGTGAGAAATGTGATCAGTATGGGTGCGATGTTTGCAGATACTCAAGTTTTTAGCAGTGATTTATCAGGCTGGGATGTGAGCAGAGTGGAGAATATCAACTGGATGTTTGCAGATGCACAATCATTTACCGGAGACCTTGAACCATGGGGTGAACACTTTGCCCGGGGCGGCTTACTTGATGAGAATGGAAAATACAGCGGACAGAGAATTGAAACCTTTCTCGGTTCACAGCTTGAAGGTAATGAACCATTGTGGTGGTGATGTTTCTGCGGGTATTTTAGTGCATAACTCAAAGTACTACCCGACAAATTTTCAGCGGGCGTTTATTCTATTCTGTCGGCGGACGGGCTTGGGATATAAACCTTTGAGAGCCCATTCCCTATGACCATGGCTGCCGTTCCAACCCGAAATAATGCTCCATGCTCATCCTGAAAACTGTGCTCTGCAAAACGTTGTTATAGATTATCCAAAAATACGAATGATCGTGGAGTTCTCGAAGCCGTTTCCAGAGGTCGTGGTCTCTGCTTAGGATCATCTATACCATCAGTATCATATTCGGTGTATCCGGTGAGCATTCCGTCTTCATCGTAGATGAATTCAACAAATTCAATATGGCTGTTTCCGTTTTCACCGCTGAACAGGTATCCTGCCTGGGGACGCGTATGTTCTGGAAGATTGTTTATGGCAGACCTGATGTTTGCGGATGAGATTGTGAGATTATCGGTTGAATATATGTCGCGGATTTGCGGAACTGTTATGGTGTCTGCATTCCATGTCTGTCCATCCGGCGGACGGGGATCATAACCATTACTCAATGCCGTATTCCATGCTATGGCATCGCAGTGAAACGCAGTTGGATCAAAAACCTTTTGATAGTGAATTTCACCTGAATTCGAGCGATTCGATGGAGCGCCGCCCGTATCCGGTCGGCTGGGACTGGGCCTGTCGGCGCCCTCATTCTCCTTGAATGAAGGCGGTGAACTTCTGCGGTCTGCGGTACCTGCCGCTTGAACGGGACGTAATCCCAACGGATCAACATAGTTCACTGGGTCATTTCGCACATAGGAATACCAGTTTGTTCCATCGCGTATGGGATCGCGTGTAATAAACCTTCCCGCGGCAGCGGCGTATTCACGAAAACCGTAGTTATATACCCCGGTAACCTGATCGCGGCGTTTGCCGTTATAGGCAAAGTCGAACTGCGGCTTTCCTGTTATCTGGCTCCCGAAGGCATCATAGTCAACGCGGTACTGCCTGCCCCGTTCCACACTGAGCACCGTGCTTCCGAGCACATCGGTATGGTAATAGTTATGGGCTCCGCCTTCCCCGGAGTCGTCAGTCATATGCGATGAGATTATACCGTTCCTGTCGGTCGTATACCTTTTTCGGTATGTGTCAGGAACCCCGTGGTAGGAAACAGATGTATGTGTGTTCTCAGAGCTCAGCTTTCCGCTTCGGCTCACCCCGGCAACCCTGTTAAGACTGAGTCCCCGGTAGGCATGGCGGGTGTCATCGAGAAGTCCGGTAATACGATGATCGGCCCGGGTGTACCACGACAGATCATGCACCCGCCGCCGCAGAGCATCATAGTGGTATGCGGAATACTCGGTTCTGTCTGCCGTTGTTTTTACGAGTGAAGACAGCCTGTTATCGTAGGTATAGCGGGAGCGGATGCTGTACATTTCAGCTGTTTCCTCTATGGCGTTCCCGTTATGGTCATAGGTGTAGGATGTTCCCGCTTCTGTTATGAGGCGGTTGTCATCATCGTAGGTACTCAGGCGGATGCCCCAGGGAGTGCGCGCCGATGTTCTGTTGCCTCTCGTATCGTAGGTAAACGTTTCAGGCCACATGAGAAGGGTACTGTCGAGGGAGACATCGGGGGCAATGCGGTCAAGCGCAGCGCCGACACTATTGCGGGAGGCATTGTCAAGAAATATTCTCGTATACATATCGGCGGTAACGAGGTATCGGTCTTTGTGCGGACTGCCGATGTTCACCGGCGGGGTCGGGGAGGGAGTGTCGGAATCGGAGGTGCGTATGTTCATGGGTAAGAAGGTTCCGTTTTCCGATTCCCGAACCAGCCGGAGTATTCCCCAGTAGGCGGTATCGGTTTCTCCGGTGATAAGGACATCTCCGCCGGGGAGGACGGTGGTTTCAGCGGATTCGGGCGGGTCAAGCTCATCGAAGTCGATGTGATCTCTCCCCGATTCAGTTTCACCGGTGTAAAAGCCTGAGAGGGTGGCGGCTTTCATATCAGCAGGGAGAAACTCCTTATTGTTCCCGATAGGATACAAAACCTCTGTTAACCGGCCTGCCGCGTCATAGGAATAGCGGGTGTAGTCTCCTGTTTCCGATACCGCGAATATCCGCTGACCGGCGGTGTTGTACACATAACTTTCACCCTGAACACGACGCTCCTGTGTCCGTGAATCTTCGGTAATGAGGTGAGATGTTTGGCGCCCGTTACTATCGTAGGTGTAGATATCATTCAAACCATGAGCGCGGTCGACCCGGGTAACCTGCGAACGTGTGTTGTAGGTGTATGTGTTTACTCCGCCTGAAGGGTCAGTGATACTGGTAATGTCTGAACGGGCATTGTAGGTATAGCGTATGGGCTGCGCCGCTTCCGACATGCTGTGTGTTGTCAGAAGTCCCCGTCCGTTATAGGTATATGACTGGCGGGTATCGGAGAGGCTGTCCGATGAGCGTGTGAGGTATCCTCTCCTGTCGTAGGTGAAACTCAGGCTCGCGGTATCATTGACTGCCCTGATAATGTTTCCCCTGTCATCATACTGAAAGGATGATTGCACGACCCCGTCTGCGTACTCACCGGTTACGCGCTCAAGATCATCGTAGGTGTACTGTATGCGCGTTCCGTTAAAATCATACACATCGGTGAGAAGACCGCGCGCATCGTATTCATATCGCTGGGAGCGTCCGAGGCGATTCACCTCCCGGATCATCTGCCCCCTCGCATCATACTCATAGCGGTGAGTTTTTCCTGAACCGTCAGTCTCACCGATGAGCTGCCGCCTGTTGTTGTAGGTATACTCATACCTCTGCTGCTCTTCATCGGTTTTCATCACCATGTTCCCAACGCTGTCATACTGGTAGCGTGTTGTATGACCCAATTCATTGCTCACGGCAATAAGCTGTCCGCGCCTATCATACGCATAGCGAACCTGCCCCCCGTCAGGAGCCTGCGCGCTCGTCATTCTGCCCTGCGCATCATGCGTGTAATTCCAGGTACTTCCGTCTTTGTCCGTGGAGGAACTGACGTTTCCCTCGCTGTCATAGGCGGTATACTCCGTGTGCCCCGCAGGATCGGTAATGGCGGTGATCCGCTGCAACCGGTCATATCCATATACATGCGTCCCGCCGTCAGCATCGGTATGGCGGGTGCGATTGTCCTGCGCATCATATTCATAGTGAACACGGTAGTTTTCAGGGTCAGTCATCCCGATAAGGCGGTTTATGACATCGTAGTGATATGCCCAGATATGTCCTTCTGCATCGGTGTAGCCTGTTCTGTTCATTCTGCTGTCATAGGTAAAGCCCTCGCTGTTTCCCTGTGGGTCGGTAATGCGGGTAACAAGACCCTGCGCATTATACTCATAGCGCCGGATATGACCTTCAGGATCGCGAATCGACCGCATGCGCCCGGCTCTGTCATAGGTATAGGTTGTCGCAAAGGAAGCGGGGTCAATTTCTGCGACAAGCCGCCCCCGGGAATCATAGGTATACTGCCAGAGGTATCCGTCAGCATCGCTGTGCGATGATACTTCCCCCCGGGGGGTATAGGTGAATGACTCAGTTGAACCGTCGGGATACTGCGCCCGAATGAGTTCATCGCGGGCATTATAGCTGAAGATATGCGCGGCGCCGCTGCTGTCGGTGATACTGCTGACAGTTCCCGCAGGATCGTAGGTGTACCTCATACCTTCTCCGGCATCAGGATAGGAGATTTCACTCAGGCGCCCCACCGTGTTGTAGGTGTATATCATCCGGTATCCTGCCGGGCTTATCTGTTCTGTCTGCATGCGGTCAGGGCGGTAGGTGTACTGCGTTGTTTCCCCGAGGGGGTTCGTGATGCTCCTGAGCAGGTGGCGTTTGTCGTAGGTATATGCGGTTATATATCCTGCGGTATCGGTAAACGATGAGAGATCGCCGCGGTTACTGTACTCCCAGCGCTCTACGCTGGCATCAGGATATGTTGTGCGTATTCGTCTGTTTCTCGTGTCGTAGGTATGTGTTGTTAGCGCTCCCGCAGGATCGGTTTCTGTGAGGAGGTTTCCAAGAATGTCATGGGTGTATGCCCATGTTGATCCTTCGCCGTCTGTTACCGAGGCGATGTGCCCGGAGGAATCGTAGGTGTAGGTAGTCTGTTCTCCTTCCTCATTCTCATAGACAACCGGAAGTCCGTAATCGCCGTACTGTATCTGTATGACATTCAGATCAGGATGGGTGATCCTCGTGAGGTTTCCCGCGGTATCGTAGGTGTAGCCGGTGGTATCGCCGTTTTTGTCGGTGAATGATGTCAGGCGGTTGGCAGTGTCATACCGATATGCTTCGGTGTTTCCGGTTTCATCGGTAACTGCGGTGATGTTTCCGCTATTGTTGTAGGCGCGGGTGATGACGGCGCCATTGCGCCTCGTTGCCTGTATCTGGTTGTTGTTCCTGTCGTAGAGAAAGGTTTCAGCGCTGCCGTCTTCGTACTCAATGCGGGTTTCCCGGTAGCGGGCATCGGAGTAATGCCGCTGGCTGACGCCCGAGGGTGAGGTGTATGTTGTCCGATTGTCGACGGTGTTGTAGCTGAAGGTTTCTTCGGCATTCTCTTCATCGCTTACCGATGTTACCCTGAAGTCCCCGGGGGTCAGTTCAGTCCATGTGTACCGTATGCGGGAGGAATCGGGTTTGATGATTGAGGTGAGCCTGTCGTCACGGTAGGTGTAGGCAATGGTATCGTCATTCGGATAGGTAACCTGCCGGAGGTATCCGTCTGCCGTGTACCGGTAGGTAACATCGTGTCCTGCGGGATCGGTGAGGGTGATGATATTTCCCGCGGTATTGTACTGTGCGCTGATGCTGCGCCCCCAGTGGTCGGTGAGCTCTGTGAGGTTTCCCTGCGCGTCATGGGTTACGGTGATGGTTGACAGGTCATCGTATTGTATCTGCTCAAGTTGTCCGAAGTGATTATAGCGGTAGCGGCTCTGGTCGGTGTCGGTGTAAATAAATTTTCCGTATGGTGTCAGTTTCAGTTCTCCCTGGTTTGGATATAATGCGGTGAAGGTTGATCCTGCCGGATAGTAGTTAATGAGGTCTGTGCCCGGGTAGGTCATCGCGGCAGAGTAATCCGGCTGAGAGTCATAGGAGAACTGTACCTGCTGCAATCGGGGGCTTATGAGGGTGAGGGTATCAACACCGTTGATGAATGAACGGGCAAAGTCTGTATCCTGTGTGGATACCGCATTCAGGGAAGTGTTGCGCTGGGTGTGAACAAGATAGTTGTGAAACGCATCCCGCTGCGCTTCAATGTTCTGAAGGTGCCGCTCGGCAGACTGAATCTGCGGCAGAACATTCATTATGGCATTATGCTGTTGTGTTTCCCATTCAGCAAGTAACGTATTTATCGAGGTAATCCGTTGGGTGATACTGTCAATATATTCCTGCAATTTTTTATGAGCATCGGTATCGGAAGTGCCGAGATTATTTTGCGCCTCCTGAAGTGTGTTCCTTCCGGTTGCAAGTTCTGTTTTAACTTCATTAAGAGCATCAATAACAGACTGTATTGTTGTCAGACTTGTCGTATAGTCTGCATAAGCCTGCTGATATGCAGAAAGCGCAGTGCGGTACATATCATCTAAATCATCAAAATCTGACTGAGCATTATCGTTGATCCCCCGGACAATCCTCGTGTCAATCTCTGAATGCCATGCCGACCCAAAGGTCTGCCCGTAGGCTATGCCCTTGTCGTAATGCCGTGAGATATCAACACTATTCACCCCGAGCATCATGAACATATCACTCACACTGGTCACAAACTCACCTGTCGTCAGGCGCACCGGATCGCCGCCGGTGACACTGTTGGAAACCTCATCTTCATCAGTGATACGATCTGCCTGTTCTCTATCTTTCGTATCATCCAGATTATCAGTAATCGGATCCGGATCGAGTGATTCCGTGAGTTCTGACAAATTGTCCGCATTTGTCTGTTGATTATCCACATCATCAATGCCAGGTACATCTTCAGTAATGTCTTCAGGTGTTTCATCGGTATGTGTTATGATTTCAGGAATCATCACATTGACAACACGTCTTTTGTATGTATAGGTTGTACCAACCTGTTCGGAAACCGTTTTCCATACTTGGTCACACGCATATATATACGAAAATCCGTCATCCAGAAGATCGATATCACAATTCTCCCAATGTTCAATTAATTTATCTTCATAGATAGGTATTTCCTGAATGTCTATAACATCCGGACCGTATCCGGGATGAGTCAATGACTCCCGTTCTACCCATATCGTATAGGGAATATCTCTACTTGATACCGGCATACATACGAGGAGCATGCAAAGACATGCTCCAAAATGTTTCAATTCGATGCGGGGTAATCCATGAATGGTTTTACCCTTGTGCGCGGGAGCGCCGAAGCTGGGCCTTGCTCCGCCGCCCTCGCCTGCGTTTTTACCTGTGTGCGCGGGAGCGCCCGCACGTTTACATAAACTGCTCATACTACCATTACCGAAGTAATGTTGACGGCGCATGACTGAAAGGGAAAATTTGTTAAAAAAAATTTTTTTACAAAAAAATGCAATTTAAAGCAAACATGTCATTCAAAACTATAAAAGCGGCAGTTACAGTAATACGGGAGCATAGCGATACAATACAAATGTTGCGTGTTGTCGATAAAAAATAGAATTTTGGAGACTAATTATGATGAAAAAACAGTACATTCCTCTTTTGGGAATGTTTATTCAACTATTCTGTGAACCAGTAATACTTTCCGCCCATGAAGTATTCGCACCAATTAATGAGCAAATCACCATAGAAGATATTGAGTTCCGCAATCAGAATATACAAGATGTACTTCTCACCCTCGCTCAACTCGGCAGATTCTCTGTAATTTTTGATGACACAGTGAAGGGAACAACAACCCATTACTTCCGTGATCTCACCGTAGACGAGGCATTAAACATAGTTGCTCAGACAAACAATTTCTATATCAACACAATTGATGGCATACGATACATCAGCAAAATAAAAATAGTCTCCGGTGAAATGGATAATACCTATAGTGTGGATGCGGAAAATGTTTCTCCCAGCAGCTTTCTCGATGCTCTTTCCCGTGAATCCCGTACGCCCATACTGCATAGTTCACTCCCGTCACAAAATATCAGTATTCACAGTACATCGCTTAGCCTGAAGAGAATTCTCACCATTGTTATCAGTAAGTTTCCGAATTATGAATTGATTAGTAAGTCCGATTTCTTCAGCATACAGAAGATTTCTGAAAACGGACTCGGATCAGGATTTCGTCCTTCGGGTATTCAGCGTAAGGATGATCGTTATTCGGCTGATGGTGTGAATCTGCGGTTTATCGATCTCATTGATGAGCTTTTTGATCTGGCCGAAAAAGAATATATTCTGCTGAAAGATACAGATATTGTCATCAATTCAGTACGATATACCGATAAAACCTTCGATGAACTGCTTAGTATCTTTCTTGAACTCGGGGGGGCGGATGTTCGTCAACAGGGTAATCTGTACTACATACTGGATCTCAGACAGGATGATATTGTCAATCGTCATTCAGCAACAGTTCAGGTCCCTCTTCGATATCTGCGGGCTGAATCCCTTCCGTCACTTTTTCCGGGCGGACTCATCTCCAACAATGCTTATAAAATTGATAATGAAACAAACAAGCTGATTCTCAACGGAACAAGCGGCGAACTTGTTCCTGTTCTCAATTTCATTGAAGAGTTGGACAGGCCCCTCGCGAACCAGAAATATTACCGCTTTGAATTTATCGGTTCCGCGCCCCAGGACGTCATCGGCATACTACCCGAACGGTTACGCCCGTCCCGGCCGCTCATTGTTCCGGGTCAGAATGCCCTCATCATGCTCACGAACCAGGAAAAATCCCGTGAAATACAATCTTTCATAAACCTGCTCAATGCCCATGGAGCCGGCAGACCGGTCCGGCTCCGCTACATCAGGAGCGGACAGCTGCTGCAGTATCTTCCGCCCTCGGTCAGCAGGGAAAACATAATTGAGACAGCGGATCCGACCCTTGTGTTTTTTACCGGCAGCGAATCCATGTACGAACTATTCATGCGGGAACTTGACCACATCGACACGCCAATTCCGCAGATACGGTATCAGGTTCTGGTTATTCAGTTCCAAGATCGGGAACAATTCACCTATGCGCCCAAAATTTCAAACAGCCGCTTAACGGAATCTGAGAATGCAGCCGGAAGCAGCTTTATCGGCGCCATCGGGGAACTCCTTACTCTCGATTTCGACATTGTGTCGAATTTCGGCTACGGTTTTGCGCTTGATCTGAACTGGTCGCTTGCCCGCTCTGAGTCCCGCATTCTTATTGATTCAGGCATTACCGGATTATCGGGTGAGGAAGTCAGTTTTCAGAATACCAACATAAGCAGGTTTCGCAGTACAGAAACATCCGACAATTCTGAAGAATCTCAGGTTACTACTCTTGAAATATCTTCCGGTTTGAATGTTAACATTACCGGGTGGAGCAGCGGCGATGGTATGATCACTATGGATGTTTCAGCATCGTTTTCCCGTAATTTTGACGACGCCGATGCGGGAAGTAATTTACCCAGTACCAATGAGCGCATCATAAAGACACACGCGCGCACGCGATCCGGAGAGTCCGTTGTTATCGGAGGGTTGATAAGTCAGGAAGCATCAAATTCAAAAGATGGTACGCCGCTATTGAGCGATATACCCGTTCTGGGAAATCTTTTTTCCAATAAGGGACAGAATACGGAGAATACCGAACTACGCGTCTATATTATTCCCTATCTTGAATATCCCTTTGGTGAAACAACTACGGCATCCGATCTCTTTAAGCTCCTCTACCGGGAGCATATGGGGCAATAATGGTAGTTCTTGAATCGTTTGAAAATATACCACATGGCTCGGAGCAGTTTCCAGAGGGGTTTATTGAACACCGGGGAGCATTAATTCTCAACAGAACTGACGCAAGGATAATTGTCGGATTAACGAATGACAGTGATATTGCGCTGAGAGAAGAAATAGGGCAGTTTTTCCAGTTTCAGGGAATTGATGACCTGTCTCTGAACTTCGAGCTGATCAGTAATGCTGATCTTGCGCGCTTCATCCATAAAAAAATCCGCGAAGAGCTTCATGATCAATCGGGAAGAACTCAGCTCAGCGAGCAAAATGCTGTTGATAAGCTGGCGAACAATGCTCCAATTATCAATTTGGTAAACGGCATTATTCTCGATGCCATTAACGCTGAAGCCAGCGACATTCACATTGAACGGGGAAAAAATAATGCATCTGTCCGGTACCGACTTGACGGTGTGCTCATGAAGGATCGGGATATTCCCGACGGACTTTATCCAAGCATCACCGCGAGAATCAAGATTATGGCCGGACTGAACATTATGGAGCAGCGCCGTCCGCAGGATGGCCGTCTTTCGGTTACCCTTTCTACCTATTCGCTGGATATGCGCATTTCATCTGTTCCTACGGCTCACGGAGAATCACTCGTTCTGAGAATTCTAAACCTGAATTCAAGCCCGCGGACTCTCAATGAGATCGGTTTTTCAGACCCTCAACTACATCTGCTGAAAAACACCATCCATAATCCGCAGGGCTTTATTCTCATAACCGGCCCCACAGGAAGCGGAAAAACAACAACTCTGAATGCTCTGCTCACTGAGATAAATGACGGGAGCAAAAAGATTATTTCCATTGAAGATCCGGTTGAATTCAACATTGACGGAGTTGATCAAATCCAGACACACGACGAAATAGGCCTGAGCTTCTCAAAAATTCTTCGGCGCATACTGCGTCAGGATCCCGATGTGATTATGGTCGGAGAAATTCGTGATGAGGAAACTGCGCAGCTTGCGATGCGGGCGGCAATGACCGGTCACATGGTACTGAGTTCACTGCATACGAACAATGCGATTGCGAGCATACAACGTCTTGTAAACATCGGAGTTGATACCTACCTTATTGCGGGAATGTTACAAACCATTATTGCCCAGCGGCTGGTGAGAAAACTCTGTGTACATTGTCGGAGACCGGTACAATCGTCAGAATCATTATCGGAATTTCACAGCACATGGAATGAGCTTTGTTCTGATGCGGACAGGGAGAAAATAACATTATTCGAAAGTGTCGGCTGTGATATCTGCAGGGGTACCGGATACAAGGGGCGTACAGTAGTCGCAGAAATTATCGATGTTGATCCTGAACTTTCCCTGCTCATTGAGAAACAGGCCGATCAACATACCCTCATTAATTATCTCAATTCTCATTCATTCCGAAACATTCATAGTGATGCCTTACGGCAGGTAATGAGGGGTGTGAGCACAATGAGCGAGATTCGCCGGATACGGAGCGATGCACTAGGGGGGAATCTGCCATGAGAACATCATATCCTCCATCCCGGGCAGTTCTTCACAACCGGTATCTGGAAGATTTCACTGAAACACTGAATAATCTTCTCCGTTCAGGACTGAGCCTCCCGCGTCTGCTTCAGATATATTCAGACATAACACATCACCAAATCCTTATTGCGCTCAGCAGATCACTGCTCCAGTCACTAGAAAAAGGAATGAACCTCTCAGATGCCATGAGCTCATGTTCTCCCTCATTTCCGCGCTGGTACATTGCCTTTATTACCGTTGGTGAAGAAACGGGAGATCTGGTAACAGTCAGCAGGAAAATACTTGAGTATCTCAAACAGCAGCGCAGCGTCAGGGAGAAGGTTATCAGTGCGATGATCTATCCTCTCTTCATTCTGAGCATGATTAGTGTCGGGCTCATGCTTTTCTCAACGCTTTTTATGCCGCGGATGATACAGCTGCTCAGCAGTTTTAACAACACTGCCGCCTTCCAGTTGCAGCAGTCGCTCAATGTCCTTTTTATCGGTTCCATCGCCTTCCTGCTGTTCGTAATTACTCTCATAATTATTCACACAGCATACCGGCGTTCCCGAAGCGGCAGCAGATTGCCGGTACTTCTCCTTTTCTGGGAGAGTATTGTTCTCCGTACCCCGTTGCTGGGAACAATGATTATTGAACAGAATTTACTCCGTTTGTTTTTCTCACTCCATCTGTTTCTGCAGAACGGAATTCCGATAGACAGGGCGCTGGAAAAATCACTATCTCTTATCGATCCTCTGAGTATGAGAAAGGCAACTGCATCGGCAATCAGAGGCATTCAGAACGGAGTCCCCCCATCATCAGTATTTGAACAGAACAGACAATTCTTCTCTCCCGAAGTAAAACGATGGATGAAGATCGGCGAAGAAACCGGAGAGAGCGAAACCGCCGTCATGCAGCTCCATGAATATCTGAAGCTGCGTACCAATTCCAGAATTACCCGCCTTCTGAATCTCCTGGAACCCGCCCTTACCATGTTGGTTGGAGCAATTATTCTAATGCTGGTAATACAGTATATTGTTCCATTTTTCACACTTTTCACCGAGGTACTCTGATGAATATACACATACTGTCCGACCGAAAATCCATGATTCATATGCTTGAAATTCCACGTTCGCACATTGATGATGAATATATATATGAACATATCGGGCATCTCTATCCCGATGAACCGGAACCGTCACAGCTTGAGTTTATCCGTTTTACCGGAAGCGCTGCGGTATATCGCCCGCCGAAGACTGAAAAATTCCACAGGAGAGGAGTCCGTATTCCCCAGCTTGCAGCCGCTCTGATTGTATCGGGCATGCGGGAAGGAAGCTACGCGATACATTCTGAGCGCTATACTGAACTCTTTACCTTCCGCGATAACGATATAATTGGACATTCATATGTACAGCTTTCCGAACCTGCGGCAGCCGACTATGAATATGAAATTGCCGATCTCCGGGAAGAAATTGAGATGCATAGATCGGGAATTTTTCGGTTCCATGAAAAATATCCGGTCAGCGAAAAGAATTTTTCACTGCATATACGGAATCAATTCCCGGCAGGCGCGGTATTTTTATTCTTTCTCATCCTTTTTGCAGGTGTTCTTATTTCCCTTACCCTCCGCCGTTCATACCTCATTACCGCGGTGGATGCAGCCCGGGAAGAATTTTTTACCCATCAGGAAGAAATCTCCCTCCAAACAGAAAACAACGGAGAAACCTCCATGAGCGACATTACCTCAATACTCTCAGAATATCAGGGAATGAACTTCCATTCCTTCCTTCGTGAGATCATTGACAGGGGGTATCCTGACATTCAGATCACCGAAATTACCGGAAATCTGGAAAGTATGCAGGTCCGCATTATTGGAAATACTCCTCTGGAACTGCAGGAAGGACTAATACAATCTGGTATGTTTTCGGAAGTAATTATCGGAAGAATACGCACACAGAACGATGGCAGCACCGTATACAGCCTTACCCTTCAAACCGACAGGGAGAACAGGAGAGGTGAACGCTGATGAAATACGGTATTCGTCCATCCATCCTGCGTATTTTTATCATTATCCTCCTCCTGTCAATCTTTACCGCCCTGCTCGTGGTTTTTATACAGGACATTCATCGCTATGCTCTGCGGCTTGAGCGGATACGCGCGCAATCCGATGATCTCAGGCAATTACTGCAAAATTCGCAGGAGCGCATATCAACAGACGATTACATACGCGAAGGTCTCTCAGAAAAATTCATCATGGAAAACAGTATGAGCGCGCAGGGGTTTTCACGGGAATTGGAGCGCATATTCAGCTTATGGAATCTTGCGATCATCAGTTTTCGGCCCTCAACGAACGAATACAGTCAAATTCTGCATAATAATTTCATGACAATCCGTAAATCCGACAGTACGCAGATTCAGTTTCGGAGTCAGCTTTCCGAGTTTCTCAATGTACTCAGGGTTCTTGAGCAGAAATATCCATGGATGCATATAGAGCGCCTGAATTACCGTGTTCTCTCTTCCGAAAACAGGTACCCGATACAATGCGAACTGCTTATTTCATTCCATGAACTCAGCTTCACCAACGAAGATCTGCAGTATCAATACTACGCATCTATCCGCAGCGATGATGATAAAGCTGTTCAGACGGATCATCAGGAAACAAGGGATCATCAGGAAACAGCCAATGCCGATTTCAGCGAACGGGACTTCATGAGTTTTTACATTCCGGGTCGTCCTGCATCGGCTGCCGAAAGGAAAAGAGGGGATAGCTCTCCTGCCCCGGCTCGGGATAGCGAGTGGCAGTATCTTGGTGAACTGAACTACGGGGGGCAGTATCAAATCAGCCTGAAATATCTGCCAAGTTCCGCGGTTTTTATTTTAGGAATTGGCGATTCATGGCGAGATTGGGAATTGTTCGCTGTGGATCAATCAGTAATATCCATGAAAAAAGGAGGAGATATATACTATGTGGAAAGGAGGAATTGAAATATGAAGTTGATATTTACCATGCTTATCGCGCTTCTCGTAATATCATGTTCCACTCTTGAGAACCCTCTGCAATTCGATGAAGCTCCGCTGTACGGAATGATCTATGATTATCAAAACCGTCCGGTTAAGTCGGTTCAGATTATGGAGGGTATCATAATTCTGGGAGAGAGTGACATTAATGGCAGATTTTATCTGAACCAGATGAGGAAAGGGGAGCATGATCTGCGCTTTATCAGGGAGGGGTATGAAGAAATTAATATTTCTGTCGATTTTCAGAGTCGGACGGAAATTCTCTATGTCAAAATACGTTCTGCATTCGACTGTCTCGCAGAAGCAAATATCCTGATCAATCAGGAGGCCTATTCCGAAGCCGGCGAGCTTATTGATCTGGGGCTCAGTATTGAAGAGAACAATAAACCTCTTCTCTTTCTTCAGGCAATTCTCTACTACAAAGCGCAATCCTTCCGGAAAAGTTTTCTGAACATTGAAGGACTCATTTTTTCAGGAAACAGAAATCGGGAAATGTACGCCCTTCTGAAAGATATCTATGACGCGGAACCAGGCTTTCAAATTCGAATAACTGATCTCGTCCGGAAATATCCGCCTCATCCCGCGCACCGTGAATTTATTCGGGAATTCATGGATATCGCGGAGATCGCTGAAAAGGAGGATCGGCAGTGAGAAAAAATGATCATATCAGGTTATGGGGAGGCTGGACCTTTGTTGAAACCTTGGTTGTTATCGCGATAGTGATGGTGCTCACCGGATTGGTCGGATTTATTGCCTTCCGCTATATTGATCAGGCAAAATCGGTGGCAGCGCAGAGTCAGATCGAAAGTTATTCAATGGCCCTGAACGCATATTACATAGATAATCAGCGATATCCCAGCGTGGAACAGGGCTTGGGGGCATTATGGGAAAAACCCATCCTTGATCCCATGCCTGAGAATTGGATGGGTCCCTATATTGACAAATCGCCCGAACGTGATCCCTGGGGTAGTGAGTATCAGTACCAGATTCCGGGAATAAACAACCTGCCGTTCACTATTACCTCATATGGAATCGATGGATTGCCGGGGGGTGAGGGTAATGAGAAAGATATCAATTCCTGGGAATAACAGACGGCATTCGATGAAGCGATCCCTGAAGATGAAGCAGAATTCCGGATCAATTATCCTTGATGCTGTGGCAGCAATCGTTATTATGCTTACCGGAGTTCTTGCCCTGACGGCATCAGTCCGTAATCTTCACAGATCTGTGGAACACCATGAGGAACTTCTCCGACAGCAGTCCCGCCTTATTGGAACACAGCTTTTGCTGCCGGATGGAAGTACATACCATGCATCAGAATAATCGCTGGAGCGGATACAGCTATGCCGATTCAATTATCGGACTGGTAATTATTCTCATTCTCAGTTCATCAATTTTCCTCCTTCTGCTCTCACTGCAAAAAACCATGGTCGAAAAGCAGCGTGCAGTTATTGAAAATGAGTCCTTACTCGGTATTGTTCGGGCAATTTCGGATATTTTTGAAAATCTGGAAACAGCATATTGGAGGAAACAGGCAGATTTTAGTCTTGAAAAATACCTCAATGCCTCAGTTGTAACAGCGGGGGAGAGTGAAATTGTCTTTGCTTCCGATACTATACGGATTGTTCTTCCGGATGCTGTTCTTCAATATCCGATCTCCATACCATATGATATTGAAGAACTGGAATATAATGGTCTCTCGTATCCGCCCGGTATTCAGCTCACATTTCAACAGAAATCGGGAGAGCGTACCTACCAATTTATCAGCGGCTCCTTTCCCCTCGGAGTACAGCACTAATAATGAAGATGAAGGGATGGGAAGGCTCACTTTCAGCAACCATATTCATTGTATTCCTATCGCTCGCCATTCTGTTCTCTTCCGCCGCTGCTGTAATCGGATCATCACTGCGCCGCTTTACCGCTTCCCAATCGGGAATAGAACTGAAAAGCCGCTTCACTTCCCTGAGCGCTACGGTTATACAGTCTTTTATTCAGATAATGAATGAAGGAACCGAAAGCAGAGCAGCAATTATTGAAATGCAGCTTAATAAAGAACTCCCCGAAATAATCGGCAACACTACCAAAATTTTCACCGGAGAAAACATTATGGTATATCTCAAGGATCTATCGAGCAGATTAAACCTTAATCTTGTCCCGGAGCATGTGCTGGAACACGATGAATTTCTTGTTTATTTTTCCTCCTCCGCTGCGCTGTCCGAGCTGATATCGCTCAGAAAGGATATTGGTCTCTTTGACAGCGATTCTGAGTATCAGGAATTTTTGCGTGAAGCAGAGCACAATACTGGAATCGGCCGTTATTCCTACATACATCCGGATATCAGCGACCCGTTTCAGAGCAGCCGAATGCTTTCCCGGCGTCTTGGCCGAGATTCTACGGCAGTTCTGATAGAAAATGATTTACGGGAGCGCCAGCACGGCGGCATGCTCTGGAGTTCCGATGAATTACGGAACTTTATTGAACTGCGGGCCCCCGAGGCGGGGAACCTGCTTACCATTGAGGCCTGGCTGAATGTCAACAATACCGATGATACAGTGCTTGAAACTATCCTCAAGTTTCCTTACGGGGAACAGAGCATTCCCCAGTTCGTTTCTGCGCATGCCGTCATCCGCGCTGTGAGGCGGCGGCAAAACATCGGCAGTGAATTGTTGAGAGATATTCTTAGACTTGAGGAAGTACTTCAGACAAATCCGGCGGCAGAACGGGTTATTCGATATCTGGGAACAGAGACCTGGTTCTGGGAACTGCGTGTAGAACATCACATGATATCGGGGCGCTATGTTATTGCCCGAAAAATCGGGAGTACAGATGGGAGTGCTGACGAAAATGCTGAACATTCCGCTGAACAGGGGACTCGTTTTCAGCTCATAGAGCAAAAGCTATATCCAAGAGGCATGAACTGAGAAAACCGAGCGCAATGAACGGCGCAAAGGCAATTCTCCCGCTGCTCCCGCTGCCTCTGCTGCGCTCCTTGCCCTTTCTGCCCCCCAAGCGCCCGCTGCGCCTTAATGCCAGCCAATATACCAATGCGGCAGCGCCGGTATATAATAATCCGAATATCCAAGTATTGAGCGGGAACCAGAGCGAGAGAATGGCCATAAGCTTCAGATCACCTGCGCCAATATATTTTCTGAGAATCAGCAGGTAAATCCCGATTATGACCAAAGCAGAAAATACTTCCAGCAAATCCGAATACGTTCTCCGATATATGAAAAAGTACAACATTCCCAAGGCGGCATACACATAAGCACTGAAGGGGTTGATAATATGCCTTTTTATATCTATTGCCGATATTATTCCGCCAAAAAACAATAAGGCAATGCATGACAAAATTTTCCCGGTCAATTCAGCGTACATAGACCCCACAATTCATCGTGCATAGACCCCGAGAGTACTCAGGAAGATACTATTGTATACATTCTTTTCATATCTTCCAGACAGCGGGCAATAAGTACCTTGAGAACTTCAATATTAACATCGGCGAGTTTATTTATATACATGCAGGAACCCTTACTCACCTTGAACTTGCCGATTTTCGCAAGAAGGTCACCGTAATCATGGAAATTCGGCATTATGTACAGGGTCAGATTTTGCTTGCGGGGTGAAAACCCAATTAGAGGCCAATTGCCTTCCTGTGTACTGCGTTCAGATACATAGTGATATTTTCCGTAGCCGACAATACTATCACCCCACATCTTTGCGTTTATTCCGGTAACTTCATCAAAGATCTGTTTGAGCGCAAGCCCGTCAAGCCGCCTGCGTTCATTATCCACGCTGTTCAAAAAATCTTCAACGCTTGCATCGTTTTCACGTGTCTTTAGTTCTGCCATATATACCCCCAAAAGAATAGTAACAGGTTATATGAAAGTTTTGCTACTGAAAATATTGAAAAATACGAATCTTCCCTCCGCCCGTCCACAATAATGTGCAATTCACCAAAAAATTTCTCAGGATTATTCCATCCGATTCTGTTCTTTTGATGATGCCTGTAGTTCACGGTCAAAGGCGGCAGCGAAATTATGTATATCGCGGGGGGAAAAGCTTCGTTCGCCGCTCCCGATGCCTGCGCCGCGGGCGCCGGTTCCGCTCCCGCTGCCTGCGCCGCGCGCTCCGGTCACACCCCCTGTGCCGAGCGCGGTGTTTAGGGCATTTTTGCTCATGGAATGACGCTGGCTGAGCAGGGGGCGGATGTTTTCCTGTGTATAACAAACCCCCCGATCATTAATAACCCTGTTGCCGCGTTCAACAAGTTCGGAAGTGAGGGGGATGTCTCGGGTAATAATAAGATCACCAGTGTCAAGCAGTCGGAGAATTTCCCGATCTGCCGCATCATCACCGGCCTCAACCTGAATCATTCGTACTTTGTGGCCACGCGGAAGCGGAAGAGGCCGCGCTGCTACGAAAAGCGCCGGAATGTTTTGTTTTACGGCGGCTCGAATAATTATCTGCCGTATTCTTGCCGGGCAGGAATCGGCATCAACAAGTATTTTCATTACCGCCATTCACCGAGGCCATTTACCGATGCCATTCACCGATGCCAGAGCGAATGATGCTTCACATGAATCCGCCCTGACCGAGAGTTCCGCATCATTTGCATTGGAGCATGCAACAAAGGCAGCTTCACCGGTCTTCAGAAGAAGCTCTTCCCGGGAAGACCGGATTGCTGCTGTGCCATTCAGCATAAGTATAATGCCCATATCCTTTCCGAGTTTTTCTGCAGCCCGCAGATCCATGAATGTATCGGCCGGTACATCCATTACTGCAATACGGAATTCAGGCGCAAAACTTTCATACCAGCCCTCTGCGGATTTGAGCGGCCGTGTCGGATCGTCAGCATGAAAGTGTATAACAGAGAGCAGCTCAGGAACATCAACATGCTTCTGCGTGCATCCACCCCGAAGAACATTGTCGGAGGTGGCCATAATTTCTAATCCGGTACCCTGAAGATAGGCATGAAGAATACCAGCCTTCATGAAGAGCGCCTCACCTCTTTTCAGGTTCAGAAGATTAAGATAAAGAGGCGCCAGACATCCCGGGTCGCCGGGAAACTGCCGGTGTAATTCACGGACCCAGTACCACTGCATTTCGCTGTCTGCACCGTTCCTGCCACGCGCAGCATTCCCGCCACATCCGCGGGAGGAAATTTCACTGAGAGCAGTTTCCATGAGAAGCGACTGATCCGTTTTTTTACTTCTCATAAGGCTTGAGTAGAATGTTCTGAGTATGGTATCGCTCTTTGAAGGGGGACTTCCCGCGCCCCCGTCAAGAATTGCAAGGAGTTTCTCGAGAATTGGCGGAGGTGATGTTCCGGCGATTATACGAAAATGTTCTGCGATAATACTGGGCTTTCTGAAACCGCTGAGTGCCCAAAAATCTTCCATGGCCACAAGACATTCCGGCTTATGATTCCTATCCCGATAGTTCCGCTCGGGTGCCCCAATGTCAATTCCCTGTCTGTTTTCACGCTCGAAGCCCAGTTCTGCCTGACCTTTGCTCGGGTGGGCCTGAATGGAGAGGCTCCCATCTGCCGAGAGAATTTTGAATAGGAAGGGAAGCTGATGTGTAGGGAGAAGCTGCCGCAGATCGCGGGCGCCCCGTGTTTCCGGTATGAGAATACTCGCTCCACGTTCGTGAGTACCGTACCAAAGCTCGGCAACAGGATCATTGCCCGGGTTCGGTATTCCAAAAATTCTTTCAATTCTCTCCCTGCTCCCCCAAGAATAATACATGGCTGCAGGCTGAATTTTGTAGATCACGGCATCCCTCTGACCCGCAACACGGGCTTTATGAAAAAGTTTCTCCCATAGTATGCGCACATTGCCGGACATTGTCGAGTCCGCGCATGATTGAATTTGCACACACAATCCTGAGTAGTTGACGTATATCTGCATGCATATTAATATATGAGAAACTTTTGCATTTCGTAAAACTTTGTGATATTATTCAGTAACCTTAGAACTAGCGGCGAGAGCCGTCAGAATTTTTCTGAGGGTGGATGTTGTGGTTGACAGGTTTTGTGAGCGCAATTATACTGAATTTATATTTACGAGACCGTTGCCACGCAATGATCTCTTGGAGGACCTAATGAAAATGGTTGCTAAAAATCAAAAAAACAAGAAGCCACTCGGCGCGTATGTGCTGAGCGGTTTTATCATCATGCTGACATTGCTCGTCGCGGCATGCCCAATGCTGACTGCACCGCCTGCCATGTATGCTCCAACTCTCACAGCGGGGAGCGAACAGCTCACCGCATCGTGGGTTGATCCTGCTACATGGAATTGGAGTTTCAACAACGCTGACAACGATATTACTACATATCACTTGCGCTATCGTCACATGAGCAGCGAGGGCTGGACGGAGATCACATCCGGTATTACCGGCACAATCCACACCATTACCGATCTGACAAACGGTCTCAGTTATGATGTGCAGGTGCGTGCCGTCAACGCTCAGGGCACTGGCGGCTGGTCGGCATCTGCCACGGCAACACCTACTGCGCCCCCTGCCGCGCCGGGTACCATGGCTGCTCCAACCCTTTATGCGGGCACTGGGCGGATCGTTGCGACATGGACTGCGCTAACCGATACCGGCGGCAGCCCCATTACCGGGTATGAGCTGCAATATCGCATAGGCGGCGGAGCATGGATACAAATTACCGAAGGCATCACCGGTACATACCACAGCATTACGGGCCTGACAAACGGCATTGTCTACGGAGTACAGATGCGCGCCGTCAATGCGGTTGGCGCTGGGCCTTGGTCTCCATTTGCAATAGGAAGGCCGCTACTACTACGGACACAGACTCCTGCGGGTACGGCAAGGGTTGTAAGCCTTTCAGATGCTGTTAATGTTATTATTGCCAGTGAAAACCTCAGCGTTTATTTGATTACGGGCACTCACGGGGTCGATGACTCAGGAAACATTACGGTAAACCCCGCAACGACGCCTGTTGGGGTCACCCCGCCGACAGTTAATAAAAGTACCGGACTTGTTACGGTTACCGCAGGTACAACGGCAGGAACATATCTGGTATATGGCACTACTGGAACCGGAGATACAGCTACATTCCTGTTTGCCGAATATTTCTATGTTACCGAGAATCCTACTACTAACGCTGAACTGAAAACAGCGGTAGATACGGGGATAACTGCATGGGGACCAACTGTCGATCTCAACTACATTATTACCACTGCGGTAAGGGATATGTCCGAGATTTTCAAGGAAAAAACCACATTCAATGGCGATATCTCTCTCTGGGATGTCAGTTCGGTAACGACTATGAACAATATATTCCGTAGCGCAAGTGCATTCAATGGCGATATCTCGGACTGGAATGTCAGTTCGGTAACGACTATGTCCTCTATGTTCTATGGCGCAAGTGCATTCAATGGCAATATCTCGGACTGGAATGTCAGTTCGGTAACGACTATGTCCTCTATGTTCAATTTGGCAACTGCATTCAATGGCGATATCTCGGGCTGGGATGTCAGTTCGGTAACGACTATGCTCATTATGTTTAATGGAGCAAGCGCATTCAATCAAAATCTTGAGGCGTGGGGAGGTCGTTTGATGTCTACCGTAACTAAAACAAATATGTTCGTGGGTTCCGGCTTGGAAAATAATCCGCCGTCATGGTATGAGTAGTTTCATAACCCGCAGTGGCTAATTGAAACGTTGCAATTCAACAACTCAGGCAGGCGCGGGGGCTGGACGGAGGCTTGCGTCTCCTGCTCGCCATGCGTCCGGGAAAATCCGTGCCTGCCTTTTTTCGATAAGACGGCTGGTCGGCGCTCCGCGCTGCTTGCCATGCGTCCGGGCTGATCAAACAGTAATATCTCAAAATAATAAAAATAATTACAAAGGCCTCGCGCGGAGCATTGTTCCCGGGAGCGTGCGTCAATACACCCTATAATACAGGGCGAATTCAACCATACGCTCACCCCCATTCCTGCCCACTCATCCCTCCTTCCCCCATTCCCGAAAAAAATTCACACATTTTGCAAAATTCTTTTCAAAAACATAGTCAAGAATGACATTTTACCCGTTATAGATGTAAGAGGAATGTTTATGAAAAAATCATCCCAGAGCAAAGGCCATATCCACGACATAGCCTTCAAGATCGCCTACTACAGAACCCCCCGTATGATTCCCGACCTGCTGCGGTTGTTCTGTGAGGATACAACTCTTACCAAGCTGGATATGGACAAAATCCGCATTGAAACCCCCAGCTACATTGCAGGAAAAAAGAACCTTCTCTGCGATCTCGTTGTCAGCGCCCCCTTCCTGTCAGACCCCGACCGGAAGGCCCTGTTCATTATTGAACATAAAAGCTACCTGCACAAACACGTTCTCACACAGATTGATGACTATCAATATGCCCTCAGAAACAGCAATGTGTACAATGAAAGGGATGCTATCTATATACTTCTGTTCTACCACGGAAAAAATAAATGGAACCTCCCGCTCACATTTTACAGTTCGCATGGAAATGCTGCTTCCGAATCCATGACCGAAGGCACGGTGGATGTCAGGGCGAGAGTATCGTACATTGTGCGCGATCTGAGGCGAATGACAAAGAAGCAGTTGGCATGGCGTTCCGATGAAAAACGATATACATCGACTGCGTTGTGGTATATAATGCGAGATAATAACAAAGTTTTTCCTTTAGGAAAAACTTTCTATACCTTGAGAGAATCAAGAGTATAGATGAGAGAATCCTCATTTGAAAATTGTGCAGAGCACAATTTTCAGTGAAATGGACACTGAGGGGCTGAAAGAAATTGCGCAGCTCCTGAACGGTCTGTCTTCACAAGACTTTACTGATCTGGCAGAGAGTGTGCTAGGCTATCTGAAAGATTTGGGACTGTATGAGCAGTTTGAGAAAATTGACAGGGAACTGTATCCTAGACAAAGTTTTGCCGCAGGCAAAACTTTCTACAAAATGAGAGAATGCCAAGCGCAACGAGGCCTGCCAAATGTGAAACTTTTGCTACTGGAAATTGTGCTCTGCACAATTTTCCAATGCAAAAGTTTCAGTAGGAGAAAACAGTATGCGGACATATAATATTACCAACGCCTTCGTCAGGGAAGGCATTGCGAAGGGCCGGATTGAGGGTCTTGAGCAGGGTATCACAAAGGGCCGGGCTGAGGGCATTGAGAAAGGTATTCTGAAAGGACTGCGAACAGGTCGTGAAGAAGGATTGCAGACAGGTCGTGAAGAAGGACTTCAGAAGGGGCTACAGGCAGGTCGTGCTGAGGGGCATATTGAGGAGCGGAGAAAAAACGCCCGCAGTATGTTTTCCAAAGGATTTTCAGCCCATGACATTCAGGATGTTACCGGGCTGAGCGATGAGGAAATGCGAACAGTGCGGAACGCGACTACCGGATAATCACCCTTGTGATATACACGAGGCGCAGCGCGCCAATAAGGAGAATGTACATGATTTTCAGACGGCATTATATGACTTCTGTTTTTTTCACATTGATAATTACCCTCATCGTTACCATGCTGACGCTCAGCGGATGTCCGACTCCAGACGTGGATGATCCCGGAAATGGAGGCGGCCCTGGTGATGAGGAACCCGCAAAACTGGAATTTGCTCCTTCCCGTAACAGCAGTCAGGATTTCAATGTTCTGGATCCCTTGAATGTTTTCCCCCAAGGCATCTGGTCAAACGGGACGATAATGTGGGCGGCAGATAGTAATAGCCTGAAAATCTATGCCTACACCCTGTTTAAGGAAAGTGAATAAGGGAAGGGGCTGTGAAAACATTTCGAGAAATGCTTTCTGGAAAAATTCTTGAAGCAGTAGGAGCACTTGCGCTGGAAGAGGGACTTCAGCCTGATCTTTCAGAAATACGGCTGCAGATTGAAATACCCCCCCGAGCTGAATTGGGCGATATCTCCTTTCCGATGTTCCCTTTTGCAAAAGTCCTCCGAATGTCTCCCAAAATAATAGCAGAGAAGCTGCTTCCGCATCTTGTTTTCCGAAACATTGATGCCGCTGCAGCAGGTCCCTATATCAACATTCACTATAAACGCGCTGCATACACCGACCGTGTGATAAAAACTCTCATGGAAATGCGGGGAGCTCCGCAGGGAGAGCATGCATCAGCAGGAGAAACACACTCAGAAAAGCAGCCTGCATACGGCGCAAACAGCAATTATGCGGGTGAAAAAATAATTATTGAATTTTCTTCTCCGAATACCAACAAACCACTTCATCTCGGGCATCTGCGAAACAATGCCCTCGGTGAGTCGCTGGCCCGCATTCTCAGAGCAAACGGAGCTGAAGTTCATACAGTGAACCTTATTAATGACCGAGGCATCCACATCTGCAAGTCAATGCTGGCATATCAGGAAGAAGGGGGAGGCCGAAGCCCTGAAGATGCGGGAATGAAGCCCGATCATTTTGTCGGTACATACTATATCACGTTCAATGAAATAGCTCGGAAAGATCCCGAAGCAGAACAGCGGGCGCAGGATATGCTCAGGCGCTGGGAAGCAGGCGATGAGGAAACCGTGAAACTCTGGAAAACCATGAATGCCTGGGCCATGGAGGGCTTGCTTGAAACATATCGGCGCATCGGGATACGTTTCGACACACTGTATTATGAAAGTGATACATATGCCGTTGGTCGGGAATGTGTGCTGCGCGGTCTGGAGCAGGGGCTGTTTTACAAAGATGAGAAGGGTACAATTCGGGTCGATCTCAGCGATATCGGACTTGATGACAAGGTGCTGCTCCGCAGCGATGGAACCAGTGTCTACATTACTCAGGACATTGGCACTGCCATTGCCCGGCATGGAGATTGGCCCTTTGACCGTATGTTCTATGTGGTGGCAAACGAACAAAACTATCATTTTCAGGTACTTTTTCATGTACTGGGAATGCTCGGCCTCGCCTGGGCGCAGAACCTCCGCCATGTTTCCTACGGCATGGTGAACCTGCCCGATGGCAGAATGAAAAGCCGCGAGGGCACCGTTGTCGATGCCGATGACCTCCTCAACACCCTCCACCGCCTCGCCCGCGCCCAAATCCGCGAAAAAACCCCTACCGCCGTGCCGCCAACCGATCCCGTGCCGCCAACCGATCCCGTGCTGCCAGCCGACCCCGTGCCGCCATCCAACCCCGCGCCGCCAACCGACCCCGACCCCGCAACCCCCGAGCCGCCATCTAACCCCGCGCCGCCACCCGATCCTGAACATATTGCCGAATCGGTTGCGCTGGCTGCGGTAAACTTCTACCTGCTCCAGGTTTCTCCATCGAAGGACATGATATTCCGACAGGAGGATTCCATTTCATTCACCGGCAACAGCGGCCCCTATCTGCAATATGTGGGCGCCCGTATTTCCAGTATTTTCCGCAAATACCGCAAGCACCGCTCCGAGCTGCCGCCCCCCGAGACGATCAACTGGGAGCTTCTGAACGCTGATATTGAGTGGGAACTCATAAAGACCATTGCCCGTTTTCCGGATATTGTCGAACAGTCCGGCAGAAAATACGATCCGTCAATTATCACATCTGCCCTTTACGAACTTGGAAAAACCTTTTCCCGTTTCTATCATGATTATCCAATTCTTAACTGCCCCCGCCCCGAACTTCGAGATGCCCGCCTGTATATTGCCTGGGCAGTTCGGGAAGTGTTAAAGGAAGGTTTCTTCCTGCTCAACATTCCCTTTCTTGAGAGCATGTAAAATCGGGGAGGTGCGGGCGCTGGTAAAACCGCGGGTACACCAGCGGGGTAAACCTCTTCCTTGACATGTCCACGGGAAATTGCATAAAGTTTCCATGAGGTAAAAAGGAGAAATCAATATGAAATACATCGTGCTCATTACGGCCCTTTGCGCTTTTTTGCTTGCGCCCCTTCGCCCCCTTGCGGCTCTGCCGCCTAGTTTGCCGCCCGGTTCCTTGCCAGGGCTTGCGGCCACTGGGGACGATTTTCAGGCAGTCATACATAACCCCGCGGCTCTTACCCAGGGCGCGTCTTCGGGCTTCGCGGTACATGCTCAGATCAGCAGACAAACAGATATGGGCGACTCGCTTTCACCGATATATCTGCAATCACTCGATGTTTTTCTCAACAGCGATTTCTTTTCCTACAGTATCGGCTTTGATATTGAGCACACGCTTTTTCGTCATCGGGTAGGGGCGGGTATTCCCATCGGCGACTATTTTTCCCTTGGCTTCTCGGCGCAATGGCCGGAGGATCAGTTCGCAGTTATGGATATTTCGGGCGCCTTTCTTCTCCGTCCGCTCCCATGGGTATCGCTGGGCGCTGTTGGAGGATTGAAGGGACTCCGATCCCCGTATATCGATTTTTCGCTCGCTCTCCGTCCCTTCACCGACCGCATAACCCTTGGTGTCGGCTCTTCTTTCGATGGTGAATTTGATCTTCCTCTTATTCAGGCAATTATTGAACCGGTCGATGGTATCCGTATTGATGGCGGTTATAATTTTCAGGATAATAGCTGGAATGTCGGGCTCTCCCTCTCCGGTTCCTTCGTGAGAGCCGGAAACAATGTACTGGTTGATAGTGAGCTGAACATCGACAGGACGAATGCCTATGTACATATTTCACCGCGGATTTTCGATTCCGTCATTGGTGAACCTCCCAGCCGCATGGTGGAATATCAGCTTGGAAAAATTACCGAGCAGCAGGACAATTCGCCGGACTTCCCCCTGTTCCCTCCCGTTGACCGGGGGAAGGGATTACTGGAAACCATTCATGAAATTCATAAAATGTGCAGCGACCCCAACATCAATGGTATCATTTTCAAACAGAATACCATTTCCATGACAATTGCCAACTACGATGAAGTGCGGAAAGCATTCGCAGAATGCCGGGAGGCAGAGAAGCAGATAATTTTCTATTCCGATGTGTACGGGAATGTTTCCTATCTCTTTGCCGCTTCTATTGCCGATGAAATCTATGTGCACCCCAGCGGTTCAGTGCTTTTATTCGGCTATTCACAGGTCGATGCCTATTTGAAGAATTTTCTGGACGAACTCGGTGCCGAGGTAACTGTTTACAACAGTCATCCCGGAAAGAGTGCCTTCGATACCTTCAGCAAAGAAGCGATGACTCCCTATAAGCGGGAACAGCTTGAAGCCATTGTGAATGCCTATTACCGCCTATTCAACGATATGCTCTCTGCGCGGAACCTCACTGTTTCTTCTCAGGAGGCAATAGACGGCGGGCCCTACTTAACTGCCCGGCGTGCCCTCGAAACGGGTCTTGTCGATGGTCTGATGTACGAGGATGACTTCGATGCCTATGTGGCAGAAAATTACGGTAAGCCCCAACTCCACCTCAGTGGAGAACGGGTTGCCCGTTCATGGCCGGATGCCGGTAACACAAAGGTCGCATTAATTTATGCGGACGGGCAAATTGTTCCCGGGCAGGGAGTGCAGGGGAGTGTTATTGGCGATAAGTCGATTATTCCGCTTATTGAGCGCGCGGCTGCTGCCCCGGACATGAAGGCAATTCTTCTGCGTGTTAATAGTCCGGGGGGAAGCGGGCTTGCATCTGAGAATGTTGCCCGAGCTCTGGCGAAGGCCGCCGAGAAGAAACCTCTTCTGGTGTGGATGGGGAGTGTCGCAGGTTCCGGCGGCTACTACATTTCTGCGCCCGGCGATCTCATTATTGCCTCACCGGTAACAATTACCGGTTCAATTGGGGTTATTGCGGCCAGGGTTAATCTGGCAGGGCTTTCGGAAGAACTTGGTATTGTCTGGGACGGTGTGAAGCCTTCGTCCACAGCCAATTTTGATGATCTCTCAAACCTTTTCAATAAGGAATCGGAACAGGAGGCGGAAATCTGGCAGAACACAATTGCCAGTTTTTATGAGACCTTTGTGAATCAGGCTGCTGAATATCGGGAAGTTTCCCCTGCTGAAATTGATGAGGTCGCTCAGGGGTGGATATGGACAGGAGAGCAGGCGCTGGAGAATGGTCTGGTTGACAAGCTCGGAAATTACCGGGAGGTCATGGAAGAACTTGCGAATGTTCTGGGAAATTCAAACATTGAGCTTGTGCCCGTTGCGGACAAGAACGGCAGCCATGCTTCAATGTCTTTTCTCGACGCGCTTGCCGAATCCCTGTTTCCCCGTTTAAGCCTTGCGGATAAACTGGAAAAAGAACTTGAAGCAATTGGCCGTCTTATTCAGAATGATATGCAGATATTGTATCTTATGCCGCGGACAGCCGAACGGGTAAAGTAAGCCGCCCAGTACGCTATCTTTGTTCGGCATTACCTTCAAGAAATTTCATAAGGGCATCGGCTGCTTCTGCCTCATCGCTTCCGTTGAAGGTGAGTGCTACTTCGTGATCCTGCGCGCAGGCGATTTTGATAATTTTCACGAGGTTTTTCGCGTTAACGGCTTCTCCGTTCCGACTGATGTTCTGTATGGTAATAGTACATTCAAAGGTTTTGGCGATTTTGACAAAGGCGTTTGCGGGCCGTGCGTGCAGACCAACGGCGAATATAATACGGGTAGTTTCTCTAATCATGAATTCCTGCTTCCACGCTCCTGTGAAATATCACGTTGCTGAAGTTGTCTGAGATAATAGATAGTCACTGTACCAATGTGCATCAGTTTACGTGAAACTTTTACATAAAGCAAGCGTTTCACAGAACTTCGGACTGATTACAGCCAGAAAGCGAAAAATCGAAAGAAAAATTCAAAAACGTTCATATGGAATGTTGACACTCCGGATACATGAACGGTACTATAATATCACCGATGAGACCGTTGCCGTACAACGATCTCAGTATGACAAAGGAGATGAATTATGCGAACTACGTTATCGAGAGGGGGAACCCTTTTTATATTTTGCGCGCTTTTTATTGCATTAATTGCCGGATGTCCTATGATGGACATGGACCCCGATCCAAGGCCGAAACCCAATATGGGGGGTGATTCGACCCCGCCAGCCCAAATGGCTGCCCCAAGCCTTGAAGCGGGGAATGAGCAACTAACTGTTAACTGGACTCCGCCGACCGATACTGGCGGCAGCGACATTACCGCGTATGAACTTCGCCATAGCGATGACGGCGGGATCAGCTGGTCGGATATTATCGAAATCCCCGCGCCAGCCACAGAGACCATCATCACGAACCTGACAAACGGCACCGAATACGTCGCGCAGGTGCGCGCAGGGAACAGCGCGGGCGCAGGCGACTGGTCGGAATTGAGCGATGGAGCAATACCTATTACCGTTCCCACGAAGCCGAATAATTTTACGCTCGCAGCGGACGATATGCAAATTACCGCAACATGGGCTGCGCCGACCGATACTGGCGGCAGCGCCATTACCCGCTATGAACGGCAATATCGCGAAGTTGGAGCACGCGCGTGGGAAAATCCCGTTTCTATTGCTGCGGATGCAAACCCTCTGGAGTCCATCATCACATCCCTGACAAACGGCACCGAGTACGAGGTGCGGGTCTACGCTGTCAATGAGCAGGGCAATGGTAACCCAGCGACTGACACCACAACCCCTATTGCCGTTCCCGATGCGCCGACAACTCTCACGCTCACAGCCGGAGACACCGAATTTGAGGGAGCATGGACAGCGCCCAATGACAACGGCAGCGCAATCATTCGCTATGAACTGCAATATCGCGAAGTTACCGACCCGGAAGGAAGTTGGCTGGATGTGACTACCGCTTCCGACATTACTGCCGCGAGCTCCACCATTACCGGGCTGACAAACGGTACCACCTACGATGTACGGGTGCGCGCCGTCAACGCGGTGGGTAATGGCGGCTGGTCTGCGCCTGCAACGAGAAGACTGCTGCCTTCTGCGACACGGGTTTCCTTTGGTACGGCAGCCTCCGTCATTCTTTCGGCTGCCATTGATACCCAAATTGCCGATGAGGGCCTCACCGTTACTTTGACTACGGCTACTACCCCGGTCGCAGGAGTTATCGTTACCTCCCCGACAGTTGATGCAAGTACCGGAGTTATTACCGTTTCCGCAGATACAACTGCCGGAACATATGTGGTATCCGGCGCAACCGGAGGAGAAAACACGTTTACCGAAAAGTTTTATGTTACCGTGAGTCCTGCTGATGGCGATGGAACCGCTGGCGCTGCTAATACCGATGGCGGTAACGATGAACTGGATGCCGCGATAGCTGCGGGGATATCAACCTGGGGACAAACTGCCGATCTCAACTACATTATTACCACGGCAATAACGGACATGTCCGAGGTGTTCAAGGGAGCAACCCATTTCAATGGCGATATCTCCGGTTGGGATACTAGCGCGGTAACGACTATAAACAGTATGTTTTATGGAGCGTTCGATTTCAATGGCGGCCTTTCCAACTGGGATGTCAGCTCGGTAACGGATATGAGCGCTGTGTTTTTTACAGCAACCTCATTCAATCAGGATATCTCAAATTGGGATGTCAGTTCGGTAACGACTATGTACGGGATCTTCGCTTCCGCAGGCGTATTCAATAGCGATATCTCTGCTTGGGATGTCAGTAAGGTAACGACTATGGCATTTATGTTTAATCAAGCAAACGAATTCAAACAGAATATCTCGGGTTGGGATGTCAGTAAGGTAACGACTATGGAAAGTATGTTCCAGCAAGCAGTCGAATTCGATCAGAATATCTCCGGCTGGGATGTCAGCTCGGTAACGACTATGAACACTATGTTCAATAAAGCATACACATTCGATCAAGATCTTGAGGAGTGGAAGGATCATTGGTCGCTTGCTGCCGGGACGCTTGATGCCGCTGGCGATTATACCGGAACCACAACAGATATGTTTTTGGATTCCGGCTTGGATGCGAATACGCTGGTTGGTACTGAGGATACAACTAATTATCCATCATGGTATTAGTTTCATAGCCCCAGCGGCTGAGGGGTCAGCTCAAAGGTTTATATCCCAAAGGAGAAAGACAATGGCAGAAATGACCGTACAAGAAATTAAAGACATGATGGCAGAAACGGCAGTAACCCTGAAAGAGACCGCTCGCCAGATGAAAGAGTCTGATCTTCGGGCTAAGCGTCGAGAGAAGGAAACCGACCGCCTAGTGCAGGAAACCGACCGCCTAGTGCAGGAAACTGCGCTCCAAATAAAGAAAACCGACCGTCAAATGAAGAAAACCGACCGCAGGCTCAAAGAACTCAATGAACTCTTTACCTCCCAGTGGGGCAAGCTCATAGAGAGCTTGGTGGAGGGCGATTTGGTAAATTTGCTCAATACGAGAGGAATTTCCGTAAACAAAACTTTGACCAGAAGAGAATATAAAGACGTTCAGGGAAAACCGATGGCTGAGTTTGATATTATTGCCTGCAACGGCAATGAAACGGTGGTAGTTGAAGTTAAAACCACTCTCAGAGTGAGCGATGTGGATCATTTTCTTGAGAGCATGAAACTATTTAGAACAGCCATGCCCCGCTTTCGGAACGATATTATCTACGGGGGTGTTGCCTACATTAATGTTGTTGCATCGTCCGATGCCTATGCTCGAAAAAAGAAACTCTTTGTTATTAAAGCCACGGGTTCCAGCGCCTCCATTACCAACGCCGAAGACTTTCAACCGCAGCAGTTTTAATTAAAGACCAGTCATAATAACAGTCACTTGGGCGAACAGGCGCGGAAGATAGTTTTTGAATACATCAACTGGTATAACCGAGAGAGGATGCATTCATCTCTTGACTATATGAGTCCGATGGATTACGCTTTGAAAACAGCAGGAAAATCCTGTTGTGTTGCTTAGTTAAGTGTCCGAATTTTCGAAGCAAGAACAAAACCGTCCGTTTTGGTTATGGCATAAATTGCTAAAGCCTCGGGTGTTTCTATTGAGGATTTAATAAGATCCTGTCGGACTTACCCAGCATCCACTTTATTTTGTAAAAAAATGTGTTCAAGATATGGGATTATTTGTAATTTTGAGGGCTAAGTGAACGTAAACAGATGTTTTTACTGTATTCTGATGTGGGGAATTAGATTTTTTGAGTGATATAAGTAAATTTTTTGTTAAATTAACGGATGAATTTTACATACTTTGATGAATATTTACTTAAATCCGACAGGATCATAAGATAATTATGGCGAAAAAAGAAATTACAAAATCAGAAAATATTGAAACAGCTTCTTTTGTGAAAGAGGTTGCTAAATATTTTATGAATTTCTTGGAAACTGACTTTAAGAAACGGAGAATTCCCAAAAGAAACGCCATTCAAAAAACTCAAAACGGATTACAGGTTGGCATTGACCTTGAAAAATATCCAAAACTTAAAAAATCCTTATTCTCACTTTTGAATAGTGGTTTCAAAAAAGAAAGTTTGCAAATCAAGAAAGGTGAATATGTCAAAAATCTCCCCCAAAATCTATTTAATTTAATTGAAGCGAGAATCAAAAAATCTTCCCAAAACGATCTCGATAATGTTTTCAATTTTATTGAAGACATGGTTGAAGAGAATAAACTTTTGTATGCAAAAGAATATGATAAATTTTTGGAGGAATCAAACGAAAAAACAAAAAATATATTCTCAAGAAATCTAATTATTTCATTACTCAATGACCTTGATAAACCACTTGAAAATTTAGATATCGCTGATGAGAATAGTAAATTTCAAATAGAAACAGATATTACAGACTCTGTTTTTGCTGTGTTTGAAAATAAATATACTGAAATTTTACAAAACTTCTTTCAAGATAAAAAAAATTTCAATTTGCAAGAAACTTTACAGAATACTATTAAATTGACTGAGATTAAAAATAATCTGATCAAATTTTTTGAAAATTATGTTATTGGAGATGCCTTTTCTGATATTTACCAATTGTACAGAAATAATAAATTGATAGATAAAACAGAAATATATTTATACTTCTACGAACTTTCTTTAGGTAATGAAAAATTTCCTGTTTTTTATATACCAATAACAATTATTAAAGGGGAAGATAAATTTGTTTTTCAATTTGAAAAACGTGTTTTTGTAAACACAAAGGCTATTGATTTTGTTGTGCAAGAATTTAATGTGCAAACAGGAAAGAAATCAACTTTGGCTGGAGAATCTGACAGAATTTTATATATAACTGGAGAAGAAAACTTTTATTCTATTTTGAAAAATTACATCAGAAAAATAGAAAACTTTTTTGAGTTAAACAAAAATATAGATTTGCAAAATCCAAAATTGCAAAAGGGAATGAATCTCGTAACCTCATTTTCTAACAAAGGTTACCTATTTTTATTCGATAAATCAGATGAAGCACTTATTAACGATTATGAAGAAATATTGAATGATGATGGGGATGTTCTTGAAAATTTTTCTTCTTTGCTAAATGGTTTTATTGAAGAAAATCCAAAATCTTTCATGGAAGAAGTTGAAAATGAATGGTATGACAAAGATATTCCTAAAAAACTTATATTTGAAAGCCCTATTCCTCTTAACGATGAGCAAAAACAAGTTTTGATGGCTCTACAAAAACCAGATTGTAATTTTATGATATTGGAAGGACCTCCTGGAACCGGAAAGAGTCATACAATTACGGCAATTATTTGCAAAGCATTAGTGGAAGAGAAATCGGTACTGGTTTTGTCAGATAAAAAAGAAGCACTTGATGTTGTTGAAGAAAAAATTTCTAGCACACTAAATAAAATAAGGCATGAGGATTATAAGGATGATTTTCAAAATCCTATTTTAAGACTTGGAAAAACCGGAAATAAATTTTACAAAATTGTTCAGGGTCAAACTATTCAAAAAATTACGGAGCATTATAATGCTTATAAGCACGAAAAAAGTAAAATTGATGAACAAAGAAAAAACTTGCTCCGCACGTTAAAGAAAAATATAACAGAAAATATAAACTATTTTGAAAATATAGACATCAAAGATATTGAATTGTATTTTCAAAATTTTGATAGGTTTTCAACTATTGATTGGCTTAATTCCACAGAGGAATATGCTATTAATTTGCTACGAATCAAGAAAGGAATTCAGAAACTTTCTAAACATGACAATGG
Source organism: Salinispira sp. (assembly GCA_965226555.1). Taxonomy (GTDB): domain Bacteria; phylum Spirochaetota; class Spirochaetia; order DSM-27196; family Salinispiraceae; genus CBDDDG01. Next base: position 30,408 of record CBDDDG010000016.1, on the reverse strand, counting down.
TTTAAAAATTGATAAAAAATTATTAACCGATACGAACTATGAACTTTTGAATGAATACCAGAGTTTTTTGGGAATTTTAAGTGATTCAAAAATAGAGTTTGCTGAAAAAAATAAAAATATTGATATAAATATTTTAATTCAGGAATTTGATAATCATGCTCCGTATGATGAAAAAATATTCCATTCATTAAATTCTATAAAAACAACACTGTCTGAATTAGGTATTTTGTATAAAAACATGCCTGCCATTTCAAAATTATTTAAACCAGCAAACGAATTGAATCTCGGGGTTTTAATGCGGCGTTCAGGAATCGTGGATACTTCTTTCGATCTATTTTCAGAATCAGAAAAATTTTTAGGAGAAGCATTTGGTAATTACAATATTTTTTCTCATTTTGAAATTCCTAAAAACACAAACTCTGAAAAAGCAATCACCGAACTTAGGGCATATGTTAATAATCTAAACGCAATTAAATTGCCCATTATAGGATTCTTATTTAAAACAAAAAAAATTGAAACGGCTACCAGAAATCTAAAAAAGACATTTAGTTATTTTGGAATAGAAAAACCTCAAAGGTATATAAAAGATATACAACAAGTTTCTGATTTGTTTGCTTTTGTTTATGAAAAAATTCCAAATGAATATACAACTGAAGAGTCCTCCATATATTCAATTTTTAGAATTTTAATAGACTTGCTAAACAACAATAATAATGAATACTTGTCGGACTATAAAGCAATCAAAAAACTACAAAAAAAGCTTGTAACAGAGAAAGAGTTAATTGAATCAACAATTTCTGATATAGGTGATTTAGAATATGAAATTCAGCAGGTGAGTTGGAACATAGAAGTATTTAAGCAAATAAATAATATTGATCATGTTGTTAATGAATTATATCATATAATTCCAGATGATATAAAAATAGATAGTAATGAAAATTGCAGTGTTTTTTTCTCAAACGACATAAGCAAGTCATTGAACAATCTCATAAAGATAATTGAAAAAATAAAAACATTTAAAAGCGATGTTGATTATATTTTGGACATAAAAGAAAAATATCCTGAGTTTTCAGAGAAAATTAAATTAAACATATCGGCTGAAAATATAAATCAACCATCTAGTATTTTGTCAGACCATACCAACGAAGAAATTGAAGAATATTTGAAGCATAAAAATGTACAGTCAAAATTAGAAAAACAATTTAACACTTATCCAGAAGATAGATTTTCTAATTCAATAAGCGAGATTGAAAATTTAACGACTGCAAGAATGACATATTTCTTAGATAAAAGCATTATTGAATATACTCAAAATTATGCTAACGAAGTGGGAACATTAAAAAACATTGTACGAAAAAAACAAAAGTTCCCCCAAGCCCTCTTTAAAAATCTGAAAAAAGCATTTCCTTGTATTTTGGCAGGGATTAGGGATTATGCAGAATTCATTCCGTTAGAGAAAAATTTATTTGATTTAATTATAATTGATGAGGCTTCACAGGTCAGCATTGCACAGGCATTGCCTGCACTTGTGCGAGGGACACAGATAATAGTATTGGGAGACGATAAGCAGTTTTCAAATGTGAAAGCAAATCATGCAAGCAAGGTAACAAATCAGGAACTACGAAAAAGGGTGCAAGATACTTTTTTAGAAGAAAGACTTAACGGACTTGATAAAAATGGTTGGCTTACAAAAGTAAAAGAAAATTTTGATATTAAAAATTCTATTCTTAAATTTTCAAGATTTATTAGAAATTATGAATGTCAGCTAAAAAAACATTTCCGATGTTATCCAGAAATAATTTCTTATTCAGATAAATATTTTTACGACAAAACTCTTCAATGCATGAAAATTAGAGGAAAGCAAATTGAAGATATAATTAAAATTGAAATCATAGACCATGACGGAAAATTTGATGCAAATAAAAATACAAATGAACTGGAAATGAGGCATATAATTAAAAAACTTCAAGAATTTAAAGAAAAAGAAATTGAACAAAGTCTTGGAATCATTACTCCCCATAGAGAACAGGTAACTTTACTTTTTGACAGAATTAATAAATTACCTGAAAGAGATTGGTTTTTTGAAAAATGTAAATTAAAAATAATGACTTTTGACACCTGCCAAGGAGAAGAAAGGGATTATATTTTTTATTCAATGGTGGCAACAAAAGAAAAAGATCGTTTGAGCTGGATATTTTTGAAAGACTTTTCTTCAATCAGCGATGAAATAGATGGAACACTTCGGTCTCAAAGAATGAATGTTGGTTTTAGTCGTGCTAAAGAATGTATCCATTTTGTATTGAGCAAGCCAATAGAAGAATTTCAAGGGGAAATAAAAAATGCAATGTTACATTACCAAAATGAATTAGAAATTGGCAAGAAAAGAATCATTAAAAAACTTGATTCAAAAATGGAATATGAGGTTGAGAAAATTTTTTATAACACAAAATTTTACAAAGAAAATAAAGACACAATTGAATTTATTCCTCAATTTGAACTTGGAAAATACCTCAAGCAATTAAATAAAGATTATAATCATCCAAACTATAGGGTTGATTTTTTGATAATTTTTAACGGACTAAAAATTGTCATAGAATATGACGGCTTCAAAGAACACTTCGTCGATAGGGAGGATGTGAACAAGTCTAATTATAAGGATTATATGAAAGCTGATGATATTTATAGACAGAAAATTTTGGAAGGATATGGCTACAAATTTTTACGAATAAACCGTTTTAATATTGGGAATGATCCAATAGAAATTTTAGACAACAGATTGCAAAATTTGGTAAAAAAAAACTTCAAAATACAGTAATACTTAAAAAATTACACAGTAAAATTGATAGGCTTAAAGAAGGAGATGAAAGAGCTTGCGATAATTGTGGAAAAATATACGAAGCAAATTATTTTCCCTATAAATCGGTAAATTATTGCATAGATTGTTATGAGAATAAACGTGGTGTTGTTTTACATAAACATAGGCAAAAGATAAACTGTATCGACTCGTTTTTTTTAAAAAAAGTATCAAGTAGGCATGAAGTACGATCAGTCTTTAGAAATCGCAAGACAAAAGATACTTTTCAACGAGAGAGCACATTGGAAGAAATAGTCGCCTATCTAAAAAAGCAAGAAGCAAACAATGAGTCGTTAAAATTTTGGTATCGTAACGATATTGAACCAAGAGAAATGTATGATTATTTTGTAGATGAAAAGTATGTTCAAGTTAGATCTATTGAGGGGTTTTATCTGAAATTTTTAATTGATAAAATTAGAAAAATAGAGGAACAATTTGAAACTGGAGTGAGGTTCTATGAATCCGATTATTGAGATGCGTAACATTCGTAAAGAGTTTCCGGGAATTATCGCCAACGACAATGTCTCCATTTCGGTGCACGAGGAAGAGGTTCTTAAGGAAGCCGAGGAGTATCAGATAGTTTTCAATTACCGGAGGTTCAACACCTACCGCAAAGGGACTCCGCTGGAGCTTTTGAGGCAGCGGAATACCAATGTGGATAGTGATATTCTCCGGCTTAAGCCGATCATAATGGAGCAACGGCTCACACGACCGACGCTTGAGCGATGGAGGGACTCGGAAGAAATGATCGCATAATAGGTCAAAGTGGGGTCAGCTCAAAGGTTTATATCCCATAAAATTTCACTTTTTTATTGACAAATAGCGGTCAATGAGGGCATAATTAAATATATTGAAATTTTGAGCGAGGTTCTATGAATCCGATTATTGAGATGCGTAACATTCGTAAAGAGTTTCCGGGAATTGTCGCCAACGACAATGTCTCCATTTCGGTGCACGAGGGAGAGGTTCTTGCTCTTCTCGGGGAGAACGGAGCGGGTAAGTCCACGCTCATGAATATCCTCTTCGGTCTTTATCAGCCCGACGGCGGCAACATCTTCATACGCGGTCAGGAAGTTAAAATACAGAACCCCACTCAGGCAAGCCATCTCGGCATTGGCATGGTGCATCAACATTTCAAACTTGTTCATAATTTCACGGTAACTGAGAACATCATTCTCGGCATGGAACCTATGGCGAAGGATGTCGTGGACCGCAGGGGCGCCGCAAAAAAAATTGAAGCCCTGTCGTCTCATTATGGTTTGAATGTTAATCCTGAAGAAAAAATTGAAGATATCTCGGTCGGTATGCAGCAGCGGGTGGAAATTCTGAAAATGCTTTACCGCAATGCCGATATTCTCATTTTCGATGAACCGACCGCAGTTCTCACACCCCAGGAGATTCATGAGCTCATGAAGATCATGCGGAATCTCCTCAATGAAGGAAAATCCATCATCCTCATTACCCACAAACTCAAGGAGATAAAGGAAGCCGCCGACCGCTGCAGTATTATCCGCCGCGGCAAACTCATTGGCACTGTCGATGTCGCAAAGACAAGTGAAAAAGAAATGGCTGAAATGATGGTTGGGCGTGAGGTCTCCTTTCATGTGGAAAAGGGTAATGATGCCTTTGGCGATGTTGTTCTCTCTGTTGAAGATCTTGTGGTAAGGGGCAACCGCGGCGAAGATGCAGTAAAAAGTTTCAATTTTGACCTCCGCTCTGGTGAAATTCTGGGAATTGCCGGAGTCGATGGAAACGGACAGCAGGAACTTGTGGAAGCTATTACGGGTCTGCGGAATATGGAATCGGGTTCCATCCGGCTGAAGGGCAGAAACATTACCGGCTTCTCAATTAAAGAACGTTTTGATGCGGGAATCGCTCACATTCCCGCCGACCGGCAAAAACGCGGTCTTATTCTCGACTACACTATTGAAGAAAATTTCATTCTTGAAAATCATGCAGGTTCGGCTTTTTCATCGCGCGGCTTTTTGAAGTTTGATGCAATTCGCAGGCACGCCGAAAAGCTCATAAAGGACTTCGATGTGCGCTCGGGCAAGGGCGCTGTTTCTCTGGCGCGCAAGCTTTCAGGGGGCAACCAGCAGAAGGCAATTGTCGGGAGGGAAGTGAGTCACGATCCCGAGGTGCTTATTGCCGTGCAGCCCACAAGGGGGCTCGATGTCGGTTCTATTGAATACATTCACAAACGTCTCATTGAACAGAGGGATAGCCGAAAGGCGGTTCTTCTGGTGAGTCTTGAACTTGATGAGGTGCTTGATCTCTCAGACCGTATTATTGTCATTAATAGCGGCAGCAAGGTCGGAGAAGTTCTTGCACGGGAAACTGATGAAAATGAGGTTGGTCTCATGATGGCGGGAATTGAAAATGCCGGATAATAAAGATACTGCCCTGCGGGACGGCGGGCTGAAAACACGCGATGAGCTGAAACGGGGCGCAGGGCTGCAACTACGCATTCCGATGCAACTCAAACTTTCGCTCATGGCAATTCTCTTTGGCCTTATTATCAGTGCAGTTCTTATTATCATTACCGGCAATAACCCCATTACTGCGTACTGGGCGCTTATTCGCGGCGGCTTCATGAGCCTCAAGCGTTTTTCCAACACCTTCGCGAATGCGACAACCCTCATTCTTACCGGTCTTTCCGTGGCCTTCGCCTTTCGGACGGGGCTCTTTAACATCGGCGCCTCAGGGCAGATGCTGGCAGGCGGTCTCATTACCACCGTTCTCGCCCTAAGCCTCAATCTGCCGAAGCCGGTAATGCTGGTCATTATGTTTCTCGCTGCTACTGCGGGAGGTGCGCTTTGGGGCTTTGTTCCGGGCTTTCTCAAGGCGAAATTTAATGTTCATGAAGTCGTCTCCACCATCATGATGAATTTCATAGCGCTCTGGATCACGCACTATACCATCCAGTCTTTCTTTACCGCAGGGCAGGAAACACAGTCGGCGAAAATTCCCGACTACGCCAGTTTGCGTGTCGAATGGCTTACCGAACTTACCGACCGTTCCTTCCTGAATCTTGGGTTCTTCATTGCGATACTTGCTGTCATCATCATCGCGATCATCATCAATAAAACCGTGCTTGGCTATCAACTGAAGGCTGCCGGATTTAACCGCTTTGCCTCGGAGTACGCCGGTATGAATGTGAATCGGAACATTATTCTCTCCATGTCCATTGCCGGCGCGCTTGCGGGAATTGCCGGTTTTACCTATTACGCAGGCTATTCCAGTCATCTTGAAATAGGAATACTGCCGAGTCAGGGCTTCAACGGTATTGCGGTTGCGCTTCTGGGGGCTAATACGGCGGTCGGCTCGCTGTTTGCTGCTATATTTTTTGGTCTGCTCCAGAATGGTAAGGGGTTTATGCAGTCGGTTACGGATGTTCCGCCTGAAATTGGCGACATTATTATTGGCTTAATTATTTATGGTTCTGCCACAAGCATTCTGTTCAGCCGAATTCTCAACGCGCGGAAACGTAAAAAACAAAAACACAGGCGGGCAGGCGATGGGCAGCCAGCGGCGCAGGAAGGGTCTGCGGCGCGGGAGCAGCCCGAAGCAACGCGGGAGCAGTTCGTGGATCAGGAGGATGGAATATGATAGAGCTCATTACACAGATATTTCCCTATGCCATTGCATATACTATTCCTCTTCTTATTACTTCCCTCGGCGGCCTATTCAGTGAACGTTCGGGTGTTGTAAATATCGGTCTTGAAGGGCTCATGGTCATTGGGGCCTTTGCTTCTGCGTTGGTAATACAGGTGACCGAACAATCGTTTGCCGGAGCCATCTGGCTTGGGCTTTTTGCTGCAATGTGCGCGGGGGCGCTGTTTTCCATGCTCCATGCCTTTGCCTCTGTTTCTCTCAATGCAAATCAGGTTATTTCCGGAACGGCAATAAATCTTATTGCAACAGGCCTCACTGTTTTCTTTGCCCGCAACATACTCGGCAACGGTAACATTCAAATTGTTAATGCCCTCGACAGGTTTAACGTTCCCGTACTTCACCGCATTCCCGTCCTCGGCCCGCTGTTTTTCACGAACAGTTATGAGACTACGTGGTTGGTATTGCTCATTCTGGGAATTTCGTACTATGTCCTGTATTATACTCCGGGAGGAATGCATCTTCGGGCCTGTGGTGAACACCCCCATGCTGCTGAAGCGGCAGGAATACATGTGCGCCGCACCCGGTACATTGGCGTTGGAGTGTCCGGCGCCTTTGCGGGCCTCGGCGGAGCCATAGTTATCGTTACCTACTCAGGACAGTTCAATGGTACCATGTCTGGTCTTGGTTTTCTTGCGCTGGCTTCTCTTATTTTTGGCCAGTGGAAACCCCTCGGCATTCTGGGGGCAACATTTTTCTTCGGATTTGCTACTACTATTGCCAATGTGAGCCAGGTCATTCCTCAACTTGCCGTTCTTCCAAATGTTGTGCTTAAAACCTTTCCCTATGTTGCGACACTCATTGCGCTTGTGGTTTTTTCAAAATCATCGCAGGCGCCCAGAGCGATTGGTGAACCCTTTGAACAGGGCCGCCGCTGATCGGGCGGGCGATCCGCTCCGGCGATTCCGCTGATCGGGCGGGCGATCCGCTGAGGTTTTGCGGTTCCGGTAGGTGACTATGTCTAATGAACTTATATTTCTTGTCATGCTCCTCATCGTTTTTAGTTCCATTCTCATGTCATTTCGTTTTCTCGGCTGCCTCGGCCTTTTTGTATGGATTCCTATTACGGTTATTCTGGCAAACATTCAGGTTCTGAAGACGGTTGAGTTTCTCGGTATTACCGCAACGCTTGGAAACATTTTGTATGCGGGCAGTTTTCTCATAACCGATATTATGAGTGAGATATATGGAAAAAAGACTGCCCGAACTGCAGTACTCATTGGGTTTATTACGCTCATAATGACAACAATTATTATGAATCTTGCAATTTCCTTTACCCCGGGCAGTACCGATATTGCGCAGCCGCATATTGAAGCACTATTTTCCTTTTTTCCGTCGCTTACGGTGGCAAGTCTGCTTGCTTTCGGTGTAAGTCAATTTCATGATATCTGGTCATATGATTTCTGGCGAAGGTTACGGCCTGAGCTGCGCTTTATCTGGTTGAGAAATAATCTCAGTACTCTGGTCAGTCAGCTTCTGGACAGTTTCATTTTTGTATGCGCGGCTACATTGTTTGGTATATTTTCATGGAGTGTTTTTGCGGAAATATTTGTATCAACCTGGCTTATAAAAGCCCTTGTTTCTCTTCTGGATACTCCCTTCATCTGGCTTGCCGCCTGGATGAATCGACACAAAAAAGTGCGTGAAGTTTTGCCATAAGAAAGTCATTCCACAATTCAATACCGAATCGAACTGAATTCAGGGAGCCTTTGCGCAGCCTGAATAAACTTCCGCCCCCGATCAAATTCATTTTGAAACATTCCAAAACTGGCGCAGCCCGGCGACAGGAGAATAACAACACTGCTGTCATCCCGCAGCGCGCGCGCGCGGGCATCGTCATAGGCATTTCGGACGGCATCTTCCATAGTACTGAATAGTCCCTTGAACGGCAGCTCGTTTTTTTCAAACAGGGCAATGAGCTTACTGCTTGCGCTGCCTTCAAGAAGGTACAATTTCCTGCAATATCTTCCCGCATCGACAATACGATCAAGAAGAAGATTTTTATCGGCGCCGCCGCAGATCAGGTACACATTATCAAAGGTTCTGACTGCCTGCAAACATGCCTCGGGAATTGTGGCTGCGGAATCATTGATAATTCGCATTCGTCCCTCCATACAGGCGCCGATTTCCTGAAGTCGGTGATCTATGCCGGGAAAATTTTCAACTCCCCGATTAATCTGTTCAGCACCTATTCCCATGATCCTCAACAGATGAATTGCCATATTGATATTAGTACGCAGATGTTCTCCCATTATCCTGAAGTTTTTACCTGTGTCGGTCATTTTGGGATTTTTAATATCCGCGGCAGCAATGCTTTCTCCGCTCCTGAGAAATAACGACATCCACTTTCCGGCATCACCAATGATTCTGATATTCTCATACGGCATATTCTCAAAAAGATAAAGTTTATCCCGAACATAATCTTCCATGTTATGGTAGTAATCCTGATGATCGGGAAGAATAGTGGTGAGAATGGCGTAATCGGGCCAGTACAGTTCATGCTGAGCATGCCGGGAGTCAATGACTTGACGAAGGTCGCCAATTTGAAATGATGAAAGTTCAAGAACAATGTAGACAGTTTTGCCGCGAGCTATTGCCTGCGGTATATCTTCCAGAAAAGAAAGCGGCGACACCGTAATGTTTCCTCCGAGATAGGCAGCAGATTTATCTCCTTCCAAACTGAGAATATGGTGGATAATAGTACTTGTACTGCTTTTTCCCTTGCTCCCGGTAACGGCGATGAAAACAACATTCCCCAATTCAGGCGCATGCCTGTCTGCGGGCTCCCGATTCCCCCGAACCCCTTGCTCCCCCTGAACCCCTTGTCTCCCCTGAAGCGAAAGATTACAAAGAAACGAGAGAAAAATACTGATATCGGTTTCAAGAGCTGCCCCATGCTGCAGTGCCGTGATAATATAGGGAGAATTTCGCGGCACTGCCGGATTCTTTACGATAACATCGGCATGAGTAAAATCCCGTTCTTCATGCCTGCCCAGAACATAGCGCAGCCTATCCGATGAAAGCACTTCCAAACTCGGACGAAGAGTTTCTTCATCTCTGAGATCGGTAATGGTTACCTGAGCTCCTCTGTCGGCAAAATACCGGGCAGCCGCAGCGCCTCCGCCGTGCAGACCGAGCCCCATAACGGTAACACGTTTCCCCGATTGATCATGTTCCGGATGAACTATGCGCATGAAATGTTCCTTGTGTATCAAACTGTACCGAACGGTATCATGTGTTCGTATACATGAAAATAATTTTACTATATAATAGAGGAATTGTATGGATGAAAAAAATAAGAGACGCCTTGCAGAATTAGCCCTGAAAGTCGGAATAGATATTCAGAAAGATCAGTGCCTTGTTGTCTGGACAGGTGTCGGAAACTATGAATATGCGCAGATAATTTCCGATACAGCCTATCAACTGGGAGCTCGATTTGTCGAAATTCAACTGATGAATAAGGAGCTTTTAAAAAGCCGCATCCAATACAGCAGCAAGGAAAATCTTTCCTATGTTCCCCGTAGTCACATTGATAGCAGCCGCATGATGATAGATGAGTCATGGGCATATATCAAAATTAGTAATACGGAAGAATCGGATGTTCTGAATCATGTATCTTCCGATGATCTCAGTACGGTAGAGTTTCATAGAAGGGAATCGCTGAAATTTTTTACCGACAAACTTATGCGGCATCATTTCCCGTGGCTTATACTTGCTGTTCCCGGGCCTCAGTGGGCGAGGAAGGTGTATGGTTTGCCGGCAGATGCCGGTGAAGCAGATGTTCAGGAAGCTCTCAGAAAGCTTGAGAAAATATACATATCCATACTGCGGCTCAATAGCGATGATCCGGTCTTCATCTGGAAAGAACTGGGCAAGAAGCTTGCAGAGCGGGCACGCGCGCTGGATACACTACAAATAGATTCTCTTCGTTTCCGTTCTCCGAATAGCGATCTGACTGTCGGACTGAGTCCTGAGCACATATGGTGCGGCGGCCCTGCCCGGCTTCCCGATGGCCGATATCATGAGCCCAATCTTCCCAGCGAAGAAGTCTTTACCGCTCCCGACTTTCGCCGAACGGAGGGAATAACGCATATACTCAGGCCGGTAATGGTAATGGGAACACTCGTGGAGGGAGTGTGGTTCCGTTTTTCTGAAGGAAGGGTTGTTGAATTCGGCGCTTCATCGGGCCGGGAAATTATTGAAAAATTCTTATCTCTTGATGAAGGAGCCTCCTTTCTTGGTGAAGTTGCTCTGGTTGACATTACTTCACCAATCAGCCGAAGCGGTCTTGTTTTCGGCAACATTCTTTTCGATGAGAATGCATCCTGCCACATTGCCCTTGGAGCGGCATATCCCATATGCCTGCGTAACGGCAGTGAGCTTACTACTCAAAAAGCGCTCAAGAATGCCGGATGCAATGTGAGCGTTGCGCATACCGATTTTATGATCAGCAACGATAAAACCGATGTTCTCGCATATTGCAGGGACGGCAGAGAAGTTCACATAATAACAAACGGAAAATTTGTTATGTGAACGGTTTGCAACTGAAAATTTTGCAGAGCAAAACGTTCACATGAGAGGTACTGTGCGAATTACCGGCGGAAAATACAAAGGAATACACCTTCGCTGCCCACCCGGGCTCATTCGTCCTGCCATGGACAGAATGCGGGAGTCGCTGTATTCAATTCTGGGAACTCTTGAAGGAGCATCGTTTCTCGATCTCTTCAGCGGTTCAGGACTTATGTCTCTTGAGGCGGTAAGCAGGGGCGCAGATCGGGTTCATGCCGTTGAAAAGGACCGGAAAAAACTGAAGGTACTCAGGGGAAATCTGAAAATTGCGGAGAAACATTGTACAATACGTTCGACAAGCGCCGAAGTCTTTATTGCCCGGCATAAAAAATGTTACGACTACATATTTCTTGATCCTCCATTTTCCTATAAATACAAAAATGATATATTGCAGCGGCTTATTACTTCCTGTCTTATTAAAATTGGCAGTATCGTATTGCTTCATTTTCCCTCTGAGAATACGATATTCGAATGTTTCAGGAATAGCGATGCTATGCTGATAATGAGATCTTACCGGCAGGAATGGTATGGACGCTCGCAGGTGAATTTCTATCGTGTTGAAAAAGGGGCAGAATGAATAAGGCGCATCTCTTAAAACCTCCAAGTTCAGTACCTCTTTTGTTAAAGGAATCGGTTCAGCAGCAGGATGCGGTTGATCGTACCCGAACCCTCTATAAACGCTGGGGCTATACGACAGTGTATACGCCGGTGCTGGATTTTTTTGATGTTCACAGCCATTTATTTACCGAAGATGAAGAAAAACGTATATACCGGCTTATTGGCCGAAATGGTGAAATATTTATGCTTCGTTCCGACATTACCGTTTTTCTTATGAGGCATTACCGGAATTTTTTGAAGGAAGCGCAGCTGCCCCTCCGTCTTGCCTACAGCGACAGCATTCTCCGATACGAAGAAAGTAATGATATTTCCCGGAATGAACACTATCAGACTGGTGTAGAACTCATTGGGAATCCCCATTCCCAAGATGAACATGATCGTGAAATCCTGTTTCTTCTCTGTGAGAACCTCCGAATATTGGGACTTACCGGCTGCGCTCTCCACATTGGGTCTCAGAAAATACTCGATCTCATCATTCCGGAAGATAATGATTCCATGGATGCTCTGCGGGAGTGTATTCTCCTCAGAAATTGGGAAAATCTACCGGATCATCTTGCTGCCGCCGGAATGAACACGGAAATCCATGAGGCTGTGGTCAGTATATTTTCATCAATATGGGAAGGAACTGAAATTCCCCAAAATCTGAATGATGCCATTGCAGTGCTTCCTGAACACATTGCTATTACACAGGAGCTGCGCGCCCTTGCCGAAATTTCTGATCTGCTCACACGATATTTTCCCGACATCGCAGTCCGTATTGACCTTTCTGAGATAGGAGCGCGGCATTATTACAGCGGCCGTACATTTCAGGTCTACCTTCCCAATGTACCATATGCGGTTGCCTCGGGAGGCAGATACGATTGTCTGCTTGAAGAAATGCAGCTTCATGGGGCAGCGGTCGGCTATAGCATTATGCTGTCTGCAATTAATAAGGCGCAGATCACACAGCCTGATATTCCATTTCCCGATAAAAAAATTCTTACCGGAACCTTTGAAGAACGCTACAAAGAAGCAGCGGTATTGAGGCAGAAAGGAAAAAACATATGTCTCTGAACACAGGATTAACTCTGGCACTGCCCAAGGGACGGCTGGAAAAACCAATCCGAAAATATCTTGAGGATCGGGGTTTTATCATTCATTTTGACAATCGCAAACTTGTTCTTCACGATGTCAGCGGTGAGCTGTGCATTTTTCTGGTTAAGAATACTGATCTTCCCACATACGTTCATCATGGTATTGCCGGCATGGGTATTTGCGGTGATGATTTGCTGTATGAGACAAATTATCCCCTGTATAAAATTATGCATCTTCCCTTCGGCAGTACGCAGCTCTGCTTGGCCGCAAAAGAAGGAGATAAAAGTCATCATAAAATAATGAACCATGCGCGGCTGCGGGTTGCCAGCAAATTCACTCGTTTTACAAAGAATTATTTTCACAAACACGATATTCCTGTTGATGTGATCAAACTGAATGGTTCTGTTGAACTTGCCGCAGTTCTTGAATTAGCTCCCTACATTGTTGATCTGGTTGAGACAGGCGAAACATTGCGGGCCAATAAATTAAAAATTGTCAAAAAACTTCATACTGTCCGTGTGTATCTTGTTGCAAATTCTGCGTATTTTAAATATAACTATACGCAGATTATGAAATTTATAAAACGCTTGGCTATGGCAGATTAATGCTACTGGAAATTGTGCTCTGCACAATTTTCCAATGCAAAATTTTTTATAGTAGTTTTGTACTATAAGGAGGAAGAATGCAGAAAATTCTCCGTCAGACTTCTGAAACTCATATTTCACTCATATTGGATATGCAGCGTAAAGCCGTACCCCGCATTACCATTCCAATTCCGTTTTTTGCGCATCTTCTCACCAGTATGTCATGGCATGGGGGGTTTTACCTTGAGGTGAAGGCAGACGGCGATGTTGACATTGACCCCCATCATCTTGTTGAGGATATGGGAATCGTGCTCGGGCAGGCATTAGCTGCCTATTTTGATGAATCAGCTCTTGTGCGCTATGGCGCTCAGAGAATAGTAATGGACGATGCGCTGAGTGAAGTTATTGTTGATGCCTGCAAACGCCCATATGTGGTATATACTGCATCATACCCGCAGAATTTCTGCGGCACCTTCGATCTTGCTCTTCTGCGGGAATTTTTCCACGCCCTTGCATACAATGCCGGCATAACTATTCATCTTCATTGTCATTATGGAGAGAATTCTCATCACATGGCTGAAGCACTCTTCAAGGCTCTCGGGAGATCACTTGCTCAGGCATTCACACGTATTGATGGAAAGCAGTCCGATATGTCAACGAAAGGAAAACTGTGAGAATGATCATACCCGCGGACAAATTTCATAATCCGGGTCTTATCCGAACACATAAGCCGGAGACGCCCGTAATTGAAAGTTCGCAACGGGCTGCCCTTATCCGCAGGGGCAATGAATTATTCAGTACGGGAGACATTGAACAGGCAAAGAAAATTTTTATGACCACGCATTATACTGACGGATTAGTCCGTGTTGGCGACTACTACTATAAGAGCAACGATTTTCTTTCGGCTCTTCGCATGTATATAATTGCGCCCGATGACAGAAAAAAAAACGGTATGATTAAGAGCATGGCGCATGTTATCCGTGAGTGGCTAAAAAACTGAATGTATACTAGAAACTTTTGCATTTTGCATGACTCTCTGTGCTGAGCATTCTCGCATTTTGTAGAAAGTTTTGCATTCTGCAAAACTTTCTACTATACTTAATGTATCAGAGGGAAATATATGACTGCTTTTGACTTTAAATTTAATAAAAAGAATGCTGAGCACATGAATCAAGATATCTTAGCAGAAAGCAATGATCAATCTTCCGTTGAAAATACCGAATATGATCAACAGGATAGTGAGCAAAAAAAACTGGCTGAAATTTCCCGAATGGGGTATCGCTATCTCAAAAAAGGTGAGTTAACTGCGGCTATTAATTCCTTCATGGAAATTCTGGATATTGAACCCAATAATCATTACGCGCTTGTTGGAATTGGAGACGCATGCCGTAAAAAGTTACGGTTTGATGAAGCCATCAACTATTATGAACACTGCCTGCAATTTCATCCGCATAACAATTACGCGCTCTTCGGTCTTGCCGATGCCTACAGACAGCAACATCAATTTTCCCGTGCAATTGATGTTTGGGAAAAATATCTGAAATATGATAGCCGGAATGTTACCGTACTCACGAGGGTTGCCGATGCCTATCAAAAAGTCAGAAATGTCAGGCAGGCTGAAAAACTCTATGCGCAGGTTCTCGAAATTGAACCGCAAAATGCCTATGCGCTTACCGGTCTCGGACACCTCTATTATCATCTTCATAACTATGTGAGATCTCTCGAATATTGGCATAAAATATACCGCGAGCAGAATTCCCAACCTGACATTCGTGTTCTCACAAGTATTGGAAACTGTTATCGAAAGCAGAAGTCATTTGAACAAGGCAGCGCATATTTTGAAGAGGCGCTGGAAAGGGAAAAAAATAATTTCTACGCGCTCTTTGGGCTCGCGGATTGTTTCAGGGGAATGCATGTCCTTGAAAAGAGCCTCATATACTGGAACCGCATTTTAGAGGAAAATCCGCAGAACAAAATCATTCTCACGCGAGCGGGCGATGCCTACTGTCAGCAGCGGAAATTTGAAAAAGCCAGGGAGTATTATGAAAAAGCGCTTGATATAAAGTATGATATTTACGCGGTTCTTGGTCTTGCAAATGTGCATATCTATTGTGAAGAATACCTTGAAGCAACACAGTCTCTTGAGAACCTGCTGAAAAATCATATCCAGAATTACCGCGTGTACATCCCTCTTATGGAATGTTACGTACAACTGGACAATCGATTGGCAGCTGTTGATCTTCTGGAAAAATTCAGAAATTTGGATAGCATCCAGCCTCATGCAAGCGCAAAAATGAATGTGCTCAAGCAGAAATTGGGAATCTGAGTTGGAATTTGATATACCTCGCTGCGATCACTTTTTAATATTGAAACTTTTGCATTTTGCAAAAAATACGGGCGCGGGATATATGGCATTTCACATCCCGATTATGGAGAAAACTCCTCGCTCACACTATGGCAGTGTATTTGTGTAAAAAGCATTGCAATTCATGGTTAGAATTTAGACATTTATGCGGTTAAAAACCCTCACACGGGCTTTAGTATACCGGTCGTAATCATTATTCAGCACCCACATTGTTGTTCCGTCCGACCAGATTTCGCGGGGGCTAGCATTTTCCTGTGCCAAGGTAGGGAAATCGTCTCGGTAAACACCTTCGTCATTGTAGCCGTCTTTCTTGAAATCGCTCAGGTCATGTTGTGTGCCAGTGTCGCGGTGAATGCCGGCATCATTGAATCCTCTTGCATCATACATCGCTACCGAACAGTGAGTTTCCAGAGCTTCCCTCTAGTTGAAAAATCAACTACGAAGGCAAGCACGTAAAATCAGCATAATCACATCATCAAACACCAATTAATGCGATCCGTTCCGCAATGTGTGCATTTCCTCATCGCTCAGCCCGGTAACATCCTGAATGTCATGGGCTGAAAATCCTTTGGAAAACATACTGCGGGCGTTTTTTCTCCGTTCCTCAATATGCCCCTCCGCGCGACCTGCCTGCAATCCTTCCTGCCGACCTGTCTGAAGTCCTTCCTGCCGACCTGTCTGAAGTCCTTCCTGCCGACCCATTTCCGCAATGCGCGCTTTGAATGTTTCCGCATTCATTCTGAACATTTTTGCTACCTCCTTACCTCTCGGTTCTTTTGTTCTTTCTAACTGGTTCATTAACGTATCTAAGTCTATAACAATTCCGAACATCGAATCTACCACGCCGACAAATTCCTTTATCAGCTCCAGCGATTCCTCATTAAGCATTTCTGCTATCGCTTTCTCTACTATCCGAATGTCCCAATCCTTATTCAGCAGATTTTTCGAGTACAGATCAAGGTACATAACAGCCGCAAACATTCTTCCCCGCTGCTGCAGCTGCTCCGCAGAATAATCGGTCACGCGTATCAGATCGTAAGGAAAGGGAGCAAGATACTGCGGGAATTCCCGCGTGTTCCGATCTCTGACATTCCCGGGCACCTTCCACCTTTGCTCTCCATTATAAAATACAATGGGCAGAAATACCAACTCGCAGTCATCGGGAATTGTGCCGGAGCTGCGAATGTTCCGGCAGAGAAGGTGCGTGTATTCCAACATGCGGAAGGGCATGTCTTTGTCCACGCCGGACTGATGCTCAAGGAGCACATAGATAGCAACATCTCCCGTGTGATCCCGAGTCCTGATTTTGCAGACAATGTCGGCCATTCGTGTTTTCGCATGGTCGATGAAAAAGGTACCGTTTTCAATGGTAATATCTTCACGGCGCAGTTTTTTCGTCCATGCGCCTCCGACAAAGCGTTGAAGAAATTGGAGCATTATTGCGGGTTGGAACAGCAGGGAGCGGTATCCTTGGTCGTAGGGAACGGGGGCGGGTTTTTCTTTGAAATCGATCATATAATTTCTCCTGAAGGTTTTTTTCTGAACGTTTCTTTCTGAATAGGGGATCTCCCATGGCGACATGGTCCCATGGTGAATTCTCCCCTCTATATATGTGACGGGTAAAAAGTCATTTTTAACTATGTTTTTTGAGAGAATTTGAAAGAATTTTGCAAAATGTGTGTTTTTTTCGGGGGATGGGGGAATGCCGGTTAGTGGTCGGGAGGGATGGGCTCTCAAATGTTTATTTCCCAGTATTTCAGGTATGGGAAGGTTCATCTCGCAAGCGCGCGCGTGAGAGCTACGATGAAAATGCGGTAAAAACGCTGATCTCACTGGAGCACATTCGGTTGCGCAGCGGCATGTACATTGGTCGGCGCAGCAGGCGCAGCGCCGGACGCTTATTCTGCCTTGGGCGGACGCTCGCGGGTTGCTATGTCGTAGGCATAGATTTTGTCAGTAGTACCATCTACCACCCACATTGTTGTTCCATCTGACCATATACCGCGGGGATTCATATTCCCTGTAACAAGATTATTGAAATCTTTTGAGGCATCTCGTTCCGCGGCAAGCAGAACGTAGGCATTGATTGTGTCAGTAACATCATTACGTACCGCCCACATCGTTGTTCCATCTGACCAGATACCGCGGGGTCCCAGATTACCATCAGGCAACGTGAAATTTTTACCGGAATCGTATACGGGTGTCTCGCCAGTTATGTTATAGGCATATAATATTGCATCATTGTTACTTGCTACCCACATTGTTGTCTCACTCGCCCAAAATGCTCCGGCTTGATCATTGGCGGCATTAAGGGTAATGTTATTACCTAAACTGTATGTGCGTTCACTCAAACTGTAGGCGTAGATAGTTGGATCCTGCAAATCCGACACCCACATTGTTGTTCCATCTGACCAGATACCTCTGGGGCTATTATTAGCGGAAGCAAGCGTTGTGAAATCTTTGCCCGCATCGTGTTCCTTGGTCTCCATGTTATAGGCATAGATTTTGTCTTCGGTACTATCCAGAACCCACATTGTTGTTCCATCCGACCAGATGCTGCGGGGGTTAGCATTTTCCAAGGTAGGGAAATCGTCTCGGTAAACACCTTCGTCATTGTAGCCGTCTTTCTTGAAATCGCGCAGGTCATATTTCGTGCCAGTATCCTGATGATTACCGTCAGCATTAAAACCGTCTGCGTTGTAGCCATCTTTGCCATAACCGTTTAGGTTGTAGTGCGTACCGGTGTCGCGGTGAATGCCCGCGGCATTAAAGCCGTCTTTGTCGTACCCGTTTGATGAATAGCCTTCTGCATTGTAGCCATTTTTGTCGTACCCGTTTGATGAATAGCCTTCTGCATTGTAGCCGTCTTTGTCGTACCCGTTTGATGAATAGCCTTCTGCATTGTAGCCATTTTTGTCGTACCCGTTTGATGAATAGCCTTCTGCATTGTAGCCGTCTTTGTCGTACCCGGCCGCGTCATAGCCCGCAGCGTTAAAACCGTCTGTGTTATAACCCTGTTCGTCAAAGCCATCCGGCCCATATTTTGTTCCAGTATCCTGATGATTACCGTCAGCATTAAAACCGGCCGCATTGTAGCCGTTCGCGTCATAACCGTAGAGGTCGTATTCCGTGCCGGTGATATAGTGAATACCATCATCATAAAACCCGCGCATATCGCAGGCGCTGAGAACGAGTATGAGGGAAAAAATGAAAAGGATTCCCCGAAGCAGATGCTGGGCGGAGCAATGGGTTAGGCTAGGCTTGGGTGTCTGGCTTGGGTTGATCATTATAAAACTCCTTATCATTAAGAGTAATGGAAAGAATTATAAGTTGCAAGCTTTTTCGAAACATTTTCGAAATATTTTCGAAACATTAGCTGCCGAAGAGCTTGAATAGGTTCATTTTTTGTATTACTATTTCAGGTATGGGAAGGGAAACCGGAGGGGAAGATTTATCTCGCAAGCGCGCGCGTGAGAGCTACGATGAAAATGCGGTAAAAACGCTGAGCTCACTGGAGCACATCCGGTTGCGCAGCGGCATGTACATTGGCCGGCTCGGCGATGGCGCGAACTCCGATGACGGAATTTACATTCTTCTCAAGGAAATTATTGACAACGCAGTAGACGAATTCATTATGGGCTTTGGCAGCCGGATTGACATTACCCTCCATGGCCCCACGATCACCGTCCGCGACTTTGGCCGAGGTATTCCTCTCGGTAAGGTGATTAGTTGTGTATCTGTTATTAATACCGGAGCAAAGTACAATACCGATGTGTTTCAGTTTTCAGTTGGTCTCAACGGGGTAGGTTCCAAGGCTGTTAATGCTCTCAGCGAGTTATTCGGTGTGTGTTCAGTGCGGGAAGGAAAATATGTTAAAGCCCGTTTTTCCCGGGGTATTCTCGAAGAAGAAAAAAAGGGTAAAACTTCCGAGGCGAACGGTACCATTGTGAGCTTTCTGCCCGATTGCGAAATATTCCCCGAATACACCTATAACAGAGAATTTATTGAAGAACGTCTGTGGAACTATGCCTACCTTAATTCGGGGCTCAAACTGCGCCTGCGCATTCTGCCGAATGAAGTTGCCGGCGCGGCTGGCGCAGGCACGGAAAGCGCACCCGCGGCAGCCCCGCCCCAGAGGGCAGCATCCTCAAAGACCGTAAAAAATTCCGAATGGATTACCTTCCATTCACGCGGGGGACTGAAGGATTTGTTGGAGAAGGAGGTAGGGAGTACACCCTTCTATGACCTTGCCTACTATAAAGGGAAAAAACTTGAGTTTTCCTTCACGCATACCCGCAATTACGGTGAAACTCAGTGGAGCTTCGTGAATGGGCAGTTTACTGCGAACGGCGGAACTCATCTTTCAGCCTTCCGCGAGGGACTCATTCGGGGCGTGAACGATTTCTTTCAGAAGCGCTATTCCGGTATTGATCTGCGCGAGGGAATGGTTGCCGCGGTTGCGGTGAAACTGGAGAATCCGGTTTTTGAAAGCCAGACAAAAAACAAACTGGGCAATACCGACATCCGCATGGGGATCATTCAGGAAGTACGGGAAGCCGTACTCAATTTCCTGCACAAGAACAAGGGCGCAGCCGAAAGCATTCAGGAAAAAATTGTCAACAACGAAAAACTCCGTAAGGAACTCAACCTCGTCCGCAAAGAAGCGCGGGAGGCAGCGCGGAAAATTGCCCTGAAAATTCCCAACCTCCGCGACTGTAAGTATCATCTTGGCGACAGGAAGGAGAACGGCGCGAGCAGCATATTCATAACCGAGGGAGCATCGGCATCCGGCTCAATGGTGAGCTGCCGGGATGTCTACACGCAGGCAATTTTTTCGCTCCGCGGAAAACCGCAGAACATGTTCGGCCGCGGTCAGGCAAATATCTACAAAAACGAGGAATTATATAACATGATGATGGCGCTCGGCATTGAAAACGATATTGAGAACCTGCGTTATTCCCGCATTATTATTGCAACAGACGCCGACCATGACGGTTTTCACATCCGCAACCTTCTGCTTACCTTCTTTCTCAGCTTTTTTGAGGAACTGTTCATTCAGGGGCGCATGTTCATCCTTGAAACCCCGCTCTTCCGGGTTCGGAACAAGAAGGAAACCCGCTATTGTTATAGTGTCCGTGAACGCGATGAGGCGGTCGGGGCGCTGAGCGCGCCTGAAATTACACGTTTCAAGGGCTTGGGTGAAATAAGCCCCCGTGAATTCGGGCAGTTTATTGGAGCAGACATCCGCCTGATTACGGTAGATATTAAAACCGTCCGGGGCATTCATGAGACCATGAGCTTTTACATGGGCAAGAACAACCCCGAACGCCGCTCCTTCATTATGAACAATCTTGTTTCGGAAACAGCTGTCTGATGGCCTGGGTTGAGAAACTTTTTAACACAAACTTTCTCGAATATGCCAGCTATGTTATTCGCGAGCGGGCTATTCCTCACATTGACGATGGTTTCAAGCCGGTTCAGCGGCGTATTATGCACAGTCTTCTGGAGATTGATGACGGTAAGCTCCACAAGGTTGCCAATGTCGTGGGGCATTGCATGAAATATCATCCACATGGCGATGCTTCCATATTTGCGGCCTTAGTTCTTCTTGCGAACAAGGACCTGTTCATTGAAAAACAGGGGAATTTCGGCAATATTTTTACCGGAGATGATGCCTCAGCTCCCCGCTATATTGAATGCCGCGCCCTTCCCTTTGCGAAGCGGGTACTCCACAACCCCGAATTAACAACCTGGCTGCCGAGTTATGACGGACGCAACCGCGAACCCGCCGTTTTCCCGGCCAAAATACCGGTACTCCTCATACAGGGGGCTGAGGGCATTGCCGTTGGTATGAGCACGAAAATTCTGCCGCATAATTTTACGGAAGTGCTGAAAGCTGTGCGGAGCAGGCTGCGCGGGAAGAAAACCGTCCTCTCCCCCGATTTTCCAACGGGAGGCCTCATCGATGTTTCTGCCTACGATGATGGGACCGGTTCGGTGCTTGTCCGCGCCGGCATCGATACCGCCGATCCCAAGCGCCTCATTATCCGTGAACTTCCCTTCGGCAGCAGCACCGAATCGCTTATAAGCTCCATTGAAAACGCCGCCCGGAAGGGAAAAATTAAGATCGGCAGTATAAACGACTATACCACCGACAGCGTTGAGATCGAAATACAGCTTCCCCGCGGGGTCTATGCCGAAGATCTTCTGAACGCTCTCTATGCCTTTACCGACTGTGAGCAGAATATCACCGTGAACCCTCTGGTCATCCGCGATGCCCTGCCGACTGTTATGACCATTTCCGAGATCATTGACCATCATGCCGATCAGCTCCAAAACATTCTCCGCAGGGAACTCGAACATGAACTAAGCCATTTACTGGACACACTCCATGCCCGCACCCTCGAACGCATTTTCATTGAAGAACGTATTTATAAGGTCATTGAAGAGATGGACAGCATGGAGAAAATACACCGGGCAGTGCGGAAGGGCTTTGAACCCTTCATCGGCAGCGCCGCCCGCGCCGACAACATCGGCAACATTGCCCGCGCCGGCAACATCGGCAACATCGCCCGCGCAATTACCTCTGCCGACATCGACACATTACTGAACATTCCCATCCGCCGTATTTCCGTCTACGATATTAAACGGGCGCAGGCTGAGATGGAGCGCATACAAGCCCGCATAAACGAATGCCGCGATCATCTTAAAGACATAATTACCTATGCGGAGGGCTTTCTTACGAGCATTATCAGCACGCGCAGCAGCCATTTTCCCCGACGGACATCGCTTGAGAGTTTCAGTAAAATTGAAGTGCGGAGGGCTGCCATACGGAATCTTACTCTCCGCTATGATCCTCGGAGCGGATTTGTCGGAACTGCCTTAAGCAGCGGAAATGTGCTGTTTGAGGTGAATGAGTTCGATAGAATACTTGTTATTCGGAAGGACGGCGCCTATTCTGTGCATACCGTGAGCGGGAAGGAGTTCTTCGGCACCGGGCTGCGCGCTGTTCTCCCTGCCGATAAGGAGCATCTCTTTCGGGTTGTTCACACAATTATCTATCAGAATAAGGAAAAGCAGACCTATATAAAGCGCTGCCGAATTGAGAAATTCATTCATAAAAAAACCTATTATCTTGTTGCCGAAGGATGTAAGATTATTGCCTACACAACGAAGGAAGGGGGGCAGGCGCAATTACAGTACAAACCGCGCCCACGGCTCAAAATAACTGAGGAATTCTTTGCCATTGAGGATTATCCGGTGAAGGGCAGCGATGCCCGGGGGCTGCGCCTGAGCACGAAGGAAGTTATGAAAACCACTATCAGAGCCGCAGGCGCGAAGCAGAAAAAATCATGAAAATACACCATGAAAATAAAAAACGCCGAACCCGTTAGACTTTAACCGCTTGAACTCGGCGGATGCGGAGCTTTTGGCTGCCGAAGGCCAGCAGATAGACTGCAATGGCAAGCGGATAGGCGATCCAGTAGCGCTCGGGGGCAAGCCCCAGCACCTGCACAAAGCGGTTGGGAAGAAAAAAGAGCGCCGAAGCAATGAGAAAAAGAGGTACTTCATACCAGGCATTTGCCAGCAATGCCCATCCCTGAACAGCATTGGTAAAGGCAAGCACTCCGCCAACCGCAGTAACAAAAATTAACAGGCCTCCCCAGAAACCATTCACGCCAATGAGCAAAAGCATGGGATTAAACACAAACATAAAGGGAATAATGGCCGTGCGCAGGTCATATATGAACCCTTTTATACCAGTTGGAATTGGGTCTGAGCCTGCAATCGCCGCCGCCGCGTAGGCAGCCAGCCCCACAGGGGGGGTGTCATCTGCCAGAATACCGAAGTAAAAACAGAACAGATGCGCCGCAATTGCCGGAATAATAAAATCCAGACCTGCGCCGAGCTGCAAAATTACCGGAACAGTAATTGATGCCATGACAATATAGGTGGCGGTGGTCGGCAGCCCCATGCCGATAATTAAACTGACAACTGCCGTAATGAACAGCAGCAGAAAGACATTGCCCATGGAAAGCGCCTCGACCATCTGGACAATGCGGCTGCCAATGCCGAGGTTCACAATGCCGACAATAATGCCGGCGGTTGCTGTTGCCAGCGCAACCGGCAACATGTTCTTACTTCCGGTAATGAGTCCAACAGCAATCCGCCTCAGAATTAGCCTGAGAGCCGCCAGCAGCGAATCGCCGCGGCGCCAAGCGGCAATACTTTCACGAATAATAAAAATTGCCACGAGAACAACAATCGCATTAAACACCGCCAAATTGGGACTGCGGCGCGTCACTGCCAACTCGTAGATAATGACGAACAGGGGAATGAGATGATAAAACCCCTTTTTAAGTACTGCGCGGGTTCCGGGAATGTCGGATGCCGGCAATCCGCTCAGGCCGAGCTTCGATGCTTCTATGTGGGTAATGTAAAAGAGCGCAATATAACTGATGAAGGCCGGAATGAAGGCAGCTCTAATGACATCGAGGTAGGGCATTGCGAGATATTCGGCAATAATGAATGCGGCAGCGCCCATGATCGGCGGCATGAGCTGGCCGTTGGTGCTTGCCGCAACCTCGGTTGCCGCAGCGGTTTTAGCCGGGTAGCCGACCTTGCGCATGAGGGGGATGGTGAAGGTGCCGGTGGTTACCACGTTGGCAATGCTTGATCCTGAGACCATGCCGGTCAGGCCGCTGGAAACCACGGCTGCCTTTGCCGGCCCCCCCTTGAACCTGCCCAGCAGCGATATTGACAAATCGTTAAAGAACTGCCCGGCGCCGAACTGTTCTAAGAGTGATCCAAAAAGCACAAAGAGATAAACCACCCGCGCGGAAACGTCCAGCGGAATGCCGAAAATACCCTCTGTCGATAATACGATCTGACTGACATAACGCGACAAGCTCACGCCGCGCCAAGCAAACACCCCCGGCATGTAGCGCCCAAAGAAGGCGTAGAAGGTAAAAAACACCGCAATGACGATCATCGGCAGGCCAATACCCCGCCGCGCCGCTTCCAACAGTAACAGAACCAGCGCAACGCTGACAATGATATCGCGCTGTGTCGGAATGCCCATTCTCGTTGAAATGCCCTGCCAATCTATGACAATGTACAGGGCTGCCAGCACCGCGCAGGCCAAAATGGCAAAGTCGATAAGCGGGGTGTGTTTCAGCGAATGCAGCCCGGGAATTTCTTTCGTGTATCGGCGTGTAAAGGGAACCCCGAGAAACACGAGCGCCAGCGCAAATGCCAAATGAATTGAACGAATGGTAACACTGTTCAAAACCACAAAACGCGGAAGCGATAGCTGAAACAGTGCCCATGCAAGACTAAGCGCGGCAATGAGGAAGGTTCCAACAGTCCCTTGTGTTCGTGTAACCCCCGTCTCCTGCTGGAGAGCTTTTTCAAATGCCTGCTGATCACGCGCAGCCTGTTTGTGCTCAGTTTGTTCTGCCATACTGTCTGCCTTTCTCATAGAAACCTTTCTCATAGAACTTTGTCATAGTCCAAAAAAGAAGGCGGGCACAAGACCCTGCATTGTACCCGCCTGAATTACAACGGTAACTCCCGCGCTTAACGCAGAAGTTCCGGGTTAATCATGTCGATCATCCCCGCTTCTTCGTAGTAGCGGACTGCCCCGGGGTGGAGCGGCGCCGACAAGCCTTCCAGCATGTTCTTCGGTGTCAGTACTGCGTAGGCCGGATGCAATGACGAAAAGGTATCGAAATTCTCAAATACCTCTTTGGTAATTGCATAGACAATGTCATCGGAAACCGCTGCTGAGGTTACCAATGTTGCCTTCACGCCTATGGACAGCGCATCGCTGCTGTTGACAGCCTGCGGATAAAAGACGGCAGGTATTTTCGACTTGGCGTAATAGGGAAACTTCGCCAGCATTGCATCGACTTCCGGACCGGCAATGTCAACAATACGTACCTTGGTACGGCCAGTGGTCGCCTCGGTAATGTTCCCGTTGGGGTGCCCGACGGTGTAGAAAAAGGCATCAATACGCCCATCCTGCAAGAGGCTGGGAGCCTCCACCGCGCCAACCTGTTCGGCATCGACATCGCTCTGCGACAATCCGAATGCGTCGAGCACATCCAGAGCATTCTGCAGGTTGCCTGAGCCCGGATTGCCGATGTTCACGCGTTGCTCGAAAAGATCGCTCACCGATTCAATACCGCTGTCAACTGCTGCGACCAGGGTGACCGACTCCGGATGAATTGCAAACACCGAGCGCAGTTCGGACTGCGGATTCCCATCCCATTCGGCCAGACCCATGAGCGCCTGGAACTGACGATCGGACTGGGCAATGCCAAACTCCAGATCGCCTGAGATGACGGCATTGATGTTGAACACGCTTCCGCCAGTCGATTCGACTGATGCGCGAATACCGTATTCATCGCGTTTTGCATTGACCATGCGGCTAATTGCCCCTCCGGTTGGGTAGTACACACCAGTGACTCCCCCCGTGCCAATTGTCACAAACTGCGAGTCCGAAGCCTCGCTTTCTCCGCCGGCAAACAATAAGCCAGCGCAAAGTAACGCCATTATGGCGCATGCAAAAATTTTTTGCATAAGTAACTCCTTGAAACTTTGCATACATAAAATTTTGCCTGAGGCAAAAATTTCAGCAGCAAAATTTTTTGATGTTGAATGTTATATAGCATTCTCTACTATTATAGAAGATTTTGCAAATATTTATTAATACAAAAATTTCAAAACGTTTTTTCTTTACAGAATTGACAGTTTTTTTGAGAGCAATTACACTGATCCATATTTCGAGGATGCCATTCACATATGTTAACACCTGACGCCACAATTATTATTGCTGCGCTGAGCGCGCTCGCCGGAGGAATGCTGACTGTTCTCATTCTGCGGGTGAAGTACGCCCGATTGCGCGTTGAGCTGGAATCGCTGCAGAACCTCAGGACAGAGAACGGGGAACTGCAGAAGAATCTGCAGAATATGCGGGAAGAAGCCGTCCGTTTCGAGGAACAGCGCCGAATGTCTTCCGAGAAGCTCGCATGGACAGAGCAGGCGGAACAGCGCCTTCGGGAAGCTTTTACATCGCTTTCATCCAATGCCTTGAAATCGAATGCCGACGACCTGCAGAAACGGCACAGCGAAATGCTTGAAAACTTCAAAAAGCGCTTCGAAAGTGATCTGCAGAATCAACACAGATCATTTAAAGGACTTGTGGAACCGGTTTCGAAGGAGATTCAGCATCTTGATCAGCAGGTTCGGGAACTTGAGAAAAATAGACAGGGGGCCTATGAGGGGCTTCGGCAGCAAATTACCCACTTGCTGCAGGATCATCAGGAACTTCGGAATAGCACCAATAATCTTACAAATGCCCTAAAGTCCTCTACTGCACGGGGAAAATGGGGCGAGGTACAACTTCGGCGTATTGCCGAGATGGCTGGGATGATTGACCATGTCGATTTCAACGAGCAGCAGCAGACCGAAGGCGGATACCGTCCGGATATGCTCGTGCATTTACCCAAAAAAGGTATTATTCCGGTGGATGCCAAGGTTCCCATGCAGGCCTATCTCGATGCCCAACAGGCCGGAAACGAGAAAGATATGCGGGAAAAACTGCAGGCCCACGCGAAATCGCTTCAGACCCATGTGAATGCGCTGGCGAAAAAGGAGTATTGGTCACAGTTTGAATCGGCGCCGGACTTTGTTGTTATGCTCGTACCCTATGAATCGGGTCTTACCGCTGCCTTTCACGTTGCCCCTGAGCTGTTTGACAAGGCGCTTGAAAATCATGTTCTTATTGCCTCGCCGGTTACCCTCCTCGCGCTTCTGAGAACGGTTTCCATGGGCTGGCTGCAGCTCAAGCTTGACCGTAATGCTCAGGCAATTGCGGCGCAGGGCAGGGAAATTGCCGGCCGTTTTTCAAAATTCTGGTCGCATCTCGGCGGTATGGGAAAGCATTTGAATAGCGCAGTCGATAGTTACAATTCTGTCATGGGTTCTGCCGAAACCCGTCTCATACCCTCACTCCGAAAAATTTCCGACATGACGGGAGACAACGAAGACGTAAATGCCCCGCCCATGATAAGCGGCAGGGCTCGGCAGTCTCGGGTAGTACTCAGCGACAGTGATTCTGAATGATAAAAGCTGCTGATGGGAACATGGAGAACAACGGCATTGCCAATTCACCCCATAAGTGCACCACTGTTTGCATGCCATGCGGCGATGAGCTATAATTACAGTAAAAGGAATGTGAAAATGGACAAAGTGATTAACAGCAAATTAGCTAATGCTATTGTGTATGTTTGTAATGCCTTCAGCGACAATCCAACTGCTTTGGGATCGGTAAAACTGAACAAAATTTTATGGTTTTCCGATGTTGAAGCGCTGAAGGACAGGAGAGAATTGATTACAGGGATAGATCGCTATGAGGCTCGGGATTTTGGTCCGGTAATTGCTAAATTACCGACAATTATCAGGAAACTGTCAGATGAGGGGATATTATCTTTCAATTACATTGATTCCGGTGATTTTCAGCAATGGATCTACCAAATTACCAATAACGAACAAGCGCAGACCATGATCGACAATATTCCCCAAGAACATAAAGATATACTCAATACATGGATTGAGTATGCGCGTAACAATGTTGTCCGGGAAATAGTAAAGAAGGCGCACGATTATTCGTGGTGGGACGATATAGACAACGGCAATCGCGTGCCTGTCCATTTGGGTGTGTTGAGTGAGCTCAAGAAACAAACAGCCTAATTGGGGTTCTGCCGAAACCCGTCTCATACCCTCACTCCGAAAAATTTCCGACATGACGGGAAACAACGAAGACGTAAATGCCCCGCCCATGATAAGCGGCAGAGCTCGGCAGTCTCGGGTAGTACTCAGCGACAGTGATAACGACAGTGATAATACTGATTCTTGACATATTTATCTGTTCTGTGTACCCTGTGAAGACTATTGGATACTGCATGTAGATGCAGCCATTCAGTATCGGGCTGTAGCGCAGTGGTTTAGCGTACAAGTCTGGGGGACTTGGGGTCGCGGGTTCAAATCCCGCCAGCCCGAATTGATTTAATTCTTCTGTATGAACATGCACTTTTGAGCGCGATCACGATTCATGATCGCTTTCCACGATCTGTAACAGTTGCTGCCGTATCAGTGTTGTTTCGGCGCTCAAATCTACTGTCGCAAAGCGAATTTCATGGCCTTGAATAGTCGCCGATTCATTAAACATGATGCCGACCGATGGATGCAATAGAATCCCTGTTGCTCTGTCCGCAAGAGAATCTCCCCTTCCTTCCTGTGATCTCAAATAAGCATATATCTGGTATATATATTTACTGCGGAGCGTTTCTTTTCTGTGCCACCCCGCAGTTATTAGCGAGTTAAATTTGGTATCGATAACGATCCGCCTGCCTAAAGATTCATGGTTCAGAACAATGTCGGTGATCATTGAAGGAAAAATTTTGTCGATGCCTGAGCTTCTCTGATCTATTGCCCACCTGATAAATTTTCCCGATTCGACCCGCCATCCTTTAGCTGACAGAGTAACATCGTAAAACCCCGCCACTCCCTTTTCATAGAGTCTCCGAATCCATGATTTTTTCCGCTCCGGTAGAGATAGATAGTTTGTTCCCGCAGACTCCGTTGGCAATGCCAGATCGAAGGCAAGATGAGCTGCGCTAAGCATTTTTCTGTCGAGCGCATCGTGCCTTCCACAACGATCTATTGAAACCTCGCCGCGCCCCGGTCGTTCTCCAACCACACCCATCCTTCGTAAGCTGTTCGCAAGAGATCGGCATTTGTGGGACAGTCCGGGCTTTAGCAGATTCGAAATGTGTTCTAATGCTGACCGCACAAAACGGTTACGGGGCGTATTAATGGTCAACTTATCAAAGCGGCAAAATACCTTAGCCTTATCAAGGAGACTATGTCGTTCAGTTTTCAGCAGATTAATGCGGCCGCGAACACGGTTCAGGGTCGCCTCGCGGGTCTGGTATCCGAAACTTAAATTTCGGGTAATTCGCTTTTCGACCTGCCTGATTAAAATTTCCGCCACCAAGTCTGGTATGTCATCAGGATTTTCTTCAACTTTGACTGGTTCAGTTTTAGTCCGGTTAATTTCCCGATAAAGGTCAGACGCATAAAGCATAAGTAACCAGAGATTCCGCACAGGTATTTTCCCTATGTAGCCCGCTTCTTCAGGAGTATCGTGTGGTTTCGCTGATACGGCTGCAATATCATCCATTTCAGAAGTCTGCAAGCAGCTGTTCTATTGCTTTCTGCACTTTGTCGCGTGAATCAAACCAATATTCATCCAAAAGAGGCCTAATTTCCGTATCAACAATTTCGCGGAACCATTCTCGGACATCATCGATACGAATATCCCGAGGAGGTGTAACATAGCTGTGTCCAATACAGAACTGCTTACCCAAGTTGGAATCAGATCTTATTTCAGTATTCAGAAACATGAGTCGATTCCTAATTTTATTGAGTATTTCACCATCTATTCCGCAGTTCCTTTGCACCCATTCCATCCACATTTCTCCAAATGCTGGCTCCAAGTTGACAAAAGCAAATCTTCGCCGCAATGCCAGATCAACGAGAGCAAGTGATCTGTCAGCAATATTCATGGTTCCGATAACATAAAGGTTAGCGGGAATAAAAACGCG
>CBDDDG010000015.1:0-53028 GCA_965226555.1 Salinispira sp. | reverse complement strand
TATATTATAGATGAGACTGTTGCCGTGCAATGGTCTCTCAGTATATCGAATTAAGGAGTTTTTTTATGAAAAAAATATTTTCTCTTTTCTTTATTGTATTATTAATAGTCGGTTGCAACCCTCTCGATTCAGCATTAAAAAGGGCTTTACGATCGGGACTCCTCGATGAAGCTATGATCGCCGTATACGCAGGGGCCGATGTGAATGTGGCAACTATTGACGGAACTACCGTCCTCATGCTTGCTGCGCGGTATGATAGTGCTAATTGGGCACAGGACATTATATCCGCAGGGGCTAATGTGAATGCAACAGATTATGGGGGTGCTACCGCGCTCATGAAGGCTGCATATTATGACAGCCCCAGCTTTGCGCAGGTTCTCATATTCGCAGGGGCTGATGTGAATGCAACAAATAATGGGGGCAATACCGCGTTAGACAGAGCAGACAGCGAAGAAATGATCAATTTACTTACAGAATACGGAGCAAAGCTCGGAGGGGATCTGACTCAGGGAGAAGATCTGACTCCGTCCGCATCGCAGACCACATCAACTTTTGAGATTCAGCTCTTTGGCAGCGGGCACAGTGGCAGGGTCAATTCTGTTGCCTTTTCACCAGACGGCAGCCAGGCGCTCTCCGGCAGTTTAGATAAGACCATGATTCTGTGGGATATTTCAAGCGGAGATGAGCTTCAGCTCTTTGGCGGCGGGCACAGTGACAGCGTCTTTTCTGTTGTCTTTTCACCAGACGGCAGCAAGGCGCTCTCCGGCAGTGCCGATAAGACCATGCGCCTGTGGGATATTTCAAGCGGAGATGAGCTTCAGCTCTTCAGCGGACACAGTGACTGGGTCAATTCTGTTGCCTTTTCACCAGACGGCAGCCAGGCGCTCTCCGGCAGTGACGATGGCACCATGCGCCTGTGGGATATTTCAAGCGGAGATGAGCTTCAGCTCTTCAGCGGGCACAGTGCATGGGTCAATTCTGTTGCCTTTTCACCAGACGGCAGCCAGGCGCTCTCCGGCAGTGCCGATGGCACCATGCGCCTGTGGGATATTTCAAGCGGAGATGAGCTTCAGCTCTTCAGCGGACACAGTGACTGGGTCCGTTCTGTTGCCTTTTCACCAGACGGCAGCCAAGCGCTCTCCGGCAGTTTAGATAAGACCATGATTCTGTGGGATATTTCAAGCGGAGATGAGCTTCAGCTCTTCAGCGGGCACAGTGGCAGCGTCAATTCTGTTGCCTTTTCACCAGACGGCAGCCAGGCGCTCTCCGGCAGTTTCGATAAGACCATGCGCCTGTGGGATATTTCAAGCGGAGATGAGCTTCAGCTCTTCAGCGGGCACAGTGACGGCGTCTTTTCTGTTGCCTTTTCACCAGACGGCAGCAAGGCGCTCTCCGACAGTTCCGATGACACCATGATTCTGTGGGATATTTCAAGCGGAGATGAGCTTCAGCTCTTCAGCGGCGGGCACAGTGACAGCGTCAATTCTGTTGCCTTTTCACCAGACGGCAGCCAGGCGCTCTCCGGCAGTTTCGATAAGACCATGCGCCTGTGGGATATTTCAAGCGGAGATGAGCTTCAGCTCTTCAGCGGCGGGCACAGTGGCAGCGTCTATTCTGTTGCCTTTTCACCAGACGGCAGCAAGGCGCTCTCCGGCAGTGCCGATGGCACCATACGCCTGTGGGATATTTCAAGCGGAGATGAGCTTCAGCTCTTCAGCGGGCACAGTGGCAGCGTCCGTTCTGTTGCCTTTTCACCAGACGGCAGCCAGGCGCTCTCCGGCAGTTCCGATGACACCATGATTCTGTGGAATATTTCAAGCGGAGATGAGCTTCAGCTCTTCAGCGGACACAGTGACTGGGTCAATTCTGTTGCCTTTTCACCAGACGGCAGCAAGGCGCTCTCCGGCAGTTCCGATGACACCATGATTCTGTGGAATATTTCAAGCGGAGATGAGCTTCAGCTCTTCAGCGGGCACAGTGACAGCGTCCGTTCTGTTGCCTTTTCACCAGACGGCAGCAAAGCGCTCTCCGGCAGTGACGATGGCACCATGCGCCTGTGGGATATTTCAAGCGGAGATGAGCTTCAGCTCTTCCGCGGACACAGTGAAGACGTCAATTCTGTTGCCTTTTCACCAGACGGCAGCAATGCGCTCTCCGGCAGTTCCGATGGCACCATGCGCCTGTGGGATATTTCAAGCGGAGATGAGCTTCAGCTCTTCAGCGGGCACAGTAGCTGGGTCTATTCTGTTGCCTTTTCACCAGACGGCAGCCATGCGCTCTCCAGCAGTTTCGATAACACCATGCGCCTGTGGGATATTGAAGGAGCCCTTGCGGCAAGCGAATAGTTTTTGAGCCTGCGAAACAGCAGAAAAAACTGACGGCATCTGACAAAATCCGCAGGTGATGAATCCGAATCTCAATGAGTTTCTTAAGGAAGCCGAGGAGTATCAGATAGATTTCAATTACCGGAGGTTCAGCTCAAACCTTAATATCCCACATAAGATTGAAATTTTGCTTGACAGAAAGTTTCTCAGTGAATAAAATAGTCAGGAATTTTGTGGTGTGTTGATAATTGCGGATCATGAATGTGTATCAGAGTTCTACCAAAGGAGTTCAACTATGAGAATCAAATTTAGAGGGGGGGTAACCCTTTTTATTTTCTGCTCAATTTTTATTGTATTGATGACGGGATGTCCGATGCCGGAACCCGAACCAACCCCGCCGGGCACAATGGATGCTCCAACTCTTGAACCGGGAGATGAGCAACTCATTGCGACATGGACTTCGCCAACAAACAACGGCGGCAGCGAAATTACCGGCTATGAGCTGCAATATAGACAATATAGCTCAGACGGCGGAACCACATGGTCGGATCCTCCTATTGAAGTCTCCGCACCCGCCGCAAAGACCATCATCACCGGCCTGATCAACGGCACCAGTTATGAAGTACAGGTACGTGCACGGAACATCGCTGGCACTGGCAGCTGGACGGACAGCGCATTAGCAACCCCTCTTGCCGTTCCCCATGCTCCCGACTTGCCAACTCTTGAACCGGGAGATGATCAACTCATTGCGACATGGGCAGCGCCGACCAACACCGGCGGCAGTGCCATTACCGGCTATGAGCTGCAATATAGCTCAGACGGCGGAACCACATGGTCGGATCCTCCTATTGAAGTCGCCGCGCCAGCCACAAAGGCCATCATCTCCGGCCTGAGCAACGGCACCAGTTATGAAGTACAGGTACGCGCCATCAACGCGCAGGGCGCAGGCGGCTGGTCGGACAGCGCATTAGCAAGCCCTGCTGCCGTTCCCCATGCTCCCGGACTGCCAAGCCTTACCATGGAAAATGAGCAACTTCGCATTTCATGGGCCGCTCCGACCAACACCGGCGGCAGCGACATTACCGGCTATGAGCTGCGCTACGCACTAAACAACTCACCCCTGCCGGAGCAGCCGCAGATTAGCAACATAATCAATACCTCTACCATTATGCAACTGGAAATTGGCAGCCTCTACACTGTACAGGTACGCGCCATCAACGCGCAGGGCAGGGGTCCGTGGTCAGAATCCGCAGTGAAAACATTCCCGCTTGTTGCGAAACAGGTGCCGGAGGGTACGGAGGTCTTTGTCATTCTTTCGACTGCGGTTGACAACGCAATTGCCAATGCGAGTAACCCAAACATTACTGTGGTTCCGGTTACTTCCCCGGCATCAACGGTCGTCTTGCCGACAATTGATGCGGCTACCGGAATTATTACGGTTACCGCAAGCACAAGTCCCGGAACATATACGGTATCGGGCACAGACGGAGGAAGCGAACTGTTTGATCCCGAAAAGTTCTTTGTTACCCTGAGTCCTCAACCTATAACTGGAACTGCTGGTAGTCTTGATACTGATTGTGATGGTGATGTTGATACTGATGATGATTCTACGAAGACTGATGATGGTGGTAAGTGTGCACTGAAAACAGCGGTAACTAATGGAATATCAAACTGGGGACAAACTGCCGACCTCAACTACATTCTTACCACGGCAGTAACGGATATGTCGGAAATGTTCAGTAGCGCACGCGCATTCAATGGCGATATCTCGGGTTGGAATGTCAGCGCAGTAACAGATATGTCGACGATGTTCTATGACACAGACGCATTCAATGGAAATATCTCGGGTTGGAATGTCAGCGCGGTAACGGATATGTCGAGGATGTTCTATGAAGCAATCGCATTCAATCAGGATCTTGATAGCTGGACTGTCAGCGCGGTAACAGATATGTCGGGGATGTTCAACACCGCAACCGCATTCAATCATGATCTTAATAGCTGGACTGTCAGCGCGGTAACGGATATGAGCTCCATGTTCTATGGCGCAAGCGCATTCAATGGCAACATTTCCGGTTGGGATGTCGGCTCGGTAACAAATATGTCCTATATGTTCGCTAGCACAGGCGCATTCAATCGTGATCTGAATGGCTGGGATGTCAGTAAGGTAACGGATATGTCGAAGATGTTCCAAGACGCAAGAGTATTCACTGGCAATATCTCAAGCTGGACTGTCAGCGCGGTAACGGATATGAGCTCCATGTTCTATGGCGCAAGCATATTCAATGGCAATATCTCGGGTTGGAATGTCGGCTCGGTAACGAATATGTCGTGGATGTTTGCTAGCACAGGCGCATTCAATCGGAATCTTAATGGCTGGGATGTCAGTAAGGTAACGAATATGTCGACGATGTTCTATGACACAGACGCATTCAATGGCAACATTTCCGGTTGGGATGTCAGTTTGGTAACGGATATGAGATCCATGTTCTATGGAGCAAGCGCATTTACCGGCAATCTTGAGACGTGGAAGGACCATTGGACGAAGGTAGAGAACAAATATACCGTAAAGGTCACCAATATGTTTTTAGATTCCGGTTTGGATGCGAATGCGGTTGTTGGTGATGATAGCGGGGATCAACCGAATTATCCATCATGGTATAAGGAGATTATTGCCTATTGACGAGTTGCCCCTTGGAACAGTTATTTACCCCGAAAAACTTTGTTACCGCATGCGCCGATCTCAACATACATCTTATTGACGCGGGCAATGCCCCGCTGGTAATGGAAGCAATTGGTAAAATCCGTGAACAGGAATTTCAACGGGAGGGCGGGGGAACCGGAAAAAATTCCGATATTGATAGTTTCGATACTCATTCGCCGGCATATCGTCAGCTTGTCGCTTGGGATCCGAAATCGTATGAAATAGTTGCTGTGTACCGTTTTATATGCGGAAATTGGGTTAATCCGAAGAAGTATCACATGCAGCTCGCAAGCGCCGAATTCTTCGAATTTTCACCAGATTTTGTATCCAATTACCTTCCCCTGATAATTGAATTAGGACGCTCCGTCGTAAACCGCTCATCGAAAAGGCGAAACCGCGGCTTATTTGCCATCTGGGCAGGTCTCGGCGCGCTGGTGCATGAATATCCTGAAACCAGGTATTTCTTCGGAAAATTCACGATGCATTCCCGGCTTCCCGAAGGAATTCGGGATGCCATATGCGGCCTGTTCAAGAGTTGGCGTCAGGGTGATGAAAAGCTTGTTCGGCCGCGGCCGCCGTACCAAATTGAGCGTAATGGTAACTGGCAAAAGGGAAGTTCATTCCGTGAAGATCTTTCACGCTTAATTCGTCTGGCTGCGGCCTCGAAAACATACATTCCCCCCCTTATTCTGACCTATGCAAAACTTTCAGAACATCTGCAGTTTTTCGGAACGGCGCGAAACCATGCCTTTGGAAATTCTGAGGAGTCGGCAATACTTGTGCCGATCAGGAATATCTACCCAAAAATTCGGGAAAATTTTATCAATTCCTATACCTCAGTTAACCCCGAACTATTTTACTAAGCGAAACTTTCTTCTGTTATTTTTGTTTTTCCTGAAAATGACTAAATTCCATGGCAAAGCTTCCCCGTCCCTGTGTCAGGCTCCTCAGAGATGTAGAATAACCAAACATATCGGCCAGGGGTGCCTGTGTATGTACCTGTTCACTGCCGTGCCGACTCACAATTTCCTGAACAATTCCCCCCCTCATGGTAATGCTGGAAACAACATCTCCAATGAACTCCTTAGGACAGGTAATATCAATTTTCATTACCGGTTCCAGAATTATCGGGGAAGCTTCCAGACATGCCCTGTCAAAAGCTGCCGCTGCCGCAGCCGTAAAGGCAAAGGCTGTTGATGTTTCGGGATCATACTGAGCAGCTGTGAGCCGCGCGTTAATATCAATACAGGGATAACCAAAGCGAATTCCTCCGCCAAGGCGCGCTTCAAGCCCCTCTACTGCCACCTTTTCGAATTCAGGGGGAAGGGTTCCGGGCGCAAGCGCAGAGCTCACATTGTTTCCACCCCGGTGAACAGGGCTCAGCTCCACTGTTACCTCAGCAGTTTGTTCCTTTCCTGCTATGAGCCGTGAAAATTTTTCAGTGCTGCGCGATGACTGTGTAATGCTCTCACGGTAACTTACCTGAGGCTTTCCCATTCGCGCGGGAATTTTATAATCGTTTTTTATTCTGGTCGCCATAACATCAAGATGCAGCTCACCCATACCGCGGATGATCAATTCTCCGGTATCTCCATCCTCCTGCCAGAAAAAGGTCGGATCTTCCCGTGAGAGGAGCTGGAGAATTTCCTTAAGTTGTTCTCTGTTGCTGAGGGTCTGCGGTTCAATGGCCGCGGCAATGACCGGATCAGGAAAGTGAATCTGCTCAAGCAGTATTTGAACTCCTTCACTTCCAATAGTATCGCCTGTTTGTGTTTCCTTAAAACCAACAATAACACCAATATCGCCGGCAAAAATTGTGTCAATTGCTTCCATATCATTTGCATGCATACGATACAGGCGGGTAATGCGTTCCCGTTTACCCTTATTGACATTGAATACAGCCTTAGCGTGCTGAAAATGACCGGAATAGGCCCTGAAAAAACAGAGGGCGCCCGCATTGGGATCATGTTGAATTTTGAATATGAGGCCAAGGGGAGGTCCAGCTTGAGAACGCGTAACCTCAACTGCCTGCTCCTTTTTTCCGGAGTATCCCTGAATTGGCGCAAGTTCATCGGGAGCGGGGAGGTACAAACAAATGTTATCGAGCAATGGCTGAATACCAATGTTTCGAAGAGAAGCTCCGCAGCTCACCGGAACAATGGTTCCGGCAATTGTCTGTTTTCGAATGACTTCTTGCAGGAGTGATGGCGGTATCTCCTTTTCATCAAGAAAACATTCTGTCAGTTCATCGGAAAAATGGCTCATATTGTCCAGAAGAGTTTCCCGCCATTGCCGGGCAGTATCGTCCAGTTCATCGCGGATGTTCCGTTCCTGAACTATTTGTCCGTCCTCTCCGGTAAAATGGATTTCTTTCATGGTAATGAGATCGATGACTGCTTCAAATTCTGTCTCCGCGCCAATCGGAATTTGTATGGCGACAGGTTCGCAGTGAAGTTTTTCCTGCATTTCATCAAGCACACGGTAAAAATTTGCTCCGGTTCTGTCCATTTTATTGATGTGCGCAATACGCGCAACGCGGTAATTATCGGCCTGATGCCACACAGTCTCACTCTGCGGTTCTACTCCGCCAACGGCGCAAAATATGGCTACTGCCCCATCGAGTACTCTGAGCGATCGTTCCACTTCGGCGGTAAAATCCACATGCCCGGGAGTATCAATGATATTAATCTGAAAATCTTTCCAGAAACAGGTTGTTGCCGCCGATGAAATAGTTATTCCTCTGTTTTGTTCCTGAACCATCCAATCCATTGCAGCGGAACCTTCATCAACTTCTCCAATACGGTGGCTTTTTCCGGTATAAAAGAGTATTCTTTCAGTACTGGTGGTCTTACCCGCATCAATATGAGCCATTATTCCTATATTTCGTATTTCTTTCATAATGAATTTTCATTATATCGAATAGAAACTTTTACATAAAGCAAAAATTTTGCCTGTGGCAAAACTTTCTATAGGAAAATTGTGCATTTATGGTTGAATTCGCATTAAAAGTTTTGAAATGGTTGACATAAATACAATATACTTCTATTATACCCTCCATTACATGTGCCGACTTAGCTCAGCTGGCCAGAGCACGTGACTTGTAATCTCGGGGTCGTCGGTTCGAATCCGACAGTCGGCTCTGGGGGAGTTTCCCGAGCGGTCAAAGGGGGCAGACTGTAAATCTGTTGGCTTAGCCTTCGCAAGTTCGAATCTTGCACTCCCCATTAATTTCCACTGAATGGCATTCAGACTTCACTGTTGTCTGCGCCTTCAACAAAAATGATAGAAACTTTTGCATTGATAAAGTTTTGCCTCAACAAAGTTTTGCCTGAGGCAAAACTTTCTGATATATATTGAATCTGATATATATTGAATATAGAAGAATAATTCGCTTCCGTGGGGAAATACATGCACATAAAAATCTGGGGAGCGCAGGGTTCGTATCCGCAACCTATTACACCGGAATTTTTTGAAACCCGAATAAAGAGCATAGTACAGCGAATCCGTCCCTCCGACATTGCAAGTACTGAAGATCGGGAGCGTTTTCTCAGTGTGCTTCCCGATTGGCTGGTAGGAATTCTTGGAGGAAATACAGCATGTCTGGAATTACGGCTTTCGGATAATAGCCTCATTATTTTCGATGCCGGTACCGGTATTATTCCCCTGTCCCGATATCTTAGCAGTGAGGACCCTGAGCAGAGCGCATATCATATTTTTTTTTCACATTTCCACTACGATCATGTTCAGGGTTTGCCGTTTTTCGAACCGGCATATAATCTGGAGAATGAATTGCATTTCTATAGTCCTGAACCCCGACTTAAGGAATATCTTCAGAATCATATGATTCATCCATATTTTCCGGTAAAAATGGAAGATGTAATGACGAAAAATCAGCATTTTCATATCCTTTCATCCGGATCATTAGGAGAAAGAACATTTCCTTTCTCGGATGCAACAATTTACTGGAAGGAAATTACCCATCCCGGACGGGCCTATGCCTATAAGGTAACGGAAGCCGGTAAAAGTATTATCTATGCGACCGACTTCGGAATAAGTAAAATTGATCTTGAAGCGACGGAAGAAAACATTGCCTTCTTTAAAAATGCCGATGTTATTATATTAGATTCTATGTACTCTCTGGGAGAATCCATAGAAAAACATGATTGGGGGCACTCAAGTTATATTATGGGAGTGAATTTTGCCATGAACTGGGGCATTAAGAAACTCATTCTTTTCCATCATGATCCTCAATGCAGCGATAAGCATCTATTTAAAAATTTACACAGCGCGCGCTCCCATGCTCACATTCAGAATGAAAACGAACTGAAAATTGAAATTGCACGAGAGGGTATGCTTATTGAGCTCTAATATCCCATGATCCATAATGAAATACCTCTGAGGGAGGGGTAGTTTGAGACGATTTTTTATCTATTACGTTCTTATTGCACTGTTGGCAGTAATTCTCGTCATATCTGTCAATACTCATAGATACTTATACAGATCAATTACCGACTATGATGATTCCCATGAATTTATTATTTCGAATGGCGAGAGTTTTCGTAATGTCGCGCTCCGTCTTGAACAAGGAGGAATAATTCCTTCAGCATTTATTCTGCAGATATATGCGCGGGCGCGGGGATGGGACTCAGGTATTCAAAAGGGTACCTATGTTATACCCCGTAAGCTCTCAGCAGTAGAAATAGTGAATTTTTTAAGTTCAGGGCAGCAGAATCTCCTGCGGGTTACCATTCCTGAAGGAAAAACCATACGGCAGGTCGCAGATATTTTTGAAACTTCCGGATTGGTGTCTGCGGAAGCATTTAAAGCAGCGGCTATGAATACAGATCTGATCAGGCGCATGGGTATTCCCGCTGAAACAGCAGAGGGATATCTTTTTCCCGACACCTATTACTTTTCAGAAGATTTTCCGGCAGAAAAAATTGTTGAGCATATGATTACATTGTTTTTTGAAAAAATTGGTGAAGTATACGAGGAATACACCTCATTGAGCAAACAGGAACTCCACAAAATTGTTACCATGGCCTCAATAGTTGAACGGGAATACCGTTCGGAAGAAGAAGCCCCGCTTATTGCTTCAGTATTTTATAATCGCCTGGAACAAAACATACGTCTTGAGTCCTGCGCAACCATTGTATATGTTATGACTGAAATTGAAGGTCTTGAACACCCTGAACGGATATTCTTTGCCGATCTGGAGCGTGAATCCGACTTTAATACCTATTATCATGCAGGACTTCCCCCAACACCGATATCGGGAGTTGGTTTCGTATCACTCTCTGCTGCATTTTATCCGGCAACAAGCAATTATCTTTACTTTGTCCTCGAAAACCCGAATGCTGCCCGTCATGTATTTTCCGAAGATTACCGTCAGCATCTCCTCGCTTCTGAAGCCTACTTTGTAAAACTCAATTAGGCAATTATCTATGATATCTGAGGAGATCATTGAAGAAATAAGAAGTAAGGTTAACATTGTTGATATTATTAGCGATTATGTTAATCTGACTCCCCGGGGTGATCGTTTCTGGGGGCTCTCTCCATTTAAAACAGAAAAGACGGCATCATTTACAGTTACCCCGTCAAAGCAGTTTTATTACTGTTTCAGTACACAAAAAGGAGGCGATGTATTCACGTTTCTCATGGAAGTTGAGGGCTTTACCTACCCTGAGGCCATTGAATATCTTGGAAATAGAGTAGGGGTTACTATTCGCCACAACGAGGGCGGCAATAGTGATCATGTGAACATTCGCAGAGTCCTTGAGGAACTATATCGGAAAATTACTGAAACATTCCATTTTTTTCTTATCAAATCGCCCATTGGAAAACAGGCTCTTGCGTATATAAAGGATCGTGGGTTTACTGAAGAAACAATTACGCAGTTTTCGCTTGGTTATGCTCATCCAGATGCCTACTGGCTGCATTCTTTTTTAAAGAATAAAGGGTACAGCGATGATTTCCTTGCTCAAACTTCATTATTCAGTAAAAAAAACCCTCGCTGGAGTCCTTTCGCCGGCCGCCTCATATTTCCCATACGCCGGCACCAGGGAGAGATCGTTGGTTTTGGCGGCCGATTGTTAGAAGGTGAGGGACCCAAGTACATTAACAGCTCGGACAGCGGTATATTTCATAAGCGGCAGAATCTTTATGCGCTCGACATTGCCCGTCAGCACATTCGGAACAAGGGGTTCTTTATTCTCTGTGAAGGGTATTTTGATGTGCTTGCTTTTCATCAGGCAGGATGTCAGAATGCCGTAGCTCCATTAGGCACAGCTTTCACCCCTGAACAGGCAAAGCTTCTCC
Organism: Salinispira sp.; assembly: GCA_965226555.1. Taxonomy (GTDB): domain Bacteria; phylum Spirochaetota; class Spirochaetia; order DSM-27196; family Salinispiraceae; genus CBDDDG01. The sequence goes on along the minus strand of CBDDDG010000015.1, from coordinate 41,685 downwards.
ATCGATATACAAAGAAAGGAGTCATTGTATTCGATGGCGATGATGCAGGATTAGCGGCAGCAAAAAAAAGTGCGATAATTTTTGAAGAAAATGAATTGGATGGTACTATCATTCGTCTTGAATCAGGACAGGATCCTGCAGATATATTAGTAAAAAAAGGTTCCCAAGCCATGGAAAATTTGCTATTATTACCTATATCAATTCTGAATTTTATTTTAGATGAGGCAGCGACTATCTTTGACATTCATACACCCTCAGGTAAAGATGAAATCCTTGACGAAGTTTTTCCCTATATCCGTGCGATTGAGTCGCCGGTGAAGCAGGAAATGAGTCTTCATGTAATTGCTGAGAAACTTTCTGTCTCGGACCAGGCGGTATTTACAAAGTTCAGCAATTTTCGGAAACCTGCCGCCTTCAGGAGCAGCGGGAACACTGACGATAAGAGTTCGGGCGCTAAAAATGTGTCCCGAATTTATTCGCAATATACGAGGAATCCAGAACTGATGTTTTTTGTTTCCCTGATAATACATCCTGAGTATTTCGAAATCCTCCGAGCAAAACTTCAGAAAAGTGAGATTAAGGGAGCAGAAGCTCGTAAACTATATGCATTGATTGAAGAAAATTACCGAAAAGGAGACCTCTCATTCAATAAAAATTTGGAGAAAGTGGAAAATTCCATTCTTCGGGATATTATATTAAAAAAGGCTTCAAGTAATGAATATGGTAAGGATCTGGAAGGCTACATTTTTTCAAGCTTTAATCGGGTACATAACGATTGCTTACGTGAAAAGCGCAGGGAGGTAGAATTACTCATGAGGCAGGCAGAACAACGTGGTGATCAGGATACCCTCCGTGAACTTCAATCGGAAAAAATATATATTGATTCAGAACTGGAGAATTCATGAGGGAGGCTTTATATGTCAGATATTCAAAATGATACTGCAATGAAGAAACTCCTCGAATTTGCTCGCGAAAAGGGTACTATTTCGTATGATGAAGTACATGAACTTCTTCCCCCGGAACTTGTAACGCCGGAAAATATTGATGGTGTTATGGTTACCCTCAATAGGCACAATATCCGTCTTTCAGAGGAAGTTCAGGCCCAAACCGAAGATCTGGAAGCAAACCCCCCGCAGGAAAAATCTTCTCCTCCGGCATCCAAATTCCGTAATACTCAAGCATCAAAAAAAGACGATAACGAAAAAAATCGAAAACTCTATCAGAGCGATGCTCCCATTGATGATCCCATCAAACTCTATTTACGGGAAATTGGCAAAGAAAACCTTCTTATCGCCGAACAGGAAGTTAAGCTTTCCAAAAAGATGGAAGACGGTGAAAATCTCATAAAAGAAATTATCTCCAATTCCGGCATGATCATACCTGAATTCTTCAATTTGGCGGCCAGGGCCTTCAGCAAAAAAGACCCGCGGGAAATGAATTTAACGAAAAAAGAAATATCAGAATATCTTCGTGAAAGACAGCGGCTGAACCATTGCTATAGAGAACCATTGAAACTTGTCATAGAAGACTTGAAATTGTATATTGAACTCAAGAAAAAGTTGATTTCGAAAGGAATTGATATACTGAAGGATCCTGAACTCTCTGAAAAACGCGTGAAATTTGTGAATACTCTTTCCCGAATTACCTTACAACAGGAGGAAATACTCAATTTTTCAGAAAAATTTATTGTGACAGCCAAAAAGATACGCGGCTATGAACGAAACATTGCCCGAAACGAACAGCATTTACAGGTATCCAGCATACGTGAGCTTCGTACCCTCGGCAGGAAATTGACAGTTCGGGAAGATACTCAGAGTATTGAAAATGAACTGGGGCTGAGCATTGCGGAAATAAAAGATTTAATTCAGGAAGTTCAGGTTACAGAGAAAAAAAAGCATAGTTTTGAGCTGGAATTTGAACATACGATTAAAGAAATTTTGAAAATGGCTGCCGAAATTGAACGCGGCAGGGTTATGATGCAGAATGCAAAGGATTGCCTGATAAAGGCTAATCTCCGTTTGGTTGTGAGTATAGCAAAAAAATATACCAACAGAGGACTCCATTTTTTTGATCTTGTTCAGGAAGGTAACATTGGTTTAATAAAGGCTGTTGAAAAATTTGAATATAGAAAAGGTTACAAATTTTCCACATATGCGACATGGTGGATTCGGCAGGCGATTACCCGCAGCATATCTGATCAGGCACGGACAATCCGGGTTCCTGTTCACATGATAGAGCAAATTAACAAGGTTGTACGGGAATCCCGGCATCTCCTGCAACTCTTTGGGCGTGAGCCAAGTAATGAAGAAATTGCTGAGAGTCTTGGTTGGACAGTAAATCGAATAAAATCGGTTAAAAATGTTGCCCGCGAGCCAATTTCTCTGGAAACTCCCATTGGTGAAGAAGATGACAGCCACATTGGAGATTTTATTGAAGATAAGGATGTGGAAAATCCCGCTCATCAAACAGCATTCACGCTTTTGCAGGAGCAATTAACTACTGTGCTCCATACACTTCCTGAACGGGAGCAGGAAGTTTTGAAGATGCGCTTTGGACTTGATGATGGATATAGTCTTACCCTTGAAGAGGTGGGCCTGTACTTTAATGTTACAAGGGAACGAATACGGCAAATAGAAGCAAAGGCACTTCGGCGCTTACGGCATCCAAAAAGAAGCCGCAAACTGAAGGATTATCTTAACACATGACCATGTATACAATATATATAAGAAAGTTTTGCTACTGGAAATTGTGCAAGCACAATTTTCCAATGCAAAAGTTTCCATAAAGAGGATATTATGATTCAGGATACATTGCACAAGCTGCAGGAATTACAGGAAATACTTGCGCAAAAATATCAAATTGAAAATGAATTAAAGGAAATTCCGAAGGCTTTAAGCACAAAGGAAGAACTTGTGAGCCGCTTAAAACAGTCATACATTGATCATAATGATCGACTGACAAGCGGGAAGAAAACTCTCGGCGAACTCCGAATAAAGATGGACGATGCGGAACACGAACGCGAAGAACTTGAAGAGAAAATGGGAAGTATTAATACACAGCGAGAATACGAAACTCTTGTTAAGGATATTCAGTTTGCCTCGGAAAGAGAGCAGGATATGCGTAAAGAGGTGCAGAAAGAAGAAAAATCTCTCGATGAATTACAACAGACAATTGAAAGTGAAGAATCTCTTATTACCGAGCAGACAAAAGAACTTGAAGCAGAACAGCAAAAAATTTACACCGAAACCGAAAAACGCCAAGAACAGCTTGATGAACTTGACAAACTTGCAGCAGACATAACACCTGAAATGGACAAGGAGATAATATTTAAATTCAAACGAATCATCCGCTCAAAGGGAGGGCAGGGGATTGTTCCACTCCGAAGTTCTGTGTGTTCCGGTTGTAATATGATCCTCCCGACCCAATTCGTAAACGAAGTTAAGGCAGAAATAAAAATACATTTTTGCCCGTACTGCTCAATGATACTCTATTTTCAACCCGATTCCGGAGAAGTTAGTATCAATTTTGATACATCTCTATTTGGTGATGATATACCAGATGACAATTTTGATGAAATTGAGGATGATATTTTTGCCGATGAGACTGAAGAAAACGATGAGGATGAAGAGGATGAACTCAGTAGTAACGATGATGCTATTGCTGAAGATGGCATTAATAACAACAGCGACGATGATATTGATGATGATGTATAATGTGCATGCAGATCGGAATGCCGCTGTGCTGAAAAGCGCAGAGGAAAGTCCGGGCTCCAGTAATTGACACCGGCTAATTCCCGGAAAATACTCTTTATAGAAAGTGCAGCAGAAAAAAAACCGCCTCAATTGGGGTAAGGGTGAAATGGTGGGGTAAGAGCCCACCGCGGCGGGGAAATCCTGTCGGCATGGTAAACCTTGTCAGGAGCAAAACCAAGCAGCAGTATGTATCCGGATATCCCGGATTTTCTGCGGGTAGGTTGCAGGAGACGTATGTACGTCCAAGATAGATGGCATTCATAACAGAACCCGGCTTACCGGTCTGCATGTTTTATTGACAATACTGCTTTTGATATCTACATTAATAGTATATGCGATCAAAAAATAGTCATTATTCACGATTTCGCCTTCCACGCTCTGGGCCGAAAATTATTCTTTCTTTTATTTTTGTAACTGTTTGTGTAGTTGTATTATTTTTCATTCTCCTCATTTCAAATACCATTGTTCCAGACAGAACAACATCTCAACTACTCACACTCTGGGAAAATGGAAATTATAGTGAGGTTGCTGATCTGACAGATACCCTTCTAGATTCTGAACCGCTCAATTCCAATTATCTGTTTTATAACGGCGTATCATATTTTTATTCTGCTCTTTCTCAGGTAAATACTGATGAACAGCTTTTTAATCTTGATAATGCCCTTTATTCATTAAGAAAATTACTGTACGCTCCTCCGATCGGTTATGAAAGCAGAATTCATTATATTCTTGGGAAAATATATTTTTACAAGGGACCCTTTTATTATGATCTTGCCAGTGAATATCTCACGCGCGCTTCACAGGCATCTTTAGATGCCAATGATATACCAGAATATCTGGGAGTCATATATCTTGAAACAGAACAGCCGGAGGCGGGTATTGAATATTTGCTCAAGGCTATTGAAAATGACCCGAAAGATATTTTGTACTATACAATTGCGAATGCGTATGAAGATATTTCAAACTATGATCAATCGCTGCTGCATTATCAACTCTGCCTTGATAATACCATTGATAACATACTCATCCAGAAATCGTTCATCGGCAGGGCTCGAATTCTTTTCAAGCTGGAAAATTTTGATCAGGCAAAAGACATATTTCAAAAGCTCATTGACGATAATACCCAGCTTGCAGAGGCATACTTTTACCTAGGGGAAATATATGCTTTGGAGAACGATCTCATTAAGGCTAGGGCAAATTGGAGAGCTGCCTATAATCGGGACAACACCTTCACTCCGGCTTTGGAACGGCTCAATTCCTAGTACGATCCATTCTTCCGCATTAAAAAAAGTATGGAAAATTTTGTAAAATGCAAAATTTTCAGTAGCAAAATGTTCTGCAAAATGGGAGAATGCAAAAGTTTCTAAGTGCATAGAAATTGGGAGTAAAAATGAGTTTTTTAGAAAATTTCAATAATGATATTGGTATAGATCTTGGTACATGTAATACCCTTGTCTACATTCGCGGAAAGGGTATTGTTGCAAACGAACCATCTGTTGTTGCAGTCGAACAGAATACAAAAAAAGTAGTCGCTGTGGGCGAAGATGCCAAACGTATGTTGTGGAAAACACCTGGTGATATTGTTGCAGTTCGTCCGCTGCGCGATGGTGTAATCGCTGATCTTGAAACAACTGAAAAGATGATTCGTTATTTTGTCAATAAAGTATTACCCCGAAAATTTTTTATAAAACCTCGAATGGTTATTGGTGTGCCAAGCTGCATTACCGATGTTGAGAAGCGGGCTGTTGAAGAATCGGCCTATAATGCGGGCGCGCGGGAAATTGAAGTCATTGAAGAATCGCTTGCGGCAGCCATTGGGGCAAACATTCCCATTCATGAACCAGCAGGTCATATGATTGTTGATATTGGCGGAGGAACCAGCGAAATTTCTGTAATCTCTCTTAATGGAATGGTTGTTACAAATGCTATTCGTCTTGGAGGCGATGAATTTGATGAATGCATTATCAAATATGTGCGGCAGACTCATAATTTGATAATTGGAGAACGAACTGCTGAGGAACTGAAAGTTACCATTGGCAATGCCATTCCCAATAAGACCATCGAAAAAATGGAAATAAAGGGAACAGATGCCATTACCGGGCTTCCCCGACGCCTTGAGCTCGACTCAGTTGAAGTACGTGAAGCTCTCCATGAATCAATAACGGCGGTTATTGAAGAAATAAAAAAAACGCTTGGGCAAACGCCTCCGGAACTTGCGGCGGACATTGTTGAGCGGGGCATTGTCATGACTGGAGGCGGGAGCCTTCTTCAGGGACTCGATTCTCTCATCTCGAATGAAACCGGCGTTCCTGCCTTTCGCGCAGAAAATCCGCTGTATTGCGTTGCTATCGGAGCCGGCATGTATTTCCAGACTCGTCAGCAGGCCCTCATTGCCCGGAAGAAAAAACGAGATAGTATTAATTTATAGAATTCCATGCATCTGTCTTTGTTTATTATAAAAAATCGTAGTTTTGTTACTCTTATTATTCTTCTCGCCTTGTGTTTTCTTTTGTTGATTCTTCAAAATAGTACGGCAACACAGGTACCTCAGAAGATCGGTATGAATGTTAGTATGTACGGTGTTGATATTCTGCATACTATTGAAAGGTTTTTTGTTAATACTGTTAATTCTATTAATGAATTACGCGATCTCCATACAGAATATAACGAACTACTCAGACGCTTTGACGAACAAAGAGGTGATTTTCAAAATCTGGAACTCCTGCAAAAAGAAAACCACTATCTTCGGGAGCTTCTTGAATATTCACAATTTCTCAGCCATCCCCATCTTCCTGCCCAAATTATCGGAAAAGATCCTGGAGTTCATTTTTCAAGCTTTCTCATCAACAAGGGAAACAGGCATGGAATAAAACCTAGTATGCCGGTTGTTGCCTTTCAGGATGGTTATGAAGGATTAATTGGGCATGTTGTCGAAATTGGCTGGAATTCTGCGCGTATTCGCCCCCTCATTCATCCTGAAAGTTTTGTGTCCGCGCGCTTGAGTAAGACACGTTATGAGGGATTGCTGCGAGGTGCTCAGGGTGATCCGCAGGATCTTATTATGGAATATCTTGACCGTAACTCACGGAATGAGATTTCGGTAGGTGATGAAGTTATTACTGCAGGGCTACAATCCCTATATCCTCCCAACATTCTGATTGGAACAGTGAATTCAATATCATCCACATCCTATGCAGCATCTCTTGAATTAGATATACGCCCATTTATTAATTTCACACGTCTCGAACATGTTTTCGTTTTGCTTACTGACGGATTAGACGAGTAATGCTCTGGTATATTTTTGCAGTTATAGTTCCAATTTTTCTTGTCTTATTGCAAACCGTATTTCAGCCAATCATACTTATTAATGGAACCTATCCTGAACTTGCAATGATTGGCATTTTATACTATGCAAATAGCAGAGGGCAATTATGTGGACAGTTTATCGGTTTAACTGCCGGATTGAGTATGGATTTTCTCAGTGAAGCGCCGCTTGGTTTTTTTGCATGTATTGGAACCCTCATAGGCTTTCTTGCCGGTACGATGAAAAAAAATATGTACTCAGAATCCATTCTCGCTCCTGTGTTGCTAACTTTTCTGGCGCTTCTCGTTAAGGAGGTAAGTGTTTTCATACTGGCAGGTATATTTCAACAGATTACGCTATATTCGAATGTTTTTGGTCCAAACTATGTATTTCATAATGTATATACCCTCGTATTGGCTCCAATTATATTTTCAATTTTTCGTTTTCTGGACAGTATTATCGCGAAAAAACGGAGAAGTAACAATTGAATAATGGAATACTGACAATACAGAAAAAGATTATTTTTATATGTATCATAACAATTATCATGTGCATCTATACCGCTCGGCTTTTTTCGATACAGGTTATTGATAATTATATATATAGCCGTCAGGCAGATGAAATTTCCCGACGGGAGCAAATATTGCTGACTCGAAGGGGAGAGATTTTTGATCGTAATTTTGATCAACCCTTGGCAACCAACATTGATGTTTTTGCGGTCAGTCTTGATCTTGCTGCGGTTCCCAGCGACGCTCTGCAGAATCTCATTCGTCGACTTGCACAGGTACTGAATACCGACACAGAGTATTTGTGGTCTCGAATATCTCCCGAAAAAAACGGCGCTCAGTCAATCCGTGAAATCTGGAGCCGTGCGACATACCGGCAAATTGCGGATATTGCTGAACGTATTATTTATTTTCCCGGTATCAGCTGGGAATCCCGACCGGCGCGATACTATCCGAACGGCGCATTGATGACGCATGTGCTTGGCTATACCGGTAAAATTAGTCCAGAAGAATTGCAGATTCTCTATAATCAAGGGTACAGCAGTGCCCTAGAAATTGGCAAAACAGGCATAGAACGGCAATATGATGGTATCCTTCGCGGTCGAAACGGACTGAATTACGGCCGTGTTGATGCGAGCGGAACACGCGTAGGGGAACTGGAGGATATTCCGCCGGTTCTCGGTAACAGCCTTGTACTCACCATCGATAGACACATTCAACTGCTTGCGGAAAAAGCGCTCGGTGAGAGAACAGGCGGAGTAGTTATATTGAAACCATCGACCGGAGAGATAATTGCCCTCGCAAGCTATCCCGACTATGATCCAAATATATTCACGAGCGATGGAGGGACACAGAAAATAGTGAGCATTCAAAATGATCCCCGTTCCCCGCTGATCAACCGAACGATTCAATCGACTGCGAGCCCCGCATCGACATTCAAAGTACTTATGAGCGTTGCGGCGCTTGATGCCCTACCATTTGATCCTCTGAAAACCGTGTACTGCGCAGGTTCCATTTTCGTTGTTGACCGATGGTTTCACTGCCACGATAAAAATGGTCATGGACATGTCAACCTCTATCAGGCACTTGCAGAATCCTGTAATATCTATTTTTATACCCTTGGCAAGGATCATCTGGAAATTGAAAACATTGTTGATAATTCTCTGAAATTTGGCATGGGAACTGTAAGTGGTATTGATCTTCCCGGTGAAGTTCCAGGTTTCGTCCCCAGTCCTGAATGGAAGGAGAAAACATATGGGGAGCAATGGTATACCGGAGACACTATTAATTTTTCCATAGGACAGGGATATTTGACAATAACACCTCTCCAGTTAGCGAATGTAACTGCGGCGGTCGTCAACGATGGAATTATATATCAACCGCATATTCTCAAGGAAGTGCGGAACCAGACCAGCCTGAAACTCATTAACGAGATAGAACCGCGTATACTGCGTGATCTTGATATTGACAACAGGGTCTTTGAAGAGGTTCGCAAAGCCATGCGCATGGTTATTACATCTGGTACGCCGCGTGATGTTATTACGGATAATCCGCAACAGATAATCGGTAAGACCGGTACAGCGGAAGCACAGGGGGATGATTTACATTCATGGTTTACCGCATACCTCGGAAGTGATGAAGATAATCACGATGATGGCCATGTCATTACTGTCTGGGTCGATAGCTCTAATGAATGGGAATGGTGGGCTCCCAAGGCAGCAAATATTATCATGCATGGTATTACACATGGGCTCACTTTTGAAGAGACAGTGCAGGATTTACAGCCACTCTGGTATTTACCTCCCGGTATTCTCGCTGAAAACAGAGATACTCTTTGATGCAGCGAAGCAAAGTACCTCAGTATGACTATATTCTTTTTTTCACCACACTTGCTCTGATCATTATTGGCATTTTGTTCATTTACTCTTCAGGAGTAAATGCTGAAGGGATTCAGAGTAGTGATGAGTATCTCAGGCAAATTGTATGGGCAGGGACGGGGCTGATTTTTATGGTTGGGATATCATTTATGAAGCATTCAGTATTCTATGATGTTGCTCCAATATTTTATATCCTGCTTGGAGTGCTATTATTATTTACGCTTTTTGCAGGAACTGTGGTTAATGGCGCACGAAGCTGGCTGGGCTTTGCTTCATTTGGTATTCAACCATCGGAATTTATGAAAATCGGACTCATTCTGATGCTGGCGCATTATCTGGAAAAGGCAAATTCAAAGGAAATTGAAAGTATTAGGGGATTGCTAAAGGGATTAATGATTATGGCCCTGCCGATTATACTTGTACTCTTACAACCGGATCTTGGTACAGCGCTTGTGTATCTCCCACTAACAATTGCCGTCTTTTACGCAGCAGGTGCCCGGCCTGTTTACCTTGGTTTTCTTATTGCCACTATTTTTTTTACCGGCATCTTTATTGTACTTCCTGAATGGGAACAACACATCTATTCAGAAAGCATTAATTTTTTTCGTATTTTCACCGATACTCAATTTTTCATTTTTTCTGCCATGACTCTCATCAGTATTTTAGTAATATCAATAATTGCCTTCCTTCGGTTACGGAAGCAGTATTTTTTCTGGATAGCCTATTTTTCTGCTATTATCATTCTCTCCTTTCTTTTGGCCCCTCTTCTTCGTCCGATTCTTCAGGATCATCAGATGATGCGCCTGCTGATATTCCTCGACCCCCATGTTGATCCGCGGGGAGCTGGATGGAACATTATTCAATCGATAACCGCAGTAGGTTCCGGCGGGTTCTGGGGTAAGGGATTTCTTGCCGGCACACAAAGTCATCTACAATTTCTCCCCCAGCAAAGTACTGATTTTATCTTTTCAATTCTTGCTGAGGAGTGGGGTTTTCTGGGAGGCCTTCTGGTAACCGTCCTTTATGCAGTAATTATAATGAGGGGAATTAGTATTGCGAGCCAGGCGCGAGACCGAATCGGTACATACATTGCTATTGGTATTTGTGCGATGTATTTTTTTCACTATTCAGTCACTGTCGGAATGTCCATTGGAATTATGCCGATAACCGGCATTCCGTTGCTTTTTCTTTCCTACGGAGGATCAAGCCTGTGGACAGCAATGATTGGTATGGGTATTTTGATTTCAATTAGCCGTTCACGCTTTATCTGAATGTTCATTTCTCTTGCTCTGTTGCCAGAATTTTTCCATTTCAGCAATGTTATCTTCATGCATTTCCAGCTGATTTTTTTCCATTTCCCTCGCCACATATGAAAATCGCTTAAGAAATTTGTGAGAAGTTCGCATCAGCGCATGTACGGGATGAATTGTAACTTTTCGACTGAGATTGATAACAGCAAAGAGCAGATCGCCTATTTCTTCCTCAAGGTTTTTTACCAGATCGTTTAGATCAGGGTCATCGGGCTGTTTTCTATGAATTACACTGAGAACATCTTCAACTTCCTGAAGTTCTTCATGGATCTTTTCAGTTACTTCTGTGTATTCCTTCCAATCAAAACCCTTCTTTGATGCTTCCTTTTGCAATTCATATGCTCTCTCCATTATTGGAAGATGCTTCTGAACGTGAAGAGGAGGGGATTGCCTGCCTTCTTCATGAACCTTTATACGTTTCCATTGAGCGATGACTTCTGTACTGTTCTTCAGCACGATGTCGGAGAAAACATGCGGATGACGGTGAATGAGCTTTGCAGCAAGATTCTGCAGCATATTATCAACCGATGAAGATCCTTCCTGTTCTTCAATATACATGATGAGTAAGATGATGAGTAAAACATCTCCCGATTCCTCATTCATATTCTCATGATCATTGTTGTTTATTGCTTCAATGAGCTCATAAACTTCTTCAAGAATTGCAGAGCGTAGTGAATCTGGGCTTTGTTCTTTGTCCCAGGGGCAGCCATGCGGGCCTCGAAGTGTTCGAATAATATTGTATACATAGGCGAAGCTCTTTCCTGTTTGCTGACTTTTTGAATCCGTGGGAAATAAATTTTTCATTTTCAACCTTGTTTATATGAATTATCTGAGTTTATCTGAAGTTTCAAAGTAGACAGAATATATATTATACGAAGCAATCAATCATCGGAATCGGCGGATATCTGGAGATATAAAAAAATACCCATTAGTATGCCTGCCGTAATAAATGCCGCCATAAATTGAAGCAGCAATGATAATTCCCTTCCAAATTTATGAATATCGAAAAGGGATATAATGATCAGGCCTAAGGAAGAACCAAGGAAACTGATAACAAAAAGTAAAAATTCCTTTGTCCGTCTTCGCCCTCGATATGCAACGGCAATAAGTGTTACAACAAAAGAACTCAATAAGAGTGATACAGCATTAAAAAAATATACTTCCATTAATCTTTCCTTATTCGGATATTATAATTGACTGACCACAAATAAATCGTCCATGCTGAGAATATACGGCAGTGAGTACAAATTTATATCGTCAAATTTTTCCCGCTTTTTGAAAATAAATACCGCAAGTGATACACGCAGATTTTCTACCTTGATATTCTCAATGTCATCAAGATGATCTACATCATCATCATCGCTGCCGTAGGTACTAAAATCTTCATTTCCGCTAATACCTGAATCGCGTTTCAATGGAATAGTTTCTACATCACCGATATCCTCCTGCAACAAAATCTGCATGTTCACAGGATCGTCATTCGCATTCAATGAAATAGTAATTTTTCTGCTTCTCGCAGGGTCTGCGGGGAGACCGTTTGCCAATGTTGCAGTATCAAATAGCCCTGGAAAATCGTCAAAATGAATTGTGGGAGGAAAAACTGAATTCCTGTGTAGATGGTGAAAGCCCCTTTCCTGAAGAGTTTCATAAATCTCGTTTCCATTTCGCAGATTGTCAATTAAAGCTCCATATTCGCTGTATGATTCCTCATCCACTGCCTCGTCCGTCGGGTCGTCAATGAGGAGTATTTTATAGAGAAATACAATTCCGCCACTTACATCGGTATTTTCAGGAATTGAAAGAAGCGCCTCACCTATACCAATCACATTGAGTGAAGGAGTGCCGGGAATAGTTGATAATGATGGAATTCCACATCTTGTTATGAGAACCATGTGAAAAACCATACACAGGAATAAAAATTTTGCGTGTTGCCGACTATTTCGCATGCTGATGAGAACTTTCAAGAAGAATGATCCGATCATAGGCGAAATTTATCCAGCTGCTTGATGTGTAATTATCGATAAGCTGATTATAGAACTGTAGAGCCTCTTCATGATCACCCGCAGCCTCAGCAAGGCGACCGAGAGAAAAGAGAACTCGCGGTTCTTCCGGATATTCATAATCTTCAGATAATTTCAATAACAATTCGCGGGTCTTGGGAATGTTACCGGCTGCCTCATAACTAAGGGCCGCATTCAGCAATGCCGCTGCGGCAAGATAACCTCTGGCTGAGTCTGATGCGCGCAAAAAATACTCCGCAGCAGTATCGTGTTCTCCAATTAAACGATGTATCTCACCTATAAGATAATTTCTGCGATTATCAGCATAACTCCCCTTTCGGAAAGAAGCCTGAGAAAGTGTTTTCAATAGTTCATCGGCATTCAGATTATCAGAAGTGTCTGGATTTTCAGCATCAAAGGTCTCTTGCCATTCTGTGAAAACTGTTTCCAATTCATACAGCTTAGTTGCGCTTTTTTCATTGCCCGAACGATTGATCTCAATTCCGATAATTATTCCAAGTATTCCAACAATGATGAGAATTGCGATAATTGTTACAGGAGTTCGATAGTTCGTACTCCTAGCTTGTTTCTTTTTCGATGTTTTGTCAGTCACCATTACTCCTTTCTATCCTCAGTTCCTTAATGAGACGAGCCAGATACGTACGCTGTATTTCAAGTTTTTCTGCAGCCCGTGTTTGGTTCCAGTCTAATTCCAATAAAGTAGAACGTATAAAGTGTTTTTTAAACAAATTTAGTGAATGTTTCAAGCTTCTTCCTGAATAAAAATTTTTTTTGAAATTATGCCCATGCAGTAAAAGGTTTTCAGGTAAAATTATAGTGCCTGAACAGAGCGTAATAGCTCTTTCAATGGAATTACGCAATTCTCTGACATTTCCCGGCCAGGAATAATTGAGAATTTGTTCAAATGCTTCAGAACTGAAACCAGTAATGTTTTTTCCGGCCCGTAAATTTAGTGTGTGTAAAAAATGTTGCGCCAATGGGGGGATATCTTCAGAACGATCTCGTAAGGGAGGAACAATAATCGGAATAATATTCAGGCGATAAAATAAATCTTCCCGGAATGTGCCTTTTTGAACTTCCTGCTCCAGATTCTTATTACTGGCAGTAATAATTCGTACATCTGCAGTATTCATTTGATTTGATCCCAAGGGTTCATAACGCTTATCTTCCAGTACTCTCAAAAGTTTTGCCTGAACCGAAAGAGATATGTCGACAATCTCATTGAGAAAGAGCGATCCTCCGCGAGCTATTTCCAGCTTTCCCTGACGGCGCGTTACCGCATCGGTAAAGGCGCCCTTAACATGGCCGAAGAGTTCACTTTCCAATAGCATTTCAGGGAGAGACGGACAATTTACCTTTATCAGAGGTCCTTTTGCCCGCGAGCTGAAATTATGTATTTGTTCTGCTATATGATCCTTTCCAACGCCGCTCTCACCACCTATAAAAACCGAGGCTTCTGTAACGGCAACTTTTTTAATAACCTTCATAAGGTTCTTCATGAGATCAGATTCATATACCAATGATTCAGCAGGTGATGATTTTGTACTCCCTGTGCTCGCCCACCCCCGAGAGGTATTTCCCGAGCACATTATTGAAAGCCCTGCCTGATTTGCCAGTATTTCTGTCCACAGGCGATCTTCAGAGGAAAAAGGATCTTGCTTATTTACAACCTCCATAACTCCGATTAATTCATTCCGCACGCGTATTGGAACTGCAAGGATGTTATGAGTTTTGTATCCGATAAGTCTGGATATTTGAGGGAAAAAATGCCGGTTCTGGTTTATATCATTGACAACCAAACTATGATTATGCTGCAGAACCCATCCCGCAATTCCCTCACCTGCTTTTACCGTTATATTCGTTAAATCAACATTATCGATTCCAAGTACTTTCTCGAAATGAAGATCTCCGTTATCATGGTTTCGCAGCATTATTGAGGAAGATTCACCCTCAGTGCAAAATAACACGGCCGCCAGAATTTTTTGAAAAAGTTCCTGAAGCGAAAAACGATCGTTATTAATAAAAGAGTCAATTTCAACAATCTTATGAATTCTGGAATGCGAGTCTGCTACATTATCTTGCATACACGTAGTGCTACGAGTCGGAATCTTCCTGATTGAGAAGGGCGGCAAGAGTAATGGATTCAGATTCATCATCACTATCGGTGATGTATTTTGCCATTTCCTGATTTTCCTGACTTCGCGTTTTCTCACGAATTGAAAAAGAAAGCTTTTGTTTTTCCATATTTAGTTCCAAGACAGCAACGGTAATTTTCTGACCTTCCTCATATTTTTTCAATTCTTCATCAAGATCAATATCGCGAGCATCACCTACGTGAACCTTGGGAATGAGTCCCTCAATACCGTTTTCAGCGCGAGCAAACATTCCAAAATCGACAATTTTTACTATTTCGACTTCTATAATAGATCCCGAAGAGTATGTTTTTGCGAATTCTTCCCAGGGATCCTTGCTCAATTGCTTAACTCCGACTCTCACATTATGGCGGAAGGCATCGCTCTCAAGAACTATAACATCAATCTCATCATCAATTTTAAGAATAGCATTCAGATTTTTGTATTTTTTTGTCCATGAAAAATCATCCCGATGCAGAAAACTATCAATTCCCTTCCCCAATAGAATAAAGGCTCCTGTCGATGTAATCTTTTTTACCGTACCGGTGAGTTTCATATCTTTAGGATAGTCTTCTTCAATTGTATCCCAAGGATTCGTTTGTGTTTGTTTGATTCCAAGGGAAATTTTATGAGCTTCCAGATCAAAACCGAGTATTTTGACATTAATTGTATCACCCACTTTAAGCATTTCTTTTGGGTGTTTGATACGCTCTGTCCATGAAAATTCCGAAATATGCACAAGTCCTTCAATTCCATCTTCAAGTTTGACGAAGGCTCCAAAATCAGTAAGCTTGATTACCTTACCGGTAATAATATCATCAAGTTGATATCGATCTGTAAAATTTTCCCAAGGATTTTCCATAAAATCTTTTAAACTGAGATTAATTTTTTTACTTTCTGGATCAAGACGGATAATTTTAAGTTTCAAAATTTCGCCTTTTTTGACATAATCCTTCGGACGGGTTACATGTCCCCAGCTCATGTCATTGATATGCAGCAAGCCATCAAAACTTCCGAGGTCAATAAAGGCGCCAAATGATGTAAAGGACTTCACAGTCCCCGATACAATATCATTTTCACTGGTTTTCTGAAAAAATTGATCACGCTTATGTTCGGCTTCTTCAACAAGCCATCTGCGGCGGGAAAGTATTATATTTACTTTATTTTCATTGTATAAACGTTCAATACAAAAAAACGATTTCATGTCAAGGAAGCGTTCAGGATCTTCAATTTTCATTATATCCATCTTTGAGATGGGGTTAAATCCACGATTCCCCGCGCCGAGGGAAATTTCAAAACCGCCCTTCACGACCCGGGAAACCTTTCCTTCAACCGCTGTGCCGTCATTGAAGGCAGCCTTAAGCGCCTGCCAAACTACCCGATCATCCGCCCGCTGCTTTGAAACAATGACTTCCCCATTACGCCCTTCCTTGTTAACGAGGATGACCTGAACCTTATCCCCTTCCTTGGGAGGCTGTTCAAACTGAGCTACGGGGATTTTTCCTTCCGACTTGTAACCAACGTCAATAAATACCTGATCTTCATTAAGGGCTACAACTGTACCAGTAATCAGTTGGTCTACTTCCAGTTCATCAATGGACTTGAGATATTCTTCCTGAAGCTCTTCTTGGAATTCCTTTTGAGAAATTAAGTCCTGATGTTCACTATCTATCATAATTAGTACCTGCTCTTTGAACATAGTTCAATAATCAACTGCATAACAATCTCATAAACTTGAACAATCGTCAAGCCTGTAGTATCCAGATATGTGGAATCTGACGATCGTTTTAATGCGCCGAAGGCTTTCTCCCGGTCAATCGTATCCCGCTTCATGATATCGGAGCGAATTTTGCGAACATTCTGTTCACTTGTCCCTTGCCGAAAACGTCGTTCTGCCCTGACATCGAGATCCGCATCAAGATAAATTTTAACATCGGCATACGGAAAAACAACAGTGCTCATATCTCTCCCCTCCACAATAATATCCTGATTCTGCGCTATTTCATGCAGTATTGAATTTACTCGATTTCGTATTGCAGGTATGGAAGAAAGCTGCGCCACATATTTTTCAATAATATCATTTCGTATATCACTATCATTGACCTTCTCATTATTCAGAAAAATATCTTCCCCATCAACCCGAAGTGATATTTTGTCAAGATTATGCAGTAATGTACTTTGATCATTCTCCAGCAACACCGAAAGGTTTTCTTCGAATACATTCCAGAGGGCAAGGGTAATGGTCCGATACAGATTACCGGAGTTAATATATCTGAAAATTGTATTTTTTCCAACTGCGGCGGCAATAGTACTCTTCCCAACTCCGGCGGGGCCATCAACGGTGATGATCATGAATCCCCCTGTTTTTTATTGTATTTATTGGGAATTCGTTTATCAAGCAATTTTTTTACTTCTCCGGCTGAAATTTCTCGAAATTTACCTGCTTTGAGATTACCGAGGGATAAGGAACCGAATTGAATACGATGCAGCGATGTAATCGCAATGTGCTCTGTCTCAAAAACTCTCCGTATTTCTCTGTTTTTCCCCTCATTAAGAATTACAATAACCTTTCTGGGGTTAAGATACTGAAATTTTGTCAGTTTGTATTGTATTCCCTCTATATTGATTCCACGCTGCCATTTCATGAGCAATTCTCGGGGGATCTTTGTTGCTGATTGTACCTCATATTTTCTCGTATAACCCGAACGGGGATGCCCGAGATGCTGAGCAAAATATCCATCGTTCGTAAGTAACATGAGTCCGGTGCTCATATAATCCAAGCGTCCGACAGGAAACATATATTTCGCAAAAGAAGGAGAAACGATATCAATGACGGTTTCACGTCCTTCCGGATCATGCGCCGAAGAAATAACTTTGGCAGGTTTGTGAAGCATGATATATAGTTTCTCTACTTCAGGAGATATTATGAGATTATCTACACTGATGGAATCGGCTGTTGTAACATGATGTCCTGGCTTTGTTATAAGCCGTTCATTTACCTTTACCCTTCCCGCAAGAATGATCTCAGCACTTGATCTCCTGCTTGCAACACCGCTATGACTCAGAAATACTTGGAGGCGCATATATCAGGCTTCAATCTTCCGCGTGCTTTTCAAAACGGGAATAGTCTATCTCATCTAATTTGGGCAATTCAGCAATGCTCGTTAAATGAAAATATCTGAGAAATTCGTTGGTAGTACCGTATTGAATGGGCCGGCCAATGGCATCCTTTCTTCCGATTTCCTGTATGAATTTTCTTGAAATAAGAAGTTTTACCATTGAATCGGATGAGACTCCCCGAATGTTTTCAATTTCGGTTTTTGTAATTGGCTGACTATAGGCAATAATACTTAAGGTTTCCATTGCCGCCTTTGAAAGCTTTGTGTTTCCTTTTTTTCCGTAACGCTCCCGAAGCTGTTCCCAGAGTAACTGTTTGGGGATGAGTTGGTAAGTATCACCTATGCTCAATAATTCGATACCTCGTTCATCCTGCTGATAGGCCATCTTGAGCTGCTCAAGTACCGCAAAAACAACATCCCTAGAAAGTTTTGATATGCGAGAAAGTTTCGCGGGAAGGATGGGTTCGGTCTCAAGAAATAAAATTGCCTCAATGAGGGCTGCTTCAGTTTGAAATTTCATTATGCGGGGACCTTGTTTCGTAGGCTTTGATAATTATATCTCCAAAAAATTTATTCTGATAGATCAGGATACTTCGGGTCTTAACCAATTCAAGAACTGCCAGAAATGCGCAGAGTATATCCCATATCGAATGAGGGCTGGTTACAATATCCGTAAAGGAAAAATCCTGCCGCAGTTGAATTTTTTCCTGAATGAGAGTTATTTTTTCATTAATACTCACTTCTTCATAGAGATTAACAAGATGTTCAGGAACAAGGCTATGTATGATTCGGGAGAAGGTAATCATGAGCTCCCAGACATCCAGTTCCTTCCATGCATTCCCATCATCGGGAAAGGGCAGGCTTCGCTGAATCTTCTCTCTTTCAATGGTCCATTCATCCTGTACTGTTTGCTCGCTCATCAATGAAGTGAGTTTTTTATATTTCTGATATTCGATCAGACGTTCGACCAGTTCCTGCCGCGGATCTTCGGCATCTTCATCAATATCTGTTGACGACGATAAAAGCATCCGGCTTTTTATATGCATAAGCGTTGCAGCCATGAGGTAAAAATCTGAGGCCGTATCAAGATTAGTGAATGCCTCATCTTTCAGTATCGAAAGATATTGCTCTGTGATTTGCGCTATCGGAATATCGTATATGTTAACTTCATTTTTTCTGAGGAGAAACAGAAGAATATCAAGCGAACCTTCAAAATTTGACAGCTTAAATTGAGTTTTTCCCATGTTATTTTGATCTGTTCCTCAGTTGGGGTAAAAAGGCATTATAATATGCGCTTTTAATGTGGTAAATCCCCTGTTCATGCTCGTTTTCATGCTCCCTTTCCAAGCCTGCGCTATATTTTTTCAGATGAATGCCTGTCTTTGGATCTTTCAGATCAGGATCAATGTCTTGGAGCGGAATTAATACAAAACGCCGTGTAAGATAGGCCTTGTGCGGAATCTGGATATCCGGTACATTGATTATCACATTACCGAAAAGGATAATATCAATATCGAGCCTTCGGGGGCCATTTTTTATCTCGCGCTTCCGGTTCCTGCCGTGATATGATTCGATATACTGAACCCGGCGTAATAGGTGAAGAAGATAATCCTGCGTATCGGAAGATGCTGAAAATCGTACAGCACAGTTCAGAAAATCTGCCTGATCATGGATGACCTGCGCCTGAGTTCGGTAGAGTTCGCTTGCGGCAGTTAGGGAAAACTCTTCATTAAGCATGTGCAGCGCGGAAACAATGGTATGTTCGCTTTCGCCTACATTACTGCCGAGGCTGAGATACACCGGATGCATGTGTTTCAGCGATCCTGTGCCTTAGGCGATCCCTTGTTTTCTTCCTTTTGTGCAGCGCTCTTTGTTTGTGGGAGTTTTTGAATAATTCGCTCCTCCGGGAAGAGTTGTTTCCGTAATTCCTGTTCAATTTCAGCGTATAATTCAGGATGCGATTCCAGATAGGATTTTGCATTTTCCTTACCCTGCCCTATTCGTTCGTTTCCATAGCTATACCAACTGCCGCTTTTTCCGATATAATCGTACTTAACTGCCGCATCAAGCACACTCCCTGTGGAAGAGACTCCCTTGCCAAAGATGATATCGAGCTGAACGCGCTTAAATGGAGGGGCGACCTTGTTTTTGACTACCTTTACTCTTACGGTATTTCCAATTGCATTGTCTGTTCCAGCCGAAATAGTCTCAACTTTTCGTACCTCCAGCCGGAGTGAGGAATAAAATTTCAGAGCGTTTCCTCCGGTAGTAGTTTCCGGATTACCAAACATCACTCCAATTTTCATACGAATTTGGTTAATAAAAAATAAGCATGCGCCGGATTTGGAAATGACGGCAGTGAGTTTACGTAGGGCCTGACTCATGAGCCTGGCCTGTAATCCGACATGCGCATCGCCCATTTCACCATTGAGTTCTGCCTGCGGAGTAAGCGCGGCAACTGAATCGACCACAATAATATCCACACTTCCAGAACGGACCAGTGTTTCGGTAATTTCAAGCGCCTGTTCCCCATTATCCGGCTGGCTCACCCATAATTCATCAATATTGACGCCGAGATTTTTTGCATAAACAGGATCAAGCGCATGTTCAGCATCTATGAACGCGGCTGTACCGCCTCGTTTTTGAGTTTCAGCAATTGCATGGAGCGCGAGCGTGGTCTTCCCTGAAGATTCCGGTCCATAAATTTCAATGATGCGACCCTTGGGATATCCGCCAAGCCCGAGGGCCTCATCAAGGAGAATTGATCCGCTGGGAATACACTCAATATCCAAGTGTTTGACTCCGTCTCCCAGCGTCATTATGGCTCCTCTGCCATATTGTTGTTCAATGTGTAGGCAGGCAGCTTCAAGAGCCTTCTTCTTTTCTTCCTCCGAACCCGGAGTTGCCATTTCCTTTGCAGGTACTGTACGTTTCGACATATTTCCTCCACTTACTAAACGAGTAAATAACACGCCATGATTGACTATATCAAAAATTTTTACATGTGGGTATCTCATGTACAATGTATTCACATTGTTCTTGTCCGTAAAAGATAGAAAAAATAGATTCCGTAGATAAAGAGGAAGAGAATACCATTCCGAAGTTCCAACTTCTTTCTGAATACTGCCAGAAGAAGCAATGTGAGAGATACGCCAATCATGACACAAATATCAATAATAAAATCAGAAAAGGCAATGTTCAGGGGCTTGAGAAAACCAGTGAGACCGAGTACGAGAAGACTATTAAAAATATTACTTCCAATAATGTTACCAACGGAAATATCCATCTGCTTTCGCACTGCCGCAATAACACTGGTTATCAATTCAGGCAGACTGGTTCCAAGGGCGATAATACTTACCCCGATAAAACGATCGCTTGCATTGAAAATGTTTCGCGCTAACCATGAAGCCCCCCGAATGAGAAGATCGGAACCGAAGGCAAGGGCTGTTATACCCAGAGCTATGAAAAAAAGAAAGAATGAAAGCGGTCTGGCAGTATCCTCTGTGTCGAATGCATCGGTATCAATAATTTCAGATATCTTATGATTTTTACTATATTGATAAAGAAAAAAGATATACGCAGTCAGTACTATCATCATTATTAATCCCTCAAGCCGGAACAATTTTCCTGTACGAGGATCAAGATTCTCCCATGGAAGGGGAATTGAGGCCATGAGAAGAATACCGTAACTGATGAACATCATCGGCATGTCTCTTCGAATGATACCCTGACTTATGGGGATGGAAAGAATGCAGGATGACAGACCAAGAATGAGCGCAATGTTAATAACATTGCTCCCGACAATGTTTCCGAGACTTATTCCAGGGGAGCCCTGAAAAGCGGACAGGAGACTGACAAATAATTCCGGGGCGCTTGTGCCGAAGGCAACAATGGTTAATCCGATGATGATTGGGGGAATGTTAAGTTTCAAAGCCAGCGCGGAAGAACCCTTTACAAGATAATTTCCACCCGCGTATAATAGCCCTATTCCCGCAATACTACATATAATATTGAGTGCAATGGTCATGATATTTCCCTCAATATTACGTAAATCATGGGGCTTGTCAATGTTCGGACAGGAGATCATTTATTCAGGGAATAGGAGATGTCTTCAGGCGCCGATTCATTATGCTCGGCCACAACAAAGCCCTCCCGCTGAAGACGGGCAAGTGTTTCACCAAGTAATTCATATGTAAAGGGATGCTTCGGGAGAACAGTCCGTAATCGGGATGCGAGGTTTATGATATCAGAATTTTGAAAATTCTGTGAGCGCAGTGCCAGTTCATGGAGAATTGCAGCCCGTAATTGACGGGTGGAACCTTCAAATGTGCTCTGGGAACTATAATGCCGGCTCTTTCGCGCTGCCTCCCTCCCCTTTTGTTTCAGGCCAACTCCATAATCCATAAGGGCCCAGTACCATGTTCGAATATTTTTCTCAGGCAACATACGTTCAATGAGTGGCAATATCATCCGATCATCGACATTCTCCGTATTCTGAAAAAATTCATGAATAAATACTCTCCGAACATTTGTCTCAATGAATACTACCGGCCTGTTAAAGGCAAAGGCGGCAATTGAACCAGCTGTATTAGGGCCAATGCCCGGCAAGCGCGCAAGAACCCGCGGATCTGATGGAAGCTGACCATTATATTCTTTCTGGATAATTGCGGCGCTTTTGCGCATAAACACTGCGCGTCTGTTATAACCAAGCCCCTTCCATGCCAAGAGAAGATTATCAAGCGGCGCCTCTGAAAGTGTTTTGAAATTGGGAAAAGATCGACAGAATGGAATAAAATATTTTTCAACTCTCGTTACCTGTGTCTGTTGCAGCATTATTTCAGAAACAAAAACCGTGTATGGAGTAACGGTGGAACGCCAAGGCATTTCCCTGCCGTACATCGCATAGTAGGAAAGAATTTTGTATTGAAAATCCTTGATTTCTTCAGCTGCGAATTCCGAATTCAAAGTAATTGCCTGCCTTCAAGCCAGATGAATGAAGCATCTCTCGATTATACCGGTTGATGTATTCAAAAACCATCTTCCGCGCCTCCTTCTCGACATCGACTGGGTAATATGTAACATTTCCAGTTTATCTCGAATGCTCTGTGAGGTTGATCTGAATGTTGATATTATCCGCTCTGAGCGCAGGCCGAGCGGTTCCAACTTAATGCGATCCGTTCCGCAATGTCCGCATTTCCTCATCGCTCAGCCCGGTAACATCCTGAATGTCATGGGCTGAAAATCCTTTGGAAAACATACTGCGGGCCGTTTCTCGAATGCCTTCTTCACGACCTGTTCGCAGTCCTTCCTGCCGACCTGTCTGCAATCCTTCCTGCCGACCCATTTCTGCAATGTGCGCTTTGAATGTTTCCGCATTCATTCTGAACATTTTCGCTACCTCCTTACCTCTTGGTTCTTTCTAATTGATTCATTAACGTATCGAAGTCTATAACAATTCCGAACATCGAATCTATCACGCTGATAAATTCCTCTATCAGCTCCAGCGATTCTTCATTCAGCATTTCTGCTATCGCTTTCTCTACCTTCCGAATGTCCCAATCCGTATTCAGCAGATTTTTCGAGTACAGATCAAGGTACATAACAGCCGCAAACATTCTTCCCCGCTGCTGCAACTGTTCCGCAGAATAATCGGTCACGCGTATCAGATCGTAGGGAAAAGGAGCAAGATACTGCGGGAATTCCCGCTTCCGTTGCTTTCTGACATTCCCCGGCACCTTCCATTTTCTCGTGCCATTATAGAACACAATGGGCAGAAATATCAACTCGCAGTCATCGGGAATTGCGCCGGAGCGGTGAATGTTCCGGTAGAGCAGGTTCGTATACTCCGACATGCGGAGGGGCATGTCGTTGTCCATGCGCCTCCAACAAAGCGTTGAAGAAACTGAAGCATTATTGCGGGTTGGAACAGCAGGGAGCGGTAGCCTTGGTCGTAGGGAACGGGGGCGGGTTTTTCTTTGAAATCGATCATACAATCCTCCTGAACGAAAGTTTTGCAAAATGTGTGATTTTTTTTGGGGCTACGGGAGGGGAGGGCGCTGAAATGCGGGTTAGTGGACGGGAAGGGGTGCGCGTCTATGGCGATATCCGACTGACTGCGTAAGCGAATAGCCCGAAAATTGAGCTGCGTGGGTCAGCGTGGCGCCATACCGATATAATCTTTTTCCATACCATATAGACGGGTAAAATATGAATGGTATATGACAAAATGAGAAATTTTTGTAATTATTTTTATTATTTTGAGATATTACAAAACTTTTGCATTGGGCGCATTATGACCGACAGCGTTACGGATGTCGAAATTCTGATTTGTATGGTTTCCCATAGTGCCTTTTTATTCTTTTTATGAGGGATTTTTTTCTGGATATCGCGCAAGATCGTAAATAGAGGCTCATAAGCGATTGGTAGGAAATATTATTTTCTTCTGCCGATTTTTTGAAATAGTCAATGACCATTTCATCAACTCGTATAGTGATTTGTTTTTTGAGTTTTTTAGCATACGGGTTTTTACGGCCAATCATTTTTGAAAAATCATATTCCTTTTTCATTTTTGCCACCTTTGATTAAAATGAGCAATCTCTGTTTTTGAAAGTTTTCTGGCAGAAATTATTCTGATGATATCCTCACTTCTCTCACAGAAACATGCAAGAAGTAGTTTTCCCTGAGTACAAAAACCAACGATGATGAATCTGTCTTCTGAATGAGAATGCTCGGGGTCATCAAATACAATAGCATTTTCATCATAAAAAACAGTTTGTTTCGCTCCTGTTCTGCACCTGAGGTAGGGGGCAGGGCTGGCCCCTGCGGGCTATGAAACTAATACCATGACGGCGTTGTTGTTACGCCGGAATCCAGAAACATATTTGTTGTGGTTCCGGTATATTTGCCAGCGGAATTGAGCGTCCCGGCAGCAAGCGACCAATGATCCTTCCACTCCTCAAGATCCTGATTGAATGCGCTTGCTTGATAGAACATACCGAACATATCCGTTACCTTACTGACATCCCAGTCGGAGATATCGCCATTAAATGCGCTTGCCAAATTGAACATAGTGAACATATCCGTTACCTCACTGACATCCCAGCCCGAGATATCGCCATTGAATGCGCTTGCGATAATGAACATACTGTTCATATTCGTTACCGCGCCAGTATCCCAGAGTGAGATATCGCCATTGAATACAATTGCGCTAGCGAACATACCGCCCATATTCGTTACCGCGCCAGTATCCCAGAGTGAGATATCGCCATTAAATGTGGTGTTGGAATTGAACATTTCAGACATATTCGTTACTGCCGTGGTAATAATGTAGTTGAGATCGGCAGTATTGCCCCATGTTGATATCCCCGTAGTTACCGCTGTTTTCAGTTCACCATTACCGCCATCATCATCGGCATCGCCACCAGCAGCAACAGCATCATCAGGACTCACGGTAACATAGAGATATTCGGCAAAGAGTATGTCTCCGGTTTCCGGTTTAATGCCGTATACCAGATATGTTCCTGCTGTTGTACCTGTGGTAACCGTAATCGTAGTACCGGTAAGCGGATCATAAGTCGGCGGGGTGATCCCTGGGGGCGTAGCTACGGAGGTTGGCTCAATGTCTCCTTCTTTAACCGTGTGAGTGCCCGTCGTCACATAAACGGCTGGTTTCTCACTGGCAATAATTTCATTAAGGGCAGCCGAAAGGTTTACATCCGCTGCCATACCCGCAGAAGTCCGTATCGCAGAATCTGTTGGGGTTTTCATTGCGAGCATAGACCAGCCGCTATCGCCGACTTCATTGACGGCGCGCGCCTGTACTTCGTACTCGGCGTCGTTTGTCAGGCCGTCAATGGTGTGGTCGTGTTTGCCCGGTGCCGGAGCAATTTCCGTCCATGCTCCGCCGCCTGTGCGATATTGCAATTCGTACCCGGTAATGGGGCTGCCGCCGTCATCTTCCGGGGCAGTCCATAGAGCAACAAGCCGCCCAGTGCCCGCATAAAGGGTTGGGGCAGCCGGCGCGTCAGGAACAGTAGCAGGGGGAGTTTCAGCGGCAGATTCCGACCAGTCGCCAGCGCCGATTTCATTGACGGCGCGCACCTGTACGTCGTACTCGGAGGCCTTTGTCAGTCCGGTAATGGTGTGGCTTGTGTTTGTGCCGGTAATGCCTTCGGTAATTTCCGTCCATGCTCCGCTGCCTGTGCGATATTGCAGCTCATACGCGGTAATTTCGCTGCCGCCGTTGTTCGGCGCAGTCCATGTAGCAATGAGTTGCTCATTCCCCGCTTTAAGGGTTGGCGCAGCCATTGTGCCCGGCACGGTTGGCTCGGGTTCAGGGGTCGGTTCCGGCATGGGACATGCAGCAATTAATGTTATGCACATTGCGCAGAATAGAAAACGGGCTCCCATGTATAATTTGACATTCATGATGTAACTCCTCACGATAACAGTTTGATAGGGAAGCTCTGGAAACGCGGGTATTTCACACTGCATCGCGGAAATAGCGTTTTTTTAAGCTCCACTGTACTCTAGTATCATCAAAAAATACGTGTATGTCAAACACTTTTTGCCATTCTGCCCATTTTTAATAGATTTTTGTTTTGCGACCCCGTTTTCCGGTGTTTTCCGATTGTTTCTTTCAGAAACTTTTGCATTGGAAAATTGTGCTTGCACAATTTCCACACGGCAGCGAAAGACGGAACACCCCCCGTAATTCAGTTGAATCGTAGTAATTTGTAGTATCTATTCTTACCGGATGGGCCTGAGTCCTTGGATGGCGCGGGGATATACTCCATGAGTAAAATGGAAGGTACCACGCTCCAGTCACCGCACCTTTGCGTTGACTGGAGCGCGCACCTCTACACATAACTAACTAATACAGTATGTATTCAAGTATTGCGATTGGTTTCAATGCTACCGATGGGTTCGATGGGTTCGGTATCGTTGGTGGTACCCGACTCGGAATAGTCGATATCGTCATTTCCATCTCAAATCTTTTTAAGAAAATATCTAAACCTTGATTACCTGAATTCATGCTAATACCCCATTTATTGGGGTCATTGACACCCCCCACATTATTGGTACCCGTTATCGTAGGTATAGCTATTTCTGGTCTGTAAAGTCCTGGAGCGGCAGGCAGGTTAGTAAGCCCTGATAACACTGCTTTAAATGGATCATCATATCCACCAGAAACAGTCACTGAGTTTGGCACCTTCCCCATATTAGATGTTAACGATAATACTCTGCCATAGTACTTCCAAATAAGTACCTCATGTCCACCGTCTTGCAGGGAGTTGCCATTATTTAATTTGGTGAACGGCGCAAAGG
Source organism: Salinispira sp. (assembly GCA_965226555.1). Lineage (GTDB taxonomy): Bacteria > Spirochaetota > Spirochaetia > DSM-27196 > Salinispiraceae > CBDDDG01. Next base: position 14,337 of record CBDDDG010000015.1, on the reverse strand, counting down.
GATCAGCAGATACGGCAGCCCCCATTGTTGGGATATAAACCTTTGATCCGACCCCCAATTTGTACTATATGCGATCATTTTCTCTGAGTTTCAAGCCCTCCATCGCTTGCTGGTAGATCGTGTGAGACGGTGCGAGGACTCGACAGAACTGTTCCATGCACACTGCATCGCGGAATATAACCATATAGACAGATGCAGCATACATAGGATATTCTCCGGAATATGAAAACCATACTTATTCTTACCGGATGGACCCGAGGCCTTGGCGAGGGCATTCTTCGAGCCTACAGTGATGTTCACGGAAAAGACCTTGCGGTAATTGGCATTGCCCGCAGCGAAAACCGGAAACTTGCTGATCTGGTTCGTCATAAGACAGCATCAATGCACTGCATCACTGGCGATCTTTCTGAGGCCGGAGAAATTGAACAAATTACAACCGAGCTTTCGAAGCGTTACCATGAAATTGCCCGCGGCGGCGCAGACGACAACAATACAGTCGGCGGCGCAGAACAGAGCATACTCATAAACAATGCTGCTGTCATTGGACCCATTGAAATGTTACCCAACATTAGAAAACCGCAACAGTTTTATGAAGATGCGGAACGTACCTTCGCGCTGAACTGTGTTGCTCCCGCCCTTCTTTCCGGCTGCTTTCTCAAAATCTGCGCCGCCCAGCGAAATCTCATTATTAATATCAGTTCCGGCGCTTCACAGGGAGCCATGGATGGCGCGGGAATATACTCCATGAGTAAAACCGCGCTTAATATGCTGAGCAGAATACTGGTAAGCGAGCAAAAAAAGCAGAATGTGAAAATCCTGTCGCTTTCTCCGGGCATGGTAGAAACATTCATGCAAAAAACTCTCAGAGAAAGTAAAACATTCCCGAATGCCGAATACTTCCGTGAGGCTGCAAAAGACGGAACGGTACGAGATAAAAATGAAATTGGCAAAATTATAGCCGGACTCAGTTGCGAAAATTTTGAAAACGGCCAATACTACCACCTTCATCAGCTGCAGTAGCGCGCTTTCATGAAAATTGCCAGTTTTCAGCAGGAGCGCGCTTTCATGAAAATTGCCAGTGACCGTTCTTTCAATTGATAGTGACTGTCTGTTATGTTCTCTGCGGTGTTCTCTGCGCCCGGCGTGAAGATATTGCTAGCAGCGAAAATATTGCTCGGAGCGAAGATATCGCGGGGGCTCGGTAAGGAAGTATCTGCTACCCGATACCAGCATTCACCGGAAACATTGTCGGTTTCCGGAAGTATGAAATTTTTTTCCTTCGCAGACGCATTGAAGAGTATGAGCAGCTGTTTTTCCATATGCTTTGCGGGCGGCGCTTCATGCTTTGCGGACGGAGCTTCATGCTTTGCGGGCGGCGCTTCATCAGGGGCACGTTCCCGCATCGTCATTTTGAGAACAAGAAGATTTTCTCCTCCATTCCATGAAGCGGGATGAGCATGTTCATCGTACCATGTAATGTTCAGGGAATTATCAGATTTTTTATCATCATACTCAAAAATACGGTCATAAAAGGACGCATATATGTTCTTGCGGAAGGTAATCATATGACGCAGGAAACGATGAATATCTGCATGCTGATCAAGAAGATCATAATTATACCATGAAATTATATTATCCTGACAGTAGGCATTGTTATTTCCCTCTTGACTTCTGCGCATCTCATCGCCTCCCAGAATCATCGGCGTTCCGCAGGAAAGCAGAAGGGTTGCCAGAAAATTCTTCACCATGCGGCTGCGCAGCATCTCAATGCTCCTGTTTTCGCTTGATCCCTCATGTCCGCAGTTATAACTGAGTTCATTATTATGGCCATCGCGATTTTCTTCGCCGTTTGCCTCATTATGTCTCCTGTTGTAGCTCACGAGATCATTGAGGGTGAAACCATCATGGGAAGTAATATAATTGATGCTATGAACAGGCGTTTTTCCGCGTGCGGTGAATATATCCGCGCTGCCGAACAAGCGGGTCGCGAAGGCCGAGGAATGGTTTGTGTTTCCTCGCCAGAACATCTTCACATCATCACGGTAGCGGTCATTCCATTCTGACCAGCGCTGAGGAAACCTGCCAAGCCGATAGGCGCCGCCGGCATCCCAGGGTTCTGCGATAATTTTACTGTTTTGAAGGATCGGATCCTCAGCTATTTCTCTGAGAAGTACCGCTTTATCGGTAAATTCGCCCTGCTCATCCCTGCCCAGTACAGCAGCAAGATCAAAACGAAAACCGTCCACATGCATCTGCTGTACCCAGTAGCGCAGAACATCGAGAATAAACCGCCGCAGAACACTATGGTTACAGTTCAGCGTGTTTCCGCAACCGCTGTAGTTACGATAAAAACGGGGGTCATCTTCCAGCATATAATATACCGGGTTATCAATACCGCGGAAGCTCAGAGTCGGCCCCTGATGATCCCCCTCTCCGCTATGATTAAAGGCAATATCCAGAATAAGTTCAATTCCCGCGCGGTGCAGCTCCCGAACCATTTCACGGAACTCCCCGACCTGATCCGGTGAACTACTGTAGGCTGCCTTGGGGGCAAAAAACGCCAGCGTTGAGTAGCCCCAGTAGTTTGTGAGCGCCTCGCCGGTGAGCGGATTTTTCCGATACGCATACTCGTACTCATTAAATTCCTGTACCGGCAGGAGTTCCAAACTGCTCATTCCCAAATCTTTCAGATAAGGGATCATTTCGATGACCCCTCGGAAGGTTCCCGGATGTTTTACCCCATAACGGGCAGAGCTCGGGTGACAGGTGAGCCCCTTCACATGTGTCTCATAAATTATTGTATCCTGCAGGCGGTAATTGAGAGCGCGGTCTCCCTGCCAGTCAAAATGATCAGAACATACCCGGCATTTCGGCGGCAGGCACTGGGGGTCGGCGGAGTCGCCGGAAGCGGCGGAAGCGCTCAGGGCGCGGGCATAGGGATCGATGAGCATTGCCTGCGCATCAAAATAAAACCCGGGAGTATCCGGCCCGTCCATTCGGTAGAGATAATGCTGCCCCTCATGGAGATTTTCTATTGTGATGTGCCAGTAGTCTCCCGTTTTGTTATGCTCAGGCGACAGAACAATTTCATATCGGGGGCGGGAATCGCGCGCTTCGGCAAAGAGCAGAAGAGTAACCTGCCGCGCATGCCGTGAGAAAATGGAGAATTGCACCCCCTCCCTGTCGCCGTCGCCATCGCCATTCACATGAGCGCCGAGGGGCTGCGGGCTGCCCGGATAAAGGGATAGTCCTCCCTCATTTTGTCTGTTGCCGCTCTGTATCCGTATTGTCGTTGACTTTAGCAAGGTGTTCATCCACAGATAAAGGCATTCATGAGTTCATAAACCTGAGCCGGCTGCTCGGTATGAATCCAGTGTCCGGAATTGCTGACATTTTCAATACGCGCGTGGGAAAAATAAGACCAGATTAACTGCCGGTCGCGGGAAGGCACAATGTACTCCGATTCAGTTCCGCGGAGAAAGAGAATGGGAATGTGCGAAGTATGTTCCTCAGTTATGTCCCAACCGAGAATTGCGCTATATCCTTCCAACAGTCCTTTGAGGTTGAGTTTCCAGATGAAGGTTCCATCATGCTGCCGCTCAAGATTTTTCAGAAGGAAGCTGCGCAGTACGGGGTTTTCAACACTGCCCGCCATATAATCATCGGCTTCCTTTCTGCTTGTAACCGCAGGCATCTCACTCATAACATTAAAATACACATTGTGCCCGGCATCATAGCGCCGCGGCGCAATATCGCCGATAATCAGGCTTGCAATCCGGTAATCTCCTTCTGTTTCCTGTGTTTGCGATGGTGATGACGATGGATTCTGCAATAAGCCGAGGGCCATGACTACCTTGCCCCCCATGGAGTGCCCGAAAACATGTAATTCCTCTCCCCCGCTCTCTTTGGAGATCTGCTGCAATGTGCGGTGCAGAAAGGCAGCGGCAGTTGGATACGAGGTATCAGTGATCCATGGGGAACGTCCGTGATTGGGCAGATCAACAAGATACACCGGGCGTTCGTGTATAAAAAGCCTCGCAAGGGAACCGAGATTACTTCCTGAACCGAAGAGCCCGTGCACAAGTACAAGCGGCTGAGCGCCCGGGGGGCGCGCGGTGGGCGCATGCGCGGTACCATCGCTCGCGGTAATGTTTTTTACGCATTCGTAATAGAGAAGATTATTCATGGAGCGTGATCGTGTATGCGGCTTTTATGAAAAGCATGGAAGGCATATCCTTGTAAAGCTCAAAATAATGAGAAAAGAATAGCTCATCAATGGAAAAAAACTTCTTCAGGCCGCTTGCTCTCTCACCGGGCATGCCCTGCATAATGAGTACCGCATCGCTGCTATGCTCGCGGACTGTTTTATGAAAATCGTTTCCGTCCGCTGGTAATGTTACAAGCTCACCCGAAAGACGGGCATTGTACATGAGTTCCCGCAGCTCCTCCGCGAGCACTGTTTCATCCTCTTCGGGAGATAGTTTGCGGATGAGACGGATATGCAGATCAGATGGTTTAATACCGGTCCAAGATTCTATTTCACTCTGGGTAATGATATATGCAAGAAGCGACATGAGATTGCCGTTTCCTTCACCCTTCCACCAGATATCGATGCGCGGTTTTTCATCGCCGATATATTTTTTCTCTCCATCATACTCTCCATCAAGATAGAGAAGAACATGTTTTTTCTGATGGATGAGGTTATTGATAATCCGCAGAAGATTCAAACGCCTGTCCATGGGAAGAAGTACGGTATTTGTCTGGAAATTTCCCGGCAAATCCGACTGCGCAATGGTTGTAATAGCGCATTCGACCTCATTCTGCGGGAGATAAATATATGAAGCTTCTTCCAGCAGCCTTGGGGAACCGCCGGGGCTGGAGCTTGCGCTGGGGTCTGTCGCTTCATCAATACGGAAAATGTTCATCATTGTCAGTCCCTTATACGTACTTATTTGATCTGCAATTCCCAGTATATTGTGAAGTGTTCCTGCTCTGTCAGCATAGCCAAAGGTTTGCATAATTGGCCGCCAGTTCTTTGTACCCTGTATAATTTTTGAAATATGCCAGAAATCCCACTGGATTATTTTGAACAAAACCCCCCACCAAATTCCCTCCAGCCGGTTACCCGAGCGGTAGCGCAGGAGCAGAAAAAACATACCAAACTGAAAAACAAGCACCGCCAACCCAATAAGCGCATTAAAGAGCACAATGCCCAGAATGCAAATGAAAAACCCGTAAAGCGATATGAGCCAGTGCCCCTTGGCAGTCGGCCGGAAACTGGGGTTGCCGCTTATCCGTTCCAGAAAGGCTGCCATGTTTACCCATCCGTACACGGTAAGAAAACTTATACCAACAACAGTCGATGCAAACTGAATGTTTCCCGCCGCGATAATGGGCATAAACATGAGGAAGGTAATGAGGGTCGCCCAGCGGGGCTCATTTCCGCCGCGGCGGAAGTCGTATTTGAGAAAGCTCAGAAATTTCGGAAGAAGGCCATCGGCAGCAAGAGCCTGTATTGTGCGGGGCGCAGTCATAAGATAGGACAGGGTGGATGATCCAGTTGCAAATAGTATGCCCAGAAGAATAATGAGCTGCATGAAGGGCAGATGAGTGAAAAGCTGTACTGCCGATACCGGCTGCTCTCCGGGAAGAATGAGACGGGAGGGATCAATAAAACTGAACACAAAGACGAGCAGAATATATGCAAGAAATGTTACACCAATAGCAAGGAATGTGCCGCGGCCAAGCGAACGTCGGGGATTTTTGAGTTGTCCGCTCATACCCACACCCGCATCTATACCGGTTACCGCCGGAAAGAACATGGCAAAGGCGCCCCAGAAACCAATACTGAGACCGCTTCCGCTCATATTTATGGAACCGGTAAATAGTTCTCTCGTTTGTGGAATAAACGGGCTGATAAGAATCGCGCCGACTGAAATGCTGAGAATAAGAAAAATTATCATCTGAATTTTTACAATGAAATCGGCGCCGATAAGGGCAAGAATGAGGGCAATGGAACCAAGCGCGGCGGCAATGAATTGAATCTGCCGCATCGTATTCAGACCATTTTGTTCGGTAAAGGTATAAATCTGCGGGATCTGAATAAGCACAGCCTGAAGCGTTCCGGCAAAACCAATAACATAGAAACCGATGGAAAGCGCCTGCGCCAGAAAGAGCTGAATTCCTATGGAACCGCCGAAGGCCTTACCGAGGGTCTGCCGAGATATGGCAAACATTCCGCCCGAACCAATACGGGTTACATTACTTGTACAATCGGCAATGGAAAAGGAGGTTGCAATAGTAGCGGAATGAGCAATAACCACAATGAGAAGCATTCGGGAAAAGCCCATTCCCCCAACAAGAAAGGGCAGAATAAGAAAAAGTACTGCCCCGAGAATAGCCTCATATGAAGGAACAAAAACACCGTTGAACGTAGTGAGTTTCTTCAATATGAATACCCCCGTAATTTTTTAACGGAAACTTTGGCTACTGGAAATTGTGCAAGCACAATTTCCCAATGCAAAACTTTGTTTTAGTGTTTTTTCTTTCGCTGACGCTGCGCACGAATTTCGGCCTTAAGAGCTGAACTATCCACAACGGGGGCCGATACTTCCGCATTGGCTTCCTTCGCTTTCACCTTTTCCCGCTTCTTCTTTTTTCCCTTTTTATTAATTTTATTGAGCAGAAGAAGAACAGGACTTGCTATGAAAATGGATGAGTAGGTTCCCACAAGCACACCAACAATCATATTCAGGGCAAAATTCTGGATAACCCCGGTGGTGAATATGAAAATGGCAGAAACGGCAAGAAGAGTTGTAAGTGACGTAATAATTGTTCTGCTAAGACTCTGGGTAACCGATACATCAATTATGCCCGCAAACGATGAATCGGAAAGGAGTTTCTCATTTTCACGGATACGGTCAAATATAACGATGGTGTCATTGAGAGAATATCCGATAATTGTGAGAACAGCAGCTATGGTTGCCGAACTCACCTCAATCTGAAATGCCCCGATAAACAGAACCATAAAACCAATGTCATGAACAAGGGCGGCAAGCGAACTAAGCGCGTAGGCAAAACGAAAGCGTATCCACAAATACACGAGAATACAGCCCATGGCGGCGATAACCAGCGTCGTCGTATTAACCGCAAGATTCGCAGCAAAGCGCGGTTCCACGTAATCTTCTCCCAGAATCTCGAAAGCGGGGAATGATGAAGCAAGAACCGTCGATATTTCCCTCCGTTTAACATTGGAAAAATCGCTGACTGTTCCATCATCGCGAATGCGCACCGTAAATCGCTGAAGCTCGGGCGCCCCAAGTTCCTGAATCTGCACTCCGTCAAATGATGAAAGAGCCTCCCGAACATCGGCTACCGCAACCGGCGAGGATGATGAGACCTGAATGTGAAGATTCAGTCCTGCCTGAAAATCAACACCAAGATTAAACCCGCCGTTAACAATGGTCAGCGCGAGCCCCCCTGCAAGGGTTAAAATGGAAATGGTAATCATGAGAAATCTGATCTTGGTAAAGCGAATTGTTTTCCGCATTATCGGAACCTCCACGCTATGCTCAATTTCTGCCTGCCGAAGCCTTCGGTGGCTATATCAAAGAAGAGCCGGGTGACCCACAGAGCAGTAAAAACCGAACTGACAATTCCCACGCTGAGGGTAACCGCAAAGCCCTGAATAGGGCCTGTACCAAGAAAGGAAAGAAACACTGCAGCGATACCGGTAGTAAGGTTGGCATCGACAATTGTCCAGAAAGCTTTCTTGTATCCTGCTTCCACAGAGACAGCTGCCGGTTTACCAAGGCGATATTCTTCTTTTATACGTTCAAAAATAATAACATTCGCATCAACAGCCATACCCACTGTTAAAATGAGTCCTGCAATGCTCGTTAATGTGAGTGTGAGATTAAATGCCGACAGAAGCGCTATGATGAACAGAAGATTCAACAGCAGGGTAACATCGGCTATGAATCCCGCTCCCTTATAATACAGAAGCATAAAGACAATAACGGCAAGCATACCATAAAAAATTGCCCGTAAACCCGCGTTAACGGCATCCTGACCGAGGGTTGCGCCAACCCGCTGCTGATTCACAACAATGAGATCGACCGGAAGAGCCGCTGTTTGGAGTACGCGGGCAATGTTCCGCGATTCTTCAGCAGTAAATCCGGTGATCTGTACCGACCCCCCGGCAATTTCACTGGAAATTCGCGCGTAGGCGCGTACCTTGTCGTCCATAACAATGGCAAGACTCGAACCGATGTTCGCGCCGGTGATCCGTTGAAAAATGCCGGAGCCCTCATTATCGAGAACAAAGGTCGTTGTCGGGCGGCCGGTAAAGGAATCGCTCGATGTGTCCGCTTCCTGAATGTGGGAACCATCGAGTACGTTTGAGCTGTCTTCCCGGGTAACGATGTACCGAACAATATAGTCAATGTTGTATTCATCTTTCTGCACGTAGGGGCGGATTACCGAACCCGCCGGAATGAATTCCGGGTATGGATCGCGCTCAGGCTCCCAGTCAAGATTGTTTTCGGCTCTGAATTCATTCTGATATGAAAGCAACTCCGATGTTGCCTCATCGTCAACAATCTGCAGGCGGAGACTTCCCTGACCAACAAGAAAGGCGTTGACGCGTTCCGGGTCGTTATCTCCGGGAATTTCAATTTCAATGCGGTTACCGCCTTCCTGCCGCCGGATAATCGGTTCGGTTACCCCGAAGGTATCAATACGATTGTTGAGAATTTCAAGGGCGAGATCAATGGCTTCCAGAACTTCTTCCTCATTCGGCTGCCGTCCGAGACGCTCGGAAAGGCTGTCGATATCGGCTTCGAGAACCACATTTATTCCGCCTGAAAGGTCCAGACCGAGGTTGATAATGCGGTTCTTACGTTCCTTGAAAATAAAAATTTCTTCACGGTAATGTTCTTCCATTTGACGGAGGGCATCATCCTGATCCCGAAATGAGGCCAGTACATTACGCACAGTCCAAGTCTGCGGGATTTCGGAGCCATCAAGCGCGCGCAGTGTCTCTGCCCGCTTTCGGACTGCTTCCAGATCATCGGGAAGGGGACTATCCTCACTGCCCTGCGCAAGAATAACAAGCCGTGAAATATCCGTTTTGGCCTTTGCCTGCGTATACCGGCGAATTTCCTCGCGGGAACTGGAAGCGATTGTCCGCATATCACTGTCTGCCAAGAAATACCAATTAATTGTGGGAGAAAGCAATGCCCCAGCAATCGCAATGATAAGGAGCAGAAAAATAATCCTGAATCGCTTCATGATGCAGTATCTTTATTTTCCTTGCCTGAAGATTTTTTTGCCGGTTTCTCTTCCGGGGTAATGACATTCGCAATGGCACTGCGGACAAATTCCATATTGCAGCTATCAGCTACTTTGACGATGATGCTGTCATCTTTTACGGAATGTATAACTCCACGGACACCTCCGATGGTCTGAACCTTGTCGCCTTTTTTCAGCTTTTCAAGCATTGCCTTGCTTTCTTTCTGACGTTTATTCTGCGGCCGTATAATGAGGAAGTAGAATATCAGAAATATGAGGCCGAACATAACAATGGTCGACAATGCCTGAGGGTTTCCGCCTGCCGGAGCAGCTTGCAAAAATTGAGAAAAATTAAATAAATTATTCATTCGTTTATCCTATACAGAAATATCAATAAAGAGAATATAACACATTAAGTTCCATAGCGTCAAGAAACATAAGAGAAATTTTTACATTGGAAAATTGTGCTTGCACAATTTCCAGCAGCAAAACTTTCTACTAAGATATTCCATGATTTTGAATTGGTCAAGGTAATGCCGCCTCTTTGATAATATACCTATTGAAACAAGAAAAAAGCTGCCTCATACAGTAATGAGGCAGCTTCATGGGCTTCGTCCAAGCACATCAGTACTACGACTTTATGTGAACATAGTCCGGTAAGTTCGGCACATCATGGTTCTAAATATTTTTGTCTTATGACCTCTCTTTCACCACCAGAAATTTGCCATTCAACAGTGACATAATCACTTCCCCCGCCTTCCTTGTGAAGTACTTCAACGTAATACTTGGTACCGGCAACTAAGTTTTGGGTCACTGATTGCCGTTTGTTATCAGAGGCAATTTTTTGTTTGCTATCTGGAGAAGAACCAAAATACAATTCAGCCTGATTATCAGCAGCAATCCAGAACGTATAGGTTCCTGTTACCTGTGGTGTAATATACCCATATATTCTTTGGCCGTAATCATTTCTCCAATTTTTTGGAGCGACAAAATCATAAACCACACTGCGATAATCGGGATTATGAGGATAATTTGAATTATTCGTTAAATCGGCAATGCTGTTGCCGGTAATGTCAAGCCAGAGATCTCTTTTCAGTCCGCCGCCAACGGGGAAAGATACCTTACTCGCAGAAGGTAATCTACGGGTAGGATCCCCAACCTCAAGCATCGCCCTGAGAAGTGACCGAGGATCTTGTAGTGGAAGATCAAAACCCATTTCCCAGATCATGATTCCTCCCAGTTTTTCATTAATTGCCATATTTGTTTTTCTCTTGATCAGATCAATATTGTTAATTTTATAGCCATCTACAACATTTTGAGAAGAAGGCATATCAGGATAGTTTGTCCGAATAGTACGATATGAAGATTCATATCCATCCCAGAAAGTATACCAGGCCTGTGGCGCTGACGCTGGAGCAACCCCATAGAAGCCAGTCCCAATGTTTAGTTGCTCACGCGCAAATCCTTTGTCAAGGAATGCATTCATCTCATCTACCGCATCACCATATGTATCATTACCCCATTCACCAAAACTATCCTGGCCCGAACTCTCGTATGCCATAATATTCACATAATCAACGGCATTGACAACTGAGGCAGGCGCAGAATCTATTAGGGACAAACCACTAACTACAGCAATTGAGAGTTTTTTCCCATCCGCATTCAATTCTGCTTTCAACTCGGTTAAATAGGTAACAAATGCAGGCCATTGACCGCTAGATGGCCATTCCCAATCGATATCAAGACCATAAAAACCGTTATTAACAATAAACTCTACTATATTCCGGATATTTTTCGCCCGCTTTGTTGGATTACCTATGATATTGCCCAGTCCGCCGCCGCTGGGTGATGACCCCGCGCTGTACCATAGCCGCGCGCTCTTTCCGGCGGCAGCTGTTTTAAAATTCTGCAGCCCATCTGGTTGAGAATCGGGTTCGAGTATATCAATATACGTATGAGCAAGAAGAATGACATCTGTCAGATAATCAAATATATTATCTTCAACGTAATATTGAGTATTATCCGTAGAATCATTATAATCAAAATCACGATACGGGGTATACCCGACAATTCGCAGCTTGGGATTGCCGACAGGTGTAGTTGCCGAAGCAGCTTCTGACCAATCACTCAGACCCGCAGCGTTCCGTGCGAGAATCCGCACATCATACTTGGTGCTCTCATACAGTCCCGTAATGGTGTAGATCTTGTACGCGGCAATTGGAATTACAATAATAGGAGCAGCATTCATCCAGTTACTTTCCGAGAGCTTATACTGTAGTTGATACCCGGTAATGGGGGTGCCGCCATTGGCCGGCGCCGTCCATGTTGCGGTAATTTTCCCACTCCTCGCGACAAGACTGGGAGCAGCAGGCGCAGAAGGAGGACTGAATGTACTCTCCGAAACAGTTTGTGACCAATCACCCAGACCCAGACCGTTCAGTGCGCGCATCCGCACATCATACCTCGTGCTCTCATGCAGTCCCGTAATCTCGTAGGTGGCGGAGGCGCTCCCAATTACAATCGTATTCCCCCAGCTGCTTGTAGAGTTAGGCTTATACTGTAGATGATACGAGCTAATGCGACGGCCGCCATTGTTCGGCTCCGTCCATGTTACGGTAATTTTCCCACCCCCCGCGACAAGCATAGGAACAGGCGCAGAAGGAGGACCGACTGGAGTTGCAACAGCAGGTTCTGACCACTGACTATTGCCCGCCCCATTTACGGCAAGCACTACTACACCGTAGGCAATGGTGTTTGTCAATCCGGTAATGGTGTGGCTTGTGCCGGTAATTCCCTCAATGCTCCCTATCAAGCTACTATCAGACGTATTATTTGAATCATAATATAACAATTCATACCCGGTAATGGAGCCGCCGTTCTCTTCCGGCGCCGTCCATGTTGCAATAATCTGCCTATCACCCGCGACAAGCGTGGGAGGAGCAGGCGCAGAAGGAGGTGCTGCAGGGGTTGCTGTGGCCGATGCGCCCCACGCGCCCACACCCATCGCATTCACGAAGCGCACCTGTACTTCATAGCTGTTGCCGTTTGTCAGTCCGGTAATTATATGACTACATACTTCGTCGACCGTATCCTTGCATATGTTCGTGAAGCCGGAGGTAATCTCCGTCCAGCTTCCGCTGCTGCCCTCGCGATAACGCAGGTGAGAGGCAGTGATCGCACTCTCGCCATCATCGCTTGATATCCTCAACTGGAATATATGAACCACAAGTTCCGTGTTCCTTATTTCAATTGTCGGAGCAGCAGGCGCAGGAGGAGGTGCTGCGGGGGTTGCTGCGGCACTTTCCGACGGGGTGCTATTGCCCGTGACATTGACAGCGTACACCTGCACCTCGTACGCGGTACCGTTTGTTAGGCCCGTAATGGTGTGGCTTGTCGCGGCAATGGAGGAAATGGTCGTTGTCGTATTCGAATCCAGCCAGCTTCCTGCCGGGCTGGTAACTTCGCGATACTGTAGTTCATAGGTAATAGGGCTGCCGCCGTCATCGGTCGGAGCCGTCCATGCTGCGATAATCTGCGTATTTCCTGCTGTGAGCACAAGCGCGGTCGGCCGCATGGGAAGATTGCCAACAGGGGATGCTCCTGCGCTCGGTTCCGACCAGTCGCCCTTCCCCATCACGTTCACGGCGCGTGCGCGCACCTCGTACTCGGTGCTGTTTGTCAGGTCCGTGATGGTGTGGCTTGTCGCAGTACCTTCAACAATAATAGCGGGATCGTCCGCTTCAGGAATCCAGTTTCCTGCCGGGTCGGCAACTTCGCGATACTGTAGTTCATAGCCGGTAATGGGGCTGCCGCCATTGTTCGGAGAAGTCCAGTGAACCGTGAGTTCCCCATTCCCCGGGACAAGCGTGGGAGCAGCAGGCGCTACAGGAGGTGTTGCGGGGGTTGCTATGGCACTTTCCGACGGGGTACCACCGCCCGTGACATTGACAGCGTACACCTGCACCTCGTACGCGGTACCGTTTGTCAGGCCCGTAATGGTGTGGCGTGTGTTTATGCCGATGACGTCGGAGGTAATGGTCGTTGTCGTATTCGAATCCAGCCAGCTTCCTGCCGGGTCGGCAACTTCGCGATACTGTAGTTCATATCCGGTAATGGGGGGGCTGCCGTTCTCTTCCGGCGCCGTCCATGCTGCGGTAATCTGCGTATCTCCTGCTGTGAGCACAAGCGCGGTCGGCTGCATGGGAAGATTGTCAACAGGGGCTCCTCCTTCGCTCGGTTCCGACCAGTCGCCCTTCCCCATCACGTTCACGGCGCGTGCGCGCACCTCGTACTCGGTGCTGTTTGTCATGCCCGTGATGGTGTGGCTTGTCGCAGTACTTTCAACAATAATAGCGGGATCGTCCGCTTCAGGAATCCAGTTTTCTGCCGGTCCGGCAACTTCGCGATACTGTAGTTCATATCCGGTAATGGGGCTGCCTCCGTCATCGGCAGGCGCCGTCCAGTGAACCGTGAGTTCCTCATCCCCCGGGACAAGCCTGGGAGCAGCCATTTCGCCCGGCGGGTTGAGTCCGCCATCAGATATCAGATCAATGTCCGGCATTGGACATCCGGCAAGCAATGCAATAAAAATTGCGCTCAGTACAAGAATAATTGGTATAATATGGGATTTTTTGAAACACATACTGTAGTGTAACAGAATGTGCTGGAGAATTGTGGGGTAATTTTTTCTGAAATGTGGTAATTTCTTAACCATTACGCAGCAAACTTTCTGAGGTCAACATAATCGCGTACGTAGCGCACAATTTTCCTGCGGAGGACTTTCGGTAATTGTGTCCATTCTTCATCGGTCAATTCGGTGCTGCCGCTCAGGGCGCCATATTGCTTGTTGTCGATTTTTTCCCGAACATCGGGGCTGGACAGATATGCCTTAAATGCCGCAGCAGCATCTATTACATGCGCAGCATCAGGATTTACTGCGGCGACAAATTTTCCTGTTTCCTGTTTTAATAATTCCGCCCGCATCAATTCCCTATCGGCGCGGGTGCCGGACGGTGGTATTTTCTGCGTCTTTATTGAGCTCACTGT
>CBDDDG010000014.1:0-265235 GCA_965226555.1 Salinispira sp. | reverse complement strand
GAAGTAGCCGAAGACATTCCTCTTCTTCGCGAAACCCTCCGCCAACCCTCAGCCGTACTCAGCATGCTTATGTTCTTTATCTATACGGGCATTGAGCTGGGGCTGGGGCTGTGGTCATATTCCCTGCTCACCGAATCGCGGGGGGTTGATCCTGCCGTTGCGGGCTTCATTACCGCTGGCTACTGGGGGTTCTTCACCGTGGGGAGAATGATTGCCGGTTTCTATACGCATAAAATCCGTTCAGGCACCGTCATTTTGCTGAGCATTGCCGCCGCCTCAGTCGGCATTTTTCTCGTAGCGCTGAACAGGGGGGCGGGGCTTACCGTTGCGGGAGTCGCTGTCAGCGCCTTTGCCATTGCCCCCATCTTTCCCGCCATGGTCTCCGACACCATCAACCGTGTCGGCCCCCGCCATGAGAGCAACACCATCGGCATGCAGATTGCCTGCGCCGGCCTCGGCATAAGCCTCATTCCCTCCCTCGCCGGTGTACTGGCCCGCCGCTTTTCTCTGGAAATTATACCGCTGTTTATTCTTGTTGATACTATCATCCTGCTCCTCCTCTTTCTCCTCGCCCGACACTTCCGCCCATCCCGCCAAACCAGACAGGCAGAGCAGACAGCCCGCCCAGACAGGCGGAAAAGTAACGCATGAGTACTGCTACTCAGACGGCAATTGCCTGGTCATCGGGAAAGGACAGCGCATGGGCATATTATAAAACGCATGAGCAGTATGGAATTTCCGCCGTACTCACAACCCTGACCCGCCCCTATGAAAGAATATCCATGCACGGGGTTCGTGAACAACTTCTGGACTGCCAGGCTCATATGCTGAACCTGCCCTGTCATAAGGTATGGCTCCCGAAGGCCGGCAGTTCAAACGACATGTATGAACAGGTAATGAAAGAAACACTGCGGAGGCTTCGGGACAGCGGCATTACACAGCTTATATTCGGCGACCTTTTTCTGGAAGATATTCGCGAGTACCGGGAACGGCAGATGAAGGAGGTTGGCATGCAGGCCATTTTTCCGCTGTGGCAGCGCAACACATCTGAACTTGGAAATAGTATGATTGAAGCAGGACTCAAGGCAATTGTTACCTGCATAGATTCCCGAAAACTGGATACGAGTTTTGCGGGCAGGCAGTACGACAGGCAGTTTATTGCCGATCTTCCGTCGGGAGTCGATCCCTGCGGGGAGAACGGTGAGTTTCACAGTTTTGTGTATGACGGGCCATTTTTCAGAGAAGCAATAAAAGTGAAAACTGGCGAAACCGTGGAACGGGGAGATTTTATATTCACCGATGTTCTCCTCGCCCGGTCATAATTCGCCAACCCTACCTCCGGTATATATTTCATAAAATATATTGTACTGTTTTCTCGTTTCTCCAATTTCTTTATTTATCAAATTGGATATATCTACAACAGCCCCATAATTCGCAAAAATATTATAAAAATATTCATAATGCTGTCCCCAATAAATCATCGCACAGGCCATGGGCGCTCCTTTACCGTCGCCATTCCCATTTTCAAGGAACTTTAATCTTGTGTCATATAAAAAACAAATAGCTCTGGCAATACCGAACACATTTTGTTTCCAATGGCTAGTGTTTGTAGCTACTGGAACTAATGCTAATATTTCTGAATTATATTTCTTATGGGTTAGCGCACACTTCACTAACCAATGCTTTATAGTTGTTCCTCTTTCTCTGTCTGCTCCATAAGGAGGATTCACATATATGGTAGGGTACTCCCATTCTTCATGCAGGCCATCGTGTTTTGGCAACATAAACTCAATCTGAGCATTAACAATGGAATGTTCATTTGAACAGGGATCTAAGGAAATTGAGCCTCCAAAAAATCTCTTTATAGCATTGACATATTTATGAGGAGTTCCCCACGATTGGCTTTGTGAATTTACCGTTCTTCCCGCACTCATCGAATTTCCTCCCAATTCTTTGAGCGTAATTCTTGAAGTTCTTTTTTCAATTCTTCAATGGATCTCTTTTTGGGTGTTATGACATTAAACCATTTCTCAATGGAACGTAATTTATTGGAAAAATATTTTAATAGTAGTCTATCAGCTTCGAAATCCATTCTTACTTTTGTGAAAACATTACGTTTTTTATCAGCTGAATAGCTACTTTTAAATGCTTCTTGGATTTTTATGTATTCTTGATTTGGATTGAGTAACAAATCGTCAATAAACTGCGCAAGTCCATTATCAGTTAAAAATATAAGCCAATCATATGATTCTGCTAAAACCTTTAATTCTTTATTGTGATTCTCAGCAGTAAACCAATTTCCGTGATTGCTGACAACTCCAACTGTTAGAATGAATTTTTGAAGTAACTGAATATCATCGGAATATATTATCTCCTCCAGAAGTTCCACATAGGGCTTTATGTATGGCTTATTGTTATTTCTGTATATTATCCCAACTTTTTCACCAGAGTCGGTTCTTATTTTTTGTAAGGCAGATGCAGTTCTAGCAACATACGCACCTTGTTTTGCCTTTTCTATAGTCTGTGGACCCTTTTTTGCTCCTTCTTCTACACCAACCCTTTTACATTCAAATATGGCATAAGATTTTTGCATTTGTTCAAAAATACGTAGTTTATGGCTCTTTATACCAGCTTGTTTGAAACTAACTAACAGAAAAGAAGTTTCAGATTCGGCAATAGTACAGGCATTTCGAAGGACATTATGAGATATTCCATAATCAGCGCGCAGTAATCTTATATCCGAAAACATCTTCAAAAAAACTGATCTGCTGGGACAATCTGTCGGACTGAAAAACATAATTTCCTGAAATAAAAAGCGTGGAATCCTTCATTTCTATCGTTGTATCTTCGCTGTAAAAATTCCGAGCCAGCGCATTCGCAAGCCGGAGAATGGCAGCAAGCTTCATTATTATAAGCCGCTGCCCGCGCGACAGCGCCGCGTACATGGGATGACTGTTGGTCGGAAAATCTTCTTCCTGATAGCGTATGATATTGGCGACAAGCTGAATTTCTTCCGTGGTGAGTCCGAATATTTCGGAGTTGGCGACAATGTACTGGCTGTGCTTATGATATTCAAACTGGTTAATAAAATATCCCACAGCATGAAGAATGCCGCTCACTTCCAAATACAAACGTTCCCTGTTTCCCAGCCCATGAAAACTGCATATCTTGTCATACACGGTAAGGCTCAGCTCCCGCACCCGCTGCATATGTTTTGCATCGGTATGATAATGCTGCGCCAGATTGAGCGCAAAGGCAATAACCTGATCGGTAAAATCCTGATCAAATTCCGAATTCTGCGCAACCACATTCTTGAGAAGAATGCCTTCCCGAATGCTGACATCGGGGACAATAATTTCTCCCGCCGAAGTCTCTTCCAAAAATACCTTAAAAATGAGCAGGGCAGGAAGCAGACCATCAACATCGTTATAGCCGATCCCCAACTTCCCGACAATTTCTTCGGAGCTCATATTTTTCATGGTATTGACCCAATCGAAAAAATCGTTGCGCGCAATAAGCGCATAATGATCATCCTGTTCCGTACCAATTCTGCGCGCGGCAAGGCGGGCATCGCCGCCAACCATAATAAACTGCTGAATGGCTCCGAGATTTCCGGCAGCCTGTATACTTGCAATACTCGGTCTCATCTGCTCCTGAATGAAATTCTCAAGAGAGATGTTTGTGGGATCGCGGTACTTAAATTGTTGTTCGAGGCGCAGCGTTCCCATTCGCAGATTATGCGCCATCCGCATTTTTCCATTTTCCATGAGCATCATTTCAGTGGTGCCTCCGCCGACCTCCATAATAATGGAATTGGAACGGGACAGCGGGCGGTGAAAGTTTTTTACCGCATGATTCACGGCAATGTAGGTGAGATGATTTTCCTCAATGCCATCGAGAATTTTCATGTGGAAGTTTGTCTGTTTTTCAATGCGGTCAACAAAGATGTCGCGGTTGCGGGCCTCGCGAATGGTGCTGGTCGCGAAAACATAGGCCTGTTCCGGGGTAATGGCCCATGCCTCCATGAGCTCGGCGAAATTGGTGAATATATGGATAATTTGTACCATGCTCTGCGGACTAATTCTTCGTTCAATGAATATATCTCTGCCGAGGGTTACCGGACGGATGGAGCGGTCAAGCCGCTCATATTCCCCATCTTTCCGCACCTTCAATATCACCATACGAAGGGCTGTTGAACCGACATCAATTACACAGACAACATTTTCCATGTCTTACCGCCCTGTTTCCGTCATGAGCCGGAGAAGAAGGGCGGAACCCAGAATAACAGTATCATCGCCGAGCTCGCTGATCCGTACATCGACATCCTTCAGCAACAGAGGCATGGCATGCGCGCGCATTGAGCGTTCGGCGCGCCGCACAAAGGTTTTTCCGAGTTTCTCAACGAGCCCGCCGCCGAGAATAATCCGTTCCGG
The DNA here is from genome assembly GCA_965226555.1 of Salinispira sp. Taxonomy (GTDB): domain Bacteria; phylum Spirochaetota; class Spirochaetia; order DSM-27196; family Salinispiraceae; genus CBDDDG01. Next base: position 260,802 of record CBDDDG010000014.1, on the reverse strand, counting down.
ATTGAATATATTCACACAATTCGCCATGCCGACGCCGAGAAACTCTGCTGCGCGGTTAACAAGTTCAATGACCTCCAGCTCCCCTGCCTGCATTGCCTTCAGAATATGACTGCTTTTTACGCGGGTGTAGTCGGTACCCACTGCAGCGAGAGTCGTTGGCGATTTTCCGATGTCCGCAAGCTGAACGAGATCCTTTGCCAGAGCGGTTTTCGATGCCAGCGTCTCCAGACAGCCGTAACGGCCGCATCCGCATAAACGCCCTGCGGGCTGAACATTCATGTGCCCAATTTCACCGGCTCCTCCGAAGGCTCCCCGGTAGAGTTCACCGCCGAGTATCAGCCCCCCGCCAATTCCCGTTCCCAGATACATACCGATTATGTGCTGTTTCCCCCGCCCCGAACCCAACTGATATTCACCATAAATACCCGCATTTACATCGTTCTCAACAAGCACCGGAACTCCGCTCAGTTCATGAAGCCTGTCGCGCAGCGGATAGTTTTTGAAGCCGATGTTTGAGGTCGTAATAACAATTCCGCTGCGGTAATCTACCGGTGACGGTACGGAAACAGCGATGCCTTCAATATCGCTCATGCTGCAGGAATGCTGCCGGATAATAGTGCTCATTGAATCCATTATTAATGCAAGAATATCATTACCGTCTGTTGTCCGGGGTGTTTCAGTCTTTATGCGCAGGTGAATAGTGAAGTCATTGTCCAAAAGAGCGGTAAGCATCTTTGTGCCGCCAAGGTCTACGGTAATTATCATATCTGCCTCGAATGTCATATTTTTCTTTCTGATATTTTTGCGCGCGCAAAACTTTATGACAGTATACGCGTCCGCGCATTTTCACACAATGGCATAAAGGCGGCGCGCGTATGGTTGAATTCGCAAAGAGTGAAATTTTTGATTGACATAAAGCTTTTCATTAGGTAAAATACTCAGAAATTCTGTGATGTGTTGATGATTGCGGATCATGAATGTGAATGAGAGTTCCTGCAATGGTCTGAAAAAATTTGTTGGGGAAGTTCTGACGCGCAACGATCTCTGCTTGTAGAAAAGACTACCGGCAGGTATAATGAATTATTCAAAAAGAAAGTTCTATCATGAACTTTCAGGAGGAATTATCATGAAAATTAAAATTAATTTTGATTTCAGCCGTTTACCAAAAAATTGTTTTTGCCTTTACGGTTTGTTCTTTACTTATTGGGCTGCTTGCCGGATGTCCCATGCCGGACGCGCCGCCGACCATGTTTGCGCCAGCCCTTACGGCAGGAGACGGACAGCTTACAGCCTCATGGGCTGAGCTCGCCGCTATATGGAATGCGGTAGACGACAAGGATGGCAAAAACGCAATTACCGCGTATAATCTCCGTTACAGTGAAGATGGCAGCGGAAGCTGGACGGAGATTACCTTTGGTATTACCGGCACAAGCCATACCATTACCGACCTGACAAACGGCATGAGGTATGCTGTGCAGGTACGCGCCGTCAACGCTGGGGGTGCGGGTACGTGGTCGGCATCTTCCACGGCAACACTCATTGCGCCAACTGTACCCCCTGCCGCGCCGGGTACCATGGCTGCTCCAACCCTTTATGCGGGAACTGAGCGGATCGTTGCGAGATGGTCTGCGCCGGACGATAACGGGAGCGAAATTACCGGGTATGAGCTGATATATCGCGAAGTCGGCGTAACCGCATGGACGGCTGCTTCCGGCTTCACCGGCACAGACCACACCTACGCCATGACAAACCTGACAAACGGTGCTCTCTACCAAGTGCATGCGCGCGCCATCAACGCGGAGGGCGCTGGACCCTGGTCTGCCCCCGCGCTGGGATCGCCGATATCATTTTCTCGGATAGGGACTCCTACAGAGGATGAAAATTCTATAAGAATTTTGGCTGCCGATAATGCCATTAATACTGCCGGTATTGCCAATGAGAACCTCAGCATTTTATTGACCATGGGTACTCACGCGGTCAATGGAGGAGACATTACGGTAAGCACCGTAACTCCGCCCGCAGGAGTCACCATTCCGACAGTTGATGCGAATACTGGAATTGTTACGGTTACCGCAAGTACAACAGCAGGAAAATATCTGATATATGGCAAAACAGAAAATGGCGACATACTCTTTGCCGAATATTTCTACGTTACTGAGAGTCCAACAACTAACGCTGAACTGAAAACAGCGGTAACTACGGGGATATCAAACTGGGGAGATACTGCCGATTTCAACTACATTATTACCACCGCAGTAACGGATATGTCCGACATTTTCAATTCCAATGCCACATTCAATGGCGATATTTCCGGCTGGGATGTCAGTTCGGTAACGGATATGACCAGAATACTTGTTAGCGCAGCCGCATTCAATGGTGATATTTCCGGCTGGGATGTCAGTTCGGTAACGAATATGACCCTTGTGCTCTCTGGAGCAAGCGTATTTAATAGCGATATTTCCGGCTGGGATGTCAGTTCGGTAACGGATATGCAAAGTATGTTCAAGGATGCAAGCGCATTCAATAGCGATATCTCCGGCTGGGATGTCAGTTCGGTAACGGATATGCAAAGTATGTTCAAGGATGCAAGCGCATTCAATGTCGATCTTGAGGAATGGAAAGATCATTGGACGGTTGCCAATGGCGGCATAAATGATATGGGTAACACCGATGCAACAGATGATGAATATAGAGTAAAAGTCTCCGGTATGTTTTCAGATTCCGGTTTGGATGCGAATGCGGTTGATGATGATGATAGCGGGGAGCAACCGAATTATCCATCATGGTATAAGGAGATTATTGCCTATTGAGAAGTTGCAATTCAACTCAGGCAGGCGCGGGTTCTCCGCTCCTGCCTTTTTTCGATAAGACGGCTGGTCGCCTATGCGGCTGTTGCTGAGACGGGGGCTGGTCGGAGGCTTTGGCAGGGTTTTCGGCAGAATGTCTGCCAGTTGATTTCAGTACCGGAAAAGGCTATTATACATGAGAGGAGACAGACAATGGCAGAACTAACCGTACAAGAAATTAAAGACATGTTGGCAGAAACGGCAGAGGCCCAAAGGGAGTCCCACAAGGAGGCTGAGCGTCGAGGGAAGGAAATTGACCGTCGAATGGAAGAGGACAGACAAGAGGCTAAGCGTCGAGGGAAGGAACTTGACCTTCGAATGGAAAAAGACAGACAAGAGGCTAAGCGTCGAGAGAAGGAGGCTGAGCGTCGAGAGAAGGAGGCTGAGCGTCGAGGGAAGGAACTTGACCTCCAAATGAAGGAAACCGACCGTCGAATGAAGGAAACCGACCGCCGAATGGAAGAGTCCCGACTGGAGTCTCGGCGTCGAGAGAAGGAGTCTCGGCGTCGAGAGAAGGAAACCGACCGCAGGCTAAAAAAGCTCGATGAACTCTTTACCTCCCAGTGGGGCAAGCTCATAGAGAGCCTTGTGGAGGGCGACTTGGTAAAGTTGCTCAAGATGAGAGGAATTACCGTAGACAAAACTTTGGTTAGAAGAGAATATATAGAAGTTCCGGGAAAACCGCTTGCCGAGTTTGATCTCATTGCCTGCAACGGCAATGAAACGGTGGTAATTGAAGTTAAAACCACTCTCAGGGTAGAAGATGTGGATCACTTTCTCAAGAGCATGAAACTATTTCGAACAGCCATGCCCCGCTTTCAAAACGATATTATTTACGGGGGTGTTGCCTACATAAATGTTGTTGGATCGGCCGATAAATACGCTCAAAAAAAGAAGCTCTTTGTCATCAAAGCCACGGGTTCCAGTGCCTCCATTATCAACGCCGAAGACTTTAAACCGCAGACATTTTAATTCATAGAAACTTTTATAAAATTTTCTCATTACATCATCCACCATGCGCGCATACCCTGTTTATGTGGTATGGGAAACAATCATATCGACACAGAGCATACCAGCCCCGCATTCCCCCATCCCCCGAAAAAAATTCACACATTTTGCAAAATTCTTTCAAATTTTCTCAAAAAACATAGTCAAGAATGACTTTTTACCCGTTATAGATATATAAGGGAGAATTCACCATGGGACCATGTCGCCATGGGAGCTCCCCTATTCAGAAAGAAACGTTCAGAAACTTTTGAATTGGAAAATTGTGCTTGCACAATTTCCAGTAGCAAAAGTTTCGTTCAGGAGGAATTATATGATCGATTTCAAAGAAAAACCCGCACCCGTTCCCTACGACCAAGGATACCGCTCCCTGCTGTTCCAACCCGCAATAATGCTCCAATTTCTTCAACGCTTTGTCGGAGGCGCATGGACAAAGACATGCCCCTCCGCATGTCGGAGTATACGAATTTGCTCTACCGGAACATTCACCGCTCCGGCGCAATTCCCGATGACTGCGAGTTGATATTTCTTCCCATTGTGTTCTATAATGGCACGAGAAAATGGAAGGTGCCGGGGAATGTCAGAAAGCAACGGAAGCGGAAATTCCCGCAGTATCTTGCTCCCTTTCCTTATGATCTTATTAGTGAGAGCGATTATTCTGCGGAGCAGCTACAGCAGCGGGGAAGAATGTTTGCGGCTGTTATGTACCTTGATCTGTACTCGAAAAATCTGCTGAATACGGATTGGGACATTCAGAAGGTGGAGAACGCGATAGCAGAAATGCTGAATGAAGAATCGCTGGAGCTGATAAAGGAATTTATCGGCGTGGTAGATTCGATGTTCGGAATTGTTATAGACTTTGACACGCTAATGAACCAGTTAGAAAGAACAAAAGAACCGAGAGGTAAGGAGGTAGCGAAAATGTTCAGAATGAATGCGGAAACATTCAGAGCGCGCATTGCAGAAATGGGTCGGCAGGAAGGCCGTGAAGAAGGACTTCAGACAGGACGACAGGAAGGTCGTGAAGAAGGCATTCGAGAAACGGCCCGCAGTATGTTTTTGGAAGGCTTGTCGACAGAGGCTGTTCAGAGGATTACCGGGCTGAGCGATGAGGAAATGCGGACATTGCGGAACGGATCGCATTAATTGGTGTTGCTCGGCCTGCGCTCATAGTGGATAATAAAGATATTTTCTGGTAAGATAACCAAGAATGAGGCAAAAAAACTATTTGCTGGTCGGAAGCTGCGCATCCTAGGCTGGTCGCGCTTCAGCGCTGCTCGCCCGGGCATCCGGCTCGCCATGCGTCCGGGCTGATCAAACAGTAATATCCCAAAATAATAGAAACTTTTTTCAAAAACTTTCTCATATTCACCATTCATATGTAACCCGTCTATATAGTATGAGCAAAAAATATATCGGCATGGTACACGCTGGAAATATGCTTTTGAAAATCCCCGGATATTCCGGGACTTCATATACTCATACTTCAACAAGGACCTCGCGCGGAGCATTGTTCCCGGGAGCGTGCGTCAATACACCCTATAATACAGGGCGAATTCAACCATACGCTCACCCCATTCCTGCCCACTCATCCCTCCTTCCCCTATCCCTGAAAAAAAACACAACGTTCTTTCAAAGACATAGCCTTCAAGATCGCCTACTACAGAACCCCCCGGCTGATTCCCGACCTGCTGCGGCTGTTCTGTGAGGATACAACGCTTACCAAGCTGGACATGGACAAAATCCGCATTGAACCCCCCAGCTACATTGCAGGAAAAAAGAACCTTCACTGCGATCTCGTTGTCAGTGCCCCCTTCCTGTCAGACCCCGATCGGAAGGCTCTTTTTATTACTGAACACAAAAGCTACCTGCACAAACACGTTCTCACACAGATCGATAATTATCACAAAGTTTTGCCACAGGCAAAACTTTCTATGAAATAGGAGAATGCTAAGCACAAAGAAAGCATTCCGAATTTGAAACTTTTGCATTGGAAAATTGTGCAGAGCACAATTTCCAGTAGCAAAAGTTTCTGTAATATGCCCTCAGAAACAGCAATGTGTACAATGGAAATGATGCTATCTATATACTTCTGCTTTACCATGGAAAAAAGGAATGGAACCTCCCACTCACATTTTATAGTTCGCATGGAAAGACCACTACGAGGAGGACAAAAAGGTGGTGCACAGACAGTATAATCAGTTGGATATGGATAAGTGAGAGGATATTGCCTATTATCGACGATCAACGAGTTACCAGATTGAGGCAGTGCCTGACGAATGGCATGGTGTGCCGGTGTTGGTGCTGCGGGTCACTGAAGGGAAGGAGACGTTCTGGGTAATTACGAGTGATGTTGAGCTCACGCTGCCTGCTGCGCGGGAAGCTGCGCACCTGCGGTGGGGGGTGGTCTATGCGCCCGGTATTCCCGCCACATACTTACTGCTCAAGGGCAAAATCTCCCTCCATTATTCTGTCAAAACCCCGTCAAAAAATTTGTTGGGGAAGTTCTGAGTACTAACGGAAACTTTTGCATAGAAAGCAAAAAATTTCACGCTTACCATTTAACCCGCATTTCTCTGCAAACATCAGTTCGTGAGAAATGCGGGATAGGACAATGACGGGGTCAGCTCAGTCCGCGCAGCCCGTACCAGCGCCTTGCGTTAGTCGGCACCATGAGGGACGGACGCGGGTGTCCATGTCGTAGGCATAAATTGTGTAGTCCCACCAGTCCGACACCCACATTGTTGTTCCGTCTGACCAGATGCCTTCGGGGTGGAGATTCAGGGTAGTAGAAAGCAGGCTGAAATCCTTATCGGGATCGCGGGCTTTGCTGATTATGTTATAGGCATAGATTTTGTACTGATCTTCATCCACAACCCACATTGTTGTTCCGTCCGACCAGAGTCCGTAGGGGGTACGATTCTCGGCGGCATGAAGGGTGTTAAAATCTTTACTGGGGTCGTGGGCTTTGCTGTTTATGTTATAGGCGTAAATTTTGTCTTGCACATCATCTGCCACCCACATTGTTGTTCCATCCGACCAGAGGCCTGAAGGTTCCTTGTTTCCGGCGTCATTGAGCGTGTCGAAATCTTTTGACGCGTCCCGCGTTCCGAACTCCGATTCGGGTGTCATTTTGTAGGCGTAGAGTTTGTTCTTGTCATAGTCGGTCACCCACATTGTTGTTCCGTCCGACCAGAGGCCGTAAGGGGTGCGGTTTTCGGCGGCATGAAGGGTGTTAAAATCTTTACTGGGGTCGTGGGCTTTGCTCGCCATGTTGTAGGCGTAAATTTTGTTGTCGGTATCGTCTGCCACCCACATTGTTGTTCCGTCCGACCAGATGCCAATGGGGTTCGTGTTTTGGGCGGCGGCAAGCGTGGTGAAATCGTTTTTATGATGCCCAATGCTGATGCGAGCCCAGTCATAGATTTCATAGCCGCGGCCCTTGGTGTATGCTACCCCATCGTATCCGTATTTGTTAAAGCCCTGTGGGTCAAAAGGGGTGTTGGTGTCGCGGTGATTGCCTGCGGCGTTAAAGCCCTGCGGGTCGAAAAGGGTGTCGGTGTCGCGGTGCATGCCGGAGGCGTTAAAGCCATCCGAGTTGTAGCCGGCTGTGTCATAGCCTTCGGGGTTGTATTTCGTGCCGGTGTCGCGGTGAATGCCTGCAGTGTTAAAGCCGTAGGCATTGTAGCCATCTTTGTTAAAGCCATTCGCATTGTAGCCATCTTTGTTATAGCCATTCGCATTGTAGCCGTCTTTGTTATAGCCATTCGCATTGTAGCCGTCTTTGTTATAGCCATTCGCATTGTAGCCATCTTTGTTATAGCCATTCGCATTGTAGCCGTCTTTGTTATAGCCATTCGCATTGTAGCCGTCTTTGTTATAGCCATTCGCATTGTAGCCGTCTTTGTTATAGCCATTCGCATCGTACCCGGCTTCGTCATAGCCATTCGCATTGTAGCCATCTTTATTATAGCCATTCGAGTCGTAGCCGTCTTTGTTATAACCATTCGAGTCGTAGCCGGCTTTGTCATAGCCTTCGGGGTTGTATTTCGTGCCGGTCTCCTGATGAATGCCGGCGTCATTAAAGCCGTTGGCGTCATACATATCGCAGGTTGTGAGAAGTAGCCCTGCGATAAAAAACCCCATGAGCGCATATAATACGAAACACTTCCGTAGAGAGCGTTTCCTGTTTTCTCCTTCGTTCAAAGTTTTCATACATTACTCCTTTTAGAGATTTTTTCTACTAAAGAGTATGGTTCATATTTAAAAAATTGCACGAAAAAAGTACAAAAACTTTTAGAAAGTGTGCGGAGAAAATTATTTTTTTAAGGAGAGCAGGTTTTCACGGTAAAAACTAATGAGGCAGTTGTCGCCGACCTTCAAATTCTCACTTCCCATGTTCTGGTTATGGCGAATTTGAAGTATGAGGGGTGTTTGTATGTTCAGATCGGGAAATTCAGCTTCAGCCCAATATTCATGATAGTTTCCACGATAATAACATTCGATAATCCGCGCCGCCGAACTGATAGATTGCCCTCCCTCCGATGAGAGCTGCCCGATGTAAATGTGTTCGGGACGAATCATGAGAGTATCGTCCTGTCCATGAAGAAAATTTGCCTCACCGAGAAAATCTGCCACATAGCAGCTTACCGGCCGCTCATAAAGCTGCCGGGGCTTGCCGCTCTGCACTATTGCGCCGTCCCGCATAACACTGATCTCATCCGCAAGATCGAAGACCTCGTTTCTATCGTGGCTGACAAAGATGGTCGTTATTCCAACTGTCTGAATAGTTCGTTTAATTTCCGGCAGGAGATGGGTTTTCAACCGATGATCGAGGCTGCTGAAGGGTTCATCCATGAGCAGAAGGTCGGGTTCCGGCGCAAGGGCGCGGGCGAGAGCGACTCTTTGCGCCTGTCCTCCAGATATTTGATGCGGATATCTCCCTGCGTAGGGCTCAAGATGCACAAGATTCAGGAGTTTTTCCACGCGTGCCCTGCGGTGCCGCTTCTCCACTCCATAGGCAATGTTCTGCGCCACCGTGAGATGAGGAAAGAGGTTATTTTCCTGAAAAACCATGCCGACCTGCCGCTTTTCCGGTAAAAGCATAATTCCCCTTGCCTGATCGGTGAGAATGCGTTCCCCAACTGTTATGGAACCGGAATCGGGAATTTCAAAACCCGCAATAAGCCGGAGCAGCGTGGTTTTTCCCGAACCCGATTCACCCGTGAGGGCATGAATTATACCCTTCGGCAGGCGCAGATTCACTGCATCAACCGCGGAATACCCGGCAAAGCTCCGTGAAACATTCTGGATTCGGATAAACGCTTCTTCCTGCATCACCATCACCATCATTCTGCCTCCGCATTTCTCCGCAGTATGAACATAGCACATACCGCAACAATGACAAGCAGCAACGATGGGATCGATGCTTCCTGAATCATTTCATCGGAAGCAAGCTGATAGGAACGGACGGCGAGGGTCTGAAAATTGAAGGGACGCAGGATAATGGTCAGCGGCAGTTCTTTTATTGTTTCCAGAAAAATAACCGATAGCGCAGCGCGTATCGGCAGCTTGAGATTCGGCAGATGAACTCTCAGAAGTGTCTGCCAAGAACTGTAGCCGAGGCTGCGGCTTGCATCATCCTGTGTTTTGAGCTGATGCAGCATGACGGCAGATATGGATCGTTGACTCAGCGCAAGAAACCGAACAACATAGGCATAGATGAGAAGGAATATGCTTCCGCTCAGCACGATGGGAACATTCATGTTCGTCAGCCCCCGACTGATGCCGAGCATCCCCAACGCAATAATTGAGCCGGGCAAACTGTAGCCCAGCAGGGAAAGGTCGGAAATTTTGCGCAGAAAAGCGTTTTTCTCAACTTTCCGCATGAACGAAACAAGGACGCCCAAAACGGTAATGAAAAATCCGGTGAAGACTGCCAACTGCAGCGTGTTTAGCAGACCTTCGAGGAGATCGCTCCACTGCGCGCCGGGGAGCGCCCGCGGAACCCAGACCGCAAGCTGGAGAAGCGGAAAAAAGAAGCCGAGCAGCGCGGGAAGAAGGGAAATGATGCAGAAAAGCCCCGCCTTCGCCGGTGAACAGGGAAGTTTTTCGAGTTCTCTGCGGTTTTTCGGATCATACTGCCGCCCTCCCCGCAGAAAACCTTCAGCTGCAAGAAGAATGAACACCGTAAACAGAAGAAGCCCGCCCAGACGCTGCGCAGCAGGAAGATCGTAATGACCAAACCAGATTCTGAATATGCCTGTTGAGAGGGTCGTTTGCCCCAGATAGTCCACAGCTCCGTATTCGTTGAGCGTTTCCATAAGCACAATGCCCAGAGCGCCAAAGAGGGCGGGTCGGCACAGCGGGAGAGAAAGTCCGAAGAACTGCCGGATTTGACCAGCCCCCAGGCTCTGGGCGGCGTTGAGCGGTGAGGTGAGCTGAAAGCGAAGGCTGCCGCGTACAATGAGAAATACGTAGGGATATAATGCGCTGCTCATAATGAAAATAAGCCCCGCCATGTTACCTATGCCGAACCTGCCCAGCAGTTCCGCGGAAATACCAAGCTGGGTTCCCAGCTTCCAGAGGGGGCCGTGAAAGTCGAATGTTCCTGAATAGGCATAGGCGGTTATGTAGGCAGGAAGGGCGAGCGGCAATATGAGGATTGTTTCAAGAACATTGCGGAAGGGTACTCGGTATCGGCTGAGGAGCCATGCCGGCACAAGGCCGAGAATGCTTGCGCAAAACAGCACTCCTGCGCAGAGAATAATGGTATCGAGGGTATAGGTCCACAGGAGGGTATCGGCAAAGTAGCGCCAGAGTTCGGAAACAGGAGAAAACACCGCCAACAGAGGAGTAATAAGCGGTAAGAGGAGGAATGCGCAGATAATGATGAGGGCAATGCTCCACATCCGGGCTGGTCGGAGCTTGCGCTCCTGCTCGCCATGCGTCCGGGCTGGTCGGAGCTTGCGCTCCTGCTCGCCATGCGTCCGGGCTGGTCGGAGCTTACGCTCCTGCTCGCCATGCGTCCGGGCTGGTCGGAGCTTACGATCCTGCAAAACTCTCTCCTATTTCCAACCCGCGGAATCGAATATGCGGAGCGCCTGATCATACTCCCTTCCAATTTCATTGAGTTTAAGAGAGTCCTCAATAAATGTTCCCCAAGTCCTCACGAGTTCCCCCGGTACAACATTGGGATTTACCGGATATTCATAATTTTGTTCGGCGTAGACCTTCTGCGCTTCTTCACTCAGAAGAAATTCCATAAGCCGCAGGGCATTGTCTCGGTTCGGCGCATGACGAGTGACCCCCGCGCCGCTTACATTTACATGGGTTCCCCTGTTATCCTGATTAGGAAAAATCACCCCAATTTTTTCACCCACCGCCTGTTCGGCAGGATCATCAGAATTACGCAGCAGACCAATATAATAGGTGTTGACAACAGCATAATCTCCCACACCGGCAACAAGAGCCTTCATCTGATCACGGTCATTTCCCTGCGGCGGCCGCGCCATATGCGCAACCACTCCCTGTGCCCAAGAACGGGCGGCAGTTTCCCCATTATGCGCGATAATGGAAGCAAGGAGGCTGATATTATACACATTTGAGCTGCTGCGGATAAGGACTGTGCCGTCCAGAGCAGAATGCGCCAAATCTTCATAATCCATACGTTCTACGGCTCGGCGCGATCTATCAACGACAATGACCCGCGCGCGCTTTGTGAGAGCATACCAGTATCCGTCCGGATCGCGGAGATGAGCCGGAACGATCCTGTTAAGCAGGGGCGATGAAACTGCCTGAAAGAGCCCAAGCTGTTTTGCCCGGTAGAGACGGCTGACATCGACAGTAATGAGAAAATCGGCAGGGCTCCGCTCGCCTTCCGCACGAAGACGTTCAATGAGTTCATCGGCGCCTGCCTTCACCACATGTACCTGAATCCCCGTTTCTGCGGTAAACTGGTCGAATAGTTTCTGATCGGCATCATAGTGACGATGACTGTACACGTTTACCTGTTCCGTCTCCTCACCCGACCCGCCGGCACAAAGCACCGGAGAAATCAGCGCAATGAATATCAGCAAAAATAATGTGTGCCGCATGCATCCTCCTACAATAAGCTTTCAATTAAACAATGTAATATAGTTAATCCATGTTAACAATTCTGTCAAGCTCTTTCCGCTGTATTTTTTTGGCGATGCAGGATGGTCGGGAGCGCAGAGGGTCGGGTTACATAATAGCAGAACTTCCCCAACAAGTTTTTTTCAGACCATTGCAGGAATTCTCATACACATTTATGATCTACTATGGGAGGGGGACTATGTGTTCTCAGAAAAAAAGTGTTGCCCGAACCTTTATTCAAAGGCTCGGACAGATGCTGAAAAACAACCAATTTAACCGACCCTCGGAAACGACCGGTTGTTCAGCTATCACAAATAATGGCTCTCATTATATCGATGCCATTATTTTTCATGCAAGAGTCTGTTTGATCTCGATTATCTGGCTCGGAATAAACATGTTCGGAAGTTACTCGGCAGCAAACGGTATATGGTCGGTTCCGACAGCACCATACAACGGGTGATTTCTCAGATCATACCGGATGAAGTGGACGACGATGGTGGGAACCAGTATGAAGTTGTCAGTGAGTGACACTGAAGAATCGTGTTATTTGGACACGGGAGTTCATCGGAGTATCGGTATTGTCGATGGCACCTGTGTCTTCGGGAGCGTCTGGTTCACCGTGCTGGCGCGACCGACAAAGACAGGAACGTATGTGCAGGTTGTGAGACCGATGAAGGGCAGAGGGCACGAACTGCGCGGGTCTGAAGAAATGCTTTTGAGGGAAGGAGATACCCTGCCGCAATTGTTAAGTTTCGATGGGCTCTACCTGTGTGAGCCCTTTCTTCATCTGATCTGCGCAAAATTAAAGCGTCATATTCTGGTGAAATTTCGTTCGGTAAAGCGGGATGGCACTCCGCGGAAACATGAGCGGTTGCTCCTTGATCGCGCAGCCCGCTATATGGAACATCAGGGGTTCTATAGTGATGCAGTCCAAACCGCGAGCGGGTATGATTATCAACGATCAACGAGTTACCAGATTGAGGCAGTGCCTGACGAATGGCATGGTGTGCCGGTGCTGGTGCTGCGGGTCACTGAAGGGAAGGAGACGTTCTGGGTAATTACGAGTGATGTACATCTGTCATTGCCTGCTGCGCGGGAAGCTGCGCACCTGCGGTGGAGCATAGAGAATGATGAGTTTAAGCGCATGTCGTATCTTACCGGCACCAAGAGAGTGCGGACGCATAACAAGATCGCCGCTGTGTGTTTGTTGTGCTGCATTGCCATGGGGGTCAATTTTCTCACCAGTATCAACCATGTGCTGGCGAGCGTCGTAACAAAAACGCTTCCTGTTAAGCGAACATGGAAAATAACAGGGCGGTGGATATGGAAGGGAATAAAATGGCAGATTCGCACAGGAGGGATGTCTGTGTTGAGCTAAGTAGTGAACAATCGGTCGTTTTCGAGGGCAGTCTACCGAGTTGATTTCTTGCATATAACCGACACACAATCAACGCAGACCAGCGGTTCTGCGGCGGGGGTGGTCTATGCGCCCGGTATTCCCGCCACATACTCACTGCTCAAGGGGCAAAATCTCCCTCCATTATTCTGTCAAAATCCCGTCAAAAAAATTGTTGGGGAAGTTCTGACATAATAGAACATTGCATTGACACATTATGTAAAAATGGCTATATTTATAGCACATGGAGGAGGTGCGCATGTCTTTAAGTGTAACGCGGGAAGCATCAGGAGAACGGAAAAAGTCGGCGAGGAAACATCCGGTGAGCAGAGCCTATGGAATAGATAAGGAATGGCAGCTTTCCATGACGGCGCAGGTCGCGACTCTCGAAGCGAATCAAAAATGTATTATTGCGGATATTGCCGGGGTTAAGAAAAGTGTCGATGATGTCAGGAAAAGTAACAGAAACTGGCTCATTGGGATCTCAGTGTTTATTCCGGCAATGATCGTGCTCATCGATTTTGTTCGAGGGGCGTAGAAGGAAAACAATATCAATCGTATTCCGCCTTTCCTTCCACCGGTTCAAGATCGTGATAATTGAAGGGGTATACCCGAGGGGCGTAGCCCCCCACAACTGCCTTCGCAGAGCAGGCGGCGCGTATAATACGCTCAACATGAACATGGCTGGTGCCGACAAAAATCCGATATGACCGCACTCCGCCCCCTGCGGCAGTTCCCGCGAGATACAGCCCGGGCACATTGGTCTCCATGGTCTGCGGATTAAGGTTCGGGCGCAGTTCATCATCAAGCTCAACCCCAAGTTCACGGAGCAGACTGATGTCCTTTTCAAAACCTGTGCAGAGCAGAACAAAATCGGCCATTCTTTCCTGTACCGCCGCTTCGGTTTTATGAGGACTTAGGGAATGTGGCGAACGCGATTCCTCTGAATGTGCGATGTCGGCCTTGGCTGCGCTGGCGGGGTCGATCCGATTTTGCCGATACTTCACTCCATTGCGGGTAATTTCACAGAGTTCGGCGCCGGGAATAAAGGTGATTTTTTTCTTTCTGATGAGAATGGATATTTCAAGAAAATACCGGCTGTTCAGCCGTTTTTCTTCAAGGGCAGGTTTACGCTGAAGAAGTGTTACTTCGGCTCCTGCCCTCCATGCCCGAATTGCTGCCTCAACTCCGGAATTCCGCGCCCCGACAATGAGGAGCCGACTGCGGAAATAGCGGTGTACATCATCATGATAATGATCAACGTGAGGCAGATCTTCTCCGGGAATACCAAGCCGGCGATGTTCGTGCATGTTCCCATGAACAAGAAAAAGCTTGTTACAGCTGTAGGCTTCTCTTCTGCCCCTGTGTTCTCCCCTCAGTACGAAGGCCGCTTCCTCATTTTTGCCTCGCCGGGCAGAAATAACCCGGTGCTCAAGCCGGATATCCAGATCAAAATACTCAACAACTCCCCGCAGATAGGCCATGTATTCCTCACCGGTAAGCATACTCTGATGAGTGCTGTGCAGCGGTATACCGGCAATAGCAACCCGTTCGGGGCTGCTGAAAAACGGCGTGTTTTTCGGCCAGCGATAAATAGTATCGGCAAGGGATCCCTGTTCAAAATGTATCCATGAAAGACCAAGGCGCGCAAAATTTGCCGCGAGCTCAATACCAATTGGCCCCGCTCCAACTATAATGTTATCTACGTGCATCAATTCATTCCTTCATGGATTATATACATGCAAACCGCAGAACTTTCCAGATGAAGTTCCGAAATATCTGAGCATTCCTGAAGGAACTGGTATGTGAGGTTGAGCAAAATGTTGATATTATCCGCTCTGCACGCAGGCCGAGCAGCGCCAATTAATGCGATCCGTTCCGCACTGTCCGCATTTCCTCATCGCTCAGCCCGGTAATCCTCTGAACAGCCTCTGTCGACAACCCTTCCAAAAACATACTGCGGGCGTTTTTTCTCCGTTCCTCAATATGCCCCTCCGCGCGGCCTGTCTGTAGTCCTTCCTGCCGACCTGTCTGCAATCCTGTTTGAAGTCCTTCTTGCAATCCTTCCTGCCGACCTGTCTGAAGTCCTTCTTCGCGGCCTTCCTGCCGACCCATTTCCGCAATGCGGGCTTTGAATGTTTCCGCATTCATTCTGAACATTTTCGCTACCTCCTTACCTCTCGGTTCTTTTGTTCTTTCTAACTGGTTCATTAGCGTGTCAAAGTCTATAACAATTCCGAACATCGAATCTACCACGCCGATAAATTCCTTTATCAGCTCCAGCGATTCCTCATTCAGCATTTCTGCTATCGCTTTCTCTACTATCCGAATGTCCCAATCCGTATTCAGCAGATTTTTCGAGTACAGATCAAGGTACATAACAGCCGCAAACATTCTTCCCCGCTGCTGCAACTGCTCCGCAGAATAATCGCTCTCGCTAATAAGATCGTAAGGAAAGGGGGCAAGATACTGCGGGAATTCCCGCTTCCGTTGCTCCCTGACATTCCCGGGCACCTTCCATTTTCTCGTGCCATTATAGAACACAATGGGCAGAAATATCAATTCGCAGTCATCGGGAATTGCTCCGGAGCGATGAATGTTCCGATAGAGCAGATTCGTGTACTCCGACATGCGGAGGGGCATGTCTTTGTCCACTCCAGACTGATGCTCAAGGAGCACATAAATGACAACATCTCCCGTGTGATCCCGAGTTCTGATTTTGCAGACGATGTCGGCCATCCGTGTTTTCGCATGGTCGATGAAAAAGGTACCGTTTTCAATGGTTATGTCCTCGGTTCGCAGTTTTTTCGTCCATGCGCCTCCGACAAAGCGTTGAAGAAATTGGAGCATTATTGCGGGTTGGAACAGCAGGGAGCGGTAGCCTTGGTCGTAGGGAACGGGGGCGGGTTTTTCTTTGAAATCGATCATATAATTCCTCCTGAACGAAAGTTTTGCTACTGGAAATTGTGCAAGCACAATTTTCCAATGCAAAAATTTCTGAACGTTTCTTTCTGAATAGGGGAGCTCCCATGGCGACATGGTCCCATGGTGAATTCTCCCCTCTATAATCTGTGACGGGTAAAAAGTCATTTTTGACTATGTTTTTTGAGAGAATTTGAAAGAATTTTGCAAAATGTGTGATTTTTTTCGGGGAGACAGGAATGAGGAGGGGCTGGTATGCTCTGAGTCGATACGCTCTATGCTCCCTGGAACAATGCTCAGCGCGAGGTCCTTGTTGAAGTATGAATATATGAAGTTCCGGAATATCTGAGAATTTTCGAAAGCATATTTCCAACTTTTGTCATGTACCATGCCGATATATTTTTTGCTCATACCATATAGACGGGTGAAATATGAATGGTGAATATGAGAAAGTTTTTCAAAAAGTTTCTATTATTTTGGGGATGTTACAAAGTTTTGCCACAGGCAAAACTTTGTAATATTCTTGATTCTCTCAAGGTATAGAAACTTTCTATAAAATAGGAGAATGCTCAGCACAAAGACAGCATTCCACATGAGATATTAACCTGATCCGCCGCATGGCGAGCCGGATTGCCCGGGCGAGCAGGCTCGGCGGATCTCCGACCAGCCCCCGTCTCAGCAACAGTCGCATGGGCGAGCAATCAAAAAAAGGCAGGCACGGGGCTGGTCTGCGCCCCATGCCTGCGCCTGAGTTGAATTGCCATGTTTCATTAGCCGCTGCGGGCTATGGGCTATGAAACTAATACCATGACGGCACCAGACTACCTGTCACACCGGAACTTGTAAACATATTGTTTTTGGTTCCGGTATATTTGCCACTGTCATTAAGCGTCAGATGCTCCCCCCATTCCTCAAGATCTTGACTGAATGCGCTTGCACCATCGAATATCCTGCCCATATTCATTACATTACTGACATCCCAGTCGGAGATATCGATATTGAAAACGGATGCAAACTGGAACATACTGTTCATAGTCGTTACCGCTGTAGTATCCCAGAGCGAGATATCGCCATTGAATGTGTTTTTGTTAGCGAAGGTAGCGCTCATATTCGTTACTGCCGTGGTAATAATGTAGTTGAAATTGCCAGTATTGCCCCATGTTGATATTCCCGTAGTTACCGCTGCGCTCAGTTCAGCGTTAGATGTTGGACTCTCGGTAACATAGAGATACTCGGCAAAGACTATGTCTCCGGTTTCTGTTTCACCATATACCAGATATGTTCCTGCCGTTGTACCCGCGGTAACCGTAACAATTCCGGTACTCGCATTAACTGTCGGCGGGGTGACCATTCCGGGCGGAGTTACGGTGCTTATCGTAATGTCTCCTCCATTGACCGCGTGAGTACCCATGGTCAATAAAATGCTGAGGTTCTCATTGGCAATACTGGCAGTATTAATGGCATTATCGGCAGCCAAAATTCTTATAGAATTTTCCTCCTCTGTAGGAGTCCCTATCCGAGAAAATGATATCGGCGATTCCGTTGCGGGTGCAGACCAGGGTCCAGTGCCCTCCGCGTTGAAGGCGCGCGCATGCACGTGGTAGAGAGCACCGTTTGTCAGGTTTGTCATGGCGTAGGTGTGGTCTGTGCCGGTGAAGCCGGAAGCAGCCGTCCATGCGGTTACGCCGACTTCGCGATATATCAGCTCATACCCGGTAATGGCGCTGCCGTTATCGTCCGGCGCAGCCCATCTCGCAACGATCCGCCCAGTGCCCGCATAAAGGGTTGGGGCAGCCGGCGCGTCAGGAACAGCGGCGGGGAGAGAGAGGGGTGTAGCGGCAGATTCCGACCATGCGCCAATTCCTCCGTCCGCGTTGACCGCTCGCGCCTGTACCTCATAGACAGTGCCGTTTGTCAGGTCGCTAATGACGTGGCTTGTACCGTCAATGCCTTCGGTAATAATTTCCCAGCTTCCGCTGCCGTATTCCCTATAGCGCAGGTGGTATGCGCTAATGTCGCTGCCGCCGGTATCAGTCGGCGCCGTCCATGTAACGGTCAGTTGACCGTCTCCCGCAACAAGGGTGGGAGCAGCCAGCGCGGCAGGAAGGGAAGCAAGAGGCGTTTCTTTGGAAGATGCTGACCACGTGCCCGCACCTCCAGCGTTGACGGCGCGTACCTGAACAACATAACTGACGCCGTTTGTCAGCTCGCTAATGACGTGGCTTACGCCGGTAATACCGGAGGTAATTTCCGTCCAGCTTTCGCTGCCAAATTCACCATAGCGGAGGTTGTACGAGGTAATGGCGTTGCCCGGCTTGTCGATTACCGCATTCCATATAGCGGTGAGCTCAGCCCATGAGGCTGTAAGTTGTCCGTCTCCCGCTATGAGGGCTGGCGCAAACATGGCAGGGGGAGCCTCCGGCATTGGGCATCCGCTGAGTACCAGCGCTGCAACAATTACGGTAAGTATCAATCTGAGAATCATATACATCATCCTTTGAATATCGAAAATTCTGTGTATTTCGAATTCTATAAAAGTTTCTCTTACATATTACTACACATTCAGCCGTATGTCAACTACAGGGCGAGCAAAAATGCGAATTCAGAACCACATATAGACAGCATGGTAAAAAGTGCGTATTCGCAAAACACATGGCAGATATCCCTTCTACCCCTACCCTGAAACATTGCCTCCCCTGCGGGAATTCAGCCCGGCAGTCATCGAATTATAAAAAAATACATTGACCGTGTTTTTTTCTGTAATTGCGATACATTTCTCAATGTACGTATAGAAACTTTTGCGTTGGAAAATTGTGCGTGCATAATTTCCAGTAGTAAAACTTTCGTATAGTACAATCTATCTCAAAAGGGAGGCAAATATGTCTCAATTATTTAAACTATGTGCTTTAATCACTATCTTATTCATCGTAATCACTTCCTGTGATACCCCCAGTCTTTTAGAAGATATGGGTGGAGACTTACGGGATATTGTCGATATGACAGACGATGGCGATGCTGACTCAGGAGATCATGATTCAGGAGATCGTGACGCAGGCAATGCTGACGTCGAACCGGAAAGAGTTGACGGTGTTCTCGCTGAAGATACAGAATTTGACGGTGTACTATACGCCGCCGATTCATCTATCTCGTTCTACAATAACGGACAGGTAATTTCTGGTGTTCTCGCTGAAGATACAGAAATTGACGGTGTACTGTACGCCGCCGATTCATATATCTCATTCTACAATGACGAACACGTAATTACTGCCACTCTCGCCGAAGATACGGAAATTGACGGTCTATTGTACGCTGCTCATACAGAAGTTATGTTCTACGAAAACAGTCAGCTGCGCAGGGCTACTCTCGTTGAAGATACCGAGATTGACGGTATCACTATTGCTTCTGGAGTAATGACCTATTTTTACTCTTCAGGCGTATTGAACAGCGGAACACTTGTTGAAGATACAGTGAATAATGGAATTCTCTATGCTGAAAATACCATACTTACTCTTCATCAGTCCGGTCTCACAAACTACGGAATTCTGGCAGAAGACACTGAAATTAATGGTGTTCTGTACGCTGCCAATTATGATACGTTCTTTCACGACGGAACTGATAAGATACAATTTGCCGTTCTTGCTGAGAATACAGAAATTGACGGCATAATTTATGCTGCCGATAGCTTTATTGGGTATGATGAAGATGGAATAGTAACAACAGGTACCATTATTGACTAATCTATACGAATACTTTTCGTGTTCAGTCTTCATCTGAAGGCAGAAGCCGAATTAAGCCGAAAGATGTAATATCTTTCGGCTTTTTTTATGTGCTTTAATCATTTCTTTATTCATCGTAATCATGTCCTGCGATATCCCCAGTTTTTCAGACGATCTGGGTGGGGACTTACGGGATATTGTCGATATAACAGGCGATGCTGATGCTGACGCAGGCGATGTTGAGTCTGAACCGGAAAGAGTTGACGGTTTCAGCTCCGCTCGCCTCGTATAGGATCCGGCAACCGGGCAGCCAGCTCCCTCACCTCTTCGGCGTGCGCCATAAGAAGGGAAGTACTATCCCAGGTGCCTTCAAGAAATGCCCGTTTTCTGCTTTCCGGCATAGATACACTCACGCGCAGTTTGCCTGCGTGTAATACTCCCGCTTCAAGATCAAGGGTGAATACTGTCTCGGGTTTTTCTTCGGCGATCTTCTGCAGAACCTCCGCATCGGCTGCCGAAGCGCATACTGTCGGAGTTCCCAGCATGGTACAATTACCCGCAAAAATTTCGGCAAAACTTTCGGCAACCACCGCCTTAATTCCCCAGCGAATAAGACTTTGCGGCGCATGCTCCCGAGAACTTCCACAACCGAAATTAGCATTGGCCAGAAGTATGGAAGCCCCCTGATATTCCTCTCGGTTAAAGGGATGGTCTTTCATGTTACCAGCGCTATCAAAACGCTCATCATAAAAAGGATATTCGCCCATACGGCCAAAGGTAATTTCCTTCAGAAAACGCGCGGGAATAATCCGATCAGTATCAATATCATTTCCCCTCACAGGGATCGCTTTACCGCCTATACGGCTGATTTTCTCCATATCACCTCACCATCTCCTCGCCATACCTTCATGCCGATTTCAACTCGACTTCGGCGCCCGGCTTCATGCCGATTTCAGCGGCCGAATATCCGTAACTCTGCCATTAATTGCCGCAACAGCAACCATAACAGGCGACATCAGCAGGGTCCGTCCGGTCGGACTCCCCTGACGCCCAATAAAATTTCTATTTGAAGAGCTGGCAGATATCTGATCTCCCTTGAGCTGATCAGGATTCATGGCCAGACACATGGAACAACCCGCTTCCCGCCATTCAAAACCCGCTTCGGTAAAAATCCGGTCGAGCCCCTCCTCCATTGCCCGCTTCCGTACCTGCATGGAACCGGGAACAACAAAGGCATGCACATCAGAATGGACCTTTTTTCCCTTGAGAACTGCCGCAGCAGCACGCAGATCTTCAATTCTTCCGTTTGTGCAGCTTCCGATAAAGGCAACATTAATAGTAACATCTTCTATACGCTGCCCGGGATGGAGCTTCATATGGGAATAGGCAAGCTCTGCCGATTGCTGTTCGGCTTCATCCATATCATCAGGATACGGAAGAAGTTGACCAATACCAATGCTCTGCCCGGGGGTAACACCCCAGGTAATCATGGGGCGAATGTCGGCAGCATCGAATTGAACGAGATCATCGTATACTGCATCGGGATCGGAGGCAAACAATTTCCATTCATTACAGGCTGCCTCCCATGCGGCGGGGTCATTGTTACCGGGGCTGTACTCACGCCCCTTGATGTAGGCAAAGGTCGTTTCATCGGGGTTCACATAGCCTGCCCGCGCGCCTCCTTCAATTGACATATTGCAGACGGTCATACGGCCTTCCATGCTCATATCGCGGAATACATCGCCTGAGTATTCATAAACATAACCGATACCGCCCTTTACCCCCAGCCGATTAATAATGTACAGAATAACATCCTTGGGCGTAACTCCCTCGGCAAGGCATCCGTTAACCTCAATTTTTCGAACCTTCATGCTGTCCATAGCCAGACACTGTGTCGCAAGCACATCTCTCACTTGGCTTGTTCCAATACCAAAAGCAAGGCTTCCAAAGGCCCCATGCGTTGAGGTATGAGAATCGCCGCAGGCAATGGTCATTCCCGGGCGCGTGAGCCCGAGCTCAGGACCAACAACATGAACAATTCCCTGCCTGCCGCTGTCAAAATTAAAAAAATGTATGCCGAAATCGGCGCTGTTCTTTTCAATTGCCTTCATCATGCTCTCCGCCTGAGCATCGCCGAAGGGACGCGCATGCGTATGCGTCGGCACAATATGATCCATGGTCGCAAATGTCCGATCGGGGTACGCAACCCTCAGCCCCCGCTCCCTGAGCATACTGAAGGCCTGGGGGCTGGTAACCTCATGCACCATGTGAAGCGCAATAAATAGCTGCGTCTGGCCAGTTGGCAAATCGGCAACTTTGTGCGCATTCCAGACCTTGTTATAGAGCGTTCTTTCTGCCATCGTCATCTTCCTCCCCGGTACTCGGTACTCACATGAGGGTATGATTATGCATTATATTATATGCTGATGTCAATCGACTATTGATTGATGATTGAGTGATGGGGGCGCGGAGGCGCGGGAGATTGATGATGGGCGGTGATGGGGGCGCGGGAGATTGATGATGGGCTTGGAACGCAGAGGAAATGAGCGCATAATGGTACGGACATGAATAATGCGGAAAGCGCGCTGTCGCTTAATGAGCTTGAGCGTCATTTATGGGAAGCTGCGCATATTATAACAGGACCTATCGATGCCTCCGACTACAAGACCTACATTTTTCCCATACTCTTTTTTAAGCGAGTGTGCGATGTTTACGATGAAGAATTTGAAAAAGCCATGGCGTATTACGGCGATGAAGAACTGGCAAAGGCGCCGGAGCAGCACCGCATGGAGGTGCCCGATGCTTGCCATTGGAACGATGTATGCGCCGCAACCCGCGATGCCGGTAAAGCGCTGAAGGCTGCTTTTCATGGAATCGAAAAGGCGAATGATCGTCTCTATGGCATTTTCGGTGACGCGCCATGGACAAACAAAGAACGACTGCCGGATCATCTGCTCATCCAACTCCTGAACCATTTCAATAAAATACGGCTTGGTGTCGGTCATGTTCGCGACGATGACATGGGCAGAGCCTATGAATATCTCATTAAACGATTTGCGGACAAATCCAACAAAAAAGCCGGCGAATTTTATACGCCGCGCTCCATTGTCCGATTAATGGTGCAGATACTGAATCCGCAGCCCGGCGAAACCGTGTATGACCCTGCCTGCGGCACCGGCGGAATGCTCCTGGAAACCGTTCACCATGCGCGTGAACGCGGCGGCGATCCCCGTCTGCTGAAACTTAAGGGACAGGAAAAGAATTTGACCACAGAAGCAATTGCCCGAATGAATCTCTATCTCCATGGTATGGAAGATTTTGATATACGCCGCGGAGATACCTTGAGAGACCCGCAGTTTTTGACTCATGACCGTCTGGAACAGTTTGACTGTGTCATTGCGAATCCGCCCTTCAGCCTGAAGGAATGGGGGCATGACACCTGGTCTTCCGATTCCTTTAACAGGCATATCTTCGGTCTTGCGCCGAAGAACAATGGCGATTTCGCATGGATTATGCACATGTACACATCTATGAAAGAAGGCAGCGGCCGAATGGCGGTTGTTCTGCCCCATGGGGTGCTCTTCAGAGCTGACGCGGAAGCAAAAATTCGAAAAAACCTTCTTGTCATTGGTGCCATTGAAGCGGTCATTGGACTGGCAGGCAATTTATTCTATGGAACAGGCATTCCAGCCGCCATTCTCATTTTGAGAAAGTCAGCCAGAGCGAAGGCGCCCGTGCTGTTTATTAATGCAAATGAAATGTATACCAGAGGCCGCGCCCAAAACACCATGAGCGCGGAGCAGGCCGCTGAAATTTACCGGCTCTATGAGAAACAAAAACAGAGCCCTTTTAATGCGGAGGGACGTACCCGCTGGGTCGAATATGCCGAGCTCGAAGAACAGCATTTTAACCTGAACATTGCCCGGTACGTTCAAAAACCGCTCGAAGAAGAAAAAATAACCGTAGAAGAAGCCCTCCGTCATTTTACGCGCAAACTGACCGAACTTGAGGCTGCGGAAAATGAACTGGAACTGTTGCTCGAAGGGGAGGGCTTTGCGCTATGAGCCTTTCGCAACAACAAGGGGAGGGCTTTGCGCTATGAGCCTTTCGCAACAACAACTGGAAAGCATGCTCTGGGGCGCCGCAGAATTCTTACGTGGGCAAATTGATGCTGCCGATTACAAGCAGTACATTTTCCCGTTGCTGTTCTATAAAAGATTATCCGATGTCTACAACGATGAGTACGACATTGCCCTTACTTTTTCAGATGGCGATAAGGGCTTCGCTGCCCTGCCCGATCAGCACCGTTTTGTCATTCCTGAATCCGCGCGCTGGAACATACTTCGCGAAACAATGACCAACATTGGCGCCTTTATACAAAAAGCGCTTCGGACTATTGAGAAAACCAACCCCCGTCTCTACGGCGTATTCGGCGATGCGGGCTGGACAAACAAAGAACGGCTGCCGGATCATCTGCTGGCATCGCTGGCGGAACATTTCAGCAAAATTCCTCTGGGCATTACCGCAGTTACTCAGGACGACCTTGGGGCTGCCTATGAATATCTCATTAAAAAATTTGCCGATGACTCCGGTCATACCGCCGCGGAATTTTACACCAACAGAACGGTTGTACACCTCATGACAAGAATTATGGAACTGAAACCGGGCGAAAGCGCCTACGATCCGACATGCGGCACCGGCGGAATGCTTCTCAATGCGCTCATGGACCTGCGCCGCAACGGCAAGGAATGGCGCGCGGTACAACTGTTCGGACAGGAAGTGAACCTGCTGACCAGTGCCATTGCTCGAATGAATATGTTCCTCCACGATATTGAGGACTTCGATATTCAACGCGGGGACACGCTCGCGGAACCGAAGTTTCTCGAATACGACCGCCTGAAACAGTTTGATGTTATTTTTGCGAATCCGCCCTATTCAATGAAAAAGTGGAATAGAAGCGCATTCAGCGCCGACCCCTTCGGACGCAATGAATTCGGCGCGCCGCCTCAGGGCTGCGCCGACTACGCGTTTTTCCAGCACATTATCAAAAGCCTGAATCCCCGAACCGGCAGAGCAGCCATGCTGTGGCCCCACGGCGTTTTGTTCAGAGATTCTGAACAGAACATTCGCGCAAAAATTATTGAGTCCGACATAATTGAGGCGATCATTGGTCTGGGTCCACACCTGTTTTACAACTCTCCCATGGAATCATGTATTATCATTCTCCGCGCGAACAAGCCCAAGGAGCGAAAAAAGAAAATTCTGTTCATAAACGGCGTTAAGGAAGTGACGCGGGAACGGGCATTCAGTTTTCTGAGCGACAAAAACCTGCATACATTGGCGGCAGCCTATTCTGAGCCGGAAAAACATAAGGACATAGCGAGCCTGCGGAATGTTGATGAAATTCGGGAAAACACGCATAATCTTTCCATACCGCTCTATGTGCGCGGCAGCGCGCATGCGAATGCCCAGAATCTGGAGTCGCTCATTGAAGATTGGCAGGTCGGCCGCGCCCGTCTCAAAAAGCACACCGGGCAGCTTTTCGCAGCGCTTGCTGATATTGGTATTGAGGTGTGAGTATTTCGACTCGCCCTCCTGTAAGAATTAGGCCGGAATGGTATTATTAAGGAGGATGTAGGTATGATTAGGCACAAAACAGGCGACATTTTCAAAGAAGAAACGGAAGCGCTTGTCAATACCGTGAACTGTGTTGGTGTTATGGGCAGGGGCATTGCGTTGCAGTTCAAAAAACAATTTCCTCAGAACTTTAGAGCGTACGAGGAAGCGTGCGAAAAAAAAGAAGTTGTACCCGGTAAAATGTTTGTTTATAAAACAGATTCTCTCATCAATCCGAAATATGTCATAAACTTTCCAACAAAGCGGCACTGGCGCGCTGCCAGCCGCATGGAAGATATTGAGTCGGGACTTCAGGACCTTGTGGAGGTAATTACGAAGAATAACATTGCATCCATAGCTCTTCCCTCTCTCGGAAGCGGTCTGGGCGGGCTTGTTTGGGCTGAAGTCCGCGCCCGTATTGAGCATACCCTTTCGCAATTACCGAATGTAACAATTATTGTGTTTGAACCCCCAGAGAATCCGGAAGCTGAAAAAATGGTTAAAGCTTCTCGTGTTCCAAACATGACACCTGGGCGAGCCGTTTTGGTTGAGCTGATGCACCGTTACCTTGCCGATTTATTATATCCATTTGTTTCACTGCTTGAAGTGCACAAATTCATGTATTTTCTTCAGGAGGGAGGTGAACGGCTCAACCTGAAATATCAAAAAAAAATTTATGGTCCCTATGCGGAAAATCTGCGTCATGTTCTGAATGCTGTTGAGGGGCATTTGCTGACAGGTTATGCCGATGGCGGAGATAGACCGGACAAAGAACTAAAGTTGCTTCCCGGCGCCTATGAGAAAGCTTCAAGATTTCTGAAGAAACATACGCAAACAAAACGGAATTTCGACAAGGTGTCCGAATTAATTGAAGGGTTTGAATCTCCTTTCGGATTGGAGCTCCTTGCCACCGTTCACTGGGTTGCCACCAAGGAAAATGCTGCGTCCACCGCAGAAGTTGTACAGAAGGTTCACCAATGGAATGAGCGTAAAAAACAATTCAGTCCCCGGCAAATTGAACTGGCCTATAAGGTCTTGGCGGAAAAAGGCTGGTTAGCAGAATCGCAGGTGTAATGTGGCAATAAAACTTTCAGAAAAACAGATGAAAGACGGCTGGCAGATCGTTCGGTTTGGGGAGATAGCCAAACAATGTAAAGATTCGGTAGATAGAGAAAATAATCCATTTGAACGCTATGTTGAAGGTGGACATATGGACACCGAAAACTTAAGAATTATGCGTTGGGGAGAGTTTGGTGATCATTATGTTGGACCTGCATTCCATCGAATATTCCGTAAGGGGCAAATTCTTTATGGATCGCGGCGTACATATTTAAAAAAGGTGGCGGTTGCTAATTTTGATGGAATCACAGCAAACACAACGTTTGTTATTGATCCTCAAAAACCCAACATACTTGTGCCCGGCTTACTACCATTCATAATGCTTTCTGAAGATTTTACAAATCATTCTGTACTAAACTCCAAAGGCTCTACAAATCCGTATATAAACTGGGGAGATATTGCAAAATATGAATTCCCCCTGCCCCCAATAAAACGCCAGCAAGAGATTCTTAGAGTGCTGGAGAAGATGGAACTGATATCGCTTAAAAATGAAGCACTAATACAAAATGGGGAGTTTTTGTCGAGACTGATACTTCAGAAGAAAACTTACCATATAGATACTGACAAACAAAAGGTTACTCTTTCGCAAATTGCTACTATTGTGAATTCTCCTGTTGACAAAAAAACTAAAAAAGGAGAATCCAGTGTAAAACTATGCAACTATATGGATGCATATAATAATAGAGAAATCACTAGTGAAATTGATTTTATGCGTGCTTCTGCAAGCCAAAATGAAATTAATAAATTTTCTCTTTACAGGGGCGATGTTGTTATCACAAAAGACTCTGAAACTCCTGATGATATTGGAGTGCCAACTTTTATTGCAGAGGACATTCCTGATCTTGTATGTGGATATCATTTAGCGATTTTACGTCCCAATAAGACTGTTTCTGGAAAATATTTATCGTATGTGCTGAGCTCGTCAAAAGCGCGGCATGATTTTGCCCCATATGCGCAAGGAATAACGCGTTTTGGACTATCAAGCGATGCTTACAAAACAATAAAAATCTACCGTCCTTCGTTGGAGGAACAAAACAAAATCTACATTGTTCTTGATCATTTACATGAAATCTTAGATAATTTGAAAAAACAGGCTCAAAGATACACTCGAAAAAAAAGGCTAATTCTTCAGAAGTTTTTATTGAATCGCTCTCTAATTGAAGGAGATACTCAATGATCGGTAATTCTATTACATTAGATGGAACTACATTTTTGATAGAAACAAAATTTACTCAAAAACCTGTAGCCCCTGATGACATTGATAGCTTTATGAGTAAAATAAAGCGCAAAGCTGATAATACAATGGGTATAATGGTGTCAATTTCTGGTTTCACCGGAAATGCAAAAGAAATTGCTTCAGCAGATAGAACTCCAATGATTTTAATGGACCATTCACATTTTTATAATTTGATTTTTCCTCAGATAATGTCCTTACCTGAGGTCATTGAAAGAGTATGGAGAAATGCGTCTCAAACAGGAAAATCTTTTTTAGACACAAAGGATTTTTAAGGGATAATGGAAAACAATATGCATGTAACAAAAGTTGATTGTCATAATTTCAGGGGCATAAAAAACCTTGCCATCAATTTACATCCCAAAATGAATTTAGTTGTGGGAATAAACGGGGCTGGAAAATCGACTGTGCTTCAGGCAATTACATATACTCTTATTGCATTACTTCGAAAAATTCATAACTCAAAAAGCAGTGAAGATATTATTCAGGTTGCAGACATACATACACATAAAGAACAGTGCAGCATTCAAATTAATGTAAAATACGGAAGTAAAAAATTTTCATGGAGCATTGAACGAACACGTCCCGGTCACAACTCCTTAACTGATCAGCATCAAGATAAGTTAACCCTTCTCTCCGAACAATTGAAACAAAAATACATGGAGAAAAAATCTTTGCCGCTGATTGTTTTTTATTCTGTAAATCGTGTGGTTGCAACAAGCGATGCATCAATTTTTATGCGTACCGAATATAGTGAAAACCTTGATGTGTATGACAATGCACTGGAAGGAAAACCCAATTACCACAATTTTTTTAAGTGGTTTAAAGAACAGAATGATTTTATCAACCACGAAGCAATGGCACGTACCCGCTGGATTGAAAACCATGATCCACAATTGCGGCAAAGAATTTCTGAAATCTATGATGAAATTGAAAAATTCAGATCTCATGCAGAAAAAAATAAACGTAAATTACAAATGAGAGCTATGAGATCGGTTAATATCCTTGCTCATGAACCCAGACTTTTTTTTCGAGAACTGAGTGATGTGATTCAATCTCTTGATATCAGCGAAATTGAATCAATGAGCATCAGAGCAATGTCGAATGAACTTAATTCTATGCTTCGTACAATAGACATACTATCACGTGAAGGGCAAGACTTACGTGACAATCTACCCGAAATTCTTGACCGTGTTTTCTCTATTCAATTACAAAGAAAAATCAAAGATAAAAAAATATTTGACATTATGCGGTTAGTGTTTATTTTTGCTTTTGATATTGGTTTATGGTGGCTGAGTGATGATGCTCATTCCGAGCTCAGAAAGGAACTTTTTACTGTTTTTGAATCTCCGAATCATGAATTCAAGCATCAGATCATTGCTATAGTAGACCGCATTCTTAAAAAGGAAATTCCCAGACATGTCACTGCACAAAATGAATTTGTACAAAATCTGAAATACATCTCTCAGGCAATTGAAAAATTTATCCCCGAATATACAAATATCAGAATAAACAGAACTGAACCTGGTTTCACGCAAATGCTGGTCGATAAAAACGGCAAAGAATTTGACCTTGAGCAACTTTCTGACGGAGAGAAAAATTTAATTGCTCTCATTGGAGATATTGCACGGCGTTTAATAATCGGAAATCCGCATTCCGATGCCCCCTTAAATGAACCGGGCATTGTTATTATTGATGAAATTGACCTGCACCTACACCCAAAATGGCAGCGCCGTGTGATGGAGCAAATTCCAAAAGTGTTTCCGAACTGTCAGTTCATTCTTTCATCTCATTCTCCTCAGGTAATCAGCCACATAAAGGAAAAATCAATTATTGTGCTGAAAAATGAGAACGGAGAAATTACCAATCATTCTGTAAATGACTCCTATGGAAAAAACTCCGATCGCATACTCGAAGATATTATGGATGAAACCGCCCGCCCCCAAAAAATTGATAAGGAGATCAAAGATATTTTTAAACTCATTCAGAATGGTGATGTTGCGAAGGCGCAGGAAAAGATCACAACATTGCGAAAGGACATTGGAGAAGATGGAGAACTCATTAAAGCCGATGTGCTCATTACACGGCGGGAGATTATCGGCAAATGAGATACATTGAAAAAACGGGGGAACCTAGGAAGTTCACTGAGTGGAAGGCCTCGGAAAATGATGATTGGCAGCCGACATACGATAAGTTATCGGGTGATGTAAAAAAAGCAGTTTATGACTCCCTTCTTACCGAACAGGGAGGTATTTGTTGTTACTGTGAACGGGAATTAAGAGAAGACAAGTCCCATCATGATTACCATATAGAACACCTTGATCCGAAATACAAAAATAGGTTGGATTATTCAAATTTTCTCTGCTCCTGTTTGAGAGATACAGAAAAAGGAGAACCACGTCATTGCGGTCACGCAAAAAAAGCTCATGAAATTTCAGTGCACCCATTACAACCAGACTGCCAATCGAAATTCACTTTTACTGCGGCTGGCGAAATTATTGGGTTAGACCAGAATGCCAAAGATACTATTACAATACTGGGGCTCAATATTCGTAAGCTCATTAACATGCGCAGTAAAGCCTTTGAGATTGTTCTTGATCCTGATCTTAACCGTACTGAATTAAAAAAATTTGTTAGTACATATGTTAAACGCACTCAAAATGGCGAGCTGAATCCCTTTGTTTCGGCGGTCGCGTGTGTAGCGCGTAGGAGCAATATATTATGAAAATACATACCTTGGAATTACACAATTTCAGAGGCTTCGAAGAGCTAACATTTGAATTTCACGACAACCTCAATCTCTTTGTCGGCATCAATGGCGCCGGAAAATCATCGGTTTTAGATTCCATGGCGCTTGCGCTTTCATGGTTGGTTAAGCGAATTCAATGGGATCGTTCCAATGGCACACAAATTGCGGAATCCGATATCCGTAACGGGAGTAAAAAGAGAACCCGCCTCGTATGCGGGTGCAACTGCGCTGGCAACAGTAATTCGCGAACACTACAGCGATACATCAACCCTTCCCGTCATTGCCAGCTATCCTGTGAGTCGGGTAGTAAACCGCATTACGCCGGATGTTCCTAAGCAGCCTATTTCAGCCTTTGACATTTACGAAAACGCATTAGGTGAAAAATCGAATTTTAACACATTTTTTGAATGGTTTCGTAATCAGGATGACATACTCAATGAGAAGGCAATGGCCAGAGCTAGATGGATGAAGCAAAACAAAAAGTGGATATTACAAAGGATAGACACCATTTTTCAAAGAATGAATGATTTTTTTGATTCATTTGAAAAGTCAATTTCAGAAGATGAAACCCATGACAAAGATGAATTCATACGTATATTAAAAATGGCTCAAGATACTGTGCAAATAATTAAAGATAGCATATTGGTAGAGCCCTACCTATTGCTCATATATTTTTCGAATGTGATGCATACATTTGAAATGATATCATCAGCACAAAATAGAGCAATATTCCATGACATTGAATCTATGTTTCGCACAATGGCAATATTATCGAGAAATTCTCAGGACGATTTAATTGAAGCCAACAAACCCTTCTTCCAATTAATTGAAAAGATAACTGAATCGTTTAAGGAAAACCGATTTTATGAAGAAGTAGGATCACTATTGCATCTTATTTGGGAAATATTCTCTTTTGCCATACTCCTTTCATTCTGGTGGATGAGTTATGACGGCAGAGGAAAGGTGGAAATGTTACTGAGGCAAAATATCAATTCATTAAAGGAACTGAATACTGAATACTTTGATAAGTTTACCGCTCAACTTCGTACTATTGTGCAAGAGGATATTACTTCCGAACAACACACAAAAAAATCCGAAGGCAAAGAATTGCATTTTGTCCGGCAGGCCATAGAAACATTCATTCCTGAATACACAAACCTTCAGGTAAAACGAATTCCTCGCCCCCGCATGGAAGTGACTAAAACCGGTGAAATTTTTGACATGAACCAGCTTTCGGACGGTGAAAAGAACCTCATTGCCGTCATTGGAGACATTGCCAGACGACTGGCCATGGCTAATCCCACCATGGAAAATCCGCTTGCTGGCGCAGGGGTCATTTTAATAGATGAAATAGACCTTCACCTACACCCAAAATGGCAGCGTATTATTGCGCAGAAGCTCACTGCAATATTCCCCAACTGCCAATTCTTTATTACAACCCATTCGCCGCAGGTAATTAGCCACTTCAAGCCGGAATCGGTTTTCGCATTACAGAATACCGAGGGGACAATTACTCAACACGCAGTCAGCGATTCCTATGGAAAAAACTCCGATCGCATACTCGAAGATATTATGGATGAAACCGCCCGCCCCAAAAAAATTGATAAGGAGATCAAAGATATTTTTAAACTCATTCAGGAAGGTGAGGTTGCGAAGGCGCAGAAAAAGATCACAACATTGCGAAATGACATTGGAGAAGACGGGGAACTCATTAAGGCCGATGTGCTCATTACGCGGCGGGAGATTATCGGGAAATGATGGAGATGCTTTTAATTACCGCTTACCATGGAACCCCGGATGAAAACATCGAATCGATAGAAAAGGCTGGATTATGGACATCGGGATCGAATGAATGGTTAGGAGAGGGAATATATTTCTTTGAATCTCTTTCTCCGTTAACAGATGGAGAAAAAGAGGCAAAAGATTGGGTGCGCAATTTTTGGCACAGGCCCAACTGGGCGGTTTTTGAGGCTGAAATTCAAAGTAATTGCTATATTGATCTGGTTAATTCTCGTCGGAAAAGAAGGCAGTTCAATGTAATCAGAAAGGAAGCTATTCGCGTACATTCAGAATCGCATAAAAATTCAAATGGGTTTACAGAGAATATCATTTATATCAAAATGGTTGAGGCGATAGAGAAAAAAGGATTTGATATTGATTTTATCAGGGCATTTGTTGATGGTGCTACGTTATCAGCGTATAATTCTTATACCGTTCGAAGACCACAGGTTCAAGTATGTGTGAGGCGATATCAGTGTATTACACTTCTCAAATTGAAATCTAGGAGCAAATAAATGGATAAAGCAGACATAATATTACAGGATGTATTAGAAGCTTTCAGGAATATGTCGGTTTCTGAGTATGATCGTCTCTATAAAAAAGCAATGGCAATTGAGAATAAACAGCGAATGCGTACCAAGTACAACTCCGATGATACATCTGTAGCTTTTCAATCTTCAATAGATAATAAAAGGGCATCTGACAATTATCAGATGGAAACACCCTCAACGAATCATGAAATAACTATTTCTGAGGCCTTTATAGATATACCTAGTAATTATCAGATGGAAGCATCCTCAAAAAATCATGAGGTAACTATCCCTGAAGCTGCGATAAATTTTATCTATTCAGAAATTTTTATCAATTCAGGGATTGAGGCAGAGGCTGCATAAGAATGAAAAATAGTAATTTCAAGTTTTTAGGGTATAAAGTACCAGAGGTCAAATGCAAAATTAAAGATGCGTTCGGTAATGAAACTGAAACACTCAAACCGAATATTAATGTTGAACAACAATATGATCCGGAGCACGCCAAGTTCGTAGATGTTATATTAAAAATTAATATTACAACTAAGTCAAAAAATTTCACGTTTTATCTGGAATTGAAAGGAAGGTTTGAACTTGATGATGATTTTTCAGAAGATAAGCTGCAAACCTTAGCCGAGGTCAATGCTCCTGCCATTCTGTATCCCTTTGCGCGAAGTCTTATTGCTACCTATACTGCTCAGGCCAATGTTGGTTCTATTCTTTTGCCAACCATGAATTTTCAAAAAAAATAATTTTCATGCAATTAATCCACCCAATATGAACCACAGGAGAACCCACCATGCTCAAAACGGAATTGCTTGAAATTATCGCGAATGGCGAAAACTCCGGCATTGAGTTTACGCGAGATGATGTCAGGACTGAGCAGCTTGCGAAAGAGATTGTGGCGCTGGTCAATTTTCAGGGCGGCAGAATTCTTTTGGGAGTTGATGATGACGGCGCCATATCGGGACTGCAACGTGAAAACACGGAAGAGTGGGTTATGAATGTCGTATCGGAAAAAATTCATCCAACGATTCTGCCATTCTATGAAGAAATACGGGTTGCCGACAATACCATCGTTGCCGTGCTGACCTTTCCACAGGGCAATGCCAAGCCCTATGTTCGGCGTCATAACAATGCGGAAGATGTGTTTATTCGCGTGGGGTCTATCTCGCGCCCTGCGACCCGCGAGCAGCACATGCGCCTCTACGAGATGGGTGGCATACTTCACACGGAAATTCTGCCGGTGCCGCGCTCATCATCAAATAATCTGGATAAACCCCGCATCGAAAATTATCTGAAAGATATTGTGAAGGATCCCGACATTCCATTGACCGATGATAATTGGGAAGATCGCCTAGCGAATCTGGACTTTCTGACAGAAGCTCATGGAATGTGCACGATGGCAGGAATGCTGCTTTTCGGCAAGAACCCGCGGCGCTATGTAAAGCAGAGCGGTTTGAGGATATTTGCTTTTGACAGCGCGGACAAAGAATATCGCGCGGAGCTCGATGTCATTCTCAATGCGCCGCTTGTCGGCAGGTGGGATGTTTCTCATGGGGCAAGACGCGTGATCGATGAGGGGCTCATTGAAACCGCCCTGTCGCGCATTGACCCCTTTATTTCTGAGGAGTCACATGAACTTGTCGATAATCTTCGGCGGGAAAAAACCTATTTTTATCCGGTGGAAGCACTGCGGGAAGTGCTTGTTAATGCTCTGGTTCACAGAGATTGGACGCGGTTTGTCGACATTGAGGTTGGTATGTATAGCGACAGGCTTGAAGTCATTAGCCCGGGCAGCCTGCAGAACTCCATGACAGTTGAAAAAATGCTTGCCGGACAGCGATACACCCGAAATACCATAATTATGGAAGTTATGCGCGACTACGGCTATGTTGACCACAGGGGCATGGGGCTGCGAACAAAGGTGCTGCCGCTCATGCGCTCCCGCAACGGCTGCGACCCAATTATTGAAGCAACCGAGGACTACGTAAAAGTTACGCTGCCGCGGGAGCGGGGGGTCAATGAACTTTAATGAACTTTAATGAACAAAACACCATTGAAAATGCGCTGCGGGATCATCTCATTGGCAAAGCAGTTATAGCCGATGCGGGCGCGGGAATGGCAAATGAAGGCGGGACGGAGTATCGCGCGGGCAACAGGGACCTGAAGGACCTGAAATGGCACTATGTTCATGGCGGGAATCTGGCGCAGTATGGAAGGCAGCCGCAGGATGTTTTTGTTGAAACATGGCTGAAAGACGCGCTGCGCGCATTGAACAAACCGCTGGCTGCGAATCCGGATAAGGCGGATGAAGTAATTCACCGTCTGCGCGGCCTGCTTTTGAATGCCGGAGGCAGCGGGCTTGTTCGGGCGAATGAACTATTTCAGAATTGGGTGCTGGGCAGAGAATCCATGCCGCTTGGCAAGAATGGTGAACACATTACCATTCATCTAATCGATTTCAATACCCCCCATAACAACCACTTTGTGCTCAGTCAGCAGGTTCAGTTTACCGGCGCGAGCGACTGTTACTTTGATCTGGTGCTCTATGTCAATGGATTGCCCATAGTCGTTGGTGAGGTGAAGACTCCGGTGCGCGATGCCATTAGTTGGCAGGACGGCGCGGCAGATTTTCTGGGCGGGCAAAAATGGTACTGGGAAAATCAGAAGGCGTTTTTTGTGCCGAATCTGCTTTGTTTTGCCTCGGAAGGTAAGACCTTCAATTACGGAGCGATCGGCGCCCCCTTCAAAAACTGGGCTCCGTGGTACAGCACCGAAGATCGGGAAGAAATACCGCGGGACATGCGTACCGTATTGAAAAGCGCGGAACGTTTGCTGCGCCCGAAGACCTTGTTGGAAATTCTGCAATCGTTTGTGGTGTTCCAGGCGCTAAAGCAGGGAGAAGGCAAACCGAGCATCAGGAGCAAAATTCTGCCCCGCTATCCGCAGTATGAAGCGGCCATGGACATTGTCCGGCGGGTAAAAACACAGGATGCCCGCAAGGGCCTCATTTGGCATTTTCAGGGTTCGGGAAAGTCATTGTTAATGCTTTTTGTGGCGCAGATGCTCAAGGCCGATCCTGAACTAAAAAATCCGACAGTTGTTATTGTGGTCGACCGGGTTGATCTGGACAGCCAGATAAACTCTGTTTTCAACAATGCCGCTGTCAAAAATGTTACGCCGGTGAAATCGTGCGCGGCGCTTACGAGGGAATTGAAACAAGATTCCCGACAAATTCTTATTACAACCATCTTCAAATTCGATGAAGTGGAAATTGATGAACACAACAGCAATGGATTAAACCCCCGAGCGAACATTATTGTTCTGGTAGATGAAGCACATCGCACGCAGGAAGGCAGTTTGGGAGAAAAAATGCGATGGGCGCTGCCAAATGCCTTTTTCTTCGGGCTGACTGGCACACCCATTTCAGGTTATGAGCGAAATACCTTTAAACTATTCGGCGCTGCGGAGGATACGGGCAAATATCTCAACCGTTATACCCATAGACAGGCCATTCGCGATGGGGCAACATTGCCGGTTAAATTTGAACCCCGCATGGTTGAATTGCGCATAGACCGTGAAACCATCGACAAGGAATTTGAGGAACTCGCAGAGCGCAACAAGCTGAGTGAAGAGGAAAAAGCCTCCGTCTCTCAGAGAGCCGGAAAACTTTCCCGCCTGTTGAAGGCTCCCAAACGTATTGCTGCCATTGCCGATGACATTGCGGAACATTTCAGAACCCATGTGGAACCGAAGCGATTTAAGGGCATTGTCGTCGTGTATGACCGAGATGCGGTGGTACAGATGTATTATCTTCTCCGCGAGCGCCTTGGCAAACATGCTGTTGAAGCGGTCATGAGCATATCGGGGGGCGCCATTGAGAAAGAAACCGATGAAAACGGCAAACCGAAAAAAATGGCGCCCGACTGGCGTACATGGCAGGACCTCGGACTCCCTGTCGAAAAAGAAGATTTCAAACGCTGGCAGAGAATTGACGCCAGCCCTGAAGTTCAGGAGCGCGTCCTCAATTCTTATCGCGATGCCTCCGATCCTTTGAAGATACTTGTTGTTACGGCAAAACTCCTTACCGGTTTTGACGCGCCGATCTGCTCCTGCATGTATTTGGACAAACCCCTTCGCGATCATGTTCTGCTTCAGGCAATATGCCGAACAAATCGTCCATACAATGCGAGCAAGAACCGGGGCCTCATTATCGATTACCTTGGAGTGTTTGAAAATATCGCTCAGGCGCTGAACTACGATCCGAAAGAAATTGAAGGTGTGGTGGAGAGTATTGAGACATTTAAAACGCTGTTCCCCGAAGCCATTGAAAAGTGTCTGGAGTATTTCCCGGGAGTGGATCGGAGCATTGAAGGCTATGAAGGGCTCATTGCGGCGCAGGATTGTTTGGTCGGCAATGAAAAAAAGGATGCCTTTGCGGCGCAGTTCAATGTCGCGAAACACTTTTGGGAAGCCATTTCTCCCGATTCCTATTTGGCTCCCTTCCGAAAGGACTATCGTTGGCTGGCGCAGGTCTATGAGTCAGTACGGCCTGTCGGCGGATTGGGCGCCCTGCTTTGGGCATCGCTTGGGCCGGAAACCATCAAACTGATCAATGAGAACACTGAAATTGATCGAATTCGAAATGATATTGATGGGCTCATTATAGATGCGCAGGCCTCACTTGAACTGACCGAGAATGAGCAAAAAAGAAGGGCAAAAAAACTGAATTTGTCCATTATGGCAAAAATTCGTTCAGTGAATGATCCGCGCTTTGAAGAGTTGGGGAGGCGCCTTGAACGTCTTAAGAATGAATATGAAGCGGGCGTATTGAGCGGTATCGATTGGCTAAAGAGACTTCTTGACGCTGCCCGCACTATTGTTCGCCTTGAGAACGAGACCCACAAAGAAGTTGTTTCAGATGACAAACATGCCCTGACCGAAATATTCCTTGAGTTCAGAACCGACACCACCCCGCAGATCATCGCCACTGTGGTTGAAAATATAGACAATATAGTTCAGGTCACCCGCTTCGATGGCTGGCAGAACACGCATGTCGGACAAAGGGAAATTCAGAAGGTGCTCCGGCAAGCGCTTCACAAGTGCCGGCTCCATAAAGACGAGAAACTCTTTGAGAAGGCTTTCAATTACATACGGGAGCATTATTAAAGAACCTTGACCTTTATCCGCGTATGCTATAATTTTTGTCTTGGAAACTTTTGCTACTGAAAATTGTGCTCTGCACAATTTTCCAATGAGGGTTCTTTCAAGGTATGGAAAGTTTTTCCTAAAGGAAAAACTTTATTAATGCAAAATCTGCCGATAATAGTACTTAGGAGAACGTAATTATGCGATCATTACTACTGTTTTTTGTTGTTGTTTTTTTAATTATCGGTACAATGGTATGTGCTCATGGTGCAGAACAGCCGGATTTTTTCGACTATGAGAGTAATTATTACCGTGTCCGATCATACATCAGCCTGAAAAATGCTCAGGAGATAGGCACAATACTCGATACATACATGGAATTCTTCGCTAATTTCTTCCGTTTTTCTCCTCATGCGCTTGAACAGCCCCTGAGAGTTCGAATATTCGATAATGACAGAGGTTTTAACGAATATCTTGCCGAAATTATTGATGAACATCGGGATGATGCTGTGTATCTTCACAGCAGTTCTGCGCAGCGCTCGGAAATAGTGGGATCAATGATACGCAGCAATAACATTGATCAGAATTTTACCCAGCAAGTCTTTGTGCAGTTCTTCCGCGCCTTCATACAAAACCCTCCACTGTGGCTGCGTGAAGGCTTCGCGGCATATTTCGAAAAATTACAGTTTCAAAACGGTGAACTCACCTTTCATGAAAACCTGACATGGCTTGAAACCTTCAGAACCCTGTTCCCCAGCGATCTGCGCATGAATCCCCTCAACATACCCGACTTCCTTTCCAGCGATGTTGAATATGCCCGGGAAAATATCAATACCTTTTATCCGCAGAGTTGGGGAATTGTGCATTATCTCCTGAACACCGACAACAGAGATCACAACCGGATGATCTGGGAGGCGCTCAACAGCTTGGATACCGAAGCTGATCTCCAGACAAACTCATGGAGAGCATACAAAAAAACCTTCCAATGGATTAATACCGAAGAATTTCTCAGCGATATGTATGCCTATCTTGGTTCCCTCAGAACCTATGCGGAACTCATTGAAGCCGGCATAGAACGCTATGAAAGCGGGCAGTTGGATGAGGCCGCCAATTTTCTGCTCCAGGCCATTGAGCGTAACGATGAAAGCTACATTCCCTATTATTATTTTGGCCTCATCAATTATGATCTGGGCAATTATGAATTGGCCGATGAGAATTATACCACGGCCATTCAGAAGGGTCAGAACGATGCGCTTGTGTACTATGCCCTCGGTCTGAACGCCTTTGCCAGTGAAAACTATGATCAGGCCAATGAACACTTCGATGTATCTCTTCAGCTTGATGCCGGGAATTTTATGGAAAAAATTGAGGCTGTTCGTAATCAGATAGCGGATATTTGATATCTGATTACGTTCAGCATGATTGATTACATTCAGCGAGACTGCGGCGCATGTTTTTTGCGCCGTTTTCTCCTTCTGTGGCTACTACGGCTCCTCCGATGGACAGGTCCCTGCCCCCGCTCCTGAAGGAGTACCGCTACCGCAGTTTCAATATCTTTATTTGCCGGAACCATTGGTTGTAATGTTTTCTTGAGGTCAAAAACGACATCGGGAAAATGGAGCCGATCATTTTGAGACCATGGCGCAAGGTTCATGAAAAAATTTCGGATGAGATAGTAGAGGAGGTCGGAGCGGTCGGAGATTTTTTCCGAAATTGAGTCCAGACGGGCAAGATCATCCAGAAACTGACCTTCCCCCTTTTCATTTCGCTTGAGCGGCTTATAAAGCCCGGGGAGAATGTAGTTCATGCTTGTGAAGCTGAACAATAGGGCAAAAGTCGACATTGCATAGCCGCTTTCAAGAATTTTGTATATTTCCTCAGTAATTCGGGAACTGGAGGCCTGTTCCAATAGGCAGCTCTGGCGCTTAATACGCTGGCTGAGCAGAAAATCGGCCTTCAAATTGGCCTTTACCATGTACTTAACAGCCCGAATAATTCTTACTGAATCTTCAACAAAAATTGTATTCAGCGGAATAACTGCGCGGAGGCGTCCCTTCCGTAAATCTTTCAGGCCATGAACAAAGTCCAGAAGCTGGCGGCGGACAGGATCGTAATAGAGCGCGTTTACGGAAAAATCGCGCCGGTGAACATCATCCTCAATACTCCCGAAAGCATTGTTTTGATCGCTGCGGAAGGTACTTACCTCAATAATTTTACCGCCATGGAACAAAATATGGGCGAGCCGGAAACGCTTACCGATGATGCGTGAATTTCGAAAGATCTTTCGTATGCGGGAAGGTCTGGCGTTCGTGGCAATATCAAAATCTTTCGGAATTTTCTGCAGCAGCATATCCCGTACAGCTCCGCCGACAATATAGGCTTCGTAGCCGGCATTCTGCAGGCGGAGAATGACCTTGACCGCATCGGCATCGAGCTGAGACGAGCCTATGCCGTGCTCTTTTTGAGTATATATTTCCGCCTGTTTCACCGGCCGTCCATTCTTTGAAGTCGTATAGCGTGTCAGCACATATGCTCCGCGAACCCCTTGCAGCAAGGGAAAAGTTTGTGTTATTTTTCAGACTTCATGATCCCGGACATATCTGATGCTATGAATGATACATGGATCGCAGAAATGAACCATCTCGGCAGACAGAGAAAATCCTTTTTCTTTGTCATCGATTTTGAAATGCAGCATCCTGTCGTGCAGCCCCTGAGTGAAATTGACAGCAATTCAATCTGTTTCCGCTTCAGGGATCATGGCAATTTCTGTTCACACAGTCTGAACAGAAACATTACCCTAAATCCTTCATTTGTATCAAGCCTGAATTATTCGAAGGGATTTGCCCATGTGCAGGATGAGCAACGAAGGGGAAACTCTGTTCTTGCAAATTTGACCTGCCCCACCGAGCTCTCCCTCAATTATCTGGATGCGGGCGCAACGGATGGCGCGGGCTCGGCTGATCGGGCATCGCCGTTGCGGCAGTATCTGCCCTTTCTCAATGCCCCATATGTGCTGTGGATGAAGCCCCATCTGCTCACAAAATCTTCCGAAGCTCCAAAAGACATTCGGCTGCCCACGGAGATACTGGTTTTCAGCCCTGAGACATTTGTGCGTACTTTCCGAAATAAAATCTATACCTTCCCGATAAAGGGGAGCGCCGTGTTTACCGGGGGCGGTACTGTAGATGATGCAAAACGTGCGCTTCTGAATAATGAAAAAGAGCATGCCGAACACATTACCGTTGTCGATCTTCTTCGTAATGATCTCGGCAGGGTCGGCAGCAACATAGCGGTTGAAGAATTCCGCGCAGTGAGCCTTATTCAATTGTACGGAAAAAAACTTCTGCAGGTATCGAGCCGCATACGTGCCGACCTTCCCCCTAACTGGAAAGATCATATCGGTGATATATTTGCGGAACTTCTCCCTGCCGGCTCAGTAAGCGGCGCGCCGAAACGTGAAACCTGCCGTATTATCAGAGATGCCGAAGCAAAAATAACCACCGATTCCCTGCTTGCTCCCCGAAACTACTACTGCGGTGTTGCCGGTATATTTGATGGAAAAGAACTGGAATCGACTGTCCTTATCCGTTTTATTGAGGCGCGGCAGCAGCTTGGGGGGCTGCAGCCCGAGGCAGTGCAAGCAGATGCGCGGCAACAGCCCGGGGCAGCACAAGCAGATGCGCGGCAACAGCTCGGGGCAGCACAAGCAGATGCGCGGCAGCCCGGGGTAGCACAAGCAGATGCGCGGCAACAGCTCGGGGCGCGGCAGCCCCTGCGTTATTTTTTCCGAAGCGGCGGCGGCATAACAGTGTACAGCAATGAGAAAGAGGAGTATGAAGAACTCAAGAACAAAATTTCCCTGCCAGTATTCCCACACATACGGGGCGGCGGTTAATGTTTCGTCTCATTCAGGGAGAAATTTTGGCTACTGGAAATTGTGCAAGCACAATTTTCCAATGCAAAAGTTTCTATAATTGTTGTTTTATTTACCCGGATACCCTTTCTGATTTTTTCTTCGGCGGATGGTGAATTTCTCCCGAAAGTTGAAGCTCATGGTCAGTACGGGCAATTAATGAAAACATGACAAAGTTTTGCCGGAGGCAAAACTCTCCATACCTTGGGAGAATCAAGAATATGAATGAGAGAATCCTCATTGGAAACTTTTGCTACTGGAAATTGCGCAAGCGCAATTTTCCTATGCAAAAGTTTCTATAAGATGATCCAGACCACGTTTAATGTCTCGGTTGTCGGCCTTTAGATCGCGCATTTCCCCTTTTATTTCCTGTATGGATTCTCTGGTTTCTGTTTTGAAATCATCAAACTGCTTTTGAGATTCCTGTATGGATTCTTTGGTTTCTGTTTTAAATTCCTGTATGGATTCTCTGGTGTCTGTTTTAAATTCCTGTATGGATTCTCTGGTTTCTGTTTTGAAATCGTCAAACTGCTTTTGAGACAGCTTCAGAGATTCCTGTATTGTTTCCCTGAATTCTCGGTTTTCTGTTTTCAATTCCTGTATGGATTCCCTGTTTTCCGCCCGGGTTTCATCAAACTGCTTTTGAGACAGCTTCAGAGATTCCTGTATTGTTTCCCTGAATTCTCGGTTTTCTGTTTTCAATTCCTGTATGGATTCCCTGTTTTCCGCCCGGGTTTCATCAAACTGCTTTTGAGACGGCCGTATAATAAGAGCAATTACTATGTTCAGCAGTGTAAAAACTCCAAATGCGAACATGAGCTGGATAATGCTAAGAGTTTCCATGCTTATAATATCATACTATAATTGAATAATTTCAAGTCCTTTTTGACGCCACAGTGGAAAATAAACCATAAGCGCGCCACATTGACCGTTTGACAGAACCCGCCACTATCATTTATACAGAAAGAATGAAAACAAAAAGAAGGATAGTAAATTTATTATCTTGGGATATTAAGGTTTGAACAGACCCCACTTTGACCTATTATGCGATCATTTCTTCCGAGTGCCAAGCCCTCCATCGCTCAAGCGTCGGTCGTGTGAGCCGTTGCTCCATTATGATCGGCTTGAGCCGGAGAATATCACTATCCACATCGGTATTCCGCTGCCTCAAAAGATCCAGCGGAGTCCCTTTGCGGTAGGTGTTGAACCGCCGGTAATTGAAATCTATCTGATACTCCTCGGCTTCCTTAAGAAACTCATTGAGCTTTGGATTCATCACCTGACTGTAGAACTCATCCTCAATGAGCCGGTGCGAGGACTCGACAGAACTGTTCCATGTGCAATGCCCGGGCGGAATACGCCGATACTCGACACCCGCCTGTATGAGCGCCTGCTCAAACCCCGATGTTCGGGTTTTGCTCAGATGTCGAACGGTGAACTCTGCCCCGTTATCGGTCTGAACCGTTATGTCCTTGGCAAGGTCTCCGTCATGATTCCGCAGGTGCTCCAGCAGGTACTCGGCGAACAAGGTTGTTACCATACTGCTCTTCTCATTGGCAAAGGCGTACCACAGAGCCCCTGTCGCCCGATCCCGGGCAGTTATCTGGTACTTCGGAACGTCTAAACACTTCTGAGAAAACCGCATAGCGGGAATGTCCGTCAGATACTTGATATCAATCTGAATGCACTCGCCAAACTTCATCCTGTCGGTTACCTCCCGCAAATCTCTCTTGGGTAGCGCCTTCGGCTTCTTTGTTTTCCGCGCCCCTATCTGCTTTAGCGTCTTGATAATCGTCGGCAGGCTGTACTTCCCGCCAACTTCCGTCTGCAACTGCTTTTGCACCTGAGTTCCAATGATTTTGTTGTGATTCTGCACCTTGGTCTGGACAAGACTCTCCAGATGACACCGGTGCCCGAATTTCATCTTCATCGGATGATTGGTCGTGCCCCGCTTCTTGTCTTCAAGACCCTCGCCGGATTTCAAAGCGCCGAACCCACCTCCGCACCGTGTTGCGCGACACCTCGAACTCTCTAACCGCCGCCTTGATCGAATGCTCTTGGGCATACCGAACCATCCGCAACCGCCAATCATACATCGAAGCCGCCTGATACTTCCGAGACTTGAGATGATACTGAGAATATGTGATACTGCTGTTCACTGTTTCCCTCCTTTTATGTTTTATACAACCCCCAGTGTATACGAATAACCTTCGTTTTACACTGGGGAGGAGGGGTCAGCTCAAAGGTTTATATCCCACACAAAAGAGAAAAAGTGCTTGACACAAACGAATTTTTTGACGATACTATAGCACAGTGGAGCTTAAAAAAACGCTATTTCCGCTATGCAGTGTGAAATACCCGTGTTTCCAGAGCTTCCCTTTATGTATAATAATTGACCTTTTATAGGAGAAAATTATGAAAAAAGCGTTTATTGTGTATCTTAAGGCAAAAGAAGAACTGGGTGATTGTATAAATTTATGTATTCCAACAATCGGATTTAGGCCATGTAAGATAGAAAATATAAGTGGCGACATGGTATCAGTAGTATGGCATGAGAAGGAGGATGGGCGAAAGTATCGGTTACAAATGCATTACACCCAGATTGTTACAGAAGGTGTTTCTGTAGAATGTTAAAACGAATATGGCACAGTACAATCAGAAATAGAGGACTGAACGGAAAACAAA
The DNA here is from genome assembly GCA_965226555.1 of Salinispira sp. Taxonomy (GTDB): domain Bacteria; phylum Spirochaetota; class Spirochaetia; order DSM-27196; family Salinispiraceae; genus CBDDDG01. Next base: position 216,029 of record CBDDDG010000014.1, on the reverse strand, counting down.
CCGAAGTGAAAACCTCCTGAGACATTCCGAGGGCATTTTTATGTACTGGGAGCAATACCAGTACTCCACACTTTGTAGGGCATGAATCACTCCACGGACTAAAGGCTGAGGATTAAAAAATCCGCCATCTTGAAGGAAGGCGGATTTGTCATCTTGTTTGCCAACAATAGGCAAAACTTATTAAATCAATATTCACGAATGCTCATTGCTTTGCATTCTCTCATTTTGTAGAAAGGTTTGTAAAATGCAAAACCTTCTCTTCATTTCATTTGTAGTATTGGAAAAAATTATCTTTATATTATCTGTGGTGTTACCTTTGCATGGAGCAAAAGTTTTCTAAGTTTCTGCATGCATTGGAGCATGCTTTCAATCAATTATCATGCTCAAGGCATAGATTCATATTTTCATTACCACTACTAGTATAATTAGTAGCAATAACGTTAAAGTAACGTCATTCATAACTACTTCTCCTTTTTTTTCTAAAATTGGAAAAGGGATGAGTTATGATAACTTGCTTAAATATACATATATGCGGTTATAAAAATCAATACAAACACATCAGAAAGAAAAAGTTTTCATGAATATTGCAGAAACCGTTTGACGCATAATGTTAAGCTAAAATGGCTTATACTAACACCCGAAAGGACAACCCTATGATACCGGATTCGCCCGGGAAGGATGTTACCGGAAAAACCTTATCAATGCAAAAGTTTATTGAAACCATTCTTGTTCAGGGAAATGAGCACATTCCCTTGTTGGAGGAACACTATGCGCGCTATCTCTCAACCGTGAATCGCGCAGAATCGCCAGATCGCGGTGCTAACCGCCATCATCGCAGCGCAACCCCGCCTTCCAATCGCCGCGCAGAAAAATCGCCGCGTACAATTCAGGACTTTGCTCAGCTGCTGATAGCATCCGTGGATACTGCCATGCCTCGGGCTCAGGCCGCCGCTCAGGCAGGCATGACGATTCCGCCGGAGCAACATACATGGCGGTGCCGTATGATCTACGAGGGGAACGGGAAAATATCATCCATAACAGCCGAGCCATTTACTCCCCGCACACTGAAAACAATCGGCATAATCGACATTCCCACCGCATGCTACCCGCTGAAATATGCCGACCGGAGGGTCTTTGATGACCTGAGAAAGCGCTTTCCCCGCTGCGATGAGATCATCATAACGAAAAACGGTTTTCTCAGCGATGGCACCTTTACGAATGTGTATCTGCGAAGCCCGGACAATATCCTGCTCACGCCAAATACTTATCTCCTCGCAGGCTGCCGCCGGGAACGGCTCATTCAGGACGGGCTGCTCCATCCCCGGACATTACACTGGCGCGATATAAAGCCCGGCTGGCTCATTGGATTTATCAACGCCCTGAATCCGCCGGGGCAACTCGGTGAATTCCCTGCAGATACTATGAGAATGCTCAGCACATAATTTCTTTGCATCATCCTCAATGCTCCCCGGAACAATGCTCCGTGTGAGGTTTTTCTTGAAATATGAATAATTTCAGGGTTCAATACCGATTATGAACAGGGGAACAGGCGGACTTGTTCTCCCTTGCCGCATGAGGTTATATACTTCACCTTCAAAATATCCTATGCCGGATGACATTTTCTTCGTCATCTCTTTTGTGGGAAGTATTTCTATTCCTACATCAATTTTATTACCGGAATAGAACAGCATATGTTTTACAAATAAATCAAATGCGACAAAGGCATACTTTCCGAACTGAACCTCTACTGCTAATTTATCTTTTACAAAATCTGTTTGATTATAGGAATAGATTGGCGTCTCACCCTTACTTTCAAGAAATTCCTTTTGTTCCTTTGAAGACATGAGAATTGATTGCTCAATCAATTCCCGATTAAGAGTTATCTGATAGTTGTATCTGTCTTCGTACCATTTTCTTTCACGAAACAATCGGTTAAACTCTTTATTCAAACTGATGGGGCTATATAATTTTTGACCCCTTCTCTTTATTTCCTTACTGGTTTTTGTTCTACATTTTTTTGCACTAACTAAGGAAATAACTTCCATAAGTTCATCATACAGTTTCTTTTTATGAACTAACAGAAATTATTCACCGTTTAGGTGTGAGTATGTTTTCTCTATTTTAGCCCGTGTGAGGGTTTTAACCGCATAAATGTCTAAATTCTAACCATGAATTGCAATGCTTTTTACACAAATACACTGCCATAGTGTGAGCGAGGAGTTTTCTCCATAATCGGGATGTGAAATGCCATATATCCCGCGCCCGTATTTTTTGAATATGAAATCGTTCTGATAACTGGCTGATAACCGTTTCAATTATTCTTCGGGTATTCATCATCCAGCTCATCTGCTCAGGGCTGTGTATCTGTTTCATATTTTTTCTCACGGGTGTTTCAAGTGCGATATTGTGTTCCGCAAAGAACGGCGCTTTGCCAATGTATCCCTTATCGCCTAAAAGTATTCCCTGCATACTGTTACAGAAATCTTCCGCCGCTTCTCTCTCATCGACATTCGCAGGGGTAAGAGTATAGTCGATAATCAGCCCATCGGCGGTTATCAGAATATGTCCCTTAAACCCATAATAATGCATGTTTTTTGCCGCGCAAAATCCATACGATGCCTGACCTTTGAATAGTCTGCAACGATTCGCTCTGCGGAAATTACACAGGGGCAGAGGAAATCCGTCAACGCAATAGACCGGAGCACTCTGTGAGATCAATGTTTGCGTGATGTATTTGTGAAGTTCCTGTTTAATCCCCCAGAGATGCGCTGATTGACGGACATAGGCCGTCCGATGTCCAATATGTGGAAAGAGAGTTCTCCAATGCTCGACAAAATACCGATGAATACCTTTGTCGGTATCAATACCGAAAAACTCACCAACAATTCCCATGGTTAACACCTCATCATCGCCAAGTTTTGGTTTCGGCCCGCGTGATCGCAACCGTTCCATACTATTTTTATTCATTTTCATCCAATCACTTATCATACAGAATATTTCTATGATAAAATCCTCTCTGAGCACCTTTCCCTCCCGTTTGGTGTAAGGTTTTTTTAATACTTTACGGGAAGGGGTGCTCTTTTTTCAAGCCACTACACAAAAAACCCTCACACGGGCTTATTTTCATCTTTTATATCTTGTCTCCACTCTTCCGGATACCGGGAAATTTTTTCAGCTCCTGTTGGTTGATACACGTTCTTGGTTATTGGACGCAATTTTAGTGTACCTTGTTCTAAACGGGTAATTCTTTCATTCGTTATTTCAGTATATTTCTTTTCCTTATCAATTCCTATGACATTTCTTCCATTTTTCAGACCTGCTATAACAGTAGAACCGACACCGGAATAGGGGTCTAAAATCCAACTGTCCTTATGTGTCAAAGCGAGAATACAGCGTTCTACTAATTCAACAGGGTACTGACAGGGATGTTCCGTTTTTTCCGGATGATTAAATTTTACATTAGGAATGTTCCATATTTCATTCGTCCAATCCTTTTCTATAATATGCCACATATCAGAAGGATTTTTTCCTAAGGGATTTCCTGACAACTGCCCTTTTTTCTCACCTTTATAGTGTCTCTTGCCAGGATATTTTGATGGAACTCTCACAGAATCTAAATTGAATATATAATTATCATTTTTAGAAAACCATAAAATTGTTTCGTATCTTCCTGAAAATCTCTTTGATGCGTGAAGTCCATGTCCGAATGTCCAGATAATTCTATTTCTCAATTTCACATTAAATTCTTTGAAAATCTGATAATAGAATATATCCAGCGGAAAAACTTCACCCTTTTCTACATAGTTTCCTACTTGCCAGCAAATATGTCCTTTATCACTGACAACACGAACAAGTTCACGTATAACTCTTTTGTGAGACTTTAAATATTCCTCAATGGATTTTTTTGTTTCATATTCTTTACCGACATTATACGGAGGTGATGTTATAACTAAATCAAACCTCTTATCTTCTATCTTTTTGAGCGCTTCATACGTATCTTCATTCAATAGAATACACTCATTGTTCATCTGCCTCTCCCCCTTATGTGTTTTTCATAAACCATTTCATGATCCAAACTTTATCAATGCAAAAGTTTCTATCATATTATTGGAAAATTGTGCTTTATACAAAAGTTCCTACCTATATAACGGGATAAATATGAATGCTGAATGATAAAATGAGAAATTTTTTGCAAAAATCAAAAATTTCTCATCTGTACAAATAGTCGGGCTTCCGGTAGACTCCAATTCATGATAATTACCCCCCAAATCCTGAAGGGTTTCAGAGATATGCTGCCTGATCAGGAGCTTTTCAGGCATCAGATTTTGCGCGCGCTCGAAGATACCTGCCGGAGATTTGGCTTTGTGCCCATCGACACGCCAATTCTTGAGTACAGCGAGGTTCTCCTCGGTAAGGGCGGAGGCGAAACCGACAAGCAAATATACCGCTTTGAAGACCGCGGCAGGCGCGACATTGCCATGCGTTTTGATCTTACCGTTCCGCTTGCCCGTTATATGGCGCTGCACCTGAATGAGCTTTACCTGCCCTTTCGCCGGTATCATTTTGCCAAGGTTTTTCGGGGCGAGAATCCTCAGCGGGGCAGGTATCGTGAATTTATTCAGTGCGATTTTGATATTGTCGGTGCCGACAGCGCGGCAGCCGATTTTGAGATTCTTCAGCTCATGTATGAATCGTTTCGCGCATTGGGGCTGCGGAGGGCGCATTTCCGCATAAGCCACCGGGGAATGTTTAACCGTTTCCTGAAAAAAATTGATGCGGATGATCATGCCGGGGTGCTCAGGGCAGTGGATAAGCTGGCAAAAATTGGAGCGGATAAGACACGGGAACTGTTAAGCGCAATTACAAACACAAAGGCTGCCGCTGAAATTCTTGAGTTTATTCAGGCTGATGCAGGCGCTGCAGGGGGCGCTGTTGCTGCCGGGGGCGCTGTTGCTGGTGGGGGCGGCGCGGACTCGGGCGGCGCGGACTCGGGCGGCGCGGACTCGGGCGGCGCGGACGCGGGAGCGACTGGGCAGGGCGCTGCTGGCGCGGACGGGAATGAACGGACTCTTGCCCGCATGGAAGAATTATCGGGCGGTGAATCGGATGACAGCCTGCGAATGCGCAGCATTCTGAAACTTGCCAAAGAAGACGCTGAAAGCGCGGGCGGAGCGGACGCGGGCGGCGGCGCCAAAGAAAGCGCGGACGCGGGCGGCAACGGCGCGCTCGCACAGCACATTCTCATTGACCCATCAATTACCCGCGGGCTGGACTATTATACCGGCATTGTGTATGAAACATTTCTTACGGATCTGCCGGAGATCGGTTCGGTCTGTTCAGGCGGACGTTACAATGATCTGGCATCATTATACACAAAAACTCCTCTTCCCGGTGTGGGGAGCTCTATCGGTCTTGACCGGCTCATCGCAGCGATGGGCGAACTGTCCGCAAAGTCCGATGCCGGAAGTGGGATTGCGGCTCAGGCATTTTTTGGCGCCCGTTCAGCGGATGTGCTCATATGTATGTTGGGCGAACAGCACCTCGCTTGGTACACTGCCCTTGCCCGCCAATTTCGAAAAGCAGGCCTCAACACAGAGATATATCCGGTTCAGCGTAAGTTGGCGCAGCAATTCGCCTATGCGGAAAAAAAACACATTCCCCTCGGAATTATTGCAGGTGAAACAGAAATTGCCGAAAATCTGCTTAACTACCGGGATCTCATAAACAGAGAAAGCAGGGAACACATTAGTATTGAAACGGCAATTGACCTCTGCAGACAATATATTGACAATCGTTTTACTCGTTAATATACTATATAGAAACTTTTGCATTGATAAAGTTTTGCAGAATGCAAAACTTTCTGTTATACTATGAGTAAGATTTTATGGAGGTGATTGTATGAAATCAGGACACTATGCGCTCATAGGGATAGGGCTTTTTATCGCGGGGGTACTTCTCGTTGCCTGCGAAATGTATGATGCAAACGGCTTTAATGACGCAGGCATTCATCAGGAGACCGGCACGCGCTACGACCCGAATGGTTATGACAAAGACGGCTACAACTCGAATGGCTACGACAAAGACGGCTACGCAGGAAACGGCTACGACAAAGACGGTTATGATAAAGACGGTTATGCAGGAAACGGTTATGACGAAGACGGCTATGACAAAGACGGCTACGACTCGAATGGCTATGACAAAGACGGTTTTAACGCGGCTGGCTTTGACACTGAAGCCCGGCACCGCGAAACGGGCGAGATATATAACCCGGCTGGTTACGACATAAACGGCTACGACAAAAACGGCTTTAATGCTGAGGGCATTAACAGGGCAACCGGCATGATCTACGACCGATATGGTTATGCGAAAGACGGATATACTGCCGCAGGGGATCACCGAGACGATTTCATACTTGCCGCCGTGAATACTGAACCTTATGGTATCTGGTCGGATGGAACAACAATGTGGGTATCGGATAGTGTAGATAAAAAAATCTATGCCTACAACATGATTACGAAGGAACGCGACGAGGCCAAAGATTTTAACACGCTTTATACCGGAGATCCTATGGATGCTACTGATGATGGGAATAGTAACCCCGGAGACATCTGGTCAAATGGAACAACAATGTGGGTAATAGATTCCGGCGATAGAATAATCTATGCCTATAACATGATTACCAAAGAAAACGATGCTACAAAAATCATCCCCGCATCCGGCACATTCCTAGCTCTCACGGCGATCTGGTCGAATGGCACAACGATGTGGGTAGGACAAGTTACTTCTACACTACCCATTGAGGCCTATGATATAAATGACGGGACAGCCACCGATGGAAGTTTTACCGCGGAGCATAATCCTTGGCGCATCTGGTCGGATGGAGTAACAATGTGGGTGATGGATATTGACCGTGAAGTAATTGCAGCCTATACGTTGAATAGCGGAGAACGGGATACATCAAAAATTGATTTCGCCAGTCTTCCCGATAATCCAGTCGGCATCTGGTCGAATGGAACAACCATGTGGGTGGCGGATGATAAAAGTAACAGAATTTATGCCTACGATATGGCAACCCGAGAGCGTCCCCGAAAAAAACCGCACCATATGAATTGACAAAACTCCGCAGAAATTATAGAGTCAACATACATAAAGAAAGTTTTATCAATATCATATGGTTTTATATAACGCGACAATATTTACCGGAATAACCCGGTTGGATCAGAGTGCAATACGTATAGAAGATGGATACATCTCCGATGTTTTCTCAAAAAAGCGCTTTGAGCAGAAACAATTTCCTCATGGAACTGAATTATACGATCTTGGCGGCGCATACCTGAGCCCCGGACTTATTGATACTCATATCCATGGCCTTCATGGACATGGAACAAGCGATCATAGCGTGGAAGCAATTACATGTATGAGCGATGCCCTTGTCGACTACGGAGTAACCGCATTTTGCCCTACTATCTATCCTCAAAAGGACGAAGATTTTTTTGCCTCCATTCATGCTGTGAGAGAAGCGATGGGAAAGGAGAAGGGTGCGCATATTCTCGGGATGCATTTAGAAGGACCCTTTATTAACCCCAAAAAGCGGGGGGCGCAGCTCGCTGAATACATGAAAAAGGTTGATATTGATCTCATGGACCGTTATGTAGAGGCTGCAGGAGACAATATCACGAACATGACAGTGGCGCCGGAGCTGAAGAATATGCGCGAGCTTGCGCTGTACTGCACGAAAAAAAACATCGTACTGCAGGCAGGGCATTCAGACGCCACATATGAACAAATGCGTGAAGGTATGGAAGCCGGTATTACTCATTCAACTCACTTTTTTAACGCCATGCGTGAAATGCTGCACAGGGATCCGGGCATGGTCGGCGCCATTCTTGTTCACCCGGAAATGACCTGCGAACTCATTGCCGATGGGGAACACGTGCACCCGGCAATTATCAAACTGCTGCTCAGGGAAAAGGCAGCAGACAAAATATGCCTTGTTACCGATTCCATCCGTCCTGCCGGACAGACAGAAGGCTGCCTGCTTGCAAACAATGAAGAAGTGTATCTCCATGAGAACAATGTCTTTTTCCGCACACGCGACAATGTAATGGCCGGATCCTCCCTCACCCTCAATAAGGGTGTTGCCAAAATAGTAGAATGCGGAATATCCGTAACTAATGCCTTACTCATGGCAACCCATACCCCCGCAGCTATTCTGAACCGCGACCACATACTGGGCGATCTGTTCCCTGGCCGAAGAGCAGATATAGCAGTGTTCAACGAGAATTTTGAATGCATTGCAACTATAATTGACGGCGAATTCAAAAAAAACGAACTACAACGAAAACGAACCGCAACGGGAAAACCGATAGCAGGGAGAAGGAGCATATAATGCGAATAATAATACAGGACAGCTATGAAAATATGGGGCTCTGGGCGGCCGCATATATTATGAGAAAAATACGGCAGCATACTGCTGACCGCCCCTTTGTACTCGGATTGCCCACAGGCTCTTCTCCTCTCGGAACCTATACGGCTCTCATCAATTTCCATAATAAGGGACTTATAAGTTTTCAGAATGTCAGCACCTTCAATATGGATGAGTATGTTGGTCTCAGCCATGAACACCCGCAGAGTTATCATAGATTCATGAGGGAACATTTTTTTTCTCATATTGACATAAAAATGGAAAATACTCATATTCCCGACGGTACGGCAGATGATTTAGAAGCGGAATGTGAAAACTATGAGAAAGCCATTCAGCAAGCCGGAGGAATAGACCTTTTTCTCGGAGGTATTGGGAGCGATGGGCATATCGCATTCAATGAGCCGGGAAGCAGCCTCAGCTCCCGCACCCGTGTAAAAACAATTACCCACGATACCCGAGTCGCGAATTCCCGCTTCTTTGACAACACTATTGATGCTGTTCCCACAATGGCGCTGACCGTAGGAGTCGGTACAATTATGGATGCCCGGGAGGTTGTACTGCTCGTGAATGGACACAGCAAGGCCCGCGCTCTTGCGCAGATTGTGGAACATGGAGTTAATCATCTCCAGACTGCCAGCTGCCTCCAACTTCATCGGCATGCCATCGTTATTTGCGATGAAGAAGCTGCTTCCGAACTCACAGTCGCAACATTCAGGTATTTCAAAAGTGTTGAAGCTGATCACACAGATTATCGGACACTCATTTAAGTGCGTGGGTATATAAAATCACAGCAACTTCCGGTTTACCAGCAACGGGAATATATCTTACATACTCTCAAAACCCATCAGGTAATTATTGTTGAAAGCCCAACCGGCAGCGGAAAAACCACCCAACTGCCGATCATTCTTCATGAAGCGGGATATGACCGGAATGGGATTATCGGCATTACTCAACCCCGGCGCATTGCGGCAGTGGGAATTTCAGACTATATTCAGCGTCAATTTTCCAGCGCTGATGGCGGCGGCGCTGATGATGATGGTGATGGCGGCGGATTTTCGCAGAGTTCCGCTGATGTGGCTGCGTATAAAATTCGCTTCGCGGATACTACCAGCCCCCGCACGCGCATAAAAATTATGACCGATGGCATTCTCCTTCAGGAAATTAAAGCCGACCCCATTCTGCGTAATTATTCGGTACTCATGATTGATGAGGCTCATGAGCGCAGCCTGAACATCGATTTTATTCTCGGACTTCTGAAGCAGATTCTGGAAAATCGACCAAAACTGAAAATCATCATCTCCTCAGCCACCATCAAAACCGAAATTTTTTCACGCTATTTCAACAATGCCCCCATAGTACGCATTAAGACCCAAACCTTTCCCATTAACATGACATATGCTCCTCCCCGCAACCCGGGGGATCCTGAATCGCTCATTGAGCGTATCGTTGGTATTGTTGCCGGAAAAATAAGCGACTACGATGGCGGCTCCAACGGCAGCGCCGAAGATCAAAACGATGAACATGCCGGAAAAGACATACTCGTTTTTCTTTCTGGAGAAAAACTCATAAAGGACTGTGTTCATGCCCTCTCCTCGGAGCCCTTTCATCGGCGCCTTTACATTATTCCCCTCTACGCCCGCCTGAGTAAGGAGGAGCAAGATAGGGTTTTTCTTCCTCCGCCGCCCGGCAAAATAAAGGTCGTTATCGCAACCAACATAGCCGAAACAAGCATTACCATCGATGGCATACATACCGTTATCGATTCCGGCCTGGCAAAGATCAACTATTATAATTCCCAAACATATACCTCCAGCCTCATTGAAAAAAACATTTCGCAGGCATCGGCAGACCAGCGGCGCGGACGGGCAGGACGAACCGGGCCGGGCGATTGCTACCGGCTCTATCGGCATGGCGCGCTTAAGGAACCGTTCACGCAGGAAGAAATTTACCGTACCGATTTGTCGGAGGTTGTCCTGCGGATGGCCGGTCTTAGAATTCGGAATTTTGAAAATTTTGATTTTATTTCCTCACCCGGAAAGGCTGCCATAGAAAGCGCCACGAGAACCCTCATCCATTTGGATGCCTTGAACAGCGACAAATCGCTCAGCAGTATCGGGGCGCAGATGTCCATATTTCCCCTCATCCCCCGTCATTCGCGTATTATTGTTGAAGCAATGCGGAATTATCCTGAGGTTCTCAATGAGGTAATTATTGCGGTCTGCTTTCTTTCGACCAACAGCCCCCTCCGTCTTCCTCATGGAGAAGAAAACGCAGCCCGCGAGGCTCACCGGCGTTTCCATGACCCCGCAGGCGATTTCGTCAGTTATCTCCATATCTTCCAGAAATTCAGGACGGCAAAAAAACGTGAAGCGTTCTGCGATACAGCATATCTTGACTTTCAGGTCATGTCCGAAATTGTCAATGTAAAACAGCAGCTCAGTGAAATTGTCGAGGAAATGGGCGCGCGTGTCGGCTCCGACAGTGCTGGTTCCGCCGGGCGCGCCGGAGCAGGTTGGCTGCGCGGAGAATTATTGGCAGCATTTATGTGCTCAATTGCAAAGGGCCTGATTCAATTTATCTGCATACGCACCGGCAGAACCTCCTACCACAGCCTTACGGCGGAACGCATTGAAATTCATCCCGGATCAGCCATGTTCCGTGATGCTCCGGATTTTCTGGTGGCCGGTGAGATTGTCAAGACAACCCGTACTTTTGCCCGCAGTGTCAGCCCGCTGAACAGAGACTGGTTTTCCCGTATTTCTCCCGAAATTCTCTCCCTATTGCGAACACAGAAAAAGGGAAATAAACATACATCCTCCCGAAAACGATCAGGAAAACATTCCGGTGGGCGATCCGAAACGCGATCGGGAAAGCATTCTGAAACGCGATCCAGAGCCGGAGGGCACTCGGGAGGACGATCTCGCAGACGATCGGGAGGACGATCCAGATAGGTATACTCTGGTTATGAAGCATCTCCATTTTACTCGTCATGCCATTACAAGAAACTTTTGGACTGTCCCCAATTAATGCGACCCGTTCCGCACTGTCCGCATTTCCTCATCGCTCAGCCCGGTAACATCCTGAATGATCTTGCTTCGATTTAACGGACACTCTTCTAAGCACGATACTATAGGGAGAGGAGAGTGTTATGGTACCATGGCGAAGCACTATGGGAAGGAAATCTCAGTTTTCACAGTTCCCAAGATATACATACACACATACCGGAAAAATTGTACACAATGATGGAAAAATACCTTGCGAGGCCAAAGGTTCTCAATAGGCCTATTATGGTCGATTTGAATAGGATGAGCGAGGAGGAGTTTACCCGTGGGTCAGACGGAGTTGTGTTGACAGGGGGAGCTCTGTGCTATATTATGCGGAAAGTCAGTAAGACAGGCGATGAAGACTTGCGGAAGGTTGCGAAGTATCTGAAGGAACTTCCCGCAGAGAATTCCCGAGAGATGATCCCGAACCTTCTGCTCTATATGAAGGCCTTGAAACTGGATACACGCTTTGAAAAAATCAACAGGGAAATAAATCCCGAAGGAGAAAGACGTATGATGAAAAAAGTTCAGATGAGCGATTGGTTTGTCAACCAAGGCATGGAGAAAGGCATTCTGAAAGGTCGGCAGGAAGGACTGCGGACAGGCCGTGAAGAAGGCATTCGAGAAACGGCCCGCAGTATGTTTTCGGAAGGCTTGTCAACTGAGGCTGTTCAGAGGATTACCGGGCTGAGCGATGAGGAAATGCGGACAGTGCGGAACGGATCGCATTAATTGGAGCCGCTCGGCCTAGGATGTCAGTTCGGTAACGAATATGAACAATATATTCTATTTTACAAGCGCATTCAATCGCGACATTTCCGGCTGGGATGTCAGTTCGGTAACGACTATGGACGCTATGTTCCTGAACGCAAGCGCATTCAATCAGAATCTTGAGGAGTGGAAGGAACATTGGACGCTTGATGCTAATGGCAAATATACCGGAAACAAAACAAATATGTTTAATGGTTCTGGCGTAACAACGCCGCCGACATGGTTTTAGTTTCATAGCCCAGCGGCTATTGAAATGTTGCAATTCAACTCAGGCAGGAGCGGAGAACCCGCTCCTGCCTTTTTTCGATTGCTCACCATGCGACTGTTGCTGGTTGGGGAGGCCGCGTCTCCTAGGCTGGTCGGCGCTTCAGCGCTGCTCGCCCAAGCATCCGGCTCGCCCATGAGTCTGGATCAGGCTAATATCTCATTTGGAATGCTGTCTTTGTGCTTAGCATTCTCCTATTTTATAGAAGTTTTGCTACTGGAAATTGTGCAAGCACAATTTTCCAATGCAAAAATTTGTAATATCTCAAAATAATAGAAACTTTTTGAAAAACTTTCTCATTTTATCATTCACCGTTCATATTTTACCCGTCTATATAGTATGAGCGGAAAATATATCGACACAGAGCATATCAGCCCGCCATTCCCGACTCCCCGAAAAAAATTCACAAATTTTGCAAAATTCTTTCAAAAAACATAGTTAAAAATGACTTTTTACCCGTTATAGATATAACAGGAGGTATGTATGAGTAATGCCGGATACAATATCCATGATATTGCTTTTAAGATCGCCTACTACAGAACCCCCCGTATGGTTCCCGACCTGCTGCGGCTGTTCTGTGAGGATACAACGCTTGCCAAGCTGGATCTGGACAAAATCCGCATTGAAACCCCCAGCTACATTGCAGGAAAAAAGAACCTTCTCTGCGATCTCGTTGTCAGCGCCCCCTTCCTGTCAGACCCCGAGCGGAAATCTCTGTTTATTATTGAACACAAAAGCTACCAGCACAAACACGTTCTCACTCAAATCGATAATTATCAGCATGCCCTCAGAAACAGCAATGTGTACAATGAAAGGGATGCTATCTATATACTTCTGCTCTACCACGGAAAAAAGGAATGGAACCTCCCACTCACATTTTACAGTTCTCATGAAAAGACAACCTCCGAATCCATGGTGGATGTCAGGGCGAGAGTGTCGTACATTGTGCGCGATCTGAGGCGAATGAAAAAGGAGCAGTTGGCATGGCGTTCCGATGAAAAACGATATACATCGACTGCGTTGTGGTATATAATGCGAGATAATAACAAAGTTTTTCCTTTAGGAAAAACTTTCTATACCGTGAGAGAATCAAGAGTATAGATGAGAGAATCCTCATTTGAAAATTGTGCAGAGCACAATTTTCAGTGAAATGGATGCTGAGGGGCTGAAAGAGATTGCGCAGCTCCTGAACGGTCTGTCATCACAAGACTTTACTGATCTGGCAGAGAGTGTGCTAGGGTACCTGAAGGACTTGGGACTGTATGGACAGTTTGAGAAAATTGACAGGGAACTATATTCTGAAGGAGAAAACAGTATGCGGACATATAATATTACCAACGCCTTCGTCAGAGAAGGCATTGCGAAGGGCCGGATTGAGGGTCTTGAGCAGGGTATCACAAAGGGCAGGGCTGAGGGCATGGAGAAAGGCGTTCTGAAGGGCCGGATTGAAGGTCTTGATCAGGGTATCACAAAGGGCAGGGCTGAGGGCATTGAGAAAGGTATTCTGAAAGGTCGCGCGGAGGGGCATATTGAGGAGCGGAGAAAAAACGCTCGCAGTATGTTTTCGGAAGGCTTGTCGACAGAGGCTGTTCAGAGAATTACGGGGCTGAGCGATGAGGAAATTCGGACATTGCGGAACGGATCGCATTAGGGAACATCTGGAAACCTAATATCTGGCAGAAAAAATTAACCAGTGACCGCATGATTGAGCTTAAAACAACGTTGTTTTACGCAATGAATCATGAAAATTTCGAGTTTCCAGAGGTTCCCATTAATTATCGCCGCTCGGCCTGCGCGCAGATCGGATAATATCAACATTCAGATCAACCTCACATACCAGTTCCTTCAGAGAATCCTCAGATATTCCGGGACTTCATATATTCATACTTCAACAAGGACCTCGCGCTGAGCATTGTTCCCGGGAGCATAGAGCGCATCGACTCAGAGCACATCCCCAAAGATGACCCCAAACGTTCAGTCTCCGATATCATTTACAAAACCACATCAAAGTTTTGCCACACCAAAGTTTTGCCTTGGAAAATTGTGCAAGCACAATTTCCAGTAGCAAAACTTTCTATATCTTGAGAGAATCAAGAATATAACAAAGTTTTGCCTGTGGCAAAACTTTCTATACCTTGAGAGAATCAAGAATATGGATGAGAGAATCCTCATTTGAAAATTGTGCAGAGCACAATTTTCAGTAGCAAAACTTTGTAATATCTCAAAATAATAAAACTTTTTCAAAAAATTTCTCATATTCACCATTCATATTTTACCCGTCTATATAGTATGAGCGGAAAATATATCGACACAGAGCATATCAGCCCGCCATTCCCGACTCCCCGAAAAAAATTCACAACATTCTTTCAATTTCTTTTCAAATTCTTTCAAAATACATAGTCAAGAATGACATTTTACCCGTCATAGATATAGGAGGAAAATGTATGAAAAAATCATCCCAGAGCACAGGCCACATCCACGACATAGCCTTTAAGATCGCCTACTACAGAACCCCCCGTATGATTCCCGACCTGCTGCGGCTGTTCTGTGAGGATACGACTCTTACCAAGCTGGACATGGACAAAATCCGCATTGAAAACCCCAGCTACATTGCGGGAAAAAAGAACCTTCACTGCGATCTCGTTGTCAGCGCCCCCTTCCTGTCAGACCCCGACCGGAAGGCCCTATTTATTATTGAACACAAAAGCTACCTGAATAAACATGCTCTCACACAGATTGATGACTACCAATATGCCCTCAGAAACAGCAATGTGTACAATGAAAATGATGCTATCTATATACTGCTGCTCTACCATGGAAAAAATGAATGGAACCTCCCACTCACATTTTACAGTTCGCATGGAAATGCTGCTTCAGAATCCATGACTGAAGGCACGGTAGATGTCAGGGCGAGAGTATCGTACATTGTGCGCGATCTGCGGCGAATGACAAAGAATCAGTTGGCATGGCGTTTCGATGGAAAACGATATACATCGACTGCGTTGTGGTATATAATGCGAGATAATGAAATGGATGCTGAGGGGCTGAAAGAAATTGCGCAGCTCCTGAACGGTTTGTCATCACAAGACTTTACTGATCTGGCAGAGAGTGTGCTAGGCTATCTGAAAGATCTGGGACTGTATGAACAGTTTGAGAAAATTAACAGGGAAGTATATCCTGAAGGAGAAAACAGTATGCGGACATATAATATTACCAACGCCTTCGTCAGAGAAGGCATTGCGAAAGGCCGGATTGAGGGTCTTGAACAGGGAATGGAAAAAGGTATTCTGAAAGGTCGGATTGAAGGTCTTGAGCAGGGTATCACAAAGGGCAGGCAGGAAGGACTGCGAACAGGTCGCGCTGAGGGGCATATTGAGGAGCGGAGAAAAAACGCTCGCAGTATGTTTTCGGAAGGGTTGTCGACCGAGGCTGTTCAGAGAATTACGGGGCTGAGCGATGAGGAAATTCGGACATTGCGGAACGGATCGCATTAATTATCGCCGCTCGGCCTGCGCGCAGATCGATAATATCAACATTCAGATCAACCTCACATACCAGTTCCTTCAGAAAATCCTCAGATATTCCGGGACTTCATATATTCATACTTCAACAAGGACCTCGCGCTGAGCATTGTTCCCGGGAGCATAGAGCGCATCGACTCAGAGCACATCCCCAAAGATGACCCCAAACGTTCAGTCTCCGATATCATTTACAAAACCACATCAAAGTTTTGCCACAACAAAGTTTTGCCTTGGAAAATTGTGCAAGCACAATTTCCAGTAGCAAAACTTTCTATACCTTGAGAGAATCAAGAGTATAACAAAGTTTTGCCTGTGGCAAAACTTTCTATACCTTGAGAGAATCAAGAATATGGATGAGAGAATCCTCATTTGAAAATTGTGCAGAGCACAATTTTCTGTGGCTGGATACTCAAAAGATTTGATGGTAAGATAACCATGGATGAAACAAAGAAACTATTTGCTGGTCGCGCTGCTCGCCATGCAGCCGGCAGGAAAATCCTAATGATCTCCTGTGTTATGTGCACTACGCGGCATAAACCGGCGCTCATTACCGAATAGTGGAGGACGATGTGATTCTCGTCATTAACTGCGGAAGTTCATCTCTGAAATATGAACTGTATGACATGCCTGAAGGTATGAGCCGGGGAAGGGGCATGGTTGAGCGCATTGGTCTTGAAATGGGCAGCATTACCCAGAAATCGCCGGACGGCGAGCTGTACCGGCGGGAGCTGGAGGTCGGCGATCATTGCGCGGCAATGCGTCTGGTCTTCGAGGCTCTTGATCAGCTTATTGACACTATGGATGATATACAGGGCGTGGGGCATCGGGTCGTGCACGGAGGTGAGCAGTATAGTACATCGATGGTCATTGATCACAAGGTACTCGCCGCCATACAGGAAAACATTCCGCTTGCCCCCCTTCATAATCCGGCAAATCTCACCGGCATCCGCGAGGCCTCCGCTCTCTTTCCTCATTTGAAGCAGATTGCCGTTTTCGATACGGCCTTTCATCAAACAATTTCTCCCGCCGCCTACCTCTACGGCCTTCCCCGTGAATTTTATGAAACATACAAGATCCGCCGTTACGGCTTTCACGGAACAAGCCATCGTTTTGTGAACATTGCGGCTGTGCAGTATATGAAGCGGGCAGTGGAAAACACCCATACGATAAGCTGCCATTTAGGGAACGGAGCATCCATAACCGCAATCGCTGGCGGGCAGTCGGTCGATACCTCCATGGGCTTCACTCCTCTGGAGGGGCTGGTCATGGGAACCCGCTGCGGCGACATTGATCCGGCAATCATTTTTTTCCTTCTTGAGCAGGGCTACACTGCGGAGGCGCTGAATACTATTCTGAATAAAAAAAGCGGAATGTACGGTCTCTCGGGAATTTCCAGCGATTTCAGAGATCTGGAAGCAGCGCTGGCTGCGGGAAATACCCTTGTCGATGAGGCGCTGGATGTCTATGCTCATCGGGTTCGGCATTATATCGGCGCATACATGGCCGAGTTGGTGAAGGTCGACATTCTCATATTTACCGGGGGCATCGGCGAAAATGATAGTGCCATGCGGGAACGCATCTGTAACCGATTAGAAAACCTCGGCATTATTATCGACAGGGAAAAAAATCGGGGGAACGGCTCACAGCTGGGAATAATTTCAACCGATTTTTCTCCGCTTACCATTCTTGTGGTACCCACAAACGAGGAACTGCAAATCGCCATTGACACTCACCAGCTTATTTCCGCATGAATCGGCTCATACTTCTTAATGACCTTTATCTGGGGAGATATTGCCTGCGTCAGCTCAATGCGCGGCTGCGCAACCGGGAGAAAAAAATTGGGGGCAGGGCGCTTGACGATGTTCCGGTGAACGCATGTTCCGATCTTCCGGAAGGCTCTGTTCACACACACCGCTTCCTTGAGGCATACCGTGTTACGCTGGCGCAGCAGAATGACATTACGGCCGCGTGGGCGAACACGCACTCCGCGGATGAGGGGCAGCCCGTGGGCGCCGCGCCGATACCTCAGCCTCAGCCGCCGCAGCCCTACCCCGGCCGAATACGCTCCCTTGTGGAGTCACATTCCGCAACGGTAGGAGAGATTAACCGCCAAAGCAGAATGGTTCTCAATTCTCTGCTTACAAAGAAGGAAGGGGCCGTGCTTAACGGGCTGTTGATTATTAAGGGCCGCATTGTTTTTTTTGACCTTATTGAATATGTAAACGGCGGACTTCGCCTTACCCTCCTCAAAAATGACGCAAAAATAAAAACCAATTACTATATAGATGTTGCATGGGCAGTTCAGGGACTGCTTAGCGCCGGATATGAAATAAGAGAATCCTTTCTCCGTCTGCTGAATAAAAAATACCGCAACGCGGGAACCGCGCAGGGCGCGGGAATCGCAGACAACGCGGGAATCGCAGAGGGGGCGCAGGGCACGGACAATGCGCAGAGCACGAATAGCGCAGACAACAGTCTCTTCATAGAACATCGGGTCAGCCGACGTCATAAATTCATGCGCCGCCCGGTTGAAAACCTATTTGAAGAAATGGAAAAATCGCTTGCGCAATTTTCGCTGCCGAATTCGCAATTTTCGCTGCCGCATTGCGGACATAACAGCTGTACCTTCTGCGCAACGGAAGTTGTTCCTTCGCTCGATGATGTCCGCTCTCTCTACCGTTCGGCGGGTTTGCATTCCCTCATCAGGCAGCAGGGTGTTGAACGCATATCGAAACTCACGGAAATTTCACTGCCCCTGAAACAGAAGATTAAGCCTCAGCATTGGATTCAATACCGCGCCGTCGTTGAAGGACGGGAACAGATAAACAGCGCGTACATAAGAAAATTTCTCGATTCCTTGGAATGGCCGCTTTTCTTTCTCGACTTCGAATGCTTTCTGGAAGCCCTGCCCGCATGGAAATCGGCTGGGGTTTGGGAGCACATACCATTTCTCTACTCTCTTCATACAATGCGCGCAGATATGCAGGTGCGGAAAGTGGGGCATTATCTCATCGCAGACAATACTGACAGACGCCGGGAACTCGCCGCCTGCCTGACAGGCGCCCTGCCGGCTCGGGGCTCGGTGCTGGTCTATGGCATTACCCTTGAGCGCAGAGCCCTTGCGCACCTTGCCCTCGCGGTTCCAGAACTCAGCGGAGAATTACGCGCGCTCACACAGCGGCTCGTTGATCTGCAAACCCTCTTTGCCGACTTTGCATATTATCATCCCCGGCAAAATGGGAAAATCGGCCTCAAAACACTTTTCAGCCTTCTCAGCAAACAGGAGTACCCTCAGGATCAAATAGCAAGCGGCGTTGAGGCCTTTGTCGGTTACTACTATCTCATGCACCCGGACATTCCTATTCCTTGGGATACGCATGCGGAGCGTGTGAGGAAGGACCCTGAAAAATTTTTCAGAGAAGTTGTCAGCTATTGCGATATCGACAGCAGCGCCATCGCATATATTATACAGGCGCTCATCGAAAAGAGCGGCTGGACGGGGCAGCGCCAGTAACCGTCA
Organism: Salinispira sp.; assembly: GCA_965226555.1. Taxonomy (GTDB): domain Bacteria; phylum Spirochaetota; class Spirochaetia; order DSM-27196; family Salinispiraceae; genus CBDDDG01. The sequence goes on along the minus strand of CBDDDG010000014.1, from coordinate 196,483 downwards.
TCCGGTAGCCGCTTCAGCGGCTTCGCTCGGCAAGAAGAACGAGTTCGCGTAACTCATCTTCCCTGCGAACCTTCTTCCAATCTTTCTGAAAATCTTTATTCTGAACAATCTGAGCAATTGCAACCAGCGTTTTAAGATGAAATGTCCGTTCATCGGCCGTACCGGCCAGCACAAAACAGGTGTGTATCGGGTCATTCTCTCCGTTAAATCGAATTCCATCTCTACAGCGGCATATCAGCATATCAAAATGCTTTTCTCCCGGTATTATCAGATGAGGAATGGCAAGGCCTGGTGAAATGGCTGTTGTACTGTCTGCCTCCCGTTCCTGCAGCAACTGAGTAATCTGCCCGGCAGAAAGATCAAGCCGCTCCGCGAGCAGCTTCCCGGCGAGGATGAAAAAATCATCCTTATCCATATCTTCACGAATATCAATGACAGGAGCATTCTTAACCAGCTCATCAAAGCGGTCTTCGACAATCTGCTCCCGTTCAAAAAGAATATCCCGAAGTTCATGGGCAAGCTTCTGCGGAACAATTTTTTTATGGCTTATCCGCTTCACCAACTGGGCAATGGCTGAATCCTGCTGAGGCAATGTGCGCGCAAAAAACACGTACCAGAATAAGGCAATAGCGGCAAATACGGCGCTAATGATGAATGGAATTGTTCCCATGTTGATGAAAAGCAGAACATACACCACAATTCCGATGATATGGATAAAAGGATAAAATTTACTGCGGTACAGCGGACGATAACCGACAATTTTACTTTCACGCATAATAATGAGCGAAACAATGTTAAAACTAAAAAGTAAGAGCATCATGGCAGAGGCTGCCTTCACCAGCTGCTCTATGTTGAGGGTCATGAGAACAAGAATCATGAACACCGTTGTAAGCACAATGGCGCGAAGCGGTGTGTGGGTTTTAATATTGATATGAGCAAAACCGACCGGGAGGAGCCGATCGCGGCTCATCGCCAGAGGCGTGCGGCTGGCCGTCATGAGGCCCGCGTTTCCCGTTGTGAGGAAGGCCAACACGGCAGCAAAGCGAAGCGCATACTCCGCCCATGCCCCCATACTCTGCGATGCCGCATCGGCAAGCGGCTGATTACTGCCGGTAAGCACTTCAGGACTTAAAATTCCCACAACAACCAGAACCGCAAGAACATACAGCAGCGACACGAGACCGAAGGCTCCGAACATACCATATTTGAGTTTTCTGCCCGGATCCTCAACTTCTTCGGCAATACTGACAATTTTTGTAAGCCCTCCAAAGGACACAAAGATCAAACCAGTTGCAACCCATATGTCATTGAAATTTCGGATGGAAGATTCCATAAGTACCTCAGGGATATTAACGCGGGGAATGGAAAAAAGAATGAACATAATGATAATTCCCAGAAGTCCGATAACCATGTATACCTGAAAGTTACTGCTCTTTGTTGAACTGAGCGCATTCATAATGCCGAAAATGAGGGCAGCCGCCGATGCGATAAGACCAATGGCAAACTGAGGGAGGGGGCCAACGAATGGCGTAATGATGTCAGATATAAGCAATGCCAAACCATAGAGGGCAAAGGCAGATTTCAAAGCCAATGAAAACCAGGATGCCAGACCGCTGAAGGTGCCGAAGAGCGGCCCCATACTCCGGTGAATGAAAAAATAGGCGCCTCCCGAACGGGGCATGGCGGTGGCCAATTCCAGTTTTGAGATAAGCGCTGGAATCATGAGTACTGCCGCAAGAACATATGCCGCAATAATACCATTCCCTGCTCTGAGATATACAATAGCGGGTAAAACAAAGAGTCCCGATGAAATCATTGCTCCGGCAGTAATACTAAATACATGAAGGGTCTTTAGACGCTTTTGCATCGTTCTCTCCTCATACTCATCTTCCGATCAATCCGAATCTTCCGATCAATCCTGATCGATCCTTTGCTGATGTAAGATAATAAGATTATAGCACATTCTTAACTCTGTTAGGAGAAAGTTCTTCAGGCAGGGGCTGTGATCTAATGAGAAAATCGGCACATGTTTCAGCCAGAGCGGGGGCAAGCATAAAGCCCCGCGTACCAAGCCCGTTAAAAACACAGACCCGCCCGCCAGCGGCGCGCTCAAAAGCAGCCCGCCCGAAAGGATCCCGCCCGCAAGGAGCAGATGCAGCGGCAGAATCAGCGGCAGATGCAGCGGCAACAGTACCGAGGTAGGCCAGCCGGTCACGGCTTGCGGGGCGTATGCCCGCGCGATGTCCGCGAACCGTAGCAGCAAGCCTCTCCGGGGTTCCAAAACCCTGTTCACTCAGTTGGGAAAGTATCCATTTCCTCCCCTCCTCTGAGGGCGCGGGATCGCTGAAATCCCGAACATAGCTTGATCCCGCATGAAAGCGGCCTTTTACCAGAGATCCGGTATCAAAAACCGGCTGGAGGATCACCTTGCCGCCGGTAAGACCGCTCAGATACCCCAGTTCAGGCAAATCTACGGTAAGAACATCACCCTTCATCGGATAAAAGGGAAGGGTACTATCCGGGAGAGAATAGCCGAAGGTGTAGCGGTACTGAATACCCGTACAGAGAATCAAGCTATCGAAAAGCACATCGCCCTGCCTGCATCTCCAGATTCCCGAAGAAATATCAAGCTGCTCTGAATGAAGATGCTCTTCGATGAGCTGTCCGCATTCGGAAAGATAGGTTCTGAAACTTCGAAGCAGAACATCGGCATTAATCCAGCCGCTGCCGTAGATTATTCCGCCCCGACGCTCTCCGCTGCCTCCGCCTGCCGGAAGGGGCGCTTTGAGTACATGTCCCTCTCTGAGCCATGGGCGGAGACGATGAACTGCCGCCATCCAGCGGTTTTCTTCCGCAGGATCATCGAATATATGAAAAAGATTTTCCCGGTGTAAAAAGCGGAAGCTGTTCCTTCCCTCATATCCGCCATATGTGCGAAGAAATGTTTCCAGTTCTTCATAGATATTCCAAGCAGGCACAACGAGATTACTGCCCCAACTCAATGTCATCCGCTTAAAAACCACAGGATTGAGAACAGCTGTGGAAACCAAGCTTGAGGAATACTCAAGCCCGGCATCAACAAGCAGGAAATTTCGGGCGCAGCCCCTGCGCATAAGCGACCAGGCAAGCATGGTGCCGGCTATTCCCTGCCCGACAATGAGAAAACGGATTTTCCTGCGGGGCGCTGCAGCGCCTGCGCGGCTGCCTGCTGCGCGGCTGCCTGCTGCACGGCTGCCTGCTGCACGGCTGGCCGCCACGCACCTATTCCGAATAGCTTTTCCGGAGTTTTCTCTCGAGAATACGAACAAGCCAACTGGCAACAAGTATGAGAACGAGATATTCCAGAATCAGAAAGGTATATATTTCAAGCGGACGATATTCCGTGGTAATGAGTTCATTTGCCTTACGGGTAAGTTCTCCGAAACCAATAACGGAGGCTAAGCTACTCACTTTAAGCATGTAAACAAACTGATTCCCCAGCGGCGGCAGAATACGCCGTATTGCCTGAGGCAGTACGACAATCCTCATGGTCTGCGAGGGCTTAAGACCAATGGCTCGGGCGCTTTCATGCTGATCCTTTCCTATACTCTGAATGCCTCCTCTGAATATTTCAGCTTCAAAGGCGGAATCGCAGAGGGCCATCGCCAATATGGTCGCTGTAAACAAATTGAGATTCAGTCCAATGGAAATTGCCAGTCCGTAATATACCCATAAGAGCATGACCAGAACAGGAACAGCGCGAAAGGACTCAACCCAGACCCGGTTAAACAATTTCGCGGGCACTGACGGAATAAAGCCAATGAGGGCGATGAGCAGCCCAATGCTCGATGAAAGCATAAAGGCAATGAATGCGGCGGCAATGGTCGATAAAAACCCCTGAATCAGAAATTGGCTGTTTTTCAGACCCTGGGAAGTCCAAGGGGTAACGGTGTACCATCCCCACTTATACCCGCTGTTACTGCTGTTTCGGGCAATAACAGCGGAAATAAGAACGATGGCCATTGTAACAACAGCGAATCCGACAATTGTCCAGACAATATTCTCACGTGAACGTGGTTTATTACCTACTGCAGGTTCCATTTTCTCCGAGTTTCCTCAAGAAACCCATTTCTTTCCTGCATAGTGATCCATACATTGATGTAGTTGATGAGTTCCTGATCATCCCTCGGTGTTAACATGCCAATGACATTCTGCGCTGCCGGTGTAACAGGCGCGATGGCCAGTTCGGGATACTGCCCGACCAGGTTTGTGGCATCGAATAAACTGGTAACGGCAACATCTGCCTTGCCCGCGAGTATCTCTTGATATTCGGTGGCAGGTGATGAAATAAGCCGCAGATCGGCTGACGGAACAAGCGCGCGAGCCTGATCTTCAAAAACTGTCCCAAGACGAGCTGCGACAATTACCGAAGGATCATTAACATCATCCCAGTCGGAATAGCGGGCAACATTCTCTGCGAGAACCAGAGGAACAGTACCAACACCGATAATGGGAAGCGTATATCCTGCTGTTTTGGCCCGTCCCATGTTGAAACTTGCGCCGGTGGTAATGTCATACTTGCCGGCAACTATACCGCTGAGCAGGTTTGCCCAATCGGTAGGAACCCATTCAACCTCTACGCCCATATCGGCAGCGAGCTTGCTGACCACATCAATGTCATGGCCAGAGCGTTCGCCACTTTCTGAATCGATAAAGCTCATGTAATAATCGCCCGTGGTTCCCACACGAATAACTCCATCTGCGAGTATGCGATCAAGCGATGAACCTTCAGAACTAACTGAGTCCCCGTCTGGATCAGCAGCACATGCAATAATAAGAAAAGCATAGGCAAGTAAAATCAACAATCCGGTATTCTGGATTATTTTCGTATTCTTCATAGTATCCTCCTCGGTCTGAAGAATGTTTCGGAGGGTGATACCCCCAGAAATATATATAAGAACTTCAGTATTTCACGCATGATATTTAAAGTAAAGCGACTGAGAGAAGATTAGGCGAATTCACCTTGTTATTACTTAGCGAAACTTTTGCATTAGCGCAGATGCATTCAAGGATTTTTATTGATACCACCTTACCGAATATAGGAGACAGATGGAAAGAACTACTTTTGCCTATATCACGAGATAAACAAGAAATAATGAGAAAAAAGAATCAAACAAAATCTATTATTTCCCATAGAGAAAAAAGTGAATCATTGATTCAAAATTTGCATAGCTAGAAACATGGGAGACCCATGTTGTTCACAATTTCACCGCAATTTACCCATCACGCTCCGGCGGGGCGGCCGGATCGCTGGGGGCGGCGGGATTCGACAGATGCGGCCGGATGTGGGGAGGCCTCAGGGGAGATGAGCGGGAATGAGTTCCTGTCGGCGGTTGATGGCGCAGAGAATTGCCGTGAAGTGGGCGGCGGAGCTGTCGGTGTCGCGACCAACGCCCCAGCTGCCTGAACCGCTGCCGTCCACAACCCGAATGTAGGCAGCAGCCTCGGTGGCGCTGCCTATGCCGATGGCCTGCTCTTCATATTCCGCAATGCTCAGCTCAACGCCGAAGAACTCATTAAGACCAGACATAAACGCGTCCATGGGGCCGTTTCCCCTGCCGGTCAGCGCGTGTTCCTGTCCCTGCGCATCAAGCATCCCCCTGAAAAACACCTCATTGCTGTTATGCGGGTGGCTCAGGTTATATTCGGTCAGCACAAGATTGTCCTGCCGGTTCACATACTCCGTGCTGAAGGCATCGAAAATCTCCCCGCTCGAAAGTTCCCGCACCAGACGGTCGGAAATAACAGTAATGAAGGTGCCAAGCTCCGGCTGCATACTGCGGGGCACACGCAGTCCATAGTCGGTTTCAAGAACATAGGAAACTCCGCCCTTCCCGCTCTGACTATTAATTCTGATAATGGCCTTGTATGTGCGCCCGATGTCCTGCGGGTCAATGGGCAGATAAGGTACATCCCATTTCGTGCCGCTGGGGGTGCCGCGTTTTTTCCCGGCAGCGCCGCTGGGCGTGCCGGGGGCGCCGCTTTGCAGCGCCATGCCCTTGCTTATGGCATCCTGATGGCTGCCGCTGAAGGCAGTGAACACCAGATCGCCGCCGTAGGGGTGGCGGTCGTGCACGCTCATTCGGGTAGTTTCCTCATATATTCTGCGGATGCGGGGAATGTCATGCAGGTTGAGCCCGGGTTCCACCCCTTGGCTGAAAAGGTTCAGGGCCAGAGTGATAATGTCGACATTGCCGGTGCGCTCGCCGTTGCCGAAGAGGGTGCCCTCCACCCGTTCGCCGCCGGCAAGCAGGCCCAACTCGGTTGCGGCGGCCCCTGTTCCGCGGTCGTTGTGGGTGTGAAGGGAAATGAGAACCTCGCTGCGGCGCCTGAGATGTCGGCAGACCCACTCAATTTGGTCTGCGTAGATGTTCGGGGTACTGAGCTCCACGGTTGCCGGCAGGTTGATGATCATGGGCCCCCGTTTTTCGGGCTCCCAGAGGTCAATGACCGCATCGCACACTTCCACAGCAAAATCGAGCTCGGTTCCGGTAAAACTCTCCGGGCTGTACTCAAAGCGAACCTCCGTTCCATCCAGACGCGGAAGCAGATCAATAACCTGTTGGGTACCCGCAACGGCAATATCCTTTATCTCCTCCCGACTCTTACGGAAGGTAATGCGCCGTTGCTGTTCTGAAGTTGAATTATAAAGATGGATAATGGCCTTGTTACAGCCCTCAAGACTCTCGACTGTGCGCTCAATAAGATGCTTTCTGCTCTGCGTCAGAACCTGCACCCAGACATCATCGGGAATGAGTGAATTATCAATCAGACTCCGCAGAAAATCGTACTCAATCTGACTGGCGCTGGGAAAGCCAACCTCAATCTCCCTGAATCCGATACTCAGAAGCAGCGCAAACATCCGCTCCTTTTCTCCAATGTTCATGGGAGTCGGCAAGGCCTGATTCCCATCCCGCAGATCGACCGAACACCACAGGGGCGCTTCGCGGATTTGTTCATCCGGCCACTTCCTGTCTTTCAATTTCACCGGCGTGAAGGCCTCATATTTTGCCTGTTTTACCATATCGTCCTCCTTTAATGGCTCCTTAATGCAACGTTTCGGCAGGCAAAAAAAAGCCCGCCGGTTGGCGGGCTGTGGCTGATATCTTTTCAGTTCAGTCCACGTGAACACACACAATCCGCCCAATTCTGGATGGAGAAGGAGATAGAAAACTATGTTTCGGACGAAAACGCATATTCATTTTTCCATAGTAATCTGAGTATATCCTGTATGTCAAGTACTAATTAAAAGTTTTGTGAATTCAACATGATTGACGCGGGAGACATATTGAAGTTTCAGCGTTCACTCAATAATCGCCCCGGACGCATGGCGAGCAGGAGGCGCAAGCCTCCGACCAGCCCGGACGCATGGCGAGCAGGAGGCGCAAGCCTCCGACCAGCCCGGACGCATGGCGAGCAGGAGGCGCAAGCCTCCGACCAGCCCATGAGGCGCGGCTACGCTTTACCGTTTTTGTTTTTCTGAAATGTCCGCATTTCCTCATCGCTCAGCCCGGTAACATCCTGAATGTCATGGGCTGAAAATCCTTTGGAAAACATACTACGGGCGTTTTTTCTCCGCTCCTCAATATGCCCCTCCGCGCGGCCTGTCTGTAGCCCCTTCTGAAGTCCTTCTTCACGACCTGTTTGCAATCCTGTCTGAAGTCCTTCTTCACGACCTGTCTGCAGTCCTTCCTGCCGACCTGTCTGCAATCCTGTCTGAAGTCCTTCTTCACGACCTGTTCGCAGTCCTTCCTGCCGACCCATTTCCGCAATGCGCGCTTTGAATGTTTCCGCATTCATTCTGAACATTTTTGCTACCTCCTTACCTCTCGGTTCTTTTGTTCTTTCTAACTGGTTCATTAGCGTGTCAAAGTCTATAACAATTCCGAACATCGAATCTACCACGCCGATAAATTCCTTTATCAGCTCCAGCGATTCTTCATTCAGCATTTCTGCTATCGCTTTCTCCACCTTCCGAATGTCCCAATCCGTATTCAGCAGATTTTTCGAGTACAGATCAAGGTACATAACAGCCGCAAACATTCTTCCCCGCTGCTGCAGCTGCTCCGCAGAATAATCGTTCTCGCTTATCAGCTCGTAAGGAAAGGGAGCAAGATACTGCGGGAATTCCCGCTTCCGTTGCTTTCTGACATTCCCCGGCACCTTCCATTTTCTCGTGCCATTATAAAACACAATGGGCAGAAATACCAACTCGCAGTCATCGGGAATTGTGCCGGAGCTGCGAATGTTCCGGCAGAGAAGGTTTGTGTACTCCAACATGCGGAAGGGCATGTCTTTGTCCACGCCGGACTGATGCTCAAGGAGCACATAGATAGCAACATCTCCCGTGTGATCCCGACTCCTGATTTTGCAGACAATGTCGGCCATTCGTGTTTTCGCATGGTCAATGAAAAAGGTACCGTTTTCAATGGTTATGTCTTCTATTCGGAGTTTTTTCGTCCATGCGCCTCCGACAAAGCGTTGCAGAAATTGGAGCATTATTGCGGGTTGGAACAGCAGAGAGCGGTAGCCTTGGTCGTAGGGAACGGGGGCGGGTTTTTCTTTGAAATCGATCATATAATTCCTCCTGAATGTTTCTTATGAACGTTTTTTTCTGAATAGGGGAGATCCCATGGCGACATGGTCCCATGGTGAATTCTCCCCTCTATATCTGTGACGGGTAAACGGTCATTTTTAACTATCTTTTTTGAAAGAATTTTGCAAAATGTGTGAATTTTTTTCAGGGGATGGGGGAATGCGGGTAGTGGACGGGAAGGGGTGCGCTCAGGATAGCGCGTCTATGGCGATATCCGACTGACTGCGTAAGATATCCCGAAAATTGAGTGAGCGTGGGTCAGAGTGGCACCATACCGATATATTTTTTGCTCATACTATAGACGGGTTACATATGAACAGTGAATGATAACATGAGAAATTTTTTCAAAAAGTTTCTATTATTTTGAGATATTGACCTGAGCCCATCGTCTCAGCAACAGTCGCATGGGCAGAGCTATCGAAAAAGGCAGGCACGGATTCTTTTCCGCGCCTGCCTGAGTTGAGTTGCAGCGTTTCAATAGCCACTGCGGGCTATGAAACTCCTAATACCATGACGGAATCAGATCACCTGTCACGCCGGAATTCGCAAACATACCTGCATAGTCTCCGGTATATTTGGGAGTATCAGCGGTAGTAAGCTTGTTGCCGGTTTCGGGCGTCCAATGTTCCTTCCACTCCTCAAGATCTTGATTGAATGCGACTGCATTATTGAACATACCTGTCGTATTTGTTACTTTGCTGACATCCCAACCGGAGATATCGCTATTGAATTTTCTTGCGGCAACGAACATGTTGAACATACTCGTTACCGATCCAGTATTCCAGAGTGAGATATCGCCATTGAATACAGTTGCTTGATTGAACATAGAAAACATATTCGTTACCGATTCAGTATTCCAGAGTGAGATATCGCCATTGAATAAGTTCTTGTTACCAAATATAGTGCTCATATCCCTTACTGCGGTGGTAATAATGTAGTTGAAATCGGCAGTTTGGCCCCATTTTGATATCCCCGCATTTACCGCTGTTTGCAGTTCGGTTTTATCTTGAGGACTCTCAGTAACATAGAAATATTCGGCAAACAGTATGTCTCCGCTTTCTGTTTCACCATATACTACATATGTTCCTGCCGTTGTACTTGCGGTAACCGTAACAATTCCAGTATTCGTATCAACTGTCGGAATGGTGACTCCTGCGGGCGCAGTTGCGGGGGTTACTTTAAGGTCTCCTTCTTCAACCGTGAGAGTAGAGCCCAATTCCACCGTGGTCAACAAAACGCTGATGTTCAGGTTTTCATTGGCAATACTGGCAGTAATAAATGCATTATTGGCAGCCAAAGGGCTTATAGACCCTTCCTCACCCGAAGGAATCTCTGTCGGAGAAAATAGCGGCGATCCCAGCGCGGGTGCAGACCATGGTCCAGCGCCGACCGCATTGACAGCGCGCATCTGTACTTGGTAGAGAGCGTCGTTTGTCAGTCCGGTAATGCTGTGGTCTGTGCCAGTGATACCTTCAGTAATTTCCATCCATGCTCCATCGCCTGCGCGATACTGCAGCTCATACCCGATAATGTCGCTGCCGCCATCATCTTCCGGCGCAACCCATCTCGCAACGAGCCGCCCAGTTCCCGCATAAAGGGTTGGGGCAGCCGACGCGTAACGAGCCGCCCAGTTCCCGCATAAAGGGTTGGGGCAGCCGACGCGTCAGGAACAGTGGCAGGAGGAGTTGCAGCGGCAGATTCCGACCAGCCGCCAGCGCCGATTGCATTGACGGCGCGCGCCTGTACGTGGTACTCGGTCGCTTTTGCCAAGCCCGTAATAGTGTACTTGGCGCCGGTAATGCCGGAAATATCTGTCCATTCTCCGCCGCCTGTGCGATATTGCAGCTCATACCCGGTAATGGGGCTGCCGCCATCATCTTCCGGCGCAGCCCATGCAGCAATGAGTGCCTTATTCCCCACTTCAAGGGTTGGCGCAGCCATTGTGCCCGGCACGGTTAGCTCGGGTTCAGGGCTTGGTTCCGGCATTGGGCATCCAGAAATCAATACAATAAAAATTGAGCATAATGCGAAGAGGGTTACCCCCCCCCCACTGTATGTCGTAAGTCTCATATATACCTCCAAGTAATATGATTGTTTTTTCTCCAGAAAAAATCTGACGGTTTCCGCCATTATTTTTGCGGTTGCGGCATAATATCAGTTTTAGAAACCCTATGCACAACAATTTTTGCATTGGAAAATTTTGTAGAGCACAATTTCCAGTAGCAAAACTTTTAATGAGTATATAACATTAGATCACAAATATCAAATATCCCGGCATATCCCGATCGCATTTCACATCGGTCTTTACACATCGCATATTGTCTTACTAAAAACTTTTGCATTTTGCAAAATTTTTCACTATACTTTCTGTGAGAAAGTTTTGAATTGGAAAATTGCGCAAGCACAATTTCCAGTAGCAAAGCTTTGTTATCTTGATTCTCTCAAGGTATGGAAACAATTTTACTGAGGGGCAGCATATGAATTCCACATTCTGGTCAGAACGGCAGGAATCTACTTGGCGCACAAAAATTGGGCTTGCGGAGATGCTCAAAGGCGGCGTTATTATGGATGTTGTTGATGCCGAGCAGGCGAAAATATCCGAGGATGCCGGCGCGCAGGCGGTCATGGCGCTGGAACGTGTTCCCGCGGATATCCGCAAAGAAGGCGGAGTTGCCAGAATGAGTGACCCCGCGCTTATTGAAGAAATACGGGCTGCTGTTTCCATTCCTGTTATGGCAAAGGCGCGAATTGGACATTTTGTGGAAGCTCAGATACTTGAGTCCATTGGTGTTGATTTTATTGATGAGAGTGAGGTTCTGACGCCGGCAGATGAGGAATATCATATCTGGAAGCATGAATTTCGGGTGCCCTTTGTATGCGGCTGCCGTAACCTCGGTGAAGCATTGCGCCGTATAGGCGAGGGAGCGGCAATGATCCGCACCAAGGGTGAAGCAGGTACCGGTGATATTGTTGAGGCCGTTCGGCATCTCCGTACTGTTCACGGCAGCATTCAAATTCTGCGGGGTCTCAGTAAAGAACAACGTATGACGGAAGCGAAAAACCTTGGCGCCCCCTTTGAGATGGTGAGTGAAATAGCTCAAACGGGGAAACTGCCGGTGCCTAATTTCTCTGCGGGCGGTGTAGCAACACCGGCTGATGCTGCTCTTATGATGCAGCTCGGAGCCGAGGCTGTGTTTGTCGGTTCAGGCATTTTCAAGAGTGAGGATCCGAGTAAACGCGCACGATCTATCGTCGATGCGGTGAGCTTTTACCGGGAACCCGACAAACTGCTGGAAATATCCCGGAACCTCGGAGAACCCATGCGGGGTATGAGCGCGGCCGGCATTCCGCCGACCGAGCGCCTAGCAGAACGGGGCTGGTAAAGCAAACCGTGCACCACCCCGCGCACCCCGCACCGCGCCGCCCCGCGCAGAAATCCATCGCTGTGCTGAGCCTCCAGGGAGATTTTTCACAACACATGCAAAAAGTTACTGCGCTTGGGCATCGGGGGGTGGAAGTCCGCCGCGCTGAAGACCTGAACGACTGCCATGGACTCATTCTCCCGGGCGGTGAGAGCACAACAATCGGAATGCTTCTGCGGCGGCGGGGGCTTGATCGGGCAATTGCTCAGAAAATACGGGGCGGGCTGCCTGTTTTCGGCACCTGCGCAGGCATGATTCTTCTTGCAAAAACGGTGACGGGGCGCTGTGAATGTACCTTTGAAGTTTTGGATATTGAAGTTGAGCGTAATGCCTACGGAAGCCAGATTGAAAGTTTTGAAAGCAGTCTGATCATCGACACCGGCAGAGTACCGCCCTATTCCTTCACCGCAATTTTCATACGGGCGCCGCGAATTACCTATTGTTCGGACGATGTCCGAATACTATCGGAATTTGAAAACTCCCCGGTCATGATTCAGCAGAACAACATTCTCGCATGCGGCTTTCACCCGGAACTCACTTCCGATACCCGCATACATGAGTTCTTTATTAATGACCTCTGTCGAGATTATACGCCAGAAATACCCGAAGCTGGTCGCTGAAGGGTGTTTGAGGGAGGGCATCAATAATGTCGGCGCATTTTTCCGCATACTCCCGAAGCGTTTCAGTAATGTGTTCGCGTATTGAACAGCGTTCCATGTTATCGCGCACCCACGCGAGATCATCTGCGCCGCGGTAATTTTCGAGTATCCTATTAAGCTCAACCTTTCCAGATTCCTCCAGGGATGACATGAGAAGATGCATGAACAGTGTCTTTTTTCCCTCGGCAAGATCGGAGTCATTCGGTTTTCCTGTCTCATCAGGATTACCAAACATACCGATCTCATCATCTTTTATCTGGAATATGATACCAAGATATTCACCAAGGGTTTCAAGATTATGTCTGATAGTATTGTCGGTATCGCGAAGCATGGCGCCGAGGCTCATGGGAAGACTGAAAGTGTAACGGCCGGTCTTGAAGCGGTAGGTATCTATAATATCATCCCATTTCAGGCGCCGGAGAGCAATTTCGCTACTTCGCAGATCCTGCATTTGAGCCATTCCGACAAGCATAAGTTCACGGGAAAACAGTTCCAGAATGTCCCTGATAATTCCGGGCTCGCAATTCAGGCGGGAAACAATGCCGAAGGCCGCAAAGACTGCGATATCGCCAATGCAGATACCCATACATTCCCCATAATGGTTGAAATTTCTCATACCCTCCTTCTCCGCCTCCCGGGCGTACAGCCGGTGGATGGCCGGTTTGCCTCTGCGGAGCGCATCCTGATCCATAATGTCATCATGTATCAGCAGCATACTCTGAAAAATCTCCATAACAGCGCTCAGGGCATAGACATCGCTCTCCGGCACCTGCCGCCCGGGCAGTTTAAAATAGGTGAAGGGAACGAGACTCCCGCGAATGAGTTTTCCCCGGAGCGTGTACTCTTTCAGATTTTTGAATGTGTCTGAGCTAAACGTTCCGAAGGGATGGTTCTGATTCTGCAGTATGGTGAGACAGTCGGAAATTGCTTCCTTAACGGGTTGGTGAAATTCAATGAATAAGTCGTCTGCATGTTCCGATTTCATATACACTCCGCAGTACTATATTCAGGCAGTTCCGGGAGTTCCGGCAGTTCCGGCAGTTTTTGCCAGAATGTCTGCGACTATATCCGCAGCGATGAAGGTCATTGGAACACCGACCCCGGGATGAGTATACTGCCCTGCATAGAAAAGATTTTCCAGCTTTCTGTTCCGCATGGGCGGACGAAATACGGCAGTTTGGCCGAGTGTGTGCGCGAGGCCAAGGGCTGTACCCCTGAAGGCATGATAATCATCCTGAAAATCCTGCGCAGTATATATGCGCTGAACCTCAATTTCATCTCGAATTGATTTGCCGGTCAATGCCTCAAGATGAATAATCATTTTTTCGGCATAGCGCTGTTTATGCTCTTCAGCGCATTCGAGCCCGGGAGCAATGGGAACAAGAATGAAAATATTTTCCCTGCCCGGAGGAGCCATGGTACTATCATCACGGCTTACCGCGCTCACATAATATGATGGATTGTCCGGCCACTGTGGTTTTTCAAAAATTTGATTAAAATGCCGGTTCCAATCGGAAGCAAAGAAGAGATTATGATGCGCTAATTGCGGAATTTTCCTCCTGACACCCAGATAGAGAATGAACATGGATGGGGCAAGAACAGCTTTCTGCCAGTATTTTTTCGATAAATTCCGATAGGGTTTTTCAAGTAAATCCTGCTCAAGATGATGATAATCGCCCGTACCGATGACATAATCGGGCTTCATAATGCCCTGGCTTGTTTGAACGCTCTCTACCTTATTCCCATTCGCATGTATATGCTGCACCTCGCAATTAGTTCTCACAGTAACATTCAATTCCGAAAGAAGTTTTTCCATACCGGCGACCATGGCGCCCATTCCACCCTGAGGAAAATAGACTCCCTGCACAAGATCAACATGACTCATAATTGAGTAAAATGACGGAGCAGCATTTGGGCTGGTACCGAGAAAGACCATGGCATATTCCAAGATTTTCTGCGCGCGGTGATCGGAAAAATATTTCTGTACATGTTTATGCAGACTCCTGAAAATTCCGAGACGCAGACCATGAAAAACGGTGGATGGATTAAAGAATTGAAAGATATTGCGGTATTCGGAGTAGAGAAAGCGGTTTAATGCAAGCTGATATGTATACCTGCAATTTTCAAGATAGGCATTGAGGCGCTCCTGCCCTCCCCGTTCAAAACTCTCAAAAAGCTTTGCTGTCTGCTCAATGTCGGAATGAATGTCGACGGTGTTTTCTCCTTCAAAAAACACCCGGTAAAGCGGATCAAGTTTCCGCAGCGTGTAATAATCTTCCCGTTTTTTACCCAAACCCGTGAAGAATTTTTCAAATACCTCCGGCATGAGATACCATGAGGGACCCATATCGAAGGTATAGCCCTTACTGGACCAGGTCCGCGCCCTTCCGCCAAGTTGGCTGTTCTTCTCTGCAATACTTACATCCATTCCCTTATTCTGGAGAAGCGCGGCAACAGCCATTCCCGTAAAACCGCCTCCAATTACCAACACCGTTTTCATGCCTATTCTCCTGATTTCGGTCTCCTGTATTTCAGGCAAATATATCATCTATTCCGATTATATACCACACAGGTCTTCTACTAAAAATTGACATTTCGTGAAATTACATGGTTTTTTTGTAAATTTCTGGTGCATTTTTTTATATAAATGGGAAACTTTATATTTTTATTGTATATTTTTTTCATATTTTTCATATTTTTCTTGACTTTATCATTTTTTTTGTAATATATATTATATAACTCTATGCCTTTACAAGGAGGGTACCTATGAAAAGCACAACGATGAGCGGCGCTGAAGTTATTATTGAGATGATTCATAAGCAGGGAGTGAAATATATTTTCGGATTACCGGGCGGCGCGGCAATTCCGATATTTGACGCCATTGTTGGTTCTCCGGTCAAACTCATTCTCACCCGCCACGAACAGGGTGCAGCCCATATGGCAGACGGCTATGCCCGGGCTTCAGGAAAACCCGCAGTTGTGCTTGTAACATCGGGTCCCGGCGCTACTAATACTATTACCGGCATTCTTACCGCTCAAATGGATTCAGTTCCCATGGTCATTATTACCGGTCAGAATACCACATGGAATCTGGGTCTTGATGCCTTTCAGGAAGCCGATGTTTCCGGTATTTCCTTTCCGGTTGTAAAACATTCCTATCTTATAAAGGACCCTGAAAATATCCCCCGAATAATGAGGGAAGCATTTTATATTGCCCAGAGCGGAAGGCCCGGGCCGGTACTTATTGATGTTCCAAAAGATATTTCTTCAGCAATGATCGTTCCCCGTTACGATGAAGAATTTCACATTCCCGGCTATATGCCTTCATTGAACAATACGACAGCAGAAGAAATTGCTGAAACAGTAAATCTTCTGAGAAAGGCTCAGCGTCCCATTCTCCTTGTTGGTCATGGCGCGGTTATCTCGGGCGCAGAAAAGGAGGTCATTGAACTGGCGGAAACAATGAACATTCCGGTAACCAATACCCTCCTTGGGAAGGGATGCTTTCCGGAGGATCATGAACTGAGCCTCGGGATGCTCGGCATGCACGGGACTGCCTACGCCAACAAGGCTGTTACCAGTTGCGATCTGATCATGTCCATTGGCTCACGTTGGGATGACCGTATTGTTGGTAAAACAGATGCCTTCTGCACAGATGCAAAGAAAATTCACATTGACATTGATCCGTCTGAATTTGAAAAGGTTCTCAGCATGGATGTTACCCTTCATGGGGATGCGCGGAAAATTGTTGGGGAACTTCTTAAACATTGCCGCCCCGGTCAGACACTGGATTGGATCAGGCAGATACGGCGTTGGAAACGGGATTTTCCTCTTCATTACCGCCGTACGGGAAAATTATCGGCTCAGCATGTTATTGATGAAATGCATATTCAAAGTAAGGGTAAGGCAATTGTTACAACCGATGTTGGACAGCATCAGATGTGGGCAGCTCAGTATTGCCGAACAAATGACCGCTTCCACTGGATAAGCTCCGGAGGAGCCGGAACAATGGGATTCGGCTTTCCCGCAGCAATCGGCGCCCAATTTGCGCAGCCCGATAAGACTGTTATTTCAGTAGTTGGTGACGGCGGCTTTCAAATGACCCTCTGTGAACTGGCGACCGCCGTGGTTAATAAACTGCCCATAAAAATTCTTATTATAAATAACGCATACCTTGGCATGGTTCGGCAATGGCAAAGTCTTTTTTATGAAAACCGTCTTTCGGGTGTTGATATGGAAGGAAATCCGGACTTTGTCAAACTTGCGGAAAGCTATGGCGCCAAGGGATACAAACTGAAGCGCAGCGCCGATGTTAAACGGATTATCGCATCTGCTCTTGCATGGAATGAGGGGCCGGTTGTGATTGATGCCATCGTTGAAAAAGAGAGCAATGTATTCCCCATGATTCCTGCCGGCGCAGCGCTTGCGGATATGATACTTGAGGAACCAAAGATTGAACTGGAGAAACCCGTTGGATCGACCTAATATACATCGACCTAATATACATCGACCTGATAAAAACCGATCGGGGTACAGATAATGGAGAAAAACATGAACGATACGATGAAACGTCATACAATCAGCCTCTTTGTGTCTAACAAGCCGGGAGTGCTTATACGGGTTGCATTGGTCTTTGCCCGCAGGGGATACAACATTGACAGTCTGGTGGTATCGGCATCGAATGATCCGCATTTTTCGAGAATGAACATTACTGCCAGAGGGGATCAAAAAGTTCTTGATCAGATTATTAAGCAGCTTAATAAACTTGTGGATGTTGTTTCTGCGCATGACAGAACCAATGAAGACATTATTCAGAAAGAATTGGCATTGTTTAAACTTGCCTGTTCCGGACATGCCCGTCTTGAGGTTTTTCAGCTTGCTGATGCGATGAAGTGTACTATTATTGACGTTATGCCCGATTCAGTAATTATTGAAATAGAGGGCAACAGCGAACGGATTGACAGCGCCTGCGAAGTTTTCAAGGAATTCGATATTGTCGAACTCATGAGAACAGGTAAGGTGCTGATGGCACGCGGACTTAAAGAATATAATTAAGGCCTGCATGTATTATGCAGGCCTTAATTTCCTTGGGCGGTGCAGGACTCGAACCAGCGACCCCCAGCGTGTCGAGCTGGTGCTCTAACCAACTGAGCTAACCGCCCTATTTTTTTTTGCGCTTTTGCTTGCGCCTATATGCGAAAAAGCGCCACATAGAAAAAGCGGCAGAAAATCCTGCCGCTTTTTTCATCAACATTTCATTATCAACACAATGATGAACGCTCTGTACCTATCGGTACACCCTACTATTGAGTAGTATCTTGCTGAGCAGCATCCTGCTGAACAGCATCTTGTTGAACAGGAGCATCCTGCTGAGCAGCATCTTGTTGAACAGCAGCATCTTGTTGAACAGCAGCATCCTGTTGAACAGCAGCATCCTGTTGAACAGCAGCATCCTGTTGAGAAGTATCTTGTTTTTCTCTTTCCTGAGATTCAAGACGTAACCTCTCTCCGATCCGATAATTTTGGGCAGCAGTCCGCACATCTCCACGGGTTTCAATAATACCCCAGATAGTTTCGTCATCAATATCCCGCTGAATTTCAAGAAGTGCCTGATCGTAGATAATGTCAACATCCTTAATATAGGTAATGAAGTCACCTCCGACATGGGTTCCATCGCGGTATATCCTGAACCCTATGAGTTTGGCATAGGGGGCGAGATGCGGATACAGCGGAGTTTTCGAAAGTTCCCGATTCCTTACGTCTTCAATGTAGGCAGGATTTTGCCATGTGAGTTGACGCCAGCCATCAAACTCAAGACTGCCAAGAAAATACTCCTTTTCCTTGTTTGTGTGATCCTCAAGGATGACACTAATACTATGCGGATAGTTGAGCCCATAGACATAGGTTCGAATTTCCTTAATGGTTCCCACATTCATTACGACACCATTGTTCATAAATTGTGAACCGTCAGCTCCATAGTAGGCCGGAATTTCAAATGGAGGCTTTATCAACCCCCATGAATTGACGGGCGCAACCGGAAAATGTATACGGGCGCCAAGAACCGATGCACCTGCGAACATACCGCCATCAACAGTAGATGTTTTGACGGTCGAAACCGATTGATTGATCACGCTGTTCGCGGATGAATTCAATTTAATCCGCCAGTCATCAATATTTAACGATGCGATAAGCTGAGCGCTTTGCGTATCGGAAGAAATATCAATTTCAGTGTTGGCTCCGTTGATTGTATTAAAATCAATGAGTTTTGATTCTTCGGCAAACACAGACGTGCTTGCGATTAAAGCAATGAAGATAAAAGCCAGAAACTTTTTCATTTGCATACTCCTTTAATATACGACATAGATTACAAATGTTATATCGTACTATGAACAATATAGCATAGCGTCTTTTTTGTCAAACACTTTTTAGAAAAATTTTACAAACAAACGCAAATTTCTCATGTCATGCTCGCGCGAATTTACTCCCCGCAACTGAGACCGGCTTCCGCCCGTTCCAGCGCCCTGTCGATGCTCTGCTTAAAAACAGAAAATGGCTGAGCGCCGACAACAATTTCTCCGTTAATGACAAAGCTGGGCGTGCCCGAAATACCGAGACTACTTCCCTCGCTTCGGTCGGCAAGAATCTCATCGACCATAGATGAATCGGCAGTACAGGCCTTAATCTGCGCGTCTGACAGCCCCGCTTCCTTTGCCCAGTCCATAATGTTCTGTTCCGACAACGCAGTCTGCTGAAAGAACAGCCGGTCGTGGTAGGCGAAGAAAGCCTCATCTCCCAGCTCCCGCGCAACACAGTTTGCCGCCACCGCGGCCGGTATGGCAAGAGGGTGAGAGCGATCAAGCGGGAAATCCTTGAAAATGAGCCGCGCCTGACCTGAATCGATGTAGGCGCTCTTTATCTGCGGATACACTCCGGTCACAAAACGCGCGCAGAACGGACACTCGAAATCGGAATACTCCACAATAACGACCGGCGCATCGGGGCTGCCAACTGACGGATCGGAGGCAATGTCAATATCGCCATTCGCGCAGGTAATGGCCTCGGAGCCGCCCGCACTGTCGGGGGTCGGTTCTCCGACTCCCGGAACCGCCTGATTCCCGCTGCCGCCGCCACTGCCGCCGCCACTGCCGCCCAGCGATCGGTAATCGGCCGAAAAGGCATTGTAAAATTGATGCAGCCTGTTAACTCTGACATTCGTTGACACGGAAAATATCAGATTAATAGCAAGTACTGCAGCACTCAGACAAAGTAGAATAATAATGCCCGCAGGGATTGCTTTCCCGGGGCTTTTTTTTGATGTATTCATGTTAAGAATCCTCTCATTATTGTATTACTAAGATTGCTGCGCTGCAACAGTCTTAGATTTGGAATGCTTTCTTTATGCTTAGCATTTTCTTATTTTATAGAAATTTTTGTATTCTGTAAAATTTCAAAACAGTTAATTGCATTTCCAGCCTTCAGTAATGCAAATAGAGAAGCAGTCGCAATTGCCGCTTTGACACATATCGTTTGAATGGCAGGCCTGTCTATAACCTTTTCGCTCCTGACATCTATTGGTATACGGACTAGCAAAAGCTATAAAATCCGAATTATCGCAGAAATCACTTTCGCATTCATTGTTACGCGTGCAACTGTGTCCATTTGGATATCCGTCCCGACATGCGCCCTCATAACAGACGAGCTCCCCAAGACAATGGCTATTGTCAGAACACGCCCCGCCGACTGATTGATCGGTTCTGCAGGTATTGTTGTAACAATGCAGGCCGGAAGCGCAGTGGCTATTGTCGGAACATGCTCCGCCAGCTGCTTGAGTAACTCTACAGGCAGCATTGTAACAATGCAGGCCGGAAGCGCAGTGGCTATTGTCAGAACATACGCCACCGGTTGGTTGATCGGTTCTGCAGGCAGCATTATAACAATGTAATCCTGATGTACATTGATCATTTACAGAGCATACGCTTCCTTCTAATCTCCCGCCACATGCATCAGCTATACATTCTCTTCCATCGGCGCAATTGGAATCGTTAGAACACAGCCCACCGGCTGGTTGATTGGCTCTACAGGCAGCATTGTAACAATGCAGGCCGGAAGCACAGTGGCTATTGTCAGAACATACGCCACCGGTTGGTTGAGCGGCTCTGCAGGCAGCATTATAACAATGTAATCCTGATGTACATTGATCATTTTCAGAGCACGCGCTCCCTTCTGATCTCCCTCCGCATACCTGACCTCTACATTCTCTTCCATCGGCGCAATTGGAATCATCAGAACACAGCCCACCGGCTGGTTGATTGGCTCTACAGGCATTGTTGTAACAATGCAGGCCGGAAGCGCATTGGCTATTGTCGGAACACAGCCCACCGGCTGGTTGAACGGTTCTGCAGGCGGCATTATAACAATGTAATCCTGATGTACATTGATCATTTTCAGAGCATGCGCTCCCTTCTGATCTCCCTCCGCATACTTGACCTCTACATTCTATTCCATCGGCGCAACTGGAATCACTTGAACAATAGCTGCCCGGAGCCCCGCTTAAACACACTCGATTCAGCGTCCCATCATTAGTATATCCACAAATATTACTGGCACAGTCAGAATCAACAGTGCATTCATCACCAAGACCAAGCTGCTTCATACACCCACTTAATATGAGAATAGTCAACAGTAATATTATCAATACCTTCTTACACATGAATTTCCTCCATTCGTTTTTATGAGAGATTGTTGCGCTGCAACAGTCTCAGATTTGGAATGCTTTCTTTATACTTAGCATTTTCTTATTTTATAGAAATTTTTGTATTCTGTAAAATTTCAAAACAGTTAATTGCATTTCCAGCCTTCAGTAATGCAAATAAAAGGGCAGTAGCAATTGCCGTTTTGACACATATCGTTTGAATAGCAGGACGCTCCAGAACCGCTTCGATCCTTACAAGTATTGGTTTTCGAACTAGCAAGAGCTCTAAAATCATGATTATCGCAGAAATCACTTTCGCATTCACTGTTACTTGCGCATCTGTGTCCATTTGGATATCCATCCCGACATGCGCCCTCATAACAGAGGAGCTCCCCAACACAATGGTTATTGTCAGAACACGCCCCACCGACTGATTGATCGGTTCTGCAGGTATTGTTGTAACAATGCAGGCCGGAAGCGCAGTGGCTATTGTCGGAACATGCTCCGCCAGCTGCTTGATCGGTTCTGCAGGCAGCATTATAACAATGCAGGCCGGAAGCGCAGTGGTTATTGTCGGAACACAGCCCACCGGTTGGT
Organism: Salinispira sp.; assembly: GCA_965226555.1. GTDB lineage: Bacteria > Spirochaetota > Spirochaetia > DSM-27196 > Salinispiraceae > CBDDDG01. The sequence goes on along the minus strand of CBDDDG010000014.1, from coordinate 174,478 downwards.
TGAGCGGTTCTGCAGGCAGCATTATAACAATGTAATCCTGATGTACATTGATCATTTTCAGAGCACGCGCTCCCTTCTAATCTCCCTCCGCATGCATCAGCTATACATTTTCTTCCATCGGCGCAATTGGAATCGTTAGAACACAGCCCACCGGCTGGTTGATTGGCTCTACAGGCATTGTTGTAACAATGCAGGCCGGAAGCGCAGTGGCTATTGTCGGAACACACCCCACCGGTTGGTTGAGCGGTTCTGCAGGCAGCATTATAACAATGTAATCCTGATGTACATTGATCATTTTCAGAGCATACGCTCCCTTCTAATCTCCCTCCACATGCATTAGCTATACATTCTCTTCCATCGGCGCAATTGGAATCGTTAGAACACACTCCACCGGCTGGTTGATTGGCTCTACAGGCATTGTTGTAACAATGCAGGCCAGAAGCGCAGTGGTTATTGTCGGAACACACACCACCGACTGGTTGAACGGTTCTGCAGGTAGCATTATAACAATGTAATCCTGATGTACATTGATCATTTTCAGAGCATACGCTCCCTTCTGATCTCCCTCCGCATGCCTCAGCTATACATTCTCTTCCATCGGCGCAATTGGAATCATCAGAACACAGCCCACCGGCTGGTTGATTGGCTCTACAGGCATTGTTGTAACAATGCAGGCCGGAAGCGCATTGGCTATTGTCAGAACATACGCCACCGGTTGGTTGATCGGCTCTGCAGGCGGAATTATAACAATGTAATCCTGATGTACATTGATCATTTTCAGAGCATACGCTCCCTTCTGATCTCCCTCCGCATACTTGACCTCTACATTCTATTCCATCGGCGCAACTGGAATCACTTGAACAATAGCTACCCGGAGCCCCGCTTAAACACACTCGATTCAGCGTCCCATCATTAGTATATCCACAAATATTACTGGCGCAGTCAGAATCAACAGTGCATTCACCACCAAGACCAAGCTGCTTCATACACCCACTTAATATGAGAATAGTCAACAATAATATTATCAATATCTTCTTACACATAAATTTCCTCCATATGTTTTTATGAGAGATTGCTGCACGGCAACAGGCTCAGAATTTCTTTACAATATAAGCCCGTGTGAGGGTTTTTTGTGTAGTGGCTTGAAAAAAGAGCACCCCTTCCCGTAAAGTATTAAAAAAACCTTACACCAAACGGGAGGGAAAGGTGCTCAGAGAGGATTTTATCATAGAAATATTCTGTATGATAAGTGATTGGATGAAAATGAATAAAAATAGTATGGAACGGTTGCGATCACGCGGGCCGAAACCAAAACTTGGCGATGATGAGGTGTTAACCATGGGAATTGTTGGTGAGTTTTTCGGTATTGATACCGACAAAGGTATTCATCGGTATTTTGTCGAGCATTGGAGAACTCTCTTTCCACATATTGGACATCGGACGGCCTATGTCCGTCAATCAGCGCATCTCTGGGGGATTAAACAGGAACTTCACAAATACATCACGCAAACATTGATCTCACAGAGTGCTCCGGTCTATTGCGTTGACGGATTTCCTCTGCCCCTGTGTAATTTCCGCAGAGCGAATCGTTGCAGACTATTCAAAGGTCAGGCATCGTATGGATTTTGCGCGGCAAAAAACATGCATTATTATGGGTTTAAGGGACATATTCTGATAACCGCCGATGGGCTGATTATCGACTATACTCTTACCCCTGCGAATGTCGATGAGAGAGAAGCGGCGGAAGATTTCTGTAACAGTATGCAGGGAATACTTTTAGGCGATAAGGGATACATTGGCAAAGCGCCGTTCTTTGCGGAACACAATATCGCACTTGAAACACCCGTGAGAAAAAATATGAAACAGATACACAGCCCTGAGCAGATGAGCTGGATGATGAATACCCGAAGAATAATTGAAACGGTTATCAGCCAGTTATCAGAACGATTTCATATTCAAAAAATACGGGCGCGGGATATATGGCATTTCACATCCCGATTATGGAGAAAACTCCTCGCTCACACTATGGCAGTGTATTTGTGTAAAAAGCATTGCAATTCATGGTTAGAATTTAGACATTTATGCGGTTAAAACCCTCACACGGGCTAATATACATAACATATTCAGAAAATGCCTGTCAATACCAAAATGAAATAGTCGGCAGGCTCGGATTGTTCCGCGCCTGCCGGAGTTGAATTACAAACGATTCACTAATCACTGCAATCCTGTAAAACTAATACCATGATGGATAATTCGGTTGATTCCCACTATCATCATAAAGAACTGGATTCGCATCCAAACCGGAATCCACAAACATCTGGGTTGTCGTTCCGGTATATTTGCCACCGCTGAGTGTCCAATGATCCTTCCACTCCTCAATATTACGGCTGAAGGCAGTTGCGCTATTGAACATAGAGCTCATCTGTTCTACCGAGCTGACATCCCAGTCGGAGATATCGGCATTAAATACACTTGCGTTCCTGAACATAGAGCTCATACTCGTTACCGAACTGACATCCCAACCGGAAATATCGGCATTGAATGCGCTTGCGTAACTGAACATACTGGGCATCCAGAATACACTACTGATATCCCAGTTGGAGATATCGGCATTGAATACACTTGCGTAACTGAACATATAATCAATCCACTTTACCGAACTGACATCCCAGGCGGAGATATCGCCATTGAATTTGCGTGCTTGATTGAACATAGAGCTCATACTCGTAACTGAACTGACATTCCAGGCGGAGATATCACCATTAAATAATCTTGCGTTATCGAACATAGAGCTCATACTCGTAACTGAACTGACATTCCAGTCGGAGATATCGCCATTGAATTTGCGTGCTTGATTGAACATAGAGTTCATACTCGTAACTGAACTGACATCCCAGGCGGAGATATCACCATTGAATGATCTTGCGTTATCGAACATACTGTCCATAGACGTTACAGTACTGACATTCCAGTCGGAGATATCGCCATTGAATGATCTTGCATCCTCAAATATTCCATATATAGTCGTTACCGCACTAGTATCCCAGTCGGAGATATCGCCGTTAAATGCGCTTGCATCCTTAAACACCTCGGACATATCCGTTACTGCTGTGGTAATAATGTAGTTGAGATTAGCAGTTTGTCCCCAGGTTGATATCCCTGTATTTACCGCTGTTTTCAGTTCATCGTTACCGCCATCGGTATTAGCAACGCCCGCGCTGCCATCGCCATCAGCAGGACTCACGATAACAGAGAAATATTCGGCAAACAGTATGTCGTTTGTTTCTGTTTCACCATATACCACATATGTTCCAGCCGTTGTACTTGCAGTAACCGTAATAATTCCACTCGCATTAACTGTCGGAATGGTGATCCCATTGGGAGTAGTTGCGGGGGTGACTGTAATGTCCGATCCACTAACCGCAAGAGTGCCCTGTTCTACCGTGGTCAAAGAAACGGTTGGATTCTGATTGGCAATAAGGGTATCAATATCAGCCGAAAGAATTGCGGACACTGCCGTCCCAGCGGGAACCTGTTTCGCAAAAACCGGCACTGTCAGCATTGCTGTTGTGGATGCCGACCATGCACCATCGCCCTGCGCGTTCACGGCACGCACCTGTACTTCGTAGGTGTTGCCGTTTGTCAGACCCATAATAATGTGGCTTGTATTTGTGCCAATGCCGGAGGTGATAAGCGTCCATGCTCCGCCGCCTGTACGATATTGCAACTCGTACCGAGTAATGGCGCTTCCACCATTGTCGGTCGGAGCGCTCCATGCCACGCTGAACCGAGTGTTCCCCTCTGTAAGCGTTAGATCGGTGGGCGCGTCTGGGACGGTAGCGGGACTTGCTGAGGCAATTTCTGACCATGGACCCGGAACCGGACTGTTGGAGTTCACAGCCTGCACCTGTACAGAATAGGTGTCGCCGTTTGTCAGTCCGGTAATGGTGTGGCTTGTGCTTGCGCCGATGTCATCACTATCATATGTCCAACTCAAAGCGCCATTTTTCTTATATCGCAAATAGTATTTGGTAATGTCGATGCCGCCAGTATCGGTCGGCGCGCTCCATGACACGGCAAGCTGACCATCTCCCACAGCAAGCATTACATTTTCTGGAGCCCCGGGAGGGCCGAGGGGGTTTGCCGTGATCGAATGAGACCATCCGCTCTTGCCCACCGCATTCACGACGCGCGCCCGTACAGAGTAGCTCCTGCCGTTCGTGAGTCCGGTAATTCTATAATATCCATAGATATTGCCGGAACTCGATGTTTGGGCTGAAATATCAGTAACAAGAATCCATTCGTCATTATCAGTATCTCGATATTGCAACTCAAACCCGGTAATGACGCTACCGCCATTGGAACCGCGCGCAGTCGCTGTCAAATTAATGAACTCGTCCCCATCCTGAAATGCCAGAGCAGTTGGCGCATCGGGAACGGTAGCTGGGGTTGCGGCGGCAGAGGATGACCACGGGCTATTGCCCTGCGCGTTCACGGCGCGCACCCGTACTTCGTAGCTGTCGCCGTTTGTCAGTCCGGTAATGGTATGGCTTGTATTTGTGCCAATGCCGGAGGTGATAAACGTCCATGCTCCGCCGCCTGTACGATATTGCAACTCGTACCGAGTAATGGCGCTTCCACCATTGTCGGTCGGCGCGCTCCATGTCGCTGTGATATGGGTGTTTCCGGCTGTGAGCGTGGGAGCTGTCGGCGCGTTGGGAGCAATGTCGGGGGTTGCGGTGCTGCTCCCCGACCATGCGCCATCGCCCTGCGCGTTCACGGCGCGCACCCGTACTTCGTAGCTGTCGCCGTTTGTCAGTCCGGTAATGGTGTGGCTTGTGCCAATGCCGGAGCTAATAAGCGTCCATGCTCCACTGCTTCCTTTGCGATACTGCAACTCATACCGGGTAATGGCGCTGCCGCCGTTGTTCGGCGCGCTCCATGCCGCGCTGAGCTGGGTGTTTCCAACGGTAAGCGTAGGATCGGCGGGTGCAACAGGAACGGTTGCGGGGGTTGCGGAGGCAGAGGACGACCACGGGCTAGTGCCCTGCGCGTTCTCGGCACGTACCTGCACTTCGTAGCTGTCGCCGTTTGTCAGGCCGGCAATGGTATGGTTTGTGCGTGTGCTGCCGATGTCGGAGGTAATAGGCGTCCATGCTCCACTGCTTCCTTTGCGATACTGCAACTTATAGCGAGTAATGGGGCTGCCTCCAGTGTCGGTCGGAGCGCTCCATGCTACGCCAAGCTGGGTGTTTCCAACGGTAAGCGTGAGAGCTGTCGGAGTGTTGGGAACGGCAACTGGGGTTGCGATGCTGCTCCCCGACCATGCGCCATCGCCTCGAGTGTTCACGGCGCGCACCCGTACTTCGTAGCTGTCGCCGTTTGTCAGTCCGGTAATGGTATGGTTTGTGCGTGTGCCGATGCCGGAGCTAATAAGCGTCCATGCTCCACTGCTTCCTTTGCGATACTGCAACTCATACCGGGTAATGGCGCTGCCGCCGTTGTTCGGCGCGCTCCATGCCGCGCTGAGCTGAGCGTTTCCTTCTGTGAGCGTAGGATCGGCGGGTGCAACAGGAACGGTTGCGGGGGTTGCGGAGGCAGAGGACGACCACGGGCTAGTGCCCTGCGCGTTCACGGCACGTACCTGCACTTCGTAGCTGTCGCCGTTTGTCAGACCGGTAATGGTATGGTTTGTGCGTGTGCCGATGCCGGAGCTAATAAGCGTCCATGCTCCACTGCTTCCTTTGCGATACTGCAACTCATAGCGAGTAATGGCGCTGCCTCCAGTGTCGGTCGGAGCACTCCATGTCGCGGTGAGTTGGGTGTTTCCAACGGTGAGTGTTGGCACTGCCGGGGCGTTGGGAGTAATGTCGGGGGTTTCAGTGGCGCTCCCAGACCATTCGCTATTGCCCTGCGCGTTCACAGCGCGCACCTGTACTTCGTACTCGGTGCCGTTTGTCAGTTCAGTTATGGTGTGGCTTGTAGTAGTAATTTCGGAATCGGTAGTTACATTCAGCCAAATTCCTTCCGGGTCGGTAACTTCGCGATATTGCAGTTCATACCGAATAATTTCGCTGCCGCCGTCGTCGTCCGGCGCAGCCCATGTCGCGGTAAGCTTGGTGTTTCCGTGGGTGAGTGTTGGAGCATCCGGCGCGGAAGGTATGGTAACCGGAATTGCTGTGAGAATTTCCGATGGGTTACCGTTGCCCTGCGCGTTCACAGCGCGCACCTGTACTTCGTACTCGGTGCCGTTTGTTAGTTCTGTGATGGTGTGGCTTGTAGTAGTAATAGGAGAATCGGTAGTTACATCCAGCCAGCTTCCTTCCGGGTCGGTAACTTCGCGATATTGTAACTTATACCCGGTAATTTCGCTGCCGCCGTCATCGTCCGGCGCAGCCCATGTCGCGGTAATTTGCATATTTTCCGCTTCAAGCATAAACGCAGTCGGCGCCATGGGAACGGCAACGGGGGTTGCGGCGGCGCTTCCTGACCATGCGCCATTGCCCTGCGCGTTCACGGCACGTACCTGTATTATGTACTCGGCGCCGTTTGTTAGTTCTGTAATGGTGTGGTTTGTGGTTGGCGCGGCGACATTAATATATCTTGCCCAGTTGGTACCGCCGTCCGCGCTATGGCGAAGGTGATACCCGGTAACTTCGCTACCGCCGTTATCTTCCGGCGCAACCCATGTAGCACTGATTTGCCCATTCCCCGTTTCAAGGGTTAGAACAATTATTTCACCCGGTTCGGTCGGGGGGGGGGGTGATATCATCTACTACCGGTATTGGACATCCGGCAAGCACTGCAATGAAAATTGTACAGAATATGACAAGGCTTCCCTTACATAATTTGATATTCATGTTGTTACTCCTCACTGCCAGCATGCCTATCTATAAGCTAACGCGGCATATTAGCATATTCAGAAAATGCCTGTCAACCCCAAAAAAAACCACCGGGTGAATTCAACCATAAGTGCACCACCTCCCCGCCCTCTGAGATATAGTGAGTATAAGAAAAAACCACTACGAGGAGGACAAAAAGGTGGTGCACAGACAGTATAATCAGTTGGATACGGATAATCGAGAGGATATTGCCTATTATCTGCGAAAAGGATATCCCGTCAGGGAGATAGCCCGGGCCATTGGGTGTTGCCATACGACCATTTACCGCGAAGTGAACCGTAACCGGAATGATCACGGGCGGTATGTAGCTCATCAGGCTCAGCGGAAGGCGCGGGAGCGTCGGAAAAACAAAGGTCAGTATACGCATCTGAAAAATGATATTGTCCTGAACTATGTTCATGAAAAGCTTGAATGCAGCTGGTCTCCCGAGCAAATCTCAGAGGCGCATTGGTATTGATATTACCGGTCAATCGATAAGCCATGAAGCCATTTACCAGTATTGTTACCGACCGAAAAATCGTCAGTGGTGCGTTCTGCTGCCGACCCGGAGAAAGAAACGGAAGAGACGCTGCGACCGGAGAGCTTATTGTAAGAAGAACCCTGATGTCGTTGGCAAGAAAGGAATTAGTGAGCGCCCAAAGGAGGTTGACGCCCGTGTCGAGGAAGGACATTGGGAAGGCGATTGTATAATTGGAAAGGGTCAGCGCAGCGCTGTGGCGGTATTTGTTGAACGGGCATCCGGCTCGCCCATGCGTCCGTCAGGAATGCTTTCTATGTGCTTAGCATTCTCTTATTTTAGAGCGATCCGTTCTTCCCCGCTCCATTCTGCAATGTCCGCATTTCCTCATCGCTCAGCCCGGTAACCTTCTGAACGTCATCTGCTGAAAGTCCTATGGAAAACATACCGCGGGCATTTTTTCTCCGCTCTTCCATATGCCCCTTCATTTCGCCTTCTTGACGACCTTCCTGAAGTCCTTCCTGAAGTCCTTTCTGAAGTCCTTTCTGAAGTCCTTCCTGCAGTTTCTGGCCTGATCTCGGCTTGTACCTCAGCGTGGACTTTGGCTTGAAGATCATTGTACACGTCCAATTGCCATGGGTGTACTATTTCTATCCCTTCTTTTGTAATCATATTAACTACCTCCTCCATAGTATGATTGTTAACATTGACTTTTGATACATGAGCCCGTGTGAGGGTTTTTTGTGTAGTGGCTTGAAAAAAGAGCACCTATTCCCGTAAAGTATTAAAAAAACCTTACACCAAACGGGAGGGAAAGGTGCTCAGAGAGGATTTTATCATAGAAATGTTCTGTATGATAAGTGATTGGATGAAAATGAATAAAAATAGTATGGAACGGTTGCGATCACGCGGGCCGAAACCAAAACTTGGCGATGATGAGGTGTTAACCATGGGAATTGTTGGTGAGTTTTTCGGTATTGATACCGACAAAGGTATTCATCGGTATTTTGTCGAGCATTGGAGAACTCTCTTTCCACATATTGGACATCGGACGGCCTATGTCCGTCAATCAGCGCATCTCTGGCGGATTAAACAGGAACTTCACAAATACATCACGCAAACATTGATCTCACAGAGTGCTCCGGTCTATTGCGTTGACGGATTTCCTCTGCCCCTGTGTAATTTCCGCAGAGCGAATCGTTGCAGACTATTCAAAAGTCAGGCATCGTATGGATTTTGCGCGGCAAAAAACATGCATTATTATGGGTTTAAGGGACATATTCTGATAACCGCCGATGGGCTGATTATCGACTATACTCTTACCCCCGCGAATGTCGATGAGAGAGAAGCGGCGGAAGATTTCTGTAACAGTATGCAGGGAATGCTTTTAGGCGATAAGGGATACATTGGCAAAGCGCCGTTCTTTGCGGAACACAATATCGCACTTGAAACACCCGTGAGAAAAAATATGAAACAGATACACAGCCCTGAGCAGATGAGCTGGATGATGAATACCCGAAGAATAATTGAAACGGTTATCAGCCAGTTATCAGAACGATTTCATATTCAAAAAATACGGGCGCGGGATATATGGCATTTCACATCCCGATTATGGAGAAAACTCCTCGCTCACACTATGGCAGTGTATTTGTGTAAAAAGCATTGCAATTCATGGTTAGAATTTAGACATTTATGCGGTTAAAACCCTCACACGGGCTTACATGAGTATTATAAAGTAGATCGCTCATAATGAGCAAGGACTCCTTCGCCTTATTCCCCGCGTCATGCTGGAGAATGTTCAAAAGATGTTTCTTGAACTCAGCGCGATTATCATCATTCAAATTTTTTCCGTAGCGCGAAAGATAAAAATAGGCAGCCACGCGACCGCTGGAATTGAGTATTTTATCCTCCTCAAGCGCTCTCACATCGATAACAGGATATTCGAAAATTTGGCGATATATACTCGGGATGTTCTCATCTTCGGTAGTTATTTCCGGCCATTTACCCGCTCCTGTGTACAGAACAATGGGATATACCCAATGATGTCGGCGCATTTTCGAATTTCGAATATGTCGCTTGAGCATATTAGTATATTCGAATAGGCGATCACTCATGGCATAGTCCACAGATGACTGATGCTCCAGAATAATATACACCATTTTCTCTTCCTTCTCTTTCCCGCAGCAGAAGGAAACTTTCGCAACAATGTCCGATATTTTACGCCTGAAATTCTTCGACTGCTCTCTGCCGAGCACTCTCTCGATGAACTCGTTGCTCATAAGGGTAATGTTCTCAGGGCGAACATACCGTATCCAGTCATCATTAATAAATTGCAGCAGTTGATATATGGACTCCGCATCGCCAAACAGAAATTTATGGGATTCATCCCATTGTTTTCGCTGCCGTGGAAGTGGGAATTTTTTCATAAACATTCCTCCTATATATATATCAAACGGGAGAAATGCTATTTCTGAATATGTTTTCTGAAAAAAATTTATTTTTTTCGGGATGGGGCAGCCGAAGGGCTTATGGAGGCTGCTGTTCCCGCGGGAACCTGTGTTGCAAAACCCGACACGAGCACTATTGCTGTTGAGGGAGCCGACCACTCACTCTGACCCTCCGCATTTACGGCACGCACCAGTACGGTGTAGGTTCTGCCGTTTGTTAGTCCGGTAATGGTGTAGCTTGTGCTGGTAATTCCCTCAACAAGAAAGTGCGCATTCGTGGAATTGTCAGTGTACCGCAATGTATACCCGGTAATGGCACTGCCGCCGTTGTCGGTCGGCGCAGTCCATGAAACAGTAAGCTGACCGTCTCCCGCGGCGAATGTTGGAGTTCCCGGCGCTGTCGGCACAGCGGGAACTGCGGGGGGATCTCCGGCGGTGAGCATGGGAGCTGTCGGCTCGCTGGGCCTAATGTCGGGGATTTCGACAAGGGCTGAGGGGCAGGCCGCAAGTATAAGCATAAAAACAAAAAGAACAGTAATAATTCGTGTTTTCCGAAGATTCATTGGTAATACTCCTTGATCTGGTAATGGTTCAATGAGAAATCGCTGCATGGCAACGGTTTCATAAGCATATGAACAGTATATTGGCGATCAAAAAACTTGTCAATCATAAAATTCATGCTCCGCGCGAGGTCCTTGTTGAAATATGAATGGTGTATGACAAAATGAGAAATTTTTGTAAAAAGTTCGCAAGTCTCGGAAGTATCAGGCGGCTTCGATGTATGATTGGCGGTTGCGGATGGTTCGGTATGCCCAGGAGCATTCGATCAAGGCGACTGGTCGGAGCTGAGCGCCGGGGCTGGTCGCGCTTCCGCGCTGCTCGCCCGGGCATCCGGCTCGCCCATGCGTCCGTCAGGAATGCTTTCTATGTGCTTAGCATTCTCTTATTTTAGAGCGATCCGTTCTTCCCCGCTCCATTCTGCAATGTCCGCATTTCCTCATCGCTCAGCCCGGTAACCTTCTGAACGTCATCTGCTGAAAGTCCTATGGAAAACATACTGCGGGCGTTTTTTCTCCGCTCTTCCATATGCCCCTTCATTTCGCCTTCTTGACGACCTTCCTGAAGTCCTTCCTGACGACCTTCCTGAAGTCCTTCCTGAAGTCCTTTCTGAAGTCCTTTCTGAAGTCCTTCCTGCAGTTTCTGCCTGATCTCGGCTTGTACCTCAGCGTGGACTTTGGCTTGAAGATCATTGTACACGTCCAATTGCCATGGGTGTACTATTTCTATCCCTTCTTTTGTAATCATATTAACTACCTCCTCCATAGTATGATTGTTAACATTGACTTTTGATACATGAGTATTATAAAGTAGATCGCTCATAATGAGCAAGGACTCCTTCGCCTTATTCCCCGCGTCATGCTGGAGAATGTTCAAAAGATGTTTCTTGAACTCAGCGCGATTATCATCATTCAAATTTTTTCCGTAGCGCGAAAGATAAAAATAGGCAGCCACGCGACCGCTGGAATTGAGTATTTTATCCTCCTCAAGCGCTCTCACATCGATAACAGGATATTCGAAAATTTGGCGATATATACTCGGGATGTTCTCATCTTCGGTAGTTATTTCCGGCCATTTACCCGCTCCTGTGTACAGAACAATGGGATATACCCAATGATGTCGGCGCATTTTCGAATTTCGAATATGTCGCTTGAGCATATTAGTATATTCGAATAGGCGATCACTCATGGCATAGTCCACAGATGACTGATGCTCCAGAATAATATACACCATTTTCTCTTCCTTCTCTTTCCCGCAGCAGAAGGAAACTTTCGCAACAATGTCCGATATTTTACGCCTGAAATTCTTCGACTGCTCTCTGCCGAGCACTCTCTCGATGAACTCGTTGCTCATAAGGGTAATGTTCTCAGGGCGAACATACCGTATCCAGTCATCATTAATAAATTGCAGCAGTTGATGTATGGACTCCGCATCGGCAAACAGAAATTTATGTGTTCTGAAACTTTTGCATTGGAAAATTGTGCTTGCACAATTTCCAGTAGCAAAAGTTTCAAATTTGGCATGCTTTTTCTGCGCTGAGCATTCTCGCATTTTGTAGAAAGTTTTGCCGGAGGCAAAACTTTTGTTTCATCCCATTGTTTTCGCTGCCGTGGAAGTGGGAATTTTTTCATAAACATTCCTCCTATATATATCAAACGGGAGAAATGCTATTTCTGAATATGTTTTCTGAAAAAAATTTATTTTTTTTCGGGATGGGGCAGGCGGGGGTTTCACATGTTTAAATTCCAATGGATTATGGATTTACATTTTGAGACCGTTGTACGGCAAATAATTTTTTTGCGATTTGCATATAAACACTATGCTTTTGTAAAAAATATTTAGTAGATACTTTTTCTCCTGAAAATTTTACCACAGGCAAAACTTTCTCTTATTTTCACATATCCTCGGGTATATAACCCTTTGACCTGCAACATAGGGAATCCGCCACCCACATCGTTGTTCCATCACTCCAGATTCCGTACCGCAATGTATACCCGGTAATGGCACTGCCGCCGTTGTCGGTCGGCGCAGTCCATGAAACAGTAAGCTGACCGTCTCCCGCGGCGAATGTTGGAGTTCCCGGCGCTGTCGGCACAGCGGGGGGATCTCCGGCGGTGAGCATGGGAGCTGTCGGCTCGCTGGTCCTAATGTCGGGGATTTCGACAAGGGCTGAGGGGCAGGCCGCAAGTATAAGCATAAAAACAAAAAGAACAGTAATAATTCGTGTTTTCCGAAGATTCATTGGTAATACTCCTTGATCTGGTAATGGTTCAATGAGAAATCGCTGCATGGCAACGGTTTCATAAGCATATGAACAGTATATTGGCGATCAAAAAACTTGTCAATCATAAAATTCACCTGTTACCTCCATAGCTTATTGAGAATGATGATATATAAAGTTTTGCATTAATAAAGTTTCTAATACCATGAGGGCGGCGTTGTTACGCCGGAACCATTGAACATATTTGATTTGATTCCGGTATATTCGCCAGCGGAATTAAGCGTCCAATGTTCATTCCACTCCTCAAGATCGCGATTGAATGCGTTTGCGAAATAGAACATCTGCAACATATTCGTTACCGAGCTGACATCCCAGCCCGAGATATCGCCATTGAATGCGTCTGCGCTCTGGAACATACTTTGCATATCCGTTACCGAGCTGACATTCCAGTCCGAGATATCGCCATTGAATGCGTCTGCGCTCTGGAACATATGGCTCATAGTCGTTACCGAGCTGACAATCCAGTCCGAGATATCGCCAGTGAATGCGCTTGCGCCACGGAACATCCCTGACATATTCGTTACCTTGCTGACAATCCAGTCCGAGATATCGCCATTGAATGTGTCTGCTCCCCTGAACATAGCGATCATATTCGTTACCTTGCTGACATTCCAGCGAGAGATATCGCCATTGAATAAGGATGCTTGATCAAACATATAGGACATATTCATTACCGAGCTGACATCCCAGTCCGAGATATCGCCATTGAATGCGCTTGCGTAATTGAACATATCGGACATATTCGTTACCTTGCTGACATCCCAGCCGGAGATATCGCCATTGAATACGCTTGCTTGCTCAAACATATCGGACATATTCATTACCGAGCTGACATCCCAGCGAGAGATATCGCCATTGAATGCGCTTGCGTACTGGAACATCCCGCGCATATCCGTTACTGCCGTGGTAATAATGTAGTTGAGATCGGCAGTATCGCCCCAATTATTTATTCCCTCAATTACATCTGTGATCAGTTTACACCTACCACCATCATCAGTCTTCGTAGAATCATCATCACCATCAACCATACCATCACAATCAGTATCAAGACTACCAGCAGTTCCAGTTACAGGTTGAGGACTCACGGTAACATAAAAATATTCGGCAAAGAGTATTTCTCCTGTTTCGGTTACACTGCCGTATACCACATACGTTCCTGCCGTTGTATCCGCAGCAGCAACCGTAACAACTCCGGTATTCGCATTCACTGTCGGAATGCTAACCCCTGCGGGGGCAGTTGCGGCAGTTACCGTAATGACTCCTGATGCACTAACCACGAGAGTGTCCTGTTCCACGGTAGTCAAAGAAACGATTGGATTCTGAGCGGTAATAATGTTATTGATTTTAGCCGAAAGGATTACTGTCGCGTCCGTACCCTTCGGCACCTGTGTCGCAAAGGGAATGCTCGGCATTCCCGTTGTGGGTGTCGACCATTGCCCGTTGCCCGCTCCATTGACCGCGCGCACCCGCACATCGTAGGAGGTGCCGTTTGTGAGTTCCGTAATGGTATGGCTTGCACCGGTAATGCCGGATGTAATAAGCGTCCATGAGGTTGCAGTGCTCACTTTATATTGCAGCTCATACCCGGTAATGGGGCTACCGCCGTTGTTGTTCGGCGTAGTCCATGTTGCGGTGAGCTGGGTATCTCCAACTGTGAGCGTAGGAGCGGCGGGCGCGGCAGGAACAGCGGCATCAACGCTGAAGCATCCTTGCAAAATACCGGTTGGAGATCCGTCTTCTTCAAGAGGAGGACGATAGGATGGACGGTACTTTTCCGGCGCGCTATATGCCTTTATGCAGGCAGTTTGACCCCGTATGAGGGTGGGAATGGGATTGTCGGCATACTTTTGGTATCCTCCATCTGGCTCAAATGAAGAATCGATAACGCCTGAAAGCGGATCATCATCAATCTTCGGGAAGTTCTCAGGATCGGGATCAGAAACATTAATTGTAACATTATCATCATTGCCGCTCGGGGTAATAAATTCCTCGGGGTCAAGTTTACCGTTTTTGTTGGTATCCTCCGGGGAGATCACAATGTTGTAGTAAATACCGGAACCTGGAGTGGTAAATAAAATTTTGAGCGATTGCTGGTCGTAGTTACCGGGTGAAGTGTCAAATAAGGGCGTCGGGGCCCTGTCGGGATAGAGGGTTACTATCAGGTAGCTGTTGCCGGAGGGATGAATAAGCGGCGCCTCGACGGCAGCACTGTATGCGCGGGTGCTGAAGCTGCCTGAAAGTGTGAGCGGGTTGTCTTCATTTCTTGTGGCGCTGTTCTCGCTCTTATTGCTGAATGGGGGAATTTTTGCAAATGATTCGCCAGATTCATAGTGTATGACTGCGCCGGGAGTATCTGACCGCGCAATAAGTTCCACATCGTGGGGGAAACTTACTTTTATGCTTGTTCCCGGGGAGCCCCATGGGTCGTTGCTGCCGAGTTTGCGGACAAACCATTGCGGCTTCTTCGCGCGCTCAACATTGTTGTCGAAGGCGTTGGGGGGAATGCGGTCGTCTTTATTGGGAATGTAGACAAAGGCTGAGGGGCAGGCAGCAAGTATGAGCATGAAAATAAAAAGAACGGCAGCAATAATGCTTGTTTGTTTCTGAACATTCATTGGTAATATTCTCCAATTTCGTAATGGCTTAAAAATTTCTATAACAATTTAGTAAGCAGTATATACCCTGTATTGAGAATATGCAATACAAATTATCCCAAATTATCCCAAATTATCCCAAATGGGTGAATTCAAGCACAATTTCCCAATGCAAAAGTTTCTACAATTTAATCCGATCCCTGCGTAAACGTCAATACCCCCCTATAAATACATGGCCAATTCAACCATAAACGCGCCGATTTTTATTTTCGAAAAAAGTTTCTCCTACATAGTTGACGCTTTGTAAAATTATTGATTAAACTGTTTTCAGAAAGTTTTGTTACTGGAAATTGTGCAAGCAATTTTTCAATGCAAAAGTTTCTCTTAACTATATTTTGCATGGAGGAATGTATGCAGATTTCTGATAATAAAGATAAGGAAAGCAGGAAGCGCTTTCTCAGCCCGCAGTTGCTGAGAGGGCTCTTTTTCATGTTTACCCTAATATTAATTCTCACGGCCTGTGAAATGTACGATGCAAACGGCTTTAATGATGCCGGCATTCATCAAGACACCGGCACGCGCTACAACCCGGACGGCTATGACAAAAACGGGTTTGATGCGGACGGCTATGACAAAAACGGCTATGATCCGGGCGGTTATGACGCAAGCGGTTATGACGCAGACGGGTATAATTCCGATGAGGATCACCGGGACGATTTTACCACGCTAAAAGCTGCCGGGAATAGCCCCTACGGCTTATGGTCTAATGGGACAACATTGTGGATAGTAGATTGGGATAAGATAAAAATCTACGCATACAACATGAAAACCAAGGCCCGCGACGCAGCAAAGGATTTCGACACGCTGTTAGCCGCCGGAAATAGTTACTCCTATGGCTTATGGTCTAACGGAGACACAATGTGGGTAACAGATAGTGTCGATGACAAAATCTATGCCTATAACATGAATACCAAGGCCCGCGATGCCTCAAAGGATTTTAACACACTGGACAACGAAAATGATTTTCCCGCTGGGCTCTGGTCTAATGGAGACACAATGTGGGTGTCGGATAATGAGGATGGAAAACTTTATGCCTACGACATGACAACCAAGGCCCGCGATGCCTCAAAAGATTTTGACACGTTGTTAGCCGCCGGAAATGGTAACCCCGTAGATCTCTGGTCGGACGGGACAACACTGTGGGTAATAGATAGTTACGAACGAAAAATATACGCCTACAACATGAGCAGCACGGAGCGCGATGCGTCAAAGGATTTTGACGATCTGTCTGCCGCCGGAATTGAATTTCCCGCTGGGATTTGGTCTAATGGAGACACAATGTGGGTGTCAGATTACAATAATGATAAACTCTATGCCTACAACATGACGACCCGGGCTCGGCCATAACGGATGCTCAAATAGAACAGCGTGGACCTTTGCGCATCATGCCATTTCTCTGCTCGGGTCATTATTCGGCGCCATACGGCGTTGCGAACATTTCCTGCCCCTGCATAAGAAAACGGACTGTTCTTATTCTGGGAAAATTTATCTGTATTCCTTCACGAACCATGGTAAGCGCGGTATCCATGCTGATTTCGTCCGTTGTCTGTAAAGAATTGGGCTGGAGATTAAGTATCATATCACCTCCCCTCAGATAAAACAGGGACTGAATAGTTGAATCGCGCGAAAAAATGATATGCGAACGAAAATCGGAGGGGCCGAGGATATATTCATCCATATACGCTCCTACCCTTTCTGTCAGACCGCGTTTGCGGGGAATGATCCGGTACTCTCTGTTAACAGTCGCATAGACGTCATCGGGAAAGAAAAAGATAACCTTTTCCACTCCTCTTTGATGAAAGAGTATAAAAAATAATGAAATGAAAAAGAATGCCGCCATGACAAGAAGCAGGGGTTTTTCTCCGATAAAACGAAAAGGTTTTTCTCCGATGAAACGAATTTTACTGAGATACACTTTCAAAATCCTGAATAAAATTGACAAGGCCATTGTATATTCCTGTACTCAACTTCCGCAAGTAGTCGGCATTGTGCAACAATTCAACCTCTGTCTTGTTCGTAATAAAGCCGAGCTCAATGAGAACTGAGGGCATGCGCGCCTTTCGCACAACATGCCAGTCCATTTCTTTCAGACCGCGGGAAGGACTGAGCCCCCCTAACTGACCCAGCATTTCCTGTTCAATGTAGCGGGCAAGAATAATGCTTTCGAGCGTGTATTCTTCCTCAAGAAGTGTGTTGAGAATGGGCAATACCGAAGTGTTTTCGGAATTGATATTGCCTGCCTGAATAACCTGACGCCGATGCTCCGGGGGCAGATACCACAGCTCAATGCCCCGCGCCTGTTTGTTAAGGCTCGCGTTCGCATGAACACTTAGAAATATGACCTTTTCATCGTTACTTTCAATAAACTCATTGGCCATTTCCGTGCGTTCTTCAAGCGTAAGAAAATGATCGGTATCGCGGGAAAGAATAATTCTTTTTTCGGGAAAGCGCATACGCAGAAACTCAAGCAATTGCCGGCTGACAGCAAGAACAATATCTTTTTCAAATACACTCTTCCCCGATGCGAGTGTTCCCACCGCTCCCGGGTCCTTGCCTCCGTGCCCGGGGTCAATAAATATTGTATCTACCGTACGGAACTCCTCAGTGTCCCGGGGCAGAAGGCGTTCTGCTATGAGCGCGCCTGTTTTTTCTGGAATATACAGGTTTCCGTTGCTGATATAGAGTGGATCTATGGGAATAAATTCTCTGAGGTTCACTGCCGCAAGCGGAAAATCCGGCATAAATGAGATGAGTTCTGTACCTCTCCAGATCATCCCCCGCTGACTGATGTCATCCCAGTAGAGGCGGAAACTGTGATCTGCGAGGAAGTCGGTAAGACGTATATCGGCAGATACCGAAAAGAGAGATACATAAAAAGTGAGAATAATGATCCATAGGCCTTTAGTCATCAGCAATAATCCTTGATAAGCATATGTTCCAATGCAAAAGTTTCCAATAGGGGCTTATTTTTTTTTCGGTTAGTTTTTGTTCAAGCTCAATATAATATAACGCAGCCTGAAAGCCTCCCTTCAGCAAGGCGGTAAGAAAATTGAGCTGCGCTGTTGTCCATGTTCCATAAGGGTCTGTTTTGCTGGCATTCCGGCAACGCCAAGAAAAATGCGGTCTGAAATACCGTATTGCTTCAAGCGACTGAGGTATTGTTCGATAATTCCAGTCTTTTTCATCGGAATTCAGTATGAAATCGGGAATTGGCAGTTCCGCAGCTGACAGGGTACCATGCAGGCGCATACTACAGTTCTGTAATTTTTTCATAATTCCCGGGTAGGCGGGAGGAAAATTGGCCAATAATAGTTCTCTGAATTTTTTCTCCCCCTCCATTCGCAGCGGCAGAAAACAGCCTGCGACTGCCTCCTCTCCTTTTTCAGGACTGCTCCGCCAAATAACATTACCGCATTTTTCCACGTTGTTTGTTGGGAAATTGACAGTATCGCCTTCCTGCGCAGACATAAAACAATAGGGAGAATCGGCGCGCGTGGAAGTAGTATGATGTATTGAACGGATAACACCCGGAACGGAAACAATACCGCGCTCGGAAACCGGATGGAGCTGTAAAGGCGCTGCGGCCATATGGGGGGGCAGGCTCTCGCCAAGCGCAGCAAGAATGGCGCCGATTGCGGGGTGTATGCCTGAATGAAGCGGAAATGTCCAACCGGACATAAACCCGCCTGAAAGGCGCGCCGCAATTTCTCCGATTACCGGCCCCCGATCGGTAAAAAATATATCGCCCTTGGCAGCGCCGGTAGTAATACCCAAAACCTCAGCCGCCTTCCTGAGCGCTTCAAACATCTCATGCTCCTGCTCTGCTGAAAGATCAGAAGGAAAACTATGCCCCCTCTCAATAAAATACGGAGGATAATCGATATAACGGCGGGCAATACCCATGGGATGAAAGGAGTCATTGAATATCAGACTGTCAAGACTGTATTCGGAACCGATAATTTTTTCTTCAACAAGCACCACAGCATTGTGTGAGTATGCGGCAGATTCTGAAACTGCCTCTGTTATTTCCCCGAATGAAGAAATTTCCCTCACGCCCCTCGCCCCCATGTTCTGAATAGGTTTACTTACCAGCGGATACCTCAGCCCGCGCAGATACCTGAGCTGCGCATCCATTTCTGTTCGTGTATCGAGGACTGCAAAGCGCGGCACCGGAAGCCCCGCATCCTGAAGAACGGCTCTCATGCGGTCTTTCCGGCTTGCATTGAGGGCGGCATCTACTGAAATTCCCGGCAGCGCGCATGCGGCGGCAATGTGGGCAACCGACAGTGAAAAATCGGTACCGATGGTAAGTACCCCATCGAGCCCCTGCCGGTCTTTAAGGTGTACGGCAGCCTCCGTTAAGCCGGTGATATCTCCAAGATCAATGTGATGAAAGACATCCGCCAGCTCAAGGCCGGGAGCAGAGGAATTTGCATCGGCCGCATGCACAGTAAGCCCCATTTTACGGGCGAGATAGATGCCGGGGATTTGAAGAATACCGGCGCCGAGAAAAAAAATGCTCCGCTTTTCCTTCTTCCGCATGCTCCGCTCATTGAGAAAGCGCGTAGTTTGTTCTGTCTGAACAAAACAATCGCTATGGAAGGTCTGCCCTGTGTTTCTCATCGCATTCTATTCCCTAATTGTTCCCTGACAAAGTATATCTCCAGACTATCTCCCAAAAAAAAGAGCTTGCTGAGGGTGGTTGAGAAATTCCGCAGTACACTTCCGCCCCACATTCCGGGGAAGCGCTCACCATGATGCCCAACCGAACGCAGGCGGGCAATGCGGAATCCATATCTGCGGCCGATATTCATGGCCTGCCGCTGATTCCATACGCTGTAATGATCTTCGGGAGCCGTTTTCAGAAATTCGGGGAGATTTTTTCGCCCGGAAATACCCAGACTGTTGGGCGTGGCGATGGCGAGGATGCCGCCGGGCTTCAGGATGTGACGGAGCCAATCCATGATGCCGCAGAGCTCGGGAAAATGCTCAATAACATACCACATGGTAACGACATCGTAGTATTCGGCGCTGAAATTATCCCGGAAGGTTTCGTGTTGTATGTTGCCCTGCGCGGCAGGAATGTCGAGCGCTGTATTCACATAGGCGACCGCTTCCGCATTGATATCGATGCCTTCCGGCGCGTACCCGCTCTCCGATGCTGCCTTCAGAAAGGGACCGTAGGCGCAGCCGATATCGAGCAGGCGCGGTTTTGTATGGTCTTTTCCAGATTTTGCCGCGGGACCGTAGGCGCAGCCGATATCGAGCAGGCGCGGTTTTGTATGGTTTTTTCCAGATTTTGCCGCGGGGCGGGAATGCTGTATTTTCCGTATGATTTTGAGGCGCTGCCTGCTGAGGGCGGTGATATTATCGAAATCTTCAAGGTAGGTTTTGCCGTACTGCGCGCGGTACTGCTCAAAGAAATACGCGTTTCCATAGGTAATTTCTGAAGGAATGAGCCGCAGCAGATAGATGAGTCCGCATTCAGAGCAGCAGAAATAGCTTCGTTCAGCATTCCGTGTTACGCTACTGTTGTTTTTTCTGTTTCCGCAGGCGGGGCAGGCGGGGCAGGCGGGGCAGGCGGGGCAGGCGGATCGGGCTGGGCAGGCTCGGCGGGCGGAAGAGCCGCTGGGGTTGCCGCTGGGGTTGCCGCTGGGGTTGCCGCTGGGGTTGCCGCTGGGGTTGCCGCTGGGGTTGCCGCTGGGGTTGCCGCTGGGGTTGCCGCTGGGGTTGCCGCTGGGGTTGCCGCTGGGGTTGCCGCTGGGGTTGCCGCTGGGGTTGCCGCTGGGTTCGAGAGACGCAATGTATTCTGCAAGCGAACGGGGCACTATGCTCTGAACCTGCTGAATTTGCGACTGCAAACGCGCTTCCAGCGATGGTATTGTATTGCGGTTCCACGCGCTGCGATATCCCGCGGCGCGATATCCCGCGGCACGGAGCGCTTTCGGGCGGTGGAATGCACTGTTCCGGTTTCGGGTCCATGCGCTGCCGCAGCTTTCCAATTGTTCAAGAGGAAGGGAGATAAAACCGGAAAGCTCTGCCAGTTTCCGGTGATACTCTGAAACATCAAGAATAATTGTCCTTACACCCGCGCGCTGCGCCTCCCATGCGCTGATGCCATAGTGGCATATATACAAATCGGTTTCCTGAAAAAGATCATACAGAGACTCAACGGGAGAAATGTATTCCCATGTTTCCGGTAAAGGGGGGCGCCGATTGTCAAGCTGGTCAAGCTGATCAAGCTGATCGAAAACTATGATTCTCCCGGAACAGAGGGAAAGAAGAAGATCACCGAGTTTTGCGGCAAAACGCGATGTTAAACCTGCCGGATCGGCCCCGCCGAAATTCACGAGTATCCGCTCTGTTTTCGATGTCGCGCGCGAATGCGATGCAGTTCGGTGACCACTGCTCCGCGGCGATGATGCACGGCTGTCGGAATGGGGGCTGCCATCAATTTTCTGATCGAGCTGATCAAAAAGGAAGGATGGCTGGAAAATGTTTGGTTCTTCGCGTGATGCGCAGCCGACCCGATGCTGCCGATATTGCCGATATTGCAGGCGGCTGACTTTCAAAGCTCGGCCGCGGAAAGGGGGGCGGCGGAAAGGGAGGAAGTGCCGGGAATGCGCTCTGTATCCCGGATACGGGAGGGTGTCTATAAGAAAGGAAGCACGGAAACGTCCGCTGCCGCCGAGATCCAGAGCGAGAACCGGCGCCCTGCGCTGAAAATCTTCAAGATCAGCCTCATCAATCCAGGGCATGTCCAGAACAATGAGCTTTGGTTCACCCGGATCATTCACAATGCGGCAGTCGGCATCGGCGGAAATGTTCCTGAATGTATCACTCCAGGCATCGGGGGAAATATCAGCAGGAATATAGATGCGGGAATGCGCCAATTGTTTTTGCAGCCGAATCATCCGCATAAGGTGCCCCCTTCCGTTCAGAGGAGGGAGCGCTGGGCAGAGGAGGTATGTGATCATACCATTACAGGATACATCTTCCCAAGAAGATCTGAAAGGGGCGTGGACTGCTTGAGTCCATAGTTCCGATACAGAGAACACAGGAATCGGTAATCTTCTTCATTATCGAGAGTAATGCGCAGATCGGGATTGGCGAATTGCGGTGGAGCCTGCTCACGGCGCACGGTGAACCGGTCGGGATTGTTGTACACGTAGGGGGTAACGTGTTCATGATCGGACAATAGCTGTGTTTCAGAGAAGGCCTTTTCAAGTGCCGATGTCCGAATTATTTCAACCCCTGCGCCGTAGGGCAGTTCGATATGGCTCCGATAGTCAACAGAATTGGTGAACTGCGATTCAATGAGCACATTGGCAAGTTCAAAACTTACCAGAGGATTGTCTGCCGTTGCCCGTACAATAACATCAACACCATAATGACGGGCAGCAAAAATATAGCGCGCAAGAACATCATTCCCCGGACCTTTGAAGCTGCCCCAGCCGGCTTTGAATGCAATGTCGCGGACAATAGGGAAGCTGTCTCTGTCGGTGAGCACAACATGATAATCGGCCTGCACAGAATTGAGACGGAGCATAGTCTGTTCAAGTACCGTCCTGCCGCCAAGATTCAGAAGTATTTTGTGCGGCAGACGCTGTGAACTCAGCCGGGCCTGGAGAAAAACAGCTGTTCTCATACATTCTCTCCCCACAGCTCCACCATCTGGCGGGCATCAAAACGATAATTATAGGCGTGTTTCTTAATCCACTGTCTCTCACGCATGAAATTCCTGAGAGCCGCGGGAATACCGCAATTTCCTGCGCGAAAATACGGCCAGAATTTCTTTATGGGGAGCTTTGCGTAATCGCCGGTATACAACACTGCCAGAATTCTCAGATAGAAGCGCAGATAATCTTCATCGGGGGTGGTCTCCTCGGGCTGGAGTTCCTCGGCATATTCAATTTTTAATCCGGGCAGATGCTGCAGGCGTTCTCCCCACAGCCGCGCGCGGTAGCCGAATTCAAGTTTCTGCCAGTAAGGATTGTTCATATGCGCATCGAAACCGCCGCAGCGGGTAAAACGCTCTTTAACATATATTCCGGAATAGTCGCAGGGGAAGAGGCTCTGGTTCTCGTTTTCGGAAGGGAGTATGGGCTGAGGTTCTACAAAGTGTTCTTTCCTTCCTGCCTTCGTTGGGGTCGGCACGAAAAAACTGGGAATGATTCTCCCTTTGTTGTCCTGAATGTATGGAAGGTAGCAGAGTGTTTCCCGATCCATATGCTGAAGAAGTTTCATATCGAATATGATATTGACTCCATTCCAGACAAGGGCCACAAATTCACATCGCGCCTCAATAATTCCGGCATTGATGAGAGCGCCGATACTGCTCTGACGATAAAAATGGGGATCAAAGAGTATGAGCCTGAGATTCGAAAATTCAGAGACTAATTCTTCATAGGGGAGAATGTTGTCTCTCGGAAGCATGACAATAACATCTGAAAAATTTCGTGAAGCGATCTTTCGTATATCTTCCGTCCGCTGGTACTTTCTATCGCGCACCAGCTGCAGAACAGATAAGCCGAAGCGTGAAATGCGGTTTTCAGGCCCCCGCCCGAGGACAGTATAGTTTTTCCGAATGTCAAAAATTGTAGGTATACCACTCATCGCATGTCTGACAGATTTCGGGCAGCGCATTTTTCACGTGGGAGTTCATAAGTTTTTCTCCCCGAGCCCATATCTTTCTTATATCATCGGTAAAAAGATTGCCGTAAGTGAGATTATCTTGTTGATTGATACTGTGGGAGGGGCATGCAAAGACCTGCCCGCTCAAGTCGACCACCATATCCCGCTTTACATGCCAGCATTCATGCCTTCTGAGGGGTGAAAGATCTGCTACCCGCTTCTGTGTGAGATAATTGGAAAAATTGTTGAATTTCTGAATAATGAACCGAACACCCTCTTTCTTCCAGTGCTGGGAGAATTGTATGAGGTGGTCTTCGTTTTCCAGCATACGCAGAGCCTGCGCATAAAAATGTCCGGGAAATGTGGCGCGCGCCCATTCTGCAAATTTCATGGCTTCTTCATACCCGCTGCCTCTCAACTGTGCATAGAGCGCGGGATCAATACTGTCGAGGCAGAGAATAAGATCAAGAGAGCCGGGAGGAAATTTTCCGAGTTCTTCGCATGCTTCCGCTTTCCAGCCGATTCCGCTTGTTTCAATAAGAAATCGGGTAGCTGCGCGGGGGGGGGCTGCGCGGGGGCGGGGGGAGCGGGCAGCAGAGGAAAAGGAACGCGCAATTTCCAGTATCTGCGGAAGGTGGGGGTGCAGCGACAGTTCACCCCAGAGTGACAGGCTGATGATCGGGTCTTCAACAAACTTTGTAATTTTCTCTAAGATCAGGGTGAAATTATCTGGAGAGAGGAATTCATTTGTATCGGGGAGGTCGGGCAGTACCTGATATGAGCAGTTCTGCGCATATTTCCCGCTTAATTGAAGCGCAAAGAATGCCGGAAGACTTCGGTACAGCATTTTATTCTGCTCAATAGTCCGGCAGAGTTCATCTGTTTTCATTTCCTGTTTCAGGGGAAGGTTTTCGCATATGCGGATGTTCCGTTGAAGATCGGTAAACAATTCAAGGCGGAGCATCCGCAGATCTCGGGGAGAAACAGCCGTTTCGATATCGTAGGCATTAATATTCACGCGAACGGTTTCAAAAATTCCGTTCCGCCTGAGGGAAATGTTTTCCCCGTCTTTTTTGAGGGCAGGAATGATCTCTCTTACCAGAATGGAACCAGTAATACCTGCCGGATACCCCTCGGCAAAGATGTATTCGCTCAGATAGCGGCGATGAAGATCAAGTACTGCCCGGTTGGCATGGAGGTTCATAAAGGGGGCATCTGCCCAGAGGTGAAAAATCCCGCTAATTTCCCTGCGATCTTCCAGAATTTTTTCAAGCGCCGCGAATACATCGGCCATGGTGAAGGGGCTGATGAAGGAATTGGGAGGCGGCGCGGGCGGGATCGGTGAGGTTGATGATTCAGATGATGCAACGGTAATTATCTGCACGCGAAATGAAGAATCTGTTAGTTTTTCCAATTCTTCAGCAATTTCTTCAGGAAGGGAGGCTGCTGAAGCAGTTGTCTCCGGCACTAGGAGATAGACAATTTTTCCATCAATACCCTCTTCAGCCGAGAAGGTACGGAGAAAAGATAGTACTGCCGGTAAGGAACGCGTATTTTTTGAGAGCAGACTGTTTATAACAGGGGCAAGACTTGTCAAAAGTATATCCTCTTGCTAATCTTACCCATGATTGTTGATTCTGTCCAACCCTATAGCGTAAGCGCTCTCACACAGGACATAAAACTGAAGCTTGAAGGCTCATACCCCCGCATTCTTGTTGAGGGTGAGGTGAGTAATTTTCGCTCGGCATCAAGCGGTCACTGGTATTTCAGCCTCAAAGATGAACATGCCCTGATACAGCTCGTAATGTTCCGCGGTTCGCAGGGCCCCGTACAGCCGGTAAACGGGCAGATGGTTCTTGCGCGGGGAAAGCTCTCGGTATATGCGCAGCGGGGAAGCTATCAGCTCATATGCGCATCCATTGAAGAACGGGGCGAAGGACGTATTCTCCAGATGCTTGAAGAGCGAAAACGGCGTCTGAGTGAGCTCTTTTCTTCCGAGCACAAAAAAGCTCTCCCCTTCTTCCCGCTGAGGGTTGTTGTTCTCAGCGCCGAAACAGGAGCGGCAGTCCGTGATATTATCCGGGTTATAAAGCGCCGCGCAGCTTGGCTGAATGTTTGTGTCGTAAACATTCCTGTTCAGGGAATTGATGCGGGGCCGAAAATTGCCCGAAAACTGCGCATGGCTGAATCGCTGGGAGATGTCATTATTCTCAGCCGCGGCGGCGGCAGCCTTGAAGACCTTCTTCCCTTCAGCGATGAAGAACTGATACACGCGATATATCAGTGTAACACACCGGTCATTTCTGCTGTCGGGCATGAAATTGACTGGGCCCTTTCAGATTTTGCGGCAGATCTGCGCGCTCCCACACCCTCTGCGGCAGCTGAAATGCTCTGCGCCACCGCAGAGGAACTCAGAATGCGCGTCATCACCGCAGGAAGAATTATTATTCAGGCCTTCGGCGGCATACGGGAACGTCTGGCTCTTGCCCTCAGACCCTTTCGCAAAACAATGCTGGAAGAAAGTTTCCGCTCCTGTATTCATCCGCACCGCCTTGCCCTCGATGAACGTCGGGAAGTACTCATACAGCAGATAACTGCCTTCATCGGCGCGCTTCGGCAGCGCAGTGAACTAACGTACCGGGCGCTCACTGCCTGCGATCCGCGCGCAGTACTCAAACGGGGATACAGCATCGTCAGAAACACTGCCGGAGCAATTGTTTCAGACAGCGGGAGAGCAGGAATGGAAACCGACATTACCATAGAATTCCATAACGGAAAAATTGATGCTGTGGTGAAAAAAGGCAGTACAAGCGATCTCAATATCAGGCAGCATGAAACACAGAGCACAATTCAGAAAAATGAAACTCAGAAACATGAAACTCAGAACACAGAGGATCAGCAATGAAAAGTTTTGAAGAACGCTTGAAGCGTCTTGAAGAAATAAGCGATAAAATCCGCCGCGGAGATGCGGCGCTGGAAGAAGCCACCGCTCTTTTCGAAGAGGGTATAGTATTGGCGAGGAATCTGGAAACAGAACTCAGTTCGGTGGAGGGAAAAATTGAAAAGCTCATACGGGAACCCTCCCCTGACGGTGAGCCTGCCGTTCTGGATCTTTTTCCCGAACTGAATGAGGGGTAGCGGTGAAAGTTTTGCGCGCAGCTCATTAACGATTTTCCATATTGATTATCATTTTCCAGTACTACTTTGTATCGATCATTCCTGACAGACGCATGGCGAGCCGGATGCTTGGGGGCGAGCAGCCGCGCAGCGCCGACCAGCCCAGTCTCAGCAACAGCCGCATGGGCGAGCAGGCGCGCAACGCCGACCAGCCCAGTCTCAGCCGGATGGGCGAGCAGGCGCGCAGCCGCGCAGCGCCGACCAGCCTCAGCAACAGACGCATGGGCGAGCAGGCGCGGCCTGCCCAAGTTGAATTGCAACATTTCATTAGCCGCTGCGGGCTATGAAACTAATACCATGACGGATAATTCGGTTGATCCCCACTATCGTCATTACTATCCGGATTCGCATCCAAACCGGAATCCTTAAACATATTTGTTGTGGTTCCGGTATATTTGCCAGCGTCATTGAGGAGCGGCAAATGATCCTTCCACTCCTCAAGATCCCGATTGAATGCATCTGCGTCAGTGAACATAGATGTCATATCCGTTACTGAACTGACATCCTAGGCCGAGCGGCTCCAATTAATGCGATCCGTTCCGCACTGTCAGAATTTCCTCATCGCTCAGCCCGGTAACATCCTGAATGTCATGGGCTGAAAATCCTTTGGAAAACATACTGCGGGCAGTTTCTCGAATGCCTTCTTCACGACCTGTCCGCAGTCCTTCCTGCCGACCTTTCAGAATGCCTTTCTCCATTCCCTGCTCAAGACCTTCAACCCGTCCCTGGTTGACAAACCAATCGCTCATCTGAACTTTTTTCATCATAACCCTTTCTCCTTCGGGATTTATTTCCCTGTTGATTTTTTCAAAGCGGGTACCCAGTTTCAAGCCCTTCAGATAGAGCAGAAGGTTCGGGATCATCTCTCGGGAATTCTCTGCGGGAAGCTCTTTCAGATACTTCGCAACCTTCCGCAAGTCTTCATCGCCTGTATTACTGATTTTCCGCATAATATAGCACAGGGCTCCCCCTGTCAACACAACTCCGTCTGACCCCCGGGTAAACTCCTCCTCGCTCATCCTATTCACATCGACCATCACAGGCCTATTGAGAACCTTTGGTCTCGCAAGGTATTTTTCCATCATTGCATACAATTTTTCCGGTATGTGTGTATGCACATCCCCTGAACTGTGGAAACTGATATCGCCATCCCATACTGCTTCTCCATGATACCACAGCACCAGAACAAGAAGGTCGGTCTGCGCCTGAAATGTCCTGCTGTTTATGAGGGCTCTCTGGTACTTATCGAACTGTTCGCTGACCTTCGGATCAAACATGCTTTTGTGCTCAATAAGTAGCACGATTCGTAAACCGTCGAATTCCCCTTTGAGGGGAATAATGAGAATGAGGTCGCAGAGCACCTCACGCCCTTTGTCAACGTAGATGGTGTTTTCAATGCGAATAGCATCTAAATCCATAATGTTAACGATGTTTTCTGGAAAAATTGTCCGTGGAATATCGGCTGCCGCCTCGGGGGTGCCATAGATACTCACAGAAACTTTTGCATTGGAAAATTGCGCTTGCGCAATTTCCAGTAGCAAAAGTTTCACATTTGGATGACTCTATGTGCTGAGCATTCTCGCATTTTGTAGAAAGTTTTGCATTGGAAAATTGTGCTTGCACAATTTTCCAATGCAAAACTTTGTCTTAAACGCAATATCATGGATATTGTATCCGGCATTACTCATACATACCTCCTGCTATATCTATAACGGGTAAAAAGTCATTTTTGACTATGTTTTTTGAAAAGAATTTGAAAAAAGTTTGCAAAATTTGTGAATTTTTTTCGGGGAGTCGGGAATGGGGGGCTGATGTGCTCTGAGTCGATGCGCTCTATGCTCCCGTGGACAATGCTCCGCGCGAGGTTTTTGTTGAAGTATGAATGGATGAAGTCCCGGAATATCTGAGGATTTTCGAAGGCATATTTCCAGCGTGTACCATGCCGATATACTTTTTGCTCATACCATATAGACGGGTTACATATGAACGGTGTATGACAAAATGGGAAATTTTTGTAAAAAGTTTTGCTACTGGAAATTGTGCTCTGCACAATTTTCCAATGAGGATTCTCTCATCTCAGAAAATTGTGCTCCGCACAATTTTTCAATGAGCTTTCTCTCATCCATATTCTTGATTCTCTCAAGGTATAGAAAGTTTTGCTACTGGAAATTGTGCTTGCGCAATTTTCCAAGGCAAAACTTTGTTGAGGCAAAATTTTCTACAAAATGCGAGAATGCTAAGCTCAGAAAAAGCATTCCTGACAGACGCATGGGCGAGCCGGATGCTTGGGCGAGCAGGCGCTGCCTGCCCAAGTTGAATTGCAACATTTCATTAGCCACTGCGGGCTATGAAACTAATACTCATACCATGACGGCGTTGTTGTTACGCCGGAACCCTGAAACATATTTGTTGTGGTTCCGGTATATTTGGATGGATCAGCGGTAGTAAGCTTATTGCCGGTTTCGGCCGTCCAATGTTCCTTCCACTCCTCAAGATCCTGATTGAAGATGGCCGCACTAGAGAACATAGCGCTCATATCCATTACCGAACTGACATCCCAGTTTGAGATATCGCTATTGAATTTGATTGCGTTTTGAAACATAGCAGACATATTCGTTACCGTACTGACATCCTAGGCCGAGCGGCTCCAATTAATGCGATCCGTTCCGCACTGTCCGCATTTCCTCATCGCTCAGCCCGGTAATCCTCTGAACAGCATCAGTTGACAAGCCTTCCGAAAACATACTGCGGGCCGTTTCTCGAATGCCTTCTTCACGGCCTGTCCGCAGTCCTTCCTGCCGACCTTTCAGAATGCCTTTCTCCATTCCCTGCTCAAGACCTTCAACCCGTCCCTGATTGACAAACCAATCGCTCATCTGAACTTTTTTCATCATAACTCTTTCTCCTCCAGAAACTTTTGCATTGGAAAATTGTGCAGAGCACAATTTCCAGTAGCAAAAGTTTCACATTTGGATGACTCTATGTGCTTAGCATTCTCGCATTTTGTAGAAAATTTTGCCTCAGGCAAAATTTTGTTTCGGGATTTATTTCCCTGTTGATTTTTTCAAAGCGGGTACCCAGTTTCAAGTCTTCATCGCCTGTCTTACTGACTTTCCGCATAATATAGCACAGGGCTCCCCCTGTCAACACAACCCCGTCTGACCCGGCGAATTCAACCATACGCGCACCCCTTCCCGAGCCCTCCCTTCCCGACTCCCTGAAAAAAATTCACAAATTTTGCAAAATTCTTTCAAATTTTCTCAAAAAACATAGTTAAAAATGACTTTTTACCCGTTATAGATATAGAGGAGAGAATTCACCATGGGACCATGTCGCCATGGGAACTCCCCTATTCAGAAAGAAACGTTCATAAGAAACATTCAGGAGGATTGTATGATCGATTTCAAAGAAAAACCCGCCCCCATTCCCTACGACCAAGGATACCGCTCCCTGCTGTTCCAACCCGCAATAATGCTCCAATTTCTTCAACGCTTTGTCGGAGGCGCATGGACAAAGACATGCCCCTTCGCATGTCGGAGTACACAAACCTTCTCTATCGGAACATTCACCGCTCCGGCGCAATTCCCGATGACTGCGAGTTGATATTTCTGCCCATTGTGTTTTATAATGGTACGAGAAAATGGAAGGTGCCCGGGAATGTCAGAGAGCAGAACACGCGGGAATTCCCGCAGTATCTTGCTCCTTTTCCCTACGATCTGATACGCGTGAGCGATTATTCTGCGGAGCAGCTGCAGCAGCGGGGAAGAATGTTTGCGGCTGTTATGTACCTTGATCTGTACTCGAAAAATCTGCTGAATACGGATTGGGACATTCGGAAGGTGGAGAAAGCGATAGCAGAAATGCTGAATGAGGAATCGCTGGAGCTGATAAAGGAATTTATCGGCGTGGTAGATTCGATGTTCGGAATTGTTATAGACTTCGATACGTTAATGAAGCAATTAGAAGCAAAGTTTTGCCAGAGGCAAAACTTTCTATAAAATTGGAGAATGCCAAGCACAAAGAAAGCATTCCAAATTTGAAACTTTTGCTACTGGAAATTGTGCAAGCACAATTTTCCAATGCAAAAGTTTCAGAAAGAACAAAAGAACCGAGAGGTAAGGAGGTAGCGAAAATGTTCAGAATGAATGCGGAAACATTCAAAGCGGACATTACGGAACGGATCGCATTAATTATCGCCGCTCGGACTGCGCGCAGAGCGGATAATCACTCTTGTGATATACACCTGCCACGGAGCGCCAATTCTCAATTCTCAATTCTGCACTTGGGAATTCTGCTGAAATCTACCAGTGCTTCAGGATATATTCCCTGAAGAGCGCCTCTATTAACTTCAAGAGCATACTGAACGGGCCTGCTGCTTAACACCGGTGTTTCATCCAGCGCTGTCAGGTCTATGATATCAATAACAATACCCTCTGAATCGATATATGCTATTGTGAGATTGATGTAGGTGTTACGCATCCAGAAAGACCGATGCTGACTGTCGGGAAATACGAAAAGCATGCCGCTGTCGGCTGCCAGGCTCTGACGATGCATGAGCCCTTGCCGGCGTTCGGCGTCAGAATCTGCCAGCTCAACATAAAATTCTCTGCCGCCAACGCTCAAAGGGTAAAGCATTGTTTCATTTTCATGGCAGGACAGAGAAAACGTAATACATATACACAGGAGAAACAGCGGGATCTGCCGCTCACAGACGCAACAATTCTGCCTGCGCACACAGATCGGAGAGACTAGGGTCTGTCGATGCCGCTCATTCTCAAAAATTATCAAGAAAAACCCCGCGTGTGTATTCATCTATACTCTTTGAAGCCGCAGATTCTTCCCGGATACGGTTAAAAACATCCATATCAAGATACTTTACGATGACCGGCTGTTCAAGAACCATGCGCTGTCCATTACCTTCCCAGTAGGTCTGATGGGGATCAAGATAGGCCGGTTCACCATATGTATTGGTGAGTCGGGTATACATGGTGAAAAAATCCATACGATTTTCATTGAGCCGAAGAATAATGGAGTAGAGCTTTTCATCTCTGAACTGAAAAATACCTGCGCTCATAAACCCAAGTCCCTGAGTTTCAATTATTGGCTGACGGTCAATCGGTGTCAAACTGATGTCGGGATCTCCGCGGTAATCGAAAAGGGGATGCGACTGCAGCCTCGTCTTCACCTGCTCAAGCGATTGCCCGAGCACGATATCGGTAAAACGATCGGGAACGGGTTCCTGCGCGCAGAGAATTCCGGAACACATGAGGAGCAACAGTACCTGCAGCATATGCCGTTTATGTGCCATGCCTTATTGCCTCGAAAGCGCAATGCTCAGCGCCGTTGTGAGCTTCAGAACATCTTCGTTTCCCTTCCGTACATTGTTACTCAGAACATGGGAGATGCGGCGGAGAATTTTCAGACCAATAACAGGATGTTTTTCGGAGATATGTTCAAAATCGTCCTTTTTTAATTCCAGAATAACACAATCGGTTGAGGCCATAACATTCGCGCTGCGCGGAGATGCATCTATCATGGCCATTTCACCAAAAAAGGAGACAACATTGGCATCGAGCTTTATCATGGATTTTTCAACATGTTCGAAGCCTCTTTTGGCAATTTTGAGGGTAAGCGATTTGGTAATGTCGACGACACCGCAGACAAAGAGATACATGGTATTCTCCATGCTCCCCTCTTCCATGATAAGAGTACCTGCCTTCACATTCATTCGGCGTGTTTTTTTTATGACCTTATGGAGTTCATCCTCAGTAAGATCGGCAAGAATCTGAACCTTTTTCAGAACCTCCAATTCCTTCTGACTGACAATGTTTTCTTTCTGTGTGACAGGACTCATGAGACACCTCCGATAAGAAAGGCGGAATCATCCTTCGAAATGCGATAGTCCGAATCGGGACAGATCGTGATCTTCAGACTGACATCCTGCTCCTTATCCAGATCAATTTCAGCCTCGGAAAATTTCCGTCTGATAAAGGCATCTATACCCGATGAATCTTCGCTGAGAATATCGATAAGACTTGTCGTTCGTTCTTCACTCAGCAGTCCAATGCATATACCTTTATTGCCGCTTATAAGATGGGCTGCATAATCTCCAAAAGGTTTTCCTATGAAGGATGATGATATTTTCTGGATATTCAGGCGTTTTGGAGATATCGGGTCAAGCAGTTCCTGGAGTATCATCGGGATTCCATGGGTAACCGTACTGCTGCTCAGAATGTGGCGGATAATTTCATCGCCGTACACTACTTCATCTACCTGTGCCCGCTCAAGATGTGCTGCATTCTGATCATGAATTATCTGAGCAGTGAGATGAATATCTGCGTTAATGCCCTTAACGGCAAGGGCCGAAAGAATGGTTTTATCGTCTGCGGCCAGAAACGATTTACCGCCGGATTCATCGGGGATGATGATGCAGTTCTTCGCAGCGTAAATGTTTGCGCGCATGAGAATTGCCTCGCTGGCAATATCGCCTCTGATAAATTTGATTTCTGTATTCGGAAATGCAATTTTCAGATCATCAAAGTCCTCAGGCGTCATCTCACTGATAATGACTATCTGAAACACCTCCTGTCCGAACTGGCACAGAAGCGATTCAATAAGCCCCCGACCGTATCTGTTCCATCCGCATATGACCGTATGATTTTTTAATGTAATATCGCTCAAGCCCTTGCCCTCCCGAATTTTTCTGTCTACATAAATTGACGCAATTGTTCCTGAAAGAATGCTGGTAATAACCACCCCGCTCAGCATTACTGTTACCGATATAACACGGGCAGTTAATGATACCGGGGCATAATCGCCGTATCCCACCGTTGTAAGTGTTACAATACCCCACCAAAGCGCATCGAGGAGGGAACGGAAAACTCCGGTGTCCGCATCCCGCTCAATAAGAAACACAATTCCTCCCCCAATTACCACGACAGTAAAAAAAACCATGAGGAGTATGTGCAGATGCTCCCTCTTAAAATCTGTTGCCAGACTCCTGAATGAGGAAATGAATGTCCGTAACAGTGAAAACCTTCTATTCTTTTCCGGCATATATTTTTCCTTACCGTGCATTAATATATATAAATAAGCACAGCAACCATGAACCCGATGAAAATGCAGACCCCGAGAACGGTAAATATCCAATCGGTAAGCATGTTTCTTTCCGCTGCCGGCGCCCGGGTATTGTACAATTCGGCATTGTGTCCGAGAAATGCCTGCGGCAGCGGCTGTTTCGGCCGTTGCGCCTGTTTCGGCCGTTGCGGCGGCTGTTCTTCCCGATATCCGCATATTGGACAGCCGCGCAGAAAACGTTCAACCGCTCCTTCATAATTACAGTGTGAGCAGCGAACCTGATAAAAGAATTTCCCGCATTTCGGGCATATCTTGTCTCTGGACCTCACCTTGTTGCCGCAATTTTCACAGAAAAAATGAACCATACTGCCGATCTCCCCTACTTCTCCTCTACTTCCCCTCTGCGGCTCCCCTATTTCTTCTGAACAGCGAGAATTGTCAGATCATCATACTGTGAATCTTCGGAAATATAACTATATCTCCGATATAAACTATTTTCGTCTTCCGAAAGCGGATGGTGGAAATAGGTTTCATATTGTACGAAATATTTTTTCAGGAAATCATCAATGTTCTTATCGATGGAAATTTTATTCTCATTTGTCAGTGTCGGCAACGGTACCAGACGGAAAATTTTTTCAATTGAAAGAAGCGCAAGGATTATATTCGGTAAATCCGGCGGCATGGTACTGAAATCGAAGGTGAACTGCTCATTTCCGGCAGGGTTGTTAAATTTTGTGAGGTGATAAGGACGACAGGATATTGCGGATTCAATGATGTTGTGAATTCTATTTATGGAAAAGGCTTCACCCAATCCTCCTTCATCCTGCCCGAGAAGGTAGGGAGCCATATTCTTTTCAAGCTCATTCATGCCCTTCTTTCCTTCCTCTCCCTCATATTCACTTTCCTGATACACAGACCAGTCTTCATGCCTCAGATATCGGCGGGATTCTTCAAAACCATCGGTGAAGAGAAGAAGGATATCGCCCCGCTCAAGCTGATAATGTTCCTCTGGAAAGTTGATGGGCATTCCGACAATCCGTTCGCTCACCGCTCCCGCTGCGGGGGTGTTGCTCAATTCCAGAGTAATGACCTTTTTCTCTTTTCTGCGATAAATATTCACAACGTTATTACCCGCATTACAGAAGGTAACATCGCCGGTTTCCTCATTGAGTGTGAGCATGGTGAAGGCGGCAAATTTACCCTTGAATTCACGGGCGTAGATGATCTCGTTTATCGTTGCGGCAAGCCCGGAAAGTACTGTTTCCGGCTGGGTTTGTTTTGTGAGATGCGCTATGCGCTTCCGGCGGAGTTGTTTCTCCTGCCAACCGTTAAAGTGCTGGAGGAAGAGGGTCGCCACGGTTACCATGATGAGGGCTGCTTCAATGTCCTTACCGGATACATCGCATTCAATCATGGCATAGGTGTGCCCGTCAATTTTCTCATAGTAGAAATAGTCGCCCGACACTCCCTTGGCGCCCTCGTAGTACCCGAAAAATTCAATAAATTTTTCTACTCTGTGGCAGGTGGTTGCCTTGACCTTTTCATCGAAGGGACTTGGATCAAGGGCAATGAACATCTTCTGAACATCCTTACCAAGCATGAGAGATTTGTTCGCCACCTCTGCCGTGATCAATCCATCGGTCATCTGATTAATGGTGTCGGCAAGAAAGTTAAGTTCATCGCCGGTATTAACGGTAATGGGATCATCCCTGAGATCAGATTTTGTTTCTGTATCTCTAATGCGCTCAACTCCCTTTACCAGCTTGTTAATGGGACGAACAGTAATGGAGGCAAGAAGAAAGGCGCCCGCCACTCCCGTTAATATTGCAAAAAGGGTAAAAAGGAGTATCTGGAAAAGAATTGCCCGCTGGGTATCGCGAATCTGCCGGGTAATAATTTCAGTTGAAATGCCCAAACGGATAGTTCCCTGATAATCGGCAGTGAAATTGTCGTTAAACCAGTAAATTGGATAGAAAAAGGTATAATAGTGGGCATTAATATCGTAGTGCTCAACAGAAAATTCCGGTTCGCTATGTATGGCAACATAGCGGGAAATCTCTTCACTGAGGCGCCCCCGCAGTTCATTTTCCTGATTCAAAGATTCCTGAAGATCACTTCCCGCGCGCTGTTCAATAATACGGTTCAGATTCGTAACAAGCTGGATAACGGCAGGGTCTTCACGATTGGCATTAAACATCGGAATAAACTCGTTTATAATACCCCCGCTTACATCATCTTCAATGCGATAATTACCGGCGCTGAATATGATATCATCGGGTTTTGTACTTCTTCGCTGAAAATACTCAAGCTCTCTGTCTGCTTCATTAATCGCTGCCAGATATACTTCCCGCTCCTGCTCATCGGCAAGGAGAAGGGGATCGTTCGTTGACCAGATATACTCCCTTGACTCCTGATCAAGCCCCGGAATGTTCGGATTCGGTCTGGAACTTACGGTAATAAACTCAATTTCCTCCATGGCCGATACCTGATTATTGAGCTGGGCAAGTCCGCGGATGATATTAATAACATTGTTACTGTTAAGTTCACCGGCAGCGCCTGTCGCAAGGCTCTCAAGCATAATCTGAATACGGTCTTCTAAGCCCTGCACGAGGGTCTGCCGCTGATTGGAAAGAATAAAATTACTCAGGGGGATGGAAACAACCGCAACCACCGCTGTAACCAGAATGAGAATGAAAATGATAAACTTTATCCGTAGGCCGAGGCCGCGTTTCTGCATGGCAGTAATCCTTTCTTGCATGTGCCTAGCAGCAGGACTTACCTGCCCCTCCGTCAGGGCTTCAATTTCAGCCCCGAGTTCCCTGCTATCTTTTAATATCGACCATATCCTGAACATGCTTACAAGGATAATTAATATTAAGAGAAATACAACAATGAATACTATAACATTACGCACCGGTATCATGCGGATGCTCTCAATGAGGCTGAAGGAAGATTCCGGCAGATACAGATCATAGGCTCCCAACTTAACTGCCCCGTTGGTCTCAAACGAGAGGGGTTCAGGATAGAAATAGGTTCCCCTATCGCTATGATTAAGCCCCACAATGTACTCCCCTGTCGGAACTTCGGAAAGAACAATGTTTGAAATAAGACGATCGGAATTAATAGTATAATCGTCGTTTGTTATAAAAAACTCATAATCCCAGGGAGCCAGAGCATCGCGGTCAAATACAATGCTGCTGACAATGCCGTCTGTTGTATATCCGCGTCCGATGAAACTCAGTTCATAGTTTCCCAGAAGATTTTCCCGAATGTTTACAATATCAAGCCGGGTTACGGGAATGTATTTATTCAGGCGGAGAAATTCAACGCTGCCCGCACCAACATTGCCCGCCTCATCGATAGCGCGCACAACAAGAGCCCACAAGCCGTTATCGGCATTTTTCAAGCTGAAAACATTCGCTGTCTGCACCGAAGAACTGTTCGGAAAAATACCCTCGGAAATGCCTTGCCGGTATAGCTCCGTCTGCTCCTCTCCATCAGCAGATTCTTCGGCAACAGACCCTTCGGCAGCAATTCCTTCAGCAGGGCCAAGATACTCAAGAGCAACACGGTAGCCGGAAATACTATCTTCCGTATTCTGAAACCATTTAAGGCTCACCGTGTTTGAGGGAACATAGCCTTCATTATCGGTGAGAATTGGTTCAAAGCTCACCGGCGCCGGCGGAGTAATGTCAATATCGTAAATACTGTGTACATTCTGAGAGCGGTTTCCCGCCTTATCCTTAACATAGAGAAAAAGGTTCCATGCCCCATCCCGATCCGCAAGAAGACTCAGCCGGTTTACCAGCCCGACATTCACAAAGTCGCTGCCGGGGGGGCTCTCGTTCTGTGTCCAGCTATAATGCAGGGATTCCAGCCCTGAAGGATCGGAAGGCAATTGCAGGGAATATACTACTTCACGATTGTTTGTAATTTCTCCCGAAGTATAATTCAGGGGAATGACGCGGGGAACAGCAACAACCTGATCCGGCTGCCGGTAGATCAATGAGCTCGTCTGACCTGTGAAACCCGGCCTTCTGAGCCAGAAAAAGTGGAGTTGTCCACGGTGGTTTACGACCCGCGGCAGAAACTGAATGCCGGAACCCGAACTTATTTGCGCGGGAACCCAATTCCCATTTTCTTCGCTGGCAATACGTATGGTACTTGCGCCGATGGTATCGAAATAGTACAGAATGTATTTTCTCCCGCCGTAGATGAAAAATCCGCCTGCGCTGGAAGAACGGGTATTATCGCTTATGTACTGATTCTCCCGGTTCTGATACCTTCTGACCCTTCCCGAATCATCGAGGCGGGAGAGCGAAACCCGCGTATTCTGCCCCTGCCTGTTGCGGTCGATGAGCAGGAGAAGGGTTCCATCACTATCTTCATACAGACGCGGGTTCTGGTTGATATAACTTACCTGCGAGATATTTTCATCACTGCGATCACTGACATCGATAAAATCCGTTGCCAGTACCGGCGCTGACCAATTGTTTCCCATATCGGCACTTGTTGTCATATATATCTGATTCGATATACCGAAGCCCGGATCGAAAATCCGGTTCTCATATGCCAAATACATTCTGTTCCGATACTCGAAAAGATAGGGATTCGACACAAGTTCCTGATCATCGGGAACCGGCAGAATTCGCGGCGCGGAAAATGATCCTGCAGTCGGCCGAAAAGCGTATATAATGCTCTTATACTCTGCGCCGCCTGCACCGCTACCGCCGCCTGCGCCGATCGTTCTCTGCGAGGCAAAGAACATTATCCCCCCGCTTGCGGCAAATATCTGCGGACTAATTAATTCGGCTCCGTTGCTGTCAATGATATCGCGGAACCATCGTTCACTTCCCCGGGCATAGGTAAATATCTCACTGAATTCATCGCTGACAGAAACAGCAACACTCAATTCCTGGGCATTATGGGCAACTGAAAAAATCGGCGGTACTATCTCAGATGCAAGCGGAATGTTCTCAATAATCGCCTGTTCATCTGACCATTCATCGCCATCGCTACTCGTTCTGTATAGTACCGACTGTTCCTGAGCGCCATGTGCTGACACAACCCGCTGATAAAATATATATATTTCATTATCGAAGCTGATGACCTCAGGGAAGCGGACATCGCTGCTCACAAGGTTTCGGGGCGGCTCCAGAAAAATAGAATTGCTGCCGATCTGCTGGGCAAATAGGGGAAACACGAATAATGAACACAGTATAACCGGAATTGTTTTGATCGGAATTATTTTGAATAGCGCTCTCACCTATACCCCCGAAAGCGACTGGCCGAGAAGATCGTATAGTTCGGAAATGAGTTGCCTGAGCGGGAAATAAGAACGATAGGTCTCATTGGCCCAGAGTATATCGAGCAGGCGCTTTGCCTCAACTAAGTTCTGATTTGCAAAAAGCGTTGCAGCCTGTTCAAAAAGTTGATTCGCATCGAAGGGGAGGCTCACCGTTATTTCGAGTCCGAGCAATGACTCTGCCTCACTTATGAGCGCTGGTAATCTCGATATCCTCGGAAAAACAACCTGCGCCTGGCGGAGATTATCCAGAGACTGCTTAACCAGATTCTCATACCGCACAGGATTCGATTCCCGCCGCGCGCTCGCAAGAAGTGTCTCCCCCCTGTTCAGAAGAACATTTGCCCTTCTGAATGCTTCAACAATTTCAGGAGACTCCCTCCGCCCGAGATCAACCTCAATATCAATAATTATTTCTTCAAGCCGACTGTTCCGGCGGAGTTCATTGAGCGCGGCAATACGGGAAAGGAGCTGATCTTTCTCAAAAGGGGTATATTCGGAATACTCCCCACTTCCAAAGCCCTCCTGATTCGCTCCGAACACAAGCGTCTCAACATTGTCAATCTGCTCCTGAAAAAAATCATCAAACCCGCTCGGGCTCTCAAGTTGGATAAGCTGAAGTTCAACAAAGGAAACCTCAAAATTTGCCGGAATTTCATCTCTCACGGAACTGATAAAACTTCTGCTTTTCTCAATTTCCTGCCGGAGAACCAAAGTGTCGCCATTCTCGGAGGCAGATTGCGCTCGGGCAAGGGCCTTGCTTGCCTCATTCAGATCATTGGTGATTCGGGAATATCGGGAATCGAAAATTGGCGGAATGTCCCGCTGGCCGGAAAGCAAAATAGCCCGTTCAATTTCGCTTTCAAATGCAATAATCGTTGGATCGCGCGGGGTGGGAAGCTGATCGTCCCAGTATTTGGCATCGGTCAGAGCATCACGGGCAGCAAAGTATTCCTGGTTGTTTATTCCGATAATGACCTGCTCAAGAGCAATGGTCTTGTTTCTGTTCGCAGTGTCAATGAGGCTGTTCACGATCGACTGAGATAATACATTCAGAACATCATCCCTTTCGCTACGAACATCTTCACGATAGTTGACATTGAGAGATTGAGAATAGGCATTATCTAAGGCGGTAAAGGCCGCGTTTGCGGCGGTGTAATTTTGCTGATCAATTGCCGCAGTGAAATCAAGACGGTATGAACGGGCATCGGCCAGAAAGGCATCCGCTATTTCTATTTGTTCCGATGCGGTGTCAAAATCGGACTGTATCTCTTCAAGAAACTGCTGCTTCTCGGTAATGATCATTTTACGTTCATCGTATACGGCGCGTATCGGCGCCTCATTTAAGAAGGTAGAATTTTGATCTATGACGTTTATGATGTTTATGATGTTTTCTGACAGGCTGATAATTTCGCGTATGCCGTTGAGGGCGTCGGCAAAATGATCGCGCGCAACTTCGGGATAGTAGCGGATAGATTCCTCAATGCTATCGCCCACCGTGAGTATGGCTTCTATTCCGGCAAGATTCCTTCTCCCCGCATTCACCGCATTTTCAACCAGAATATCCAGTTCCCGCATGAGCTCCTGATCATCTTCCAGATACCGATAAAAATACGCGGTTGCCCGGCTAAATATTTTCCAACTCAATGCATTCCTGTCTGCAATATACTGATTGATATAGTCCTCTACCGGCGAAACCGAGAGCGGTAAACTGTCGGCAAATGCTCTCATACCTTCCTGTATGCCAATGCTGTATTCTTCAATATCGGCAAGAAAATTGATTTCGGTATTCAATGCGATCTGAATTTCTTCATCTAATTCATTTGTTTGAGATTCAGCGCTGCGGGTATTGAAAAGTTGCAGTAATCCTATCCGCGCATCAATAAGCAGACCTTTAAAGAACATATCTACGGCATCCTGCTGGTCCTCAAGGCGGAGGGAGGCAATAAACTCCGGCGGAGACTCCCTGCTTATACGGGTTCCCTGACCATTATATGAGAAAAAAATGAGCGCCAGTTCGGAACTGTTCTGCAGAAGTTCCTGAAATTCCACGAGCTCATCGATCGATTTATTCCGAAGGGCAGTGGTACTGCCGTTCCAGTAATTCTCCACCCCTGCGATCAGAAACTCCTTGAATGGATCAATAATCCGACTGCTTTCACGAAGAGCCGCCCCAACAATACCCTCATTTTCAAACTGCGCGGGACCTGCAATGAATTGCTCAAGATAAAAAAGATATTCCGAATTCACATTGCCCTCTTCGTCGAGGAAAGATGCGGTAAATTGATCTCGCAAATTCCGAATGCGGACTGCACTGGCTTCAATGAGCGATCTCACGGTGAAAAAATCTCCCATGCTCGTAAAAAACAGACCCAGTTCCGGGTTTTCTTCACGAAGGGTCTGGAAATTGGCAACAACAGCATTGGCAACAACGGCATTGTCAACAGCAGCAATGGCCGCAGGAACCTCCCCTGCAATACGCGCAGCCACATCGGCAAAATCGCCAATGAATATCTCCACCTGTTCATGCAGAGATTCAATATCATTTATAAAGCTATCCGGTAATTCCAATTCGAGAAACTCATCCCACCGAAGGTCAAAACTCCTTTGGTAACGACCCCGTGTTTCAATATTACTAATATCCACATACTGATTCATTGCTGCGATAAAATTGCCCTCAAGTATACGCCTATGAGCAGTCTGAAGAATGAGATCGCGGTAGCCGCGGTCAATCGCCAATTTTATGAGCTGTTTGTTTTCCCTGAGCAGGTTCGCCATATCCGCATCGTTTGCGGAGTTGCTTCGTTCTGCTTCCAGCAGATATTCCAGTGCCTTTTCTTCGTCCAGAGGGTCCACCGGATCGTTGGGGTCTTTTTGAATTTCCTCTATGAAAAAGGCGAGAAATTCGCTAAAGCGGTCGCGTTCATTGCGAATCAACTGAAATTTGCCATAAGCCTCATCATAATGTTCACTATGATTCTCCAGAATATCGGCGATAACCCGTATGGCATCACCATAGTACCTGAAATTAAAGTATGCATCAATGAGGAGAAATTTGAGATCGACAAGCTGGCGCTCGGAATTCCCGACGGCAGGGTCCGTCTGATCCGCACGAATGTCGGCTATATTCCGCTCAATAATATCGGCAGCTTTCCTATTGTTCTCCCTGCGCTCTTCCTCGGTATCGGCCGGAAGGTTTATGAGCATGGAGGCTTCACGGAATGCCTCAGACTGACCGCCCGCGTAGAGAACTCCGCATATGCAGAAGAATAAAAGTATCAGAGAAATTTTTGCATTGCAAAAGTTTCCGAGGGCTGGTCGGAGGCTGCGCCTCCTGCTCGCCCATGCGTCCGTCTGGAATGCTTTCTTTGTGCTGAGCATTCTTCTATTTTATAGAAAGTTTTGCATTTTGCAAAACTTTGTTATAATGATACGTAGTGAGATTCTCAAACATTATAATTATACTGCTTATAATCTCTCTTTCCTGCCTCCCCGCACAGGAAAATCGGAGTTTTATTGATGGCTGGCTCGCAACCTTTTCGGACCTCGAAGACCCGAACAATACCGGGCTCACGATCTTTCCCATTCTTGAGCTGAGCTCGGGCGGACAGCGGAGCAGCATGGCCAACACAGACGATATACTGTTTTTCGAATCGAACCCTGCCGCAAGCGCCCTCCTCAATAAGACCGAGATCGCATTTTTTCATAGAAATTTAATAAGCGATGTTAATTTGGACTCACTATTCTTCACCCAGCGTCTTGGACAGTTCGGCTACGGTTTTGGGGCAAAGTTTCTCCATTTTGAATTTACCGCCCTCGATAACCTTGGAGGGCAGATCGCATCGGCAACACCTGCCGAAGTTTTATTCATTGCGAATGCCTCGTATAATTTTTTCAGAAACTATAATTTCGCGGGAATCTCCCTTGGAATACATGTAAAATTTGTACACCGGAGCGTTCCTCCCGAGTTGTACAGCCATGTTCTCAGCCCCGAGGTTTCCAATCAGAGTATTTCCGGCATCATGGGAGACATTGGGCTTTTATCCCGTTTCAATTTTCTCAAACCATACCCGTCCCGCGAAAAGAATTTTTCTCTCGGACTCAGCGCGCTGAATGTTGGCCCTGCAGTAAAGAACACTTCTCCTCCCACCGATCTGCGCCTTGGTTTTTCATGGAAGCCTCTGGCTTTTATGACTATTTCCAGCGACATTAATGTTCTTATAAATCTTGTGGATGTTGAACAAAGCGAGGGGTTCGGATTTTCATCGGGCCTGCATCTGAATTTTGTTGATTTTTTCGCCATTCGGAGCGGGTTTGAGCTGCGGGGAGGAAATCCTCGGATCAGCATTGGAGCAAACATCGATCTTGAACCGGTGAATTTTTTCATAACCTATATTTTAGACCTCGGCACCTCATTTTCTTCCTTCGACAATTTTTCGGTGGGGGCAGCTCTCAATTTTGGCGATGAGGGACGCTCCCTCATTACGGAAGAGGTCGACCGGCTGTATATTGATGCCCTTCTTGCCTTCTCCGAAAGAAATTATCAGAAGGCCATTGCGCTTTGTCGGCGCATTGTTGATCCGCAGACAGGGCTTGATCCTGCCTTCACTCCCGCGCAGGAAATGCTGCAGACAGCGCTTGCCTCTTTTGAGCAGGAAGAGTTCTTCAGAAACTTCAGATCAAATCGGGAATATTCAGACCCAGTAACAGAGCCTGAGTAAGCATATATACCTTCTCTTCC
Source organism: Salinispira sp. (assembly GCA_965226555.1). Classification (GTDB taxonomy): domain Bacteria; phylum Spirochaetota; class Spirochaetia; order DSM-27196; family Salinispiraceae; genus CBDDDG01. The sequence continues at coordinate 130,245 of CBDDDG010000014.1, read as the reverse complement.
GGCTTTTTGAGCTTGGGCAGGGTTCCTTTGATCATCGCTTTCTTTATCCGTTGCATTCTGTTCGGTGAAAGAGAGAAGCTATTGGCGAGCTGTTCGAGTTCCAGCCGGCACGCGGCATCCGATACGTGTTCCAGAAGAACCCCGTAATGTTCGGCGCTGGGCTGCGCATCGTACATTGATCTGAATGTTTTCTCAAAATTGACAAGAAAGCCGCTCTGGGTGAACTGGATGGCATCCACCCGTTTTTTCAGAATAATTTTCTGCTCAAGCGCCGGCTTGCTCACCTGTCCCCTGCGTCCGATAACAAGGTAGGTTGTTACCGCGGCAATGGTGGAACCGAGAAGCTCATCAATAAGCGGAATGAAATCCCGAATAACAAAGCTCATAAAGAAGAAGAACACAAAAAATACAAGCAGGGAGGCAATGAAGCGGGGGAAAAACTGTTTTTCGGAGGCCCATTCCTGAATTTCCCGATTAATACAGGTATACAGAGTGTTGCGCACTAGCGTCACGGCTTCAATTTCAGGATTGCTGCCGTAACGCCCCGCTATGTTTTCCGTAAAACGAATTTTTGCCTTTTCGTCGAAGGGGTGAATGAGAATGGGAATTCCTTCGGAGGTAGAAAGAAAAAATATGTGAACCGTTTTATTCATACTCTCTCACTGAAACGCGCGCATACATATTCAGCAGCACAACTTTTTCACATAATAGAATGTACATGAGCTGTTGTGCAAGTATGTTACTAATTTCTGCCCAAAATGCTCTCCATGAGGTCAATATCCCGATAGAGCGAAGCAAATTCAAGATTCAGATATCCGGACTGTTCCAAACCAACAATGTTGCCGGGGCCGCGTATTTTGAGGTCTTCTTCGGCAAGTTCAAAGCCGTCAGTATGTTCCTTCATCACCCGTAGGCGTTGTTTTCCTTCGTTGCTCACAGCGGTATCGTATATGAGATAGCAGTAACTTTGATATGTTCCGCGCCCCACCCGTCCCCGCAGCTGATGGAGCGCGGCAAGACCGAAACGTTCGGCATGTTCTATAACAATGACAGAAACATTCGGAACATCTACCCCCACCTCAATAATGGTGGTGGCAACCAGAACATGAATGTCGCCCCGAACGAAGGAGCGCATTGTCTCCCGCCGCTTTTCCAGACTCTGTTTTCCATGCACCATCCCAATAGTATATTCACTGAAGCGCTGTTGTAGCTCGCGGTACATGTTTTCAGTGCTCTTGAGGGTATGTGTTGGAGATTCTGATGGGGACTGCGTTGGGGACTCTGATGGGGACTCTGATGGGGATTCCGCCGTATCCTCTATCCGCGGATAGACAAAATAGGCCTGCCTTCCACAGGCGAGTTGTCCGGCGACCGCAGAATATACCTTTTCTTCCCTGCCCATGAGCGCAAGGTGTGTTTTTATGGGGAGCCGACCCTCGGGCATGCTCCGTATGGTTGAAACGCTCATATTGCCGAAGAAACTGAGCATGAGTGTTCGAGGTATAGGAGTTGCGCTGAGCATAAGAACATCGCAAACAGGTCCCTTATTGCGAAGCAGTTCACGCTGCCGGACCCCGAAACGATGCTGCTCATCAATTATTACCAGTCGGAGATTGGCAAAATCGACTTTTTCTCCGAAAAGGCTATGGGTTCCAATCCACATTCCCGCCTGTCCGCTGCGCATACGCTCCTCTTCCTTTTTACGATCATTATTCTTCATGGCGGCAATGAAGAGTCCGACTGAGTTGGAAAGATCCGCACAAGGGGACTGGGCGGGCGGAACATCAGCGGGGGCGGCGAGGGCACTGAGGAGTGAACGAATTTTTGCTTCATGCTGATGAGCAAGGAGTTCGGTCGGAACCATGAAGGCAACCTGAGCGCCTGCCTCCACAACTTTCAGGGCAGCCAGAAGCGCAACAAGGGTCTTCCCACTTCCAACATCGCCCTGAAGGAGGCGATACATACCGGAGTCCTGCTCCAGATCTCTGTTAATTTCACCAACACAGGCATTCTGATCTGCCGTAAGTTCAAATGGAAGGGAGGCAACAAGGGCCTGCTGAAAACGGGACAGACCAGCAGCGGCGGGTATGTCGGCGGGTATGTCGGCGGGGTTCCGGGGCGGGCGGAGCATTGCGCGTTGCTGGTTGAGATAGAGCCGGCTCAGTTCACCGTAGGCGAGGCGTCTGCGCGCACGTTCAATGTCGTCAATTGTCTGCGGTTGGTGTATGTCGGAAATTGCCCTGTTTATTTCCGGTAAGCGGAGAGACTGGAAATTCCTATATATGTTCGGACCCAATGCTCTCTCAAAATGCGGGTCTTCGCGGATAAGGGGCAGCATTCTTGCCAGCGCCTCAGTATAAAATTGATGCAGTACAGTGGGGAATATGCCCGGCACTGCCGAATAGAGGGCATGAATGCGGAAAAACTTTTCGCTTTCTCTCTCAGGATAATACTCAAATGAACCCGCATGTAATTCTCCGCGTCTTTGAACAAAGCTTGCGGCAAGGAGCCAACGGCTGCCGGGAACAAGACGCGACACCATAAAGGGGCGTCCGAAACAGACAAGGTATCCGCTTCCTTCCTCATCGGCAACAAGAATTTTCGGAGTCCTTCGGCCGCGGGCGTAGATATACTCAATTGCCAGAACCTGAATACGGGTAAAAACTCTTCCGTTTTCCGAAAGCGGGTGGAGGCACTGCGGTTTCCTTCTGTCTTCATATCGGCGGGGAATACGGAGCAGAATATCGGGAAGATTCATTATGCCCGCGTTTTTCAGCGCGGCCAGCCGCTTCTGCCCCATCCCGGTAAGGCTGATAAGCTCAGGCGGAGAACGGAGAACCGTTCCGCCGAGGGACTGAAGCTTCTGCAGCATTATCGTATCCACATGTTATCTGCCAGTCCCCATCCTGAGAATCGCAATGTCCGAACCATCATATGGGAATAAGAAGTATGAGAGATACGATTGGAGAAATAGTCAGGCGGATGAGAACAATGAAGAGAAAACAGGTAACAAGGAAAATTGTGAGAGCGACCGCATAGGGAACTTCGCGTCGGGGAAGAATGCGGCGGATAAAGGTAAGGAGAAGCGGCTGAATGAAGGAATCTATGCGGTACCAGAAGCCCTCAAAGGCTTTCAGATTGATGACAAGGCCAAACAGACGGATGAGGACAATGATGAAAAAAACCGAGGTTATGGAACTCACAGCATTGAATAGGGTCTGCGCCAGTACCGCAAGCGTAACGGCCGCTGAAATGTCCCCAAGGGAAAAAATCCTCAGAAGCGAGGAGGCAAAGAGCAGAACGAAAATTCCAATGAGGGGGCTGAAATCCAGCAGGCCGACATGAAAAAAACGTGCCCTGCGGAAAATACTCAAATAGGGCTCGGTTACGCGCGAAAGTATATTCATTCCGGCGTTATTCATACCACCGGCAAACCAAGAAAGAAGTATCCGCAGAGAAATGAGCAGCAGGTAAAAATCGATAATAGAACCGACTATTTCAAATAATTTGTAGATATTCACAGCGGACAATCCAAACCTGAAAACAGGAAGATACAAAAGTTTTGCATTGGAAAATTGCGCAAGCGCAATTTCCAGTAGCAAAAGTTTCTAGTGATTTGTTTTTTGAGTTTTTTAGCATATGGGCTTTTACGGCCAATCATTTTTGAAAAATCCCTTTTCATTTTTATTCCCTTGATTCTTTTGCTCATCCCACTCAAAGTTCATCCTGCAACTCAAATTTCAGATATATCGGACTATACTACATTCCACAATGACAATCAATTGTTGTTATATTCCAATGCAAAAGTTTCTATGAATGTACAATTATCAGCCGCTTTCATACGTATTTATCGCATGAATAATGTCGGCTAATTCGCCCCGTACCCATTCGTGCTTGTTATCGAATTTTTCATGAATATATTTTTCTATTTCCCTGAAGTGCGATGTTAATTTTGTGTATTCCATTTTGTATGCCCTGTCGGGATCGGCAGTCTGATATGAATTGAGGCGGGCATTCCAATTCTTCGCAATTCCCACCTTATATTCGCCCGGCGATTTTTGATGCGATATAACGTATACAAACTTTTTTTCTTCGGCGCTGTTTCTTGCTGAGTCGGTTCGTTCTGGCGGATCGGTTTCAAAATTCACCAGTTGATCATACACCTGTTCATAGAGCGGCATTGCTTCCTTGTGTTCTACTTCGTTCTGTAAACGTTTTCTTACCAAATCGTAGGCCTTTACTGAAACATCGACCCCCACCCACTGCTTGCCGAGTTTCTCCGCAGCCACACAGGTCGTTGCGCAGCCGCAGAAGGGATCGAGCACAACGCCGTTTTCGGGGCACGATGCCTGTATTATCCGCTCAAGCAATGCTACGGGCTTTTGCGTTGGGTATCCGACACTTTCCGCGCTTCCCGCTGTTATGCGCGGTATATCTGTCCAGTTGCTATCTAAGGGATATCCCTCATATTCATCCGCATATTTGCGTCTTTCAATGTTCCCGTCTGCCAGAATAATAACATTGCCCTTCTCATATTCTTCTTCCAACCGTTCTTTTGACAACCTCCATCCGCTCGGATACGGATTGCGAAACCCCCGCCACTCATAGCATAAATGCGGACGCGGTCCCATCGATTTTGAACGGAATATCGGTATGCCCGTATAGTATTTGCGGCCTGTTTCATCTATCTTATTAAACTTTTCCACACTTTCAATTTCTGTAAGTTTTTTATGGACAGTGAGTTCATGCAGTGCGCTTTTGGCATAAAACAGCACGCTGTCGGTATTGTTTCCGAAGCGCTTGCTCCTATGCTGACTCCCCTTTGCCCGCCTGTCGTTCCTCTGCCATATAATTTCATTTCTGAAATTGCTTTCCCCAAAAATGCAATCCATGGTTAATTTGAGATAATGAGACATGGTCGAATCGCAGTGCAGATAAACGCTCCCCGCAGGTTTTAACACGCGGTGTATGTGTAATAGCCGAATGGCCATGTAGGCAAGGTAGCAAAAGTTATAACTGGTACGGCCTTCGGCCTTTCGGGCAAAGTTCAGCAATTCATATAGCGCCGTGTTATCTTCCGCTATTGTTTGTATCCACTCTTCCTTAATATCTTTCTGACGAAAAATATCGGAAAATGACGCTCCCTCGGCAGAGCTTTTGACCGGCGCGGTGAATTCTTTCTTTTTATTGAATGGCGGATCGAGATAGATGAGGTCGATGGTTTCGGTATCTATTCCTTTGAGGATATGAAGATTGTCGCTGCAGAAAATTGTCCGGTTTTGTATGGTAGCCTGCATGCTGCCCCTCCCCCTTTATGCGCCGATTAATACAAAGTTTTGCATCAGGCAAAACTTTGTATTAACCTTCGTTCATAAATTTACGATAATATACTTGTCAGCCGGAGTATAGTTCCCCTCCCAGTTTACTATATATAACGGTTGACCCCTACATGGGTAGGCCGGTTCATTGGACCGGCCTTTTTTTGTATTCGATCTGTCGCAATATATAATTAACTTTTGCATTCTGCAAAACTTTGTAATTGACTAAAAACTTCTGTATTCATACTATATAGTACGTATGCATGTATCTGATAAAGCAAAAATTATTCTTATAATAGTGAGCGGAATTGCGGCGCTATGCTTTCTTTTCTTTGCAATTGTCATTGGAATTGCGATAGCTTCAACTCAGAATCTCACTGATCTCCGGAATTTCGATGAATCGGAGATATCTCTCCCTACTCAGATTTTTGATCGGAAGGGGCGCCTTGTTACTGAATTTTTCTCCGATGAAAAAAGAGAACTCATATCCATTGAGGAAATTCCTCTGCATCTTGTGTACGCAGTTATTACCCGGGAAGATAAAAATTTCTTTGATCACAAAGGAATAAGCATCCGCGGGACAGTTCGGGCAGCCATTGGGTATCTCACCGGTAACTTTTCAGGCGGAGGATCGACAATTACCCAACAGCTTGCCACCATGCTCTATTTCGATAAAAGTGATATCACAATATCACGAAAACTTAGGGAGATGTGGGTAGCTCTTCAGCTGGAACGAAACTGGTCAAAAAATGAAATACTTGAGGAATATCTGAATAAATCGTGGTTCGGACACAATACCTACGGCGTAGAGGCTGCAAGCGATTTTTTCTTCGGACATTCGGTAAGAGAGGTAACGATCGCCGAAAGTATGATGCTTGCCCTTCAACTTTCCAGTACGACAAAGTACAGCCCCCTGAAAAATCCGAATCAATCGCGGGAGCGCCAGCGGATAATGCTCAATGAAATGGTTAGCCTCGGGTATGCAACTCAGGAAGAAGTAGATACCTCATTCGAAAAATTCTGGCAAAACTACGACTATACCCGCTCAGGATCAACCACAGCCTTCTTTGAACGCGAGGACAAGGCTCCCTATTTCAGCGAACACATACGTTACCTGCTTGAAAATGAGATTCTTCTTGGCAGCGCAAACATTTACCGCGACGGTTACCGAGTATATACAACTATTGATCTTGATCATCAACAATTCGCTCAGGAATATCTTCAGGCCGGAATTAACTCGGCCAATGATATGTATGAACGTAACATTTCACGGCGGGCAAACATTGCAACAGAGGTTTTTGTTCCTGTTATTAATCTTCTGGGACTCAATTTTGATATGGATCAGCTGCTGGTCAGCGGAAATAGAAAGCAGCAGGATGCGCAACGGTACTTTAATAAGAATTTGAACCCCCTTCTCGACATGCTTACGTTTATGAGTGAGAATACAAATACTGGCGGTTTGCGGGATGTCGTTATAACTTCTTATAAAAACGAAGAAGATGCCATAAAGCGTACAACCGTGGAAGGCGCCCTCATTTCTCTTGAAAATGAAACCGGCAGGGTTCTTGCGATGATTGGCGGCAGTAAGTTTGAGCAAATTAACCAACTCAACCGCGCGCTCAGCGCGCGAGTGCAGCCGGGCAGTTCTTTCAAACCTCTGTATTATGCTGCGGCGATAGAAAAGGAAATTGTTACGCCTGCAACAATGATATATGACAGTCCTGTTGTTTTCTGGAATGATGACGGCACATCCTACACTCCGACAAACTACCGAGGGGAATGGCAGGGAGAGGTTCTCGTCCGCTACTCACTTGCAAGAAGTATGAATGTTCCCTCTCTTCGTGTTCTCAACCGTCTTGGTTTTATTGATGCCATTGATATTACATCGGCGCTTCTTGGAATACCGGAAAAAGAACAAATAAGCAGAGGACTTGTTCGTAAATATCCCATTGGACTCGGAGTTATTGCTGTTTCACCAATAATGATGGCTCAGGCCTTTGCAACCTTTCCAAACGGCGGAAAGAGAACAACTCCGGTTTTTATTACCTATATTGAAGACCGCGATGGGCGTATTGTTGCCGAACCGGAAAAGAAACTTCGGGAAGAGCAGGCGCGAAAAAGCAGGGAACTTCAGCTTCTCAGCCCGCAAACCGCATACATTATGACGAACATGCTGCAAACAACTATTTCGGAAGGCACACTCCGTTATCCAACCAGTCTGGTCAATGGTTTTGGAGATATGCCGATGGCGGGAAAAACCGGAACCACACAAAATTGGTCAGCCATCTGGACAGTCGGCTTCAGCCCCTATTATACAACGGCTATATGGATCGGCTTCGATGAGGGAAGTAATTCTCTGGGAGTAAATCAAACTGGAGCCCTTACCGCAGGGCCAATTTGGGCGCGTTACATGAAGGCAGTTCATGAGAATCTTGAACCAATAAAGTTCACACGGCCATCCAGCGGGCTTGTAGAACGTGAAGTAACCAGAAAAAACGGGCTATTACCTCCGGCAGGTTACCAAGGGAAAACCTATACCGAAATTTTCCGAACTGGCACCGAACCGCGGGAATTTGATGAAAATGATATTTTTCAGGCAGAAATAACCCAACTAGGAATACTCCGGCTTGAACAGAATCTCCTTACGGGAGGACTCAATACCTTCAATAATCAAAATACCTTCCCAGATGATCAGCCGGATAATCAGATTAACAATATGAACATCGATCTCAATCTCGAACTTGATATTGACTTCGACTTTGAACTGGATCGTGCCTTTGAACTGCAGCCTGCCGCCCCCGCACAAACCAGAAACAATTTTGAACTTGCTTCGGCTCAGGGAAACCCGCTTATTGATGACACCGGCGAAACAACCGGCAGCGCCGATAGCGATGCCAGCAATACCGACAGCAGCGTCAACATCGGCAACACCGATGCCGATGCCAGCAATACCGACAGCATCGGCAACACCGATGCCGATGCCAGCAATACCGACACCGGCGAAACAACTGGCAGCGCCGATAGCAACACCGACAACAATCAAGATATCATACTATCACCGGAACAGGCTACGGAAAATGAAAATACGAATCCGTATCTTGATTAAGGCGCGACCCTGAGATCAGTGAGGCTGAGTCCGGTAAATCGTCCGTCGCGGCGCTGTACAATAATCCGGGAACCGTCAATAGCAAGCCCGCTCTCTTCTGCAACAGGGATAGCGGAATGGAACAATAAGTTCAGAGAAATGTCAAAATATCCAAGGTACCACTGACTGTCGACTCGGGTAATCGCGTAAATTCCTCCATTCGCTCCGGCGATAATGGGAGAATACCGGCTCATCTCGGCATCACCACGCAAATCAACAGAAAGATCGGAGGGGTCAAAAAGAATAAACCGCGCCGTTCCCTCCACATTGCCTATTGCCAGAAGACCATTGCGGGTATTGAGGAAATTGCTCCCGATAATTTCCTGCCGGGTACTTTGAACAACATTCCCGGTATTGAGATCGATGGTAACAATGCGCGCCGACAGCGAATTTCCGGAAAGGCGATTTCGGGTAAAGAGAACAATATCGGGAGCTGTCTCAGGTGATAATGCTCCGACATCATCGGCCACCGATCTTCGAATTTCGCTCGAACGCTCGCTCGCGCGGTCAAGCGCAGACTGCCGCTTCTCATTTTCATCCTGCTGAGCGGCAAGCTCCTGTTGTTCCTGTCGAATTTCTGCCTGTTGTTCTGCCTGTTGTTCTGTTTGGCGCTCACCATCGCTTTCCGCAGCTTCGCGCTCAGGACTCACAGAGGAGGCTTCGTCACGCTGCCGGAGGTTTTCACTTTCCCTGAGGAGATCTTCCTGCCGGGAAGCAATACGCTCGCGTTCTTCCTCTATTTGGGTACGTCCCTCATCCACAGCGCGGTCAATAAGATCAATAGCCTCAATGCGGTCTTCAATACCCAGATTTTCAGACGATCGGAGCGTTTCCTCAACTGCATCGCTTAATAATTCATCGGCAGGCACGGAAGAGAGATTATCGGCCGCAGCATTGAGGTTAATGGGAATAATGATCTGAGATTCTCCCGCCCATTCACGATAGGTAAGTGAAAGCCCAACCTTTGTCTCATTGAGAACAGTGAATACTTCTTCGGCATAATGTTCTGCAAAGAAATCAATATTGTTCCTGTATACCGCATTGTATATGGTAATTAATCTTCCAAGCAGACGCGAATCTTCGGGAGAGTAGGCGTAGCGGGCACTCAGATATGCCGAAATAACTATGCGGAGATTATCAATATGATCGATGCGCGCCCCGGGGAGCAGCTCAAAAACATCGGCTCCGCGTTGACGATTATCGGAGGGGAGGATATGGGTTATCCGATATTTCCCGGCATAGCTCAGGCTTTCATTATGAGCGATTTCAGCCCCAAGTTGCCTTCCTATTCCCCGAATAGCGTCAAGACTATCAATAATTCCTGTATGAACACCGCTGTAATTAATGAAATTGACCGTGTCGGTAATGCTGCGCTCAAGTTCTTCAACATCAACTTCCTGCGCAAAAATGATAGTAGCGCAAAATATAAAAACTAATAGAAACGTTCGCTTACCATACATGCGCAACTCCTGTTTATAATTGCAAACTGGCAAATATAAAGACAAAGAGCGCAACTACCTCAACCGACCCGAGAGCCAGAATATAATTGACAAAGCCCTTTCCGGTTTCCGCAAAGGCATCTGAGGCATTCGCGCCTGCCCTGCCCTGATAGAAAGCCGATGCCCCAATGGCAACACCGCTGAGAATGCCCGTGAAAAGCGCAAACAGCGGATCGGTGCTTCCCCCCTCAACGGCAGTACGGATGTTTCCCATGAGAATGAGACCGTAGATTGTCTGCGTCAGGGGCGCTCCGATAAAGGCCATGAGTAAAAACGGCACTGGCTTGTTTTGGATATAACATTTTTTCCAAGCTCCAACTGCCGCCATAGCCGCTGCGCCAATTCCGAGAGCTGAACCCAGGGCCGCAAGTGTGAAAGCGGCAATACTGCCGACCATTCCAATATCCATAATATCCTCCTGCAAAATTCTTCTATGAATTTTTTCAGTTTCTGTTAGAATCTTTTGCATTGGAAAATTGTGCGTGCACAATTTCCAGTAGCAAAAGTTTCTGTTAATTTCTAAAGGGTTTATAGGCAAACCCCGTCCATTCATTACCAAGATGCCCTGAAAACTCCAGCATTTTCAGGCGCAAACCATGTACCAGCACAGAGAGCCCGCCCATAACAAGGTTCAGGCTGTGCCCGATACATAATACAACAATACCGAGTATTGTTCCTACCGCACCGCCGGACTGCATAATTCCTTCCGCCATATTATTAAAGCTTCGTGCAATTTCAACTGAAGCAAGTCCAACAGCAAAAAGCCTGATATACGAAATAATATCGGCAAAGGAACTAATGGCTGTGAGAGCTGTGTAGATGAGATTCCCAATGTTGAGTGTTCTCAGTACTCCGCGAAAGAAACCGTCTCCTTCCTGTCCTGCAAAGAGTATGACAACAATTAATCCTCCGAATATGAGCGGAAGGGTTACCGGCGGAACAGGAAATTTTTCGGCGCTGACAACTAGGTTCAAAACAAAAAAGTATAATCCTATTAATGTGGAACTCCAACCGACATCGGCAAAGGCATGAATGCGGGGATCCTCACGCAGTTTTTTCAGAAAAGCCAGTGTATGCGCAAGGAGGAGATGAACTATTCCCAAACTAAAACAAAACACAAGAAGGGTTTCAACAACTGTATCCGCCAGTGTTCCCTCGGCAAAGGCATCGAGCTGCGGAATGATAAACTGCGCAAAGAAGGGAATGTCTCCAATGGGCGCGTATCCAAACCAATTACCGCTTGCAGCCCCCCAGAGAATCGTGCTCACACCGAGTGTCATAAACAAAATGAGCACATTCGACACCGGCCGGCGCCGTATCCGCGCAGATAGTATTGCGCCTGCCGAAACAACACTGAGCAGCGCGCCGTATCCCGCATCGCCAATAATCATGGCAAAAAATAGTGAAAAAAACAGGAGAAACCAGAACGAAATGTCATGCTCCCGATAACCGGGTAATGTATCCATAAAGGTGAAAATTGGTTCGGAAATACACACTGCGCGGGGGTTCCTGATGAGTGTCGGAACGGTATCGTCAATGTCCGGGTCTTCAATGGTGAAGGCAATACCCTGCTCTGAAGCAAGCGATTGGAATTTTTCTATGTGGGAAACAGGAATAAAACCCTCAATGGTAACAATTGTCGGCAATTCATTGCAGGTTTCCATATTTGCCTGAACAGCGCTGAACTCAATATCCTTTTCGAGGGAGTACTGATACCTCCTGAGCATTTTCTTCCCTGCCTGAAATTCTGCCATTTCCTCCTGCAGTTTTGAATATTTCATGGAAATTTTTTCTTCCCTTCTGAGAAGTTCCCGGAGTGAATGTTCGGGCAGATTCAGGACATCGAAATTGAGTGTATGAGGGTCTCCGAGGAGAAGAAGACGGCAGGTATGTTTTTTCCTGCTGAGAATGATATATGAAACATCCGCTGGAATGCGCGTGAGTTCATCTGCCTTCACTATGGCCAGTGAAAGATGAAGCCCTGAATTCTGAGAAAGAGCACGCATGAGGTCAGGATCAAAATTTCCCCATTCCTCTATTCGCGCAATTTCCTTGTGCAGTGTATGGAGTTCGCTTTCCCGTTCTCTGAGGGTTTCTTCTTTTTTGATAATGTGCTGCGCGAGTTCGGCAGGATTATGTGAGACATTCTGCCGCGCTTCGGGAATGGCAGCGGCATCGGCGGCGCTGGTTTTTTTACCGGCTCTGCCGCTGGAGATGGAGCCGCTGGATGCGCGAGCGCCGCCGCTATCAGGAATTGCCCGAATGGCACCTTTCACCATGGCAACCTTCTCTCTAAGTTTTTCAAGAGATTCATTTGATTTTTCCCGGGTTACCGGATGGAGTACTCCTAGGTTTCTGAGGGAAACTATCAGCTCCTCTTTTCGGGATGCGCGTGAAAGAATACGGATTTTCTTCATGGAAACAATCATAGGTCCTACCCCTGGGCAACTTTGCTCTTGGCAATTTTGCCGCGGACAACGGCGGCAGTTTGCTGATCGCCAAGATAAATTTGAATGGCGCGTATGTATTCTCTGGTCTCAGGAATTTTCACTTTCTCAAAAAGATTTACCCGCTGAGAAGTAATTTTGAGTTCCTGAGCTATTCGCCGATATTGTTCCTCGAGTACCTTCAGTTCAATTTCCAGACCTATGGAATTTTGCATACATTCAATTCCCGAATCTACCCAGAGAGGAGTTGAAAATAAATCGTAGGGTTCAATATGAAAATTAATTCCTTCAAAAACAGGAATGTCGGTACCGGCAATGTTTGTTACTAATACCCGGACTTCCTGAATGGAGAGATAATTGGAAACATCCTGTTGATCCGCAAAAAGGGCAACCCAGGTATCTAAGCCCTCCTGCAGATTTTGCAGCTTCTCCCGAACAACGGCCTGCTTCTGCTCAATAGACCTCAGAACCATTTGCAGCTGCTGTTTTTTCAACTGCAGCGTGGGCAAATACCGAAGAAAACGTTTGAGAGAATCTTTTTGTTTTTTCAGTTCATTCTTTGTCAGTTTGATATGGGCCATGCAGGCTTCCTCTTTTTTTTACGCGTGTTACGCGCCCCGCGCTCAGATATTATTCGGCGCTCAGGTACTATTACACGCTCAGTTTTTCGGCCAGAACTTGTCCGCAAAATCTGACTTAATGCCGGTTTCCTGAGGGGTAAAACACGCGGCAAGAATTTCCCAGCCCAGATCCAGCGCCTTTTCAAGGGGGATATTCACCGAAAGATCCATCATTTTGCTTTCAAACAGCTCTCCGTACTTAATGAGTTTTTCATCCCAGTCGTTCATTCTGAAGCCCATCGATTTCTTTTCCAACGATTCCTTATAGCTCGCGTACAGCGTGATCATGGAATCCATAATAAAGCGATGATCTTCACGGGTGTCTTTATTCACCATCTGTTTCAAACGGCTCAGGGAACCAAATGGCTCAATGCGTCCATTACGCAGATAATACTGCCCCTCGGTAATGTATCCGGTATTATCCGGAACCGGATGCGTAACATCATCGCCGGGCATGGTAGTGGCTCCGAGAATAGTAATGGAACCCGCCCCTTCAAAATCCACAGCCTTTTCATAACGGCTTGCAAGCTGAGAATAGAGATCGCCCGGATACCCGCGGTTCGATGGCACCTGTTCCATGGTAATGGATATTTCCTTGAGGGCATCGGCAAAATTTGTCATATCGGTGAGAAGAACGAGAACCCTTTTTCCGTCCAGAGCAAATTTTTCGGCAACAGCCAAGCTGATATCCGGCACAAGCAGGGCCTCTACTATCGGATCGGCGGCAGTATGAACAAAGAAAATTGCGCGGCTCAGGGCTCCCCCCTCTTCAAGAGCATCTCTGAATGAGAGATAATCATCATATTTGAGTCCGATTCCCCCAAGAATAATGATGTCGACTTCGGCCTGAAGAGCAATTCTGGCAAGAAGCTCATTATAGGGCTCTCCTGAAACGGAGAAAATGGGGAGTTTCTGGCTTTCAACAAGAGTATTGAAGAGATCAATCATGGGAATACCGGTACGGATCATATTCCTCGGGATAATACGCATAACGGGGTTAACTGAGGGAGCGGCAATTTCGATCATATTCTCTTCCAGTGAGGGACCCCCATCCTTGGGCTGGCCTGAGCCGGTGAAGATTCTTCCGAGCAAATTCTCACTGAATGAAACAGTCATGGGATGTCCGAGAAAGCGAACCTCATCGCCGGTGGAAACGCCACGTGTTCCATTGAATACCTGAAGACTCACATGCTCCCTATTAAGACGAATGACCTGAGCAAGCGATGAACCATGCGGCGACTGGACAATCGCAAGGTCTTCGTAGCTAACTCCATCGGCGCGGACAGTGATAACATTTCCCTCTATTAGTTCAATTTTGCTGTATACCTTATACATGAGTCTCTTCCCCTTGAGTGATCATTTCCGCATCGGGAAGGGTACCTGTTCTGTGTTTTGAATACATTTCAATAACCTTCTTTTCGGCATCTTTAAACTCATCGCACATCCAACGGGTACCGTTATAATCCCGAAAAAATTGTTTTATGTGAGTAAAGAAATCGCGGGCGCTTTTCTGATCGGTAAAATCGTAGGTTCCGGTAATAATTTCGAGGAGAATGTCGAAGATATGCCGCTGCCGTTCTGCGCTCACCGAGGCGTCAATGGGATCAAAGCTATCCTGCTGTAGGTAAACGCTATCAATAAAATCTGCCTTGAGATAGACAAGATAGTCGTCGAGGCCTGTTCCCTCCTCGCCGACAACCTTGATCATCTGGCTGACCTCATCGCCGCGAAAGTACATGCGCCGGGCATATTCTGTTTTTTCCGCATCCACAGTTCCTGTGTACTTGCTCCAACTTTCCAGAGGGTTAATGGCGGGGTATTTTCGGGCATTTGCCCGATCCCTGCTTAATCCGTGAAAGGCGCCCACAACCTTAAGGGTGGCCTGGGTTACCGGTTCCTCAAAGTTGCCTCCGGCCGGGCTCACTGTTCCGCCAATGGTAACCGATCCGGTGTTTCCTCCCTTGAGCAGCACAAGCCCCGCGCGCTCATAGAAGGCGGCAATGAGCGATTCCAAATATGCCGGAAAGGCTTCTTCTCCGGGAATTTCTTCTAAGCGGCCGGACATTTCCCGCATGGCCTGAGCCCAACGGCTTGTGGAGTCGGCAAGAAGAAGGATATGAAGGCCCATCTGCCGGTAATATTCCGCAAGGGTAACTGCCGTGTACACCGAAGCTTCACGCGCTGCTACGGGCATTGAGCTGGTATTACAAATAATGATGGTACGGTCCATAAGGGTTTTACCGGTGCGCGGATCGGTGAGTTCCGGGAATTCCCGAAGTGTTTCCACAACCTCGCCGGCGCGTTCACCGCAGGCGGCAATAATAACAATATCAACATCGGCATTACGGCTGGTAACTTGCTGCAGTACGGTTTTACCAGCGCCAAAGGGACCAGGAACACAGTAGGTTCCGCCGCGGGCAATGGGAAGAAAGGTGTCTATAATGCGAACCTTGGACACCATTTGTTCAAGCGGTTTGAGTCTCTGCTCATATACCGTAATTGCCCGTTTTACCGGCCACTCAAATTTCATGGTAATTGGGATGGTGTTACCCCTGCTGTCTTCAATTGCCGCAATTTGCTGATCAACAGTATATTCTCCCGCAGGAACAATTTCTGAAACCCTATACTCTTCCTGAAGATAAAAGGGTACCATAATATGATGTTCGAACAATCCCTCCGGCACAGAGCCAAGCACCGATGCTTTTTCGACCACATCGCCGACCTTTGCCATTGGGGTAAATTGCCAGTGTTTTTCATGATCAAGCGCGTGAAGATATACGCCTCTATCCAGAAAAAACCCGCATTGCTCAGCCAGACGGGGAAGCGGATTCTGTAATCCATCGTAGACCTGGCTCAGCAAACCCGGACCGAGCTCAACTGTGAGCAGCTCATGGGAGAATGTTACATCGTTCCCGACAGAAATACCTCGGGTAATTTCAAATACCTGAAGTTCCACCTTATTTCCGCGTATCCTGATGACCTCCGACTTAAGCTCCCTTCCCTTTGTAGAAATATAGGCAATTTCATTGAGCGCAACATCGCCGTCCACTTCAACGGATACCATATTTCCGTTTACCGCAAAAACCTTACCCGTAACTTTTTTCATTCCGTACTCCATTCATCTGTTCATTATATGCTGCTATACCGGAATCGGCAGTGAGTCGATCTCTGCGGATGCGGATGCGCACGCGCAGATAATATACAATAAGCTGCTGTACATTAAAATAGTGACCGCTGCCGAGTTCATCGAGGTACTGCCAGCGGAGGCGGTCAAGCCCGATGTCGGCCTCAAGGGGTGTTGCAGACTGCATGATCAATTTCACACTGTCCGCGAGTCCCGATACCGCAGTACAATCGCTTCCTTCATCGTTAAGGCGGATCGCCGCTTCACGGTTAAGGATTTGAGAACGCTGTTTTGCCAGCTCATTTCTCAGCCCTATTTCCCAGTGCCGGAATTTTTCAAGCAGAGGAACTGCCGCAGTTTCCGCCGGAGCTTCCGCATGGGGATAAAGTGTCGCCGATTCGACAATCCGCATATCGCTTTCCGAGAGAAACAGTCGGCAGAGATCAAGAAAAACCGCCGGTTCCGGAATATGCTCGCTCTCAAAAGTGAGGTGTGGAAGGCTGGCAAGAATATAATAATATGAACTCATGTATTTCGTTATTCTTTCAGGTCGATGAGATCTGCAATGTTCTGACTGAGCCGTGACCGTATTACCTCCGCAATACTGCGGCTTGAAAAATCGTAATATGCCCTTCCCCCATCTTCTCTCAGAATAAAACCGCCTTCAGGAAGATTTTTTCCCTGTATTTTTAGCCCCGCTTTTATTTCCGCGCCGAGGCGGGCCTTCAGATTTGTTTCGATTGTTCGGAGACTTTCCTCAGGAAGTTCCAACTCGCCGGTACTGTTGAATGCTTTTACAACGGCTACTATACCTTCGGTAAGCGCATCGCCTGAGAAATGCTCTGAAATTGTTGATGTGAGAATGTGGTCAAAGGAATTCTGAAGGGCTTTTTGCACCGAAATAAGCAGATCCCGCCCTGCCTGATTAACCGCTTCCGTTGCGGAACGTTCAAACATGGCAGCATCCTGTTTCGCTGTATCTCTGAGCGTATCGGCCTGCTTCCGTGCTGCTGTAATAATATCTTCGGCCTGCTCTTCGGCCTGTGTGATAATTGCCGTTTTTTCTGTTTCGGCACTGTCGACACCATCTTTTTTGATGGCTGCAAGAAGATCCTGCAGTTGTACTTCCATAAAATCCCTCAATATTGTGAATAAAATCAATATGCCAAAATACTGATAGCCTTGTCAAGGCATAATGTATATGATAGATTATAGATTATGTTTATGTTTTTAAAGAAAAAGACAGATTCTTCTGAAAAGAAAGCCACGCGCAAGGAACCATCGGTCAAAACTGCTGCAATGCAGCGGCCGGGGCTGTATGTTCTGTCGATAATAATTCTTGTGGTTGTTGTTGTCGCATTTATTCTCGGCCCTGTTCTTGGCGGAACTATCGGCAATAATTCGCTGGTATTCGGTACCTATAGGGGAAGCAAAATTGAATATGCAGCAGGAACATATTTTGCGAGAGTGTATGAATCCCAGTATCAGCAGGCTCAGGAAGAGGCTCAGCAGTCCGGCAGGAATCTTGGAATACAGGATATTTACTCAAGCATGAAGGATGCATTCGATGCTGCCGTCTTTCGCCTTGGATTACTCCACCTCGCTGAGGAAACGGGGATGCACGCTTCAGTGGAAGAAGTTACCGATACATTTACAAACGCTCCCCGCTTTCGGGATGATGGGGGGAATTTCTCAGCCGAATATCTCCGCAGAGCACTCGCCAGCGAACCCGGATTACAGGAAGAAACATTTAAGGATATTCTCGCTGAAAAAGTACATGACGATATTGTTGCGAACAGCAGCCTCAGTGAAGCAGAAATTCAGTTCATTAGTGATATTGGAAATGACAGACGGATCTTTGAAATAGTGAGCTTTTCCTTCACCGACTATCCCAATTCCGAGCTTGAGAAATATCTTGCAGAAAACACCAGCCTTTTTCAAAGTAAGGAACTCTCATCCATCACTCTCAATTCACCCGATGAGGCAGCGCAGATACTTTCCCGCCTGAACAATCGTGAAAGCAATTTTGAAGATCTGGCAGGCAGCAGCAGTACCGATATATATGCCTCAGCGGGAGGAGCGCGGGAAACAGTGTGGTATTATGATATCCGTCGCGATTTTGCAGATGAGCAGGCTGTTGACATTCTCTTTGCCCTTGAAGAGGGTGAAATAAGTGATATCTTCCAAATCCGAAATGAGAAATATACAATTTACCGGGCAGATTCCGCCACAATGCAGGCAGATTTTGCCGATCCCGAACTTGTGAATCAGGTCAGAAACTATACTCTTTCCTTTGATCGTGGGCGAATTTCCGATTATTTCCGTATTCAGGCAGAACGCTTTATTCTTCTGGCTGAAGAAACCGATTGGACGAGTGCTGCAGCGAGTTCTAACATTCCGTCAACAACAACAGATGCCATAAGCGTGAACTATGGTGACATTCCTGTTTTTCCCACTCTTGAGAGCGCAAGCTCCGGTCTGCTTGCGGGCACTTCAACACGGCAGTCTTTATTTACCGGTTTGTTTTCACTCAATGTCGGCGAACTTACCGATGCTATTGAGTTGCAGGAAAGTATTGTCGTTGTCCGCTACAAGGAAGCCGCCGCCCCAAACGAAGAAAATACCTTTCACCAATTATACATCCCCTATCTTGCGCAGGACTATCTTCTTGCTGAAATGCAGCGCACATTTTCATCGCCTGAAAATTTGCGGGATGACTTCGACACCACATTTCAGAGGGAAATATTTATTCAGGAATAATGCCTGAAGTTCAGCGCGGCGCACTCAGGCATCCGGCTCGCCCGTGCCTCCTTGGCTGCCCGCCCCGGCACTCGGAGCCTGTTGCCCGCATGGGCTGCCCGCCCCGGCACTCGGCGGCTGTTGCCCGCATGGGCTGCCCGCCCGGCGCCTTCTTTTTTATTGCTTGGTTTTTTCTTCGTAGCGTTTGGGCGCCCACAGGAAGCCGAAGGCCTCGGTCGGGTACTGTTTTGTGGTCTTGTGATGAGCGCGGTGCGCATTGATAATTCGTTT
Organism: Salinispira sp.; assembly: GCA_965226555.1. Taxonomy (GTDB): domain Bacteria; phylum Spirochaetota; class Spirochaetia; order DSM-27196; family Salinispiraceae; genus CBDDDG01. Next base: position 111,062 of record CBDDDG010000014.1, on the reverse strand, counting down.
GAAATAGGGGCTTTTCGATGGAATTTTGAGCCATTTAATTCTGCGATGAAACATGACATCGTGAAAAAGTGTATAGGAAATACCATAGAGGGTTATGCCGATTCCCAGAGAGATAAGCGGCCATATTGTATTTCGAATACCAAATATAAACGCAAGTACCGCCGGCACGGTAAACCAGAGAACAAAGAGATCGTTCAATTCAAATTTCCCCTTATGGGGAACATGATGATCCTTATGCAGTACCCACAAAAACCCATGCATAATATATTTATGGGTAAACCATGCAATAAACTCCATACCGGCAAAGGCCGCAATAATAATACCCGCATTTAACAACACTGTTAAAATCATACTATTTTCCTCCTTATTCTTTGAGAAAAAGCTCTTTCATTTTACAGAAACTTTTGCTGCTGGAAATTGTGCAAGCACACTTTTCCAATGCAAAAATTTCAGCTATTTGCACGTTGCGCACATTTCATATATTTTCATACTTACCGCGGAGATCGAACGAAAACCGTTTGAAAACCGGGGCAAGAACTTCCCTGATCTGTGAAAAATCAATATCATCTGTCCTATACCTTCCCTCTTTCCAGCCCTTTACATTCCTCTTCTGGGTCTGCAGGATATATTTTTGAAAATCTTCCGATAATTCGATGTTGAGCCATGAATAGATCGATGTGAGAGTATCAAGCGGCGAAGAAACAAGATCATCGTACATTACAAACATTACCTGCTCATCTGAAAACCCTGAAAGTATTTCAAGAGAATCAATATACCAGCATTTTACGAAATCCATGACAAAATCCCAATGAGGGTAGCGCGCATCCTTTTTTTGCAGGGCAGACCAGTTCTGACTGAACCAGGTCATAAGCGAGGGAATAAGATCCAGCGGATTCCGGAGCAGGTAAATAAAGCGGGCATCGGGAAACTGCCGCCTGAGGCTCAGGCAACGCATGGTGAAGGTTGGACTCTTGGAAAGATAATGACGGGATTTCCGATGAAAGCGCATGTGCCTTTTCACACAGGCTTCATAATACTGGAGGTTCTTCATTCTTTTACGGGGGGGGATATGTGTATCAAAGGTATAATATTCCCTGAATAATTTCGGATCGGGGCTTATGAACATGAGAAAGGCAGAGGTGAAAGCAGGTATGAATAAACTTTCATCTTCCTCGGGTTCTCTCAGCGCGACCTTGTGGATGTTGTCCGTACGAATCATCTTTTGTTCAAATTTTGCGACAAGATATCGAAGCGGACTTCCGATCAATCTATCGACAATGAATATCCCCTGTATGAACTGGCGGCCGGAAAAAGATGGAACAAACATTACTTCCCATCCTGAGCAGGAAGAAAAATTCGCAGCATCGCGGGCAAGGAGGCGTTGGAGAAAGGTCGATCCGCAGCGAAAGTTCCCGACAATGAAAAGCGGCTGGTCAATTTTCTGCCTTCTTACAGAGGGGCGGAAAATATCATCAACAAAAAACAATAGCCACGTCAAGCACAAAAACATTGGATAGACAGACAATGACATAAGGCACCAGATCATGTGCATTTTATGACTCCGATAGCGGGTGTCCGGCATCCACAGGAGGGAAGCCCATACGAAGCGGAAATATTGCCTGAAATCAAAGGCAGAAATGTCCATGAGGTATGAATTGTAGAAAAATTGCCGATCTCTGTCAACTAATTTTGGTATATCCGATGTATCTGTGACTACCCACACATATGATTTTCGTGTATAGTGTCATCTGAGGTAGGTCTGTGAATAAAGATGTTCATTTTGATGCGGATATTTTCTACACTGCGCTAATTATTCGGACTATTCGGCAGGGCTGCAGTCTGAATATAGACTCAGATTTTTTTCTCGACAAGATAATGGAAGATATTATGTTTGTTGACAGAACATTGAAAAATATTATGGAACAACTTGATGGGGATATACACTCAATAGATACCGGACAATATGTGAGGAATCTTTATTTGGTAAAACGGGATCTTGTTTTTCTTCTTGATGATATACGGGGGATGGTTTTTCCCTTTGCGCAGTATCTGAAGCAATATGAAAGCCGCTTTGCCCAGATCATTGTCAGTCAGAAAACCGATATGATGAAGCTCGATGATATATTGACCACAGATGAGCAGAAAAACAATGACAAGGATATACTCAGTTCAGAAGAGTACCAGATTCTCTTCGATGTTGAGAATACCTGATCACTGTGCCGGTTCTCTGCGGATCGAACTGCGCTGGAGTTCTTCAAATATCGCAGCTTCCCGCCAGACATGCAAATTCCTGAGCGGCTGTCGTGAGGTCGGATTCCTCATAGCGGTAAATTTTTGCAAAATCGATATGGGGAAAATTCCCGTACAATTCCTGATACTGCGTATGATCAATTTCTTCATAGGGCATCTGTTCATACTGCGCATCGGTGTCCGGCAGAAACGCCATGCCGCCTATTTTTTCCTGATGGTCCCATATCCAGCGAATGAGATCAATTACCTCATCGGGTTTGTATGTAATAGTTATGCTTGGATTGTGTTCGGTATAATGTATTTTATTCTGCAGCCAATACTCACACTGTTCTCTGGCAGATCGGTCAGATCGGGTGGTAGAATTTTCCGGACTCTTAACCGGAAAATGCGCTACCCAAGTACTCGCATCGGCTGCGCTCTGACCATTTTCAGGATCCATGGGAACCCCGGCATCCTTCAAAACACGGTAAATAGGAGTGTGGGCGCCGACACGGACATTCCGCACATAATAGGGAGCCCATCGGGGGTGGATGCCGGATGAACTATTGAGAAGTTGGCTTGAGTTCCCTGAGGGTTTAACAGCAGTAACCGCAGCGCTTTGCCGTATTCCCAGCTTCTTTGCATATATACGGTTAGTTTCCACCGCTACATAGCGTAAACGACTCTGTACGTCAGGATCCTGGGCAAGCGCACTATCCATTTGCCCATTCAGATCAACCCCGAGCAATCGCTCTTCTTCACAGTTCTTACTCCAGACCGGCCGTAAGCCGGGGAAATTCGCGGCAAGGCTTTGAATGGTTCCCAGAATAGAGGCAAGAACTATTTTTTCCTTGAGCATTTCAAAGGTATCATTGGCACGCGCAATTACGGAACTCAAATTACAAAACTGATATGGACGAAGAATAATTTCACCGCAGGGGTTGGTTCCAAACTCGCTGATTGAACGGCGGTCGGGACGGCTCTGTACTGCCGCGCGCCGATTAAATACTCCCGGCTCTCCCCGACCCGAGTTGACCATATTCAATACAAAATGGGCAACTTCTTCCTGGCTCAGTTCCCGATCGGGCCAGACAGCCGAATTGTTTGCATTCCAGCGCTGACTGTTTTTAAGCCAGAAATCGCCATCTTTGCATTGTCGCATTTCGGTATCGTCGTAATCGAAGAGGCTGATCATTGCTGTACGCCGTACACCGCCTGAAACTGCGGCGCCTCCCACAGAACACATAATGTCGTGCGCATCGAGACTCGTCATAAAGCGTCCCTGCCGCGCCAGAGTACGTCCACGGGAAAAGAGCAGCATTTGGCGCAGGGGCTCGGGGCCGCTGGCTCTTCCGCCCTTTATCTTCAGGGGAACACCGGCATGGCGTATCTTTGAATAGTCGAAGTCGATATCGTCTCCCGCAAACCATGTTTTGAGCCCGCAGCGGAGGGCATCGGCCCAGCCTTCGGAGGTATCTTCAACCACATGCACCGGTCTTTTTTTGCCTGTCTGGCGCGTAATTCTGGGCATTTGTTCTACATATTTCCGTTCAACAGAAAACCCTACTCCGCAGCCGCTCATGGAAATAATGAGGGCTTCAACAAAGGAATCGATACTGTCGACCGGAAGATACGAACAGTTATAAATAGCGATGTTGTTTCTTCTCGCAGGCTCGCCGGCCATGGCAAGCAGGCGCATTGAAGGCATAACCTTCATATCGAGAATGCCCCGATATAAACGCTGATAGTCAAATTCAGAAAGCTTGTTATCGCTGAGTTCCCGGAGATAATTGATAGCGCGCTGTACTGTTTCTATCCAGGTTTCACGGCGCCCATTTTCATAACTGAAGCGGCTGTACTTATCGTAGAATTGAAATTTCTGAAGTTGGGTCGGAAAATACTTATCGGAGGCCTCAAAGGCAGCCTGAACCTCATCGGGAACCGGACGATTACGACGAATTTCGGCATGCGATGCCCGGTACAGAATATAGGCCTTCGCCGCTTCATATTCTCCTGCTGCCTGAAGAATCATTTCAACAATATCCTGAACATCTTCAACCGTTGGAATGGTATACTTAACTGCGACAACATTTATAACGAGATCGGTAAGTTTCTGAAGACTTGTTCCAGAGGTATTTCCTATGCTCTGAAAACATTTCTTTATGGCATGCGTAATACGCGTTGCATCAAATGACTGCTTTTCGCCATTCCGTTTTACAATACATTCAGGAATTTCAAACCTTGTTTCTGATCCTGACTTCGAATTCATATTCGTGTTTACATTCTGTATATCGACAAGCTTAACCATACCAGACTATACACTAAAAACATATGCAGTGACAAGCCAATATGAAAATTTATTTATAACTTAAGTTCTAGGACGTCGATTTTTTCTCCCTCTTCGAGTCCTAATTTCTCCAACTTGGGGCGGATAACTGCAGCGCAGTAGCCATAATCGGGATTGTTCGCGTAAAAATTCTGATGATATTCTTCCGCTTCATAAAAGGCCTGAAAGGGTTCTACCGCTGTTACAATTGGGTTCGGCCAATCGTTCTGTTCTTTGAGAATAAGGTTTTCGGCAATTTGTTTCTGCTCATCGGAGTGAGTAAGAATAATTGAACGATATTGGGTTCCGACATCGTAGCCCTGCCGGTTCAGAGTTGTTGGGTTATGAGCTTTGAAGAATAGCTTGAGCACCTGTTCATATTCTATTTTCTCAGGATCATAATAGAGCTGAACAACTTCAGCATGTCCGCTTCGCCCGCTGGTAACCTGCTCATAGGTGGGATTCGGTATGGTACCGCCCGAGTATCCGGAAACGGCTCGGAAAACACCCGCAATGGGTTCATATACCGCCTCTACACACCAAAAGCAGCCTCCGCCAAGTGTCGCAATTTCATAATTGCCCGTAATCTCCATAGTATCTCCTGAATTATTTCCCGAAGTATCTTCAGGAATTTGATTTTCCCTTGTTCCCAATGCAGACACCTGCGCTGTTCCGAACATAATGCCGGATACTATACAAAGTGCCAGAAAAAACTTTATTTTCTTCATTTTATGTCTCCTCAACAGTTATAGAAAGTTTTGCAAAGCACAATTTTCAGCAGTAAAACTTTCTTATACATAATCTGTATTAATAAGCATAGCATTTTATATCCCAAAAAACAAATATATATGAAGTTTTGCAAAATGCAAAACTTTATTGTTGTTCTTTGCATCATTCGATCGGGTAATGCGTTTGGATAAGTGATGGGCGCGTATAGGAGTTGCTGAGGCAATGCGCGGCTGCGCTTTTACTTTTTACCGTTTTCCCTGCTATTTTCACTACCGTTTTTCCGGGCGTTTTTCTGAAATGCTCGAATTTCATCCTCGTTGAGCTCGGTTATCTTATGAATAATGTCCATCGATAGACCCTCCTTAAGCATTTTGAGTACCTGCTCACGTTGGGTTCGATCATGCTCACGCTGGAGCTCAGCACGCCCTTGCTCAAGTCCCTGCTCAAGTCCCTGCTCAAGTCCTGCCCGCCATGGCTTATCTAAAAGATCTACCAACATAGTTTTTGCCTCATCAGGATTTTACTGCCGGCTGCATGGCGAGCAGCGCGGAGCGCGACCAGCAAATAGTTTCTTTGTTTCATCCCTAGTTATCTTACCATCAAACCTCTTTATTATCCATTCACAGAAAATTGTGCTCTGCACAATTTTCCAATGAGGGTTCTCTCATCTATATTCTTGATTCTCTCCAGGTATAGAAAGTTTTGCTACTGGAAATTGCGCACGCGCAATTTTCCAAGGCAAAACTTTGTCATATAATACATCTTTCTCTTCGGGAATATCATTCTGTACCACATTGTTGAGGATGGCGATTGTTTCTTCTGTGTATTCTTCTATTGTTCCAAGATTTTCGATATACAAATGCCTAAGTAAAGATATGATGAAAAATCTATTTTGCGGGGGTCAGAATTTGTCATTGGCGCTCCAGAGCAGGTGTAGATCACAAGGGTGATTATACGGTAGTCACTTTCCTCAATCCCCGATGAGGAAATGCGTTCGGATAAGTGCTGGGCGTATGTGTAGATTCTCCCGGGCATGTTGTTATCCACTGTCGACTGAAACTCAATACAAAACTTTTGCATTGGAAAATTGCGCGTGCGCAATTTCCAGTAGCAAAAGTTTCAGATTCGAAATGCTTTCTTTGTGCTTAGCATTCTCCTATTTTTAGAAAGTTTTGCCACAACAAAGTTTTGCCTCAGGCAAAACTTTGTTGTGGCAAAACTTTGGTGATGAAGTAGACATCAAGCGGTTTCAGTTTCCGCGCGCTATCTTTGAAACGGCACGTAGTTTTGTAAATGACATCGGAGATGGAATGCCTGAGTTCGCCTCAGAAAATTTTGCTCTGCAAAATTTTCCAATGAGCTTTCTCTCATCTATATTCTTGATTCTCTCAAGGTATAGAAAGTTTTGCCTCAGGCAAAACTTTGGTTGTGGATAAATTCAGGGTTGATGCTCAGCATACTCCCGGGAACGATGCTCCGCGCGAGGTCCTTGTTGAAATATGAGTATATGAAATCCCTGAATATCTGGGGATTTTCGAAAGCATATTTCCAACTTTGGTCGTGTACCATTCCTATATATTTTCCGCTCATACTATATAGACGGGTAAAATATGAATGATGAATGACAAAATGAGAAATTTTTTTCAAAAAGTTTCTATTATTTTGAGATATTACAAAGTTTTGCATTGGAAAAGTTTCTATTGACCTGATCCCGCCGCATGGCGCGCAGCGCCGACCACCCCCGCTCCTGCCTGAGTTGAATAGTAACTTTTCAATAGCCGATGCGGGCTATGAAACTACTGATACCATGACGGAAACGCTGTCTGTCCCATTCCAGTGCCCACACCGGAATTCACAAACATATCTGTTGTGTTTCCGGTATATTTGCCAGAAGCATTGAGCTTGTTGCCAGTTTCGGGCGACCAATGATCTTTCCAGTCCTCAAGATCTTGATTGAATGCGCTTGCAGCCCTGAACATATAGGACATAGACGTTACCTTGCTGACATTCCATTCCGAGATATCGCCATTGAATGCGCTTGCAGCCCTGAACATATAGGACATAGACGTTACCTTGCTGACATTCCATTCCGAGATATCGCCATTGAATGCGCTTGCGTTATCGAACATATGGTTCATAGTCGTTACCGAGCTGACATCCCAGCTGGAGATATTCTGATTGAATGCGCTTGCACTATTGAACATAGAGGTCATACTCGTTACCGCGCCAGTTTTCCATTTGGAGATATCGCCATTGAATGCGCGTGCTTCATTGAACATAACTGCCATATTCATTACCTTGCTGACATTCCAGCCGGAGATATCGCTATTGAATGCGCGTGCCTCCCTGAACATATAGGACATATCCGTTACCGAGCTGACATCCCAGCTGGAGATATTCTGATTGAATGCATGTGCTTCATTGAACATACCGAACATACTCGTTACCGAGCTAACATCCCAGTCCGAGATATCGCCATTGAATGCGCTTGCGCTCTTGAACATATAGAACATATTCGTTACCGAGCTGACATTCCAGCGTGAGATATCGCCATTGAATACGCTACTAAACACCTCGGTCATATTCGTTACTGCCGTGGTAATAATGTAGTTGAGATCGGCAGTATCGCCCCAGAGTTGAATTCCCGTATTTACCGCTGTTTGCAGTTCAGTGTTATCAGCAGGACTCACGGTAACAGAGAAAAATTCGGCAAAGAGTATATTTGCGCCTCCGGATTCAGTGCCGTATACCAGATATGTTCCTGCCGTTGTACTCGTGGTAACCGTAACAACTCCGGTACCCGCATCAACTGTCGGAACGGTAACCCCTGCGGGCGCAGTTGCGGGGGTGATCGTAATGACTCCTGAGGCACTAATTGCGAGAGTGCCCGGTTCCACGGTGGTCAATGAAACGGTTGGATTCTGAGCGGCAATAATGGTATCGATATCAGCCGAAAGGCTTACAGTCGCTGCCGTACCCGCGGGAGTCTGTGTCGATAAAATTATTGTCGGCATTTCCGTTGCGGATTCAGACCAGCCTCCAGTGCCGATAGCATTGACAGCGCGCACCCGTACATCGTAGGAGGTACCGTTTGTCAGCCCGGTAATGGTGTAGCTTGCGTCAGGGGGAGTAATAGTGGCGATGTTATCTGTATCAGTCGTTGACCACGTGCTAGCGGCGCTTGTTCTGTGCTGCACATGGTACGCGGTAATTTCGCTGCTGCCAGTATCGGTCGGCGGAGTCCAAGTAGCCCTTAGTTGCGTATTCCCCGCTTCAAGGCTTGGGGCAGCCATCTGGGCTGGCGGGCTTACATTACCCCCTCCCATATTGGGTTCCGGTTCCGGTTCCGGCATTGGACATGCAGCAAGTAACGCGATGAGAACCACGCTTATTGCAACACATACAGGAAAAGTTCCCTGTACTTTCCGTAGTGGATTACAATTACATATCATTTTAATACCCTTTTTTATAAAAGATGGGTCGGACAGAATCCGCTTATGTTTCATTGCGGATACGCGCGAACCCTTCCTTAGAGGATAGCACACAATATCAGAAATATCAAATAGAATGAGAAATAAACATGTGAGCAGACCCCGACAGTTACTGCGGGCTATGAAACTGCTCCTAATACCATGACGGCACATTCCCATTCTCGGTGTTCACACCGGAATCCGTAAACATATCTGTTTTGGTTCCGGTATATTTGCCAGAAGCATTGAGCTTGTTGCCAGTTTCGGGCGTCCAATGATCTTTCCACTCCTCAAGATCGCCGGTAAATGCGTTTGCAGCATAGAACATAAAGCTCATAGTCGTTACCGAACTAACATCCCAGCCGGAAATATCGCCATTGAATTGGCCTGCACCAAAGAACATAAGGCTCATATCTGTTACCGAGCTGGCATCCCAGCCCGAGATATCGCCATGGAATACTGAGGTACTGAACATACTGTTCATATCCGTTACCGAGCTGACATTCCATCCATTAAGATTGCCATTGAATGCGTCTGTGTCCGTGAACATATTGCTCATATCCGTTACCGAGCTGACATCCCAGCCAGAGATATCGCCATTGAATGCGTCTGCTTTATCGAACATATGGCTCATATCTGTTACCGCTGTAGTATTCCAGAGTGAAATGTCGCCATTGAATTCTCTTTTCTCCTTGAACACCTCGGACATGTCCGTTATTGCCGTGGTAATAATGTAGTTGAGATCGGCAGTATTGCCCCAGGTTGTTATTCCCGCAGTTACCGCGGCGTCCAGTGCAGCGTTATCAGCAGGACTCACGGTAACATAAAACTTTTCGGTAAACGTGTTTTCTCCTCCGGTTGCGCCGGATACCACATATGTTCCGGCAGTTGTCGTTGCGGCAACGGTAATAACTCCGGTACTTGAGTCAACTGTCGGGGAGGTAACATCTGCGGGCGTAGTTGGGGTAGTAGCCGGAGCCACAGTAACGGTGAGGCTCTCATCGGCAATTTGGGTGTCAATAGCAGCCGAAAGAATGACGGAGGCTGCCGTACCAAAGGGAACCTGTGTCGCAGAAGGCAGCAGTCTTCTCGTTGCAGGCGCAGACCAGCCGCCATTACCCACCGCGTTGACGGCGCGCACCCGTACGTGGTAGGGGGTGCCGTTTGTCAGCCCGGTAATGGTGCGGCTCGCGGCAGTAATGTCGGAAGCGGTAGTCACATCCAGCCAACTTCCTTCCGGGTCGGTAACTTCGCGATATTGCAGTTCATAGCGAAGAATGGGGCTGCCGTTGTCATTGGGCGCTGTCCATGCTCCCTCAAGTTCGGTGTCTCCGGCTGTGAGCGTGAGAGCAGTTGGCGCGTCAGGAGGCCCAATAGGGGTTGCGGTGTCAGTCGCTGGGTTTCCATTTCCCTGCTCATTGACAGCGTAGACCCGCACCTCGTACTCGGTGCCGTTTGTCAGGGATGTGATGACGGACTCCAGAGGGTTTGCATCCGCAGCTATAGAAACGGGATTTTCCCACGCGCTTGCTCCAACTTCGCGATGTTGCCGTTCATAGCGGGTAATGGCACTGCCGCCAGTATCGGTCGGCGCAGCCCATGTTGCGGTAATTTGCATATCGTCCGCTGCGAGCGTAAAATTATTCGGCTTCGTGGGAACGGTAATAGGGGTTGCTTCTGCGCTCGATTCCGACCAGTCGCCTTGCCCATCGCTGTTCCCTGCGCGCACCTGCACGACGTATTCGGTGCCGTTTGTCAGGTTCGTGATGATGGTCTCTGTGGCTGGCGCGGGGATTTCGATAATATCCGACCAGCTGATCCCGCCGTCATCGCTATGGCGAAGTTCATACGCGGTAATGTCGCTGCCGCCAGTATCGGTCGGCGGAGTCCAGTTAACAGTTAGTTGCGTATTCCCCGCTTCAAGGCTTGGGGCAGCCATCTGGGCTGGCGGGGTCGAATCACCCCCCCCCCCCCCCCATATTGGGTTCCGGTTCCGGCATTGGACATCCGGCAAGTAACGCGATGAGAACCACGCTCATGACAACAAAAACAGGAAAAGTTCCCTGTACTTTCCGTAGTGGATTACAATTACATATCATTTTAATACCCCTTTTTATAAAAGATGGGTCGGACAGAATCCGCTTATGTTTTGTTGCGGATACGCGCAGAACCCTTCCTTACCAAGTATAACACAATATCAGGAATATCAGAAATATCAAATAGAAACTTTTGCATTGGAAAATTGTGCTTGCACAATTTCCAGTAGCAAAAGTTTCCGATCTGGAATGCTTTCTTTGTGCTTAGCATTCTCCTATTTTATAGAAAGTTTTGCATTTTGCAAAACTTTCAAATAGAGATCATTGCATGGCAACAGTCTCATCGGTGATATTATAGTACCGTTCATGTATCCAGAGTGTCAACATCCCATATGAACTTTTTTGAATTTTTCTTTCGATTTTTCGCTTTCTGGCTGTAATCAGTCCTCATATATATGCTATGATCCTTACCATGATCAAATCTCAGGAGCACACTATGTCATTTGTCGCAGACAGTATGGAAAGACGTACACGGAAAAACACCTTCTATCGGAAAATTGACCAGATTATCGACTGGAAGCCCATTGAGGAAATTATTACAGAACACGATACCCGAGGAAGCAGCGCGGTCGGCAGGGCTGCCTACCCTGGCCTGCTGCTGTTCAAAATGCTTCTATTGGGAATGTGGAATGATCTCAGCGATTATGGTGTGGAAGATATGGTGAATGACAGCATGGGAGCATCGAATTTCTGCGGTCTTATTGTGGAAGATGATGTGCCGGATCACAGTGTTCTCAGCCGTTTTCGCACAGCCATGACGAAAGCGGGAATCTTTGACCGACTGCTTAATGAAATAAACCGACAGCTTGAAACGCGGGGGATTATGATTAAGAAAGCGGTTAAAGTTGATGCGAGCATTACCAGAAGTCCGAGAAAACCCCGCGGGATCGTTGATCGCACAGACAGTGATGAATGCGCTCAATCGGATAATAAATCCTTAGAGCGGGAACCGGAGAAGTTTGCGGACAGAGTAGATACCGATATGAGGTGGACGAAAAAGAATGGGGAATTTCATTTTGGAGCGAAGAAGCATTGTCTTGCCGATGACAATGGGCTTATGGTAGCGGTCGAGACCACCCCGGACGCATGGGCGAGCAGGAGGCGCAGCCTCCGACCAGCCCCGGCGAATGTCCATGACAGTACGGTGTTTGAAACGCTACTCGATAAGGGGCAATTGGATGAGAACGTAGAAGTGCAGGCGGACAAAGGATATACAAGCACGAAGAACCGAGCGGCGCTGAAGAAGAGAAAGCTGAAAGACGGCATTATGTGGAAGGTAGCCAGAGCGAAGAAGGGTGAGAAGAAGAAGCAATTGACCGCGGAGCAGAAACTGAGGAACAAAGAGATACAGCGCGGACGGTACAAAATAGAACGCACATTCGGAGGAATGCACCAATGGTTTGGCGGGGGGAGAACCCGCTATGTCGGAATAACAAAAGCGCATACGCAGCATCTGTTGTCTGCTATTGCGTATAATTTGAAACGGGTACCGAAGATTTTGGAATTGCAGAAACAGGGAAAATGGGCGGCTTAGCGACCGCATTCGGGACAAACGGCAGAAGCCGACCGGCAACAGACGCCCGAAAGACGAAAACCAGCGGAGAAACGGTCGAAAATGAGCGAAATGCGATCCTTCGCAGGTGCTCAGATGGTGTTATCACCCCGTTTTTCCCGCATCATCCCATCACTTTATCTCAAATTTTTATCATCCTTCCCTACATCAATAAAACCATGGATTATGCAATGGTCTCAAATAGAAACTTTCTCACTATCCGCATGAATTTTATTATTCATTTCCCGTTCAGCTGGTCGATCTGATGCCGGGCATAGGTATTGAAGCGGTGAATGTTGCCGGCAAAGAATTTTTCCAGCAGAGGATCGAAAAAACCATGCATGCTGTACTGTTCAATGGCCATAAACCCGCGCCTGCTCTTATGTTCGCCCCCCATTCCGGGATCGAAGGAATGAAATGTGCTGCGAATGGCAAAATTAATGGGCTCGTAGTAACAGAGATTAAAATGAAGATTTTTTACAAACCTGTGAGCGCCCCAATAGCGGCCGAAAAGCTTTTTATTTTTGCAGACCAGCATTGAGCGGCCGACAGCAGTACCATTCACTGCGCTTATAATAATAATGTTTTCGGAAAATGTTCGGAATATCTCCTTAAAAAAGGCCTCATTAAAAAATTTTGCAGCCCACATACCGAAGCGGGCATTCGTTGCGGAATACAGAGCATACATATCGGCGGCAACGGCATTGCTAAGATCGCTCCCGCTGTTATAAACTACCCTCAGTTCGTTTTCTTCCACGCTCCTGCGTTCTTTTCGGATATTTTTACGTTGATTTTTTTTGAACCCTGCCAAATAGTCGTCGAAGCTCCTCTGCTCATTCCTGAACCACCTGAAGCCCTGATGAACCCAACGATTAAAACCCAGAGATTCCAGAATACGGGAGAACTCCGAAGTAACAAAGAGAAACGACAGGCTATTCACTCCCGCTGCCTCCAGCTCTGCGCGCAGGAAATGAATGGCAGGTTCAATGGCATGTCCGCAGCCTTCGGCAATGAGGGGGCGGTATGCGGTAACAGGAGTCGCAGGAATGAGCCCAACTGCCTTCGGGTAGTACTGTTTTCCCAACTGGGAGGCAAGATCGGCCCAGGCAAAATCGAACACAAACTCGCCCCAGCTATGGTTTTTTATGTAGATCGGGAGAATGAGTATGGGCTTCATACATTTTTCGGCATCTTCAGAGGACCGAAAGCCAATGAGGTGGCTGCACTGCCACCCGGTTTCGGGAACCATGGAACCTGAATGTTCGCAGGCATGGAGCCAAGGATACTCCAGAAAGGGGCTGGTCTCGGGAGCAACGAGGCTCTGCCATTCGGAAGCATGGATATCGTCCATACTCTGCAAGATACGAAATTCCACAGAATACCCGCTCTTAGGCTTTGCCCGATCGCGGTTCCGCGCCGGATTGCTTGCCCGCGCCCGATTGCTTGCCCGAGCCGGATCGCTTGCCCGCGCCGGCTCGGAGGCTGGCAGGGCTGAAAATTTCCCTGACCCGCAGGTTTTCCCATTGCGCATGTTCCCAGGGGCCATCGTGATCGCATAGTACCGTTCCCAGTGTACTGAGCGGTTCGGCATCCGAGCCGATTATCCTCTTCAGAAACTGACTTACTCCAGGATTATGGGCGCACACATAGAGAACTTCAGCCCTGCCCCTCCGCTGAATCGTATGGAGAATTTCATCGGCGGAGGCCATATACAATTCGTTTAGTACATCGGGTTGGAGCGATGCGCAATTCATTTCCCTAATAAGACCACTGGATGTTTCCATGGCCCGTTCGGCTGCGCTGCTCAGAAACTGCCGCGGACATGGCGCATGTTCCGACAAATGTTCTGCCATGACAATGATATCTTCCCTGCCCCGTTCATTAAGCGGGCGTTCGAAATCGCTCAGACCCTCATGGGTCCAGCTTGATTTTGCATGACGAATAAGTACAAGCATTTTTATCTCCCTTCAGCATAGCTGTTCATGGCTTTCATAGCTCTGAATGCAGGCGCGGCGGATATTCAAGATTATCGGTAATACTCATGCCGGGTAAACTCAGAAAACGGGGTTCGTTGTCGGTAATGGCGCAGGTCAGTTCAAACTGCGCGGCAGCGTTCCCGTTCTTTATTATATAGCTCATTCCATCATCCGATTGAATGATGGATGGATCGTCAAAGGTAACGACAGGTTCAACATTCAGAACCATAGCCCTTCGAAATTTCCATTCCTCACTGTTTTCTGCGGTATGGGGTTTTGAGATATAGGGTATGAGCGGAGCTTCATGAAGATTGCGTCCAATGCCGTGGCCGCAGAATTCGTTAACAACACGGCCGCCGAGAGTTTCCGCAGTATTAATGACGGTATTTCCGAGAGCGGCCATTGAGCTTCCTGCCTGCAATTTCAGACATCCTGCTATGCAGGACCTCCATGCAGCCGCAATGAGACGCCTGCCGTTTACACCAATTGGCGGTATACCGAAGGTCCATGCCATATCTCCATAATATCCTCTGTACAATATTGCGCTGTCAACAGTTACAATATCGCCCTGTTTAAATGCCCGCGCGTTCGGAAGACCATGCGCCGCTGTATCATTTACGGAAATGGAAATATCGGCATGAAACCCCCGGTAATTTCTCAGTGCCGACACGGCATTTTTCTGTGTGAAGTATTGGAGGGCATGATCCTGTACCTCAATGCCGGTGCAGCCCGGCCTGATAAGTGCTTCAATTTCAGAAAACAGTTCAAACAAAATTTCCGCAGCCTGCGCGAGCATACGAATTTGGTACTCGGTTTTAATTGGATCGCCGACAGGCTCAGTCATTCAGGAGATCCTTGCGCATGTTTTTTGTTTCGTATAGGTATACCGGTTCAGGACAGTGATCATGACTGTGGTAATAACTGAGCATAATGCGGATTGTCAGGCTCAGGCTCTGTGGATATGTGGGTTCGAGGCTGCAAAAGAGCGGGACGGCGGAGGCGATGTCTCTCATTCCGCCCGCACGCGCCGCATATGCCGCATTGCAAAAGTCTATGTCTTCGGTCTGAGTAAACTGGATATTGATGATGGCGCTATTCTCAATGCCGTTTCTGCCGATGATTTCTGACAGCAGTTCCGTAATGCGGGATATCATCTGCCGCTTATCGGCCGCATCGAGATTTACCGCTCCCCGCACACTCCACACACGAAGCGCCTGCTCATATTTTTTCATGCGATCCCCTGTGTGAATTCCTGAACGAGTAAGGATATGACTGCCAGGAAAATATCTCCCAGAAGAATGCAAAAACCATACAGGAAATGCCTAACGAGTATTTTTTTTCTTGTATAGCTCCAATAAAAAAGAAAGAGTATGTAATACACAATAATATCGATACCAACAATACTCATTATCTGAACCATTGAAAGGAGTAATAGTTGGGTGTCTTCCAGAAAGATCTGAAAATTTCCCAGAACATAGAGGAGGAAAATAGCAAGGGAGGCGCAGAAAAAATAGAAGCTCATTTTCTCAAGAAAATGAAGAGCGCGCATAAGAAAGTGATTCATGACTCTTTGAATAATTTTATTCACACCTACAAAGTTTTGCTCATGGAAATTGTGCTTGCACAATTTTCCAATGCAAAAGCTTCTCGTATTGTTTTCATTGCATATAATACCATATATGTGCTTTAATGTAAGAAATGAAAGGTTTTATTGTATCAATAATTTTACTCCTCATAGCTGGCGGAATTATCTTTTTTCTCGGCTGGACCCAATTATACGTTAAGCCCGGGGATATCGTTGTTATCCATACGAAAACCAGCGGCTGGCAACGTGAAGTAATTCGCTCCGGCGAGTTTGTCTGGCAATGGGAGGCAGTTTTTCCGACTGTCCAGCAGCGGTATCATTTTTCAGACATCCGCAAAACCATCGGCATAGTATTTTCCGAAACCCTCCCGAGCGGAGAAACCTACAGAAACTACATTCCTTCCTCACCAGATTTTACCTATGCTGTTGAGGGTGAGATTGAGTACCATATTGTTCCTGAAAAACTCCCTGAACTTGCTGAAAACGAGGGCCTTCGTCCCGATACCCACGAGGAATATCTTGAAAGCCTCGCTCCCGATATTCAATTATTGATGAACCAGCATATACCGGACATTATTAACCGCATTCAGGCTGAAAATGATGATACTTCCGTCATTACCGTTTTTCAGTCGGAGCTGGACAGGATCATCCGTGAGGGCATACCTCAACACATAGAAATTCTTTCCCTGAACCTGACGAGGTTTACCCTGCCGGATCTTGAGCTGTACCGGACAGCGAAGGAAGAATACTATGCTGTACTCGAAGTAGAAAGCAGTATCCGCACCCAGAGTAAGGTGGAAAGTTTGAAAGAAATTGCAGATATTCTTAACTCCTATCCGGGTCTGCTGGAATATCTGAAGGCGGCAACAGAAACCGGAAACGATGTTCTCGATGTTTCTGCGCTGATCCGGAACGCATTAACAGAACCTCTGGAGAAAAACCAATAAAATTTTGTGCGTACCGCTCAGCAGGGGTTTCGGGTTTTGAGAACGGCACATTACCTTTCATCTTCAAGCTGCCGTTCATAAAATAATATTTTCTGCATAATTTTAATTTCTTCCAGCATTCTGTTGATCATCTTCCGGTTATTTTCTATTTCCAGCGACAGGGTATTATATATATCTGAAGAATCTATTCCCCGTAAACGGCTGAGATGATGGTTCAGGGTAGTAAACAGAACATCTCCCTGGTTGAGATATTCAGTAACCTCAGCATTTTTTTGCTGTATGTACTCATTAAAAAATTCCACACGGGAGGCATCATCTCTTGCCTGTGCCCGCAGCATGTGAAATTTTTTGCCCTCATCGGCAAGCGGAGCAAGGTTCTGATCAAAATATCTGATCTTATCCGCAAGATTTTCAAGGACGGAAACACTCACAGCAAAATCTGAATGTCTCTCACGATCGTGGGTCATGAGAAAACGGGATATTATTTTCAGGGTAAAGATAAAATCTTTTTCAAAACGGTACTTCAGAAAATGATAGAGAAACTGGAGACTGTTTACGTAATGAAAACTCTGCATTTTCGTATTACTGTCGCTGAGGCCGCGGCGGTAATTTTCAAAATTGTTCATCGGTTCCCTGAATATTTTATCTTTTTGATTGGCGATAAAATTCCTTCTGATCTGAACGAAGCTCGCTTCAAGTTCATCCATAATTTTCAGCTGCAGTGAGGTATTGTAGAAATTTCTGATATCCAGAGTACAGTGAAATGAGGCAATTTCATAATAGGGGTCATTTTTTGCAATTTTAATAATGTTAAGAATCTGCGATCTGTCCAGAAAATCTTTAACTGCTTCTCCCACTTCTCTGAGTATATGTTGGGGGCTATGCTCAATTTCTCCTGTCTGTACCATATCTTCCTGAATGAGTGTTATATAATCGAAAATTTCTTTATGAATTGTTCCGCTCAATCGAATTTCCTGTACATTATTGAGCGCAAAGTATAGTTCCTCAAGCTCGTTAAGAATATAATTCAGATCAACCTGCAAAAAGACAACATTCCCTTCGGGAGATTCTCCTTTAAACGCGGTTATGAATCTCGTAAAGTTGAACAATGCCAGATTTTTATAATGATAGAGTGTAAGAATACTCTCTCCAATTTCCTGAAATATTTCCGTGGGAATGCGCGCAAAGTAATGGTTAATTTTTTCGACAACACGGGTCTTCATTACCTGTTTATTTTCGTGTTTCGTAAAATATTTCTGCAATTCTTCTATGGGGGTAAAGTCGGAGAGGGTCTGCTTTGTCTGAGGAATTTTTTTTTCAAGGATAAAATTAACCATATTGATCAGAAGTGCCGACTCCTGCCACAATTGGGCATACAAACTCAGAAAGGGTTTAAGGATCTTGTAAAATCGTACGTACAGGCGCACAAAATCGGTCGTGAGTAAGGTTCCGCGAACACATTCAATATCCTGATCCTGAATGTGCCGGTAGATTTTTTTCAGCTGCATATCTATGAAAACGTCTTCTTCAACCTTTGAAGAAAATACTGTCCGCAGAAGAAGTTTAATTTTTTCCCAAAGGTTCATACCCTCCATGCCTGAATGGATATCCTGCTGCCTTTTTGTTAATGAGGGCTTTGTCTGAACTGGCACATTCTCATGTGTTTCAGAAAGGGCAAGATTATCTGTTAGTTTTTTAAGGAGTTGGAGCCGTTCCTGCTCGGAGAGAGTCTTTGCTAAATCATGCGTAGTTTTCGGCATTATTATCCTTCCCTGCTACTGTACCTATATCTATAACAAAGTTTTGCTACTGAAAATTGTGCTTGCACAATTTTCCAAGGCAAAACTTTATCAATGCAAAAGTTTCTCCTAAAGTACACTATTTTTTCTCCGAATATCAACATAGAATGTTTTGCAAAATGCAAAACCTTCTACAAATGGGAGAATGCTAAGGATATAAAAGCATTCCTAATCTCCGACAAGGATGTCGGACACCTCCTCGCAAGAGGAACAATCATGGAGGATTGTATGATTATTAATCACAACCTGATTGCAATGTTTGCCAACCGCCAGAACAAGTTCAATAATATTGATTTGGACAGAAATATTGAAAAATTGTCTTCTGGACTTCGTATTAACCGCGCAGGCGATGACGCCTCTGGACTTGCCGTTTCGGAAAAAATGCGCAGTCAGATCCGCGGCCTTAATCAGGCAGACCGCAATGCTGCTGACGGTATTTCGCTTATTCAGACTACAGAGGGATACCTCTCTGAAACACAGGAAATTCTTCACAGAATTCGCGAACTGGCTATTCAATCTTCAAATGGTATCTATACCAATGAAGACAGAACATATATTCAAGTTGAAATAAGTCAGCTTGTTGACGAAATTAATAGGGTTTCAAGTCATGCTCAGTTTAACGGTATGAACTTACTTACCGGACGTTTTGCCCGGGAAACGGGAGTGAACGCAGTAACAGCAAGTATGTGGTTTCATATCGGCGCAAACATGGACCAACGGGAACGGATATTTATTGGTACCATGACTGCTCAGTCGCTTGGGCTTCAGAGTAAGTCTGGGTTTCCCCATTCAGCGAGTTTTATAAGCGTATCGACCCCTGAACTTTCCAATGTTGTCATTGGAGCCGTGGATACTGCTATGGAAATGGTAAGCAAGCAGCGGGCAGATCTTGGAGCCTACCAAACACGTCTTGAACTTGCGCGTAAGGGAATTACTATTGGGGCAGAAAATTTGCAGTCGGCTGAAAGCCGCATTCGCGATGTGGACATGGCCATGGAAACTGTTGAGTTTGTGAAGAATCAGATTCTTTCACAGAGCAGCCTTGCCATGCTTGCTCAGGCGAATCAGAAAAATCAGAGTATTCTTCAGCTCCTTCAGTAATTATATAGCGGCGCTCAAAGATCATATGCAGCGGACGCTTGAGGCACTCAGAGGCTGGTTTCATTCTGTATGGAACCAGCTTTTTTTAGTATATTGACAGTATGAAGGATCACATTCCGAGAGACATATATATAATAGACAAAACACTTCATGAAGCTGGTTTCTGCCTGTACATTGTCGGCGGAGCAGTAAGAAATATGATTCTTGGAAAGCCTCCCATCGACTGGGATCTTGCTACTGACGCGCGGCCGGATGATATTATCTCACTCTTTCGTTATGTTATTCCCACCGGAATACGGCATGGAACGGTTACGATACGATTCAGAAAAAATACCTATGAAATAACAACATTCAGAATAGACGGCACATACGGTAATTCTCGGCATCCCGACAGTGTTGAATATGGGGTGAGTATTTTTGATGATCTCAGGCGGCGTGATTTTACCATTAATGCTATGGCCTGGGGGCCGCGCTCGGAGCGGCTGCTCGATCCGCACGAGGGAAGATGCGATGTTCACCGTAAAATTGTGAGAACGGTCGGGAATCCGGTGGAGCGATTTCATGAGGACGGGCTGAGGATTATCCGCGGACTTCGTTTTGCTGCCGTACTTAATTTCACTATTCATAAAGATACCCTTGAAGCCATGCATATATGCAGGAAAAATCTTGAACGGGTGTCAATAGAACGTATTCGCAACGAATTCAATAAAATACTCTGTTCTTCATGCCCCAGCCGGAATCTGCTCATCGCAGCAGATAAGGGAATTCTTCCGTTCATTATTCCCCAGCTCGAGAGAACACGGAAAATTATGCGGCATGACAGTGGAAAATCGCTTTTTGCGCACCTGCTTGCAAGCTGCGATTGCAGTCCGCAGAATCTTGAACTCCGGCTTGCTGCCCTCCTTCATAAAATTGCGCCGGCGGGAGAGCATCGGCGCGCGGGGAACGCAGCGGGCGGCACGGGGAACGCAGCGGGCGGCACGGGGAGCGCAGCGGGCGGCACGGGGAGCGCAGCGGGCGGGCATGAATCGGCTGAGCTGGCACGGGACATTTGCCGAAGGCTCCGCTACTCCCGCGCCCAGATACAGCGGGTGTACCGGCTCATTCAGGCGCCCTCCCCGCGTCCCGACATGTCCGCTGCGGACATTCGGCGCTTCATAAGCGCTGTCGGCAGGGATCTGGCAGACGACCGAATCCGCTTAGAGGGGGCATATCTGACAACCTTCCCTGACTGGCTCAACAATGTAAAAGCGCAGGTACAGCGCATGCTTGCCAATGAAACCGCGCTGAGCATTAGCGATCTGGCAGTGAACGGAAACGATCTTCATACCTTAGCCGGCATTCCGCGGAGCAGCGCAATGAAAACAATTCTCACACAATTGCTCGCAGTAACGCTGGAACATCCGAATATCAACACAAAACCTCTTCTCCTTGAACAGGCGCGAAACCTCTATGGAAAGTATTGTCAACAGCGCAATACTTCTAATATAATAGAACAATGAAATTGATGTTGCCAATGGAGCGGTTGGCGCGCAGGCATTTTACTGATATGCTTTCTGATAATACTTCGCGGTAATGGAGGATGCGGCATGGAACTGCATTTGCACAACCTAACAAAAACATACGGCGATCATCAGGTGCTAAGCAATATCCACCTTGATCTGAAGGATATTCACAGCCTCGTTATTATCGGCCCCTCAGGAGGAGGAAAGACCACCCTTCTCCGCATTCTTGCGGGTCTTGAGATCCCCACACACGGAACCATCAAAATTAATCAGCATGAAATACAATACAGGGAAGAGTATCTGCGCACATACCGCAGCGCAATTGGAATGGTTTTTCAGGCATATAATCTCTTTCCTCATTTGACCGCATTACAAAACATTACCCTGCCCCTGACAAAGGTTCATAATTTCACCACTGAAGAAGCCGAAGACCGGGCAATAACTCTTCTCAAGCGCTTTCAGCTTGAGGAACATTCGCATAAGAAACCTTCACAACTCTCGGGGGGGCAGAAGCAGCGTATTGCCATAAGCAGGGCAGTAGCAATTGAACCTGAAATACTCATGCTCGATGAACCGACAAGCGCCCTAGATCCTGAATTCACTGCTGAGGTTCTTGATCTTGTTGAAGAACTCTGTGAAGAAGGAATGGAATTGATTATGGTTACTCATGCAATGGGCTTTGCCCGGCATGTTGCCGATCATATTGTGTTCATGGTCGATGGAGAAATTTCCGAGTCCAGCCCGCCGGAGGGAGTATTCGAGCATGCCAGAAAAAAATCGGTACAGCAGTTTCTCGAAAAAGTCCTCAAATATTGAGTGTATATATGAATTATGATCAGATCATCAAAAAGCATCGACATACCATAGAAAGTAATCTTTCGGTCATTGAGCAGGAATACCAGAACATTGCTGAAAAAGGCAGGAAGCATTCGGAACTCACTTCGGAACTCACTACAGTCGACAATTCACAGTATGATGAAAATACGAACCGCGTCGATGAACTTCTCAAAGAAAAGAATACTTTTCTGCGTATCGTCAGGGATATAGAGCAGTTCAAAAAGCACCAGCAGGAACTCGGAAACAGCATTGATCTTCGGGAAAACGAACAACAGCAGCTTGAATCTGCTTTGCCCAAACTATTTGAAGAGGCCGGATCGCAGATATTCGATATATATTCCCGCATTCCTCAGCAATACATTCATTACAATGCCCTCCTCCCCCGCCTCGGCGAACTATTCAAGGAGAAGCATCGCCTTGAAGGTACTATGGATATATCCTCCCCGGGTAAAAGGGGACTCAGGAAGATACTGCGTCAACGTATGTTACGGGGAAAGCACAAAAAACTGGATCAGAAAACTATTAACATGTTCAGGAAGATTGGACAGGATGTCAGCGAGACCCCGGAATTTCGGGAGGATGAAAAAATAGAAGAAATTCTTTCTCCCATATACAAGCACAACGAAAAAATAGCAGAAATTCAGCGGATAATTATAAAATACCGCAAGGAACTACAAAAGATACAGGCTAAGTACCGGGAAATTATGGGTGATCAGAATCCTGGTCAGTACCCGAGAAAACTGCGCCGTCATATTTCTGAATGCGATAATGAAGTGGGCATGAAACTGAGAAAAAATGGAGAAATTCTGTTCCGGCAGTTCAAAACCGCCCCGCCTGAACAATGCGGCGCCTCATTCACCAGAATTAAAACCATATTGGAAGAAAATGCCGCATTGGAGAAACTCATTCAGAAAATTGAGGCGGCGCAGCAGATACATACCCTGAAAGAAAAGCAGACACGCATTTATCAGAAAGAACAATCAATCCGCAGGCAAATAGCATCTCTTGAGGATCAGCTTCAACAGCTCCGTGAAACTTCGGATGATCTGCAAAAACAGATAGGTATTCAGGAAAAAATTCGCGGTCCTGAAACAGAGCTTGGGTAGGGGCTGCGGTGGTGCCAGCGAGGCGGCAGTCAGGGGGACGGATAGTCAGACATCTCCGAGAGAGAGATTACCGACAATTTTCAGACTCCTGATATCTTCCTCCACCCATAATGTACGTTCGGGAAAATAGGTTTTGAGTTTCTCATTTATACGGATAATGAGATCATCTATTATTTTCCGGTAGAGGTCTTCACTGATTTTTTCAAGGCTTACAATTTTCAGATCGATGGAATATCCGCGTCCGAATGTGCTGTTGTAGCCCGCGCTGAACTGAGCGCCGATATCGAAGAGGCCATCCTGCGCCTTACTGGCCGTGCTTCCCCGGGGCGGCCGGTTGGGATGCAGCATAAGGAGTTTGCCGTATCGGTCTTCGAGATAATCATCTATCTCATCGAACATCGCATGCAGGCCTTTCTGAAATTTTTTTATTTTTGGATGCGCCATACGTCCACTCGCTCCCTGCTAGATATGGAATACAATGAAGACCGGACCGTCAAACCCAGACAGATCCTGCAGCGAGTATGAGAAATTAAGTTCCAATCCGTTTTCATGGGTCCGATCAATTGTAGGCGGCTCTGTTCCGATAAATTCATACTTCGTTTCGGCATTGCTGAAGGAAAATGAAAAGCTCAGGCTGATCTCCGGACTGAGTTCGCTAAGAGCCTGTATGCGTTGCGCCTCCATATCCGCAAGCCCCTCCACAAGGGGAATTGTCAGCCGCCAAGGGCGCGCGCTGAACTGATATTTTTCCCCGTAAAGAGAACGCAGTACTTCGGGAGTATTGAATTTCAATGTCGCTGATATCTGTGTTATATTCTCGTTTTTTTTCGATGCATATTTTATGAGCTCCAGCCCTGGTGTAAGCGCGGCAATACGGCGGAATTCATGCTTATTTACCGGAAGGCTTATCTGACTTTCAATGTCATCGTACTGGGCAAAGGTGAGAAAATCATCGTTAATATCATATTCCAGCATAATGAAGCCGCTGCCGTCAGTATGTACTTCAAGTTTTGCGCGATGAGCAAGACAGGAATACAATGCAATACTGCATACAAGCACAAGCGCAAGGGCTGGCGCTCGGGGGGGCGCTGGCGCACGCGTTGGCGTAGGGGGGAGCGCTGTTATGCGGCGGAAAATTACTCTATTCATGAAAACATCAAACCTCACTATTAACCCGCGGATATTTATTCCTCATTATATTGGAAACTTTTGCATTGATAAAGTTTTGCCTGAACTAAAGTTTTGCCTTGGGCGCATTATGACCGACAGCGTTACGGATGTCGAAATTCCGATTTGTATGGTTTCCCATAGTGCCTTTTTATTCTTTTTATAAGGGATTTTTTTCTGGATATCGCGCAAGATCGTAAATAGAGGCTCATAAGCGATTGGTAGAAATTATTCTGATGATATCCTCACTTCTCTCACAGAAACATGCAAGAAGTAGTTTTCCCTGAGTACAAAAACCAACGATGATGAATCTGTCTTCTGAATGAGAATGCTCGGGGTCATCAAATACAATAGCATTTTCATCATAAAAAACAGTTTGTTTCGCTCCTGTTCTGCACCTGAGGTAGGGGGCAGGGCTGGCCCCTACGGGCTATGAAACTCCTAATACCATGAGGGAATCAGATCACCTGTTACGCCGGAACTCAAAAACATATCTCCTTTGATTCCGGTATATTTGCCAGCACTATTATCCTTGTCCGTTTTTCTGAAATGCTCGAATTTCATCCCTAGTTATCTTACCATAAAACCTTTTTATTATCCGCTATGCGCGCAGGCCGAGCGGTTCCAACTTAATGCGACCCGTTCCGCAATGTGCGCATTTCCTCATCGCTCAGCCCGGTAACATCCTGAATGTCATGGGCTGAAAATCCTTTGGAAAACATACTGCGGGCGTTTTTTGCTCCGCTCCTCAATATGCCCCTCCGCGCGACCTGCCTGTAGCCCCTTCTGAAGTCCTTCCTGCCGACCTGTCCGCAGTCCTTCCTGCCGACCTGTCTGAAGTCCTGTCTGAAGTCCTTCCTGCAATCCTTCTTCACGACCTTCCTGTCGACCTGTTTGCAATCCTGTCTGAAGTCCTTCCTGCCGACCCATCTCCGCAATGTGAGCTCTGAATGTTTCCGCATTCATTCTGAACATTTTCGCTACCTCCTTACCTCTCGGTTCTTTTGTTCTTTCTAACTGGTTCATTAGCGTGTCAAAGTCTATAACAATTCCGAACATCGAATCTACCACGCCGATAAATTCCTTTATCAGCTCCAGCGATTCCTCATTCAGCATTTCTGCTATCGCTTTCTCCACCTTCTGAATGTCCCAATCCGTATTCAGCAGATTTTTCGAGTACAGATCAAGGTACATAACAGCCGCAAACATTCTTCCCCGCTGCTGCAACTGCTCCGCAGAATAATCGCTCTCGTTAATAAGATCGTAAGGAAAAGGAGCAAGATACTGCGGGAATTCCCGCGTGTTCTGCTCTCTGACATTCCCGGGCACCTTCCATTTTCTCGTGCCATTATAGAACACAATGGGAAGAAATACCAATTCACAGTCATCGGGAATTGTGCCGGAGCGGTGAATGTTCCGATAGAGAAGGTTTGTGTACTCCGACATGCGGAGGGGCATGTCTTTGTCCACGCCGGACTGATGCTCAAGGAGCACATAGATAGCAACATCTCCCGTATGATCCCGACTTCTGATTTTGCAGACAATGTCGGCCATTCGTGTTTTCGCATGGTCGATGAAAAAGGTACCGTTTTCAATGGTTATGTCCTCGATTCGCAGTTTTTTCGTCCATGCGCCTCCGACAAAGCGTTGAAGAAATTGGAGCATTATTGCGGGTTGGAACAGCAGAGAGCGGTAGCCTTGGTCGTAGGGAACGGGGGCGGGTTTTTCTTTGAAATCGATCATACAATCCTCCTGAAGGTTTTTTTGAACGTTTCTTTCTGAATAGGGGAGCTCCCATGGCGACATGGTCCCATGGTGAATTCTCTCCTCTATAATCTGTGACGGGTAAAAAGTCATTTTTGACTATGTATGTGGAAAGAATTTTGCAAAATATGTGATTTTTTTTGGGGCTACGGGAGGGGATGGCTCGGGAATGCGGGTTAGTGGACGGGAAGGGGTGCGCGTCTATGGCGATATCCGACTGACTGGCGTAAGCGATAGCCCGAAAATTGAGCTGCGTGGGTCAGCGTGGTGCCATACCGATATAATCTTTTCCATACTATATAGACGGGTAAAATATGACCGGTGAATATGAGAAATTTTTGTAATTATTTTTATTATTTTGAGATATTACAAAACTTTTGCATTGGGCGCATTATGAGCCTGTCGTACATAACTAAATAATGTTGTTTGATGTGAGTCGATGGATGTGGGAATGATGGTGGGAATGAGTATTGCCGTCAGTTATCGCGTTGTTTTCTTCAGGCGCGGGGTGGCATCGTGAACCCATTCGCGCTTCGATGATGCCAGTTGGAACTATGCGCGGGCGCAACGGGGGGAGTTTTTCTATTATCCATAGGTCATTTTCAGTCGATGAAGTCTCTTGCAATTATAAGCCAACGCGACAAGTTCCCATTCACTCGTAACATGTGCAAGGCCTCTGTGGAGAAATTGTCGAAATCCCATGCACTGCTTAATAATCCCGAATACCGGTTCCACCGTCTGCTTCCTGCGGGCATAGAGTTTTCGGTTCTCGGACTTCTGAAATTTGGCGTTCATATCTTTTATCCATGGCTTGGATTCTTTTGGAGGCGTGGTGTTGGCATTTTTCTCTTCCGGTCGATAGTCGTATTCTCGCGGATTATGTGTCTCTTCAGCCCGAACAGACACCAGAACATCTATCCCCATTTCTTCCTCTACTGTTTTCACTTCATCGCCATTGACAAAGCCCGCGTCAGCAAGCGCTCGCTCGGGCTTCCCGACATCTGGGGGAACAGAGAGACAATCGTTTACCAGTTCATTCCGGTCAGATGAACACTGGGAAACACGCGTCCCGACAATTAATTGCGTGCCATCGGCATCGACTACCGCCTGAGCATTATAGGCCTGCTGTGTTCCCGATCCCTTTGTCATAATACGGCTGTCAGGATCAGTGTTGTTGCATGCCTGCTCGCCCTTCGGCAGAATCTCCTGTGCCTTCGCTGAAATGTCTTCAGGATCATCATCGGCAAAAAGTGTTTTCTGTCCGTCCGCAGGCGGGATCGCCCGATCAGGAGGCCCTTCGCTCTGAGCGTCTGTCTTCGCTCCCCCGCCGGGGGAAACATCTTCCGTATCATTTGCTCCATCTTTTTTCTCCGCTTTCTCCTGTTCTCTTTCCTCGCGGACACGCGCGCGTCTTTCCACTTCAGCTCGCGCATGGATCATCTTTTCGCGGAGTTTCTGCCTTCGGGCAATCTCCTGTGGTAATCTGTTCGCATCCTCATCGTCTGCGGTATCGGCCGCTTCTGCCTCCACTAACAATTTCTGAATGTCCTCATCAAGCCGTTTCTCCAGCTCCTCAGCCCGATCATAGCTCACATTTTCGAATTTACTCGCATTGGCTTTAATGTGTGTCCCATCTATACTGACCGTCCCGACCTTCAGAATGCCTATCTCTTTGGCAAGCAGCAGAATACGGATAAACGCTTTGTGTATCGCTTCTGTATTTTTTCGGCGAAAGCGACAAATAGTATCGTGATCGGGATGCGTGTTGCCGGTCAGATAGAGCGCACAGATATTCTCGTACGTTGACCGTTCTATCCGGCGACTGCTAAATCGTCCTTCCGTGTAGCTATATATCAGCAAGGCAAGCATCATTTTCGGATGATATTGCTCGCTCCCGCTTCCCCGCCTATTGATATGAAAAACGGTACTGTCTATGGTGCTTACCGCTTCGTTAATAAAATTGACCAGATGATCTTCGGGAACCCAATCTCTCATATCAAGAGGCATCAGGAATTGTTGATCTTGACTACATGACTTAAATCGTTGCATGAAAAAACTATATCAGATTCTCCAATCAAACGCAATACCACTATCAACCCGGGTAAAGTCCGACAGGCTCTTATGACCGACAGCGTTACGGATGTCGAAATTCTGATTTGTATGGTTTCCCATAGTGCCTTTTTATTCTTTTTATGAGGGATTTTTTTCTGGATATCGCGCAAGATCGTAAATAGAGGCTCATAAGCGATTGGTAGAAATTATTCTGATGATATCCTCACTTCTCTCACAGAAACATGCAAGAAGTAGTTTTCCCTGAGTACAAAAACCAACGATGATGAATCTGTCTTCTGAATGAGAATGCTCGGGGTCATCAAATACAATAGCATTTTCATCATAAAAAACAGTTTGTTTCGCTCCTGTTCTGCACCTGAGGTAGGGGGCAGGGCTGGCCGCTGCGGGCTATGAAACTCCTAATACCATGAGGGAATCAAATCACCTGTTACGCCGGAATTCCCAAACATATTGTTTTTGTTTCCGGTATATTTGCCAGCGGAATTGAGCGTCCCGGCAGCAAGCGACCAATGTTCCTTCCACTCCTCAAGATCTTGATTGAATGCTCTTGCTTGTTCGAACATTTCGCTCATATTCGTTACCGAGCTGACATTCCAGCCGGAGATATCGTTATTGAATTTGCTCGCTACACGGAATATTTTTTTCATATTCTCTACCCTACTGACATCCCAGCCGGAGATATTGCCATTGAATTCGCTTGCAAAAGTGAACATTTCCTGCATATTTGTTACCTTACTGACATTCCAGAGTGAGATATCGCCATTGAATGTGTTTGCGATACCAAACAGACCGCTCATATCCGTTATTGCCGCGGTAATAATGTAGTTGAGGTCGGCAGTATTGCCCCATGTTGATATCCCCGTAGTTACCGCTGTTTTCAGTTCAGCGTTAGTTGTTGGACTCACGGTAACATAGAGATATTCGGCAAAGAGTATGTCATCGGTTTCTGTTTTAATGCCGTATACCAGATATGTTCCTGCTGTTGTACCTGCGGTAACCGTAATCGTAGTACCGGTAAGCGGCTCATAAGTCGGCGGGGTGATCCCTGCGGGCGTAGCTACGTAGGTTACCTCAATGTCTCCCATTTCATTAACCGTGTGAGTGCCCGTCGTCACATAAAGGGCTGGTTTCTCACTGGCAATAATTTCATTAAGAGCAGCCGAAAGGTTTACATTTACTGCCGTACCCGCAGAAGTCCGTATCGCAGAATCTGTTGGTGTTTTCGTTGCGAGCATAGACCAGCCGCTATCGCCGACTGCATTGATGGCGCGCGCCCGTACTTCGTAGAGAGCGTCGTTTGTCAGGCCGTCAATGCTGTGGTCGTGCGTGCCCGGTGCCGGAGCAATTTCCGTCCATGCTCCGCCGCCTGTGCGATACTGCAATTCGTACCCGGTAACGGGGCTGCCGCCGTCATCTTCCGGCGCAGTCCATAGAGCAACAAGCCGCCCAGTGCCCGCATAAAGGGTTGGGGCATCCGGCGCGTCAGGAACAGTAGCAGGGGGAGTTTCAGCGGCAGATTCCGACCAGTCGCCAGCGCCGATTTCATTGACGGCGCGCACCTGTACGTCGTACTCAGCGGTCTTTGTCAGTCCGGTAATGGTGTGGCTTGTGTTTGTGCCGATGCCTTCGGTAATTTCTGTCCATGCTCCGCTGCCTGTGCGATATTGCAGCTCATACGCGGTAATTTCGCTGCCGCCATTGTTCGGCGCAGTCCATGTAGCAATGAGTCGCTCATCCCCCGCTTTAAGGGTTGGCGCAGCCATGGTACCCGGCACGGTTGGCTCGGGTTCAGGGGTCGGTTCCGGCATCGGACATGCAGCAATCAATATGATAAACATTGCGCAGAATAGAAAAAGGTTCCTCATCCGCATAAAATTAACATTCATAGTTAACTCCTTACTATAGGGTTTAAGATTCTTGCATAGTATCATTTTCAAATACCCTATGCAATGGTAGAAACTTTTGCATTGGAAAATTGTGCGTGCGCAATTTCCAGCAGCAAAAGTTTCAATGAGTATACTACATTCAGGAACACATATCAAATGATGAGACGACGGACATGGGGGATATTACTGTGATCTGACCCCATCCTTAGCACCCCATCCTCAGCAACAGACACATGGGGCATTGACAAACACATTGTTTTATCCTATTATAATAGTATGGCGAAAAAAATCGGGAATATCTTTACTTGGTTCATGGATATCGTTAATTTATCAAGTGCTGACAGAAAAAAGAGGCGGGCTATTAAACTTCTTGAGCGGGAAATTAACCGCTCCCGATACAAATTCTATCGCGTTCAGGGAAACCTTGCTCTTCCCGGGCTTGCAAAGTTCTTTTTCGATATTTATAAAGTAACCATGACGACCGCTGGTCTTTTGCCCAACGCCAAAAGCAGCACAGCTTTGAAGACAATTTGTATTGAATCATTCATGGATACCGAACATGCCAAAATACTGGCATTGTTTAGCAGTAATGATACCGCCAAAAATGATCCTGCCGAAAAAAACATAGATCAGAAAGATTCTGTTGAAGAAATTGAAAGTAAACTCTATGAGGCAATGCATTCTTTCGATAAAAAAACAATACAATTAATTGATCATACCTATTCGCAAATTCTCATGTTTATAAATTTTATAGCCTTCGATTATTATTTTCTGCTGAAGAAGTTTGATTTTCAGTTACTGAATAATCCCCGCAGCTATACTCCCCTGTTCAAAACGATCTCCGGGAATTATGTGAATACCGAACTCAAAGATTTTCTGGAAGTTCTGTTGATATTGGATTTTGATGCGGACTGGACGAAAGTGTTTGATGTTTTATCCGCGTACAAGGGAATGGAAATAATTAACCGGCCTGCATGGAAACAACTCATGGCTATGGTCAGGAAGGTTGCCAATGCAAACATCATACCCATAATTATTCAATATCTGGATCGCAATCCTGACTGGACACCGTCTCTCCGTACATACAAGACCCGGATGGCAGAAAAACATCTGAGTACAATTAAACAGCGTGCCAAGCAGAGCATTGAGAACATGCGCCGTGAAAGAAAAATGAGTGAAATAAAGACATTATGCATGGAAATCTTTAACGGCATTCCTGCCGAAGAGCTCCATAATTATAATAGCCAGACCAATGGACGAGTGAATACATTGATCGGTAAATTTCACTATACGCAGATTCTCAATTACATACATGCCTTTTTTACTCATTATTACCATAAGGATCTTCAGGAATTAGTAAATTTCATACTCATTCGCGGAAAATGGACTATCAGATCAATGTCGCAGCAGCTTTCTGATCCCTATTTTCAACTCAGCGAAATTTCAGATCGGCTGGAAAAATTCGACAATTCATTACATGAAGACAGTGATATCGGACGTAATTTTAAAGATATGCTTGGCAGGATTGTGCTTAACGATATATCAAGTCATCATGCCCTTCAAATATTAATGGAAAAAATAGATGCGAATGCCCTATCCATAATTCAGGCAACAACAAAGGGTTCCGTGATCTTCGGGCGGGCATTCAGATATTTTATAGAAGATTGTCAAAAACACACAAAAAACTATATTACGAACTGGACTGAGTTAATTCAGACGGCAGAATTTCCGCTTAAGTCCCGTATGCTTGCAGAATATAAGCGCATGCATTATTTTGTGAAACTTCTCAACACATCCATATAAGAACGGTATTCACTTCAGCCATTCGCATTCGCATTCCCATATGAGGGGCGCCGTTCCCATGCGCTGCTTATGTCTCAGAAAGAAAATTTTGCTCTGCAAAAGTTTCGGAAAGAATTTCAACCAGCGCCCCGCTATATTTTTTATGAATAGAATTGAGTATTCTGTTCGGAAGATAGGCCTGAAGAACCACATTGTTATCTCGGTAGTCGGTGGAAATAACCTGCCCCTCGCGGTGGGCAATCGCAATAATGTTACCGTAGGCATGGGGAAGAGTAATTTGTACTCTCTGAAGTTCCCGCCGAAGCTCCAACTCAAGGCGCTCTAAAAGATTATTGATGCCGAATGTATTTTTTACCGATACATACACAGCCTGCGGATAATCTCCGCGTATGTGTTTCAGCGCATCGGGTGATAGCCGATCACATTTATTAAAGATCAGTATTTCATTTCTCCCGACCGCCCCGATATCCCTGAGAACGGAGTGGGTTGTGGTAATGTGCTGATGAAAATCGGGGGAACTCGCATCCACAAGGTGAAGGAGAAATTTGGAAAGGACTGTTTCCTCCAGAGTGGACCTGAAGGCATCAATGAGGTCGTGGGGAAGTTTGCGGATAAAACCGACGGTATCGCTTATGAGAATTTTCTGACCCGATGGCAGCTTGAGCCCGCGGGTTGTTGGATCCAGTGTGGCAAAAAGTTTGTCTTCCACAAAGACCTGCGACGATGTGAGCGCCCGGTGAAGGCTGGATTTTCCCGCATTTGTATAACCGACAATGGCAGCGGTGGGAATGGGGATGCTTTCCCGTTGTTTTCTCAGGGTGCTTCGCTGGTTCCGCAGCTGTTTTAGTTCAGCTTTGAGCCGGGAAATGCGGGCTTCAACAATTCTCCGATCGCTTTCGAGCTGCGTTTCGCCCTCTCCCCGGGTACCCTTGGCTCCGCCTTGTTGCCGGGAAAGGTGGGTCCACATTCTGCGTAATCTCAGCAGGCTGTAAATAAGCTGCGCGAGTTCAATCTGGAGTTTTGCTTCCCGGGTTTGGGCGCGTTGGGCAAATATTTCGACAATAATCTGATGCCGGTCAATAACCGGACATGCGCAGAGTTTTTCCAGGTTCCGTTGCTGACGCGGACTGAGGTTATCGTCGAAGACAATATAATCGGCTTCGAGGAATTCAGCCTGAGCTGCAATTTCTTCGGCCCAGCCCTTCCCAATAAAATAGCCGGGGTTCACATTTCTCAAGGGTATGACAATTTTTTCTTCACAACATACAAAGCCGAGCGTTGCGCACAATCCTTCAAGTTCTTCCACATGGCTTTGCACTTCATGATCGCTATTTTCCCGGATGCGGATGCATACAAGAAGTGCTTGTTCTTCCGGACTTTTTTCATATTCGATCATTGTTGCCTCGTTAGCGATGTATACTTAGAGAATCATGGCCGATCGCGCCCAATCATAATGCTTCTGCCGCAGGGTATCTACCCGGGGCATGGGATAATATACAATGTTCCTGCCCTCACCGATATATATACCTCTATTAATTATATTGTATGAAAAATCGCTGCTGTGACTTCTTTCTACATTCTTGTTCATTTTTTGAGGATTATCCAGAATGGCGTTTATGCAGTCTCTGAAATGTTCCAGATTATGGTCATATGTTGCTCCGATGTTTCCTGTTGCATCCAGATCATCAAAATTGATGGTTTTGAGATCGGCGAACACGACCTTCGGCACTGAGACCTTAACCATGGGGTTTGTCATATATGAAGCAAACTCATGGGGTTCCAGTCGGCTGACCACGAGGGGGTCTATTGGAGATAGTTCATTATACACATAGTAGTTTGTATCGGTAGGGGGCGTATATTCTGCAGGTACTATTTCCATGGTTCTCCCATCCTTGGTAACCAGAAACATGGATTTCATGGCGCTCAGGGGAGTGTATTCCAGCGTGCGGTAAACCGATAGCCAGACTGAGTTCTTCGGGCTTCCATTATCGTGCGCAATGCAGTGTTCCTCCGCATAGTTCCAGTCAAAGTCATTTCCGAAGAATCCTTCTATCTCAATGAAGATAATTCTTTCAAAAGAACCATTTTTTTTGCCTATGGCCATATATGTTCCAAAATGGCGAGGGTCAAGCT
Source organism: Salinispira sp. (assembly GCA_965226555.1). Lineage (GTDB taxonomy): Bacteria > Spirochaetota > Spirochaetia > DSM-27196 > Salinispiraceae > CBDDDG01. The sequence goes on along the minus strand of CBDDDG010000014.1, from coordinate 76,978 downwards.
GACTGGCAATAAGTGCCTGAGTTGGAAAAAGTGATAAATAAAAGTGCATATTCAATTCTCCTTATTCTCATCATAAGTCAAAACGCCTAAAATGTACACAAAATACAAAACTTTTTATACAATATCGCCTATGCAGCAGGGAAAGTTTCCAAATTGCCGGAAGTGCGCCTTCTTTTATGTAACATGGGATAAGTCGTTCCCAAACGGCTGTAAGCAATTCAATATTAAATCGCGGGAATTACCATCCAGAGTGGTACAGCGGACAACCGGGCATCACTGTCCTGTTTTCAGTAAAAACCCCCATGTGCAGGATTGATATTATCCGCTCTGCGCGCAGGCCGAGCGGTTCCAACTTAATGCGATCCGTTCCGCACTGTCCGCATTTCCTCATCGCTCAGCCCGGTAACATCCTGAATGTCATGGGCTGAAAATCCTTTGGAAAACATACTGCGAGCCGTTTCTCGAATGCCTTCTTCACGACCTGTCTGCAATCCTTCCTGTCGACCTGTTTGCAATCCTGTCTGAAGTCCTTCCTGCCGACCCATTTCCGCAATGCGCGCTTTGAATGTTTCCGCATTCATTCTGAACATTTTTGCTACCTCCTTACCTCTCGGTTCTTTTGTTCTTTCTGAATGTCCCAATCCGTATTCAGCAGATTTTTCGAGTACAGATCAAGGTACATAACAGCCGCAAACATTCTTCCCCGCTGCTGCAGCTGCTCCGCAGAATAATCGCTCTCGCTAATAAGATCATACCGAAAATTTTGCTCCGCAAAATTTTCCAATAAGGATTCTCCCATCTATATATTTGATTCTCTCAAGATATAGAAAGTTTTGCTACTGGAAATTGTGCTTGCACAATTTTCCAAGGCAAAAGTTTGTTAAGGAAAAGGGGCAAGATACTGCGGGAATTCCCGCGTGTTCTGCTCTCTGACGTTCCCGGGCACCTTCCATTTTCGCGTTCCATTATAGAACACAATGGGAAGAAATACCACCTCGCAGTCATCGGGAATTTCGCCGGTGCGGTGAATGTTCCGGTAGAGCAGATTTGTGTACTCCGACATGCGGAGGGGCATGTCTTTGTCCATGTGCCTCCGACAAAGCGTTGCAGAAATTGGAGCATTATTGCGGGTTGGAACAGCAGGGATCGGTATCCTTGGTCGTAGGGAACGGGGGCGGGTTTTTCTTTGAAATCGATCATACAATCCTCCTGAACGAAAGTTTTGCAAAATGTGTGAATTTTTTTCGGGTCGGGAATGGGATGTGGTTATTACACCGTCTATTTGAGATTATTGATACCTTTATCAGGGAAAGTAAAGTAATACATCGTCCCGTAGACAGGATGATCATTGAGGGAGGAAAACCTATGCAGCGAGCTACTGTGTCGGCAAGCCAAGCCATGCCAAGGGTAGTTCATTAAATTTATAATGACAGTTTACGCTATGAATGTAATCCAAAACATCCTTATATTCCGGCTTTTTGAACCATTCGCTTAGTACATAGACATATTCAACTTTTAACCCCAGCGAGGAAACTAATTTGACATATTGCTTACGCTTAAAATCACAGGTTTGCAATTTTTCATCAACAGAACCGGCAACCTGTTGGTATTTGACCTCAATAATAAACAATGTCTCACGAACAATTACAAGCAGAGCATCGTCCGGTAATAATTTTTTCGAGAGATAATTTTTCCAATCGATTCTTTTTTCACTCAAGAATTGGTAAAAATCGTGTTTCTTAAAACACCTTGCCACGAGTTTACCGGAATAATAAATATCGCTGCCCGCATTATCAGCGCGTGAATCAACTTGATAATTGGGTATACCTTCGAGTAAGGTACGAACATCGACCTTGTTTTCAAACTGTAAACCCGTAATGGTTCTTCCGCCGCCCTGCCCGCCTTCCTTCATCTTTCAGAAACCATCTTTTTCGGCACGCTTTTCAGACTGGAGCGTTCCAGATCGGAGCTCTTCAGACCGGCATGTAATCGTTCTTTCGAAATAGCAATAAACTCATGCTCCAGTTCACAGCCGACAAATTTTCTGTTGCGGCGGATAGCAGCAACACCCGTTGTACTGCTGCCTGCGAAAGGATCAAAAATGAGGTCTCCTTCATCTGTGCTTGCTTCAATTATTCTCTCCAACAACAACAGCGGTTTTTGTGTAGGGTGCTTCCCGAATTCCTTTTCACTCTTCGCGGGAGGTCGTATGTTCCAAACCGTTTTCATCTGCTTACCGCCATTTTCCTTCCGCATTTTCTGATAATGGAAAATATGTTTCGTCTTCTCATTTTTTGCTGCCCAGATAATGGTTTCGGTGGAATGGGTAAAGTATCTGCAGGAAAGATTCGGGGGAGGATTGGGTTTTTCCCATGTTATATCGTTGAGCAACTTCATTCCTAATTGCTGCATGGCATAACCCACTGAATGAATCACATGAGAGGTGCCCGATACCCACATTGTCCCATTCTCCTTAAGCAATTTTTGACATAGCGATAGCCAACTTACATTAAATTCATGATTCAGTACAGGACCCTGCGATTTATCCCAATCGCCCTTATCCACCTTAACCATTTTACCCGCATGGCAACTTATTCCGCCGTTCGATAAAAAATACGGGGGATCAGCAAAAATCATGCTAAACACACCCTCGGGATATTTCTTCAGTAATGCGTCCATAAATTCCAGACAATTCGATTGATACAGCCATACCCCGGCAGTACCATTACGAAATACACATTGATTCCCCGCATATTCAGATTTTTCCATAACAAGTAACGGAAAAACGCTATTCTCCAAAAAATCGTATTGTACATTCATAGATGTTTCAGCATACATCAGGAGCAAAAAACATTCCACTGAGTGGGCAATCAATCCTGATACAGTGTTTCCATATTGATGATGCGGTCGCCGATGTATTCTGCGACATCGGTGTTGTGGGTAATAAAAAGATATGACAGATTCTGCTCCTCTTTCAGGCGGCGCAGGGTATTGAGAATTCGGGCCTGAATAGAAGAATCGAGGCTGGACACGGGTTCATCGAAAATAATAATTCGGGGGTTCATGATCAGCGCCCTGAGCAGCAGAAAACGCTGCCGCTGCCCCCCGCTGAGCTGTACCGGGCGGCGTCCGAGCAGGGAAGTGTCCAAGCCGCTGAGCGCAAGCCCCTCCTCCAGACTCCGCGTACCCGGGTTCTGGCTCATAACACGGGTAATGTTCTGCTCAAGCGTCATGAATGGATTCAGGCTGTTCCCCGTGGATTGGGGAACCAGCTGCACGCGCCGGTACAATTCCTGCGGGGGCATTGTTTCCTGAGCTGCCCATTTTTTTGCCCAGCCCCTTCCGGATTCTCCTTTGTTTACAATCATTCCCCAGGCAGAGACAATTTTCCCCGCCTGAATATCCTCCAAGCGGAGAATACAACGCGCAACAGTACTCTTCCCGAGGCCGGATTTCCCCAGAAGAACCAGCGTTTCTCCCTGATACAGGTTGAGAGAAAAATTATTGAGTACCTCTACGGACTGTGAAGCAATTCCGCCGAATCCGGAACTTGAATAGGACTTATACACCTTTTCCAGACAGAGCACGGGAACCCGACTTATCTTCCCATCCATCATTTCACTCACGACCGACCCCGATCCGATCCCCGGAAACGGAAAGCGGATGAAGGCGGGCAGCAGGAAGGGGGTGAAAGCAGCGGTAGCGGGAACCCGCGTCAGCCTTGGCGGCTGTATCAGCGGCTGCGTCAACATCAGTATCAGCGCTCGCGCTCGCGGCTGCATCGACATTGAAACGCATGGGGGGAAGGCGGGTACGGCAGTCTTCTTGCTGATATTGGCAGCGGGGGGCGAAGGGACAGCCGGCGAATGACTGCCCTGCGGGAGAAATGTCACCCTCAATTTCATTGAGCAACCGTCCTTTTTGCTGCCCGGACGGGCGGCTTTCCATGAGGGCGCGGCTATAGGGATGCCGGGGTTCCTTCAGAAATATATCCGCTCTCCCCTCCTCCATCAGATATCCGCTGTACATAACCGCAACCCGATCCGCGCATTCCTGCAGAATTCGCAGGTTATGTGTAATCAACACGACAGCCTTATGCAGTTCCCGGGCAATAGTGCCGAACACCGACAAAACATTACGGGCTGTTTCCCTGTCCAGCGCGGTGAGGGCTTCATCGGCAATGAGAATGTCGGCATCAGCCGCTATCGCGCAGGCTACGGCAAGCCGCTGCTGCATGCCGCCTGAAAGCTCATGAGGATACTGCTGCTGAAAGCTCCTTCCCGGGGGAAGGTTCACAAGTTCAAGGAGGTTTTCTGGAGATGCAAAGGCTGGCGGCGGCTGGCGGTAACGGAGAATTTCTTTCAGATGCGAGCCGACGCGTAGGGAGGGATTGAGACAGGTCTTTACATTCTGAAAGATCATTGCCGGAAATATATCTGTGCGGGTAACCTGTCCATTGAGAAAAAAGCCCGAAGGAATGAAGTCATTCCGCCCGGCGAGGGCGCATAAGGATCGCGCAAGAAAGCTCTTCCCCGCCCCGCTTTCACCGAGCACAGCAAGTACTTTCCCGGGAAAGAGCGCAATATCAATGTTGTGAAGAATTTCCACAACGCCGCCTGCCGTGATATGGGTGATCCGTATGTTTGTGAAATTGATTTTGTTCATATTCTCTTCTCAGGATCAGCGAGGGTTACAAAGATGTCGGCAGCAAAATTGACCAGCGAGAAAATCGCCGCAAGAAAAATAACAGTTCCCTGAATGAGGGGAAAATCCCGTGTCTGAATGGCATGCAGAATAAGCCTGCCTGTTCCGCCCATACTAAAAATCTGTTCAATGATAATTGCGCCTCCGAGCAGATAGCCGAATTGAATGCCTGCCGGAATGGCAATGGGAATAAGTGCATTGGGAAGCACATGGCGCCAAATGACCCGTGATCGGGGCAGGCCGAGCTGCGTGAAGAAGAAAACATAGTCCCTGTCCAACTCACGGAGAATGGCAGTCCGCACTAGGCGGCTCAGGAAGGCTGCGCTGCCGAAACCTAGGGTAATGGCGGGAAGAATAAAATGCCGGAGACTTAATGATCCGTAAAGGGGGAATATCGGGATTACAACGGAAAACATAAGCAGAAGCATAATGCCGAGCCAGAATCCGGGAATGGCAAGTACAATGTGAGATGTTCCCATTATGACATGATCGATACGATCATCCTGCCGAACAGCGCTCACAACGCCCGCAGGCAACGCAATGAGAACTGCGATACCCATGGAAACAAGTGCCAGGAGCAGGGTGATTCTCAAGCGTTCGACCAGAAGTTGACCAACAGGAAGCGCTTTTTGCCATGAAGTGCCAAAATCGAGACGGATTGCCGCAAAAAGCCAGTTTCCATACTGCTTTATGAGGGGTTCATTAAGCCCCAGCCGGCCGCGAATGTCTGCGAGCTGCGCCTCATCCACTGCCCGATCCATACCGACAATAATCTGCGCCGGATCGCCGGGTATTATCCGAAGCAGTAAAAACAATGCGGTACCGGCAATGAACACAGTTAGTATGAGGCGGATGAGGCGCCGCAGGAAGATGCTGATGATGTTCACGAGGAGCGACCGTGGTCGGGGCAGCAGCGCCCGCCGTGCTCGTTGGAATAGTCCGGTGCGCGGAGACATGGGTTAATGGCGAAAGTGGCGAACGGAGGTGAAACACATGGCGATGCTGTGCTCGTTGCAGGCATTGATAACTTCTTTATCCCGTATGCTTCCCCCGGGCTGAACGATACATTGTATACCAAAGGAATGCGCCATATCTATACTATCACGAAAGGGAAAAAATGCATCGCTTATGAGTACCATGGAGCTTCTGCCGGAATTCCTGTCGGGCGATGGAGATGATGGGATCGGTTCTGCTGATGCGGATGGTTCTGCTGATGCCCGCTGCCTGAGTCCGGCGCGTTCGGCTGCAAGGAGCTTCAGGGAATCCAGACGATTCGGCTGCCCCATTCCGGCACCGGCAATGACCATGAAATCAGCTTCATCTCCCCTGACCTGCTCATCTCCTCCGGCATCTTCATCTCCCCGGGCATTCATGCCTTCCGCCGCCGCTGTGCTTCCCTGCGCAATTTTGTCGACCGGCGCAATTTTGTCCACCAGCACGATGCTGTTACTCCTGAGATACTTGTTAACAACCATGCCGAAGAGGCAAAGCCGGCGCAGCTCCTTCGGAAACCGACGCGTAGTTACACTTTTGAACTCATAATCTCTCGGCTCATCCTCATCCTGGATGAGCAGGGCACCGCTCATGCTCCGTATAACCTTCTCGGCGCTGTCCGCTGATCTGTTTTCACAGAGTAAAAGACGCAGATTTTTCTTTCGGGCAAAAATCTCCAGCGCTTCCGGAGAACATGCTGGCGCAACAATCACCTCAACAAAACGCTCGGCAAGCCAGTCTGCCTCGGCTCTGCCAATTTCCCAACTAAAGCTGATAATGCTTCCAAAACTGCTCACAGGATCGCAGTCCCATGCCTTTTCAAGGACCGACAACGCATTCCTTCCAACTGCCGCGCCGCAGGGGTTCCCGTGCTTTACAATCGTTACCGCGAAGTGCTCTGGAAAATGATAATGAAGTTCGCTAGTGCATTTCCATGCGCTGTCGGCATCGGTCATATTGTTATACGACAGCTCCTTTCCCTGAAGTACCTCGGCACGGGCAAGGCGGATGGGGGAATGCGAATTATCCCAGGGCGCCATCCATGCCCGCTGATGCGGATTTTCCCCATAGCGGAGTTTCTTCAGTTCATGAAATGCCAGCGGGAATGGCAGCGGGGGCGCGTCATTGCGGGCGCGGGCTGCAAGGGTGTTGAAAATAAACTGATCATAGCGGGCGGTCAGGCGCAGAGCCTGAAGGGCAAAATTGAAGCGGATGTCTTCATTGAGCGTGCCGCTGCCGGTGAGTTTCATGAACTGCTCATATTGCGCAGGGTCAGTGAGTACCGTTACAAAGCGGTAATTTTTTGCTGCGGCGCGGATCATCGTCGGCCCGCCAATATCAATGTTCTCAACAAGCGTATCACAATCGGGGGCAGGATTTCCGCCGGCAATTTTTTCAAATGGATAGAGATTGCATACCACAAGATCAATGGCGCGCAGGCCGAGTTTTTCGGCATCATCAACATCGCACTGACGATCACGGCGGAAAAGTATGGAACTTTCAATCTGAAAACTGATGGTCTTCATTCTCCCGCCGAAGGCCTCGGGATTGCCGGTAATTTCTTCCACGGGAGTAACCGCCAGCCCCTGCTCCGCAATGAGCCCTGCGGTGCCGCCCGTAGCGATAATTTCAACATCCCGCTCTGCGAGAAAAGACGCAAGGACGGTAATGTGTGTTTTATCGCTGACACTCAGGAGCGCTCTCCGTATTGCTCTGTTCATATTTCCGCCTGCTCACAGTGTAACAGATATTCAGCCGATGTGCCCACGATTTTTGTACTATTGATGGTATAAAATTGATGCGGTAAAATTGATGGCGGAATATCCCACGGAATATCATGATGGCTATGGATATGGATTGGAATGTAGGATATAATTCTGGAGATGTAGAGCGTTTTGCTCTATGCAGATGTTTCAGACAGATTATGCCGATGGAGGTATGGATATGAAAGATATGCGGGTAGCAGTTACCGGCGCGGCGGGGCAGATTGGATACGCCCTTCTTTTCAGAATTGCTTCAGGGCAGATGTTCGGGCAGGACACCGAAGTGCATCTTCAGCTTCTTGAGCTTGAACAGGCGCTTCCTGCCCTTCGGGGTGTTATTATGGAACTGGAGGACTGCGCATTTCCGCTTCTCCGGTCGGCGACCGCAACTTCCAGCGCGGCAGCCGCCTTCAACAATGCCGACTGGGCGCTCCTTGTCGGCTCGGTTCCTCGTAAAAAGGGCATGGAGCGCGCCGATCTGCTCAAAGGAAACGGGGGAATCTTCGTGAAGCAGGGCCGGGCAATTGCCGAGTACGCGGGAGCGGGCTGCAAGGTGCTCGTTGTCGGGAACCCCTGCAACAGCAACGCATTCGCCGCGAAGGCCGCAGCCCCGTCAATGCCGCAGGAAAATTTCTTCGCAATGACCATGCTCGACCAGAACCGCGCGCTAACACAGCTCGCAGCGAAGGCAGATGTTCAGGTACGTGAAGTGAAAAATCTGGCAATTTGGGGAAACCACTCGCCGACCATGTACCCCGATTTTTACCATGCCGCCATCACGGGCAGACCTGCCAGCGAAGTTATTGGCAACGAACAATGGCTCAAAGGAGACTTCCTCAGCACCGTTCAGAAACGGGGCACTGCCATAATTGAGGCCCGCGGCGCCTCATCGGCAGCATCCGCGGCAAACGCCGTCATTGACACAGTAAAAAACCTCACCCGCCCAACCCCCGAAGGCGAGTTCTTCTCCGCAGCCGTTTCATCCGATGGTAGCTACGGCATTCCCGAGGGGCTCATGTTCGGTTTTCCCCTGCGGAGCAACGGCACAAACTGGCACATTGTCCAAGGAATTGAGCACAACACCTTCGCGCAGCAGAAATTAAACACTACCCTCAATGAACTACTCGCTGAAAAGGAAGCCCTCAGCTCCCTTTTGTGTCAGAGAAAACCCTGAACTCCATGTAATATCACACAGAATTTCGTCAACCGGATGATCACGTGCAAGAGAATGGGTGAATATCGGACGATCTCAACAGCGGAACGCATGAAACACAAGGATCAGCAATGAAAAGTTTTGAAGAACGCTTGAAGCGTCTTGAAGAAATAAGCGATAAAATTTTTGCGCGCAGCTCATTAACGATTTTCCATATTGATTATCATTTTCCAGTACTACTTTGTATCGATCATTCCTGACAGACGCATGGGCGAGCAGGCCGAGCAACGTCAATTAATGCGATCCGTTCCGCAATGTCCGCATTTCCTCATCGCTCAGCCCGGTAATCCTCTGAACAGCCTCTGTCGACAATCCTTCCAAAAACATACTGCGAGCGTTTTTTCTCCGCTCCTCAATATGCCCCTCCGAGCGACCTTTCAGAATACCTTTCTCCATTCCTTTCAGAATACCTTTCTCAATGCCCTCAGCCCGGCCCTTTGTGATACCCTGCTCAAGACCCTCAATCCGGCCCTTCGCAATACCTTCCCTGACGAAGGCATTGGTTATGTTATATGTCCGCATACTGTTTTCTCCTACTGAATATAGTTCCCTGTCAATTTTCTCAAACTGTCCATACAGTCCCAAGTCCTTCAGGTAACCTAGCACACTCTCTGCCAGATCAGTAAAGTCTTGTGATGACAAACCGTTCAGGAGCTGCGCAATTTCTTTCAGCCCCTCAGCATCCATTTTATTATCTCGCATTATATACCACAATGCAGTCGATGTATATCGTTTTCCATCGGAACGCCATGCCAACTGCTCCTTTTTCATTCTACAAAGATCGCGCACAATGTACGACACTTTCACCCTGACATCCACCGTGCCTTCGGTAAGGGATTCGGAAGCAGCATTTCCATGCGAACTATAAAATTCGCGCTGGAGGTTCCATTCCTTTTTTCCATGGTAGAGCAGCAGTATATAGATAGCATCCCTTTCATTGTACACATTGCTGTTTCTGATGACATACTGATAGTTATCGATTTGAGTGAGAGCATGTTTATTCAGGTAGCTTTTATGCTCAATAATAAAAATAGATTTCCGGTCGGGGTCTGACAGGAAGGGGGCACTGACAACGAGATCGCAGTGAAGGTTCTTTTTTCCTGCAATGTAGCTGGGGGTTTCAATGCGGATTTTGTCCAGATCCAGCTTGGTAAGCGTTGTATCTTCACAGAACAGCCGCAGCAGGTCGGGAATCAGCCGGGGGGTTCTTGTAGTAGGCGATCTTGAAGGCTATGTCGTGGATGTGGCCTGTGCTCTGGGATGATTTTTTCATAAACATTCCTCTTACATCTATAACGGGAGAAAAGTCATTTTTAACTATGTTTTGGGAAAGAATTTGAAGAAATAGTGTGATTTTTTTTCGGGGAGTCGGGAATGGGGGGCTGGTATGCTCTGTGTTGATACGCTCGATGCTCTCCCGGGAACAATGCTCCGCGCGAGGCCTTTGTTGAAGTAGGAGTATATGAAGTCCCGGAATATCTGAGCACTCCCGAAAACATATTTCCAACTTTTGTCGTGTACCATATTGATATAATCTTTTCTCATACCATATAGACGGGTAAAATATGAACGGTGAATATGAGAAATTTTTTCAAAAAGTTTCTATTATTTTGAGATATTACTATTTGATCAGCCCGGACGCATGGGAGAGCAATCGAAAAAAGGCAGGCACGGGGGCTGGTCGGCGCCCATGCCTGCCGGAGTTGAATTGCAACGTTTCAATAGCCCCTGCGGGCTATGAAACTGCTCCTAATACCATGACGGCGTTGTTGTTACGCCGGAATTCACAAACATATTTGTTTTGCCTCCGGTATATGTGCCATTGTTCCAGTTAGCATTGTTCCAGTAAACCGCAGGGTTAACCGAGTTATTCCATGCCCAGTTTTCAAGATCTTGATTGAATACGCTTGCTCCAGCGAACATAGTATTCATATTCGTTACCGAACTAACATCCCAGCTTGAGATATTCTGATTGAATGCGCTTGCTGAATTGAACATACTGCCCACATTCGTTACCTTACTGACATCCCAGCCCGAAATATTGCCATTAAAGTTATTTGCGAGATAGAACATCTGGTTCATAATCGTTACCTTACTGACATCCCAGCTTGAGATATTCTGATTAAATACGCTTGCTTGCTGGAACATATCGCTCATATTCGTTACCGCTGTAGTATCCCAGCCCGAGATATCGCCATTGAATGTGCTTGCTTGATTGAACATCCCATACATAACTGTTACCGCTGTAGTATCCCATTTCGAAATATCGCCATTGAATGCGCTCGCCAAAGCGAAGGTCTGGGTCATATTCGTTACCGAACTGACATCCCAGTCCGAGATATCACCATTGAATACGCTTGCTCCAGCGAACATCTGGGTCATATTCGTTACCGAACTGACATCCCAGCCGGAAATATCGCCATTGAATGTGCTATTGGAAAGAAACACCTCGGACATATTCGTTACTGCCGTGGTAACAATGTAGTTGAGATCGGCAGTATTGCCCCAGTTTGATATCCCCGCATTTACCGCTGTGTCTAGTGCAGCGTTATCAGCAGGACTCACGGTAACAAAGAAAAATTCGGCAAACAGTATGTCTGTACCTCCAGATTCAGTGCCATATACCAGATATGTTCCTGCCGTTGTCGTCGCGGTAACCGAAACAACTCCGGTACCCGAATCAACTGTCGGAATGGTAACCCCATCGGGCGTAGTTGCGGCAGTTACCGTAATGTCTCCTGATCCACTAACCGAGAGAGTGCCCGGTTCAACCGTGGTCAAAGCAACAGTTGGGCTCTGAGCCGCAATAATGGCATTAGCGGCAGCCGAAAGGTTTACCGTCGCTGCCGTACCCGCGGGAGTCTGTGTCGATGAAATTATTATTGCCGGAGTTGCCGTTGCGGATTCAGACCAGCCGCCATCGCCCACAGCGTTAGCGGCGCGTACCTGTACGTGGTAGCTGGCGCCGTTTGTCAGCCCAGTAATGGTGTGGCTTGTGCCGGTAATACCGGAGCTCATTTCCGTCCATGAGGTTCCGCCGTCCGCGCTATGGCGAAGGTAATACCCGGTAATGGCACTGCCGCCGTCATCGGGCGCTGTCCATGTAACCGTAAGCGAAGCGTTCCCTGCTTCGAGGGTGGGAGCTGTCGGCGCGGCAGGAACAGTGGAAGTTGAGAGAGGGGTTGCAGTGGCAGGCTGCGACCATGCGCCAAGCAATGTATCCTCATTTTCTGCGCGCACCCGTACATCGTACGAACTGCCGCCTATCAGCCCGGAAATGATGTGGCGTGCAGCAGTGCCGTCATTAATAGTGGCGGTGTCCGTTGAGTCGTCCGTTGGCCAGTCTGCGGTGCTTAGTTTGTGCTGCACATGGTACGTGGTAATGGCGCTGGCACCGGCGGCAATAGTCGGCATTTCCCAGGTAACAGTTAGCTTCCCTTTCCCCGCAACAAGGGTGGGCATATTCGGCGCTGGAGGATGGGATGCGCTGGGTGTTGCAGCGGCAGATGTCGACCAGTTCCCCGCGCCCTGCGCATTGACCGCGCGTACCCGCACATCGTAACTGGTCGTGTTGTTGAGTTCGGTAATGGTGTGGCTTGTTACAGTACCGCCGATAGTGGCGGTATTGGTTGTGCCGTCCGCTGGCCAGTCTGCGGTACTTTCTTTGTGCTGCACATGGTACTCGGTAATTTCGCTGCCGCCGTTATCGGGCGCTGCCCATGTAACAGTCAGTGCGGCGTTCCCCACATTGAGGGTGGGAGCAGCCGGCGCGGCAGGAACAGTGACAGGATCAGGATCACCTCCCGGAACAGGATCTGGCCCCGGACATCCGGCAAGCACGGCAACGAGAACCACGCTCATTATAATCAATACAGAGGACGTCCCCCCCCCCATAACTTTCGTAGTGGATTAAAAAGATTAAACATCATTTTAATACTCCTTTTTCTAAAAATATGTTTCAGTGCGAATACGCGTTGAAACCTTCCTTAAAGACTACTACAAAGTATCAGGAATATCAACTATCTACATGAATTTTCATGGAAAATTACAGGGTCGATTTTTCGGGATCACTGTATCTTCTTACCGTAACGGGAACAGTTCCCGAGCCATCCCCTCCCGTAGCCCCGAAAATCCATTCCAACCCGAAAAAATTCACACATTTTGCAAAATTCTTTCAAATTCTTTCAAAAAACATAGTCAAGAATGACTTTTTACCCGTTATAGATATAAGAGGAAGAATATGAAAAAATCATCCCACAGCACAGGACACATCCACGACATAGCCTTCAAGATCGCCTACTACAGAACCCCCCGTATGATTCCCGACCTGCTGCGGCTGTTCTGTGAGGATACGACGCTTGCCAAGCTGGACATGGACAAAATTCGCATTGAAAATCCCAGCTACATTGCGGGAAAAAAGAACCTTCACTGCGATCTCGTTGTCAGCGCCCCCTTCCTGTCAGACCCCGACCGGAAGGCTCTATTCATTATTGAACATAAAAGCTACCAGCATAAACATGCTCTCACACAGATTGATGACTATCAGCATGCCCTCAGAAACAGCAATGTGTACAATGAAAAGGATGCTATCTATATACTGCTGCTCTACCATGGAAAAAATGACTGGAACCTCCCACTCACATTTTACAGTTCACATGGAAATGCTGCTTCCGAATCCATGACTGAAGGCACGGTAGATGTCAGGGCGAGAGTGTCGTACATTGTGTGCGATCTGAGGAGAATGACAAAGGATCAGTTGGCATGGCGTTTCGATGGAAAACGATATACATCGACTGCATTGTGGTATATTATGAGAGACAATGAGATGGACGCTGAGGGGCTGAAAGAAATTGCGCAGCTCCTGAACGGTCTGTCTTCACAAGACTTTACTGATCTGGCAGAGAGTGTGCTAGGCTATCTGAAGGACTTGGGACTGTATGGACAGTTTGAGAAAATTGACAGGGAACTATATTCAGTAGGAGAAAACAGTATGCGGACATATAACATAACCAATGCCTTCGTCAGGGAAGGTATTGCGAAGGGCCGGATTGAGGGTCTTGAGCAGGGTATCACAAAGGGCCGGGCTGAGGGCATTGAGAAAGGTATTCTGAAAGGAATGGAGAAAGGTATTCTGAAAGGCCGGGTTGAGGGTCTTGAGCAGGGTATCACAAAGGGCCGACAGGAAGGACTTCAGGCAGGTCGCGCGGAGGGTCATATTGAGGAGCGGAGAAAAAACGCTCGCAGTATGTTTTTGGAAGGATTGTCGACAGAGGCTGTTCAGAGGATTACCGGGCTGAGCGATGAGGAAATGCGGACATTGCGGAACGGATCGCATTAATTAGGGGCAGTCCAAAAATTTCAAATTTGGCATGCTGTCTCTGTGCTGAGCATTCCCGTTATTTTGCGAAATTCGCGGAGCATTATGCGTTCGCTTCGCCGCCATCGCCCCCGTTTTTTTCTCCGGTTTTTCCGGCTTTGATCTTCCGGTATACCACAGGAATGAGGCTGAAACCCGCCAGCAACACGAGCGCCAGAATAATTTGCGGTGAAAACAGCGACTGCCCGGGCTCAATGGTGGTGCCCACGTAGCCAAGATAGGAATACACAAAACTTCCCGGCATAATGCCGAAAACCGTTGTCCATATAAAGGTGCGGAGCCGTACCGTTGTAAAACCTGAAAACAGGTTTATGAGAAAAAAGGGGAACAGGGGAATGAAACGGAGTGTCAGCAGATAACTGCTGCCGTTCACCTCTATCTCCCTGTTGAACTTCTCAAGCTTGTCGCCATACTTCTCCTGTACCTTGCTCCCCACGAAATATCGGGCCGCAAGAAAAATGACAACCGCCCCGCTGCTCGCGCCAAGATTAACCAGAAGCGTGCTGGCAATTGGCCCGAAGAGAAAGCCCCCTGTGAGGGTGAGCAGCCACGCTCCGGGAACGCTCAGCGCAACCGATACAAAATACACCAGCACAAAGATCACCGCCGTCAATAGAAGGTATTCATCGACCACATCCTTGAGCTCATCTCTCGCCGCATACACTGCATCAGGATTAAACTGATCGAGCCAGCCGAGACTATCTGCCAGAAAATACAAACCGCCGATAACAGCGGCAATTACTACAAGCGTTATAATGCGCTTTTTCATGTTAATTCTCCATTTTTAATATTTCGCTTAGTATAATATAAACTGATACTTCTGTCCAATACCGAATACATTCCAATTGGGATAATGAGAAAGGTAATACTCAGAATTGACCCTATGCCCCAATCTGATGAGCGGATCAGCGGCAGCAGGTATCCTGAAAATGAAGAAACCGCTCCCCCGCCAATGAGAAACACAAGAAAGTACTCGGTAAAAGCCGTCAGAAACACGACCATCCCTCCTGAAACAATGGCAGGCAGGAGCTGCGGCACATGAACCGTACGCGCCCTTCTGAACATACCCGCCCCCAACATGAAAGCGGTCGTTTCCAGACCCGGCCCATACGATTCAAAACCAGCCGTGAGCGCGCGCAGCATGTAGGGAAAGGCCGGCAATGAAAGAATGAATATCACCCCCGCGGCATTATCTATGAGACCAATACGCAGGAGGAGAGGATAGAGTCCAAGCGAAAAAACAATGCCCGGAACAAGGAGCGGAGCAAGAAGCAACGATTCAATAACAATTTTGCCGGGAAAATTCCTGCGGGCCAGCACCTTAGCAGGGGCGATACTGAAAAGAAGGGTAATGACAACCGTAGCAAGGCTGTAAAAAAGGGACGAGCGCAGGCTCTTCAGAATGGGGCTGACATTCTCAATAAGATACCGAACTGCTCTGAAATTCCACGACTGCGGGAGTAATGCAGGATATGACCAAATTCCTCCAACGGAACGGACAATAAGGTACAGTATGGGCAGGAGAAAAAAAACAATGAATAGGAGCCGCGAAAATTGCATACTGCCAGCCCACGCCTCCTTCTCAGCCCACGCTGCCTTCTCAGCCCGATCCGACTTCACAGAGAGTGTTCCTGATCTGATCGTCTGCTGAACAATGTTCGTATGAGAATGAAAACAATAAGAAAGGCAAGCGAAATGACCCACACAATAAACAAAAGCGTGTGAGCCATTGGACGCTGCGCAATGCTGCCCTCAAAGAATAGGCGATAGGCCTCTATGGAGACCATTGGCCTGCTGCCTGAACCGATGAGGTAGGGAATGTCGTAGGCGCCGAAACTGTACAGAAAAATGATAATTCCCACAATCCAGAGTGTTGGGGAAATGTGCGGAAGAATAACTTTTCGCGCTGTCCGCATTCGTGATGCCCCAAGCATAAAAGAAGTCTGAATGAGGGCAGCAGGAATTTTTCTCAGCGAGGCAAGCACAAGAAGGCTCACAAATGCCGTTTCCTTATATACGTAGGCAAGAATAATGCCTGTTCCTCCATTATCAAATACCAGAACAGGAAAATCCTGCAAATCCGTAATAATTCTCAGATGATACAGCAG
The DNA here is from genome assembly GCA_965226555.1 of Salinispira sp. Classification (GTDB taxonomy): domain Bacteria; phylum Spirochaetota; class Spirochaetia; order DSM-27196; family Salinispiraceae; genus CBDDDG01. The sequence goes on along the minus strand of CBDDDG010000014.1, from coordinate 60,820 downwards.
TGACGACAAAATTCCGCTCTGTGAAAAGAAAATGACAACAAAGAAGGCGGCAACAATGTGGGGAAGAATGAGGGGAATGGTATAAAGTTGCGAGGGAAGCCATGAATTCTGATTCCACAACCAGAGCGCCAGACCTGTTCCGAGGATAAGCGAAAAGAAGGTGGAAAGGAAGGCAATGTTCAGGCTGAAAAAAAGAGATCCGAAGACATACGCATCTGGAGGCGCCCCGATATTTTTCAACGAATACCATGCGCCCGCCGATACTGCCAGCCCCGCAAGCATGCAGCCCGGGAGAAGCCCGAAAAGAGATGGATGCGATCTAATTCCCTGCGATCTCAGCGGCAGCGATCTAATTCCGAAGGACATACTCCGCCCAACCCTGCTCCAAAGCTTCTAAATACTGTGAATCAATTTCAGGAACAGCATTTTCACTCAGAACATTGAGCGGGAGGGTCGCATCGCCAAGATCAAGAACTGCAAAGCGCTGCTGGTCGCTCTCAGGCAGCTTCCCTACATCAAGCACAGTAAAATCGCCCCACTTTTGCGGATCATTCTTTGAGAGCTGTATCTCCGGTGAGAGAATACTGTTAATTGCTACCAGAGCCGCCGCCGTGTTTGGGGCGTTAAAGGGAATGGCCAGATAGTGCGTATTGGCAAGGCTGGCTCCTTCAAAGACAAAGGTACGTACCGATTCCGGGTACCGTCCCTGACGTATCTTACTTGCTGCGCCAGTTTGCGTAAATGTCATATTAAACGATACTTCTCCACGCTCAAAAAGTCCGTCAAGGGCGGCAAGGTCTGCCGGATAGCTTTCTCCGCTTCTCCAGAGATAGGGCGCCAGATTGTTGAGATAATCCCAGAGAGCAGGCGCATTGCGGTCGAAAAGTTCCCGGTCGAAATCGCCAAGATACTGCTCATATCCGCCGCTGAGCACGTAAAAGACCTGACGGATAAAAGCCGAACCGGTAAAATCCGGCGGCTGCGGATAGGTAAAACGTCCCGGATGCGCCATGACCCATTCTGTAAGGTCGGCAAAGGTCGTCGGCGGGTCGGCAATGCGGGCAGAATCATATTCCACAACGAACTGCGCTCTCCCATAGGGAGCTTCATAGCCATCAACCGGATACCCGGCATCGGAGATTGTCGTTGCCGCATCAACATAGTCCGCGAAATTTGGCAGGAGCTGGGTGAAGGGACCAAAGAGAATGTCACCCTCACGGGCATTCTTGAAATTTTCTCCGTTAATCCAGAGAATGTCCATAATGCCCTCTTTACGGCCGGCATCTTTTTCGCTGAGCAAACGATTCACAAAAACGCTCGCGTCCATTGGAACCCGTTCCAGCGTAATATCATATTGATCCATCAGATACCCGCCGATAACAGAATCGACCCAGGTGTTTATCTGCGGGGACCCGCCCCACATATAGAAGCGGACATCACTCCCCTGCGCCTGTTCTTCTATCTGCTCGAAATCCATGGAAAAAATGGATGTGTTTTCCGAATCACTGTTCCCGGCTGCTGACAGCGCGGTACACAGTACCAGTCCCAAAAAAACAATACTTATATTTTTTCTGTACATTTTATTATCCTTAATCGTATATGCGCAAATAGTATGATGATTCGATTATTTTGTCAATATACCATTGGCAATGTCTGGGATATAAACATTTGTCGCGGGTATTGACACGGTCAATTTTTTCAGATAGCCTTTCAAAAAAGGAAGATAGTTTACTATGCCTGCATACAAAATAGCTACAGCGAAACCAAGCCGTAACCCTGAGTATAGCATACATCCCAAAAACATTCTACCACCCCCCCCCCAAAAAAAAACCCCCTTCTAAAATAAAAAATATTTTTCTCACATTATCCCCGATCACTCTCCTAATTACCGGGTTTAAACTGTCCCGCCGCAACAGCTCCGACACATCCCCCTATGAACCAGACTGCTTTAACACCACCGGGAATTTCCAGAAACTCCAGTATTTCACACTACCGAATATTGAATTTCTAGAGATTCCCTTGAGGAATTTCTATACCAATATTTTTAGGAGGTTAACTTTATGAAAAAGTTAATGTCATTATTTATAGTTGTTGTCGCGATAACTATATTAGTAGGATGTCCGATGGACATGGATGAACCATCTCCCTTAGTGGGGACGTGGATAGAAGAATATGAGGGAGTTCCTTATACTGTAACATTCACCGTTACTAAAATAAAATTTCCCGCTATTGTCTTCTTCGAAGCCCCTGCTGGTTTGCAACTTACTTGTGATTACGAGGATAACGGGGACTCAATTACGTTAAGCAATTGTGAAGGATTAGAAGACCCGTCAGTACTTGCAGAACTTGAGGATCAAAAGTTTGAGTATACCATTAGTGACAATACTTTGATGTTTGCTGATAGTAGGATTGCTGATTTTACTCTTACCCGGCAGTAGTCAACCAGCTTTTTGACTATTGTTGCCTCACGCTGTGGCAACATTATGCCCCGCCCTGCTTCTTGCATGACCATGCCGGAACGGATCGGGGCTTTTTTTGATACCCGATCAAGTCGCTCGCCCACGCGCCGTCGATCAAATATCAAAATCCCGCCAAATTTCCCACAATATCCACATATAAACCTTGACGAAACCTTTGCTTTATGTAAAAATTTCTCCGTAATAATTGCACATGCACAGGAGATTTTATGAGTCTAATAACACACATTGAATCCAGAGAAATTCTGGATTCCCGCGGAAACCCCACTGTGGAAACCGATGTCATTCTTGAAGACGGGAGCTTCGGCCGGGCAGCAGTGCCCAGCGGAGCCTCCACCGGAGAACATGAAGCTGTTGAACTACGCGATGGCGACAAAAACCGATACTCCGGAAAGGGAGTGCTGCAGGCAGTGGAAAACGTCAATACCATTATTGCGGCGGAACTTGAACAAATGGATGCCATGGATCAGGTGGAAATTGACCGCACGATGCTCGACCTCGACGGCAGCGCAAACAAGGAAAAACTCGGCGCCAATGCCATATTGAGCGTATCGCTTGCCGCAGCGCGGGCAGCGGCAGATTTTCTCGAGCAGCCCCTCTTCAGGTATCTTGGTTCGTATCATGCGAATCTGCTTCCCGTTCCAATGTCAAACATTCTGAATGGCGGTTCTCACGCTGATAATTCTGTCGATTTTCAGGAATTTATGATTATGCCGGTTAATGCTGAAGACATCCGACAGGCAATTCAGATGAATGCCGAGGTATTTCATACCCTCAAAAAAATTCTTCACGACAAAAACTATGCTACTTCCGTAGGTGATGAAGGCGGATTCGCGCCAAACCTGAAGAGCAATGAAGAAGCTGTTGAGCTCATTCTGCAGGCAACCGAAAAAGCCGGATATCGGCCTGGGGAAGATATCTACATAGCGCTTGATCCTGCAGCCAGCGAATTTTATAACAAGGAAAGCGGACTCTATGAACTCAGGTGGTCAACCGGAGATAAACTCAGTTCCTCAGAAATGGCCGATTACTTCGCCGACTGGATAAAGCGTTATCCGATTATCTCTCTGGAAGATGGTATGGCCGAGGATGATTGGGAAGGCTGGGCAATTCTTTCCGAGAAAACCGGCGATAAGGTTCAACTCGTTGGCGATGATATATTTGTTACCAATACCGAACGCCTTTCAACCGGCATTGAGAAAAAGATCGCCAATTCCATTCTCATAAAAGTAAACCAAATCGGTACCCTCACCGAAACCTATGAAGCAGTGGAAATGGCCAAACGCGCCGGATATACCAATGTTATTAGTCATCGCTCGGGTGAAACCGAAGATAGTTTTATTGCTGATCTTGCTGTTGCCCTTGAAATTGGTCAGATAAAAACCGGTTCTATGAGCCGCTCAGAACGAATTGCCAAGTACAATCAGCTCATCCGCATTGAGGAAATGCTCGGAAACAGCGCAGAATATGCGGGAATGAATGCCTTTTATTCATTACGCTGATTTTTCGCCGCGCTGATTCGGCACTCCGAGTTGATTCGGCGCGCCGCGTTGATTCGGCGCGCCGCGTTGATGTTTTCGCACATTGATTCGTGCCGCGGGGGCTCCGCTGATTCGTGCCGCGGCGGTTCAGGGATGAATGTAGAGAAAGCAGAAATCGCAGACGTTGGTGTTTGTCGGCCCGGGTTTGTAGATAATTCCGTTCTTGGAAAGGTACTCGTATGAGTTGTTATCGGCAAGCCATGCTGCGGGAGAGGGTCCGCTTGCAGCAAGGCGGCTGATGTCTGTTGGGCAAATAACAGCGCCTGCGGCATCGGTTGGGCCATCGTTGCCGTCTGAGCCGGCGGCAAGAAAGCAGGCGGCGGGCAACAGACCGCTGCGGAGTATGGTATCCAGATAGGAGAGCGCCAGTTCCTGATTCCTGCCGCCTCTGCCTTTACCCCGCATGCGTACTGTTGTTTCACCGCCAGCAAGAACGAGCAGGTTTTTCCCCGGAGGATCAAGCGCTATGGCGGAAAATAGTTTGGCAATTTCCCGCGCTTCACCGCTCATACGGGAAGTGAGGATAATGGTTCTCAATCCCGCTTTTTCGGGATCGTCCACTCCCCATCTTTCGGCTTCGCTTTCGGCGTAGGCTGCTGCTGCCTCCAGAGCTGAGCGGTTGTTTCCGAGGAGAACTGTCTGTACCCGCTGAAAGCAGGGGTTATCGGCCTTCGGTGTTTCCAGAGATGGATCGTGGAGACCCTTATCAAAGTAATTGATAATTGACTGCGGCAATTTTTTCCTGATCTGGTATGTATCGACTATGTTCTGAACATTCGTAAAGGTACTCGGATCCGGCACCGCAGGACCGGATGCAATGACTTCCAGATCATCTCCAATAACATCGGAAAGAATGATATTTATTAAACGGCAGGGATAGGCCATTTCTGCCAGACGGCCGCCCTTAATGCCGCTCACATGTTTGCGCAGAGTATTAATTTCGTGAATTTCGGCGCCGCAGTCCAAAAGTACCGTGTTCATATCCTGAATATCAGCAGAGGGAATCTCTGAGACAGGACAACTGAGGAGGGCTGAACCGCCGCCGGAAATGAGATTGAACACCAGCGTATCACTGTCGGCCCTGCCAAGAAGTTCCGCAACTTCATCGGCAGCCCTCCTGCTGTTCTCATCGGGAAGAGGATGTCCCGCTTCAATAAGGTCTATGGTATTTGTTGGCGCTGTGTGCCCGTATTTAACGGCAACAAGCCCGCTTATCGGGTATTCTTTAAGCAGTTCTTCCAGCGCCTGCGCCATGGGAGCGCCGGCCTTTCCTGCTCCGATAATCAGTATGTGACGGTAGTCGGAAAGGCGGATGGTGATGGGCGAATTTTGAATGGTGAGGGTTCCGTTGCGGATAGTGATCCTGTTTATGATCATTCCGTAGGGGTTAACGCGCTCTACGGCAACCCTGTACAATCGGCGAAGAAAATCGCCATAATCGCCATCTCCATATCCGCTTACCCTATTCTTTATCACTCCGATCCTGATCCTGTATCTGCCCGTCATTCATTGCAGCTTCCGCATCCTCTTTGGACTTTTCTTTGGCATCCATCTCTATTATCAGACTACGATTTTTGAGCTGCCGCATAAGCCACCAGAGAGTTATGAAAGCAGCCGACCAATTCACAATGACTATACCCCACCATACGCCGGTTTCCCGTAAACCAAGACCAGTAGCAAGAAAGGCGAAAACGACAAAGGGAGCAAGAACCTGCCGATACAGACTCATCCACATAATCATGAGAGGTTTCTTAATGCCCCGAAGCATGGAGTTCGCCTGGAACAAAACAATGTAACTGTAAAAAGTGATCCCCTGAACGAGCAGATAATTATAGCCAATGCGGATAACCTCGACATTGTCGGAAATGAGACCTATAAGCTGACGGCCGAAAATGAGAATGGGAGGAAGGAGCACAAGCATAATGTACAGACCATAGCGGAGAGTTACCCCGAAGGTCTTCCTCACCCGCTCAATGTTTCCGGCGCCGTTATTCTGCCCCACAATGGCGCCCAGAGCGATCATAAGACCAAAATTGGGAATGAGCGCGAACTGCTCAATGCGGACTGCGGTACCATAGGCGGCGACAACTTCCTTACCGTAGCCGCCAATGAAATAATTGATAACCAGAGTACCGATCGCAAGGACAAGAAAGTCGAACATCGCAGGAATAACCTGAGAAGCAATTTCCTTCAAGGGCTTAACATTCGGTATAAAATCTTTGAACTTTGTTCCCGTGAGAGCGCCGGCCTTTATCGCATGATACAAAAGGTATGAAGCGGTGAGTGCCTGAATAATTACGGTTGCAAGCGCAATGCCGCGTTCTTCGAGAGCCGGAATAATTACCCTGCCGCCAATGTTCACACCAAAGAGAAGAAGGGGATCCAGACCGAAGTTAAGAAAAAACCCAAGTATGAGCGAATTCCTGAAGGGCTTTGAAAGCCCCCGTGCCGCGAGCGCGGAGTTAAAAACCTGGTTAAGGGTCATTGCAACCGCTCCCGAGACAATAACAGTACCATATGCCATTGCCCGGGGAAGAACGGAGGGATCGGTTCCCATAAACAGAAACAAGGGGCGCAGGAGCAGGAGCAGCACAACACTCAAAACAACCTGAGCGCACAGCGCATATCCGATAATCTGGGCAAAGATATACCGGGAATTTCGTTCATCGCCTGCGCCGATGTAGTTTGAAATGAGGGCAGTCGCGCCCGATGAAAAGCCGACTCCGACTGTCAGCGCGAGCAGGAAGATCGTGAAGTTCGGAGTGAGGGCAGCCAGCGAATCGGTGGAAAGCTGCCCTGCCCAGTAGGTATCGACAAAGTTATAAAGTGTTGTGAACACTGTTCCAATACTTGCCGGTATTGCAATTGATCGCACCAACGGGGGGATCGGGTTTGTAAGCAGGTTCTGCGCTGCGTTAGTCTTCAATGTTATGCTCCTTACCGGTGGGGAGACTCGAACTCCCACACCATTGCTGGCGGCAGATTTTGAGTCTGCTGCGTCTACCAGTTCCGCCACACCGGCTCTGCTTCGGACATATACCATATCCGAATTATTGTGCTTTTCTGTATTCACACATCAATAGGTAATTATCATAGTATCAGGTATTTTACTTTTGATCACTTGGATCTGAATAAAACAAAGTTTTCCTCTGCACTGCACATGGCGCTTCAAAACATATATGCAACAAGGTGGCCATTCCGCATGGGGTGTTGAAGACGTTTGATCGCTTTTTGCTCAATTTGTCGAATTCGTTCCTTGGTGAGACCAAAGCGTCTTCCAATTTCCTTAAGACTGAGGGGGGTAATACCGCCTAATCCAAAGCGGAGCCTGATAATTTCCGATTCTCTCTCATCAAGAATAGTGAGAAATTTGTCAATATCTTTTTTGAGAGAATTAGTGATGGCAAATTCTTCAGGGAGAGTGTTGGCGGTATCTTCGAAAAAATCGCTGATAACAGCATTATCTGTTTCATGGTACACCGGAGTATCTGAAGATACATGGTCTCGGCCAATGGAGATAAGTTCACTGACATGGGTAGCATCCATATTGAGACTTGCTGCAATTTTTTGTATTTCATCCATTTCACTGTGCGAATCTTCAAGGGTATTGCGCGCTTTCTCAATGTGTATGAGCTCATTGAAGCGGTTCATTGGCAGGCGAATCATTTTGCTCTTTTCATACACTGCCTTGAGAATTGCCTGACGTATCCACCATACCGCATACGATATGAAGCGGAAACCGCGGTTTATATCGAAGCGTTCAAAGGCATGAATAAGCCCGACATTACCTTCGCTTATGAGATCAACAAAGGGCAGGCCTCTGTTTCGATATTTTTTTGCCACATTAACCACAAAACGTAAATTGGAGCGAAGAATTTTTTCCTTTGTGGTATTATCGCCTTCTTTGGCTCGCCTTATCAGATCCCCTTCCTCTTCAACCTTCAAAAGAGGAATTTTGCTTATTTCACGGAGATACATGGCAAGTATATCATCGTCTCTGGATAATGCTTTTTCCATAGTTTTTTCTGTCATTTTACTCATGAATGCTCCTGCTTAAGCTCTATACCAGACTTTCTACAAAATGCGAGAATGCTCAGCACAGAAAAAGCATTCCATATAGTCAATATACAGCAAAAAATGTACCAAGATACAGAAAATCCAAAAAAATTCATACATTTTATATCTTTACAACATATATCTTTATGAAAACACATAAAGTATACTCCAATATACTGTTGTATTCTTCATGGTATGTGTATCATAATAACACATATTCCTGTAAAATTAACAAAAACTGGGTCATTCAGAATGATGTTACTGCCGGGCAGACAGTACTGCCGGATACATTGATACCGGACAGGAGAAATAGTATCATGAAAGCAGAAACACAAAAATCGTATTGGAGTCCATGATGAAAAGAGTATGTAATTTTTATTCCGGACCGGCAACCCTGCCGGCTGAGGTTTTACAGGAAGTACAGAGCAGCATATACAATTACAGAAATCTCGGCCTGTCTCTCATTGAAACAAGTCATCGAAGCGATGAATACCAAGAAGTTCATCAAAAAGCCATTTCCCGAATACGGAATTTGCTGAAGATCACTGAATCGTATGAGGTTCTCTTCCTCGGCGGGGGAGCAACTCTTCAATTTTCCATGCTTCCCATGAATTTTATGACGGTTTCGGGAATAGCCGACTACGTTGACAGCGGAGCCTGGGCGCAGAAGGCAATTGCCGATGCGCAGCAATACGGTACGGCCCGGGTAATATGGAAGGACCCGGAGCAGCGGAGCCTGCCGGCTTCTGAAAGCATAGAATCGGAAAGCGATTATCTTCACATTACCAGCAATGAGACGATCAATGGTGTGCAATGGAAGACATTTCCCCGGTGCTCCGCCCCCCTCGCTGCCGATATGTCATCGGATATTCTTTCCCGCCCCATGGATGTTGAGCAGTTTGGTATTATCTATGCGGGGGCGCAGAAGAATCTGGGGCCTGCGGGGGTAACAATAGTCATTATTCGTAAAGATCTGCTTGAACGATGCCCGAGTTCCCTTGGCGCTTATCTGAATTACCGCACGCATGCCAAGGCGAAAAGCCTGTATAATACTCCGCCGGTCTTCTCCATATGGGTTATGAGCCTCGTTCTTGCATGGATTGAGCGTTCAGGAGGACTTGCTGCCATGGAAAAAATGAATAATGAGAAGGCCGATATGATCTATTCGGTTATGAGCAACTCTGACGGATTTTACCGCTGCCCTGTTGACCCTCTGTTTCGCAGTACAATGAATGTGGTGTTTACCCTGCGTAATACCGCCCATGAGCCGGAGTTTTTCTCAGGCGCCGCCGAAAGGAATTTGATCGGTCTTAAGGGGCATCGCTCAGTGGGAGGGATGAGGGCATCCATGTACAATGCGATGCCTGTTGAGGGAGCCCAGGCGCTTGCTGAATACATGCGGGAGTTTGCCAAAAAACGAGCGTAAACCGGCTACCATGTCAGAGGCATGCCGGTAGCATCCAGAACATCACGCCAGAGAGAACTTTCAGGGTTAACATAATTCCGCATGGAACAGGAAAGCTTCATGGGAACATGGACAAAGCGGCTGTTCCAGAAGCTTACAAGCATAGCTGTTTTTCCTGTCATAGCCGCATGAACCGCATTTGTGCCCAGACGGGAACAGTACAGCCCATCGGTGGGAATGGCGCTGGAACTGCGAATTATATAACTTGGATCAATATATTTAAGATTAACTTCATAGTCCATATCTTTGAAGTACTTTGTAATGAGTTCCTTTATATAGATTCCGATATCTCCCAGCTTCCGATTGCCTGAGGCATCGCTCGCATTTTCATCGTGAAGAAGATTCTGACCGGCTCCCTCCGCAACGATAATAACAGCATGATTCCGCTTGTCCAGCCGCTCCGTGAGATGCTCAAACAATCCGCCCGATCCCTCAAGGCGGAAGGGAACCTCAGGAATAAGCGCATAGTTCACATCCTGGCTTGAAATAGCTGTGTGAGCGGCAATGAACCCGCTTTCCCTCCCCATGAGCTTCACAAGGCCAATTCCGTGAATAGCCGAATGAGCCTCCTGATGAGCTGAAAGAACGACTTCGGTTGCCCGTACAACTGCCGTTTCAAAACCAAAGCTTTTTTCGACAAAACTCAGATCATTATCAATTGTTTTCGGAATTCCAATAACCGCAATTTTCTTACCGCGGCGGGCAGCCTCTTCTGCAATACCCAGCGCGCCTTTCTGAGTACCATCGCCGCCAATGGTAAAGAGCATGTTCAAACCAAGCTTCTCAACGGCATTGAGAATTTTCTCCCGTTGCTCACCCCCTCCCCGGGAAGTACCCAGTATACTTCCTCCTATACGGTGAATATCTTTAACCGCATCGGGATCTAAGGCAATTACAGGGGACCTGACTGCTCCGAGAAAACCATTATACCCGAATTTAATACCTAAAATTTTTCGCGCCCCATAGCTGTGCCAGAGCGTATGCACCACCGAGCGGATAACATCGTTCAGCCCCGGGCACAATCCGCCGCAGGTAACAATTCCCGCCCGCACTTCAGAGGGAGAAAAATATATGCGCTCTCTCGGGCCTGCTTTTTCCAGACTCTGCGCGTCTTCCCGCTGCGGAAACTGCTTCCCGTTGCATATCTGAATATCGGAGAGAATACGTTCATCGTCTGTTACATAATTTGCTATGGTGTCGCCATAGACCCGGGAAAGTATTATGGGAGATTGATATTCGGGCTTCCCGAGATTCTGAATAGAAAAATCATACTGCCTGTTCAAGGAATCCTCCCGAGCTCATTGATAATACGAGAAAAAAGTTTCAGCTGCAAGTAGCCGCGCAGCGTCGCGCCACAGCAACAAACGCATGGGCGAGCAGGCGCGCAAAGATCTGCGCTACGCTCTACCGTTTTCCCTGCCATTTTCGTTTTTCGTAAATGCTCTAATTTCATCCTTGCTGAGCTTGGTAATCTTATGAATAAGGTCCATAGACAGACCATCCTTAAGCATATTGAGTACATACTCACTCCGGAGCTGAGCTTGCCCCTGCTCAATTCCTTTCGCAATGCCTTCCCTTACGAAGGCGTTGGTAATATTATATGTCCGCATACTGTTTTCTCCTCCAGGGAACAGTTCCCTGTCAATTTTCTCAAACTGCTCATACAGTCCCAGATCTTTCAGATAGCCTAGCACACTCTCTGCCAGATCAGTAAAGTCTTGTGAAGACAGACCGTTCAGGAGCTGCGCAATCTCTTTCAGCCCCTCAGCATCCATTTTATTGTCTCGCATTATATACCACAACGCAGTCGATGTATATCGTTTTTCATCGGAACGCCATGCCAACTGCTTTTTGTCCATTCGCCTCAGATCGCGCACAATGTACGACACTCTCGCCCTGACATCTACCGTGCCTTCAGTCATGGATTCAGAGGTTGGATTTCCATGTGAACTGTAAAATGTGAGTGGGAGGTTCCATTCCTTTTTTCCATGGTAGAGCAGAAGTATATAGATAGCATCATTTTCATTATACACATTGCTGTTTCTGAGGGCATGCTGATAATTATCAATCTGAGTGAGAGCATGTTTATGCAGGTAGCTTTTATGCTCAATACAAAAGTTTTGCTACTGGAAATTGTGCTTGCACAATTTTCCAAGGCAAAACTTTCTATACCGTGAGAGAATCAAGAGTATAGATGAGAGAATCCTTATTTGAAAATTTTGCGGAGCAAAATTTTCAGTAATGAACAGGGCCTTCCGCTCTGGGTCTGACAGGAAGGGGGCGCTGACAACGAGATCGCAGAGAAGGTTCTTTTTTCCTGCAATGTAGCTGGGGTTTTCAATGCGGATTTTGCCCAGATCCAGCTTGGCAAGAGTCGTATCCTCACAGAACAGCCGCAGCAGGTCGGGAATCAGCCGGGGGGTTCTGTAGTAGGCGATCTTGAAGGCTATGTCGTGGATATGGCCTGTGCTCTGGGATGATTTTTTCATATTTTTTCCTCCTATATCTATAACGGGAGAAAAGTCATTCTTGACTATGTATTTTGAAAGAATTTTGCAAAATTTGTGAATTTTTTTCAGAGAGTCGGGAATGGTGGCTGGTATGCTCTGTGTCGATACGCTCTATGCTCCCGGGAACAATGCTCCGCGCGAGGTCTTTGTTGAAGTATGAATGGATGAAGTCCCGGAATATCTGAGGATTTTCGAAGGCATATTTCCAACTTTTGTCGTGTACCATTCCTATATGATTGTTGCCCATACCACATAAACAGGGTATGCGCGCACGGTGGATGATGTAATGAGAAAATTTTGCAGAATTTTCGATTTTTTCGGGATATTAGCCTAATCCCACCTCATGGCGAGCAGCCGCGCAACGCCGACCAGCCCAGTCTCAGCAACAGCCGCATGGGCGAGCCGGGCGACATGAGCGAGCAGCCCCCGCGCCGACCAGCCGGAGTTGGAGCGCAGGGCTGTTCACTGCGGGCTATGGGCTATGAAACTAATACCATGATGGATAATTCGGTTGATCCCCACTATCGTCATTACTATCCGGATTCGCATCCAAACCGGAATCCTTAAACATATCTGTTGTGGTTCCGGTGTATTTGCTACTGTCATTAAGCGTCAGATGCTCCCCCCACTCTTCAAGATCCTGATTGAATGCACTTGCATCTTTGAACATATTTTGCATATTCGTTACCGCTCTGACATTCCAGAGTGAGATATCGCCATTGAAGACACTTGCGCTAATGAACATAGCGGTCATATTCGTTACCTTACTGACATCCCAGTTTGAGATATCGCCATTGAAGACACTTGCGGTATTGAACATAGCGGACATATCCGTTACCAAACTGACATCCCAACCGGAAATATCGCCATTGAATGCTCTTGCTAAATAGAACATATTGGACATATCCGTTACCGCTGTAGTATCCCAACCGGAAATATCACCATTGAATGTGGCGTTGGCAATAAAAACAGATGACATATCCGTTACTGCCGTGGTAATAATGTAGTTGAAATCGGCAGTTGGTCCCCAAGTTGATATCCCCGTAGTTACCGCTGTTTTCAGTTCAGCGTTAGTTGTTGGACTCTCAGTAACATAGAGATATTCGGCAAAGAGTATGTCTCCGCTTTCTATTTCGCCATATACCACATATGTTCCTGCCGTTGTACCTGCGGTAACCGTAACAAGTCCGGTACTCGGATCAACTGTCGGAATGGTGACCGTTCCGGGCGGAGTTACGGTGCTTATCGTAATGTTTCCTGAGTCATTGACCGTGTAAGTGCCCGTAATCAAAGAAACGCTGAGGTTCAGGTTCTCATTGGCAATACTGGCAGTATTAATGGCATTATCGGCAGCCAAAAGGCTTATAGAATTTTCCGTACCCGAAGGAGTCTGTGTCGGAGGAAATGAGATCGGCGATCCCAGCGCGGGGGCAGACCAGGGTCCAGCGCCCTCCGCGTTGATGGCGCGCGCATGCACGTGGTAGAGAGCACCGTTTGTCAGTCCCGTAATGGTGTAATCTGTGCCGGTGATGCCGGAAGCAGCCGTCCATGCGGTTACGCCGACTTCGCGATATATCAGCTCATACCCGGTAATTTCGCTGCCGTTATCGTCCGGTTCAGACCATCTCGCAACGATCCGCCCAGTGCCCGCATAAAGGGTTGGGGCAGCCGGCGCGTCAGGAACGGCGGCGGGGGGAGTTGCAGCGGCAGGGAGAGTTGCAACGGCAGATTCCGACCATGACCCAGCGCCGACTGCATTGACGGCGCGCGCCTGTACATGGTACTCAGCGGCGTTTGTCAGTTCGGGAATGGTGTAGCTTGCGGCTGGCGCGGCAAGTGCAATAATTTCCGACCATGTGGTACCGCCGTCCGCGCTATGGTGAAGGTGGTATGTGGTAATTTCGCTGCCGCCGTTGTTCGGAGCAGTCCAGTTAACCGTTAGTTGCCCATTCCCCGCTTTAAGGTCTGGGGCACCTATTGTACCCGGCACAGTTGGCTCGGGTTCCGGCATTGGCTCGGGTTCCGGCATCGGACATGCAGCAATTAATGCTATGCACATCGCGCAGAGTAGAAACCGGGTTCCCGTATATAATTTGACATTCATGATTTCCTCCTCACGATAAATTATAAGATTGTTGCATAGTATCATGTCCACAAAACCTGTGCAATAGTAATGTTTTGCAAAAGGTGAACTTTTTTCAAATTTTTTCAAAAAACACAGTCAAAAATGACAGTTTACCCGTCACAGATATAGAGGGGGAGAATTCACCATGGGACCATGTCGCCATGGGAACTCCCCTATTCAGAAAGAAACGTTCAGAAAAACCTTCAGAAACTTTTGCCTTGGAAAATTGTGCTTGCACAATTTCCAGTAGCAAAAGTTTCAGATTCGGAATGCTTTGTATGTGCTTAGCATTCTTCTATTTTATAGAAATTTTTGCATTGGAAAATTGTGCAAGCACAATTTCCAGTAGCAAAACTTTCGTTCAGGAGGATTGTATGATCGATTTCAAAGAAAAACCCGCCCCCGTTCCCTACGACCAAGGATACCGCTCCCTGCTGTTCCAACCCGCAATAATGCTCCAATTTCTGCAACGCTTTGTCGGAGGCGCATGGACGAAAAAATTGCGAACCGAGGACATAACCATCGAAAACGGTACCTTTTTCATCGACCATGCAAAAACACGAATGGCCGACATTATCTGCAAAATCAGAACTCGGGATCACACGGGAGATGTTGTTATCTATGTGCTCCTTGAGCATCAGTCTGGAGTGGACAACGACATGCCCCTCCGCATGTCGGAGTACACAAATCTTCTCTACCGGAACATTCACCGCTCCGGCGCAATTCCCGATGACTGTGAATTGGTATTTCTTCCCATTGTGTTCTATAATGGTACGAGAAAATGGAAGGTGCCCGGGAATGTTAGAAAGCAACGGAAGCGGAAATTCCCGCAGTATCTTGCTCCCTTTCCCTACGATCTGATAAGTGAGAACGATTATTCTGCGAAGCAGCTGCAGCAGCGAGGAAGAATGTTTGCGGCTGTTATGTACCTTGATCTGTACTCGAAAAATCTGCTGAATACGGATTGGGACATTCAAATAGTAGAAAAGGCGATAGCAGGAATGCTGAATGAGGAATCGCTGGAGCTGATAGAGGAATTTGTCGGCGTGGTAGATTCGATGTTCGGAATTGTTATAGATTTAGATACGTTAATGAACAGATTAGAAAGAACAAAAGAACCGAGAGGTAAGGAGGTAGCGAAAATGTTCAGAATGAATGCGGAAACATTCAAAGCGCGCATTGCGGAAATGGGTCGGCAGGAAGGACTGCGAACAGGTCGTGAAGAAGGACTTCAGACAGGATTGCAGACAGGTCGGCAGGAAGGACTGCAGACAGGTCGGCAGGAAGGACTGCAGACAGGTCGGCAGGAAGGATTGCAGACAGGTCGTGAAGAAGGCATTCGAGAAACGGCCCGCAGTATGTTTTTGGAAGGGTTGTCGACCGAGGCTGTTCAGAGAATTACAGGGCTGAGCGATGAGGAAATGCGGACATTGCGGAACGGATCGCATTAATTGACGTTGCTCGGCCTGCGCGCCCATGCGGCGGGATCACTTTTTGAAGTTTTGCCTAAATAAAATTTCAGTAGCAAAACTTTGCCCTCACTTGCGCGCGTTGTCGCTGCTGTGGTTTTCCTACTCCAAAATGGCGGTGAAAAAATCATCGGCCGTGTAAAAGCTGCGCTCCTGTTTTCGGAGCCATTCAAGGGCGAGAACGGCACCGGCAGCAAAACCTGAACGACCGCGGGCGCTATGTTCAAGAACAATACTGTCGGCGGGGCTGTCGAGAATTACCCGGTGAATGCCGGGAATGCTGCCTGCCCGCAGGGAGCTGATATGAAGCTCATCTTCGGCAATTTCACGCTGGAGGGGCTCGGCGCAGATGCGGTTTTTGCGCTTGTTGGCGCGGATAATTTTTTCGGCAATTGTGAGTGCCGATCCCGATGGGCTGTCCTTCTTTTTTCGATGATGCGATTCGCTCACCGCAATGTCATAGTCGGGAAAGGCGTTTATCGCGGCGGCTGCGGCTTCGGCAATTCTGAAGAAAAGGTTTGCGCCAACACTGAAATTCGATCCGATCAGGACGGCGGCATTCTTTTTGTCGGCAATTGCTTTCACCTCTTTACTGAATTGTCCGCCTGAATCCCAGCCGGTGGTGCCGATGACATAGGGTATCTGATACTCGTCGGCAAGCGATATTCGAGGCAAAATGCCTTCAGGGTGGGCAAATTCGATAATACCGCTGCTGTTCCTGAGCGCCGCGGGGCTCAGTTCGGCGAAGGTGCCTCCCCGCGGGTCAACCGTGGAAACAATGCTGTGCCCGCGCTCCTGCGCGGCTGCCTCAACTTCCTTCCCCATTCGTCCGTAGCCAACGAGGGTAATGTTCATGCTTCTGCTCCTGTCTGTCATGTTGCTGCTCCGTTCTGCTGTCGTTCTATTTTTTGTTGATTGGGCTTTTGCTGCTCTGTTTTTTGTTGATTGGGCTGCCGTCCACTCTGAACAATGGTAAAGGCGGCGGTGTTGATAATATCATCGACTGAACAGCCCCTGCTTAAATCGCTGACTGGTTTCGCGAGCCCCTGGAGAATGGGGCCAATGGCCTGAGCTCCTGCCAGACGCTGAACCAGTTTATATCCGATGTTTCCCGACTGGAGATCGGGGAAAATAAGGGTGTTTGCCCCTCCGTTCACAGGTGATCCCGGGGCCTTTTGCGCTCCAACAGCAGGGACAATGGCGGCATCGAGCTGTAGTTCTCCGTCCACAATGAGTTCGGGGTGCTGCTTGCGCAGCAGTTCGGTTGCGCGGCGTACCCGCTGGCTTTCTTCTGTTTCGGCGCTGCCTTTGGTAGAAAAACTCAGCATTGCTACTACCGGTTCGGTTTCCAGAAATGTCCGGCAGCTTTCTGCCGCCGCTGACGCGATGCTCGTGAGCTGCTCCGTGCTCGGGCTTGGAATAATGGCGCAGTCGCTGAAGATCATGCGTCCATCGCTGCCCCGGGCTCTATCTTTCAGGAGCATGACGAAACATGATGAAACTACGTCAATTCCGGGCCGTGTTTTTATAATGGTGAATGCAGCCCGCAGTACATTGGCGGTGGAATTCCCGGCACCGGCGACCACCGCATCGGCATCGCCCATGCGGAGCATCATGCAGCCCCAACGCAGACCATGAGCCATGTCGGCAAAGGCCTGCTCCCCGCTCAGCCCCTTGTGTTTGCGAAGCGCGTGGTATTCCTCCGCGTAGCGCTCCCTCCGGGCATCGCGGGCAGGATCAACAAGCTCAATGCCCGACAACCTCACACCGATCTGCTCCGCCTGCCGCAGCAGCCGCTCCGGCTCCCCAACAAGACTCACCCGCGCCGCAATACCCTCCGCGAGAATGCGTTCCGCAGCCCGCATCGTCCGCTCTTCACTGCCCTCCGGCAGCACAAGATGCCGCTGCAGCGCCCGCGCCCTGTTGCGCATTTTCTGAACAAAACTCATATACAGCTCCCGCGCCTGCGCAGCGCCCGCACCCTATCATCCATAGAAACTTTTGCATTTTGCAAAACGTTGATATAATAGCACATATGATAATTGCTGTGTATGGTCTTGGACGATTCGGCAGATTCTGGGCTGAATTTCTGGCAGCGCAGGGCTTCGATGTCCGCGCCGCCAACAGAACCCCGCGGGAGGCTCCGCCCTTGGTTACCCTTGCGCCGCTGGAGGAACTCTGCCGTGCTCATGCCCTGTTTCTCTGCACATCAATATCGTCACTGCCGCAGGTCGCTTCGCGCATAGCCCCCCTCCTTGCTCCCGAAACCCTCGTTCTCGATACCTGCTCGGTGAAAACCTGGCCGCTCGCCCAGCTCGGGCAGATACTGCCCGCTGCCCAGCCCATTCTCGGCACACATCCCATGTTTGGTCCCGACTCAGCCGATCAGAAAAATTCCCCCATAGTGCTTACCCCTTGGCGTGTCGGGCAGAAAGTCCTTGAGCGCTGGAAAAGCATATTCACGGAGGCAGGCCTGCGAGTACTGGTAATGAACGCCGATGAGCATGATCGTGAGGCAGCCCGCACCCAGGGGGTAACCCATTTTATTGGGCGCCTCGTTTCCAGCCTGAATATTCATCCCTCATCCATCTCCACCCTCGGCTTTCAGAAAATCCTCGAAGTCATGGAGCAGACCTGTAACGATCCCGTGCAGCTCTTCCTCGACCTCCAGCGCTACAATCCCCACACGGCAGAAATCCGCCGTCAAATGGTGGAGCAGTTCAATAATATCATCCGCCTTCTGGACAATGATCTGTCCAATGAATATGATGATGACAAAATGACGGCAATAGATTAACATGATGCCGGGGAGGAACTATGTCGGACATCCGTATCCGTAACATTGATGAAGCGAGCCTTGAAACTGTCATTGCCGGCGATGTTCAGTTTGAAGGAGTAATGAATCTGACAGATCCCATTCTCGTAAAGGGAAAAATAAGCGGTTCAATTGTCAGCGGCAGCAATCTCTATGTTGGTGAGAAGGCGGAGCTGCGAACAGATATTGAAGCCCCCGTGGTGAGTATTCGGGGAGCAGTGTTTGGGAAAATTCATGCGCGCAAGCGGCTTGAACTCTTCAAAAACGGCAGTATACACGGGGAAATTCACACCCCCGACCTCATTATTCAAAGCGGAAGCCGGCTGAACGGGAAGTGCGCCATGCAGAAAAAAAACGAGACCGACACATGAAAAATATGAACAGATACACACCAATTTTTCTCTTATTCATGCTGATATTTTCGATGCTGATACTTCCGGCAATGGGAGCGCAAAGCAGAGAACGGGAAGATGCCCTTCAGAGCTTCCGTGAAGGCAACTACTCGGAATCTATCCGCATAACCGAAAGAGAGCTTGCGAGAACTCCGGGAAATATGGATGCCTATGCGGTTCAGGGCTGGGCATTTCTGGCTCTGGGAGATTGGGCCGGCGCCGTGGACTCTGCGCAGAGGGGGCTTGATGTATCCCGATATGATCACCGAATCCTCGCAATTATGTCTGAAGCCCAGTATGAATTGGGAAACAACCTTTCGGCGCTCCAGTATCTTCAGGACTATGCAGCTGTGCGTCCGAGTGGAAACTTCATTGATCAGATATACCTGCTCATGGGTGAAATACATATCCGCTTTGAGGAATATCATGCAGCCGACATAGCAATTTCCACAGCGCTGTATTTTGAGCCCGGCAACGCTGATGCCTGGGAACGCCTCGGCTTTGTCCGTGAACAGGCCGGCGATCCGAATTATGCTCTTGAGGCCTATAGGCGGGCTCTCGAACTCAACGGCAACCTCTCGCAGGCTCGCGACGCCGTGGAGCGCCTGTCCCGCTGAACCTGATGCCCGCGGAAACCGATGCCGGAACATTCCGCGTTCACACCGCGGAATTGACGCAAATTTCTCTTGACTATCAGCATCCAACTAATTTATAATTTCAGTTCATCATCTTTTTACCTTAGGAGGTAACACATATGAGAATTAGGTCGTACAAAGGAATAACCTTTTTCATTTTTTGCTCAATATCCATTACATTGCTTGCGGGATGTCCCATACTGACTACGCCGCCTGCCATGTATTCTCCAACTCTCGAAGCGGGGAATGGCCAACTTACTGCATCGTGGGTCGATCCTGCCACATGGAATTGGGGAGACAACAACCTAGGAAACGATATTACTGAGTATCACCTGCGCTATCGTCAAGTCGACAGCGAGAGCTGGACAGAGATCACATCCGGTATTACCGGCACAAGCCACACCATTACCGAGCTGACAAACGGCATGAATTATGCCGTGCAGGTACGCGCCGTCAACGCGCAGGGCATTGGCGGCTGGTCGGCATCTGCCACGGCACGCCCTATTGCGCCAACTGTGCCCCCTGCCGCGCCGGGTACAATGGCTGCCCCAACCCTTGAACCGGGGAACAGGCATTTACTGGTTGCATGGAGCGCGCCTGCCGACAACGGCGGCAGCGAAATTACCGCATACCACCTGCGACATAGCACGGACGGCGGTACCAACTGGTCGGAAATTATTGTACTCGCCGCGCCAGCCGCAAGCTACACCATTAGAGGCCTGAGAAACGGCACTTCCTACGAAGTACAGGCGCGCGCCGTGAACAACGAGGGCACTGGTACATGGTCGGAAATTGCAACGGAAACGCCGTTAATTGTTGCGGCGCAGCAGACTCCTGGGGGTACGGCAGCATCGCTAAGCCTTTCGGCTGCCAATACTGCCATAATTGCCCGTGAGAATCCAACCGTTAAGTTGACCACCGTGGAACCGGGCACTCTTGCGGCCAATGAAATATCAGGAACCATTACGGTTACCCCCGCAACTGCGCCCGCAAGTGTCACCATTCCGACTGTTAATGCGGGTACCGGAATTGTTACGGTTAGCGCAAGTACAACAGCAGGAACATATCTGGTATATGGCGAAAACGGAAATGGAGATGTATGGTTTGCCGAATATCTCTTTGTTACCGTGAGCCCTGCTACTAACGCTCAACTGAAAACAGCGGTAACTGCGGCGATAGGAGACATCACCGACACCAATGACTCCGGAATCTGGGGCAATACTGCCAATCTCAACTACATTATTACCACTGCGGTAACGGATATGTCCGATATGTTCAGTGATCGAACCACATTCAATGGCGATATTTCACGATGGGATACTGGCAGGGTAACAAATATGAAACAAATGTTCTTTACCGCAACGGCATTCAATGGCGATATCTCTGGCTGGGATGTCAGTTCGGTAACGAACATGGAAGCTATATTCCGTTCAGCAAGGGCATTCAATGGCGATATATCCGACTGGAACGTTAGCGCGGTAATAAATATGTCCTATATATTCACTGACGCACACGCATTCAATGGCGATATTTCCGGCTGGGATGTCAGTATGGTAACGAATATGTCCTATATGTTCGCTGGAGCAAAAGTATTCAATATTGATATCTCTGGCTGGAATGTCGGTTCAGTAACGGATATGTCGGCGATGTTCAACAAGGCAGACGAATTCAATCAAAATCTTGAGAGATGGGCGGTGGATAACTCGGTAACCACAACCGATATGTTTAAGGATTCCGGTTTGGATGCGAATCCGGCTAGTAATGACGATAGTGGGGATCAACCGAATTATCCAACGTGGTATACCCCATAAACCTGCAAGAATAAAACCTTTTGCTACTGGAAATTGTGCAAGCGCAATTTTCCAATGCAAAATTTCCGCGCATATTCTTTTATGCGCGGAAAAAAAATCCGTGCCTGCCTTTTTTCGATCAAGTGACGGCTGGTCGGCGTTGCGCGCCCGGGCATCCGGCTCGCCAATGCGTCCGTCAGGAATGCTTTCTTTGTATTTGATTATATTGTTTCGGAAGCGGCTAATTGTTCCGCTACTCCGGCATAGAGTATTTCATCCACATTGCCGTCATAAATTGGATAGACATCTGGACAATGATGGCTACAATACTTTGTTGCAAACGAATAACAATTCCTGAGCTTTGGAACGTGATCCTCATCATTAGGAAGGAGTTCAGCACGCCAATTTTAATGAGTACTTCATCCCTATTATTATTTTCAGGATATATCTCCGTGAATAATTTTTCCAAGGATTTCTCATTCGACACATAATGATCAAGCTCATTCCATTTCTCTTGATATTTGCGTACCTGTTCCGGAGATGGTCTTGATGACCACTTTAATGACTTGTCTGTTCCCATGAATTACCTCCTTGAGATTGTTATGCGGTAAAAACCGCGTTACGATAAGTTACGGGAAGCTCTGGAAACACGGGTATTTCCCACTGCATCGCTAAAATAGCGTTTTTTTAAGCTCCACTGTGATCCAGTATCATCAAAAAATTCGTTTGTGCCAAGCACTTTTTCTTTTTTGCCCATTTTCGCAGAGGTTTTTGTTCTGCGCACCCGCAGCCGGAAACTGCTGCTCCTGCCTTAATTCCCGAAACACCGAATACTCTCTTACCAGGCAATTCATATCAATCCACCTTTGCGAAACACAACATTCTTTCAAATTCTCTCAAAAAACATAGTCAAAAATGACAGTTCTCCCGTTATAGATATAGCAGGAGATATTTATGAAAAAATCATCCCACAGCACAGGCCACATCCACGACATAGCCTTCAAGATCGCCTACTACAGAACCCCCCGGCTGATTCCCGACCTACTGCGGCTGTTCTGTGAGGATACAACGCTTGCCAAGCTGGATCTGGACAAAATCCGCATTGAAAACCCCAGCTACATTGCGGGAAAAAAGAACCTTCACTGCGATCTCGTTGTTAGCGCCCCCTTCTTGTCAGACCCCGAGCGAAAAGCTCTATTTATTACTGAACATAAAAGCTACCTGAATAAACATGCTCTCACTCAAATCGATAATTATCAGTATGCCCTCAGAAACAGCAATGTGTACAATGAAAATGATGCTATCTATATACTGCTGCTCTACCATGGAAAAAAGGAATGGAACCTCCCACTCACATTTTACAGTTCGCATGGAAATGCTGCTTCCGAATCCATGACTGAAGGCACGGTAGATGTCAAGGTGAAAGTGTCGTACATTGTGCGCGATCTGAGGCGAATGGACAAAAAACAGTTGGCATGGCGTTTCGATGGAAAACGATATACATCGACTGCGTTGTGGTATATAATGCGAGACAATGAAATGAACGCTGAGGGGCTGAAAGAAATTGCGCAGCTCCTGAACGGTCTGTCATCACAAGACTTTACTGATCTGGCAGAGAGTGTGCTAGGTTATCTAAAAGATTTGGGACTGTATGAGCAGTTTGAGAAAATTGACAGGGAAGTATATCCTGAAGGAGAAAACAGTATGCGGACATATAACATAACCAACGCCTTCGTGAGGGAAGGTATGGAGAAAGGCATTCTGAAAGGAATGGAGAAAGGTATTCTGAAAGGCCGTGTTGAAGGTCTTGAGCAGGGTATCACAAAGGGCCGGGCTGAGGGCATTCTGAAAGGATTGCGAACAGGCCGCGCTGAGGGGCATATTGAAGAGCGGAGAAAAAACGCCCGCAGTATGTTTTCCAAAGGATTTTCAGCCCATGACATTCAGGATGTTACCGGGCTGAGCGATGAGGAAATGCGGACAGTGCGGAACGGATCGCATTAATTGGCGCTGCTCGCCCAAGCATCCGGTTCGCCATGCGTCCGGGCTGATCAAACAGTAATATCCCAAAGAAAGTTTTGCATTCACAAAGTTTTGCTACTGGAAATTGCGCAAGCGCAATTTTCCAAGGCAAAACGGCAGCTCCCGCCAAACAACAGCTGTCCTATCTCTTTTTCCTTCCCGGTCTGAAAATAGGATCGAAATACTTCTCCATGTCTATCTTGTTGGAAATCCATTTTATGAAAAGATGATAAAATACATATGAGCCAATAACCGAAATGAAAAAGATAAACACAAGAATAATCTGTCCCGATGTCTGATTCGCTAAATGAGGCGCGAGGAAGCGGCCGTATAGTATTGTCAGTAGTATAAAAATGCCGATCATTATCACTAGGTTCAGTACCGTTGCTCCAATAATGAAGAAAACAGAATTGAGTTTCTTGTTAATCGTTCTATTGTTCTGGGTGTTTTGCGGGGTGTTTTTCTGCTCATTGTTCTCTTCCACTGTGTCCTCCATTGGTTCCTCCATCGGGTTTTTCACTGTTTTCTTCATTAGGGCTGTTATTTTCATGGCTGTGCTGTTTGCCGAATATCAGATTAATCATTAACAGGGTGCCGCAGATAACCGTTGCGCTATCGGCAACATTAAAGGTCGGCCAGCGATCAAATCCGAACAATCCGTAGAACTTGAAATCCAGAAAATCCACGACCCCGAGGGGACGGAAAATTCTGTCGAAAAACACATTGCCTATTCCGCCGCCGGCAATTCCCGCAAGAAGCCAGCGCTGCACTGTTGTGAGATCATCTGAACGAATAATACATACAACAATACCGATAATGAGAGCAACAGGGAGGATGATCACAAGGGCAATCCGCAGGACGGGGGGCAAACCCTCACCCAAACTGAAGGCAGCTCCGAGATTACGGACATGAATTATTCTGAAAAAATCTCCGGCGAACGCGGCCCCGATGCTGTTCAATGGAATTGTTCGGATAATGATAAGTTTTGTAAGCTGATCAAAAAAGATAATTATAGACGTGAGAATGAGGGGGCGAAAGTGATATTTTTTCATTATGTGCCCCTACAATCCGGTCGGAAGATCAATGAATTCAGCGCCAATTCCACATTCCGCGCCCGGACCCTGAAGAAAATGTTCCATAAGCAGTTTAACTCCCCATATTTCGCTTGCATAGTGTCCTGCAAATATAACATTAATTCGCGCTTCAAGGCAACGGTGATATATGTTGTGCGATGCGTCTCCGGTTATAAAAAGATCAATGCCTTTTTCTATTGCCTCATCAACGGCGAAGGTTCCCCCGCCGGATACAATTGCGGCTGAGCCTATTGTATCTGTGCCGAAGGGAAGTGTCCCCAAGACAGAACTCCCAAAGAGTGTCCGCTGAATGTCAGACAGCTCCCGTTTTTCAGGCAGCATACCGCTTACGCCGATTGCCGTACCCTTAAAAAACCCAAAGGGGCTCAGGTCTTCCATTCCGAGGAAATGCGCCATTCCGTAGTTGTTCCCTACTGTGTTGTGGGCATCCAGCGGGAGGTGTATTGCGTAAAGAGCAATGCCATGTTCCATGAGAAAGCGGATACGTTCATAGTGATAGCCCCGCAGGCATTGTTCCCGTCCCCAGAACAATCCGTGATGAACAACAAGTACATCGGCGTCTTCACTGCGCATAAAGGTTTCACGACAGGCATCAACAGCGAATGCTATTTTTTTTATTGCTGATATATTGTGCCCAACCTGAATTCCGTTGGCGCTGGAATCTATTTTGGTAAACTCCGGTATTGAAAGCAGATTCTGAAACCATTCGTCTACGTCCTGAATATTCACAATGCCTCCTTTTCCAGTTGAGATATTTTCCACACTACCTGCGCTTTCCGCTCCAGCCACTGCTGATGTTTTGCCAGAGCATCCATATCCCATTCCGCATATTCGGCAATGTGGGCGTTGATCTTATATCCGCTTGCTTCCAGCACTTTCCGTTTCTCCTGAAAGGATTCCTGCCCCATGCGATCGCTATTCTTCACGAGGGCCATGTTGCCCAGACGGGCAGTTGCCTGCGCATAGTTATCAATGCCGAAATACTTCTGCCACTGGGGGCTGGGGGTGAAGGGGAGCACATGTTCCACGGTCAGGGTTTCAGGCGGTTCCTGCCCTTCGCTGAGCTGCGCCTCTATTTTTCTCAGCAGAAAGCGTATTCTCTTGCCGGCAGCGCGGCCGGGCATGTCCAGTACCGCAAAGTTTTCGGCAAAGTTTTTATTGTCGGGATAGACGGGTTCCAGCATCTTTATGAGATCATTCACTGTAGCCGTGTTATTCATGAGCGTATGTGCCATTCCGTTGTAGGTTGCTTCCTGTACATTGGGATGATTATGGAGAATAACATTATACCGAATGGTTACCACGGCAATGCAGCGCGCCAGTTTTATAAAATCCGGCGCCGATAATTTCATGTAGCCTGCCATGAGGATGGTGAGGGGGGTTTTGACATTGAATAATTTCAATAGTTCCAGATGCGGACAGACATCTCGGTACTTCCCCTCCTGTCTGTTCCAAAAAGTATCCTGATGATTTTGCAGCGCGGCATAGACCGGCGCATATTTCTGTAAGTCGTACAGGTAGGGCTGCACATCCTGCGGCAAAGAAATATCTTTCTTCAAGGTGCGGAAAAGCTCTTTTTTTGGTACCAGTTTATCCCGTAGTCCTCGGTAACTCCGTAGAAAATTGTTGAACTCGGTCTCTCCAAGCTGCTTGAGGATATGTGCCCAATGTTCTTCAATATCTTCCAATTCATCTTCCGAATAACTATCGGCGCTCACCATGGTTGAGAGCAGATAGTTCTTCAGCAGATCGGGGGTAGAAAGACTCACGCCCCGCGCATTCAGGGTTTCAAACATGGCGTAGGCGCTCAGATCGTCAGTTACGGTTATGGTCGTGAAAAGGAGCCCCTGTGAAATATCGTTCACCATGGCGGCGAGCTCTGCGCCGGACTGATAATGCTTCAGTTTTTTTCGGAAAAATTCAAATGTCTCGTGAATAAGCACATTCGTTGCCATCATGTTCTGTTCCGATAAGGCCTCCAGCCGCTCGGCAAGTATGCGGAAGGTTTGGTCATTATGCCGGTTAAGGCGCAGTTTTGGGTCTTTTATGCGGGGTGTGCTGGGGTCGGTAACACCCAAATAGGATTTCTGATACATGTCGATTCGACTAATGTTATCTTCTGCCTCAACAGTATTGTTGACCAGCTCACGCAGTCGGTTGAGCACTGCCACAATTATGAGGGATAATGTCGTCAGGCGCTGCTGCCCATCAATAACATGAAAGACTCGAAAGGCCGCTTCCATATTTTCCTGAAAAACGAGGTAGCCCATGAAATGCTGGGATCGATTTTTCCGCATGTCTTCAATATCCCGCCAGAGCTCATCCCACTGCTCCACGTTCCATGAATAATCGCGCTGAAAGCGGGGCACAATATATTTTTTGCCGTTGGACATAATATCCGCAAAAACAAGATTATTATTGTTCAGTTGAATTTTTTCAAAACCCCTGCGCGTTTCCGTATCTGACATGGCCCCCCCTGTCCTGAATAATTTTCTCACAAGAAACTTTGTCACATTATATCAAACGGCAGAAGAATGTGCACTTCAAATGTTGAATTCGCACAGGAAGTTCTGATGTGGTTGACCTTTTTCTGAATAAGTGGTATTTCTCCATATACTATGAATGAGAGCCTCAAGGCATTAAGCACATTCAAAGAAGCGTTAGGTGGTCTTGAATATGAACAAAGCTAAAGAATGGGCAAAAATTGCGCTCAGCGAGCTGCGGGTGGAATTCCCCTATTCGTTTTTCTCCCTCTCAGCTGAAGAAGATTACGCAAACGATTTTGAAGATGATTATTATTATGTAATTGACAGCGATAACTCTTCTGCCGCTTACTTGAAATTAATTTTTGAACTATCATATGTCAATATGATCCTCAAAAATATTGAGTTTGAACGAAAAAATGAATTGTACGAAAAAAGTTTGGATATTCAATTTAATCAGAAAAACATACTGAATACTGAAGAACCCCAAAATGTTTCATTACCGGATTTTGCAAAAATACATGCGCCTGCGCACATTTTTCCGTATTTGCGGGAACTTATTAGTTCCACAACCGCAAGAGCCGGATTACCCATAGTGATGCTCCCGCCTACCAATCTGCACACAATTACTCAGTCCAACGTTACTCAGTGAAATTTTCTCGGTGTTTACGGAGTATATAGTGGACAAAGCATTTATTACAAAGATGAAAGAAAAACTTGTGCAGATGAGGCAGGAAATCATCCGGAACCTTGCTCATGAACATGCCGATTTTTTTGAATTAGCCTCAAGTTCCGAACCCATGGATTTGGCAGATGCCGCGAATTCAGATATCGATAAAAAAATACTCTCACTTCTGTCGGCGCAGGATAAAAAGCGTCTCAACCTTATTGAAGCGGCTCTGTTACGCATAGAAAACGGTACATACGGCATTTGTCTGAAAACCGGCACCCCCATTCCCCATGAGCGCCTAGAAGCCATACCCTACGCGCTGTATACAATTGAGTATCAGAACGAGCTGGAACGCAGCAACTAATATTTTTCAAACATCTTACCGAAAATAGAGTATGGTAATTAATCCGCTCCATTACGAGAATGCGCTCCATTACGAGAACACAACCCAGTATGAGAATGCGACCCAGCACAATGTGCGATCCGTCAATGCTGTTTCGCTGAGTCAGATGCTCCGCCCGCAGACGGGCGGCGGCAAGGTTTCATTATATGCCAATGATACATCGGTGTATCATAACTACAAGCATATTTCGGTTACTCCCATTTCTTCTCATAAATCTACCTATTCTTCCCTCCGCCTGCGCATGCTTGATATTCTTATTAACAAACTTGTCGAAGGAAGGGGCGAAGAGAAGATTGATGTTGCATCAATGAGTACTGAATCCATTGACCGCCTTACTGCTCATTATGCGCGGCAATATCAGGATGAGAACACCCTTGAACCGCTGGTGGAAGATCAGGGGCTTAACTTTGGTCTTCATAACAGCAAAACCGCCCTTTTTCTTGATTTCCTGATCTGAAACATATACAATACTCGTGAATATCTCGCCAACCATATACGTGTAGAGGGTTTTCGTTCCGTCATGAACTTTATAATAGCAGGAATAATTACCGCTGCCCTGTGCTACCTCATTATACCCGGGGCAGGAGCGCTCGTGGAGCTTCTCCGGTGGCGCACATTCCGCCGTTTAATTATTGATGCCGGATATCTTCCCATATATGCCGAAGGCGATCCGACACATGCGCGCTATCGCTTTTTTGGCGAGCTTGAGGCAATAGAGGGAAAGGATATTGTATGGCTGAATGACGGCAAACGGCGGGTGCGGATTAATCTGAAAAACCGCATCGTCTATAATCTGCCTGGCGGCAGCTTTCAGACCGAAGAGGGGTCAATCCGCTACAGTAAGTGGCAGAATTTCAGCAGCCTTTCTGAGGGAATCCGATTTTTCGTTGCCGGAATGCTCACGCTTGAGTCTGATCTGCCCGTGTTTGGAATGGTTCCCGATGATGATCTGATCGTTGTCATTCACGATGTTGGTCTTCCCCATTTTATTTCACAGGTTATGCGCGCGGGAAGGCAGAACAATCCCTATTGGAGCACTATTACCGCCCCCTCCCTTCTTGTGGGAATGCTGGTGGAATTTCTGCTTCTTCTGTTTTCAATTCGGAATCTTGTTAACAGTAGTCAGTTTATTACTCTTTCGTTTCTCGCTATTCTTCCAGCTCTCATCCTCATGCCTCCCGGAATTTTTTTCTTTCTTCTCTATCGAAGATATTGGCGGCTGGGGTATCGGTACCTTATTGAGGCTGATCTCCTGAAACTGCCTCATTCATGGGGCTATGAAACGCAGGGAGGCAGCGATTCCTTTGCCGGGCATGTGTATACAAACGGAAATTCGGAAGAATTACTCAAAAAAAGCCAAAAACGGGCAGTGGGGCATCAGGTACTGGCACTTCTGCTTTTTATCATCGGCCTCTTTATTAACAATAGAATTATTGAGTATTTACTGCTCCTTTTCTGGTTCCTGTAGCAGTGAGATTGCGCCCGCAGTTTGCGGCTTTGCGCGGTTAATTGCGCTGTGCAAAGGGGTATTGCGCGGGGTCGATGTTTTTATGCGTGAATGTTTCTCCGGCGGCAACATAATTTCCCGATCCGATGAGCTGCCACTGATAGGTCGTAAGCCCCTCCATTCCGACAGGGCCGCGCGCGTGAATTTTCTGTGTGCTGATACCAACCTCAGCGCCGAGTCCATATCTGAAGCCATCGGAAAATCGGGTCGAGCAGTTCCAGAAGGCATTGGCAGTATCGACCATCTTCATGAACAGAGCGGCATGATCGGCATTATTGCCGACTATACCGTCAGTATGTCCTGATCCGTAACAATTAATATGCGCAGCCGCTTCCTGAAGAGAGTCAACAATCTTTATTGATAAAATAGTATCAAGATACTCGGTAGACCAATCGTCTTCTGTCGCAGGTGTGATATTCGGTAGAATGGCTTTGCTCCGTTTGCAGCCGCGCAATTCAACCGATTTTTTCTGCAGCCGCTCTGCCAGCTCAGGGAGAAGCTGCGGGGCAATGTCCCGATGAATAAGCAGGGTTTCAAGAGCATTACACACGGCGGTGTACTGGGTTTTTGAATCGATTATTAGTGTGTGGGCCATGTTCACATCGGCATCATCATCAATAAAGAGATGACAGATACCATCGGCATGTCCGAGAACGGGAATGCGGCTGTTATCCATGATATAGCGGATAAATTCATTGGAACCGCGGGGAATAATGAGATCAATGATATGATCCAAATTGAGAATGTCGGCAATTTCTTCGCGCCGCTCGAAGCGTCCCAGCCAGCCTGCCGGAAAGCCCGCCGAAACAGCGGAGTCGTGAATGATAGTGGTGAGTATTTTCACGCTTTCCCGCGCCTCGCTCCCCCCCTTGAGAAGAATGCTGTTACCGCTTTTCAGGGCAAGGCAGCTCATTTGAACTGCCGCATCGGGGCGCGATTCAAAGATCATGGCGATAAGACCAATGGGGCAGCGGACCTGGTACAGATTCAAGCCCGGCGAAAGTTCCCGGGCGCTCAGAATTTCCCCTATTGGATCGGGAATGTCGATAAGGGCAGCGATGCCCGCCAATGTTTCATTGAGTTTTGCTTCCTGGAATTTCAGCCGCTTTTTCAAGGGTGCCGAAAGGTTTTCGCCGCGCTCAAGGTCCTTCGTATTAGCGGCAAAAATGTCGCCGGCATGTGTCCGGAGTCCCTTCATTATCGCCGTGAGAGCTGCATTTTTGTCGTTCTCATTCAGACCGCGAAGTATTTTGCCTGTTGATTGTGCTTTTTCCGCAATGTTCTTCGTGCTCATTGTTATTCCTGCCTCCTGCTCGCCATGCGTCCGGGCTGGTCGGTGCTCAGCACCCCGTGCCTGCCTGAGTTGAATTGCAACTCGTTAATGGTTCGTTATGGTGTATACCAACTTGGAGCACTCACTCCCTGAGGCGTATTCATATCCGACCCGTCCGTATTCGTCACCACGCCGGATCCCAAAAACATATTGCCGTCTATAATTTCCACAAGGTTGGGGTTCCCCATAGAGTCAAAAGTTCCATCTGGTACTTTATATTTGCCATCTTCAAGCGTCCAATGATCCTTCCATGCATCAAGATCCTGATTGAAATTTCTTGAATAACCAAACATACCGCTCATATCCTGTAACGAGCTGACATTCCAGTCGGAGATATCGACATTGAATATGCCTATAGGAGTATTGGGAGAAGCAAACATAGTTTGCATATTCGTTACCGAGCTGACATCCCAACCGGAGATATCGTTATTGAATGCCCGTGCGCTAGAGAACATATCAAACATATTCGTTACCGAGCTGACATCCCAGTCCGAGATATCGCCATTGAATGCGTATGCATTCTTGAACATAACTCCCATATTCGTTACCGATCTGACATCCCAGTCGGAAATATCGCCATTGAATGTGCTTACGTCTGTGAAAATATTGGACATGTTCGTTACTTCCGAGGTAATAATGTAGTTGAGATCGGCAGTATCGCCCCAATTACTTATTCCCGCAGTTACCCTTACTTTCAGTCCAGATTTACCACCATCGCTACCTTGAGGAGGAGTCACGGTAACAAAGAAATATTCGGAAAACTGTTCGGTTCCTCCAGCTGTGCCGGATACTATGTATGTTCCTGCCGTTGTATTTGCGACAACGGTAATAACTCCGTTCGCATTAACTGTTGGGTAGCTAACGGTAACCCCTGCGACCGGGATAGTAGCCGTAGCCAAAGAAACGGTGAGACTCTCATCGACAATACGGGCTTCTATTTCAGGCGACAGGTTTACAAGCTCTGCCGTACCCGCAGGAGTATGTGTCGCATAAAGTCGCGGCGTTTCCGTGTCAGATGCAGACCAGTCACTCTCACCCTGCGAGTTAACAGCGCGAACCTGTACATCATAACTGGTTTGGTTTGCTAGGCCGGTAATGGTATAGCTTGTGGCAGTGCCGTTATCGGAGGTAATCTCCTTCCACGTGGTTCCACTGTCGTCACTATATCGTAATGTATATCCGGTGATAGGGCGGTCACCATCGTAGTCCGGTATTGTCCATGCAGCAGCAAGTTTCTTGTTCTGAAGTTCGAGAGTCAGAGCAGTTGGGGCATCGGGAACGGTAGCAGGCGATAAGGTGGTGACAGATGACCAGCTCCCTGCGCCCTCTGCGTTGACGGCGCGTACCTGCACATCATACTCGGTACCGTTTGTCAGCTCCGTAATGGTATGGCTTGTTGTGTCTGCGCTGATGCTGAGGGAGTCATCTGGCCAGACTCCACCGCTTGTACGATATTGCAGCTCATACCCGGTAATAGGGCGGTCGCCATCGTAGATCGGTTTCATCCATGTCGCAATAAGTTTCCTGTTCTTCTCTTCGAGTGTCAGAGCAGTTGGAGCATCGGGAACGGCGGCAGGCGATAATGCGGCAGATGATGCCGACCATTCACCAGTACCGGTCGCATTGACGGCGCGAGCCTGCACTTCGTAACTGACGCCGTTTGTCAGCCCCGTAATGGTATGGCTCAGGACGCCGGTAATGGGAAGCCCCTCGGTAATCTCCTTCCAGCTCCCTCTGCCTTCTTCGCGATAACGCAGGTGATACTCGCTCAGCCCGTTATCAGCATTGCTGTTTGCCGCATTCCAGAGAGCAGACGGCCCAGTCCAGAATACAACAAGTGAACGGTTCCCCACTTCAAGGGTTGGCGCAGACATGGCAGGCGGCGCGAACAACAGTGGGCATCCACCGACCAGCACAATAAAGATCGCACAGAACAGAACCCCAAGGGAAATTCTCCGTGCATTGGTGAATAATTTCATCCTCATATTTATCCTCCTATGGTAGAATACTAATTATGATAAAGTTCGTATGAGTTCGTATGCTTCATTATACATCCGAACTGTTCATGCAGTATATACTATATCGGAATGAAACAAATATCAAGTAAAAAAATATTTTCGCTATTGCCATACTCCGGTAAAAAATAATAGCATATAGAAAATTTTGCAGGAGGGTAACCGTATGAAAAAGGTACCTTTTATAGTTATTGTAGCAATAACTCTGTTAACAGGATGTTCAATGCTCTTAGTAGGGGTGTGGACGGGAGAAGACGGGAACACAATAACATTCACCGATAAAACTGTTACCGAAGTGTATGAAGGCGCTATAACTGTGTGTAATTACACCGATGACGGAACATCATTCACGATCAGTGAGTGCCAAGGAGCATTGGAGGGATTGCTCGCCGCGGGAAAGGTCGACTATACCATTAGTGGAAACACCTTAACCTTCGGGGGACATACCTTTACCATGCAGTAAGAGCTCGCCCATGCGGCTCAGCAATAGGCGAGCAGGAGGCGCAAGCCTCCGACCAGCCCCGCATCAGCAATAGGCGACAGCTGAAATATCAAACTGAAAGCTTGGCATGAGTGGGAAAGTACGGCATAATGGCAACATGCAATTTCCTGAAGATTTTCTGGACAGGTTTATTTGCGGGAACGCCGCGCAGGTAATGAAACAGATTCCAGATGGCAGTATTGATGTAGTTGTTACCTCTCCACCGTATAATTTAAAAAATTCCACCGGAAACGGCATGAAAAACGGCAATGGCGGAAAATGGTCAAGCGCCGCCTTAATACATGGGTACTCCAACTACAATGACAATATGCCGCATAATGAATACGTTGAATGGCAACGGAATTGTTTAGCTGAAATGTTACGAATAATTCCGGAGAACGGCGCAATTTTCTACAACCATAAATGGAGAGTGCAGGCCGGACTATTACAAGATAGAAGTGACATTGTCTCCGGTTTTCCCGTGCGTCAAATTATTATCTGGCGAAGAAACGGCGGTATAAATTTTAATCCGGGATATTTTCTTCCAACCTATGAGGTCATTTATGTAATAGCAAAACCGCAATTCAGACTCGCAGAAAAAGCAAACGCGCATGGCGATATATGGGAGTTTGGTCAGGAAAGTAAAAATAAGCATCCGGCGCCATTTCCCGTTGAACTCATTGAGAGAGTTATTTCGTCAACTACGGCTAATAGTGTTCTGGATCCATTTATGGGTTCGGGAACAACAGCTTTAGCGGCAAAAAATCTTGGAAGGCGCTTTGTCGGTATAGATATTTCCCCTGAATATTGCGAAATGGCGGAACAGCGCCTCAAAAATCCGCTGTCTGTAATGCAAAAGTTTCTATGAGCATCGCAGAGAATTCCACGGCAACATGATTATCAAAGAAAACAGCGGAGTAACAGTAATTGGCGGAGGATACCTGCCCCCCGGCGCACTGGAGACAGCGCGGGCAATTGCCCCTGTGCTTCTTGCTGCCGATGGCGCAGCCGCAGCCGCCCTGAAAGCGGGATGGAAACCAGCGGCGGTAATTGGCGATATGGACTCCATAGATGCGGAAACTCTCCGCCTGCTGCCTCCCCATTGTATTCACCGTATTAGTGAACAGAACAGTACCGATTTTGATAAGGTTCTCCGGAATGTTGAGGCGCAATTTGTGCTCGGCATAGGTCTGCTTGGAGCCCGTCTGGATCATGAACTTGCCGCGCTCAGTACGCTGACGCGTTATCCGCGCCTCCGCTGTGTTCTCATTGGGGAGCATGATATCTGCTGTCTTGCTCCTGTGGAAATGTGTCTGCGGCTTCCGGTCGGTACGCGGCTGTCGTTGTTTCCGATGGCGGATGTCAGGGGAAGGAGCAGGGGGCTGCGCTGGCCCATTGACGGCATACTATTTACTCCAGACACAAGAGTCGGCACATCCAATGAGACCAGCGCTCCGCAGGTTGCTCTTCATTTTTCAGTACCGAAAATGCTTCTCATCCTCCCCCGCGAACATCTGCCGACACTCCTCAAAGCGCTTGTCCCGCGCTGGACGCCCGCCATCTCCTGACACCATGAGCAGGACGCCCGCGCAGGACGCCCCGATCATCTAACAAAAAAATAACAATCTATAATTATTCTCCTAACAAACATCATCAATTATAGGCGCCGGATAGTACAAACCAACATTATCAATTTACATCATTAATTATGGAGGCGCGGCATGAAGAAATGTATTGCTGTATGTGTTGTTTTTTTAAGTGTTTTCGCGCTTTGTGCGGGCGGCCGGAGGGAAAATTCAGATAGTATGGATTCCTTCGCGTGGATGGAAGATGGGCTGCATGATGGTTTTCCCGGAGTTAACCCCCTGCTTGTCCGCGGCGATGTCGTAACGGCGGGAAGTTCAACTGTTGCTCCGCTCGCGGCTGTTATTGTTGAGCGCTATAAGGAAGACGGTCTTCAGGAGCAGATAACTGTCGATGTCATAGGTTCAGGCGCCGGCTTTGAACGATTTACTGTTGTCGGGGAAACTGATGTATCGAATGCATCTCGGGCCATTACGGACAGCGAGATTGAAAACGCCGCAAAAATCGGCAGGCTTCCCATTCCCTTCCGTATTGGAACAGATGCTCTTTCTGTTGTTGTTGCAAAGGGAAATACCTTTGTTGCCGATGTTACTGCCGAAGAATTGAAGCGCATTTTTTCAACTGCGGATTTTTGGAGCGATGTTAACAGTTCATGGCCTTCGAAGCCCATTCAGCGCTACATTCCGGGTACCGATTCCGGAACATTCGACTTCTTTGTTGAGCTTGTTTTTGACGAAGACCCCGCCCCGATTCTTCAGGCAGCCAATACTCAGCAGAGCGAAGATGATAATGTTCTCGCTCAGGGTGTTGCGGGGAATCCCTATGCTGTCGGGTTCTTCGGTTATGCCTATTATGCGGAAAACAGCGATTCGCTGAATGCGCTTTCCGTTGAGGGTATTATGCCGAATCCTGCGACAGTTGAAAAGGCTGATTCAGACAGCATTTCCGGGAATGCTGCGCGTGGGGGGTATCCGCTTGCGCGGCCGCTCTTCATCTACTCAGATGCCGGAACAATGCGTTCCCGACCGCAGGTTGCGGCCTACGTTGCGTATTTTATCAATAATGTCGATGCCGTTATTGATGATGTTGGATACTTTCGGGCAGATTTGGATCGCGCCAGACAAAATTGGCTCAATGCCATGGAAGGCGCGTATTAATCGCAGGCAAAATACCCCGCCCATTCCCTTCGCCGGAAAGCCCCGAATTCATGAGCGGATCATTCAGATAGTGTTGTTTGCGCTTACGGTTCTTTCTGTTCTGACAACCCTTGGAATTGTTATCATACTCGGTAAAGATTCGCTGCTCTTCTGGAAAGAGATTAACATTGGGGAATTTTTCACCGGAACAGTATGGCAGCCCATGCTGGGAAGAATCGGCGTTCTTCCGCTCTTTAGCGCGACCCTCATGACAAGCTCAATTGCAATGCTGGTGGCAGTTCCTTCCGGCATTTTCATTGCCATATATCTGAGTGAATATGCTTCGCAACGGGTGCGCTCCGTTTTGAAACCCCTTCTTGAGGTTCTGGCGGGTGTGCCGACTGTTGTGTACGGATATTTTGCCCTCACCTTCATGACTCCGCTGCTTCAGTCTATTTTCGGGTCTGATATAGTTGAAATATATAATACCGCATCGGCAGGCATTGTTATGGGAATTCTCATTCTGCCGCTTATCGCTTCAATGGCGGAAGATGCCCTCAGTTCGGTACCCGATAGTCTGAGAGCAGCCGCTCATGCGCTTGGCGCAACAAAAATAGAAACATCGCTGCAGGTAGTTGTTCCGGCTGCCGTGTCCGGTATTGCGGCGGCATGCATTATTGGTATATCCAGAGCAATTGGGGAAACCATGATTGTTGCTCTGGCGGCAGGAGCAGGCCCTAAATTTACCCTCAACCCCTTCAAGGCAGCAGAAACACTTACGGGATACATTGTCCGCATAAGCGGGGGAGATGTGAGTTATAACACCATTGATTATAACAGTATCTTCGCCATCGGACTCCTTCTTTTTACCTTTACCCTTATCCTCAACATTATTTCCCGAAAAATTGTAAAACGTTATCGGGAGGTATATGAATAATGGACAATAGCGACAGCGGATTACAGCGCCGTACCCGCAGGGGAATTATCTGGAAGAGGGTGTTTTATCTGGCTACCGCGGGATCAATTATTGCCCTTGTTACCCTCATTTTAAGTATTGTTAACGGCGCATTCGGTTATGTGGCAATAAAGAACACCCTTGAACCCGCCCAGCTTGTTGAACAGGTCAGGCCGGGTTCAACTGTTCAGCTTCATGAACTTCAGAAAACAGAACTCCTCCACATTCTCAACAATAACATGCGCCGCGGACTTATCCGCGTACTTACCTTTGAACAGCCTCTGACCGAACGCAGCAGAGATGATCTGCTCCAACTGACAATTAATAAGGTTGTTATTCCCCGTGTGGAAAAAAGCTGGAATTTGCAGGAGTCCATATTTGCCCGTGAATCGATACAGCAATGGCAGGAGGAAAACCTGCCGGAGGGCTGGATACAGTTCAGATCATGGGTGAATCTGAAATTTCTCAGCGGCGATCTCTCCAATGTTCCCGAACACGCAGGATTGCGTATGCCCATTCTTGGTTCTTTTATGGTCATCATCATTACCATTCTTTTTTCCTTTCCCATTGGAGTAGGAGCTGCCATTTATCTTGAAGAATTTGCCCCCGACAATAAGCTCAACCGTTTTATTCAGGTAAATATCTATAATCTTTCGGGAGTGCCGTCTATTATTTACGGACTCCTCGGACTGGCAGTTTTTGTGCGGATATTGGAGCCGATCACCTCAGGTTCCATCTTCGCTCCTCCGGAGGCGGGCGCATCGGCACATGGGCGTACCATCCTGTCTGCAGGG
The DNA here is from genome assembly GCA_965226555.1 of Salinispira sp. GTDB lineage: Bacteria > Spirochaetota > Spirochaetia > DSM-27196 > Salinispiraceae > CBDDDG01. The sequence continues at coordinate 23,068 of CBDDDG010000014.1, read as the reverse complement.
TTAACACTTGGTCTTCTCATTTTGCCCGTTATCATTATTAATGCTCAGGAAGCCATAAAAGCGGTTCCGCAAAATCTGCGGGAATCAGCCTTTGGTTTGGGGGCAACAAAATGGCAGACAGTATGGCACCATGTACTTCCGAATTCCATGGACAGAATACTTACCGGTACTATTATTGCCACAAGCCGCGCTCTTGGGGAAACTGCCCCGCTTGTCGTCATTGGAGCCTCCGCCTTTCTTACCCAAGAGCCGACATCAATTTTCGATAAATTTACGACGCTTCCCATTATGATCTATCGCTGGACAGCCTACCCCCAGGAAGAATTCAGAAATCTGGCAGCTGCAGCCATTATTGTTCTTCTTACAATTCTGCTCCTACTCAATGCCGGAGCAGTTCTGATGAGAGATAAAATCAGCAAAAAAAAGAAATACGGGATATAAGAGAAGAATGGATAATGAGTGAGTATGAAATTGTTACAGAGAATCTGAATGTTTTTTATGATACCTTCCATGCTGTGAAAGATGTTACTATATCTATTCAGCAACATAAGGTAACAGCCTTCATTGGGCCCTCGGGATGTGGAAAATCGACGGTTCTGCGGTGTATTAACCGCATGAATGACCTCATTTCAGGTTCACGCGTTGAAGGGAAACTGTTCTTTCGGGGAGTTAACATGTACGATTCCAGGGTTGATCCGGTAGAAATACGCCGCCAGATCGGGATGGTCTTTCAAAAACCAAACCCCTTCCCCAAGAGCATTTATGAAAACATTGCCTGGGGCGCGAGAATAAACGGGTTTTCGGGAAATCTTGATGAGTTGGTTGAGACAAGCCTCAAACAGGCGGCTCTCTGGGATGAGGTAAAGGATAAGCTGAAGCAGAATGCCCTCCGTCTTTCAGGAGGTCAGCAGCAGCGTTTGTGCATTGCCCGGGCTATTGCGGTAAAACCGAACATCATCCTCATGGATGAGCCGGCATCGGCTCTCGATCCAATTTCAACTACCAAAATTGAAGACCTCATCAATAAGCTGAAGGAAGATTATACCATCGTTATAGTTACGCACAATATGCAGCAGGCAGCCCGGGTCAGCGATATGACTGCCTTTTTTCTCGTGGATGAGAAGAGATCAGGCTATCTGGTTGAATACGGAAAAACTGACGAGGTATTTTTTAATCCTCAACATAAGGAAACAGAAGATTATATTTCAGGTCGTTTCGGCTGATCCGCCCGGCCGATCCGCTCGTTCAGGCCGTTTCGGACGAAGGGCATTATCATCATTATGAAAAAGGAGATACCGTGGAATTTCGTGAAAAATATCGTCAGGAGTTAGAAACGCTCAAAAATAACATTCAAAAGATGGTTGAGCTGGCCATTGCACAGCTTTATCGGGGACTTGAAGCCGCAGAAACCGGCGATTCAGCTCTTGCGAAGGAGGTAATTGCGGCAGATCGGGAACTCGATAACTTTCAGACCTCCATTGACGATTATTGTGTAAAACTCATTGCAACCGAGCAGCCGGTGGCTGGCGACCTGCGGGAAATTGTGAGCAGCATAAAAATTGTTTCAAGCATTGCCCGCATTGGCGACCATGCAAAACACCTTGCCAAGGGCAGTAGGAAAATCTCCAACATCGGTCAGGAACAATTCCTTCCCATAATCAGGGAAATGGCCCTTAAGGGAATTCATATGTTGAAAATTGCAATAAAGGCCTTTGTTCATCAGGATATTTCCCTTGCAGGCAGCGCTGCAGCTCTCGACAATGAAATAGATGATCTTAAAAAAATTCTCAGCAAAAAAATCATCGACTTTATGAAGGTAAGCCCCGCAAATATTGAGGAGGGAGCGAGTCTTCTTTTTCTCACCCGTTTCATGGAGCGCCTCGGCGATCATGTTACCAACCTCTGTGAGTGGGTGCATTTTGCTGAAGTCGGCGAGCATATCGATCTGAATTAGCCCGGTAATTGCGCCGGAGCTGCGAAGAGGGATTTTAATTCTATATTGTTAGATTCGCAATATTTCTTACAAGTCTTATATTCTTCTTGAATTCATGGAAGTAATCCTCGGGCAAAAAGTTGGGATACCGTCATATTCGTGTCGTTTTCAACTTTTATAATACGGGTGAATTGTTCAGGTTCCCTGTCAAGCCAGATCCTTTTTTGGGGAGGAATTATGTCCATGACTTCTGGATGATGAGAAATTGCAACAGTTTGCGGTAAGGAATCGCCGCTTTTAATTAACAAATCCAATATTAAGGGTTGAATTTCCGGGAGCATGAGGAAATTGTCCGGTTCATCCAATAACAGCAATCGGTCATTTTCGCCGCCGAGAATGAACATGTACATAAAAATTATTATTTTTTGCCCTGCCGACAACTGGTTTAATGCATATAATGATCCATCGTCATCAGCTTGATCATCGGAAAATCGGGCATAGAGATTACGCTGAGAATCGTTCCCGGATTTTATCGATTTAAGTCCTTTATAGCCGGGAAGTACGCTGCCTAAGCGTTCGTTGAGGTTATGTATGTTGTCGGAATTTTCCTGAAAGTAGTCTCGACACCATGCAGAAAAATTTCCTCCATCCGAATCCACATACGCAACATTCTCATCTTCTGAATCGCTTTTCATGGAAAAGGGATTGACTTGAAGCAACTGCGCGCTGTCCAGCCATGTGCGAAAATGTACCCTTTTCATTGCTGACATACAGTTCAAATTGCTGCCGCTCCTTTTTCATCCATTTCGTCAAGGTCGAACGCGGAAACACATGTGCCGTGTGTTCACCTCGGCACACAAGGCGGTGCAGGCCATATACAACCTAATTCGAAACAAGGTTACTGTGTGGCTGCAACAGGAATATTCCCAAAAATACGACAACTACCATACCTTTGCCGGGCGAGAGAATGAATACACGCTGCATTTCCTCATCGCTCAGCCCATGCGCCCTCGCCGCCCCCGCATATCACGATACACGCCTCGCCATGAGCATAACAACATCGCCAATGCCGAGGAGCCGCGCAAGGCGGTCAACATGTTTTTTTACCAGCGGATGCGCCATGCCCACAGGAATGCCTCCCCAACTTTTCCAACGCAGCAGGGAAAATCCATGCCGATCAACAAGAGTTATGAGTTCTTTTACGGAAAATACATGTGTATGATCGGCAATGGCGGATCTCCATTGTTTTCCCATTACGGCAGCCTGCAGGCTGTTTCTGTTTGGCGTTGTCATAATGATATGGCCGCCGATTCGGGTAATGCGGCGAACTTCTTCCAGAAATGCGTTAATGTCGGGCAGATGTTCAATAACATGGGAAAAATGCACCAGATCGTAACGCTCTGAGCCCAGCTTCGCCGCTTCCAGAGTATCAACATGAATATGCACCCCGCGATGTTTCATGCCGTATTCCGCAGCGGGACGGCATACCTCCAGACCCTCGGCATTCCATCCGCGGCCGCAGAGATATTTCACCAATACCCCCGTTGCGCAGCCAATGTCGAGCGCATGCTTCCCGCCGGAGAGCCCGCGCTCCAGAGAAAAAAATGCGGCATCTCTCAGCCCATAGCGCATGAGCGTGAAAAAATTCTCACTATTCTCAACCTCATATTCCTTATATTCCGCATCGTAGCGTTCGAGTAAATAGTCGGATGCCGGCATAGGATTCTGATACACATGCCCGCAGCGTATACAGCGGGAGAACACATACCTGCCGCAGTCCCAGTAGGGCTGCGCCGTATTCGCAAAGCAGATTGGGCAGTGAACGGGAATGAGTTTCTCATGTTCCGCAGGTTCCTTGCTGAAGGTTTTATAACTACTCTGCTGTCGGAATACTTTCCCCAGTAATGAAAAAATCATAACGCGCCGATAGCCCCTTTGGATCCTGAAGATATAATTCAAGAAGATTCTTTCCCGGTTTGATCATAAACGATATTGAGGTAATATCACCATGAAACCCGGGAACCAACTCCAGAGAATTCTGCTGTTCCTGAAAGTACATAATTCCCTGCTGATATGCCAATTCGCCATTCATATAGAGGAGAATGGAATAAAGATTTTCAACATCGGCAAAGGAGCGGCGGCCATCAACCCAGTCTATGCTCAGAAAATACTCACCTGAATTAATGCGCAGAACATTCCCGCTGTTCCATGGATACAATACCTTTATCAGTTCTGCCTCCGAGTCTGCTTCCGGCTCCGGATCCGCATTCGGATCGGGCACAGGTTTTCGGAATATGGTAAGTTTCCGAAGTGCCGGGGCAGTATTTTCCTCAGGGTTACCCAGAAGAATTTCAGGGTTGATAATTCGCCGCTGCGCGGCATCCAGAATGAGTATGGCACGTGATGATGCTGCCGCTGTACCGTAAAGATACAAAAATCTATTTTCAATACTGAATACCTGAATATCTCCAAGCCCGTTGGGAAGCCTTCCCTGAAAAACCATTGTTCCTGAAGGAGGATGCAATGCAGCGCCCTCATTGAACACCATATACGGAACATTGTTACCGAACTGAACAATGGAATCGGTCCCTGAGAATTCAGTAAGAAGCTCCCCATCATCGGGCCATTCAAAGGACGTTGTACAGAGCATCGCACAGAGGAGAATAAGAACGATACAGCTCTGTTTCATGAGCCCTCCTCAATACGATACAGAAATACCCTGCCCGAGTTCCGCTGATACATGATGGAACCCTCTGTCCACACAGCAGAGGCAAAGGAACGCAGAGATGAAAAAATCGGCATGCCCGCCCCCGTGTACATTTTCATTTCCGATTGGCGGGAATCGGCAAAGGAATACATGGTAATATCCAGCTCCGCATTCTGCCAGACATTCTGAAAATTTCCCGATCCTTGAATAATAACAGGCGCGCTGCCGCCCCGATTATCCGATACTTCCAGTCCCAGAGAATCCATGGAGTAGACCTCGGCAAATTCCTTCCGCCCTAACACAACAGAATTGTCAAATATCTTGATCGGGATCATTGCAGTTGTCTGCGACAATAGGGGGATGCTGATATTACCGGCAGGAACAAGGGTTCCCTCTTCAGTAAATTCAAAGGTCTGATGCCGTAACACCAGCGAATGAAAGCCCTCTACCGTGAACAGATGCACAAATGTCTTCCCCCGGTCTTCAGAAATATGCAGGGCAAGCCCGTAAAGAACGGAAAGTTCGGAATCTTCCGGCTCTGAAAGAACAGCCTCATGCGCATTCACAAATACATAGACCCGACCATCGAGCAAACCAACAGCGCTCATTGTATCATCACCAAACCGACAAATGTCAGCCGTAATAACAAGGCTGGACCAGCGCCGGGAAAAAAGACGGTTACCCTCCGCATCCTGCGCATCAACCCCAAACCCATCGGGAGAAACCATGAAGATAAGTGAATTGGAAAGTATTGGAAAACCGGCGCCGTCAAGGCTCATAATACTATCGCCAGAGTAATTTCTGACAGTAACAGCAGTATGTTTGCGGGGAATGTTCACGTAACTATTGGCTGTGTAATGGAGGTAAAAGTCTTCTTTTTCCCGAGCGCCGAGAATACCATCGGCATGCACAAAGAGGAGTTCATCGCCCAGAAAGAGTGGCGCCCAGACCTCTGTTTCTGCTGCTGCTGCTGTTTCTGCGCCGAACGATTCCGCAGGGTATGCTGAAGTCCAATACGGAGAAAGAAGAATTTCATCGGCAAGGCGAGGAGGATTAATAACTATTGATACACACATGCCGATGATAACAGCAGAAACTATGACAACGAGAAACTGCCTCATGAACTCAGGTTTTTCTCCGCTTTACGGAGCCTCGCTGGGCGGCGGAGCCTCGCTGTTGCGTGGAGTTAGTTTTCTCTTTTTTTGCGTCATCTTCCATTTTCTGCTTCCATGTAATAATCTTCTTTTTTACTCCCTCTGCCAAATCGTTTTCTCCCAGAATATTGTACACGCGAAAAAGCACAGTTAAAAACCGTATGGCGGTTCGAAAATCGTCTATTCGCTTGCTTGAAAGCTCGTATTTTAAACGAAAATCGTTAGCCGATTTATTCAAAAGCTGCTTTACTCTGGCAAGGAGTTTATACCGTATCTGATAATCTTGTATGCGCGGATCAAGCCCGGGAATAATGGTGCGGAAATTAATGATATTCTTGAGCACAGTGGCATATCTGCCATTTAGGTCGACAAAGGACCATTTCCACTTAGTATTCTCCCCAAAACCTTCCATGACCGAATCAATAGTAAACCCAAGCTTGTTCATGAGTTGGTAGCGCTTCGGGTCACTCAGGCCCGCCAGAGAACGCCAGGCTTCATCTAAATCGGAAAACGGTATGTCAATCTGATCGGTAACAATTTTTTCCAGATAAATGATGCTTTCATAACAACACTTTCGGGCATCATTCAGAAAGCTATCATTCTTTATTCCAAGCTGCGATACCGAGATGCGATTGAGAAGTAAATAATTTGCGGCAAGATTCAGATGTTCTTCAGAGAGAACAACATATGCGGAGGCCCGGGATTTTGGGTCCTTTTGTATCTCTGCCAGAATGTTTTTTTCAATTCGGTGGATTTTTTCAATTTTTCTCTTGTATACCCTAATTTTTTCAGAGTAGTTTTTCTTCGCTTCGACATTGACTTTTCCCATAGCTCCCTACTTTTCCACATCCATAGTATCATATTTTCCGATAAAAAGACACCGCCGCTCAGTAATTGGTGGGATATTAACATTTGATGCTCCTCAGCCAGCCCGAGAAACTCATTGAGCTTCGGTGTTCAGATACCGAACGGTGCGATGAATTTTGCTCATTGATGATGATCGGCAGGCTGTACTTCCTTCCAATCACATCCGAATTACCCCGGAGAATACAAGGTGGGCGTTGTGAAAAACAGACGTAATCAGAAATCGTCCTCTAGTTCTTCCCTGAGAAAATCCGCAACAACACTGCCCCATCCTTGGCGAATCTTATTCAGATAAGCTTTGTGCTTATCAGAGGATTCTTCGTTCATCATCCGCGCAAATCCAGCTATCGCAAGTTCAAGAAAATACAGTTCGTCTTTATCCAATTTGGATATTAGCATCTCGTAAAAGGGATGATTCGTGTTAAACATGACAAGTGTCAGACCATTAGCGGTAGAAACATCAAAAAAAGCGGGTGAATCTCCAAGCGGTTTACTATCAATGTAGTATCGTTGTTCGCTAGAAACAATTTCCACCGCAACTCCCTCGGCATCCTTATCAGAATAGTACCCTTTTTTCGTTAACGTTTCCTTAATTAAATCTTTCTCCAGTGATTGTGAGTAATCATCGGCCTTATGCCCCTGCTCCTCACGAAAATCTGAACGATTTGTTGCGTCAATTGCAACTTGCTTCTCTGTTTCGGCACCGGGGTGAGCTCTGGATAATTTTCCTTCAATCTGAATATTTTTTAACTCTTTATCAAGCGCATCAATCTGATTTTTTATCGCCTTAATAACTTTTCGCACAGTCAAATATGGATCATTATTTTCTTCTAATTCCTTCTCATATTCAATTTCTAATTCAAACCCTCCTTGCTCGGCTAATTCAGCAAAATCGACATCCACAAGCTTAACAGCATCCTGCTTATTATTTGTTACTCCAAAAATATGATCTAACTTTGGAGGAAACTCAACTTCAATACCAATAAACCGCCCCTTATACTCGCGAAGTTCTTTCTTCAAAAACGATTTTTTCAACGCTAATTCTCTTCCCGCACGTACAATGGAAACCCCAATATTCTTAGCGCAATGTTTTCCCCACTCCGTGCCTCCAAGTCTTATGGAAGATGTTTTGAGTATTTCTTTCGCAATAGATTTTTTAACTATTGTGGATCGAACAATAACCTTAGCCATATCTTCCTCACCATCTTCGTTTCGATACACCCCCTCAATAGTGGCATTACTACTATACAATTCAAAGAAACTCTCGCCTTCATAAGGTCTGGGTAATTCAGGTAGAGATGTATCCTTCATCAAGTACAATGGATCATTACATTTGAATAATTCCGTATTTTGCAACTCCAATTCACCACTTGAAATTTGCGTAAAAATTTTCGCCTTAATGACAACTTTCCCGTTATTAATAAATCGTCGGTGCAAGCGACCGACCAGATACTCACAGTGCGTGAATATCGATTTTCCGGTTTTCCAGTTAATTCTATCGAGTTTCGACCACATTATTAGAGTTCCCGACTCCGGCATGACAGGAAATAAAGCTTTCTCCACTTCTTTCGGCAGTTTTTTTGGTTCGGGAATCGGAACATCTTCCAGAGTACCGTTTCGCATTTCATCGACATCAAGATATGTATACAGGGGTGTCTGATTATTTTGCCAACTCCAGACGTCAACCCGCTTACATTGACTGATGGAGGAACTCGGCAACCCCATCCCAAATTTACCCATTCCACCGACTTCTTCTCTGTTTTTGCTCCCGCCAAATTGCATGGCTTTGACAAGGGTATCTGAATCCATGCCGTTTCCGTTATCCCACACAATAATGTGATCAACCGATGATGTTATTCGTTTTGGATTCTGCTTAGACGACTCAAGAAAACACAATTCGACTCTGGTGGCTTTTGCCTGAATACTATTGTCAATTAACTCAGCAAGAGCATACGCAGTATTGCTATATCCATTATCGCGAAGTGAGTGTATAACTGTTTGTCCGTTAAGAAATCTGTTGCTCATTTATTCCTCCACATTTCATCCCAATATTCAAAGGCCTTAACAACATCTTTGAATTCAGGAATATCGTCCATAATTGTATATACTCGGCAATTCAAATTACCTCCGCTGTGCTCTCCCCGCATTGCTCTGCCAACCATTTGGAAATACTGAACCAAAGAAGAAACCGGGCGTGCAATTATAACAACATTCGTTTTTGGCGCGTCAAATCCGGTTGTAAGAACATTAAAATTGACCAATATTTGAATTTCTTTTTTCAGGTATCGCTCGACTTTCAACCTTCGGGTAAGTTTTGTGTCATTGTTACTATCAATGGAAACTGCCGCGACACCCGAATACGACAATAATACCGCAAGATTCACGGAATGTTCAACACTGGTCGCAAATACTATGATCTGGCTGCCATTGTTTACCTCTTTCATTATTGTTTCCAACAAAATTGCATTACGATCGGAGTCTGTCGCCAACATTTGGACAATTTCAGTTCGATTTTCAGCAAATCTACTAATATTATCGCCAAGTATCTTTGAGTATTTATAATGGAGCGGATAAAAAGTAACATCAGCCAAATATTTATTTTGAACAAGGAAATCAATTGGCGACAAATATCCGCGTATCTCCATTGAAATTTTCTGCATGTTGAAAAAAGCGGCAAGTTTCATATCCGCGGGGGTCAGCCCGTCTTCGGAATATTCTCTGCCGGGAGTTGCGCTTAACCCAATGAATGGAATATCATTGCGGAGAATTATGTCTTCGATTATTGCCCTATATGTATCCGCAATGGATTTATGAGCCTCATCGAATACAATGAGAGTGACCTCATTACATAATATTTCGTATAAGAGTTTTGTGTTTCGTTTTTTACTTGATTTCAAGGCATGAATTTTTTGCAGGCCAGCGACAAGAAAGCCGGATTCAACGCCTCCAACAGTATCATCGGTATCAGAAAAAAAGCTATACACCGTGCTGTCATAAAGACCAAGATTGCCCCAGGCCAATTCAAACGTACTGACAGCTTGCTGACACAATTCTTCGCGGTCAGTCAGCCAGACAACTAAATTGTCGTTATTTTCCCGCAAATGTTCACACACAACATTCATGGCAGTCCGCGTCTTTCCTGAACCGGTGGGCATGTGAATAAGCATTCGGGCATTCTTCTCCCGCCTCATTTTTGAAAGGACAGTTCGTGAAATATCAGCTTGATATTCGAATAGCTTGAAATTCGGTTTAACGCGTCTCAGTTGTATTTTTGTCTCATTCATAACCTGAATGGCATTATAATCTTCGAGGGCTGAAATTTTATCCAGAAAAGCCCGTAGATCGGATTGGTAAAATCTTTTCAGTTCCATATAATGAGATGGAGTTACCTCCTTAAATTTTTCCCGATCGCCCAGAATAATCTGCGCAACATCTTTTTCATCAAAATGTTCTATTACTTCAATGAACGCTGAAGGATCACGGAGAAACCTCTCAGGAAAATTATGCCAGATCACCCTTGCCAATTTTGAAGAATTCAGTTCAACCTCATCCTTCAATTTATTGACTCCAACGAGCAACTGCCGCGCGCTTTTGGGGAGAAAATTGCGTAGTTCATCATGACCAAATCGCGAGAGTGCTGATACAATTATTTCATTCATCTTATTCTCTTCCTGCGCTAGTAATTCTTGTTATATATTCTGAATGGCTCGGACGGGTAATCTGAAATTCATCGGACATAAAATACCTAATGTATGCAAAAATTCTTTGTTGAAATTCTTTTATAATTTTACGGGGTGGAGCTGGATCATCCTGTAATGTGTTATGCAACCACGATGAAATGGCACCAAATCGCTGCCCTTCTCCGATAAAATTAATAAGTTCCCGAATGAAGTAATGATTTTGAAATTCCAATTTCATCTTATTGAAGAACTCGGTTTCATCATTACATAAAATACAATTGTACAGGTGTAAATCATGGAAGGCATTTCTGAATTCATTGCCTTCACTAACAAAAGTTGTTTTTCCAATGTTAAATAACCGACTTGGATTATCAAAATACGGGAGATCATTGAGTGTATATTTTTTCTTCGGAAAAGGAGTTTTGAATGCCGGAGGAATTTTTTCGACAGGAGGAAATTTCTGAATTTCATTGATAATGCTGTTATAATATTCATCATGCACCACAAATGATTTTACAATAATGTTATGGAGATAATGCCTTGTCTCCTCATCTATTTTCTCGACAATTGTTCCCAGTTCCCAACTGTGCTTGTCCGATAAGGATAAGCCTCTATTGGTGATATTTGCCGATGAAAGAATACAGGAGTTAAATTGCATGTCTGCGATAACTTTCAGATGAATTTCATTGTTCACATATAATGTAATTCCGTTTTCTTTCGCATAATCATATACACTGAGATCTGTCGCCTGAGAAACAATATCTATCGGCTTCCAAGAAGTAATAATACTGCTGATCCGTTTTTCATTATCATGACAAATATACTTTAACGCGTTAAGTTTTATGTAGGGAGAGAATATGACGATATTTTCATGGTGGAAAATAAACTCTTTATATTTGTATGCCAGTTCCTTATCGCTGAGTAGCAACATATCGAATAATCCCTCCTTTGGGGGAGTATATGAAAAACCGCATGCTCAGGAAACCTGAATGCCTAAATATGACAAATAGCGCAGCCTTCGGTTTCATCCATATCGGCGACAGAATATCGTTCCTTCATATTTTCGATATCCGTTAATGACCGACCTTCCACCCAAGTGAATTTCTTTTCTCCCGTAGTTTTCTCATATTTCTTTGCGGATTCAAAGAGATCAGGATGTCGTTCCTTAAGACCTTGCCATTCCCCCATCTGCTGATAAAAGCAGAAAAAACAACCGGAACGGCTTCGCCAATTATAATATTTGGGAAGGCCTATGCCAGCCTCTTCAAGAATAGCCTTTATATCACTTAACGTTTTACCGTCATCCTTAAAAGGATACACGGGGATAATGTTTGGTTTATCTGAAAATTTAGGCGGTTTTTTCGGTATATAGCCCTCACGGTCTTCATCTCCCCTAATACCTATATAGCTGAAAGCTGTCGAATTACCTACATAAGCCTCGAAAGGTTTAATTTTCAGAACACCAGTACACCAGCGCGCCCGAGGGCTCGGAAGATAGCCCCCATATAATTCGTTTAAGTAAATATCGAATGCCTTGCGACCCGGTTTACGCTCTATTTTCAAACTATCCAGCGCATTAGTTCTATGAATTTCTTTTCCGAGTAAACCCTGAAGTCTTTCAAGATACTCGTATGTCTCGGGCAATTCACAGTCGGTATCGGTAAAGACATATTCAGCATCTATTTCCGGATATTTCTGTTTCATATATATTGCCAATGCCGCGGAATCCTTACCACCGGACACCGGAACAATATGTCGGTAATTATTATCTCCAATTGTTGCCAAAGCTTCTGCCAATGTTGCCATCTATAAACACTCCTTTATTGAGCCGTACTTTGATTTTTACTCATCTCTATATCTAATTTCTCTCTCACAATTCTCTCTGCTTCAGATTTACTGCCAAGAAGATCGACAATTTTTTTGAATAGGGAATTCATTCTGGTCACAGCGAGATTTGCTAAATTCATCCTGGCCGCGCCTAATTCTTGGTTATCTCCATAACTTAGCACAAAATCTTCGATATGGTGAATATTTTCATGAAATTCCCGTTCAAAAACAGTAATGGTACTATCATCCCATTTATTTATAGGTTTTCCTATCAGAAGTCCCGCAATGGAATCGATAAGAAGATTTGAATGTTGATATTTCATGTGTAAGCGATTCATAAGTGCCCTTGCAATTGAATCTTTAAAATTTATAAAGAGCTCCTTCGGGAGAAAGGAAAGCCAGAGGGAAATAGCTTCAGACATCTGATTATTTGAATATGAAGGCATTTGCAATGCGCTGAGAATACTTTTTCGCGCCATTTCATAATAGGCAGTTGTAACATCTTCCAGTTCTGCTTTCGATTTTTCAATAAGCGCAAACAAATAATTTATGTCTGAACTATTGTATTTGGATGGAATCGTTGTAAAAAAGGTATCCCATGGATTTTTTATCGTCCGTATGGTCTCCTGAAATATTCGCGCTTCGGTGGATATGCGGCGCGATGTGAGCGCCGCTTCAGGGAGCTTGCTTTTCCACATTTCAATGGCATCGTACGATTTCCTGATAATATCTTTTTCATGAACACTAATTTTCTCTTCTGGATCAAACAATTTATCAATTCTCCGCAAGAGTTCTACTCGTTCATCGCTTAGTATTTTTACCGAAACCCGATATTCTTCCGGGTGCTCACAAATATCCTCCAAATGGCTTGGAAGAATATCCTCCAGATATCCCTTTTTAAGATGCGTTATCGATAAAACACTGGGAAATGAGCGAAGGGCACTGGCAAGAAAAACAGGAACAACACCCTTGCGAAGTCCATACGGGGGTGCTTTTAGTTCTTCAAAAAATTTGAAAAATGACTTATTTTCTCCCGGATCAGTGAAAAAATCTTGAAATTTTTTCCATATCTTGGCTAATCCCCCATCCTCAAGCTCTTCAGGAAGCGCAAATCCCCAATTCAGACGTGTTTTTTCGTTATATCTCTGCCGATATAAGCCCGAATTTAATAAAAGTGATCTAAAAATCGATACATCAGGAGTATATCCCTCAAGATTTAATCTCTCTGCTCCGGTACTTTCGAGAACGGCAAAAAGAAATTTCTTTCTTCCATTAACGAGCGCTGGACGAAGGTGTTGTCTGACGATCATTTCGTTATTAAGTCTTGGTGTATCTGAGAAAACATCTTTCATAATTGTTGATAAATACTGCCTCAGTTCCCTAGGCGAACGTTGCTCAATTGTCTTACCTTCATGGAGAAAAATTGGACCTCGCAAAGATGGAACGGTAACAATTTCAACCAATTTTTGAAGATATTCCATAGCATCATCAAGTAAATGATGCATTTCTGTTTTCAGGTATGGATCCGATTCGATTAATGCAGTATCCTCTAACATCAATAAATAGGCGGCAACTTCTAATGCGATTTCATGCAGTTCGAGTTTTTTTCTCGGAAGTGCCCACAGTACTCGTTTGTTACCTCCGTTCTCAAGAATTAATTTTCGACCTTTTTTCAGTTCATCATCTGAAGCGGGAAGATAAAAAAATATTCGTCCATCATCTTTTGTCTCCGAAAACATATTATCTATGCCTTCAGATCTTAGTTCACGCAAGCGCTCATAGCCAATATACTCACTACGAAAATAGCGGTGAATTCTAAATTTACTGTTATACTCAACTGGCTTCCAGTGAACAGGTTCAAAGTGTGTTTCTATGAACTCAATTACATCAAATGATCCTGAAAGCCGCTCCTTCTCTTCCTGTAACCGTGAAAATAAATCGACTTCAGTTCCATGCCAAATTGTTACGGAATCAGTATTTTTTCGATGAAGGAGCAATTTACGCTTCAACAATGATTCAATTGCATCATCAACTTGTTTTTTGTTTATATTCGAACGTAAAACGGTGATTCGTAATAAATCTTTTGACACTCTCCCTTTACTTATCGCCATGGCAATGTTTAACAAACTCAAGGTTTTTAGAATTTCAATTTCAAGTTCATTTTCTGCCTTACTCAACGCGCTTTCTGTTACTGACCACTGGTGGAAAACTCCCCCAACCGTTGTATCCTGACTCATATTTTGAGCAAAATAATCGTAAAGTATTCCTCCATGAATACTTTCTGAAAAATTTACCGCATTGAGGAATGTAAATAGAGTTCTTTCGTTCTGGGCAATTCGCGATGAAAGTTTTGGGAGAATGAATAGAGCAGCCGGAGTTAACGGAGCGCTTTTTGAAAAAATCTCAAACAGCTCCCCTGAAGAAAAATCATTCATTATCTTGTTTTGATGAAAAACTGATATTACTTGCTGAAAATTAACATTAGATTTTTCGGTTTGTGCCAAATTATTAATTACGTTGGCAATGAGTGTGTAAATCTCTTTTGAATCATCAATGTACTGAATTGTTTCAAAACGTCCTCCGATCTTTCTCCACTCCTGCTTCACCGATTGTGGGGTTTTACCCGCGTAATTTATTAAATTCTGATGGAGGAGCGGGGCTATTGTAATGGAGATTGAAGCAGACCTGCTGGCACATTCCGCCAATGTTTGCAGTTCATTTAATCTCGAAGGTTGGCCGCTTTCAATAAGGCCTTCAATGTGTCGTCCAAATTCATCCCAAATAAATGAAATCCGATCAACAGGAAAATCTTTCACATATTCATTCAACAGGGGAAGGCGGGAAACAAGAGCATCGAAATTAAGAGACTCGAACTGATGTACAATGCGATCCTCATAACCATGTCGGGTAAAAGAATCCTGTAAGGATTCCCTAATTGACTGCGCCAAGTTTTCCTGATATCCCCGGAGAGCAATGACAATACCTTTATCGTTGCCATTCTCCCTATTTTTCAGAAATTCCCCTACCCTCGGAGCGATATTCATTACCCGAGTATTGAGTTCCGACAAAATTGTTTTTGATTGAGGCCGATTTTCTATCGCGTGGAGTATATATGTACTCGTTATAGACTTGCCTGAACCATAAGGAGCTGAAATGAAAAAAGCCCGCTCTTTTTTCAATGCAAGTAACGACTCCAGCAAAATAACTGCCTTGCTTGTCGGCTGGAAATGAGCTATACGTTCTACATACTCTGCGTCATAAAGAATATTGATGGATCGTAAAATTGATTGAATACTATAATCTATTTTTTGAGCTATCATATAGCATCGTACTCACTCTACTCTTGAATAATATTTTTCGGCCCAATGGTATGGTTCCTCATTCCTGTAGCGCAGCAACCTCTCTCCGGCTGCTCCGAATAAGCTGACATCATCACCCTCCTCAGATAGCTTCATTATCAGTTCAAATATTCCTTCATTAGATAGCAGAAAAATTTTGCTCGGACTATTATCAAGATTAATCATTGGAAAAAATGAGATAGTAGAATATTCACTATTCTCTATTTCCTTATGAGCGCAACTCAGAGCATACAAGAAAATTTCCAATGGAATATTTTTTAGACTGCGATTTATTTCGAAAAAACCGGAATTTCGAAAACATTTCATCAATCCTAATTCAACTAAGGGACATTCTATTTCATCTTCAGGATCATTTCGTTTTGACGGAATGTTCTCAGAATATGTCGACAATAAACAACTAATGTCTCTCTCTAAGGTAGTACGGGATGGTACACGCGCGCTATTGATTTTTTCATGACGTTCGAGCGCAATGTAGCAAGTTTCTTTCTGGAACCGATCAGATAAAAACTTATTAAAGAACCAATGCCATGACGCAGTGTATTCAGGATTATTAACAAGATTTATATGAATGATCCACCATGTATTGATGTTCATAAAATACGGATCATGTTCCCAAATAAGCTTCCCTAACTCAGAGATTTTCAGTTCCCTCGTTGTAATCTCATTCTCACCGTTATTATGTTTTACTTCGGTTCTCTCCGCTAACCTTGTGGCCAATAACCAATGATTGATCGATTTTGCCATGTTTCGACCGACTCCGAGATAATCCATTGCAAATTCATGTGTTAATTTATATGCTTCATCTTTCTCTGATAGCAATTCCAGCCCCTTATAGAGCCATCCATCGCGAATGGCAAAAGTCTGATGACCACCAAACCTCATACTGCCTTCCGTAAATCGTAAAATTTTCTTATGTTCTTAACTTTATCCGCAATCACACCAACCGCTATTTCAATTTCTTTCCGGGTATTATC
Source organism: Salinispira sp. (assembly GCA_965226555.1). Classification (GTDB taxonomy): domain Bacteria; phylum Spirochaetota; class Spirochaetia; order DSM-27196; family Salinispiraceae; genus CBDDDG01. Next base: position 6,570 of record CBDDDG010000014.1, on the reverse strand, counting down.
AACCGCAAAACTAAATCTTATAGAGGCAAAGGCCTCATCAACCGTTAACCCCATTGCTAATAGAGTTTCAGAGGGTTCGGGAATCATACTCGTACAAGCAGACGTTTGAGAACAATAAATACCAACCATATCCAACTGCCCCATTAAAGCTCTCCCATCAATTTTTTCAAAGGTTATGCTTGAAGTATTAGGGGTTCTGTTCGTTGATTCACCATTCACACAAAGATCGGATATAAGGCTTTTCATTCGACCTTCAAAATAGCTCTGCAATTTTCTCAGATAATCAATAGATTCCCTCAATTTCTTCCTCCTTATCTCAATGGCTTTTCCAATGGCCGCAATTCCAATAATATTCTCAGTACCAGCTCTCATCCTATATTCCTGCTCTCCGCCACCAAACAATGGAATAAATCTCTCAGGACTCCTGATATACAGAACCCCAATTCCCTGCGGAGCGTGAAGCTTATGTCCGGTAAAGGAAAGAAAGTCAATTTTTACCTTCTTCAGATCAATTGTTCCTCGCCCGATATACTGAGAAGCATCACAATGAAAATAGGCATTATATTGAGAACAAAGCTCCCCAATCTTATTGACAGGCTGAATGACTCCGGTTTCATTACTCGCCCAACCTACAGAAACTAAAGCAACATCCTCTGTTTCAAAGATTTTCCGCAATTCAGAAATATTTATTACCCCGTTATTATTGATTGATAATTCGATTACCTTAAATCCCTGAGTGCTAAGTAGCTGACTATTAAATTTCACCGATGCATGTTCGGAGGGTGTGGTAATAATAGCCTTTTGATGTGCGGGGGCTCGCGTAAGTTGATAAAATACTGAACGATTTGATTCAGTTGCGCCAGATGTGAATAAAATTTTTCGTGAATCAGAATTAAGAATTTCAGCAATCTGATTACGGGAATCTTCAATTATCTTCCTTGAAAAATTAGCATAGGAATGCGGACTCGAAGGATTTCCGTACGATTCTGAAATTATTTCCATAATTCGAGTACGAACCTCAGGGAGTAATTTTGTTGTTGCATTATTATCCAAATATATATTTAAACTCTCGTCTGGAAAACGCATTGCACCCTCACCCAGAAGTATAGTTTACAATACATGAAAGTTTTGCAAAATGCAAAACTTTCTATAAAATTGGAGAATGCTAAGCAAAAGAAAGCATCCTCGATCTGAAACTTTTGCTTTATGCAAAAGTTTCTACATAATAAAAATTACATAGCAGAAATTTTTTCCCGCAGATTATCCGCTCATTCCGGAGCTGTCTTCAAGCAATTTTCCGGCATGCCGCAGGCTCACATCAGCGTCAGCGGTTCCTGAGAGCATCCGCGCAATTTCGCTTACACGAGCCTGATCGTGAATTTCCTGTGTTTCAGTAATTGTTCTCTCGCCAATTTCGCTTTTACTCACCAGAATATGCGTATCGGCATAGGCTGCAATAGTTGCGAGGTGTGTTATGCAGAGAATCTGCTTGTGCTTCGAGAGTTTCTTTAAATGTTCACCAAGCGCCCTTCCGACCTCCCCGCCGATACCGGCGTCAATTTCATCGAAAACAAGGGTGGGAATGGCATCGCTCTCGGCAAGAATGTTTTTAATTGCCAGCATAACCCGGCTAATTTCTCCGCCTGAAGCAATGTCCTTAAGCGCTTTCAGAGATTCTCCCTTATTTGCAGAGAGGAGAAATTCAATTCGATCTATGCCTGAAGAACTACAGACCGGAACTTTTTGCGCAGAAAACCGCTGAGCAATACGCACCTTGAATACCGCTCGGGGCATCCCGAGCGCAGGCAGAATTCTTTGTATTTTCTCTTCCAGAATGGCGGCTGCGGCTTTTCGTTTCTGCGAGAGATGAACAGCATGTTCCATGAGGGTTTTCTCTGCCGTCTTTATCTCCTGAAGTAACTCATGTGTGTAATCCTCGGCATGGGTAAGCCGCTCAAGTTTCCGCACAGCTTCCTCCGCATACTCGCGCACATCGGCAATGCCGGGTCCATACTTTTTTTTCAAACGGGATATATCCGCAAGGCGATCATCTATGAACCGCAGGCGATCAGGCTCAAAACTCAAACCACTCTTATACATACTGAGTTGCGAAGAAATATCTTCCAGTTCATAATAGAGCGATTCGAGGCGTTCCGCGTTTTCCCTCCGGTCGGGATCGATGGCGGCGGCAGCTTTCATCGCATTCATACTGTTATACACAGCACTGAGGGCAGGACCGCTGTTCCGAAGTTCGGAATAGGCAGTATCGATGTGAGAAAAAAGGGTTTCATATTGTCGCAGCTTCTGCTGTTCCTTATTGAGTTCATCATCCTCAGTAAGTTGCAGATCAAATTCATTAATTTCTTTTATGGCAAAACGGAGAAGTTCAGCTTCGCGTTCCCGAGTCTGCCGCTCCTTTTTGAGAGATGCGAGTTCTTCTTTTTTTTCACTGAGATAGAGAAATTCCCGATGCACTTTCTGACAGAGTTCCCGGGTATTGCCGAAGGCATCGATAAAGCGTCTGTGATACTGAATGTTGAAAAGGCTTTGGTGCTCATGCTGTCCATGCATATCGACAAGCAACGAGGTAAAGGTGAGCAACTGCTGCCGGCTGACCGGTATGCCCTGAATGTAGGCGCTCCCCTTACCGCTACTCTTGACAATACGGCGAATGATGACCCGATCATCTTCAATTTCAATGTCGTGCGCCTCAAGCCAGCTCCTGCCCTCGCTCGCAGGTGGGTTTGGGCTTGGGCTCGCAGCGTCGGGTGGGTTTGGGCTGATGCCAGTGCCCGCGGCAGCGCTCGCTGGTGGGCTCGCAGCGGCGGGTGGGAGCAGGAATGCGGCGGTCACAACAGCCTGCTGTGCGCCTTTCCGTACGGATGAGGTGCTTGCCGTCATTCCCAGAAGGAGGCTCAGGGCGCCGGCAAGTATGCTCTTTCCCGCTCCGGTTTCACCGGTGAGGGTGTTCATCCCTGGCGAAAAACGGAGGGTGAGTTTTTCAATGAGTGCATAATTTTCAATATATAATTCTTCAATCATGGCATTGTTCACTCGGAGCCGCCAGCCCAATTTAACTTGCTGCGAAGAACTTCGTAGAAGTTCCGATTCCGTGAGTATAGCATTTTCGCAGATGTTTCGGAACTGCTAATGCCCAATTCATCGCCGGGGAGCAGTTCATAACTTTCCTGACCATCTACCGAGAGCATGAGATCGGTTCGCTGCCAGGACTGTATTTCCACGCGCAGTTTTGCCGATGCCGGAAGCACAAGAGGACGATGCGAGAGCGTGAAGGGGCATATGGGGTTCAGAATGATTGCGGCTAGGTCTGGGTGAAGAATTGGCCCGCCGGCGGCCGCTGAGTACGCGGTAGACCCCGTTGATGTGCTGAAAATAATACCATCCGCCCGATATTCAATACGCTCAACATCATCAATGTGAACAGTGAGATTTAACAATTTGGAAATTCCCGATGCTGAAACGACAACATCATTGAGCGCATCTCCTGTCCTATTAATTCTGCCGTTCCGTATAAGAGAAAATGAAAGCATGTGGCGTTCAACTGTCCGTATTTCTCCTGCGAGAATGTGCTCCAGATCCGACTGCCAAGCTTCTTTTTTAACCTCTGTCATGAAACCGACATTTCCAAGATTAATGGGAAAAATTGGTGTCGGCGCGACCTTTCTCGCTGCAGAGAGCACCGTCCCGTCTCCTCCGAGAGTTATTACTAAATTATAATCGGAGTGTATATCCAAATTTCCATAACTGGAAAACTGGGTGGAAAATTCAGAAATATCGGCATGCACATTTCTCCCGCGCAGAAACATCTGCATTTCCTTCGCCAGATCTTCTGCTTCAGCCTTCTGAGGATTCGCAATAATAAGGACTTTTTCTATTGCCATGTTTCCTTCCCGCCTGTTGGAACATTCAGTCAAAACTTTGTTATATTTCTGTGTATAATACAAGAAAGTTTTGCATTTTGCAAAAGTTTGTACAATAATTCTGCATTGTGATGAAGGGGCATGGATGAAAGATGAATAATGAGACGAACAAGATACGCTGTCCCAACTGTGGTAAGGACATTGATGTAAATGAGATTCTGTATCATCAGCTTGATGAAGAGATTAAGAAGGGCGAGCGGGGCGCTGACTGTCTGCAAACGGTTCATACGCACCATCGCCGGAATTGCGGGACAATTTATTACGAGAGCAAGCGCACGAAGAGTTTCCAGCCCGCATGGATTGAGAAGTTCAAAACAGATATTCGAGATAAAAATGCGGATATTGGGGTGTTGGTGACAGAGGCAATGCCGGCCGATATGGAGCGTATTGGGCTGCGGGATGGTGTGTGGGTCTGTTCCTTCAATGAGTTCAAGGGGCTGTGCGCGGATGGCAACGGCGGTGTTTTCTCTTATCTGCGGATTTATGAATGTGTATCACAGAAACTTTTGCATTGGAAAAGTTTCTCACAGTTCAAAAAAATGTTGGGGAACTCTGTCAAGAATTACGTTGGTTTGTCCATAACAAAATTCATAACGGGTAACATAATTGGTTGTATATTTGCCTGCGAAGTGTAGCTGACTATAAGACTTCTCGCAAAAGGGTAAAGGATTGCCGGGCCGTTTTGTTTTGCAAACGTTTCAAAAATTTTCTGAGACATAGCGTCATTTCCTAAAAATGCGCCTCGTAGCTGCAAGTAAAAACTCATGTTTCCTGATTCAGCCTTAACCGTAATATTCAAAACCACTTCTACAGCACGCGGTTGCTCTGAATCAAAGTTATTTTCTATATTAACACTATGTTCAAGTTTCTCTTCTGCTTGTCCAAAGCTCGTATTCGCTTCATACGTGATGTTGGTAATTTTATATCCTAAAAATTGAAAATCACTCTTTTTCATAATTTATGCTGCCATAGCGTATGTTTTACTCTTCGCCCCTGATGTCACTGAACCTTTATTTATATATTTACCAACTACTGCACTACCAATTTTAACATCATGGTTCTTGTTTTCAACAAGTAGAATATCAACTGGTGTATGGCTGTATAACTGAGAAAATTCTTCTGGGACAATTTGATCAAAATCAGGCGGAATGTAAATGCGAGTGTCAGATTCTTCATTATCTAAGGATTCTGCGCATAACTGAGAAAATTCTTCTGATGTTAGCTGATTAAACTCTTTTAGAGCCAATTCCAATAATTCTGTTCCATAATCCATTACGTGCCTCCCAAAGCTATTACTGAATTCTGCTTTATGCAATTTATATTCTTTACACAAACCTGCGCCTGTAATCGAAGCACGGTATATGAATGGTATCCTTTATATTTATCGGCAGTTACTATTGCCCGAATTAGATCCAGTTTCTTATTGTTCCTCTTCATTGTCTTGTATATATGATTATATACAATCTTATCAGAAAACTCTAGGGGAATCCACCCTACTGATTTTTTCTCTTTTTCATATTGTTCTAAAATAGAATCTCGTAGTTTTGAAAATATCCGTTTATGTTTCACATTTTCTATCAAATCAAAATAAAAATCTGTTTCTATTTCTGCCTTAAATATTGCCCAGTATTTTTCGTTCTTAACGTTTACTACCCACCTTTTAGCTTCAATCTTGGGATTATCCATTATAGCATGTTTCTGAAATATATCAATTCCCTGAAAAAAATACACTGGGATATTAAGGTTTGAACAGACCCCACTTTGACCTATTATGCGATCATTTCTTCCGAGTGCCAAGCCCTCCATCGCTCAAGCGTCGGCCGTGTGAGCCGTTGCTCCATTATGATCGGCTTGAGCCGGAGAATATCACTATCCACATTGGTATTCCGTTGCCTCAAAAGATCCAGCGGAGTCCCTTTTCGGTAGGTGTTGAACCGCCGGTAATTGAAATCTATCTGATACTCCTCGGCTTCCTTAAGAAACTCATTGAGCTTTGGATTCATCACCTGACTGTAGAACTCATCCTCAATGAGCCGGTGCGAGGACTCGACAGAACTGTTCCATGTGCAATGCCCGGGCGGAATACGCCGATACTCGACACCCGCCTGTATGAGCGCCTGCTCAAACCCCGATGTTCGGGTTTTGCTCAGATGTCGAACGGTGAACTCTGCCCCGTTATCGGTCTGAACCGTTATGTCCTTGGCAAGGTCTCCGTCATGATTCCGCAGGTGCTCCAGCAGGTACTCGGCGAACAAGGTTGTTACCATACTGCTCTTCTCATTGGCAAAGGCGTACCACAGAGCCCCTGTCGCCCGATCCCGGGCAGTTATCTGGTACTTCGGAACGTCTAAACACTTCTGAGAAAACCGCATAGCGGGAATGTCCGTCAGATACTTGATATCAATCTGAATGCACTCGCCGAACTTCATCCTGTCGGTTACCTCCCGCAAATCTCTCTTGGGCCGCGCCTTCGGCTTCTTTGTTTTCTGCGCCCCTATCTGCTTTAGCGTCTTGATAATCGTCGGCAGGCTGTACTTCCCGCCAACTTCCGCCTTCAACTGCTTTTGCACCTGCGTTCCAATGATTTTGTTGTGATTCCGATTCTTGGTCTGGACAAGACTCTCGAGAT